>NZ_VFVT01000002.1:0-611727 GCF_006442275.1 Mesorhizobium sp. B2-3-10
GTCGGTCCCAAGAACCGTCTCGTCGACGGTTAGCGTCGGCTCGGTGCCGGTCGTCGATATGCTCGGCCCGTCATCGTGGAAGTTGAGGTTCTGGCCGATGTTGAGCGTTGCCGACTGGTGGTCACCGTCCTTGTCGGTAACGGTTGCGGTGAGCTTGACCAGGTTGTCGGCGGAAAGCGTGGCATTGTCATTGGGGTCGTTGGGGTTCGAGTGGACCAAGGCACGTATCTGGTCGAGGGTGACGTTGCCGCTGGCGTCGACGGATACCGTGAAGACGAGGTCGCTGGTGCCGGAGGTGCGGCCCTCGACGACGCCGCCGGCAGTGACCGACAGCACGACCTCCTGGTTGGTCGCAGTGTCGATCAACCCGGTCGAGCCGGCCGTGACGGCGAGCGCATAGGTGACCGCTCCGGCGCCGTCGGCGCCGTAGACCGGGCTGAAGTTGGCGGCAAAGCTCTTGGTGTCGTCGGTCCCAAGAACCGTCTCGTCGACGGTTAGCGTCGGCTCGGTGCCGGTCGTCGATATGCTCGGCCCGTCATCGTCAAAGTTGATGAAAGAGCCGACCTCCTCGGTATGGCCATTGGTGTTTTGCGCCGTGAAATGGAACTCGGTGATGTCACAGCCTTCGTTTGCATCGACCCCCGTAACCGTCAGCCGATCCATGGGATTGCTCGTGGTGATGTTGACGGTGGTGACGTTGTCGAGGCCGGTGATGGTTACGGTGCCTGTGCCCATGCCGCTGACGGTGACGTTGCCGCTTCCCGTGGCATAGGTGCCATTAGCGGTGATCGGCGACGCAAACCCGGATGTGCCGGTCAGCGTAAGGCTGGCGATGGGCGCGGGGGTGGTGGGGCTGCCGTCATAAAAGTTCAAGCCTTGCTCGTTGCCCGTGACATTGACGGTGCTGATTTTGATGTCCACCCGCAAACTCGGATTGGAAGGCGTGATCTGGTTGATCGTAAACCCGGCCTGCGTAATGTTCTCGAGGTGGCCGCCGTACTGTATCTGCGAAGCGGTACCCGCGGCCAAGGTGCCGCCAGTCACGAAATCGACCTGCAACGCCTCAGCCGGATTGATGCTCTGGTTATTGACGCCGAAGCCTTGTGTACTGACGTTGGCGGTGGCATTGGCCGCCCCGAGGAAACCTGTCACCAAAATCTGCTTCGTAGCGTCGCTTCCCGAATCGATCACATAGAAATCATGATTGCCGGGAGCCGCGTTCTGGCCCGAGAAATTAACCACCGAGGTTCCGGCGACCGATGCGAACACCTTATCGGTTAGATCGATGCGGTCGTCCGGGTTGGTCGCGTCCGGATGGTGCAACGGCACATACTCGACTAAGTAAAGGTCCGCGTTTGTGGCGCTCGTGGAGTCCAGACCAAACGAGAAGGCGAGGGGGCCATTCGCAACGGGCGCGGCAGACGGATCAGAGGTGCCGATGACACCGATCACGACGTTCGCATGCGTTGCGTCCTGGAACAGCCATATATATTTTCCGTCGTCAGTCTGAAGGTTGCTGTTCACGCCAACCGTGGTGGAGAACGGCGTGCCGGAAGCGTTTTGCGTAAGAACGATCGAGTTGATGGTTTCTCCGGCGCTCGCCGTGGCCCGCACGAAGTTAGCCTGGAATGCGGTTTCGAGCGGAGAACCGAGAGTCTCGAGATATTGCAGCGTCGTGTTGGTGCTGTACGGCGCAACGGCCGGGTTGATATCATTGTCTTGGAGGCCGGTCGTTTCGTCGATGATGATGTCTTGGGCGAGGATGTCGAGTGCCATCGGAATTCTCCCTGGTTATTGCGGCAGGCGGAAATCGGCCCCAACGCCGGCAACCGGCCGCATGGGCGCGCATCCGCCGGTACGGCCGGCGCTACGCGTCCTCGTTAAAGAAAGTGGAGTGGTGGAATGGATCGGGGGTAGGGCGTCGAGGGCGTTCCAAGCCCTTCGCTCATGCCCCGGTCAGGCGTTCCCGCGCGGACGTGTCCTGCGCGCGTGGATCATCCGCAGCCGGCGGATGCTATCAGGCAATAAATAGGCCATGATGATGACCCCCCTCCCTTGGCACGCACGGATGTGCATGCCGTCCTCCTTTTATTAGCAATAGCTAAAAAGCTACTCCAATTTGTGGATAATTCAATATGCCTATTGCATTTTTGAAATTAATATGAATCTAAACCGATTCAAACGAGCATCGAACAGCCGTGAATCGCGGCAATTCTCGCCTGCCAAGTGTTTGAAATGCAAAGAGAATGCAGTAGATTACAGGCTTTGCACGCTGTTCGGTGATCAACACTGACCAGCCTCGGCAGAGAGCAACTAAAATCAAACATGCTGGAAGCAAAATTCGCTAACTGCACCTATGATGGATTGGACGGATCGGTATTGCCGGTTCTTCCGTCGCCAGTTGACGGCCTTCGGGCGAAGAGGCGAAGTCGACGTGGCCGACCCTCAGGTCGTCGATGAACTCCTATTCTCGCCCAACCTCTCCATCAATGAAACTGGCGCTCTCGATCCTGCTGCTTCTGTTGGTCGCGGGACGGTGACCGTCTCGACACCACGTCTCGTGCAGAGACCGGCAAGGTCGAGTTCGAGGTCCCCGGCATCCGCAGCGAGGGCGTCCAGGCGGTCGACATCGAAATGGCACGCGACGGCGCCACTGCCTATGTCGCGCTCGGTCCGGCCAACCGGGTGGCCGAAGTGGATGCCAAGACGCTGGCGGTGCCAATGGCAATTCCGGCGACATCTCGTTCATCGATCTGGAGAATGAGGAGGTGGTGAAGTCGGTGCCGGTGGGACGCGGTCCCTGGGGAGTGGTGATCGGTCCATGAAGGCGCTGTCGCTCGAGGGCCGTTCAGTTCGGCGGTCGAACTGATACGCTTCACGCTCTATCTGCGCTTCGATCCCGTTTCCGCCCTTGTCGTTCTCGCCTGCCTCGTCGTGTTTTTCCTGGCGGCAGTGGTCGGCTACGACCCCGGCCGCGGCCTGTGGTCCCGGCGCGGCGGCGAGGGCTGATCATCTCAGGGCGTAGAGGTAGGCAGCGATATCACGCGCCTGCTGCTCTGTGATCCCCGTCGACGGCATTGCCGTGTGCGGATTGATCTCCCTGGCCGCTCGTATCCAGCGGATCAGGTTCTCCGGATTGTTCGCCAGTATGCCGGCGATAAAGACCCGGTCGGCAAGGCTGGAATCGAGGCGCGGACCAACCTGGCCTTGTGCCCCCGGCACGCCGGGGATCGTATGGCATCCGGAGCAGCCGTTCGCGATCATGATCGGAATGGCGCGCGCTTCCAAGCCGCCGGTCGCCATGTCCGATTCGTGGCGAACACGATCGCGCCGGTCGGACCACAAGGTCGCTGCGGCGACTGCCGCGGTCAGCAGCAGGATCGCGGCGAGCGCGCTGCCCACCATCCTAGCCAGGCCGGAGCGCATGGCTTGCCTCCCTGATTCCGCTCTTGCTTATCCAAAGGCCGGCAAGCAGCAAGGCGGCTCCGCCATAGATCAGGCCAGCCGGAACCCACATCAGCAGTCCGGCGAGCTGCTGGTCCTCGATCGGGGTTAGACCCCAGAGCGCCGCGCGGGCGGCATTCTGCGGGTACCAGAGTCTGGGCGACAACAGCAGCAGCACGCCGAGCAGACCAGTGTGCAGTGACGTGAAGAAGAGATGCATGACCGCGCTGCCATAGGCCTGCTGGCGGCCGGAACGCGGCAGAATCCCCCACCAGAACAGCAGGGCTGTGCCGAGGAAGCTCGCATGCTGGGCGTAGTGCAGCACGCCCTGCTGAAGCGCTGCCTCGAACAGGACGGGAACGTGCCAGATCCAGATCGCGATGCCGTGGATGGCGGTTGCGTTGAGGGGGCGGCTGGCAACGGTCCAGATCGCACGAAGAGTCCTGCCGTGCGTGAGCCTTCCCGTCCCTCGGCGAAGTCCGGTCGGCAATGCCCATATCAGGGCTGCGCCGGGGCAGGCGGCGACAAGGAGTGGCGCCGCTACCGCCATCAGCAGTTCATGCTCGATCATGTGGGCGGCAAACACCCGTTCGCCAAGCGCATGGATCGGGCTGACCAGCGCTCCGGTCAGCACGCCCCAGCCGGCGGTGAACAACAGAACTTGCCGCGTCCGCTCGGAGCGGCCCCGGCTGCTGCGGCGCCATAGCCGGCTCGCTCCGAGCGCATAGATGAGCGCGATTGCGGCCAAAGGGAGCGTGATGGGAAACGCAAGCGTCCATCCCGCTTCGGGCGCGCCGGCGCCATAGCAGATCGAGGTTGAGAAGAAGGCCTCGAAGCTCATCGCAGGCACTCGTCGAGAATGAGTGCGGCGCTGCCCTGCATGACGATGACGAGGGCAAAAAGCAAAGCCGCAAGAATGCCGAGATCGGCGACGAATTTCTCGGTGCCGCGCGTGCGCTCCGGCTTGAAAGCCGCGCCCCCTTGCCGCCGTGCCCGCCAAGAAAGCATGCCGCCGAGAAGTGAAAGGAAGGCCAGCAGCAATGCGATCGGAAGCACGACCGGAACCTGGCGATTGCACTGCCACGGAACAAGCGCGTAGTTCAGCTGCGTCGAGATTGCCCAAGCCAAAGGCCCCGACAAAAGACCACCCCAGGACATTCCCAACCGCAGCGCGCGCATCAGCCTAGCCTCGGTACCCAGTAGATAAGCAGGTAGATCGGGATCCAGGTGAGCACCACGAAATCCCAGTAAAAGACGTTGTCGCCCACATCGCCGAAGCGCCGGCCGCTATAGCCATGGCGTGTGAACATCAGCACCGTCAGCACGATCGTGTCGCCCACGTCGGTGATCAGATGCGTGGTGTGCAGTCCAAGCAACACCCAAAGCATCGAGCCATAGGCGTTTGTGTCCCAATAGATATTCAATGCCGGGAACTCGAACCAGCGCACCACGAGCGGGGCGACACCGAACAGCGACATCACGACCATGCCGATCCGCACCGGTACCATTGCGCAATGCTCGGCGTAGCGATTGAGGATGTGGTTTGGCACCAGGCTGGCGATCAGCAACAGGGTGACGATCGTTCCCGGCCAATGGTTAGGTTCCGGGGCGCTCAGACGCCAGTTGGGCCATGACATCGCCAGATAGAGATAGGCGCCGGCCGCCAGCGCGAAGCCCGTCCCTTCCAATGCCATGAAGCCGAGCGTGCCCCACCAGGTTGGGCTGCGCGGACCATGGCCAAACGTAGGGAGGGCGGAAAGGTCGGTGACGGGCCGCTGGTTCATTCCTCGTCCTCCGGATCGCCCTTGGGCCAGAACCAGCCGAGCAGCGTGAGCGCGATCGGCATGGCACCCCAGACGATCGCCCACGGCGTGAAGATCGAGTAGAGGAACGTGCCGCCCACGGCGATCGCCGCCAGCAGCGGCCAGATCGACGGCGTCGCCGATTTCTCGCGGATGTCGGGGTAGGCCTCCGCCACCGTCGAGATGAGCAACTCGCGGACATCGACGCGGAGTCCAGTTGCGACGGGAAGCGCCTCTCGTTCGGCCCACAGCGGCTCGACATTCGTCACGATCGGAATGCGCGAGAAATTGTAACTTGGAGGCGGGGACGACGTGGCCCATTCCAGGGTGCCGGCATCCCAGGGGTTATCGCCGGCCGGAGCCCCTTTCAATGCGCCATGTATCAGGTTGAAGGTGAACAGCACGAAACTCAGGAAGAACAGCACCGCGCCGGCGCTGATGAACAGGTTGATGTTGGCCCAGCCAAGCTCCGCCGGATAGGTATAGACCCTGCGCGGCATGCCCCACAGGCCCACGAGATGCATCGGGAAGAAGGCCGCGTTGAAGCCGATGAAGGCCAGCCCGAAATGCCAGCGTCCGAGACGTTCGCTCATCATGCGCCCGGTGATCTTGGGGAACCAGAAATAGGCCGCGCCCAGCAGCGGGAATACCGATCCGCCGATCAGCACATAGTGGAAGTGGGCGACGACGAAGTAGGTGTCGTGCACCTGAAGGTCGAGCGGCACCGAGGCGAGCATGACGCCGGTTAGCCCGCCGATGACGAAGATGAAGAAGAAGCCGAAGACGAACAGCAGCGGCGTGCGGATCACCGGTCTGCCATCCCACAAGGTCGCCAGCCAGCAGAAGATCTGCACGCCATTGGGGATGGCGATCAGCATGCTGGACGCCGTGAAGAAGCTCGCCCCGAGCTTCGGCAATCCGGTTGCAAACATATGATGCACCCAGAGGCCGAACGACAGGAAACCCACCGCGATCAGCGACAGGACCAGCCCTAAATGGCCGAACGTCGGTCGCCGGGCAAAAGCGGGAATGATGGAGGAGACCATGCCCGTCGCCGGCAGGAAGATGATGTAGACCTCGGGATGACCGAAGAACCAGAACAGATGCTGAAACAGCAGGGCGTCGCCGCCCTCCGCGGGGTTGAAAATGTGGGTTCCGACAAGCCGGTCGAGAATGAGGAAGGTCGAGGTGATCATGACCGCCGGCATCGCGAAGACGACGACGAAGGAAGTGACCAGCAGTGCCCACACATAAAGCGGTATCTTGTCCAGCGACATGCCGGGCGCGCGTTGCTTGAACACGGTGACGATGGTGGCGACGGCGACCGCAAGCGACGACACTTCGGTATAGGTGATCATTTGCGCCCAGACGTCAGCGCGCTTGCCAGGAGAGAATTCCGGTCCGGATAGGGGCACATAGGCGAACCAGCCGACGTCCGGCGCCATGTTGAGGAGGAATGAGATCCAGGCAAAGGCCCCGCCCGAGACGTAGATCCAGTAGCCGAATGCATTGAGCCGCGGGAAGGCGATGTTACGGGTGCCGACCATCAGCGGCACCAGATAGATTCCCGTTGCCTGAACGATGGGCACAGCGAACAGGAACATCATGGTGACGCCATGCATCGTGAACAGCTGGTTGTAGAGGTCCGGCCCGATCAGCCCGCGCTGCGGCCCGGAGAGTTGGATTCGCATGGCGACCGCGTTCAGCCCGCCAAGGCACAGGAAGATGAAGGCCGTGATCAGATAGCGCCTTGCGATGACCTTGTGGTCGACGGCCGACAATGCTCCGATGATGCCGGGCGGCGTGCGCCATGCCCGCGTGAGCCAGTGGTGCAGGCTGGCATCGTCCATGCCAGTATCGCGCGGTCCGTCATGCTCGGGAGCCAGGTCGCCCTTGGTGGCGGTCTCGCGTTTCGGCGGCAGGTCGCGTTCGCTGATCAGATCCGCGCTGCTCATTTCAGACCCTCGAGGTAGGCGACGATGGCGTTGAGTTCGTCGCCGTTGAGCTCCACCACAGGCATGTGGGAACCGGGCTTCACGCCTTGGGGGTCCGCTATCCAGGCAGCGATATTGCCTCGGCTCATCGTCAACGTGCCGGCGGCGAGCGTGCGCCGGCTGGCAATATGCGTCAGATCCGGCGCGACGGTTCCTCCCGCTGGAGTGCCCCCGATCCTGTGGCACATCACGCAGGGACGCTTGAGGAACAGGTCCTCGCCAGCCTTGGCCTCGTCGCTCGCCGGAGGGCCAGACGGCTGCAACTGGTCGTTCCACCAAGCGTCGAACTTTTCCTTCGGCTCAGCGATGATGAAGGTACCCATGTTCGCATGCTGCGCACCGCAGAACTCGGCGCACTGGCCGCGATATACGCCAGGCTTGTCGGCCTTGATGTCGAGCACATTGATATGGCCGGGGATGAGGTCGAGCTTGCCGGAAAGGCTCGGCACCCAGAAGGAATGGATCACGTCCGTCGATGTCAGCAGAAGCCGTACGGGCTCCCCGGCGGGGATGTGGATCTCGTTCGCCGTGGTCAGGATGCGGCTCGGCGTGGCGTCTTCGTAGCGGACTTCCCACCACCATTGGTGGCCCGTGACGCGAATGGTGAGCGCGGCGTCGGAGCCGATCGCCGCAAGTGTCCTGTTGGCGAAGAAGCTCAGCAAGGTCAGTCCGACCACGATCACTGCGGTCAGCCCGACGGCGATCACGACAACGCGCAACTTTCGATGGTCGGCGCCGGCGTCGAGCACGAGCGGCTCGGCGCCGTCCCGCGACCGCATCATCAACGGTGTGGCAAGAGCGATCATCACCAGGACCCAGATCACCGCGCAAAGCGCGGTGAAAAACCAGATGAGCCATGCCAGCTCACTGGCAGCTGGCCCTTTCGGGTCGAGCGCTGATTGCCATCCCGCGCATCCCTGCAGAAACAAGACGCAGGCCGTGCCGAACCCGGTCGACGCAAGGCGCTTCACGGTGATTTCCCCAGCGTGGCTGCATCTGGCATGCGGTTTTCCGACGGATGCGGCATCATGTCGTCATTGCGTTGCGGCGCGGCGGACGAGGGTGCGTTGCCACTCAGCGAGCGAACGAAGGCGGCAAGCTCCCAAATCTGGTCATCGGGTATCTTGTCGCGGAAGCTCGGCATGCCCTTTGGCCGCCCATCGCGGATGGTGGCGTGGATGCTTTCGATCGAACTGCCGTAAAGCCATTTCTGGTCCATCAAGGCCGGCCCCATGCCGCCGCCGCCATTGGCATGACAGCCCGAACAGTTGAACCAGCTGAACAGGCGCTTGCCCTCGCTGAGGTGGAAGGCATTGGCCTCGAAGCTGGCTGCCTTGTTGTCGCTGGCCGAAGGCCGCTGTCCACCGGGTTCCAATGTGGTCACAGGCGCCGGCTGCTCACCCGATCCGAGCGAGGATTGCGGGCGCGTGTCACGCTCCTCGCGCTGGCATGCCGTAAGCGCTAGGGCCGTAAACAAGAGCATGGCGGCACCGTGCTTCATCGCACTGGGCTCCCCGGGCCATCGAGGCGCGGCACGCCATATTGCGACAGCAATGCGTCGATCTCGGCCTTGTGCCTGGCCAGCGCGCTGTTCACATCGCCACGCAGCGCATCGTCCTCGCGCCGAACGCCCATCGAGATGTCGTAGATCATGGGCAATTGCGGCCCGTCGATGCGAGGCGTGACGGGCGTGACGCGGAGAGGCACTTTCTGCTTGGCGGCGAAGTAGCCGGCGAGCGGGCCCCAGACGACGGCAAGATCGATGTCTCCGGTCGCCACTGCTTCGACGATGCGCGCCGGAGGGTTGGGTGCGGAGTAGTCGCCATAGACGGGATAGCCGACGAGATGCCCGACGATGCCGCGGCGGCCGAGCGCCTGGACGGGAGGCGAATTGGCCCCGTCGTCGCCGATGAGTTGCACGCCGATCCGCATAGCGCGCAGCCGCGGATCGTTGAAGGATGCCACATCCGGACCGTCCTGGCGGGTGACGAAAACATAGGACGACCGATAATAGGGGGTGGTGGTGCGCAGCATTTCGAGATTGGCCGGCGTGCCGGGCACGAGATCGCAAAGGCCGGCCTTCAGCGTGTTGCGCACGAAGCCCCGGCGCTGTGCCCACCAAGTGTAGATCAGTTTGGCGCCGAGATCGGCGGCCACGATCTCAGCGATCCTGTTCTCGAAGCCCTGACCGGCGGCGTTGGAGAAGGGCATGTTGTTCGGGTCGGCGCAGACCCTCAGTTCACGCACATTCGCTGTCGCCGGCAAGAGCAGCAAGGCGAGGGCGGCCATGCCGGTTGCCATCCGCTGGAGCGCCTTTCGCACCTGGCGCGAGGGCCGCTCGAGTGCCTCAGGGGAGCCGGAACACATAGAGCGTGCCTCCCGCCGTTGTCGCGTCCTTGAGATCCTTCATCGCGTTGACGAAACCGAGGGCAGCGGTGGCGTCGCGCGGATCGAGATCGCCGGACACGATGGCGCCGGCCCAGCCGCCTACACCCGACAGGATCGCCACATATTGGTGTCCGTCGGGGCCGCGATATGTGATGGGCTGGCCAATGATGCCGGACGACGTCTTGAATTGCCAAAGCAACTCGCCGGTCTTGGCGCTGACCGCCTTGAACCAACCCTCCATGGTTCCGTAGAAGACGACATCGCCGGCGGTCACGACCGCGCCGCTCCACACCGGGAAGTTCTCCTTGAGGCTCCAGGCGGGCTTCTCCGCGGCGATGTCCCAGGCGGTGAAGGCGCCCCGGTTTCCGCCGGGCCCGGGGATCATGCGTACGTTCATGCCGACATAGGGCGTGCCGGCAATGTAATTCACCTCGACGCCTTCTTCGTCCATGCACAGATTGTTATGCGGGATGTAGAGCAGCCCGGTCTTCGGCGAAAAGGCGGAAGGCTGCCAGTCCTTGAGCCCCGATGCGGTCGGGCAGATGTCGCGGACGACCTTGCCGGTACCGGTCTTCTTGTCCGGATTTTCGACCAGACGGCCGCTGTTGAGGTCGACACCCTTGCTGGAATTGACGGGGCCGTAGGGCTTCGCGGACAGCACTTCGCCGGTGGTCCGGTCGAGAATGTAGAGATAGCCGTTGCGCTCGGGCCGGACCAGCACCTTACGCGGCTTGCCCTGCCAGTTCATGTCGAGCAGGACCTGCTCATTGATCCCGTCATAGTCATGGAGGTCATGCGGGCTCCACTGGTAGAACCATTTCGCCGCTCCGGTATCAGGGTCGCGGGCGAAAATCCCTGACGTCCATTTGTTGTCGCCGGGCCGCAGATCCGGGTTCCACGGTCCGGGGTTGCCGGTGCCGTGGAAGATCAGGTTGAGATCCGGGTCGTAGGAAATCCAGCCCCACATGTTGCCGCCGCCGATTTTCCAGGCTTCCGGCGGCCATGTCGTGACGCCAAGGTCCTTGCCCTTGTCCATGTCGTAATGCGGCTTGAAATCGGGGCCGATTAGCACGTCCTTGTCCGGTCCGGTGCCGTAGGCCGTCCAGACGACATGACCGTCGCCGGCGTCAAGCGCCTTGACCCAGCCGCGGACGCCCATCTCGCCGCCTGAATTGCCGACCAGCACTTTGCCTTTCACTACCAACGGCGCCATGGTGATGGTCTCGCCTATGTTGATGTTGCCGATATGGGAGTTCCAGATCGGCTGGCCGGTGTTCGCATCGAGTGCGATGGTGTGACCGTCCAGTGTGTTGAAGAAGATGCGCCCGTCCGCGAAAGCCGCGCCGCGATTCACGACGTCGCAACAGGCAACCCCTTGCGCCGCGGGTTCGGGATTGGGTTCGAACTTCCATTTCATCGGCGCGCCTGGCTTGGTGAGGTCGAGCGCGTAGACCATGTTGGGGAAGGGGGTCACGATGTACATAGTGCCGCCGACGACCAGCGGCGCCGCTTCCTGGCCTTTGTTGACCCCGGTGGAGAAGGTGAAGGCCACCTGCAGGTTCTTGACATTGCCTTCGTTGATTTCCGTGAGCTCACTGTAGCGGGTCGACGCGTAGTTCTTGGCCGGCATCGTCCATTGCCCATCGTCGCGCGGTGCGGCGGAAGCCGGCGGCGAGATCGCTGACGGTGGCGGAGCTTCGGAAGCGCCCGTCAGCAGAGGAGTGCAAGCCAGCAGCAACCCCGCAAGGAAGCTCTGGAGACGTTTTCTAGCTGCCGCCGGGCGGTTCGTGCGTACCGCGTCGACGCAGGGTGTTGCACACCGCGCTGCTTGCTTCATTTCGGTGTCGCGCCTCCGACGCCTGAACCGATTTCCGCTGCGATGTCGGCCTCGGTGCCCGAGCATAGCGGGTGACCCCAGCCGGAGGCGCTTTTTCCGCCGGGATCGAGATCATAGATGATGGCATCCTTGCGGTTGGGATTGACGCCTGCCGGGACCTTGTCGAGGCCGAGAGCCGCGCGAACGCGCCAGGCGACATTGTGGTCGGCGCAAGAGGAATCGCCACTGACGCCAAGCGCGCCGACGATCGTTTTGCCGTCGTAAAGGGCCAAGCCCCCGCCAAACACGACGACGCCGCCGATAGGCTTGCCGACCAACGGATCGTTGGCGCTGCCGAAGGTTTTGGGATCGCCCGCATAAGCCGCGGTTTGGTTGACGGGGTTGGTCGCCTGCAGCCCGAACAGCGGCCCACCCGGTTGCACGCCGGCGTAGAGATTGGCCGTCGACAGGGCCATTTGAGCCAGGCTGAGACCGTTGGCGGTGTTGGCTTTCTCCGCTGCGATGAGCCGACTGCCCGGCCATTGCGAATCGACTGCGGGGCCGCTGAACGCAATCGCGCAGACAGTGCCATCGCGGGCAACGATCGCGCCCCATTCGTTGGTTTCAAAGCCGCCATTCGCTGGTCCGCCGCTTGCCTTCACATTGGCTTTGAGGACTGTAAGCAGCCTATCGTGATCGGCCGGACAAGCCTGCTGCGCCATGGCCCTGTCATCGTGGAGCAGGTCGCCCATCAGCAACAACAAACCAAAGGCAGATACGAAAAGCTGACAGCGATACATTGTCTTGGGCATTCGTTCGAACATCAAAGAGAACCCTGGCAGATCGTGGAACGCGAGCAGGCGTCCGTGCCTAACTCGCACAATGCTTCTATGTTCCTGCTTTGGAAAAATTCGTGCAGTTGGATTTGGAGGCTGGTGCTCAGCCATGCTGTCCGTGTCATCCCAAGCCTCTTTTGGCGGGCGATAAACCCGGACAACTCATCTGCTACCTAATCCGGACAACTCATGTGCTTACGACACAGATCGGAGAGGGACTTGCCTACATCGCACATGTCGTCGATATGAAGGTCGATGAATTCGCCGAAGGGCTTCAGGCGCGCTATACGGGACTTTGTCAGCGTCTCACCATGATCGACTTGGCGTAAATTCGTGTGCACTCGGCAGGGTCTAGCGTTTTGAATGTTAAAGAAAATGCTGAAAAATCAACAATATAGACTGGCTATTGCACCCATGATGGACTGGACGGACCGCCATTGCCGGTTCTTCCATCGCCAGATGACGACACATGCGCTGCTTTATACCGAAATGGTTGTGGCCGACGCGGTTATCCACGGCGCGCGCGAGCGGCTGCTTGGCTTCGATGAGGTGGAACATCCCGTCGCCCTGCAACTTGGCGGCTCCGATCCGGCAAAACTTGCCGAAGCGGCGCGCGTTGGCGAAGCCTTTGGTTATGACGAGATCAATCTCAATGTCGGCTGCCCGTCCGACCGCGTCCAGTCGGGCACGTTCGGCGCTTGCCTGATGAAAGTACCCGACCTCGTCGCAACCTGCATCGCGGCGATGAAGGCGGCGGTGACGGTGCCAGTCACGGTCAAGTGCCGCATCGGCGTCGACGAACAGGATCCGGAGCCGGCGCTCGATGCGCTGGCGAATGGGGTTTTCGATGCCGGCGCCGATGCCTTGTGGGTGCATGCTCGCAAGGCCTGGCTGGAAGGGCTGAGCCCCAGGGAAAATCGCGACATCCCGCCGCTAGACTATAACAGGGTTTATCGGTTGAAGGCTGGAAAACAAAGCAAATTCATAGGTATCAATGGCGGTATTCAGTCTCTTGGCGAGGTGCGGCTGCATCTCGATCATGTCGACGGAGCCATGCTCGGCCGCGCCGCGTACCACACACCAGGCATTCTGGCCGGCGTTGACGCCGCCTTCTACGGTGCACGGTCGGAAGCGTTCGATTTCGCGGCACTGATCGATGCTATGGCGGAGTATGCGGCGCGCCATATCGAACAGGGCGGCCGGCTCGGCCATGTCACCCGCCATATGGTCGGGCTGTTTCATGGGCTGCCCGGCGCGCGCCGCTATCGTCAGATCCTGTCCACCGACGCAACCCGACCCGGGGCCGGGGCTGACGTGCTGAAGACTGCTTTCGCGGCTGTCGAACTCGGTGGAGCGACCGCCGAAGCGGCCTGAGCTCAGTCCCTGAGGATCATCCGGTCGCCGCGCACGTCGAAGCCCGACAGCGAACCGATGAAGTTCATGCCGAGCAGGCTTTGGCTCAGCATGCCGGGGGCGGCGATCATCACCGGCATATCCTTGCGCACGATGCCGCCGATCGCCAGTTCGTCGGTTTTGACCGCCGCGGCGCGCGCCATGCCATTGGCGGTCGAAACCGGTATCGTGTAGTTGAGCGCCGCGGGATTGAAGCCTGCGGCCTGGGCGTCCTCCGAAGTCAGAACCGTGCTGGTGGCGCCGGTGTCGACAACGGCGCGAACCGGGTTGCCGTTGACCAGGATGCGCGCTTCGAAATGGCCATTGTCGGCCTTGTCCAAGGTCACGGTGGCGTGGCCGTCTTCGACACCGAGCGCCAGCGGGCTGCCGGGAACAAGGCCGGCGGTCACCCGGCTGGCGACGTCCTGCAGCTCGTAGCGATATTGATAGCCGGCGATCAGCGCGAGCACGATAGCCGCCCAGGCGCCGAGATTGCGGGCCATTACTCCCAGCGGAGCGGACCGCAGCAAGCCGGCGCCGATAAGGGCGCCGAAAGCCCCAAGCCAGATCAGCCGGCCAAAATCGTAATTCTCGACGCCGAACGTGCTGCCGGCGGAATCGTTGAGCATGAGCAGGGCTGCCCCTACACCGATCACCGCCATCACAACCCAGAACAGCCGGCTGCTCACTCGTCCCTCGCTAGGGTGCGTCGCGTTCGCGTGCCATGCGGGTGCGGCGCGTTTCCCGGCGCGGCCGGCGCTCGACGGTTTCGAGCCGGGCTGGCAGTTCGGCCATCACGCTGCGGCGCGTCTCGGGCGTCATCCCTATCCAGGCGCCGATCTCCTCGCGCGTGCGGCCGCAACCGAAGCAGAAGCCGGTTTTCATATCGATCGAACAGACCAGGATGCAGGGAGATTCGATGGCCGTCATGACTTTCTCTCGAGGGACCCGTTCGGAATCCGCTCTTTCATCTCCACATGGTGCAACGGCAAAGCCAATGCAAGCCCTCCCGATCGCGCCTTCCGTGGCTGCCTTTGCGGCAAATCAGGAAGGACGATCGAGGAGGTTGTGCCGGTCACGCAAGACAGCTATTCCGCTCCTCTGCTCCAGCAACGATTGTTCGCGACATGACCAGTGCACTGCCTTTCGACGATTTCCGCGACCTGCTCGGCAATCTGCCATTGGCCGACCTCAAAGCTGAAGCGCGCGTGCGCACACTGTTTGCCAAGGCCGACAAGCCTGAGAATTCGCTTGGTCGCGTCGAGGACATCGCCGCATGGCTCGCAGCCTGGAGCGGTCGCGCTCCGCCTGCCGTGACCAGGCCCCTGATGGCTGTCTTTGCCGGCAACCATGGCGTTGCCAGGCAAGGCATTTCGCCGAGGCCCGTGGCGGCGACCGCTAACGCGGTCGAGCTTTGCGCGGCCGGCGGTGCGGCGATCAACCAGATCTGCATTGCCAACGACCTCGGTCTGAAAGTGTTCGATCTTGCCCTGCACATCCCGACCGGCGACATCACCGAGGACGCGGCGCTCGATGAGCGCGGTTGCGCCGCCACCATGGCCTTCGGCATGGAGGCGATTGCCGGCGGCACCGACCTGCTTTGCCTCGGCGATCTCGGTGTCGGCAATTCCACCGTCGCCGCCGCCCTGCTCGCCGCGCTTTTGGGGGGCAGGGGTGCCGACTGGGTTGGCCCGGGATCCGGTGCCGACGCGGCGATGCGGGCTCGCAAGGCAGAGGTGGTCGATGCGGCGCTGGCCTTTCACGGCCGCCATCTAGAAGATCCGCTTGAGGCGCTGCGCCGGGTGGGCGGCCGCGAGTTCGCGGCGATAGCCGGCGCAATCCTTGCCGCGCGGACGCAGCGAATACCGGTACTGCTCGATGGATTCGCGGCAACGGCAGCCGCGGCGGTGCTGCATGCAGCGAACCCCGCAGCCCTTGATCATTGTCTTCTCGCCAGCCTGTCGCCGGAGTTCGCGCATGCAAGGGCGGCCGAGCACCTCGGGCTGCGTCCGCTGCTCGATCTGGGGATCGGCCACGGCGAAGGGGCGGGAGCCGCTCTGGCGGCTGGGCTGGTCAAGGCGGCGGCACTGACCAGTTCGGGCATGGCGGCGGCTGTGCGGGGTTGACCACGCAGCACCAGCGTTTACGGGGTCCTTACCGCCGTCGCGCGGCCACCGCCGCGGTCGGCAGCGCCGGCAGTTCTTCCATCACCCGGCTCAGCGGGAAAATAGCGATCGCCTCGGTGCCTTCGCGCAGCTTGGAATGAAGCTCGAACTCGCCGCCATGCATGGCGAGCAGCCCTTGGACGATCGGCAGGCCAAGCCCGGTGCCTTGCTCGGCGCTCTTGATGGCGATCGAACCCTGGCCGAAGGCTGAAAGCACGACCGGAATCTCGTCCTCGGGAATGCCCGGACCGTTGTCCTTGATCGAAATGTATTGTCCGCCGCCCGCCGTCCAGCCGACCCGGACGCGGATTTCGCCGCCGGTGGCGGTGAACTTGATGGCATTGGACAGAAGGTTGAGCGTGATCTGGCGCACGGCGCGCTCGTCGGCGAACAGCCGCGGCAATGTCTGTTCGAAATCCTGGATGACGCGGATGTCCTTGTTGCGCGCCTTCAACTCCATCATGTGGCAGCAATCCTCGACGATGTTGAGCAACATGACCGGCTCCTCGTTGAGCTGGTAGCGGCCGGCCTCGATGCGCGATAGGTCGAGGATCTCGTTGATCAGGTCGAGCAGATGCTGGCCTGAGTCATGCACGTCGTGGGCGTAGTCACGATAGGTGGGATTGCTCATCGGCCCGAGGACTTCGTTCGCCATCACCTCGGAAAAGCCGAGAATGGCGTTGAGCGGCGTGCGCAATTCGTGGCTCATCGAAGCGAGGAAACGCGATTTTGCCAGGTTGGCGTCCTCAGCCCGCCGCCGCGCCTCGTCCGACATCGACTTCGCCGTCTCCACTTCGGCGATCAGCGCGTCCTTTTCGGAGCGGAACGACAACAGCAGCAGGGAGAAGCGATTGAGGTGACTGGCAATATAGGCGAAGAAAGGCAGCGACAGGACAAGCAACGCGGCCATGATGGCCTCGACCGGCATCCACGACTTGGTCGCGGCATAGGCGTAGAGCGCCACTGGAACCGCGAAGGTCGCCAGCAGTGCTCCGCCCAGGGACGAGGCCATGAGCGCCGTCCCTGCCATGGCAAACAGCAGCACCACCGCCTTGACCGCCTGGAACTGGTCGACCTCGCAGGCCCCGCAGCCCAGCCAGACGAACCAGGCCCAGCCCAGACCACAAAGGAAATGGCCGACCAGGAATTCCCTTCGCGTTTGCAAGGCGTTAAGTTCGGAAGCTTCCGTGCGCTCGATGCGCCGCGCCATGAAAACGACGATCGTATAAGAGGTCAGCGTAAACAACGCCCAGAGCCCGATCTCATTGCCGACACCGGCCAGACGACCGGCCGCGGCGATCGCCAGGACGAGCATCGGGATGACGACGGCACCGCTGGTCATCGCCTGGGCATGGAGCTTCAGCAGCTCGCGGTCGAAATCGAGATTGCCGGCCTGCTGCGAAAGACGGTCGCGCGTCTTGCGCACCGCGCGCGCGACATCGCTGTTGCGATGCCGTTTCCTGCGGTCCACAATGAACTTGTCCGCCGTGTTCGAGCGTTGCAAGGGCATCAAAAGCTTCAATTTATGCGCGCAGCGATTTCAAGGTGTTAAGCTACGTTCGAATGATTAACCAACCGTTTGCCATATGAGCCGTTCGTGGTCGCCAAGGTCGCGCCCGAGGTACGCGGCAGCGCGCCCGAGAAGTCCGTGGCGAAAGCTGCTGGATTACGGGCTGACCGTCATCATTCTGGGGCTGCTGATCCTGCTTGCGGCGCGTCTCGATCGAGTGGAGACACGCAAGACGCAAGGTATAGCCATCATCAATGACGGCGATTCGATCACGCTCGGCACCGAGCGCATCCGCATGCGCGGCATCGACGCCCCGGAATACACCCAGACTTGCCACAAGAACGGCGCCGATTATGCCTGTGGCACGCTGGCGCGCCAGTCGCTGGTGCGGCTGATCGCAGGCAGGCCGGTCACCTGCAGCGGCTGGCAGCGCGACCGCTATGGCCGGTTGCTCGGCGACTGCAAGGCCGGCGGCACCGACCTAAACCGCGCCCAAGTCGAGGCCGGCTGGGCCGTTGCCTACGGCGCTTTCGAAGGCGAGGAAGCGACGGCCCGCGCGGCCAGGGTTGGCATCTGGGCGGGCACGTTCGACCTGCCACAGGACTGGCGCGACAGTCATCACGGCGAGGTCGTCGAGCGAAAACATGGCACACTGGCGTCGATCGGCGACGCGGCGCGCGAGATCTTTCGCTTCTGGTGAAGCGTGTCTGGCGGAAGGAAGAGGAGGATCGAAATGAAGCTGTTCGACGGCGGCCGGGCACCCAACCCTCGGCGGGTTCGGGTTTTTCTCGCCGAGAAGGGGATCGCGGTTCCGTTGGTGCCCGTTGACATGGGCGCGCTGGAACACAAGCAGCAGCCAATAAGCTCGCGCAACCCGCTGCGGCGCCTGCCGGTGCTGGAACTCGATGATGGCACCATCCTCACCGAATCCGTCGCCATCTGCCGCTATTTCGAGGAACTCCATCCCGAGCCGGCATTGTTCGGAAACGGCGCGCTTGGCAAGGCGCAGGTCGAGATGTGGCAGAGGCGAATGGAATTCAACCTGCTCAGCAGCGTCACGCAGGCTTTCCGCCATGTCCATCCCGCCATGAAGGAATGGGAAATTCCGCAGGTCCCCGAATGGGGTGAGGCCAACAAGCCGAAGGCGGTGGAGTTTCTCATGCTGCTCGATGCTGAACTCGGCAGCCGTGAATTCGTCGCCGGCGACAGCTATTCCATTGCCGACATCACAGGGCTGATCGCAATCGACTTCATGAAGCCGGCACGCATCAAGGTGCCAGAGGAATGCACCAATGTGTCGCGTTGGCATCAGGCAATCTCCAGCCGGCCGAGTGCCGCTGCTTGAGCGTGGAACTGGACAGCTTCGCCACGACGGTCCGCGCTTGCCGCATCTGCGCGGACAATCCCATCGGCAAGCCGCTGCCGCATGAGCCGCGTCCGGTGCTACGACCCTCTTCCAGCGCCCGCATCCTGATCGCCAGCCAAGCACCCGGAACCAAGGTGCATCTGTCGGGCATGCCCTTCACCGATGCTTCGGGCGACCGTTTGCGGACTTGGCTTGATGTGACAAGCGACGAATTCTACGACATCGAGAAATTTGCCATCGTGCCGATGGGCTTCTGCTTTCCGGGACAGGACGCCAAGGGCGGCGACCTGCCGCCGAGGCGCGAATGCGCCCCGGCCTGGCGGGCGCCCTTGATGGCGCTGATGCCGAGGATCGACCTGGTGCTGACGATCGGCATCTACGCGCAGACCTGGCATATGGGCGCGGCGCGGCGCGCCTCGCTGACGGAAACGGTGATGGACTGGCGCGCCATCTGGGAGAATTCCGTCGGCCCCAAAGTGCTGCCGCTGCCACATCCATCCTGGCGCAACACAGGCTGGTTGAAGCAGAATCCGTGGTTTGAAATGGATTTGCTGCCTTTCCTGCGCTCGGAAATCCGCTATCGCCTCGGTTAGGCATTGAGCAAGAAAACACTCGCTTTCGACGCAAGCGGCAGAATTTTTTTCTTGTGAATGGCCCAAATAAAAGGGAATATAGCGAAACTATTCCACCAGGAGCCTCCGATGGATCGCCTCGACCGAAAAATTCTCCGCCTGCTGCAGGAGGACGCGACGCTCGCGGTCGCCGACGTCGCCAAGAAAGTCGGCCTCTCGACCACGCCGTGCTGGCGACGCATCCAGAAGCTGGAGGAGGAGGGCGTCATCAAACGGCGCGTCGCCATTCTCGACCACGAGAAGGTCAATGTGCGGGTCACCGTCTTCGTGTCGATCCGCACCAATTCGCATAGTCATGAATGGCTGCGCCGGTTTTCCGAGGTTATCCAGGAATTTCCCGAGGTGGTCGAATTCTATCGCATGAGTGGCGACGTCGATTACCTCTTGCGCGTCGTGGTGCCCGACATCGCCGCCTACGACGCCTTCTACAAACGGCTGATCGCCAAGATCGAGATCCGGGACGTGTCGTCGTCCTTCGCCATGGAGCAGATCAAGTACACGACGGAAATCCCGCTCGACTATATGCTGCTGGACAAGGAGTCGGGCGCGAACGCAGCCTGAGCCCGCCGTTCAATTCTTCTTCTTGTTGAGGAAGCTCCAGGGCGAGTTCACCGGCAACACAACAGAGTCCGGAACCGTGTCGACGCCCACGACATCTGCCTTGCGCACGGTGTAGCCGGACTGGATGACGCTGACGCCGTCGAGAATGAACAGCTGGCTCTTCTCCATGTCCGGGTTCAGGGCGCCGGTGACGGCAACCGACTGGTAGGCCTCGGACATTTTGTAGGGACGGGCTGGTGTGACCAGCACGATCTGGTTGGGCGGAGGCGTCGGCATGTGGCTGCACGCACCCGTCCATGGCACCAGCAGGAACTGATAAACGAGATCTCCGTCGCGATCGACCGGCAATGCATAGCCGGCTAATTGTATGGTCTTGTCGTGCAGGGCGACTGAGAGTGTCTCGCCATGATCCGGCAGTTTCGCCGCGATCATCGGCAAGCCGGCGTCTTCGGCGATGGCCTGCGTCGCCGGGCGCAGATCCTTCCAGAAGATGTGCGTGGTCTCGGCCGAAGCGCCCGCGGTGGAGAGTGCAAGCGCGGCCGCAAGCGCCAGGATCGCTTTGAAATGGTTCATGGTCGCATCCTTTGCGGGCGAGTAAAGACGCCGCTGTCGGTGGCGTCAATGCTCGAGCCGCGTCACATGTCGGCGAGAACCGGCTGCGGCAATCCCCGCCTTGTCAGGTCTTTCTGGTGGCGAGACGTTCGTGGGTTTTGGCATGCGAGAGTTCTTTCACCGCATCCTTGCCGATCCAGCGCGCCGTCCTGTTCGCGGAGTTGGCAAGTTCCTGCGCCAGGGCAAGGGCAGGGCCATGCAAACCCGCCGACCGTTTGCCGATTTGCCGCAGCGCCCAGTTGACCGCTTTCCTGACGAAATTGCGCTCGTCGAGGGAATGAGCCTCGACTAGCGGCAGGTAGGACAGAAACGTCGCGTCCGGTTCCTTTTTCAAATGCACTGACGCCCATGCCAGCATCGCGAAGGCCGTGCGGCGAACGAATTCGCGCTCGTCGGCGGCAAACTCCTCGACCAGCTGGCGCCAGAACAGCGTATCCACGAACAGATCCGAGACGGTGTCGACGATCTCCCAGGAATCGAAATCGCCGGCCCAGCGGCGGCACTCTCCGATGGTGATCTTTTTCGGCTCGCCGGTGAAGGCCGCCATCAGCCGTGCTTCGCGAACGCCGCTGTCCCACAGCGCCAGGGATCGCTCATGGTTGCGTTTCAGCTTGCGCGCCAAAGGCCGCAAATCCGCATTGGCGACACCGAGCGCGGTCGCGGTGTTGATACCGAACCGCCCCATGCCGGCGCGGACTTCCTCGGTTCCGATCGAATGCAGATGAGCGACGATGTCCTGCGCGGTCCAGCCTGGAACGGGCAGGGACACTGCGCCTACTTCTCCAGCCGCGCCAGCAGCGAGGACGTGTCCCAGCGCTTGCCGCCCATCGCCTGCACGTCCTTGTAGAACTGGTCGACCAGCGCGGTCACCGGCAGCCTGGCGCCATTGCGATCGGCCTCTTCAAGGCAGATGCCGAGATCCTTGCGCATCCAGTCGACGGCGAAACCGAAGTCATATTTGCCGGCATTCATGGTCTTGTGCCGGTTTTCCATCTGCCAGGAACCGGCCGCGCCCTTGGAAATCACCTCGATGACCTTCTCAATGTCGAGACCTGCCTTCTTGCCGAAATGGATGCCTTCCGAAAGCCCCTGCACCAGCCCGGCGATACAGATCTGGTTGATCATCTTGGTGAGCTGCCCGGCGCCCGCCGATCCCATCAGTCCAACCATGCGGGCAAAAGCGTCGATAACTGGCCTGGCCCTGTCGAAGGCGGCCTCATCGCCGCCGACCATCACGGTCAGCACGCCGTTCTCGGCGCCGGCCTGGCCACCGGAGACGGGCGCGTCGAGAAATGAGAAGCCGCCCGATTGCGCGGCTTCGGCCAGTTCGCGCGCGACTTCAGCCGAAGCCGTGGTGTTGTCGATGAAGACCGAGCCTTTCTTCATCGCCTTGAAGGCGCCCGCGGGGCCTGTAGTCACCGAGCGCAAGTCGTCATCGTTGCCGACGCAGGAAAAAACGAAATCCTTGCCCTCGGCGGCCTGGGCCGGCGTCGCGGCAAAGCCGCCGCCATGTTGGGCGACCCACTGCTCAGCTTTGGCTTGGGTGCGGTTGTAGACGGTCACGTCGTGGCCACCCTTGTTCTTCAGGTGTCCGGCCATGGGATAGCCCATGACGCCAAGACCGAGAAATGCCACCGATGCCATGCCTTGTCCTTCCGACGGAAAAGAGATTTCAGCTGTGGAAGCTCTAGGCCATGCGACGAATTCGTCAAGGCGCGCGCTGCGGCATCGACTGGCACAGGCCGATCAGGAACGGCTCAGCGATTGAGGTGGATCGTAATCCTGCGCTCGATCCATTCGACGCCATGGCGCAGGATTTCGACCATCACCAGATAGACGATGGCGACCCAGACATAGGCTTGGAAATCGAAGGATTTGGCGTAGGCAAGCTTCGCATTCCCCATCAGGTCATAGACCGTGATGATGGCGACGATCGCCGAGGCCTTGATCATTAGAACCAGTTCATTGCCGTAGGGCCGCAAGGCCACGATGAACGCCTGCGGCAGGATGACCTTGCGCAGCGTCTGCAGCTTGTGGAGGCCGAGCGAGGCAGCGCCTTCCCATTGGCCCCTGGGAACACTCTCGATGGCGCCGCGGAGGATTTCGGCCTGGTAGGCCGCGGTGTTGAGCGCAAAGGCAAACACGCCGCAGTTGAAGGCCTCGCGGAAGAACCACCACAGCCCGATGGACTCGAGCTGCAGCCGGAAAGAGCCCAAGCCATAGTAAACGAGGTAGACTTGGACGAGCAGCGGTGTGCCGCGGAAGAAATAGACATAGCAATAGGCAAGGCCGGACAAGAACCGGTTCTTCGACATGCGGCCATAGGTGACGGGCAGCGAAAAGATCGCGCCGGCCACCATCGAGATCGCCACGAGCGACAGCGTGGTCCACAGCCCCTGCAGATAGGCGGGTACATACCTGGCAAAGAACTCGCCATTCCAGGCGTAGACGAGATAGGCGAGGATACCGAGGCCGAAGAGGATCCAGAGGCCGACGAGTGCGTAACCGACGATGCGGGTGCGCGGCCAGCCGCGTGCCCGCGGCGGCGGGCGGTCGACCGAGATCGCTTCCGTGACGCTCATCGTGCCTCCCTCCGCCCCAGCGAGCGCAAGATGAACCCGGTCGCGATCGACGACAGGATCGCCAGGACGAGGAAAACCAGTGCGGCGACGCTGTAGAACAGGAAGGAATGCTTGGTGACACGTGCCGCCACGCCGGCATTGCGCAGGGTTTCAGCGAGGTTGACGACCGAGACGAGGGCGGTGTCCTTGAGCAGGCTCAGCCAGCAATTCTCAAGGCCGGGAAAGGCGATGCGCAGCAGCTGCGGCAGGATCACCTTGCGCATGGTAAGCCATTTCGACAGGCCGATTGCATAGCCGCCTTCATACTGGCCCTTCGGAATGGCGCGAAAGGCGGAGAGGAATACCTCGCTGGCGTAGGAAGAAAAGATCAGCGACAGCACGATCATGCCGGCGATGAAGCTGTCGACATCGATCGTTGCCTCGGGCTTGAAGAGGCGGATGACGTATTGCAGCAAGATGGGCATGCCGAAGAAGAACAGGAACAGCGTCACCAATTCCGGCAGGCCGCGAAACATGGTGGTGTAGATGTTGGCGGCCAGCCGCAGCGACGGTTCTTCGGACTGCTTGGCCCAGGCTACGAAAAAGCCGATCGTCAGGCCGATCGGCAGCGTTGCAAGCGCGAGCGCGATGGTGACCAACGCACCATAGGCAATATCGTCACTCCAGCCCTCCGGTCCCCAACTGAGCAGTGTCCATATGCTTTGGACTGGCATTGACTGGCCTTACCCCACGGCGCTCCCGAGATGAACAAGGCGGCAGGGAAACCCCGCCGCCTTGGCAATGATGATCAGGACTCGGCGCCGTAGACGTCGAACTTGAAGTACTTGTCGTTGATTTCCTTGTATTTTCCGTTGGCGCGGATGGCGTCGATGGCGGAATTCAGCTTGTTGACCAGGTCGGTATCGCCCTTTCGAACGGCGATGCCGGCGCCAGGTCCGAAAATTTCGACAGGTTGCGGCGAGGGCTGGCCGAGAATCTTGCAGCAGGCGCCTTCAGGCGAATCCAGAAACTGCTGCAGCACGACAATATCGTCCTCGATGGCGTCGAGACGGCCATTGGCGAGGTCAGCCTGTTCCTCGGGGCTGCTCGGATAGCCCTTAATGGTGCTGTCCGTGTAGGTCTTCGAGGCATAGTTGAAATGGGTGGTGGTGGTGGCGACGCCGATATTCTTTCCGGCGAGGTCTTCCTTGGTCACTCCCTTGAGCGGCGAATCCTTCGGCACGGCGATCGCCGACGGGGTGTTGTAGTATTTGTGCGAGAAGTCGACCTTCTGCTGCCTCTCCGGCGTGATCGACATCGAGGCCACGATGGCGTCGAACTTGCCGGCCTGAAGTGCGGGGATGATGCCGTCCCAATCCTGGGCGACGAAGGTGCACTTGACCTTCATCTCATCGCAAAGTGCCTTGGCGATGTCGATGTCGAAGCCGACAAGCTGGCCATCGGCGGTGAGGTTGTTGAAGGGGGGGTAGGCGCCTTCGGTGCCGATCCGCAGGGTCTTCTCCTGGGCCTGGGCTACGCCGAGCGTCAGCAGCGCAGCCGATGCGGCGAGCGCGATACGCAGTGCAATACGCATGATAGTCCTCTCTTTATGGTCCCGGCCGTCGTTCCGAAACGGCTCTGTGGGGCGGTGCTTTTTGACCGCCCGCTAGGCCGATACTCCCACTCTTTCCAAGAAAAAAGCAACCGCAAAACCGCCGAAATCGGTAATGGGCTTCTACCGTTACGTTACTTCTCAAGCAACGAGGCCGGTCGTACGCTCGATGAAGTCGGCTATGGATTTTGCGTCGTCGAGCTCGAACACCGGCAGGCTCTGGTCGGCGATGGCGAAATCCGCGGCGACGGCGACAATATTGGGATCACCCACCGCAAGCGGCGTCCGGTCCTTCGCTTCCAGCCGCCTCGTTTCGATCTTGCGGTGGGATTCGCGCTTGTAGCCTTCGACCAGCACGATGTCGCAGGGGGCGAGCCGCGACAGGATGGCGTCCAGCGGCGGCTCCTGCTCGCCACGCAATTCGTGCATCAGCGCCCAGCGATTGCCCGATACGATCGCAACCTCGGTAGCACCCGCCTGCCGGTGGCGGAAGCTGTCCGCGCCGGGCTTGTCGATGTCGAAATGATGATGAGCATGTTTGACCGTCGAGACTTTCCAGCCGCGCCGCACAAGCTCCGCGACCAGCCTTTCCGTCAGTGTGGTCTTGCCGGAGTTTTTCCAGCCGGTGATGCCGAAGATGCGTCTGTTCATGGCGACATGCTCTGCAACAGCTGTTCAGCCTGGGCAAGATCGTCCGGCACATTGATGTTGAAGAAAGGATCGATTCCGACGGATTGCGGGACAGGGAATTCCACGTCGACATGGCCGTGTTGTTCGATAAAGGCCGAAACGCGCCTGTTGTCCTCATCGACCAGGAAATGCCGCAAGGCTTCGCGGCATCCGGTTGGCCACAGCGCGAAGGTCGGATGCCGCCGGCCCACCGAAGAGGCGACGGCGATCGAACCGGGGTGTTGATGCGCCGCCGCCGCAAGACGATCAACGAGATCCGGCGGCAGGAAAGGCGTGTCGCCGGCCGCTGTGACGATCGCCCTGCAAGGCGTGCCGGCGGCGGCCCATTCCAGGCCGGTCAGGATTCCGGCAAGCGGCCCGGCAAAGCCTTCGATGGTATCGGCAAGCACCGGCAGCCCGAACCGGGCGAACCGCGCCGGATCGCCATTGGCGCTGAGCGCCAGGGTCTCGAGCTGCGGGCCAAATCGCGACAGCACCTGGTCGAGCACGCAGCCGCCGCCCAGCGGCAACAACGCCTTGTCGCCACCGCCCATCCGCCTCGACTGGCCACCTGCCAGGATGATCCCCGCGATATCCCGCTTCATGCTATCCAGCCTGTACGCCAGCCGCGGGAAATCGCAAGCGGCTTCAAGGGGGTGCTAGAGTCCTTCCGGCGCCATGGCCGGGCCGGTGCTTTCGGCGACGATCTTTCGCCGGCCGACCATCCGCTCGCGATAAAGCGTATAGAGACCCGAGCCAACAACTATTGCCGCGCCGGCAATCATCGGCACGTCCGGTATGTCACCGAAAATAATCAAGCCAAGCAGTATCGACCAGAGGAGCGCCGTGTAGCGGAACGGGGCGATGAAGGAGATCTCACCCGATCGCATCGCCATGATGATGAATTGGTAGCCGATGAGCACCAGCACCGCGGCCAGCGCCAGCAGCGCCGTGCTTTTGCCGGTCATCGGTGTCCAGCCACCCATCGACGTCAACAAAAACGCACCGACTACGGTCATGGCCAGCGCGGTGGCGGTCGAGACCAGCATCGTCGGGATCGCTTGGGGGATGCGCTTGGTGGCAAGGTCCCGCACCGTGCAGCAGGCGACGGATGCCAGCGCCACCAGCGAGTAAATGCTGAAGCCCTCGAAACCCGGCCGCACGATAATGATGACCCCGGCAAACCCGATGGCGATCGCCAGCCAGCGCCGCCAGCCGACCGCTTCACCGAAAAACAGCGCCGCGCCCATCGTCACCGCCAGCGGCAGCGCTTGCAGAACGGCCGAAACGCTGCCGATCGGCAAATGGGCGAGCGCGACCAGGAAGGACACCGTAGCGCCCGCCTCGCCCAGGACACGGACCGCCACCAGCGGCTGCAGCATCAGGCGCGGCTGAAAAAGTGCGCCACGTTGCCAAGCCAGCAGACCGACGAACAGCGAGGCGAACGCCCCTCTGATCAACATGACCTGCGCCATATTCATCGACTCCGAAGAGTATTTGGTGATGGCGTCGTTGAGCGTGAAGCCAACCATCGCTACCACCATGAACAACGCGCCGCGAAGATTTGGGGAAAGGGGCAAGACATCTACCGGTTGCTTTGGCAAGCAAGGCTGTAACAGCCCGCCACGAGACAGCAACGGCAAAGGGCTGGGCCAGGACCCGATATCCATCTTCGCCGGCGTGAAACCATCCCGGACGAGGTATGAATTCTGTCGGAAGGCGGCAACGCCTCCCGACACGGTGCGGACGAGGGATTGTCTACTTCTTGGGTGACAGCACCTCGGTGCCGTTCCCCTCCTTGCCGGCGATGGTCCACAGACCATGCAGCGACCCGTCATCCTCGACCTTGTAGACGACGAGGCCGATATCCTTGCCCATTTCGTAGCCAGCGGAGAATGCGTTGTCGTTGCGCATGCAGATGCCATCGGAAGAAGAACCGCCGGTCTCCCAGTGGATCGTGCAGGTGGTGCCGCTGGTCAGCGTGATGGTGGCTTCGCCGCCATAGGACGAACCATCGAAATTGGTGCCGGCAACGGTGTAAGTGCCGCCGATCGACTGGGCAGCCGCCGGCAGGGCAGCCAAGCCGAGCAAGGCGAAAGCGAGAAGAAGTTTGCGCATGATGTAATCCCCCGAAAATGCGATGAATCGCTACGGAACGGAGGGTAGGCGGGAAACCATGACCAGTAAATCAGACCGACATTTGCCGACAGAGATTTGTTTGCGGTGTGGCTAAAATACTCTTGGCTCGAACGGTTCATGGCCCCTTGAGGCTGCCGGCGATGGCGCCGACCAGCGGGTCATATTTCGATTTCAGCGCCGGCGGATAGTCGATCCAGACCGTGCGGATGACGCCATCCCCGCCGAACAGCCGCCGCTCGTAAAAAATCTTTCCGTTCTTCACTCCCGACAGCACCGCCCGATCCTTGCCGGCCTTGCCGTAGGTGACCTTGTAGCCAGGCTCATTGCTCGCCTTTTCGCTGACGACAAAGTCTTTCGGCGTCTCATGGTCGATGTTGAGGATGCCGGAGCATGTCAGGCTGGCGCCGTCCGCGCTCAGCCATACCTGACCGTCGCCATTCTCAGGCTCGGGCTGGCGATCGGTGAAGATGTCGTCGGGGAAGGTGCAAACGGTGCCGAAGCGCTCGTTCACGTAGGTGGATTGCGCGGCAAACGCGGTATTCGCCGAGACCGCGGCAAGAGATATGACGATTGAGTAGAGCCGTCGCATGCCTTGCCCCGAAGCCGATGATTGCATGGCATTCTCGCACGGACAGGCGACGAGGTCAGCCGCCCGTGACACTCATATGCCGAGACACCGACGGACGGCTGGTGCGGCGGTCGATGATGAAGTCATGGCCCTTCGGCTTGCGGCCGATGGCTTCGTCTATAGCGTCGGCAACCAGTTCATTGCCTTCGGACGCGCGCAACGGGGCGCGCAGGTCGGCCGCGTCTTCCTGGCCAAGGCACATATAGAGCGTGCCCGTGCAAGTCAGCCTGACCCGGTTGCAGCTTTCGCAGAAATTATGCGTCATCGGCGTGATGAAGCCGAGTTTTCCGCCGGTCTCGGCGACTTGGACATAGCGGGCCGGGCCACCGGTCTTGAACGGGATGTCGTTCAGCGTGAACTGGCGCTCCAGTGATGCGCGCAGCAGCGACAGCGGCAAGTACTGGTCGGTGCGATCGGCGTCGATCTCGCCCATCGGCATGGTTTCGATGACGGTCAGGTCCATGCCGCGGCCATGCGCCCAGCGCATCATTTCGGGCAGCTCGGCGTCGTTGAAATCCTTCAGCGCCACCGCGTTGAGCTTGACTTTCAATCCAGCCGCCTGGGCAGCGTCGATGCCGGCCATGACCTTGCCGAGATGACCCCAGCGGGTGATGGCGTGGAACTTGTCGGCATCAAGCGTGTCGAGCGAAACATTGATGCGCTTGACGCCGCAATCGGCGAGTTCCGCGGCGAAGCGTGAAAGCTGCGAACCGTTGGTGGTCAGCGTCAGTTCTTCCAGTGCGCCGCTGTCAAGGTGTCGCGAAAGCTGGCGCACCAGATGCATGATGTTCTTGCGCACCAGCGGCTCACCGCCGGTGAGGCGCAACCGTTTGACACCCTTTTCAATGAACACGGTGCAGAGCCGGTCGAGTTCTTCCAGCGACAGCAGGTCTTTCTTGGGCAGGAAGGCCATATCCTCGGCCATGCAATAGGTGCAGCGGAAATCGCAGCGGTCGGTGACCGACACTCTGAGATAGCTGATCGTGCGACCGAAGGGGTCGATCATGTTCATGTTCGAGCGTTTCCGTGGCCGTTAACGGCGCCGTTATATACAGCTATGTGATACGATCCAGCCCGCCATTCAAGATAGCCGACCTCGATCTTTGGTAACATTCCGCGACCGACATTGCGTGTCGGCACGATCCCATACCTTTTCGCTTGGCGCGAAGCAGCGTAGGGAAGGGCAAATTCAGGCAGGATCGATCATGACGGCTCCGAAAGAACTGAGGGTCTCCAAGGACCGCAAGCTGCTCACCGTGACCTTTCCCGGCCACCAGCCGTTCGAGTTGCCGGCCGAGCTGCTGCGCGTCGCCTCACCGTCGGCGGAAGTGCAGGGCCATTCGCCCGAACAGCGGGTGACGGTTCCCGGCAAACGCGATGTGGCCATCCTGAAGATCGAGCCGGTCGGCAACTATGCGGTGCGAATCACCTTCGACGACTTCCATGACACCGGCATCTTCACCTGGAATTACCTGCACACGCTCGGCCATGAGAAGGATGCGCGCTGGAATGCCTATCTCGCGGAACTCGACGAGAAGGGTCTGAGCCGCGATCGTTAGCCGCCATTGCGTCGTCAAAACGTCACCGATCGGGCGTAGGGGGCGGAACGGGAGACGGAAAAAAATGTCGGTCATCACCACAGTCGAACAACTCGAAGCCCTTTACGGATTGCCGGGCGAGGCCTCGGTGGTCAAGGAACTCGACCATGTCATTCCCGAATACGCCGCCTTTATCGAAGCCTCGCCCTTTGTCGCGCTAGCCACCAGCGGCCCGGAGGGGCTGGATTGTTCGCCGCGCGGCGATCTCGCGGGCTTCGTGCGCATCGTCGATGTGAAAACGCTGATGATGCCGGACCGGCGCGGCAACAACCGTGCCGATTCGCTGAAGAACATCATCAGGGATCCGTGCGTCGGCCTTTTGTTCCTGGTGCCGGGCTCCGGCACGACGCTGCGCATCAACGGCCGGGCCCATATCACCACGGACCCAGCGTTGTGCGCGTCGTTCATGGTCGACGGCAAGCCTGCGCGTTCGGTCACCGTGATCGATGTCGATTCGGTCTATTTCCAGTGCGCTCGCGCCATCGTGCGGTCGGAACTGTGGAACCCTGCCAAGCATGTCGACCCGAAGTCGCTGCCGACACCCGGAAGGATTTTGGAAATCACCAGCCGCAAGAATATCGACGGCGAAACCTACGACAGGGAGTGGCCGGAGCGGGCGAAGAAGTCGATGTGGTGATCGCCTGGAAGCGCGATCACGCCTCGTTCAGCACGTCATAGATCTTGCGCATCTGCTCGCCGATCATGTCGCATTGTTCCGGCGTCGACTGGCTCATCGCCTTCTCGATCAGCGCCATATGCACTTTCAACGCCCGCATCAGCAGCGCCTCGCCGGCTTCGGTCAGCGTAAGCCGCAAGATGCGCTTGTCCTTCTCATCGCCTTCGCGCCGCAGCAGGCCACGCGTCTCCAACTGCGGCAACAGCATGGTGATGTTGGAGCGGCCCACGAGCAGCTTGCGGGCGAGGTCGTGCTGCGACATGCCCGGGTGGCGGTAGAGGTTCATCAGCACGTCGAGCTGCGCCGGCTTAAGGTCGAGCGGCGCAAGTTTCACCGCCAGCGTGCGCTCCAGCACATGGCAGGCGCGCGCCACCGCGACCCAGTTGCGAAAACGCGGGTTGTCCCAGGGCAGCTCTTGTTTATTGTTCATCTTTGAACTATTATGTTCATGCTTGAACGTATGGATGGATTCTGACTATGGCATCATTCGGGCTGAAGGTCATCCGAGGTGTGTTTGGTGCGGCCGAACATGTCGCGCCGCGCATCACCGGGCGCGCGGCTTTCGAATTGTTCTGCCGTACGCCAAGCACCAGGACACTGACCGACGGCGAGCGCCGCGCCATCGACCGCGCCGCGGAGTTCATGGCCGAGGCGCGGCATCATCGGCTGAAGACCGCGACCGGCTGCGTCATGGTTCATGAATTCCGCCCCGAGCCGGGCCGCGAGTCCGCCGGCACCGTCCTCGTCATCCATGGCTGGCGCTCGCGTACCGAATATATGCGCGTGCTGATCGAAGGTTTTCGCGCCGCCGGCTACAAGGTCGTCTCGCTCGATCTTCCCGGTCATGGCCATTCGCAGGGCAGGCACCTGAACATGGTCAATGCCGTCGAAGCCGCAAGAGTGGCCGGCGAATGGTTTGGGCCGTTCGTGGCTGCCGTCGGCCATTCCTTCGGAGGCGCCGTTGCCGCCAATGCCATCGCCGGCTCCGTCAAGGACATCCCGCCGCTGTCGGCCGCACGTCTTGTGCTGATCGCGGCACCAAGCTCGCTGCCGGCAATCTTCGCCGACTTCAGCCGCATGCTCAATGTCGGTCCCCGCTCGCAGGTCGCCATGGCTGACCGCGTCGAATATCTCTCCGGCCGGCCGTTGCACGAATTCACCGGTGACCGGCAGCTCGCCCAGGCGCCCGTGCCGACGTTGGTCATCCACGCGCCCGACGACCGGGAGGTGCCGGCTGAACATGCACGACGCTATGCCGGCGCCGGCGACCATGTACGGCTGCACTGGGCCGACGGACTCGGCCATCGCCGCATTCTGGCCGACAAGGGCGTGGTTGAACGCGCCGTCGGGTTCGTGACCATGCAGCAGAACCCGTCGCTGCTCCACTGAGCGGCACTCAGGCTATTTCTTCTTGTCTCCGGGCTCTACAGGCAGTCCGGCAGCCTTCCAGGCCGTGTAGCCGCCGAGGATGTGTTTGACCGGGGAAAGACCCATGTCCTGCGCCGTCTTGGTAGCCAACGCTGAACGCCAGCCGCCGGCGCAGAAGAAGACGAAGCTTTTTCCGGAAGCGAAGAAAGGCTTGTGGTAGGGGCTTTCGGGATCGATCCAGAACTCCAGCATGCCACGCGTGACGTGCTTGGCGCCGGGAATTCTGCCGTCGCGTTCGATTTCACGAGGATCGCGCAGATCGACGAAGATGGTGTCTTCGTCCTCAAGCAGCCCTGCCGCTTCCTCGGGCGAAACCACTTCGATCTCGGCATTGGCTTCATCCAGCAGTTCGCGATACCCTTTTTTCACGTGGTTCCCTCCGGCCGCAAGTTTGCTGGCAAGTCGGATTTCGAGCACAACGGATGGTGTTTGTCACGCCTCGATGGTGCCGGCCATGGCCTTCCAAGCGGCCATTGCCCCGGCTACCGTCGCCATCAGGGCGGCGCGGGAAGCGCCGTCACGCGCCTGAATCGACATGCCATGCTGGACTGTTGCGAAAAAGGTCGCGGCTGCAAGGCAATCGAAGTCGGCAGGCAATTCACCCTCGGCCACGCCGCGCTGCAGACGCTTCTTCAGCGCGGCTAGATTCTCGGCGCGCCGGCGCCGCAAATCCGCGCAGATCGCGCCCCGGCTCGAGTCTTCGTGCAGCGCACCCAGCGTAATCAGGCAGCCCTGCGGACGATCGCTTTGCGAATAGGCCTTCGCGGTCCGGCGCAAGAACCGCTCGATCGCAAGCCGCGCCGTTGGCGCCTCTTCCAGCGCGAGCCAGATGTCGGCGCCCTCAACGCGGGAATAGAGATCGGTCGCCTCGAGGAACAGGGCCTCCTTGCTGCCATAGGCGGCGTAGAGGCTCGGCGAATTTATGCCCATTGCCACGGCGAGATCGCTGATCGATGCGCCTTCATAGCCCTTGGCCCAAAACACGTCCATCGCGCGCCGCAAGGCCGCGGTTCGATCGAAGGTTCGGGGACGGCCTCTTTCCGACATGATGCTCTTTTCTGTGTTGATCGATACATAAATGAGTTGACGCGGCCAGGCAAGGCTGGCAGGTATTTATGTATCAATCGCTACATAAATGGAGAAACCGATGTCATCAGGAAATTTGAACGGCAAGGCAGCACTCGTCACCGGAGGCAGCCGCGGTATCGGCGCGGCCATTGCACGAAGGTTGGCGGCGGAGGGGGCCGATGTGGCGCTGACCTATGTGCATGGCGAGGAGCAGGCTCGGTCCGTCGTCGCCGAGATAGAGACCAAGGGCGGTCGCGCCATCGCCATTAAAGCCGACAACCGTGACGCCGAGGCCATAGACCAGGCGGTGGCCGATGCTGTGACTGCCTTCGGCCGGCTCGACATCCTGGTCAACAGTGCCGGCATCTGGCGCGCCGCGCCGATCGATGCGCTGTCGCTTGCCGATTTCGACGAAACCATGTCGATCAATCTGAGAGCGCCGTTCATCGCCTCGAAAGCGGCGGCAAGGCACATGGGCGAGGGCGGCAGGATCATCTCGATCGGCAGCAATCTGGCCGAGCGGGTCACCGACACCAGCCTGGGCGCCTACTCGGCCAGCAAGGCGGCGCTGGTCGGCCTGACCAAGGCATTGGCCCGCGACCTCGGGTCACGCGGCATCACCGCCAATGTCGTCCATCCCGGTTCGACCGACACCGACATGAACCCGGCCGACGGCCCGCATGCCGAGCATCAGCGCCAGAAGATGGCCACCCCGCGATTCGGCCAGGCGGACGATATCGCCGGCATGGTTGCCTGGCTCGCCGGACCGGAGGGCAGGTTCGTCACCGGAGCCGCGCTGACCATCGATGGAGGCGCAAACGCGTAAGCCACAGGGATTCCCGGGCCGGCGCGACAGTTCGGTCGCGCCGGCCGTCACGATGTTGTGAAACCGTTCTGCAACAGCCCTGCCGAAATTTATGAAAGCTTAACGAAATCGGTATGAATCGGTATAGTCGCGCCTTACATCCGCCATGCGGTGAGCGGGACGGTCTAGCGTGCGGAACGGGAACCGGTTGCGACCGGAGCGGGTGATCCATGAAATTCCTCGGTAAAAAAGCAACCGTGATGCCGCTGGTGGCGATTACGGCGACGCTGGCTTTCGGCATGCCTCAGGCAGGAGCCCAGGGATTTTTCGACATGCTGTTCGGCGGTGGCATCAGGCATGAGCCGAAAGGCGAGTTTCCGCCTCCTCCGCCAAAGCACAAACCCAAGCCGAACGCTCCGGCCGGCGGCGGCGTGAGGATCAGCAGTCCGTCCTACTATACTTACAAGGCCGACAAGCTGGTGCGTGTCGACTTCTCGACGCTGGCGACGGCGCCGCAGCCGGCTGCACCGCAAGACGCCGCTTTCGTGCCTTCGGCCACGGGTGCTGCCTTCCATGAAGCCATTGCTGGGCTCGCCGACTATGAACTCTATGCCGAGCCCGACATCGCCAAGGCGCTGATCGCCTATTACTCGGCCAACCCGGATTTCATCTGGGTGACCGGAACCACCCTGAACAACCGCGCCCAGGATGCCGTGCGGGTGCTCGGCGAGGCTGCAAGCTATGGCCTCACGCCTGCCGACTACACGGTCGATGTGCCTGCCGCCAGTTCGTCCTCGGTGGACGAGGCAGCCAAGCTGAAGGAGCTCGTGCGGTTCGAGATGGCGCTGTCGGCACGTGTCCTGCGCTATGCCCATGACGCCCAGAATGGCCGTGTCGAGCCCAACCGCATGACCGGCTACTACGATTTCCCGGCCAAGCCGCTCGACATGATGGGCGTGCTGAAGACTCTGGCGCATACCCAGGAGGTTCGCACCTATCTGGAATCGCGCCATCCGCAGAATGCGGAATATCAGGCGCTGCGCGTCGAACTGGAAGCGCTGCAGGCGAGCGCCGAGAACGAAATCGTCGTCGATCCCAAGCTGCTGCTGAAGCCAGGCGAAACCAGCCCCGAATTGCCGAAGCTGCTGTCGCTGATCGCGCGTAATCTCGATGACGAAATGGGCGGCACCTATGGCGAGGTCCTGTCGCGGCTGGCAACCAGCGAAGTCTACGTTCCCGAGCTGGTGCCGCTGATCAAGGCGGTGCAGCAGAAGGAAGGCATGAAGGGCGATGGCGTCATCGGTCCACGCACGGTCGCCACGCTGGCCGGGACGTCGAAGGCCGACAGGCTGCTGAAGGTGGAGGTGGCGCTGGAAGAACTGCGCTGGCTGCCTTCCGATCTCGGCAGCCCGCGTGTTTTCATTAACCAGCCTGCCTTCACCGCAAGCTATATCGACGACGGCCAGGAAAAATTGAAGACGCGTGCCGTCGTCGGCCGCGTCACCAACCAGACCGCCTTCTTCTACGACCAGATCAAGCAGGTCGATTTCCACCCCTACTGGGGCGTGCCGCAGTCGATCATCGTCAACGAAATGCTGCCGAGGTTGCGCGGCGATCCCGGCTATCTTGACCGGGCCGGCTATGAGGTGACGGATTCACGCGGCAAGCGCATCCCTTCGTCGGCGGTGAACTGGGGCGCTTATGGCGCCAACATTCCCTATAATGTGCGCCAGCAGCCGAGCGAGGCCAATGCTCTGGGCGAACTGAAGATCCTGTTCCCCAACAAGCACGCGATCTACATGCACGACACGCCGCAGAAATCGTTCTTCAAGCAGGATATGCGCGCGCTCAGCCATGGCTGCGTGCGCCTGCAGGATCCGCGCGGCATGGCGGCGGCAGTGCTCGGCACCTCGGTCGATTATATCGCGGAGAAATTGAAGCACGGACACTCGACCGAGGATGTGATACGCAAGATCCCAGTCTATGTCGCTTATTTCACCGCCTGGCCCGACATGTCCGGCAAGGTCGAGTATTTCAGCGACGTCTACGATCGCGATTCCCGGCTGAAGCAGGCCCTGGACGCAACCGAGGCGGTGCGCTCACCCTCGAGCTAGTCGTTATCGCTCCGACAGCGAGCGCCTGAAACCGGCGTCGCGCCCGGCGATCAGCCAATAGACCAGCCCGGCAACCAGACCGGCGGCGGCTATGATGCCGATGTCGACCCAGCGCTCCAGATCCACGTCCTCCGCCGCGCCCGGCCAGATCAGGAAGAAACCTCCGACCGCAGCCGCGGCGCCGAAGACCATGTGCAGCATAGCGTTGCGAAGAGAGAAGAATTCGGCGATCAGCGCAAAAATCAGCGTCTGGGGCGCGGTTACCACGATGGTCAGGAAATAGATGAACATGCCGAGCGGCGGTACCACAAAGGCCGCGATCGGCGAGACCCCCATGAGGTCGAAATAGGCTGGCGCGTTGGGCAGGGAACTCAGCGCGGCATAGATCGCCACGACGGCGATCAGACCAACCAGTATGGCGACGAGATAGCCGGCCAGCATCATGAGGACGCGCTTCATCAAGTGCTTCGCAGTCGACATGCCCACCCCCTGAAGCCGGTCGTTCCACAGTCAGCCATCAATGGCGAATTGACGCAAGGGGAGACGGAACACTCGTGGTGGCCCGCTGGTGAAAATCCCGCCGCTCAGGCGCCGCCGCACATGTGCTGCGAATCCGGGAGAGCCCAGGAGCCTTTCGCGACGAGGTCGACGGAATAATAAACCCGGCCACGGTCGTCGTCCTTGGGGCAGTCCCTGGGAATGGAGATCAAGCACATGACGACGGGTTCGCCGACCTTCGAGGCGGCAAGGCCAGCCTCGCGATCATAGGATACGGCGCCGCCGCCATTGGTGAATGTGGCCGCGCTGCCCGCTTCGGGAGTAGCCGTTTCCAGCGGATCGTCGCCAAGCCGCGTGGTCAGCGTCTCGATATGCGTCGACGCGCATTGGCCGATCGCCGAGGGCAGGGGCTGGTCCTTATTGCCGGGGTTCCGTGCAGCGGCGTCCAGCGCCTTCTTGCCGATCAGCGCGATGGTGTAGTCCTGCACCCAGGACGGCGCATTTCCATAGGTCTGCAAGGCGTTGTCGAGCGCGCTGACGATACAGGGGGTATCGCTCTTGCAAGCATTGCGATCGGCGATCAGCCCGCGGGCAATCTTGCGCTTGTCGCCGCCGAACGCCGGCTCGAATTCCTTATAGGCCTTCGAAACCAGCAGATCGATCGCCGACAACTGCGGGTCGGCGCAGATCGCCTTTTCCGCCGGCAGGTTTGCCTTGCCGCAGTCGAAGGACGGCCCGTCCGCCAATGCCGGAGAAACGGCAAGGAAGCCGCCGGCTGAGACGATGGCGAATACAGACAGAAGATAGGGTCTAACGAAACATCGCATCATGGCCCCCAAGCCAACAGGATTGCCGAAGGCGCGGCCCCGCGCCCAGCCTAACATACGCCAGGATGGACAATTTTGACGCTCGGCTTGTCGTTGAGAACACGCAGACGCAGCGCATTCGCGACGTGATGTCCGCGAACCTTATTTTGGTTCGGCCGTCACAGGATCGAAGACGATTTCGACCTTTGCCTTGTCCGAGGTATAGTAGGTGACGGTGTAGCCGTCCTTGTCCCAGTCGACCTCCTTCACGTACCGAAACCCGTCACGCTGCTCGACCTTGGCGATGATCTCCGACAGCTTCTTGGCATTGGGTGGCGGCAGTGCAGTTTCATCCGCGGCAAAGGCGGGTCCGGCGGCGAAAAGAACGACGACGGAGGCCGCAAGCAGAAATCTGGACATGGTTTTCCCTCAAGTTTCGACGCAAGGAAACTCGCTGTCATGCAGGTTTGTTCCGCATGTGGGTGTTACGGCGTTCAGCGCCTGTGCGGAAAGGCAGAGCGCCAAAGGGGAAAGCGGGCTGTAGCTGCCGATGTGATGTTCAGCAAACAGATGGTGGGCGATGCAGGGATTGAACCTGCGACCCCACCCGTGTGAAGGGTGTGCTCTCCCGCTGAGCTAATCGCCCGCTCGTTGCCCGAAGGCCAAGCGAGCCGCGATATAAGGGAGGCCGACCCATTAAGTCAAGGCAGCGTCTGGTGTTGTCACACAGATCGGATTTGCGGTCTCGCCAAGGCCCGTTCCGCAGAGATTTTCATCGTGGCGCTCAGTGTGCGGCGGCGCCGATCAACCTTTGCGCCAGATCGAGCGTCAACGCATCGAAATGCGAGATCACCGCCGAGGGCTCGAACTCGCGCACATGACGGTCGGTGTAGCCGAAATCAACGGCGACGACAGGAATGCCGGCCGCCTTGGCGGTGTCGATATCGGTTTGCGAATCGCCGACCATCAAGGCGCGGTGCGGATCACCGCCGGCGAGTTTGATGGTCTCGATCAGGTGGCGCGGATCGGGCTTGCGGAACGCGAACGTGTCCTGCCCGGCAATTGCCGCGAAATGCCTGGTCAAGCCGAGTGCTTCGATCAGCGCCAGCGAATTGGCCTGGTATTTGTTCGTGCAGATGGCCAGCAGATAGCCGGCCTTCTCAAAGCGGGCAATCGCCTTGATCACGCCGGGGTAGGGGCGGGATTTGCCCGGAATGTTATCGGTGTAGTGATCGAGGAACAGTTTCAGCAGCCGGTCGTGCTCCTCGACCTTGAGGGATCGTTGCTGCGCGGCATGCGCCCGTTCGATCATCACCCGGCCGCCATGGCCGACGAAGCGTTTGAAGCCGGCTTCGTCGACGGCCGATAGTTCGCTGGCCGCCAGGCTGTGGTTGAGGCTGTCGAGCAGGTCCGGCGCCGTGTCAATCAGCGTTCCATCGAGGTCGAACACGATGATCGGGCGAGTCATGATCCATCCTGCGCAGGTTTGTGCATGGCAGGCGATAACGGCTGCGACGCGTTAAGGCAAGCAGACCGGCGGGGCGGCTGCCAAGGGCTTTGACCCGGCCTGCAAAAATGCTAGGAGCCGAAAACGCTAAAGCGCGTCGCGTCGAAACAGACTCATGCGGCGCGCTTCAGGTCTTTCTTTCATGCATGTCGTTTTTCCAAAGCCGAGGTCATTTGGGCGACATGCATTCGGTTTCGGGGCAGCAAAGCAGCATGGATGCGAGGCAATTGAAGGTCGAGGCCGCGCGGGCGGCCCTTGCCCATGTCAGCGACGGCATGCGGCTCGGCATCGGAACCGGCACCACTGCCGAGGAGTTCGTGCGGCTGCTTGCCGACAAGGTCGCCACCGGCATGACCATAACAGGCGTGCCGACCTCTGAACGCACTGCTGCGCTGTGCCGCGAACTCGGCGTGCCGCTGTCGACGCTGGAGGAAACGCCTGAGCTCGATCTCACCGTCGACGGTGCCGACGAGGTCGACCCGGAGCTGACATTGATCAAGGGCGGCGGCGGGGCGCTGCTGCGCGAGAAGATCGTGGCCGCGGCCTCGCAGCGCATGATCGTCATCGCAGACCGATCGAAGATGGTCGAGACACTCGGCCGGTTTCCGCTTCCAATCGAAGTCAACCAGTTCGGCCTGCGCGCGACCGAGATCGCCGTGGTCATGGCGGCTGGAAATCTCGGCCTTTCCGGTCCGGTGACATTGAGGATGACGGGAGGCCAGCCTTTTGTTACAGACGGCGGCCATTTTATCCTCGATGCATCTTTTGGCCGCATTCCGGATACAAGAGCGCTTTCGAATGCTCTCCACGCCATTCCTGGCGTGGTCGAGCATGGTCTTTTCATCGGGCTGGCGTCAGCGGCCATCATCGCCGGCGGCGACGGTATCCAAACTGTCCATGCCGCCCGAAAACCAGGGAGTTCTACCGATCATGATGTTGCATAACCGGGTTTGCCGTCTTTCCGTCCTTGTGGCGGCTTCGGCCGTCTTCGCGTTCTCCTCGCCTGTCTTCGCGCAGGACGTCACGGAATCGCATCTGAAGGCCGCACGCGCCGCGGTCGCCGCGATCCACGCGACCGACCCGTTCGACAACATCCTGCCGCAAGCCGCCGCGGCGCTCGAATCGCAGCTTATCCAGAAGAACCCGGACATGCAGGAACTGATCGGCAAGACGATCAACGAGAAGGCGCTGGCGATGGCCTCACGCCGTGCGGATCTCGAGAAGGAGGCGGCTCTTGCCTATGCGAAGGTGTTTTCCGAAAAGGAACTCTCCGACATCGCGGCTTTCTACAGCTCCGAGTCCGGCAAGAAGCTGCTCGACAGCGGCCCGACCGTGACGCGTGACCTCGTCAAGGCCGCCGACATCTGGCAGAACGGCGTCGCGCGCGATCTCGCCCAGCAAGTCGGCGAGACTCTGGCAGCGGCGGCAAAAGCCAAGGCGCCGGCCGCACCCGCCGATGCAACCGCGCCCGCGGACGGTGCTGCTCCTGCGGACGGAGCTGCTCCGGCGGATGGCGCGGCCCCCGCCGACGGTTCTGCGCCGGCGGACGGCACGCAGAACTGATCGTGATCTTTCCGACGGCCTTGCGGCCATCTGTGAAGCCCGGCTTGTCCGGGCTTTTCTTTTGACGGTTTGCGGCCTACCTGTCAGTCGCATTTTGGCGTTCAAGGAGCCGCTTCATGGCCGGTTATGACTACGACCTCTTTGTCATCGGCGGCGGCTCCGGAGGGGTGAGGGCGGCGCGGGTCGCGGCAGCGCTCGGCAAACGCGTTGGCATTGCCGAAGAATACCGTTTCGGTGGCACCTGCGTCATCAGGGGCTGCGTGCCGAAGAAGCTCTATGTCTATGCCTCGCAATTTCCCGAGCATTTCGCCGACGCCGCGGGCTATGGCTGGACAGTGCCGGAAGCCAGTTTCGACTGGCGGACGCTGGTCGCCAACAAGGACCGCGAGATCAGCCGGCTGGAAGCGATCTACAAGAAGAATGTCGAGGGTTCGGGTGGCGAGACGTTTCACACGCGGGCGATGATCGTCGACCCGCACGTGATCCACCTCCTGAGCGAGGACCGCACCGTCACCGCCGATCAGATACTGATCGCCACCGGCGGCCGTCCGGCGGCGCATCCGGCGCTGCCCGGCCACGAACACTGCATCTTTTCCAATGAGGCTTTCGACCTCAAGGACCTGCCAAAGGCGATCATGATCGAGGGCGGCGGCTATATCGCGGTCGAGTTCGCCAACATCTTCCATGGCCTCGGCGTAGACACCACGCTGGTCTATCGCGGCAAGGAAATCCTCGGCCGCTTCGACATCGACCTGCGGCGCACGCTGCACGAGACGATGGAGAAGAAGGGCATAAAGATCCTTTGCCATTCCGTCTCCGAATCGGTCAGCAAGCGGCCGGACGGACGGCTCGACGCGCAGCTCATCGGGGGGCAGGTGCTGACGGTCGATCAGGTGATGCTGGCCATCGGCCGCCTCCCCAACACCGAGAATATGGGCCTGGAAGGCATAGGCATCGAGATGACCGCCGCGACCGGTGCGATCAAGGTCGACCCGTATTCCCGCACCAACATCGACAATATCTGGGCGATCGGCGATGTCACCAACCGCGTGCAGCTGACCCCGGTGGCGATTCACGAAGCCATGTGCTTCGTCGAGACGGCATTCAAGGACAACCCGACGGCGCCCGACCACGACACGATCGCGACGGCTGTCTTCTCGCAACCGGAAATTGGCACGGTCGGCCTGTCGGAAGACGAAGCCGTGAAGCGCTTCGCCGATATCGAAATCTACCGCGCCAGCTTCCGGCCGATGCGGCACACGCTGTCGGGCCGTGACGAAAAGATGCTGATAAAGCTGGTCGTCGATGGCGCTTCGCGCAGGGTTCTCGGCGCCCACATATTGGGGCCGGATGCCGGCGAAATGGCACAGCTGCTCGGCATCCCCCTGAAGGCCGGACTGACCAAGGACGACTTCGACCGCACGATGGCCGTGCACCCGACCGCCTCCGAAGAGCTCGTTACCATGTACAAGCCGACCTATCGGGTGAAAGACGGCGAGCGCGTCTGACGTCGCTTGACGCGGCGCTGCCGCCGCCAGCCATGGCCGGCGGCGGCAGTCGAACCGCTACAGCAAAGTGCCGCGCAGGATGACGAGCGCCACCGAGAAATAGATCACCAGTCCGGTGACATCGACCAGCGTGGCGACGAACGGCGCGGATGCACTGGCGGGGTCGAAACCGATCCGTTTCAGGGCGAAAGGCAGCATCGACCCCGACAGCGAACCGAAGGTGACGATGCCGACCAGTGCGGCACCAACGGTCGCGGCAATCAACGGCCAGTGCGGGCCATAGTCATAGAAGCCCATATATTGCCAGAGCGCGATGCGGCAGACGCCGACCACGCCCAGCATGGCGCCGAGCACGAGACCGGTAGGCAGTTCGCGCAGCGCCACCCGCCACCAGTCACGAAGGCCGATTTCGCGCAGCGCCAGCGCGCGGATGACCAGCGAGGTCGCCTGCGAGCCGGAATTGCCGCCGGAGCTCATGATCAGCGGGATGAACAGCGTCAGCACGATCGCCTTCTCCAGCTCGCCCTCATAGCTTTGCATGGCATTGGCCGTCAGCATCTCGCTGATGAACAGCGCACAGAGCCAACCGCCGCGCTTTTTGATCATGGCGAGAAAGCTCATCTTCATATACGGCTCGTCCAAAGCCTCCATGCCGCCAAAGCGATGCACGTCTTCGGTCGTCTCCTCGATCATCGTGTCGATGATGTCGTCGATGGTGACGATGCCGAGGATCTTGCCGTTGTCGACGACCGGGACGGCGAGCAGATCGTATTTGGAGATCGTCTGCGCCAGGTGTTCACGATCCGTCAGCGGAGTGACCGTCACCGGCACGCGGTCCGGCGCTACCGACAGGATCGGGTCGTCCGGTTCACCGGTGATGAGCCGACGCAAGCCCGTCGACCGCACCAGGAGATTTGTCCGCGGATCGACGATGTAGATTGCATAGACGGTCTCGCGCGTCCGTTCGACCTTGCGGATGTAGTCGAGCGTGCGTCCGACGGTCCAGTCGGAGGGCACGCTGACGAACTCCGTCGTCATGATCGAGGCGGCGCTGCCTTCGGGATAGCCCAGAATGGAAAGCAGGGTGGCGCGCAGCGGCGGCGCCAGCGCACCGAGCAGCTCGGAGCGTGCCGGCTCGTCGAGCTCGCGCAGGATGTCGGCCGCGCGGTCGACTGACATGGCGGTGAGCAGCTTGCTCGCCTTGGGACGGGGCAGGGCCTCCGCCAGTTCGGGCGCGCCTTCGAGCTCAGGCTGGTCGAAAATCTCGACCAGCCGTTCGAAGGGTACGGCGCAAAGCAGCTCCGTCGCGGTTTCGCGCGATTCATGGTTGAGCGCCTCGACAAGGTCGGCGACGTGATCATTGGCAAGGATGCGGGCGATAGCGACGGCCTCGTCGTCCGCTACGGGGAAAAAATCGTTCATGGCTCACTCCTTGCCGTCCGGCAGGACATGAACCATTCAGGTCACGTCTAGGCGGACGGCGGTTGCGTTCGACTGTGACTGTCGCCAGGCATGGCGCGGTGACCTTTCTGCTTGCGGGTTCGCTTTTGACTGCTGCAAGCCGGCGCAACATAGGAGCGCGCCTTGCCGAGTCAATCGCGGTGAGGAAGGAAAACAGTGCCGAACGGCCCGGATCGCGAGACTGTGATCGCCGTGGACCGTTCACCGTGGCAAGCCACGGGGACATCAGCGTTATTTCTGCTTCAGCCGGCGCGAGAAACGCGTCCATTTGTCCTCGACCGGCCTTGGCTGGGCCAGGATCGTGGTGAGTTCCAGCGGCAGGCTTGGGGCAAGCGGCTTCTTCGTGGCGACGCCGTCGGCAATCAGGACCATCGAGTGGTAGAACTCGGTCCCGGCAGCAGATCTCGGTGCCACGGCTTCGTGCATGACACTGATCACCGTCACATCAGGGCAGTTGTCCTTGATGGCTTGGTGGAAGGCAATCTTGCCATCAGGGTCGAGAGCCCCGGTCGCCTCGTCGAGGAACAGCAGGCCCGGTTGCTGCAGGATGATACGAGCCACCACCAGCTTCTGCTTCTGGCCGCCCGACAGGACCTGATCCCAGCTCTTGCCCTCGCGGCTTTCATTGGCCATGTGTTCGATGAAATCGCCAAGGCCAGCCTTGTGCAGTGCCGACGCGACCTGGGTATCGCCGTGGTCGCCTTCGGAGCCTGGTAGGCAGACCAGCTGTTTCAGCGACACCTGCGGCAGCTTGACCTCCTGGGCGGCATAGAAGCTCTTGACGCCCTCGGGGAAGACGATGGTGCCGCGGCCATAAGGCCACAGGCCGTTGATCGCCTTGATCAGCGAGGTCTTGCCGCACCCGGATTCGCCTTTCAGGAAGGTCCATTCGCCGCGCCGGAAGCGCAGGTTGGCGGAACTTAGGAATGGTGTCGCATCCTCACCCTGATGCGCCAGCTCCAGCTTCTGGATGGTCAGACCGAAGACCGGATTCTGGCTGGCGTAGTGGAAGTCGGAACGGCCGCTCTGGCTGTAGAATTCCTGCGGGTGCTGGACTTTCTCGATCGCGTTGGCGAGCTCCGTCACGCGCTGGCTGTTGGCGCGCAGCGTCGCGATGGCGGGCATGACATGAATGAACCAGGAACACTGGCTGATGAGCTGGGCGACCATTTCGGAGCCGGTGATGTAGCCTTTATAGTCCAAGCGGCTGTGGATGAACGGCACAAGGCCTGGAGCATAGGCGACGATACGGGCGCCGACGAAGTTGTAGATCAGCTCGAACGACATATAGCTGGAGTTGACGACATTCAGCCGCCCCCAGGTGCGATCGATGTCGACATAGAGCCGGTCGTGCATCCTCTTCTGCACGCCCTCGCCATGCGAGGCGGCGACATGGAAGCTGCGGCGCAGGAACGTCGTCAGTTCGCTACGATAACTTCCCTCGGCCTTCTGCATGCGAATGTTGAGACGTTCCAGCAGGCTGCCGAGCTTGACGGCGATCCAGGTGTTGAGGGGGACGTAAGTGGCAACCGCGAGAAGGGCGAGAACAGCGCTGCCATAGCTGCCAAGGAACTCCAGGCCTTTGACCTCCACTGACGACTGCAACAGGTTCTGGCCTATAAAGTAGAGCGAAGTCGCCAGCCCCAGCACGCCCATGGCGAGGCCGATCGCACCGCCGGTCATGTCCTTGATCGATTCCTGGATGCGCTGGTCGACATTGTCGGGCGCAACGATGCCGCCGTCCGCGGAATCATGTTGAGCGTGAAAATGAGTATGGTTGCCGTCGAGCAAGGCCTGGTTGAATTGGTCGTTCAGCCAGCCGCGCCATTTGCGGTGCAAGGTTGCCGAGACGAGATTGCGCACGCCGGTGAAGCCGACGTCCTTGAGCATGACCAGCAGCACCAGTATGCCGGCGTTGGTCAGGATTGTCTCCAAGGGCCTGGTGTTGGCGGCATCGTGCAGGAAGGCGATCGAATTCACCAATTCGCCCGACGCCATGGCGAACCACACGCTGGCCTTGCTGGACAGCGCGGTGAGCAGGGCTATCACCAGCGTCAGCGCCCAGGCTTCCTTCCAGCGGTCCGAAATCCAGTAGGCTCGCACGAGCCCCCAGAAATTGCGCATCGAGGATACCGGCGTCAAATGCGACCGCCCTGCGGCGTCGCTGTGTAGTCCATCCGGTACTGACTCTTGCGATCGCCTGCCGATCCGAATCACGATCCCGCCCAAACCTTTTTTGTTTTGTTACGGATGGTAACACCAATTGATCATTTTCCATTAATTTTTAAACCAAGCCTATGGGATTGCTCTCGCGGCCGTTGCACTGAGGCAACAGATTGAAGATCGAATCGCCAGCAAAACGGTGGGCAACGACCAGAAAATTTTGATTGGTTTCAGCAACTTGGACGCGGCGAACGGGGCTTCTGTCGATCTTCCCCTGGGGAAACCTGGCACACGGTTTCGTGACCTCAAAAAATCATGAGGGCCGGGGTTCTCTCGCCGAGACCTGGCCAGAATGCCTGAGAACACGCTGTCCTCAACGTCTGATTCCTTGCCGTGGCGAAGTCGCCAATATCGCATTGGAACAGCGGGAGTGCAGGATCGTCGCTTGCCCATTCGTCAACCAAAAGGGTGATCCGCACCGGCCCAATGGCAAGCGGCTGTTTCATCAGCAAAGGCAAATTGGGCCGAAGTGGCGTCCGCTGGCCCTCAGACAACCTTCTCCAACTCGCCACGCGCCTTGGCCGCCGCGACCTGGCGGATCGCATCGGCCAACGTGTCGGCATCCTGCGCGCCCATCACGGCATATTTGTCCTCGAGCAGGAAGCACGGCACGCCTGTGATGCCCATGCGCGACGCGGTGGCGATTTCCGTGCGAACCGCCTCGACATCAGCGTCACTCGGCAAGAGCGTTTCGACAACAGCGGCGTCCATGCCGGCTTCGCGGGCAGCTTCGACCAAGACGGTGTGGTCGCCAATATTGGCGCCTTCCTCGAAATTCAGCTGGAACAGGCGGCGCACCAGTCGGTTCTGAACGTCCTCGCCGGCGGCACCGGCCCAGCGGATCAGCCGATGCGCGTCGAGAGTGTTCGGCGCCAGCTTGATGGCGTCGAAGGCAAAGGAAATGCCTTCAGCTTCGCCAAGCGGTTCGATGCGGGCATGAATTTCGCGAATGCGCTCGTCGCTGCCGAACTTGGCCAGCATGTAGTCGTGGCGGTCCTTGCCTTGCGGCGGAATGGTTGGATCGAGTTGGAACGGCCGCCAGCGTATATGCACTTCGACGTCGCCGGCCGCGGCGATCGCCTTGTCCAGCCGCTTCTGACCGATGAAGCACCACGGGCAGACGACGTCCGACACCACATCGACGGTTATGGCGTTCGCTTCGCTCATCTCGATCTCCGGGTTTCAGTTCGGTTTGCGCCACCATGTTGGCAGCTGATAACCGAATATGGGCGTCTTGCGCGGATGTTCCAGATAATTCCAGTAAGCAAGCCACTGCTGCGTATTGTACTGCATCGGCACCATGTAATAGCCGGAGATCAGCAGCCGGTCGAGAACGCGAACCGCCGCGACGTAGTCCTCCTTTGAACGGGCTCGCAGCATTGCGTCGATGGCCGCATCGATCGCCGGATCGGCGACGCCGGCGAGGTTGAACGATCCCTCGGTCCTGGCCGCGGCGGACGACCAGCGCCCGATCTGCTCGATGCCAGGGGACAACGAATTGTTGAAGCCGCTGGAGCCGATCAGGACCTCGAAATCGAAACGCTGCTTGCGCGACTGGATCTGGTCGCCGTCCAGGCTGCGTATGCTGACATTGATGCCGATCTTCTCAAGCGTGCGCTGGTAGATGCCGGCCAGACGTTCTTCATCCTGCGAGGCGGTCAGAATCTCGAAGCCGAAAGGTTTACCGTCAGGATCGATCATCGTGCCGTCCTGCACATGGTAGCCGATGCTTTTCAGAAGGTCGAAAGCTGTCTTCAGCACCTTGCGGTCCTGGCCCGAACCGTCCGTCACCGGCGGTTTCCAGGTGCCGTCCATGACGTCGGCCGGCACGCGGCCGGGGTAGGGCGCCAGCAGCGCCTTTTCCCTGTCATCAGCAGGATGGCCGAGCGCGGAAAGCTCCGAGTTCTGCCAGTAGCTCATCGTGCGGGTGTACTTGCCGCCGAACAGGTTCTTGTTGGCCCATTCGAAATCATAAAGCATGCCGAGCGCGCGCCGAACCACGGGGTTGGAAAACTTCGGCAGCCTCGTGTTGAACAGAAAACCCGTCACGACGGGTGGAATGCCGGTATCGAAGGTTTCTGAGACAACGTCTCCCCTATGAAACGCCGGAAAGTCGAGATCGCGCTCGCGTTTCACCGGATCGCTGTCGTCATCGATGGCGCAAAGACCCTTCTTGAAGGCTTCGAGCTTGGCGTTGGCGTTGAGAAAATACTCGATGGTGATCTGGTCGTAATTGTCGAAACCGCGCTTGGCGGGAACGTCCTTGCCCCAATAGTCGGGGTTGCGCTTGAAGACGATGCGCTGGCCGGGCGTCACCTGCGCGATCCTGTAGGAACCGCTGCCGATCAACGGCTTCAGCGTCGTCCTGTCGAAAGTGCCGATGTCGAAAGCGTGCTTGGGGATGATCGGCGTCAGCGCGATGATCAGCGGAAACTCACGATCGGCCTTGTCATTGAAGGTAAAGCGCACGCTGTGGTCGCCCGTCTTTTCGAGCTTGGCGATCCTGGCCATGCGGTCGCTGTAGGGCGGACGGCCTTTCTGCGTATAGGCATCGTAGGTGAACAGCACGTCTTCCGGCGTCACTGGCTGACCATCCGACCATTTGGCATTCGGGTTGAGATGGAATTCGATGGTCTTGCGCTCGGGATCCATGTCGGCGGTGTCGGCCAGAAGCCCATAAAGGGTAAAGGCCTCGTCGGCACTGCGCTGCATCAGCGGCTCGAAGACCAGATTGCCGTAAATCGTGTCCATCATGCCGCGCGCGGTCGTGCGCAGGCTTTTCAGGATGAAAGGGTTGAGATTGTCGAAGCTGCCGACGACGCAATAGGTAATGCTGCCACCCTTCGGCGCGTCGGGATTGACGTAGCTGAAATGGGTGTAGTCCGGCGGCAGGGCCGGTTCGCCCTGCATCGCAATCGCGTGTTTCGGCTCCGACAGCGCCGGAGGCGACGACAGGCTGAAAAACGATAATGCGGTGACCAGCCAAACAAGAACGCGGCCCATGACCGTCTCCTTAACAGGTCGGCTTGATGATTCGGTCCGCACCCTAGCATGGGGCACCTGCGTGGCGGCCAATGGCGTCGTCAAGAATTACCGGTCGGCGGGCTGGATTCGACGCCGCTTGCAGTGTAACACGCCGTCCGAAGTCATTCTGTTGCCTCATTTTGGCAACAGGTAGCTGGACCACACGGCGCGAAGAAGCCGGTCCCGGGATCATTGAGAGGAAGTGCACGACATGACGAGCCTGAACAGCAACGCGTACCGCCTGTCGGTCATGGCCGCAGGCGTGGTTGGCTTTCTCGGCGCAGGACTTCCCTCTGCTTCCGCGCAGCAGCAGCCGCAGATTCCGCAGGGCTGGTTCAAGGCCTGCACCAAGCAGGAAGACGTCGACATCTGCAATGTCCAGAACATCGTCACCGCTGGCAATGGCCAACTCGTCACCGGCGTCAGCCTGATCGAGCTCAAGGGCAAGGTGAACCGCAAAGTGTTCCAGGTGACGGTCCCGACCGGCCGCCTCGTGCCTCCCGGCATCGGCCTGCAGATCGACACCGGCAAGGCGCAGAAGCTCGACTATGTCATCTGCTTCCCGGATCGTTGCGTGGCGGAAGTGCCGCTGACCGATCAGCTTGTCGCTTCGTTCAAGAAGGGTCAGGGGATCACGCTGACCTCGATCAATTTCCAGAACCAGGCCAACCCGATCAAGATCGCGCTGCAGGGCTTCAGCGGCGCCTATGACGGCCCGCCGCTGCAGCAGTCGGACATCGAGGACCGGCAGAAGAAGCTTCAGGACTTCGTCGCTAAGAACAACCAGGATTTCGCCAAGAAGCTCAAGGACGAGCAGGACAAGGCGAAGACCGCCAACTGATCCGGCGTCGGGAATATAGCGAGTCAAAAAAGCGGGGTCATGCCCCGCTTTTTTCATTTCTGGCCATACTCAGCATGCCGGAAGTCAGTGCCTGGACTGCCGTTTCGGCGCATAGCGCCCATCCGGCTTCTTGTCGAACATTTCCTTGATTTGCGGATGGCGGACAGGTTCTCCCGATTGGTCCTCGAGCAAATTCTGCTCGGACACATAGGCGATGTATTCGGTTTCCGAATTCTCGGCGAGCAGGTGGTAGAATGGTTGGTCCTTGCGCGGCCGTACGTCGGCGGGGATGGCCTCGTACCATTCGTCGGTGTTGGCGAATTGCGGATCGACGTCGAAAATGATGCCTCGGAACGGGAACAGCCGGTGGCGAACCACCTGTCCGATCGCGAATTTGGCCGTTTTCATCGCACTCACCACTGAATTCCTTGGCTTTATTTGGCGCAGACTCCGCATCAATTCAATCCCGAGCGTCTGAGCGCCTTCAAGATACGCGGTATGCGCAACAAAGGTTTTGATGAACGTCGCGATACCGCGGCAAAGTCCGCAAAATCGCTACCGCTGCCGAGCCGGCTTCCGAAGGCCGCCCGCAACTGCCGCAAAGCCGCTGCCCGGGCGAAGCCCTTCCCGCATGAAGAAGGCGCGCAGCGGCGTAAAGCCGCCAAGTACACCCAGGCCAACGCCACGCGCCATCTGCGCCGGCAACATGTCCGAAAGCAGCGACATGTTGAGCAGATTGACTGCGCTGCTGCGCGCCAGAATATCGGGCCGGCGCTTGAAATCGTATGCAGCAAGGGCCGCAACAGCCCCCGGATCCTCACGATTTTCACGCGCGATTCCAACCAGATCGTCAATATCCCTGATGCCTAGGTTGAGGCCTTGCGCGCCGATCGGCGGGAACACGTGCGCCGCCTCACCGACAAGCGCCACCCGTCGCGCCGCGAAACGCAGGGGGGTCACCGTCGACAATGGATAAATCTGGCGACCCGGCTCGACGGATACCCGGCCCAGCATCGATTGCATCTTTTGCTCGACGCGGAGCGAGAGCGTTGCATCGTCCAAAGCGGCAAGCTCCTTGGCGGTCTCTGGCTTGACCACCCAGACAAGGCTGGAGCGATTGCCCGGCAGTGGAACCTGCGTGAACGGGCCGGTCTCTGTATGGAATTCCGTCGAGGTGAAGCCATGTTCGCGGTTGTGGCCGAAATTGAGGACAAGCGCCGCCTGAGGGTAGGCGCGCGCCGCCGTCGAGATGCCCGCGGCCTCGCGGGCCGGCGACAGGCGGCCGTCGGCGGCGACCGCAAGGGACGCATCGATCTCGCTGCCATCAGCCAGCGTGGCATGCGCTTTGCCGGCGCCGAGATGCCATGCCTTCGCCATGGATCTGCGCCACTCGATGCCGGAATGCGCGGCCACCTTGCTGGCAAGCGCCGGGCCAAGGACGCCGTTGGGCAGGTTCAGGCCGAACTGTTCCTCGCCGATCTCGCTGGCGCGGAAGGTGACGACGGGGCTGCGGATCAGCCGGCCGGTCGCATCGGCAATGCGCATCACCTTCAAAGGCGCGCCCTTGGACCTGATGTCCTCGAGCACGCCCAGCCCTTCGAGCACCTTCAGGGCAGGCGTCATGAGCGCCGTGGTGCGACCGTCGGGAGCCGAGGTTTCCGGCCCGGCAATCGTCACCGGAAAGCCGGCATCGGCCAAGGCAAGCGCGGCGATCAACCCCGCCGGCCCCGTGCCCGCAATCAGTATCCGCGCTGTTTCCTGATGCTCCAAGATCGGCTTCCGGTCTGCAGTTGAGAGGCGGCCACCAGACCTGCCAGTCCAAACAGGCATATAGGGCAGATCATGCGGCTTGATCAACGCGGCGATTCGGCCCATTCGGATGTCATGACCGGCCAACAGGACGACTTCAGCCATCTCGACCGCGCCGGCCGCGCCACGGCAAATGTCGCGCGCGACCCGCGTTTGACGGTCAACGTCGTCGTCTGTGCAAGCATCGCGTTGGCCTGGCTGCTGCTTGCCGCGATGGCGATACGCGGCGCCGAGGCGCGGATCAGCGCGCCGGGTGACGCTCTCCTGCGCAACCTGCCACAGCTGCCGCTGCCCGATTTCCTGGACCATTTTTTCGTTCTTTGCCTTTCGCCAGCGCCGCTGGACGCAAGCATCGGCCCGCGTGCTTTGGCACTCATCCTCATGTGGTTCCTGATGGCGATCGCCGCGATGCTGCCGTCGGCGGCACCGATGATCCGCACCTATTGCGAGATCGCCGATACGGCGCGGATCAAGCGGGCGCCGGTCGTCCATCCGCTGGTGCTGGTTGCCGGCTACCTCTGCGCCTGGCTCGCCGCATCGCTGCTGTTTGCGGCACTGACACTTGCCGTCCACGCAGTCGCCGCGTCCGCGGGGGTATTCGATCCGGTGCTTGGCGTTGCTGGTGGGCTGGCCTTGCTGGTTGCCGGCCTCTACCAGTTCAGCGGCCTCAAGGAGGCCTGCCTGACGAAATGCCGGAACCCATTCTCGACCTTGTTTTCAAACTGGAGTGCCGAGACCTTCCGCATCTTTCGGCTGGGCATCGTGCAAGGTATCTGGTGCCTGGGATGCTGCTGGGCATTGATGCTGGTGATGTTCGCCGTCGGCGTCATGAACGTCTTCTGGATGGCGCTGATCGGCGTGTTCACCCTAATTGAAAAACAAACGATGGGCAGTCTTCCAACCCGGCTGGCCGGTGCGATACTGCTTGTCTGGGCAGCCGTGCTGCTAGTAGTCTCACTGTGATTGGGGGGAATTCGATGACTGACCCGGGCTGGGCAATGAAAGGAGAGCTCGTACTCTCCTGCAATTGCACGGTTTTTTGCCCTTGCGTCTTGTCGCTCGGCAGTCACCCACCAACAGAAGGCTATTGCCAGACATGGGCGGGTTTCCGTATCGATGCGGGTCACTTCGGCGAAGTCGACCTCTCCGGCCTCAACCTTGGGCTGATCATGGAAATCCCCGGTTACATGAGCCGCGGCAATTGGACCGCGGGCCTGTTCATCGACATCAGAGCCTCGGTTTACGCGGTCAAGGCGTTGACCAGGATCTTCACCGGCAAGGCCGGCGGGACCACGTCGCTGCTCTCGATCCTCGTCGGCAAATTCCTGGGCGTAGAACAGGTGCCGATCACCTACGAGACACGGGACAAGACGCGTATCTTCCAGATTCCGAAGATCATCGACGGGGCGGTCACGCCAATCGCGGGCAAGGACCGCGACAAGGATACGGTGATCACGAACTCGGAATACTGGATCGCGCCGGAGATCATCGTGGCAAGGTCCGACAAGAGCAAGATGCGCGCCTTTGGCCGCAACTGGAATTTCGCCGGCCGCTCGGCCGAGATCTGCAAGCTTGATTGGCGGGGCCCGTGAGCAAGAACACAAAAGCCCGCAAGATCGCCGGGAAGATCACCGACCGGATTCCGCGGCCGAAGAAGAAGGTCACCTGGCCGCAGGCGCGTGCGTTTTCGGTGCATCTGCTGACCGCCTCCGGTTCGTTCCTGGCTTTCCTGTCGCTGGTGGCGGCGAGCGAGGAGCGCTGGACGGCCATGTTCTGGTGGCTAGGCCTGGCGCTGTTCGTCGATGGCATCGACGGGCCGATCGCCCGAAAGCTGGAGGTCAAGGAAATCCTGCCGACCTGGTCCGGCGAACTCCTCGACAACATCATCGACTACGTGACCTACGTGCTGATCCCGGCCTTCGCGCTCTACCAACGGGGCTTCATGGGCGAGGGCCTGTCGTTCCTTTCGGCGGCGATCATCGTCGTCTCCAGCGCGATCTACTATGCCGACACCGGCATGAAGACGAAGGAGAATTTCTTCAAGGGATTCCCGGTGGTCTGGAACATGGTCGTGTTCACGCTGTTTGTCATCGAACCGGGACAATGGGTCTCGTTCGCGGTGGTGGTGGTGGCCGGCATTCTGACTTTTGTCCCGATAAACTTCATCCATCCGGTGCGGGTGAAGCGGCTGCGGCCGATCAACCTCGGCATGACGCTGTTGTGGTGTGCTTTCGGCGCGCTCGCGCTTGCGCAGGCCGCACTCGCCGCTTTCTACGACCAGATCGGCGTGCTGGGCGAGCAAGTCGGCACTTTCACGAAGATCGGAATCACCGTTACCGGGCTCTATCTCGCAACCATTGGTGGCCTCATGCAGCTCCTTCCGAACCTCGGCGCCAAAAAGGCCTGACCAGCCGCTCTTCAAGGAATCCTCTCCATGTCCAAAGCCATCCGCATCCACTCCAATGGCGGTCCGGAAGTCCTGATCCATGAGGACGCCGATCCTGGCCAGCCGGGTTCGGGGCAGATCCTGATCAGGCATACCGCGATCGGTCTCAATTTCATCGATGTCTATCATCGCTCGGGTCTTTATCCGCCGCCCGGCGGATTTCCGCTCATTCCGGGCAGCGAAGCCGCCGGCGTGGTGCTGGAAGTCGGCGGGGACGTCAATTGGCTGAAGCCGGGCGACCGGATTGCCTATGCCGTGACGACAGGCGCTTACGCGCAAGAGCGCGTCATCGATGCCAGCAAGGTCGTCAAGGTACCGGACGGCATCAGCGACGAGCAGGCCGCCGCCATGATGCTGAAAGGCATGACCGCGGAATACCTTCTGCGCCGCACCTTCAAGGTGAAGGCGGGCGACACCATCCTGTTTCACGCCGCGGCCGGCGGGGTCGGCCTGATCCTCGGCCAATGGGCGAGGCATCTCGGCGCGATGGTCATCGGCACCGCCAGCTCCACCGACAAGATCGAACTCGCCAAGGCGCACGGCTTCGACCATGTCATCAACTACAAGGAGCAGGATTTCGTCGCCGGCGTAGCAGCCATCACCGGCGGCAAGAAGTGCGACGTCGTCTACGATTCGGTGGGTAACGACACATTTCCGGCATCGCTCGACTGCCTGAAGCCGCTCGGCATGTTCGTCAGCTTCGGTCAGTCCTCGGGACCCATCCCGTCGTTCTCGATGTCGCTGCTGGCGCAGAAGGGCTCGCTGTTCGCAACCAGGCCGACGCTGTTCGTCTACAATGCCAGACGTGAGGACCTCGATGCCTCCGCCGCCGCACTGTTCGAGGTCGTGCTCAGCGGCGCCGTCGAGATCAAGATCAATCAGCGCTATGCGCTGAAAGATGCCGGCAAGGCACATGCGGACCTTGAAGGCCGCAGAACGACAGGTACGACCATCCTGGTTCCCTGACGGCAATCTGCCTGGGTTTTCAGCGCGCTGCCGCAGCCGCGAGCATGGTTTGCCCGAAAAGCCGGCCCGCCATATGCTTGTGCGAAGGAAGGCTGATCTTTGCCCTTGAGTTTCCGCTGAAATTCTTGAAGCTCTTTCAAGTTGGGTGCTGCTTTCGCACGAGAGCCGGCCGCGCATACGATGCTTGCGGGAATACAGAACATGTCCGGTAATCCGGATGGGAGGCACTGTGAGTGCAAATCATGATGGGGCGAACCTGCTCGAGGTTCGTGGCCTGACCAAGATATTCGGCACGCTGACAGCGTGCGATCATATCGATCTCAACATCGCCAAAGGTGAGATCCACGCTTTGCTCGGCGAGAACGGCGCCGGCAAATCGACGCTGGTCAAGATGCTGTTCGGCTCGCTGGAACCCAATTCCGGCGAGATTTTCTGGAACGGCCAGGCAGTGCGGATCACCAGCCCAGGCGTTGCCAAAAAGCTCGGCATCGGCATGGTTTTCCAGCATTTTTCCCTGTTCGAAGCCCTGACGGCCGCCGAGAACATCGCGCTGTCGCTGGATGACGGCTCGCCGATCGGCAGCATCGCGGCCAAGGCGAGGGCGCTTTCCTACAGCTACGGCCTGCCGCTCGATCCGGAATCGCTGGTCGGCGATCTGTCCGTCGGCGAGCGCCAGCGCATCGAGATCATCCGCTGCCTGCTGCAGACGCCGCAGCTCATCATCCTGGACGAGCCGACATCGGTGCTGACGCCGCAGGAGGCGGACAAGCTGTTCGAGACGCTGGAGCGCTTGCGCGCGGAAGGCAAATCGATCCTCTACATTTCGCACCGGCTTGAAGAGGTCAAACGCATCTGCGACCGCGCCACGGTGTTGCGGCACGGCAAGGTGGTCGGTCACTGCAACCCGCGCGAGGAGACAGCCTCATCGCTCGCCCGCATGATGGTCGGCAACGAAGTGCAGGCTGTGGTGCGGGCGCCGGTCGAGGGGATCGAAACCGCGCAGCCGCTGCTCGAAATCCTCAACCTCAACCGCAAGCCGGCAACGCCGTTTTCCATTCCGCTCAAGAACATCAGCCTCAATGTCCGCGCTGGCGAGGTGATCGGCATTGCCGGTGTCGCCGGCAACGGCCAGGGCGAGTTCTTCGAATCCGTCTCCGGCGAGGTTTTGCAGCAGGATGCCGCCTCAGTGCGCATCCGCGGCAAGAACGCCGGCAGCCTCACCATTACCGGGCGGCGCCTGTTGGGGGCCGCGTTCGTGCCGGAGGAGCGTCTCGGCCATGGCGCCGCGCCGCGCATGAAGCTCTCGGAAAACCTCCTGCTGTCGCGCCATGCCACGGACGGCAAGGCTTTTGTCGGCAGCGGCGGGATGGTCAAGAGCGGCGCCGTCTATGCCGCCTCGCAGCGCATCATCGAGGCGATGGATGTGCGCAAGAGCGCGCCGGATCCCGAAGCGGCAGCACTTTCGGGCGGCAATCTGCAGAAATTCATCGTCGGCCGCGAACTCGACCGCCGCCCAAGCGTGATGGTGGTGAACCAGCCGACATGGGGTGTCGACGCAGGAGCCGCAGCGCACATCCGTCAGGCCTTGATCGAACTGTCGCGCGGCGGATCGGCGGTGCTGGTGATCAGCCAGGATCTCGACGAGCTGTTCGAAATATCGGACGCGATCGCCGTCATGCACAATGGAGAATTGTCCAGGCCGATGCCGATCGCCGAAGCGACTTTCGAGAAGGTCGGCTTGCTGATGGGTGGCGCCGAGCCCGGCCACGCCGAACATACGCTGGAGACGGCATGATGCGCCTCGAACTTGTCAAACGCCCGCAGCGCTCGGCGCTGTTTTCGATGCTGTCGCCATTCATCGCCTTCGGGCTGACCATCATTGCCGGCGCGGTTCTGTTCGCTCTGCTCGGCGTCAACCCGCTGAATGCCTTCCAGATCTATTTCATCGAGCCGATCAGCCAGGTCTGGCAGTTGCATGAGCTGGCGATCAAGGCAGCGCCGCTGATCCTGATCGCTGTCGGCCTGTCGGTCTGCTACAAGGCCAACATCTGGAACATCGGCGCCGAAGGCCAGTTCATCTTCGGCGCAATCTTCGGCTCGATCATTCCCGTGCTGTTCCCGCAATTCGATGGCCCGCTGGTGCTGCCGCTGATGCTTCTGCTCGGCATGGTCGGCGGTGCGGCCTACGCGGCGATCCCGGCCTTGCTGAAGACCCGGTTCAATACCAACGAGATCCTGACCAGCCTCATGCTGGTCTATGTCGCGCAGCTCTTCCTCGACTGGCTGGTGCGGGGTCCCTGGCGCGATCCGCAGGGCCACGGCTTTCCGCAGACGATCCAGTTCGGCGACGCGGCCGTGCTGCCGGAACTGATGCCCGATGCCGGGCGCGCCAATTGGGGGTTTGTGTTTGCCCTGGTGGCCGCGGTGCTGATCTGGATCCTGATGGCCCGCATGCTCAAGGGCTTCGAGGTCCGCGTGCTGGGCTCCAGCCCAAGGGCAGGGCGCTTCGCCGGCTTCGGCCTCAACCGGATGGTGTTCTTTGCCTTCCTGCTATCGGGAGCGCTGGCCGGCCTTGCCGGCATCTCCGAAGTTTCCGGCGCCATCGGGCAACTTCAGCCCGTGATTTCGCCCGGGTATGGCTTCACGGCCATCATCGTTGCGTTCCTCGGCCGCCTCAATCCGCTCGGCATCGTCGCCGCGGGCCTGGTGCTGGCCCTGACCTATCTCGGCGGCGAGGCCGTGCAAAGCGCACTCGGCATTTCCGACAAGGTGGCGAGGGTGTTCCAGGGCATGCTGCTGTTCTTCGTGCTCGGCTGCGACACGCTCATTCATTACCGCATCCGCTTGATCGGTCTGGCGCTGACGAAACAGGAAACGCCCGCGAAGCTCGAGGCCGCACCAAAGTTGAAGGAAGCCCGCTGATGGACATCACCGTCAACATCCTCCTGACCATAGCCACGGCGGCGACGCCGCTTTTGATCGCGGCGATTGGCGAACTGGTGGTCGAACGTTCCGGCGTGCTCAACCTCGGTGTCGAAGGCATGATGGTCATGGGCGCCGTCGGCGGCTTCGGGGCCGGCTATCTGACGGGATCGCCCTGGATCGGCCTTCTGGCGGCGATCGTCGTGGGCGCGCTGTTCTCCTTGCTTTTTGCCGTGATGACGCTGTCGCTGGCCACCAACCAGGTGGCAACAGGCCTGTCACTGACGCTGCTTGGTCTCGGCCTTTCCGGCATGATGGGAACAAGCTTCGTCGGCCAGCCCGGTGTCAGGCTGCCCAATCTCGATATTCCCGGCCTCAGTTCCATACCGGTCGTGGGCAGGCTTCTTTTTGGCCAGGATCCGATCTTCTACATTTCGATCGCGCTGACGGCCGCGGTGATGTGGTTCCTGTTCAAGACGCGTACCGGCCTCACGCTGCGCTCGATTGGTGACAGCCATGCCTCGGCGCATGCGCTCGGCATCAAGGTCATTCGTTACCGCTATCTCTCGGTCATCTTCGGCGGTGCCTGCGCCGGTCTCGCCGGTGGGCATCTGTCGCTCGTCTATACGCCACAGTGGGTCGAGAACATGTCCGCGGGCCGAGGCTGGATCGCACTCGCACTGGTGGTGTTCGCGTCCTGGCGGCCATGGCGGGTACTGGCCGGCGCCTACATCTTCGGCGCGGTGTGGATCGGCCAGCTTCATGCACAGGCTTTTGGCATTCCAGTGCCCTCGCAGATGCTTTCTTCTCTGCCCTATCTGGCAACCGTCGTGGTTCTCGTTCTAATCTCGCGCAACAAGCGTCTGACGATGATGAACACGCCGGCATCCCTGGGGCAGCCATTCGTTCCGGATCGTTGACAACAAGAACAAGACGGGAAGCTCCAAGGCTTAACTCAGAGAGGTAACACAATGAAAAAACTGCTTATTGCCCTGATGACGACGACAGCGGCTTTGTCGCTGGCCGTGTCCGCGGAGGCCGCCGACAAGTTGAAGGCCTGCTGGGTCTACACCGGCCCGATCGGCGATTTTGGCTATTCCTACCAGCACGACCAGGGACGCCTCGAGGTCGAGAAGGCGCTCGGCGACAAGGTCGAGACTGCTTACCTGGAAAACGTCTCCGAAGGCCCCGATGCCGACCGTGCTTTCGAGCGCCTGGCGCGCGAAGGCTGCAAGATCATCTTCGGCACCTCGTTCGGCTTCATGGACGCCGAAGTGAAGGTCGCCAAGAAGTTTCCCAAAGTGATGTTCGAGCACGCCACCGGCTACAAGACCGGGGACAATCTCGGCATCTACAATGCCCGCTTCTATGAAGGCCGCTATGTGCTCGGCCAGATCGCCGCCAAGGAATCGAAGTCCGGCGTCGCCGGCTACATCGTCTCCTTCCCGATCCCGGAAGTGGTGATGGGGATCAACTCCTTCATGCTCGGCGCGCAGTCGATCAATCCGAACTTCAAGGCCAAGATCGTCTGGGTCAATTCGTGGTTCGATCCGGGCAAGGAAGCCGACGCCGCCAAGGCGCTGTTCGACCAGGGCGCCGACATCATCGTCCAGCACACCGACTCGACCGCGGCCCTGCAGGTGGCCGAGGAGCGCAAGCTGCACGGCTTCGGCCAGTCGTCCGACATGATCAAGTTCGCGCCCAACGCGCAGCTGACCTCGCTGACGGACGAATGGGGTCCGTATTATATCAGCCGCGTGCAGGCGGCCATCGACGGCACCTGGAAGCCGGACAATGTCTGGCTCGGCATCAAGGACGGCGCGGTCAAGCTCGCGCCCTACACCAACATGCCCGACGACGTGAAGGCGATGGCCGAAGCGACCGAAAAGAAGATCGCCGGAGGCTGGAACCCCTTCACCGGGCCGATCGCCAAGCAGGACGGCTCGGCATGGCTGAAGGACGGCGAGGTCGCCGACGACGGCACGCTGCTCGGCATGAATTTCTACGTCAAGGGCGTCGACGACAAGTTGCCGCAATAGGCAGCACGCCACGTCTCTATGGGAAGGGCGCCGCGAGGCGCCCTTTTTCATTTGGATGGTGAACTTGACGGAAGGCTCAGACAGCCGAGCCGTAGAGATCGTAAGCGTCCGCGCGCTCGATCTTGACGGTGACGATGTCGCCGGCGCGCATCGGGCGGCGCGACTGGATGTGGACCGAACCATCGATCTCGGGCGCATCATATTTGGTGCGACCCTTTGCCGAAGTGCCGTGCGCCTCGTCGATCAGCACCGGCAGACGCTTGCCGACCTTCCTGGCCAGCTGCGCTGCCGAGATCTTCTGCTGGCGCTGCATGAAGCGATGCCAGCGCGCTTCCTTGATCTCCTGCGGCACCTGCTCAAGCCCGAGCTCGTTGGAGCGGGCGCCTCTGACCGGCTCGTATTTGAAGCAGCCGGCGCGATCGATTTTCGCTTCATCCAGCCAATCGAGTAGCATCTCGAAGTCGTCATCCGTTTCGCCGGGGAAGCCGACGATGAAGGTCGAGCGGATGGCGAGATCCGGGCACACGTCGCGCCAGCCGCGAATGCGCTCGAGCGTCTTCTCGCCATGAGCGGGCCGGCGCATGTTCTTCAGCACCTGTGGCGAGGCATGCTGGAAGGGGATGTCCAGGTAGGGAAGGATTTTTCCTTCGGCCATCAGCGGGATGACGTCGGCGACGTGCGGATAGGGGTAGACATAATGCATGCGCACCCAGATGCCGAGCTTGCCCAATTCCTCCGAGAGATCGAGGAATTTCGCCCGCACTTCGCGGTCGCCGAACATGGACGTCTGGTACTTGATGTCGATGCCGTAGGCGCTGGTATCCTGCGAGATGACGAGCAGTTCCTTGACGCCGGCCTTGGCCAGTTTCTCGGCTTCGCGCAGCACATCGGCGGCCGGCCGCGAGACGAGATCGCCGCGCAGTGCCGGAATGATGCAGAAGGTGCAACGGTTGTTGCAGCCTTCCGAAATCTTCAAATAGGCATAATGGCGCGGCGTCAGCTTGACGCCTTGCGGCGGCAGCAGGTCGATGTAGGGATCGTGTGAGGGAGGGGCGGCCTCATGGACCGCGGCCATCACGCTCTCATAGGCCTGCGGGCCGGTGATCGCCAGCACGTTGGGGTGCTTCTCGCGGATCACGTCCGGCTCGGCGCCCAGACAGCCGGTGACGATGACCCTGCCGTTTTCCGACAGTGCCGAGCCGATGGCGTTGAGCGACTCGTCGCGGGCGGAGTCGAGAAAGCCACAGGTGTTGACGACAACGAGATCGGCGCCGTCATGCTTGCGGGCGATCTCGTAGCCCTCGGCCCGCAGACGCGTGATGATGCGCTCGGAATCGACAAGGGCTTTGGGACATCCGAGACTGACGAAGCTGACGCGTGGGGCGGACATGGGCAATTTTCCAATGGACGCGAACCGGAAACACCGATCCGGCCCGCAGTCTCAACATATGATGGCTTGCATGGCTCCTGGCAGGAGCTCAATTTGGGCGGCGCAATAGCACGGCTTGCTCAATCAGGCAAACGGAGCCCTGCGGCCCGACATTTGCGTCAGTGCCCGCTTGACCCGAACCAGGGTGACAGGAAGGCGAAATGATCGGGGAATTGCTGCACGGCTCCGTCCAGCAGCATCTTGACCGCGACATAGAGGATGATGACCAGGCCGATATAGGCAATCCAGCGGTATTTGTGCAGCAAGCGCGCGACGAACGACGCCGCAAAGCCCATCAACGCGATCGACAGCGCCAGTCCGACAATCAGCACCGTCGGATGGTTCATAGCCGCTCCCGCGACGGCCAGAACATTGTCGAGCGACATCGAGACGTCGGCAATGACGATCTGCCAAGCGGCCTGCGAGAAGGTTTTGCTCGGCCCCTTGCCGCCAATGACGCCGTCCTTGTCGAAGTCGCCGTTCGACAGCGCTTCGGTGGCGTCGCGCTCGTCGTCGTGGCTGACACGCAATTCGCGCCACATCTTCCAGCAAACCCACAGCAAAAGCAGGCCGCCGCCGATAAGCAGCATGGGACCAATGGTCAGCAGCCATTGCGTGATCAGGGCGAAGAAAATGCGAAGAACGGTGGCCGCCGCGATGCCGACAAGAATGGCTCGCTGGCGCTGGCTGGCCGGCAGGCCGGCAGCGGCAAGGCCGATAACGATGGCATTGTCGCCCGCGAGCGCAAGGTCGATGGCGATGACCTGAAGGAGAGCCGAAAAGCCCGCGGCGGTAAATATTTCCATCGACCTGGAAGCCCTTCGTCGAGTGTTCGTCGTCGATCGTCCGAACGGGCCTAAAGGCATGGTCCGCTGGCGTCAAGTGCGGCAACGGGCAACGCTGGAAAACCATTTTCGTGGCGGTGGAATTGCGGGAGGTTCTCGACAGCCGCCGGCACAAGCCGGAGGCGGGCGCAAGCCCGCGAGAACCTAATCGTAGAGATTGTATTTCGCCCAGTCGGCTTCCGGAATCTCGTCCCCGATCCGATAGCGGAGCTGGAGAACTTCCATATGGTCCGGTCCCGTCTGGCATTTGAATTTCAGCCGGTACCATTGCCCCTTGCTGCGGAACGCCGCACCGGGACTCCGGATTGCGTCGGCGCTCATCTCCGGCGTCGCGAAGGCGTAAGCGACGACGCGGTCGGCCTTGAACTTGCGATCATCGTGGGTGATCCGGTCCAGGATTTCGGCATCGCAACGCTGTTCGAGGCGGGTTTGCGGATCAAGTTTCATCAGCCCGGCGCGCAAAGCGTTGTCCATCGCACTGGCCGGAAAGGCCAGCGTCAGGGACGCAATGGCCATCATGCAGAGTGTCTTCATGGGCGGGACAAGCAACATGTTTTGTCTGAAAAATCAACCAATAGCGGCGGTTCATGCTCGGCAAACCCTGGCATTCAGAGGTCCGGCGCAATCAAAATCTCGTGTCGGGCTTCATCGTGCGCGACCTGCGGCCAACGAACCAGCGAAGCTCGGCCGGCATCCGTGAGATCATAGAGACCACGCTCGACCCTTGCGAACCAGCCATAGACATTGTGCTGAAGAATCTTCGGCGCGATCGACGTCAAGGCTTTCAGATCGCGCGGCCGTTTGGGGCCGTCCGCAAGCGCGACGGCGCAGGCGAGGGCGCTCTGCCGGTAGGCGGTCATGATCGGAGTGCGCGATCCGCCGCCAGCGACAGGATCGCCGCGGCGGCGCTGATGCTCATCGACAAGGCGAGAACGCCGTCGCGCATTTTTGCGCGGTGCCTGGGCGACCGGACTGAGAAGCACTTCGACCCTGTCATTGGCGGTCACCGCGAGCAGGCCGAAGCCAAGCCGACGGCAGAGATTGCGGAACCTGGCATCGCTTTCGCGCCCCTTGCCCCGCGCCGACATGCGCGCTGCCAGCCAAACTTCATCGCAAGCAGCCGCACGGTCGACGCCCTGCAGAACCAGTTCGAGATTGAACTGCAGCTTCAGCTCGCAGATGACGACGATCGGCGGCTCTCCCTCGCGCAGCGCGACGATGTCGCAACCGCCGATTTCCCCTTTCACGACGAAGTCGAGGTTTTCGAGGAAGCGCTTCACCGGCGCGTAGAGTGAGGTCTCGTTCATGCCTCGAGGCTTAGCCGATTCGCCATGAAAGGCCTCGGCACCGTGGCCCCGAACTCATCTGTCGACATGCTCGATGCCCGGCGTGTCCGGCAACCAGCCTGCTTCGACGCTCGGCGCTGCCCGTTTCGACGGCTTCCTGTGAGGCAAGAACGGATAGCCGAGCTGGCCGAAATAGCTGGAGGGGATGGGATCATCGACGCCGTATTTCTCGGGCAGCTTGTTGCCGGTGGCATTGTAGGTGCCGAATATCACGTCGAGGAACGGCAATTGGCCGGCGAAGTTCTTGTCGTAGGCTGTGCGCTGGTTGGCATGGTGCCAGCGATGGAACTGCGGGCTGGCGATCAACCACTTGAAGGGGCCGAACGCAATCCGCAGGTTTGAATGAACAAGCATCGTGTGGCCGAAGTAGATAAGCGAAAAGACGGCGAGTGAGGCGTCGGAGAAGCCAAGGAGGTAGATCGGCGTCAACGATATTGCCTTTGTGACGATCGCGTCGACCGGGTGGGAATGGAAAGCGCCGAGCCAGTCCAGCTCCTCAATGCCATGGTGTATCGCATGGAATTTCCAGAGAGCGGGGATTTTATGGAAGGCCCGATGCGCCCAATAGACGCCGATATCGGTGATCAGGATCATTTCCGCAACCTGCAGCCAGATGGGCTGGCCGCTGACGGCCCGCGTTACCGATTGCGGGACAAGGATCGCGGCGGCTTCGAGGGTGCCGAGCGCCATCATGGCCATGGCTGCCTTTATGACGAAGGTGTTGAACAGCACATAAATCAGATCGACATCCAAGCCTTTGCGGAGGACCTTCTGCGGCTGCTCGGCAAACAGATGTTCGAACGGAATGAAGATCAGCGCACAGATCAAAAGCGCCTTGATGCCAAAGATGTCCATCTATCGCCCAGCCTGTCGCCGGCACGCCGCCAGCGCTTCAACTCCTCAGCAGAACCACATCTCCCTTTCCAAAGGCTGAAGGGATCTCCGATAATGCTTATGGCCGGCATGTGATCGCCACCGATGTCGCAAGACCGCGAGACGCGTACCGATCGTCCTTGCGAAGGGCGTACGCAGCCATCTGTCCTTGTGTCACATCGGTGTCGCAACCGCGCGATATCTGGACAATGCGCGCTTGTCGAACGCAGCGCAACGCGCGTCCTTCCAGGACTAACCCCTCCGGTCCCTGCCGGCGGGGTTTCTCATTTTCAGAACCATATTGTCGGTCGCGAGTTGTCCTTGCTATTGTGGCATTGCGGTCAGCAGGGACGCCCATCATGGATGCAAGCGAAATGAGTGCGATCGGCGATACCCTCATGAGGATCGTCACGCCCGACATGTCTCCCAAGCAGCTCGTCAAGGCTGCCCGGAAAGCGCACCCCAAGGCCTCCAAGAAGGATATCGCCAGAGCAGCCTTCTTTTCGATCATCGCGAACGCCGACCGGGACATCGGCAAGGCCAGGAACCTGCAGGCGTTTGCCATCGCGGAGCGCACACAGCAGTCCGACTGAGCAAGGTGGCGACCTTCGCCTTTTGTGCAACATGCGGGCGGCCCGGCGAGGAGGGGTGGGACGCCGCCGGGCCTGACCAGCGGTGTTGGGTTGGGATGATTACCCGCCAGCTTGACCGTTAATACGCCAGCTTCCAGAAACGGCATCATTCAAACGGCGGGAGACGGTCGGGTTGCACGAAGCGTCGGGGCCACCAGACGAACGCGCAGCGAAAAGCGACCGAGCCAAAAAATCTGGCTGACATGTCTCCGGCTAAAAGCCAAATAGCAAACGCCGATCGTTTGCCGGGCGGAGCGGTTGCGGCGGCTGTTGGGCTAACACGCTATCTCACGGTCCCGTCTCAGGGAACCAATCCGCTGCCGATCTGTTGTTTTGGCAGCGTGGAGATGTCCCCTCAACTCCTAGCCGAATGGCCCGCTGCGCTCCTCCCGGAGGCGGCGGGCTTTGCTTTGTTGGAACCCGAGCCCCCCGACTTTGTTTTGGTAGAGAACAGGAGGCGCATGTGGAGCCAAAGTCATCACGCGAACTGCCAGGTCCAGAACCCCGCAAGGACCGAGGAAGGGACACCCGAAAAGCGATTGCCAAAACACCTGACAAGGCCAATGATTGGGACCGTGATGCCGTGCATGGAGATGGCGACACGATCGACATTCAGCCTGAGCCGGGCGTGGAGTCGAAATAGCCGTCTACGGTTGGGTCGCCCCCGCAACCAACTTCGCCGCCCATCGTTGACCTATGCTGGTTGATCCCAGCACTCCAGAACTTGCCCGCCGGTTCCCACCTGGCGGGCCTTTTGCTGGTGGGTTGAAAAATATGTGCCGGTCATGAAGGTTCGGAACTGGTCCGCTTCCCTGTTATCGGTTCGCCCCTTTGAACTGCCTCCTGCCCCGGCCGAAGGCTTTTTTGCACCCGCGCAGCTGGGAGGTGCCGCCATTGGAACCAGCCGGGAAACAACGCGGTCGGCACGGCGATAGTCCAGAGGGAACAAGCGATTGCTAACGCATAGCAGTTGGCCGTGACATCATCACAATGACGGACGACTTACCCCGCCACATGTGAAAGCTTCACAGGGCGTATGAGGGGAATGGCCGGTGAAGGATCAAATTGTCGGATCACTTCGGTATCATCCGAAGCCTAAATGCATCGCGTGGCTCCCAGCGTCAGCAACGCTGGAAACCGAGCGAACCGAGCGAGACGCCAAGACCGCTGGCCTCAGGCGACTGAGGGCTTACTCGGAATGGCTCGTTCGCGACGATCTAGCCTCGATGCGCGATCAGATAGACTGCTCGGCTCTTCTGTAGAGCGTCAGCCGGCTGTGGCACGGCCCATGCCTTGCGAGAGGGAGCTAGAGCAGGACTCGCTGCTATAGCGCTTCCCATTGCCGTTTGCCGTTTGCGGGCTGTCTGGGCGTTGGCGATGTCATCGAAGGCGCATTCCATGCTCAGAGCATAAATCGAAACGGATTCGCTATCAGTCTCCTGTTTGTCACGCTGAGCGGGCTGGCTCCGCCGGCGGGCTTTTTTTGGCTCCTATGACGTCCTGCGGTTTTTTGAACCGGGCGCGCTAGGTGGAATGATGCGGAACAGTGGAATCGTTCGTTCTAGTTGCAACAACTGCAGTAACGGTTGATTCAACCATTGCTGGTATTCCATTTATGGTGGCGGCTCCGACAGTGCGGCGGGGGCTGGGTTGCCGGAGCCGCCTGCGCAGTCCGGTTGGGATTTGACCGCGCTGTCTCAGAATAGGACAGCGCGGTCAATGATTCGTTAATCGTGACAGTTTCGCCGGTCGGGCGTCAGCAGTAATCTGTAGCTTTCGACGATGGCAATGATCGCCTTGGACGCAATGGAACAATTCCGTGTGTCGGAGGCGGCCCGCCGGCTTGCGTTTCTCCAGTTTATTGCGCTCTCGCCTCAACCCTCTCAAGGCACTGAACGGGAATATTAGGCCATGTCGCCTTGGCGCATTCCGATGCCGTAACGGCCACCACGGGCTCGCCTTGCACACTGGCCGCTTGGGTAGGCGTGGATGCAAGGAGGAATGTCTGCGTCAGGAGGGCTGACAAGGCTGCAACTTGAACAAGCACGGCGGCAAAGGCGATTTTCTTGAGCATGCCGAGAGAACGCGGTGGATAGCTACCGGTTCCCTGTGCCCACCATGCCCAAAATCATCGTGAATGGTAACTACGAGACGCTTTACGGCCCTTGCAGTCACCCCTTATCGGCTCTCAAATCGGCGGCCCCAGATGCCCGTCTCGAACTCGACCATGGCACCCGCGGATGATTTGGTGAAGATGTTGCGGCACCACCGCAGCCAAGCGGGCTGGGGATAGCGGTGGGGTCCCTATCTGATTCATAGACGTTATGGCGGAGGGAGTGGGATTCGAACCCACGGTGAACTTGCGCCCACGCCGGTTTTCAAGACCGGTGCCTTAAACCGCTCGGCCATCCCTCCAGCGACTGCCGGTCACTGCTCTAGTGTGCCCGGCAAAGGCCTGTCAACCGGCTTGCGTGAGCAGGTCGCTCCCTGAGCCTAGGACAGGACAGGCGGCGTCACAATCTTGCCCGGTTCCGGCCACAATCGGTTAATACCGTGATAAACAATTCCTGCGCACAAAGGATCGGGGTTCGAGGCGTCGTTGGCATTGTCGAGTGAGTGCTTTGGCTCCTCTGATGGTCGGATGCGACGTCTTCATGAGATTTAGGGGGCAATCAAGAATGCAGGCTGTGACGCACCCGCGTCTTCGTCGCGTTGCCACGGTTGCGTTGCTTGCAGCGTCGGCTGCATTGCTCGCCGCTTGCGCGTCGCAGCCCGAGCCGAAAGGGATGGTCTACAAGAAGACCCGCTCCAAGGAATATTTCGCCGAGACCGAATATGGGGTGAAGGCCAGTCCGCGCGCTGCCTTCATGCGGCGCGGCGGCGGTCGCGACCAGCTTGGCAAGCCCTATCAGGTGCGCGGCAAGTGGTATTATCCCAAGGAAGACAAGAAGTACGCCAAGGTGGGTCTGGCATCATGGTATGGCGACGCCTTCCATGGCCGGCTGACCGCCAATGGCGAAGTCTACGACATGGCGCATCTGACGGCGGCGCATCCGACCATGCCGCTGCCCAGCTATGCCCGCGTCACCAACCTCGAAACCGGCAGTTCGGTCATCGTGCGCGTCAATGACCGCGGCCCCTACCATGAGGGCCGCATCATCGACGTCTCGGAGCGAGCCGCGCAGATGCTGGACTACGACAAGGTCGGCACCGCGAAGGTGAAGGTCGAATATGTCGGCCGCGCGCCGCTCGACGGCAATGACGACCAGTACCTGATGGCCTCTTACCATCCAGGCAACCGCATACCGGACCCATCGGACGGCCTGCCGACCGGCGTCATGGTGGCCATGAACGGGCCTTCGCCGAGCCTTCCGGTCAGCGCGGCCGCCGTGCCGTTTCCAGGTCAGCTGACGGATGCCGCGGCACCGATGCAGGGACGGATGGCCGCACAGCCGGCCTTCGGCGATCCGGCGCTGCCCGATTTTGGACCGATCGTGCCGGAACGGCCGCAGATCAGCCTGCCGCCGCAATCGCCGTTCGCCATGGCATCGCTGTCCTATGCGGATGAACGCGTCCATCGCGCGGATGTCTTTGCCGCTCTGGACGACAGCGGCATGTCGCCCGCAGACATCCTGCGGTCGTGGAAAAACACCGGCCGCCAAGCGGCGCCATCCAGTGCCGATTATGTCGCCGCCGGCACGTTCGACGACGCCACCGAAGCCACACGTGTGGCCTCGGCACTAAAGCCCTTCGGCAGAATAGAAATCCAGCGCTCCGATCTCGACGGCAATGACTGGTATGCGGTCAACCTCTATCCGGACGGCCATGGCGGTCTGGACGAGTTGCTGAAGGCGGCGTGGTCTCATGGCGCGCCCGACGCGCTGGTCGTGCGCGACTGATCCAGCGCCGGTTTGCGCCCGGCAGTTGATCCCTCACCGAAAAAGCCCGATAGTTTCGGGACGCCGGAGGGGCCGGCCAACGGGTCGATTTTCATGCAGTTTCGCTTGCTACAGCCTTTCGCCGTTTTTTTTCTCCTCAGCCTCCTGCTTACGCTTTCGCCGGCCCAAGCGCAGCTTTTCGAGACCAAGGCCGCGCAAGCCTTCATGATCGATGCCGATACCGGCACGGTGCTGTTTTCGAAAGATGCCGATAAACCCATTCCGCCGGCTTCGATGGCCAAGCTGATGACGATGGAAGTGGTTTTCAACGCCCTCAAATCCGGGCGCCTCAAACTCGACGATACGTTCGTGGTCAGCGAAAACGCCTGGCGCAAAGGTGGCGCGCCGTCGGGGACCTCGACGATGTTCGCCAAGCTCAAATCGGCGATCCGGCTCGAGGACCTGATCCAGGGGGTGACCGTGCAGGCCGCCAATGACGGCTGTATCGTCATCGCCGAAGGCATGGCCGGATCCGAGGACAATTTTGCCGGAGAGATGACCGAACGTGCGCGCCAGATCGGCCTCAAGACGTCGACTTTCGTGAACTCCACTGGCCTGCCGGCCGACGGCCAGCAGACAAACGTGCGCGAATTGGCGCAGCTCGCCCTGCATCTATGGCGCGAATACCCCGATTTCTACCGGTATTACGGGTTGAAGGATTTCACCTGGAACAAGATCTCGCAGAGGAACCGCAACCCGTTGCTGGCGATGGACATCGGCGCCGACGGCCTGGCTGTCGGCGCAAGCGAGACATCCGGTTTCGGCATCGTGGCTTCGGTCAGCCACAACGGCACGAGGGTGATCGCGGCGATGAGCGGGCTGGCAAATGACAAGGAGCGCGCAGAAGAGGCACGCAAACTGCTCGATTGGGGCGTTCGCTCGTTCGAGAAGACCGAAATCTTCGCCAAGGACGAGGTGGTCGGAGAGGCCCAGGTTTTTGGCGGCATGAAATCCGGCGTGACGCTCAAGGCAAAAGGTCCGATCGACATCTTCCTGCCGATCACCAACCGCGACAAGCTGACGGCCAGGATCATCTACACCGGCCCGGTCGCGGCACCGGTGGAGGAGGGGCAGCCGGTGGGCGCACTGCGCGTCTGGATCGGCGACACGCTGAGCCAGGAGACACCGTTGTTCGCCGCCGAGTCGATCAGCGTCGGCACGTTGCCGCAACGCGCTCTCGATGCCGTCAAGGAACTAGCGATCGGCTGGCTTCGATAGCGCCGACGGCATGGACGTTTTCCCGAACGCGGACTATCTACAGCCCAACAATCCACTCGAACACGAACAAAGGCCCTCGATTGGCGCGCGGTTTTTTCATCACCTTCGAAGGCGGCGAAGGCGCAGGCAAGTCGACACAGATCGAGCGGCTGGCCACCAAGATGCGCGCCAAGAAGTATGATGTCGTACGGACACGCGAGCCGGGCGGCTCGCCGGGCGCCGAAGCGGTCAGGCATGTCCTGCTTTCGGGTGCCGCCGAACCGTTCGGGCCCAAGATGGAAGCGCTGCTCTTCGCAGCCGCGCGTTCTGACCACGTCGAGCAGGTCATCCGTCCGGCGGTCGAACGCGGCTCCATCGTGCTTTGTGACCGCTTCCTGGATTCCTCGCGTGTCTATCAAGGCGTTACGGGTGGGATCGATCCGGCATTCATGACCATGCTGGAACAGGTCGCCATCAACGGCATGATGCCCGACATGACGCTGATCTTCGATATCGACCCGGCCGAGGGTTTGAAGCGCGCGACATTGCGGCGTGGCAGCGATGCCACAGCCGACCGCTTCGAAAAAGAGACGCTGGCCATCCACCAGGCCCGCCGCGAAGCGTTCCTGGCGATCGCCGCGGCAGAGCCGGAACGCTGCATCGTCGTCGATGCGTCCGCCGATCCGGACACGGTGGAGGATGTCGTCACGGCGACCGTGTTCGCGGCACTGGAGGCAAGGGCGTCCGAGCGCAACAGGCAGGTCGCACCCGTATGATCTTCGAACGCATCGCGCCGGAACAGCATGATACGCTGGACGGTGTGCCGGAACCCTCCGAAACACCGCGTCTGGTCGGACACGGGCAGGCCGTCACCATGCTTGCCGCCGCCTATCGTGCGGGAAAGCTGCCGCATGCGCTTATCTTCGCCGGTCCGGTCGGGATCGGCAAGGCGACGCTCGCCTTCCATCTCGCCCACCACCTTTTGAAGTATCCGGCCTTCGACCAGGCGCCTGGCAACCTAGCAGTTCCCGATCCGGCCTCGCCGCTGTTTCGCCAGATCGCAACCGGCGCGCATCCCGGCGTACTGCATCTGACCCGCCCGTTGAACGACAAGACCAAGAGTTTCAAGACCGTCGTCACCGTCGACGAAATCCGCAAGGTCAGCCGCTTTCTGTCGCTGACTTCGCATGACGGCAGCTACCGGGTGGTGATCGTCGATCCGGCCGACGACATGAATGCCAATGCGGCCAATGCCTTGCTGAAGAATCTCGAGGAACCACCGGCACGGACCCTGTTCATTCTCATCGTCCATGCACCCGGCAGTCTGCTGCCGACGATCCGCTCGCGCTGCCAGGTGGTGCGGCTGACACCGCTCGACGCCAACGAACTGATGGCGGTGCTGGAGACAGCGGAGCCGCCGCCGCCCGACGATCCGGCCGCGAGGGCTGCATTGGTCGAGCGGGCAGGGGGCAGCGCCCGCAACGCGATCCTGTTGACGCAGTATGGCGGGCTGGAGATCGCGCGGACGCTGGATGGACTGGTGGCGACGGGAAAGAGCGATATTGGCGGCGCCTATCGCCTGGCCGAGGCGGTCGCGGGCAAGGACCAGGCGATACAGTTCGACATCTTCAATCGCCGGGCGCTGGACCTTCTGTCGGATGCGGCAAGCCAGGCGGCGCGGGCTGGCGATCTCAAGCGGGCCAAAACGCTGTCGGACAGTTGGCATGAGGCGCTGGACGCTATATCTGAGACGGACACCTACAATCTCGATAAAAAGCAGCACGCCCTGACCATGATCGACCGCCTGAATTCTGCAATGCGAATGTGACGGGCCTTTTTTGGTGCATGCCGTTGCCCCTTAAACCGGGGCCACTTTTGGGCGGCATGCACTGGTCTCGGGATGGCAATCGCCATTCCGATGCGATATCCACCGCCACGGCCTCCATTCAGACATTCATGACGGTTCATTCATGTCACGCGACACATTCTACATCACGACCGCGATTTCCTATCCGAACGGCAAGCCGCATATCGGCCATGCCTACGAGCTGATCGCCACCGATGCTCTTGCCCGCTTCCAGCGGCTCGACGGCAAGCAGGTCTTCTTCCTTACCGGCACCGACGAGCACGGCATCAAGATGCTGCAGACAGCCAAGCGCGAAGGCATTTCTGCGCGCGAACTGGCCGACCGCAATTCAGCCGAGTTCAAGCGCATGGCGACCGCGCTCAACGCCTCCAACGACGATTTCATCCGCACCACGGAGGAGCGCCATTACGCTGCTTCGCAGGCGATCTGGAAGGCGATGGCCGCCAATGGCGACGTCTATAAGGGCGGCTATGCCGGCTGGTACTCGGTGCGCGACGAAGCCTATTACGGCGAGGAGGAGACCGAGGTCCGTCCCGACAATGTCCGCTACGGGCCGCAGGGAACGCCGGTCGAATGGGTCGAGGAAGAGAGCTACTTCTTCCGCCTGTCGGCCTATCAGGACAAGCTCGTCGCGCTTTATGAAGGCCAGCCCGACTTCATAGGTCCGGCCGAGCGCCGCAACGAGGTGATGAGCTTCGTCAAGTCGGGACTGAAGGACCTGTCGATCTCGCGCACCACATTTGACTGGGGCGTGCCGGTACCCGGCGACGAAAAGCATGTCATGTATGTGTGGGTCGACGCGCTGACCAACTACATCACCGGCGTCGGCTATCCCGATGAAAAAGATGAGAAATGGAAGTTCTGGCCAGCCGATGCGCACATCATCGGCAAGGACATCGTGCGCTTCCACGCGGTTTATTGGCCGGCCTTCCTGATGTCGGCCGGCATCCCGCTGCCGAAGCGCGTCTTCGGCCACGGCTTTCTGTTCAACCGCGGCGAGAAGATGTCGAAATCGGTCGGCAACGTCATCGACCCGTTCACCATGATCGAGCATTATGGCCTCGACCAGGTACGCTACTTCTTCCTGCGCGAAGTGCCGTTCGGCCAGGACGGCAGCTACAGCCATGAAGCGATCGTCAACCGCACCAACGCCGATCTGGCCAACGGTCTCGGCAATCTGGCGCAGCGCTCGCTGTCGATGATCGCCAAGAATTGCGGCGGCGTGGTACCGAAGCGCGGCGACCTGGCGGAAGCCGACAAGGTGATCCTGGATCAAGCGATCGACGCTCTCGCCACCGCGCGCAAGGCAATGGCCGAACAGGGCATCCATCTGGCACTGGCGGCGATCTTCGGCGTGGTTGCGGAAGCCGACCGGTATTTCGCCGGACAGGAACCCTGGGCGCTCAAGAAAACCAATCCCGAGCGCATGGAAACGGTGCTGTGGACTACGGCCGAAGTGGTCCGGCGCGTGGCGGTTCTATGCCAGCCCTTCATTCCGGGCTCGGCCGGCAAGCTGCTCGACCTGCTGGCGGTGCCGGCGGATTATCGCGAGTTCGTGCATGTCCACGCCGACCACGCGCTTGTTTCCGGGACGGCGCTGCCTGCGCCGGAGGGCGTGTTTCCGCGCTATGTCGAACAGACGGACGCGAACGCCTGATGCTCGTCGACAGCCATTGTCATCTGGACTTTCCGGACTTCGCCGAGGAGCGGGCGGCCATTGTCGCCCGCGCCAAGGCGGCCGGAATCGGCCGCATGGTGACGATCTCCACGCGCGTGAAGCGGTTTCAGCAAGTTCTTGAGATCGCGGAGACTTTCGACGAAGTCTATTGCTCGGTCGGCACTCACCCGCACAATGCCGCCGAGGAGCTCGACGTCACCACCGCCGACCTTGTCCGCCTGTCCACTCACCCAAAGGTGGTGGCGATCGGCGAAGCAGGTCTCGATTATTTCTACGACAAGGCACCGCGCGATGCGCAGGCGCAGGGTTTTCGCGCTCATATCGCCGCCGCCCGCGAGACCGGGCTGCCTCTCGTCATCCATTCACGCGATGCCGACGACGACATGGCCGCCATTCTCGAGGACGAGACAGGGAAGGGCGCCTTCCCGTTCATCCTGCATTGTTTTTCGTCGGGACGGCGGCTCGCCGAGGTCGGCGTGTCGTTTGGCGGCTATGTGTCGTTCTCGGGCATCCTGACCTTCAAGAACTCGATCGAATTGCGTGCCATCGCCGCCGATTTGCCGCGTGACCGGCTGCTGGTCGAGACCGACGCGCCATATCTGGCGCCGGTGCCGTTCCGCGGCAAGCGCAACGAGCCGGCTTACGTCGCGCAAACCGCGAAGGTGCTGGCCGAGACAATCGGCGTCAGCGAGGCTGAGATCGCGGCGGTGACGACCGATAATTTCTTTCGGCTGTTTGGAAAAATGCCTCGCCAGCAGGCGCTCGAGACATGAGCGACCGGCTGCGCCTGACAATTCTCGGCTGCGGGTCATCCCCAGGCACGCCGCGCATCACCGGCGACTGGGGCAATTGCGATCCCACCAATCCCAGGAACCGGCGCATGCGCACGGCGGCACTTGTCGAGCGCATTGCCGTCAATGGCGGCCGCACCACGGTCGTCATCGACACCGGCCCGGATTTCCGCGAGCAGATGCTGATGGCTTCAGTCAGGCGCATCGACGGGGTGATCTACACCCATCCGCATGCTGACCACATCCACGGCATCGATGACCTGCGCGGCTATGTGCTGGAACAACGGCATCGCATCGGCATCCATGCCGACGAGCCCACCATGCTGCGGCTGCGCGAGGCGTTCGGCTATTGCTTCCAGACGCCGGCAGGCAGTTCCTATCCGCCGATCGTCGACGCCCACATAATCGATCATACCAGGCCGGTCGTGGTCGAAGGTGAGGGGGGCGCCCTCACCTTCGAGCCGCTGCCCCAGATCCATGGCGACATCATTTCGCTGGGTTTCCGCATCGGTGGGCTCGCCTACTGTCCCGATGTCAGCGACTTTCCCAAGACCACCGCAGAACGGCTGCGAGGTCTCGACATGCTGGTCATCGACGCTTTGCAATACAACACGCATCCAAGCCATCTTTCGCTTGGCCAGGCGCTGGACTGGATCGAGGCGCTTTCGCCTGGGAGCGCCGTGCTGACGCACATGCACGTGCCGCTCGATTACACCGCCGTGATGGCCGAGACGCCCGACAATGTCGAACCAGCCTATGATGGCATGGTGATCGAAATCCCATACGAGTCAAACCGGTAGAGGCTGCTGCTCAGGTGGGGTTTCAAGTCGTCGTTGAACGCTCGACCATGGGTTCGAGGTCGTGAAGTGCCGGTGGTGCCCATTCATAATGTTTGCCGAGAGCGGTCGGAACCGCAGCAATTCCCCGGCCGCGCTACGTGTGTAGGTTCCATAATCTATCTTATGCGACTTTTATCACGGCGTGAAAGCATCTCGAATCCATCTCACAGCCCTGCTTCACAGCCCGCGCTTCCGAAGCAGACCGGACCAAAAGCGTCTCAAACTCGCGAATGAAACTGGCGCACGCCTCTCCATGCCGCGGTATTCGATCCTGTCGCGACCGACCGCTTCGTCATTCCAGACCAATTCAAAGGCGATGCCTTTGAATCCGAGCTCGCCGATCTGACGCACAATGGTCTCTTGCAGATAGATATCGGATAGTCGCACGCCATCGGGCCGCTCCGGCAACTTGAATATCTCGGCCCCGCCGATGGCCTCCGGCCGAAGGACGAGATTTTCGATCATCATGATACCGCCATCGTCAACCGGACGGTTCTTGAACGTTCTTCGTCCATCGCATCGACCACATTGGTGACGTTGAACAGCGATATGGGTTCGTCAGCACGAAGCGACAGGAAGTCACCATACGGTTCTAGAATCGGCCTTAGCAACTTCAACGCGTGCTCCTCAGAATGAGCACGTGCTCGCCGAGCCAAGGAAAATCCGAATATAGCCGGGGTGTTCCGTCTTCTTGCTCGCGCAGGAATTTCATCCGCGGCGGACGCCATCGCTTCTGGCCCAGGTCGCCGAGGCTCGCGAATAGCTGGTAGTCCTCGGCTTGTTGGGGAAGAACCCATTCCTGTCCCTCCACTACACGCGGACTATAGATTTTCACCCGACCTCCTGACCCGGCGCCGCCGACACCGGCACGTCGCTCGAGACATCGCGTCCGGTTTGGCGGACGCCCGTACCGAGCATATCATGCCAGATGACGCGGCGGCGGCGCGCGACGCTTTCCATGTGTTCCTACATCGCGACCGGTCGCATCAGGGCAGCCTCCGGTGGTCGAGCAGGATGCGGTAGATCTGGATTCGCTCCGGTAATTCGATCAGGAACTCCGGGTCGCGGTCGAGATGGTGGACCTTGGTTGGCTCACCCTTGGTGAAAGCCGTCATCGATTCGTGGTCGGGCCAGTACGAGATGGTGGTGAACCAGCTTTCCCCTTCGCGATCCTCGCGAAACAGCTGGACGCCCAGGGCGGTTTTCTCAAGCGGCGGAATACCTTCGGCTCTCAAATAGACTTCGTAAGCGTCGCCTACGTCAGCCCCGGTACGGCCGCGCCAGATGCGTGCGATGGTCGGCGTTGTCGTCATCGATCTTTCTCCTTTTGCACCTCTTCAACCCTTGTGCTGAGCCATGGACGCGCGTCAGGAAGTCCCGCACCAGCGGAAGCGCGCTATCGAAATGGGTTTCCAGAAGCCAGTGGCCGGCGCCTTTCACTGCGGCCGGCATGTAGCCATCTTCCGTTCCCCAGGCGATGAGAGTCGGCGGCTGTCTTTCGCGCAAATAGGCATAGCTGCCAGCGCAGATTCCGTTCCTAAAAATAGTCGAGCACCCCGCTGAAAGCAGTTGCTATTGCAATGACGTGGACGAGGCCAAGCGCCAACCAACCGGCGCGGCCGGCTTGAGCAACAAATGCCCCATAGGCAGGAAACTGTGCCACAGCCAACCCTAGGGAAAGGCTGGTAATCGTGTTGTCGGTCAAAAGAGTTGCCAACATGGGGATTGGATAGAGAATGCGGGCTAGCACATAGTCGCCATGCCCAGCTCCGGCCGAAAAGAGTGCCAGCAGGAAGGCAACGGGAGTAGCGCATAGGCCGAAAAGGAGACCTGCCTGCCATGAGAACTTCGGCAATGTCATTCCCTTCCCCATCAACCACATCTATGCGGATGCGTTCAGCCATAAGAACCGCGGCACTCGACAACAAAGATAGATCATGCGGATTTTCCTCGGTCGGTCCATTCGCTTTATCGCAGTTCCAGTAATCTGCAACGTTTACCCACTTTAGCAAGCTCAATGTCCCCGTCTCAGGGCCGCCTCCAGCTTGGAACCGACGGAACTTCTGGACGGCGATTTCGGCAATGGAATTCGACCATCCCAGCAACTACGCTAGCTTCAATCCATCACGCCTCGGCTGGACTCAAAGGCTTATCAAGAATGACCACACGATCTTCCTTTCTCGGCTTGCCCGATCGCCTCGCCGACGGCACTGCGCCCCGCGCGGTGATCTTCGGCGCCGGGCACGGCAGCACCTATCCCGGCAAGGACAGCACCGGTCACGCCTTTGCCGCCGATGCTATCCGCGGTTCGAGCCAGGGTGATGCCGCGCTTGTCGAGCATTGGGATTTCGATCTCGGCGGCCCGCTGTTCGACGGCAAGCCGGTCTGCTGCGTCGACGCCGGCGACATCCTGACCATCATGCATGACAATGCCGGCAACCGCGCCCGGATCGAGGCGAAGACGCGCGAGGTCCTGTCCTTGGCGGCCGTGCCCATCCTGCTCGGCGGCGACGATTCCGTGGTCAGTCCCTTCCTCGCCGGCTTCGCGGATCACGGGCCTGTCTGGATCCTGCAGATTGACGCCCATATCGACTGGCGAGACGAGGTGCATGGCGAACGCCATGGCTACTCCAGCCCGATGCGCCGCGCGAGCGAGATGGCGCATGTCGCCGGCATGGTGCAGGTCGGACTGCGCAGCGTCGGCAGCGCGCGCCTTACGGAAATCGAAGCGGCGCGGCACTATGGCAGCCGTTTCGTCACCGCCCGCGAGGTCCACGCCCTGGGTGTCGAAGCGGCGCTCGGCCATATTCCGGAAGGCGCGCGCGTCGTCGTTACCCTCGACTGCGACAGTCTCGACCCCTGCACCATGCCGGGCGTGGCCGCGCGTACGCCCGGCGGCCTTACCTACACACAGGTCATCGATCTCATCGCGGGCCTGGGCAAGCGAGCGAGGATCGCCGGATTCGATCTTGTGGAGCTCTATCCGCCAGCCGATATCGACGGCCTGTCGGCGCTCACCGCCGCGCGACTTCTTGTCAATGTTATCGGCGCCCTGGTCAGGCAGGTTTGAGACCCGACCTGAGGTCGAATACGGCCCCGGTCCGCCTTTGCGCCCGCTTCATGCTTGCAGGAAAACTTTTACCGAGGCCCCCGCTCCAGGCTGATCCGGTAACTCAGCGAACGCCTCGCGCCCGGCGCGATCAGCATCAGGCCGGGCTTGTCGGTGAACTCGCCATCGAAATCCAACGGACTGGCAATGCCGTGCCAGGGCTCGATGCACAGGAACGGCGCGCCGCCGGGTTTGGACCAGATGCCCAGTTCCTGAAATCCCTGCCATGAGACCTCGATCGCCGGACCGTCATCGGCGCCGTAGCGAACGCTGTTGCTGGCCGGCCGGTCCAGGATCACAGCGTCGTCGTCAAACAGCCGTTCGGACAGCTCGAGCACATTGCCTTTGACCGGCGTTGGCTGCGGCGTTGCGATGAGCAGGCCATCCTTCAGCCGGCGGATCGGCGCTGGCTCTGCCTGGGCAAACGTCAGGTGATAGGCGTCCTTGGCCATATCGGGCAGAACCGGCCAGTTGAACGCCGGATGCGCCCCGATCGACGCCGGCATCGGTTCGTCGCCCGGGTTGGTAATCTCGAATTCTATGTCGAGTTGCGCCTCGCCCAGCGTATAGGTCACGGCCAGTCGAAATGCGAACGGGTAGTGCGTTCGGGTTTCCGCGTCGTCGGTGAGCACCAGCGTGCAGGATCGAGGCCCCCTCTCCGCCCACATAAAAGGCTTGTCGCGGGCGAAGCCGTGCTGCGTCATCGGATAGGTCTGGCCGCGATGGTGCAGGTGATCGCCCTTCAGCCGGCCGACGATCGGAAACAGCACCGGCGAATGGCGCCGCCAGGCCGGTCCAGCCTGCCACAGGAACTCAAATCCTCGTGCATCCCGCAGGGAAACCAACTCTGCGCCGTGGGCGATGATGGTTGCCGATATGCCATCGCCATGAAGCGTCAGACTGTCCTGTTCCATATGTCCTCGCGGTTCGTCCGGCGTGGCCGGCAGGCTAGCAAATGGCCGGGCGTGAACTCAAGGTGGCGGACGGCATTTGCATTTCACGCGATCACGATGAACCTTGATGGTGGGCCAGGCGCCCCTTTCGAAAGAAGATGGCCGGAGGTTTCCCTCCGGCCAGCCAAGACTCAAAGCTGTTGCCTGCTACGGTCCGGACTATTCCCGCTCGCCGGTAAAATTCAGCAGCAGCTGGAAGATGTTGATGAAGTTCAGATAGAGCGAGAAGGCACCGAAGACGGCGAGCTTCTGGCGCGACTCCGCATCGAAATTCTCCGCGTATTGCTCCTTGATCGTCTGCGTGTCCCAGGCCGTCAGGCCAATGAACACGGCGATGCCGATGACCGAGATGGCGAACTGCAGCGCGGTCGAGCCGAGGAAGATGTTGACGATGCTGGCGATCACCACGCCGATCAGGCCCATGATCAGGAAGGACGAGAACTGCGTCAGGTCGCGCCTTGTCGTGTAGCCATAGAGGCTGGTGGCGCCGAACATGGTGGCGGCGATGAAGAAGGTGCGCGCGATGCTGGTGCCGGTGAAGACGAGGAACACCGAAGCCAGCGACAGGCCCATGACGGCACAGAAGGCCCAAAACATCGCCTGCGCGCTTGCCGCTGACATGGTCTGCATCTTGAACGAAAACAGGAGCACGAAGGCGAGCGGCGCCAGCATCACCACCCATTTCAGCGGGCTGGAAAAGATCGGCACATAAAGCGCCGGCGTCGACGACACCAGGAAGGCGACAAGGCCGGTAACCACCAGGCCAAGACCCATATAATTGTAGACGCGCAGCATGTGCTGGCGCAGGCCCTCGTCATAGACGGCTCCAGTCCGGGCGCCTGTGCCCACGCGGTATCCAAGATTGGGCGTATTCATTCGAGGTCTCCTTTGTGGATTGGTCAGTAAAGCGTTCTGGCGAGCGTTTCGGCGGCGCGGTCGAGATCATGAACCTCGCTCTTGGCGACGACAGCGTAGGCGACATCGCCGATCTGGAAATAGGCCGAGGAGATGTCGCCCGAGGGCGCCATGGTCGGCTTGACTACATCGAAAGTGCCCGGCCGGATCGCAAACAGCGAAACCAGGCCCATCTCCTTGGTGTCGACCGCAATCTCGACACTCGGGCCGAAGCGCGACGGATAGATCTGCACGTCGCGGACCTTCCAATCCTTCGGCAGCGCCGGCATGACGATGGCGGTGGCGGCGCGGATCTCGCCGGCATTGTAATTAGGCGTCTCGGTCTGCGAGGGCATGTTTTCGCGCAGCAGCGTCGTCCTGTGTGCCTGTACCGCCTCGTCGACATAGGCGGGCGGCTGCGGTGAAGCGACGACCTTGGTCACCGACATCGGCCCGACGATGCCGTTGGCCAACCAACCGGCGGCAACGAAAGCGGCGACCGCTGCCGCGCGTTGCAGCACACCGAAGATGCGGCCCCGGCCAAGCCCCCTCTCCAGCCGCCGCGCGGCATCGGCCGTCGCCGGCCGCGCCATGCCTTCGGAGCCGGCCAGCGCCACGCGCAATTCATCGCGGGTGCGCAGATCCGACATCACACGCGCGGCCGTGTCCGGACGCGCCGACAGGAAGGCTTCGACCTCGATGCGGCGGCTAACGTCGAGCTGGTCGTCGACATAGGCGTCGAGATCGGCGTCCGTAACCGGGTCGACAAGAGCGGTCATGAGTCACCTCCCACGATCCTGAGATGATTTTTTCCGCGTGCCGGCGCCTCTTCCATCTGGCGCAGGGCGGCGCGCGCCCTGCCGATACGCGACATGAGCGTGCCCAGCGGCACGCCGCTGGCGTTGGCTGCCTGCTGGTAAGAGAGCCCTTCGATGGCGACCAGATGCAGTGCCGAGCGCTGCTCTTCCGGCAGGCTGAAAAAGGCTTCGCGAACCTGCGCCAGGCGCACGGAATGGTCTTGCGGCGCCGGGGTGCTGCCGTCGGCCAGATATCGGGCCTGTTCGAGGCGAGCGGCTTCCGAGCGGCGCGAGCGCAGACGGTCGACGAAGGTGTTGTGGACGATCGACAGCAGCCAGGCGCGCAGGTTTCCGCCCGAGCGGAACGTGCCGCGCCGCTCATAGGCGCGCACCAGCGCGTCGTGGACGAGATCCTCGGCCTCGACGCCGTCGCGCGTCAGCGAACGGGCGTAGCGCCGCAGCGACCCGAGCTGTCCTAGGATGTCAAAGCGTGGCATCGACCGTTTCATGCCCTGTTTACGGAGCATGTGGGGATTTTAATCCCGGCCCTGCCGATTTTTCTTCGCGCGAAAATATCGGTTGCAGGTATTTCGTCTCGCCTAGGTGCCGTGAGCGCCCTTAGGTCCAAGTGGTTTTGCCGGTTGGGGAACCGTGACACCGCACGCGCGCAACACCCACCGGCGGCCGTCGCTACGAAAATCGGTGATGCTCAGTGGCTCGACGTCGATCTTTGAGCTGGCGGCAAGCGGCGCCCCGAGAACATGCAGGATCGCGGCGCGGATGACGCTGGCATGGGTCACGGCGATGGTATGGCCACGTTCGGCGATCAATCGATCCATCAATCCAGCGGTCCGTCGGGCAACATCGGCCACCGACTCACCACCATGCGGGGCCACATTCGGATCCGTAAGCCATGCGGCAATTTCTTCAGGCTGTCGCGCCTGCACCTCTTCAAAGCTCTTGCCTGCCCATCGTCCGTTATTCTGGTCGGCCAGCATCGGATCGACAGTCGCGTTCAGCGACAGCGCGTCGGCGGTCTGACAGGCGCGAAGCGCCGGCGCTGTCCACACACGGTCGGCGCGACGCAGCGTCCCGCGCATCGCCTTTGCCAATGTCAGCGATCGTGGCTCCAGCGGTTCATCCGAGGGAAACCGCCCTTTCCGGGTCGCCGCCGTGGCACCGGCGCAGATCATGGTCAGACGGACGAGCATGGCATGCCTTCTCTGAAGTGGTTGAAAAGCCGCACCAGCAGGTGCCGCCTTTCGCGCCGGCGCGATCAAAACCGCTGGTGAAACGTGGCCAATTTGCGTATCACTCCGCCGCGCCAACGGAACCATAATGATGTTCGAAGACCTGCAGCCAGCTGCCGCCGACAAGATTCTTGCGCTGATCGGCCTCTATCGCGCCGATCCACGCCCTGGCAAGGTCGATCTCGGTGTCGGCGTCTACAAGGATCGCGACGGCAAGACGCCGGTTATGCGGGCCGTGCGCGAGGCCGAGAAGCGACTGCTGCAGAGCCAGGATACCAAGACCTATCTCGGCCTTGCCGGCGATACCGGGTTCAACACTATGATGGCCAAGCTCGCCTTCGGTCCAGGCGCGGACCTGTCGCGCATCCGGGCGGCACAGGCGCCCGGTGGCTCCGGCGCGCTGCGGCTGGTGGCAGAACTGCTCAAGCGGACGCGTTCGGATGCCACGGTCTGGGTCTCCGACCCGACCTGGCCGAACCATATGCCGGTGATGCGTGCCGCCGGCCTGCAGATTCGCGAATATCCCTATTTCGATGCGGCCTCGGGAGCGGTTCGTTTCGACGACATGCTGGCGGCGCTGCGGTCGGCCAACAGCGGCGACGTGGTGCTGCTGCATGGCTGCTGCCACAATCCGACCGGCGCCAATCTGGACGCGGCCCAGTGGGAGGCCATCGCCGACCTCGTCGTCGAGCGCGGCCTGCTGCCATTTGTCGACATCGCCTATCAAGGCTTTGGCGACGGCCTGGAGACCGATGCCCTCGGCTTGCGGCTGCTGGCCGCGAAAATTCCGGAAATGGTTGTCGCGTCGAGCTGCTCGAAGAATTTCGCGGTGTACCGCGACCGGGTCGGCGCGGCGATGGTCCTGGCCAGGGACGGCGCGCAGGCCGACGTCGCGATGAGCCAAATGCTGTCGGCGGCGCGCGCCATGTATTCTATGCCGCCCGACCATGGCGCGGCGGCGGTGCGCATCGTCCTGGAAGACGCCGCGCTGCGTGCCGACTGGGAAGCAGAACTGGAAGAGATGCGTCTTCGTATGCTGAGGCTTAGGGTCGCATTCGCCGAGGCGCTGCGCCGGCAATCCAATTCCGACCGCTTCGACTTCGTTGCCAGTCATCGCGGCATGTTCTCGCGGCTCGGCCTCACGGAAGCGCAGGTCGAAAGGCTGCGCGCCGAGCACGCCGTCTACATGGTCGGCGACAGCCGCATCAACGTGGCCGGCCTGCCCGAGGACGGCATGGATGACCTCGCCAAGGCGATCGTTTCCGTGCTGGACTGACGAGGCGGGTACGGTGCGCCTGTGGACAAGGTCCCCTCGCCGGCTGACAGCGTTGGCCGAGTGGCGGTTCGCGCGGTAGCATCCGCTCCATGACGCCATCGAAAGACATTTCACGCCTGATCGAGATCATGGCGGCGTTGCGCGCGCCGAAGACCGGCTGCCCGTGGGACATCGAGCAGGACTTCTCCACCATCGCGCCCTACACGATCGAGGAGGCCTACGAGGTGGCGGATGCCATCGCGCGCGGCGATCTCGACGATTTGCGCGACGAACTCGGTGACCTCCTGCTGCAGGTCGTCTACCATGCCCAGATGGCGCAGGAAGCCGGCGAATTCGCCTTCCCTGACGTTGTCCAGGCCATCACCACCAAGATGATCCGCCGCCATCCGCACGTCTTTGGCGACGAGAAGGCCCGCAGCGCCGGCATGGCCAAGGGCATGTGGGAGAAGATCAAGGCGCAGGAGAAGGCCGAGAAGCGACAAGCCCGGCTCGCGCGCGGTCTTGACCCGGAGGACAACGGCAAGGGGTTCCTGGACAGCGTTCCGGTCGCCCTGCCCGCCTTGACGCGAGCGCTGAAGCTTCAGGAAAAAGCCGCCCGCGTCGGCTTCGACTGGAGCGAGGCTGCTCCCATCCTGGACAAGATCGAGGAAGAGATCGGGGAGTTGCGCGAGGCTTTGGCCAGGGGTGAGACGGCCTCGATCAAGGACGAGTTCGGCGACATGTTGTTTGCCGTCGTCAATCTCGGCCGTCACCTGAAGCTCGATTCGGAGGCGGCGCTCAGCGGCACCAACGAGAAATTCCGCTCACGCTTCCACTATGTCGAGCAGGCCCTGGAAAAATCAGGCGGCTCGCTGGAGGAAGCTAGCCTGGAGGAGATGGAAGCGCTCTGGCAGGAAGCAAAGACTGCAAGGTAAGCCTCTATAGCTCCGGCAATTCCGGACGGAAAGCGCGATACTTATCCTGGAATTTCTGCGCGTTAGCCGTTGTTTTTGCGACGCAATCGGCTTTCAATCTCTTCTCGGGCGCTTTGCGTGGCCTTCAGCGAAACGGTGGCGCTTCCATCGTCATTGTCGGTTCGCGAAACGACATCGCCATTGCGATAAAGCCAGTCGACCAGGCCGAATTGTGCCGGCTCGATGGTCACCGTCAGGTCTTGCAGTTCGCCGGCCATCCGCGTTTCGATAACCGCTTTCAGCGCATCGATGCCTTCGCCTGACACCGCCGATACGGCAATCGGCGGCTCCTTGGAACCGTCGGTGCTATCGGCGAGCAGCCGCTGCCTGTTGCCTTCGTCCAGCAGGTCGATCTTGTTCCAGACTTCGATCACGCGCCTGGTGTCGCTGGCGTCGACGCCGAGATCGGCGAGGATGCGCTCGACGTCCTCGGCCTGCGCCGCCGTGTCGGGATCGGAAATGTCGCGCAGATGGATGACGAGATCGGCCTCGACCACCTCTTCCAAGGTCGCCCGGAACGCTGCGATCAGATGCGTCGGCAGGTCCGAAATGAAGCCCACCGTGTCGGAAAGAATGATCGGCGTGCCATGCGGCAGCCGCACGCGGCGCAGTGTCGGATCCAGCGTGGCGAACAGCATGTCCTGCGCCAGCACCCCTGCTCCGGTCAGCTTGTTGAACAGCGTCGACTTGCCAGCGTTGGTGTAGCCGACGATCGCCACCACTGGAAACGGCACCTTCTTGCGCTTGGCGCGGTGCAGGTCGCGGGTGCGGCGCACGGTTTCCAGCTCGTGCTTCAGCTTTATGATCTTTTCCTGCAACTGCCGCCGATCGGATTCGATCTGCGTTTCACCGGGGCCACCGAGGAAGCCTGCACCGCCACGCTGACGCTCCAGGTGGGTCCAGCTGCGCACCAGGCGGCCCTTCTGGTAGTTGAGATGGGCAAGCTCGACCTGCAGCGTGCCTTCCTTAGTGCGCGCCCGCTCGCCGAAGATCTCCAGGATCAGCCCGGTGCGATCCAGCACCTTGGCGTTGAATTGCTTCTCGAGATTGCGCTGTTGCACCGGCGTCAGCGGATGGTCGACGATGACCACTTCCGCGTGCCCTTCCCTGACGATCCCGGCGAACTCCTCGACCTTGCCGCTGCCCAGCAACGTCGCCGGGCGCGGGTCGTTGACGGTCACGACCGCCGTATGGATCAGATCAAGGTCGATGGCGCGGGCAAGGCCGACTGCTTCGTCGTGGCGCGCCTCGGCCGAGCGCGTCAGCCGCGGACGGTTCGTGTCATCGTCGTTACGCGGTTGGCGCGTAAGCACAGGCACAATGACAACAGCCCGGGTCGGACCCTTGGCTTCCGTCCCGGGATGATGCGCTGGTTTTCCGCGAACCGTGCCGTCCGCGTCCTTCTCACGTGCCAATCAGGCGCCCTGGCTTTCCTCGCCATCGAACATCTGAACCGGCTGGCTCGGCATGATCGTGGAAATGGCGTGCTTGTAGACGAGTTGGGAGTGACCGTCGCGGCGCAGCAGGACGCAGAAATTATCGAAAGAAGTGACCACGCCGGTCAGCTTCACGCCGTTGATAAGAAAGATGGTGAGTGGGTTCTTGCTCTTGCGAACTGAATTCAGGAACAGGTCCTGAAGGTTTTGCGATCGTTCCGCCATTGTTTTTGTCTTTCGCCGATCCCCTTCGGTTTGCAGCCAATGCGCCAAATTAGCGGGCACATGTCAAGCGCGCAAACACCCTCTTGCCGTCAGTAACGACAAGCAGAACGAGATATATTGATGTTCATTCCACCTGTGCGGTTATCAGGCTGGACTTTTTTCCGCAATGTCAAAAAAGGCATGCCGCAACGAAAGTGTTATTGAGCCGGGGTGGCCATTGGCTATGGGATCGCCGTCAATGGCCACGATCGGCATGGCAATAGTCGTCGCGGAACTGATGAATGCTTCGCGGGCCGCTTTGGCCTCGGCGACGGAAAATTCCCGTTCCTCGATCTTCAGGCCGAGCCTTGCCGCGACTTCGAACATGGTGGTGCGCGTGATGCCGCGCAGAATGCCATGTTCGGCCGGCCGGGTGACCAGAACGCCATCCTTGGTAACGATCCAGGCATTCGACGACCCGCCTTCCTTGACGTTGCCGTCGGCATCCACGAACCACGCCTCCTGTGCGCCCGCTTCCTTGGCCTTCTGCTTGGCCAATACATTGGGCAGCAGCCCGACGGTCTTGATGTCGACACGGTCCCACCGGTTCTCCGGCACGGTGATGACGGCGATACCGGTCTCGGCTCGCTTGGCACCCGCGGCAGGATCAGCCTTCCTGGCTGTCACCACCAGCGCGGGCTTGACGTTCGCCGATGGGAAGACAAATTCCCGGCTGGCGACACCGCGCGTCACCTGAACATAGACCAGGCCGTTGACGACATGATTGCGGTTGACCACTTCGCGCAGGATCAGCGGCAACACATTGCGTGTCACCGGCCAGGCGATCGACAGTTCGGTCAGCGAGCGGTTCAGCCGGGCAAGGTGGCGCGGCATGTCGACGATGAAGCCGCGCGCCACCTCGCAGACCTCGTAGACGCCGTCGGCGAACTGGTAGCCGCGATCCTCGATATGCACGGCGGCATCGGCATGAGTGATGTAGCGCCCGTTAACATAGGCAATGCGCGGCATGGTCACCTCGGGAGATTTGGTTCGGCCTGTTTAGGCGATTCCGCCGTGCAGGTAACGGACAATCGCGTGGGCCACCGAGGATTGGGTCAGACGCCCAGCGACTTCAGCTTGCGGTGCAAGGCGGAACGCTCCATGCCGATGAACTCGGCTGTCTTCGAAATGTTGCCGCCGAACCGGTTGATCTGGGCGATCAGATAGTCCTTTTCGAACTGTTCGCGTGCCTCGCGTAGCGGCAGCGCCATTATATGCTGGTCCGACTGGTTGGGCGTGCGCGGCATGACATCGCCGATTTCGGACGGCAGCAGATCCGCGGTGATCGGCGCGTCCACGTCCTCGCCGCGCGCCAGGATCATCAGTCGCTCGACGTTGTTGCGCAACTGGCGCACGTTGCCCGGCCAGTTGTGCGCCTGCAGCACGGCCAGCGCGTCGTCGCCGATACGGCGTGGCTTGATGCCAGCCTGGCGGGCGATCTGCTTCATGAAGTTGTCGACGAGATAGGGAATGTCCTCGCGCCGCTCGGCCAGTCCCGGCACCATGACCGGAACCACGGCGAGTCGGTGATAGAGATCCTCGCGGAAACGCCCGTCGGCGATCATCGCCTCGAGGTTCTGCGAGGTCGAGGAAATGATGCGGACGTCGACCTTGACCCGCTTAGTACCGCCCACCCGCTCGAATTGCTGTTCGACCAGGACGCGCAAAATCTTGTTCTGCGTCTCGCGCGGCATGTCGGCCACTTCGTCGATGTAGAGAATGCCGCGATGGGCCTCCTCCAGCGCCCCCACCTTGCGTTCGACCCCGTTCGATTCGGTGCCGAACAGTTCGATCTCCATGCGTTCAGGCGTGATATTGGCGGCGCTCAGTGTCACGAACGGCCCGCCCTTGCGCGTCGACAGCGTATGAATGGCGCGGGCGGCCAGTTCCTTGCCCGATCCGGAAGGGCCAACGATCATCACCCGGCTGTTGGTCGGCGCGACACGCTCGATGGTCTGGCGCAACTGGCTCATCGCCGAGGACATGCCGATCAAATCGAAAGTCTCGCCGCTGCGCAGCTTGAGGTCGGAAACTTCGCGGCGCAGTTTCGAGGTCTCGAGTGCGCGTTCGGCAATGAGGATCAGCCTGTCGGCCTTGAACGGCTTTTCGATGAAATCATAGGCGCCGCGACGGATGGCGGAAACCGCCGTTTCGATGTTGCCGTGGCCTGAAATCATCACTACCGGCAGGTTCGGGTGCATGGTCTTGATCTCGTCGAGCAGCGCCAAGCCGTCCAGACGCGAACCCTGCAGCCAGATATCAAGGAAGATCAGCCTCGGTGCTCGGTCGGCGATAGCCGCCAGTGCGCTGTCGGCATCGAATGCCGTACGGGTTTCGTGACCCTCGTCACTCAGGATGCCCGCGACGAGTTCGCGGATGTCTTCCTCGTCATCGACGATGAGAATATCAGACGCCATTATCGACCTTTTCAGTTTCTCTTTCGTGGTCCGCCTTGGTTTCGCCGCGCGGCAGCGCGCTGGTTGCAGGCGGCAGGATGATGCTGATCATCGCGCCGCGCCCGCCGTGGAAATCCGCAGGCGCGTCATGGAGTTCCAGCCTGCCGCCATGGTCCTCCACGATCTTCTTGACGATAGCGAGACCAAGCCCGGTGCCCTTTTCACGCGTGGTCATATAGGGCTCCAGCAACCGTTGGCGATTCTCGCGCGGCAGGCCTTTGCCATTGTCGATGACATCGATGCGAATCGCGCCATTCTGACGGCCGGCTTGAATCCGGATTATGCCGTGCGAACCGTCCTTATGTTCCAGTCCGTCGATCGCCTCGGCGGCATTCTTGATCACATTGCCGAAAGCCTGGGCCATCAGCCGGCTGTCGAACGTGCCCTTGAGCGGCTCGTTGCCGAATATCCGCTCGAAGGTGATGTCGGCGCGGCTGACTTCGACCAGGAAGGAAGCCTCGCGCAGCGATTCGCGCAGGTCGATGGCCTTCATCTCGGGCTTTGGCATGCGCGCGAAAGCCGAGAACTCGTCGACCATGCGGCCGATATCCTCCACCTGCCGGATAATGGTGTCGGTGCACTGGTCGAAAACCTCGCGGTCTTCGGTGATGACCTTGCCGTAGCGGCGCTTGATGCGTTCGGCGGAAAGCTGGATCGGCGTCAGCGGATTCTTGATCTCGTGGGCGATGCGCCGCGCCACGTCGGCCCAAGCGGATGAGCGCTGGGCCTGAACCAGATCGGTGATGTCGTCGACGGTCACGACATAGGATTTTTCCTCCGAGCCGTCGTCGCCTGCCTCGATGGTGACCTGCACATTGAAGGTCCGCTCGGCGCCGGCGCGATAGAAGGTCACCTGTTCGCGGTAGACCGGCTTGCCGGATTTACGGCCGATCTCGAAGACGCGGCCGACATGCGGCAGGATCGCGGAAAGATTCTGCCCAAGTGCCGCGCTGGCGGAAACGGCCAGCATCGATTCGGCAGAACGATTGACGATGGTGATGATGCCGTAAGGGTCGACGCCGATGACGCCGGCGGTGACGCCGGCAAGCACGGCTTCGGAAAAACGCCGCCTCTCATCGATCAGGTCCTTCGCCGACAGGATCTCGTTGCGTTGTGATTTGAGCTCCAGCAGCATCTTGTTGAACGTGTCGCCGAGCGAGGCGACATCGCCATCGGATGGCCGCACCGGCACCGCGACGTCGAGATTGCCGGTCGCGACTTCGTCGGCAGCGCCGATCAGCTGACGGATCGGCCGCACGAGCCGGTCGGCAACAGCTATGCCGGTCCAGATTGCCGATAGGATGATGATCAGGGTCAGCGACAGATAGGGCAGCGCAAACGCCACTTGCGAGGTACGCCTGTTGTCCTCGAGATTGCGATACTCGTCGGTGTTGGACCTGACGATCTGCCGCGCCTTGATCACCTCGGGGTCGACCAGACGGATGGTGTAGAGATAGAGGCCATCGAGCTCGCGCAGCTTGACGATGGCGCCCATGATGTTGCGCGTGCGCGGCTCGATCAGCACCGGCTTGCCGTCGGTGGCGGTGGCCACCGCTCCTTCCGGCGGTTCCGGCATGGCGAAATCGGCATCGGTCTTGGCGCTCATGACGAAGGAGCCATCGGGCTTGATCAGGGCGGCATGCGCCAGCGAGCGCCCCACGGCTTCCTTGTTCATGAGATCGAGAAAGCCGGTGCGATCGAGGCCGTAGAGCGTTCGCGACGCATCGAGATCGTAGGCCATCGACAACGTCGTACCCTGCAGGTTGCGCGCGTTCTCCTGCACATAGGCGTCGGCGATCGACAGGGACGAATTGACGATCGTCTTGGTGCGAATTTCGAACCAGCGATCAAGGCCGATATCGAGCGTGATCGAGGCGATGATCGCCACCATGATGGCGGGAATGGCGGCAACGAGAGCGAACATGGCAACGATGCGCACATGCAGCCGAGAAGCCGCTTTGCCATGCCGGCGCGCCATGACGATGCGATGCACCTCGCGTCCAACCAGCGCGATGAGGAAGAGCACGAAGGCGGCGTTGAGAGCGATCAGCGCCCAGGTCGTTTTGGCGTCAGGCGCAATCGGTGTCGCACCGACCAGGATGGCGAACGAAATAGCCGCCATGACCAAGGCACCGACGACCGCCACCACGCCGGGGAGTGCCAGCAGCCGGCGCCCGTCGCGCGCGCCAGGTTCGCTGAAGAGCGGTTTGTTGAGTACAGGTGTCTGCGGAGCCATGTCGCCGTCTAGAGCCAGTGATTGCGTCCGATCTATGCAACGCATTGTGGCGATTATGCAACAAGTGTGACAACTACAGGACTCTTTCCCCGGTCGGTCCCCTGAAAAGATCCTGTATGCAGCGCGGGCTCAGGTCTGGCGGGAGGACTTGTAAACGTTGACGCCCAATTCGCGAATCTTCTTGCGCAGGGTGTTGCGGTTGAGTCCCAGGAGCTCAGCGGCCTTGATCTGGTTGCCGCGGGTTGCCGTCATCGAAGCCAGCACCAACGGATATTCGACTTCGGACAAGATACGCTCGTACAGACCGGCAGGCGGCAATTCGCCCGCAAAGGAGGCGAAATAGCGCTGCAGGAAGTGCTCCACCGCCTGCCCGATGGAAAGATCGTCGGGAATGAGGTTGCCGCCACCCGGGACCACGGGGCGTTCGCCCGTCTTGAGCTCCGTCTCGATGATCTCGGCGGAAATCTCGTCCTGCGAATAAAGCGCGGCGAGCCTGCGGACCAGGTTTTCCAGCTCGCGCACATTGCCTGGCCAGGGATAGCGCTTCATCAGTTCGATGCCCCCGGAAGAGATGCGCTTGGTCTGCAGCCCCTCCATTTCGCCGAGCTTGAAGAAATGGCGCACCAGATCGGGCACATCCTCGGAGCGTTCGCGCAAGGCCGGCAACCTGAGCGGCACGACATTGAGACGGTAGAAAAGATCCTCGCGGAAGAGGCCCTGGTTGATCAGCGTACGCAGGTCCTTGTTGGTGGCGGCGACAATGCGCACATCGGTCTTGATCGGCGTGCGGCCGCCGACAGTCGTGTACTCGCCCTGCTGCAGGACGCGCAGCAAGCGCGTCTGCGCCTCCATCGGCATGTCGCCGATCTCGTCAAGGAACAGCGTGCCGCCCTCCGCCTGCTCGAAACGGCCAGTCGAGCGGCTCTGCGCGCCGGTGAAGGCGCCCTTCTCGTGACCGAACAGTTCCGATTCAATAAGGTCGCGCGGGATAGCCGCCATGTTGATGGCAACGAACGGGCCGCCACGACGGCGCCCATATTCATGCAGCGCTCGTGCCACCAGTTCCTTGCCGGTGCCCGATTCGCCCGAAATCATCACCGTCAGGTCGGTCTGCATCATGCGCGCCAGCATGCGGTAGATGTCCTGCATGGCCGCCGAACGGCCGACCAGCGGCATCGTTTCGGGCGGCTCTTCTTGCCTGGCATCGATCTTCGGCCGCCGGGGCTCGGACAAAGCGCGGTTGACGATGTTGAGGAGTTCGGTCAGATCGAAGGGCTTCGGCAGATATTCATAGGCGCCCGTTTCGGAAGCGCGGATCGCCGTCATGAAGGTATTCTGGGCGCTCATGACGATGACAGGCAGTTCCGGCCGCGCCTTCTTGATGCGCGGCAGCATGTCGAAAGCGTTCTCGTCCGGCATCACGACGTCGGTGATGACGAGATCACCCTCGCCGGCCGCGACCCAGCGCCACAGGGTCGACGCGTTGGAGGTGACGCGCACCTCGTGACCGACACGCGACAGGGCCTGATTGAGAACGGTGCGGATCGCAGCATCGTCGTCGGCGACCAGAATATTGCCGCGAACGGTCATTTGCGGTCTCCTTCACCGTCTTGATCAGCGCCAAGCGCCGTTTCCTTCCAGGCCGGCATGAGGACCCGGAATGTTGTCGCGCGCGGCGTCGAATCGCATTCGATGATGCCGCCATGTTCACCGACGATCTTGGCGACCAGCGCCAGCCCGAGCCCCGAGCCGTTCGGCTTGGTGGTGATGAAGGGATCGAACAGGATCGGCAGGATATCCTCCGACACGCCGGAACCATTGTCGCGCACGCAGAACTCCAGCGGCAGCGACACGCGGTCCTGCGTCCCCGGAACCGAAACGCGAATACCGGGCCGGAAGGCGGTGGACAGCACGATCTCGCCCTGGGGGTCGCTACCGATTGCCTCGGCGGCGTTCTTGATCAGATTAAGGAACACCTGGATCAGCTGATCACGATTGGCAAACACCGGAGGCAATGATGGATCATAGTCCTCCAGTATCTTGATTTTCCTAGCGAAACCGTTCTTTGCGATCGCTTTCACGTGATCGAGCACCACATGGATGTTGACGGGATAGCGGTCGATCGGCCGCTCGTCGGAAAACACCTCCATGCGGTCGACCAGCGATACGATACGGTCCGTCTCGTCGGTGATCAGCCGCGTCAGCGCGCGATCCTCATCGGAAGCGGACAGCTCGAGCAGCTGAGCCGCCCCCCTGATGCCGGAGAGCGGGTTCTTGATCTCATGCGCCAGCATCGCCGCCAGACCGGTCACCGAGCGCGCCGCGCCGCGATGCGTCATCTGCCGGTCGATCTTGTCGGCCATCGACCGCTCCTGGAACATGACCACGACGGAGCCCGGAAACTCCGGCACCGGCGCGACATAGAGATCGACGACCTTTTCGATGCCGAGGCGCGGCGACGAAACGTCGACCCGATATTCGTTGACGGGCGCGCGGCGCTCGCGCACCTGGTCGACCAGTGTAAGCAGCGGACTGCCGAAGGGTATGAGCTTGGACAGGGTGTTGCGCGCCAGCATGGTCGCGCTGGAGCGAAAGAAGTCCTCGGCATCGGCATTGGCAAAGGTGATGAAGCCTTCCTCGCTGATCATGATCACCGGGCGGCGGATCGTGTTTAGTACGATCTGGGCAGCATCCGCCATTTCAACGCCTTGGCCAGGAATTGCGGTCATGCGGCGCTCCGCAGGTTCAAGGTTTGCGGGTCGCGCGAAAACACGTCACGCAGCAAGGCAATGACGCGGGCCGGTTCGGACGCGGTCAATATCGCTTTCCTACTCTCGCCAGCGACACCCCCGGCATGTCGATCGAGATACCAGCCCAGATGCTTGCGCGCCTGGCGCAGGCCGCTCTCGATGCCGTAAAGCGCCAGCATGTCCTCGTAGTGGGCGACGACATAATCGGTAAGCGCTTGCGGGGTCTCGGGAATGCCGGGCGAAAATGTCCCGGCGGCAGCCGCAGCGATGCCGCCGGCGACCCACGGCGCGCCATAATGGGCGCGGCCGACCATTAATGCATCGGCGCCGGACTGTTCGAGAACGGCGGCTGCCTCGCTTGGGGAGCAGACATCGCCATTGGCGACGACCGGAATGGAGACAGCCTCCTTGACGCGAGCGATGGCGCGCCAGTCCGCCTTGCCCTGGTAGAACTGACAGCGTGTGCGGCCATGGACCGTGACCATCCTGACGCCCGCCTGCTCGGCCCGGCGCGCCAGGACAGGAGCGTTGAGTGCGCCTTCGTCCCAACCCAGCCGCATCTTGACCGTCACCGGCACCTTGACCGCGCCTACCACGGCCTCGATCAGCGAGAGCGCGTGGTCGAGGTCCAGCATCAATGCCGAACCGGCATAGCCACCGGTGACCTTCTTGGCCGGGCAGCCCATATTGATGTCGATGATGTCGGCGCCCTCGCCGGCGGCGATCCGCGCGCCTTCGGCCATATGCATGGCCTCGCGCCCGGCAAGCTGCACCATGTGGACGGGCAGCCCGGAATGGCGTATCCGCAGACCACAACCCGCCCTGCCCTTGGCGAGTTCGCCGCTGGCCACCATTTCGGACACCACCAGGCCTGCGCCATGCCCATGGGCGCGCTGCCTGAACGCCTCGTCCGTGATCCCCGACATTGGCGCGAGGAAGACGCGGTTGCGTATTCTGACGCCGCCGACGTCGAGAGACTGGGCCAATCCGGTCAAGTTAACCATGCACAAAAACCAAGCACGTCCATTCGTTGCACATTCTCTAGCCAGATCGAGAGAAATGTGCAACGCGGAATGACGCCACATTAAGGCGCAATTGGGAAAATGCTGGCCTTCGGCCTTGGCCGCGATTAGGACCGGACTGCATGACTGGCGCAACCGAAAATCAGGCTCCGGATCCGGGTGGCAAAGTCGCGGTGGTTATCGTCGCGGCCGGCCGCGGCGCGCGCGCCGGACAAGCCGATGGTCCTAAGCAATATCAACGAATTGGCGGACGCGCCGTCATCGCTCGTGTCATAGACATTTTTCTGGCGCACCCGCTCATCGGCCGGGTCGTCGTGGCCATCCATGCCGAAGACCGCGAGCTTTTTCAGCAAGCTGTCGGAACCGATGCGGATCGGGTAACGGCAATTGCCGGAGGCGCCACCAGGCAGGATTCGGTTCGGCTCGGGCTACAGGCGCTGAGAAGCTACGCGCCGGACAAGGTCCTCATCCACGACGCCGCGCGCCCCTTTGTCGACATGGATCTGATCGACCGCACCATCGCGGCCATCGGCGAACGTGAAGGCGCGCTTCCCGCCCTGCCGGTCGCCGACACACTGAAACGCGAATCGGCGACCGGCATGGTCGGCGAAACGGTGCCACGGAGCGGGCTGCACGCGGCGCAAACGCCGCAAGGCTTTCCCTTCCTCGCGATCATGACGATGCATGAGCAAGCCTATAACAGCGGCAAATCCGACTTTACCGACGACGCGTCGATCGCCGAATGGATGCAAATGCCGGTGAAGCTCGTTCCTGGATCGCCCGACAATGTCAAACTCACATGGGCACGGGACATCGCCATGGCGCACCAGCGACTTTCCAGCGAGCGGACACACTTTCCCGACATACGCACCGGCAATGGCTATGATGTCCACGCGTTCGAGCCCGGCGACCATGTTACGCTTTGTGGCGTCGCCATCCCGCATGACAGGAAATTGTCGGGCCATTCCGACGCGGATGTCGGCCTGCACGCCCTGACCGACGCGCTGCTGGCGACCTGCGGGGCCGGCGATATCGGCACGCACTTTCCTCCATCCGATCCGCAGTGGAAAGGCGCTGCATCGCGGATATTCGTCGAACATGCGGCAAGACTGGTGCGCGAGCGCGGCGGACGCATCGCCAATGCCGATATCACGCTGATCTGCGAGGCGCCGCGCGTCGGCCCGCACCGCGAGGCGATGACATCAGTCCTTTCGCAGATGCTGGGCATTTCCGCCGACCGCATCTCGGTCAAGGCGACAACCAACGAGAAGCTCGGCTTTGTCGGCCGCGAGGAAGGTATCGCGGCGATCGCCACCGCCAGTGTGGTGTTTCCAGGCGAGGTTCCGGAATGACCAACAGCGAACTGGCAACCGCCCTGTTTGAGGCGTGCCGGGAGCGCGGCATCATGCTGGCGACCGCGGAAAGCTGTACCGGCGGGATGATCATCGCCGCGCTGACCGACATTGCCGGTTCTTCCGCCGTAGTCGATCGCGGCTTCATCACCTATTCCAATGAAGCCAAGATGGACATGCTCGGCGTTCGCGCCGCCACGCTCGACGTGCATGGTGCGGTCTCCCGCGAGACAGCCATCGAGATGGCCGCCGGAGCGCTCGCCCGTTCGCGTGCCGGGCTGGCGCTGGCCGTCACCGGCATTGCCGGTCCGGGTGGCGGTTCCAGGGAAAAGCCGGTCGGGCTGGTCTGGTTTGGCGTTGCGGTGAACGGCCGACCCGTGACGGCTGAACGCAAGCTGTTTGCCGACAATGGCCGTGACTTCATCCGCCGGGAAACGGTCCATCATGCACTTGAGATCGGCTTGAAGGCGCTTGGCGAGAGTCAGGCCGCCGGTTTCTTGCCGTAGATGATGTCGGCGCGCTTTTCAAAAGCTTCGGCGAACATGCGGAAGGCACGATCGAACATCGTGCCCATCAGCGCACCCAGGATGCGGCTCTTGAATTCATAGTCGATGAAGAAGCGCACGGCACAACCGGCACCATCCGGCTCGAACCGCCAGACATTGCTCAGATATTTGAACGGGCCGTCAATATACTTCACGTCGATGGCATGTTCGTCGGGCTTGAGCAGCACCTGCGTCGTGAAAGTCTCCCGGATCGCCTTATAGCCGATGCTCATGTCGGCCACGAGGATGGTGCGGCCGTCACGCTCCTTGCGCGAGCGGACCGCCAACGCTTCACAAAGCGGCAGGAATTGCGGGTAAGTTTCGATGTCGGCGACCAGCGCGAACATCTGCTCAGGCGTGTGGGCGACGCGTCGGGTGGCTTCGAATTTCGGCATGAAACCGGCGTTAGATCAATTTCTGGAGCTGCGCTTCGCGCGCGGCGCGCAGCCGGGCGAAATCGTCGCCGGCATGGTGCGAAGAGCGTGTCAGCGGGCTCGATGCCACCAGCAGGAAACCCTTGGTCTTGCCGATCGTCTCGAAGGACTTGAATTCCTCCGGCGTGACGAAGCGGATCACCGGGTGGTGCTTCTTCGACGGCTGCAGGTATTGGCCGATGGTCATGAAGTCGACATTGGCCGAACGCAGATCGTCCATTAATTGCAGGATTTCGTTCCGCTCCTCGCCAAGGCCGACCATGATGCCGGACTTGGTGAAAATCGACGGATCGAGTTCCTTGACCCGCTGCAGCAGCCGGATCGAGTGGAAATAGCGGGCGCCCGGCCGGACCTTGAGATAATTCGACGGCACGGTTTCGAGGTTGTGGTTGAAGACATCGGGCCTGGCCGCCACGACGATCTCCAGCGCGCCTTCCTTGCGCAGGAAATCGGGCGTCAGGATTTCGATCGTCGTCAGAGGCGTTGCCGCCCGGATCGCACGGATGACATCGGCGAAGTGCTGCGCACCGCCATCGTCGAGATCGTCGCGGTCAACGGAGGTGATGACGACGTGGCTGAGGCCCATTTGCTTGACGGCATGCGCGACACGCGCGGGCTCGTCGGAGTCGAGTGCGGTCGGGATGCCAGTGGCGACATTGCAGAAGGCGCAGGCGCGCGTGCATATCTCGCCCATGATCATGAAGGTGGCGTGCTTCTTTTCCCAGCACTCACCGATGTTCGGGCAACCGGCCTCTTCGCATACCGTCACCAGCTTGTGCGATTTCACGATCTCCCGTGTCTCGGCATATCCCTTCGACACCGGCGCCTTGACGCGGATCCAGTCCGGCTTGCGCAATACCTCCTGGTCGGGCTTGTGGGCCTTCTCGGGATGCCGCAGCCGCGGCGCGTTGGCGATCGTGTCGAGGACAGTGACCATCTGAACCCTGGCCTTTCTTGCGACCGCCCGTCGGCGATCGTCACCTTAACGTCATCTAGGACTTTTCGGGACAAAGAAAAAGGCTGCAGCGGCGCATGCCGCTACAACCGTTTTCGCATAGCCGAAAACGATATCGACTAACGGCGCAACAGGCGACCTACCCAGATCAGCAGGCAGGCACCGATGAAGCCGGTGATCAGATAGGCGGTCCAGCCGACGCCGAACACGCCGATGTTGAGCGCCTGCAAGACTGCGTTCAGCACCACCGCGCCAACGATGCCCATGATAATGTTCATGAATATGCCGGTGTTGCTCTTCATGACCATTTCGGCCAACCAGCCTGCCAGGCCGCCGATAATGATTGCTGCGATCCAGCCCACGCCGTTCAAGTGCATATGCCTTCTCCTTGCGCCAGTAAAAATGCATTCGGAAACGAACTGCCTCGCCGTCGAGATCCCACGGCTTTGACAGCTGAGTCTCCCGCGGGGAATCTATCATGCGTTCAAGGCGCGGCCATAGGCGTCGAGCACGCTTTCCTTCATCATCTCGGACAGCGTCGGATGCGGGAAGATGGTGTGCATCAGCTCTTCCTCGGTGGTTTCGAGGTTCATCGCCACGACAAAACCCTGGATCAGTTCCGTGACTTCGGCGCCGACCATGTGTGCGCCGAGCAACTGACCGGTCTTCTTGTCGAAGATGGTCTTGATGAAGCCCTGGTCTTCGCCAAGCGCGATGGCCTTGCCGTTGGCCCCGAACTGGAAGCGGCCGACGCGGATATCCTTGCCCTCGGCCTTGGCTTTTGCTTCCGTCAGTCCAACCGAGGCGACCTGCGGATTGCAGTAGGTGCAACCAGGGATCTTGAGCTTGTCCGTGGCGTGAACACCGGGGAAGTTCGCGATCTTCTCGACGCACACGACGCCCTCGTGCTCGGCCTTGTGAGCAAGCATGGGCGGACCGGCGACATCGCCGATGGCGTAGATACCAAGCACATTGGTCTTGCCATAACCGTCGATGACCACGCAACCGCGCTCGGTCTTAACACCGAGTGCTTCAAGGCCGAGGTTCTCGATATTGCCCTGGACGCCAACGGCCGAGATCATGCGATCGGCGGTGATCTTCTCGACCTTGCCGTCTTTCATCTCGACATGCGCGGTAATCGAGTTCGTCCCCTTCTCGACCTTGGTTACCTTGGCCTCGAGGATGATCTTCATGCCTTGCTTCTCGAACTGCCTTTGCGCGAATTTCGAGACCTCGGCGTCCTCGACCGGCATCACCGCCGGCAGCAGCTCGACCACCGTGACCTCGGCGCCCATTGTGCGATAGAAGGAGGCGAATTCGATGCCGATAGCGCCTGAGCCCATCACCAGCAGCGACTTCGGCATCTCCTTCGGCACCATGGCTTCGAAATAAGTCCAGATCAGCTTGCCGTCCGGCTCTATGCCGGGCAGAGCGCGCGGCCGGGCGCCGGTCGCCAGGATGATGTGCTTGGCGGTGTAGGTGCCCTCGCCCTTGACGCCTTTCGGCACTGGAGGCTGCGGCTCCATCGGCTTCTTGGCCGTCTTGGAGACGACGATCTCGCCTGGTTTTGTCAGCTTGGCCTCACCCCAGATGACGTCGACCTTGTTCTTCTTCATCAGAAAGGCGACGCCGCCATTGAGCCTGAGCGACACTTTTCGCGACCGATCGACGACGGCGGCGGTATCGGCACTGATCTTGCCGCCATCGAGCTTCAGGCCATAATCCTTCAGATGATCGGAATAATGCATGATCTCGGCCGACCGCAGCAGCGCCTTGGTCGGAATACAGCCCCAATTCAGACAGATGCCGCCCAGATGCTCGCGCTCGACGATCGCCGTCTTGAAGCCGAGCTGGGCGGAACGCACCGCGGTGACATAGCCGCCGGGGCCGGAGCCGATGATGATGACGTCATAGTTCTCAGCCACGGGTTTCTCCTTCAATCACAATTCCAGCATGACGCGCACGACCGGCGTCAGCGCCTCGCCAATGTTTCGCGTATTCTCGGCATCGAGGTGGACGCCATCGAGAGGTGTTGTTTGCGCCACCGTGCCAGCGTCGAAGAAGCCGCAGCCGACCTCGTCGGCGAGTGCGGCGTATTGCGGCGCAAGCTGCTTCGAGGCCTCATCGCCGCCGGCAAACATCTCCCTGAAGTCGGCATTTTCGGTGCGGCTGACAAGAGGCGGCGAAACGATCAGGATCTGCGGTGCCGGCCAGTCGAACGGATAGTCGTGGCCACGCACGATATCGATCAGCCGCTGGATGCCTTGCTTGGCGGCAACCGGGTTGCCATGGATCCATGGCTTCATGTCATTGGCCCCGAGCATGATGACGATCAGGTCGATCGGCGCATGCGTCGTCAACACCGCCGGCAGCAGCCGCGCGCCGTTGCGATCGGCCCCGGCCAGATGATCGTCGAAGGCGGTGGTGCGGCCATTGAGCCCCTCGGCGACGACTTGAACGCCTTCGCCGAGGCCTGCTTGCAGCACGCTTGGCCAGCGATCCCCAAGCGCATGACGGCCGCCTTCGGCATTGTAGCCCCAGGTCAGCGAGTCGCCGTAACAAAGCACCGTCTTCATCCGTTCAACCTGCCTTTGTGTCGGCCACGCCGCGCTTCACGCGCCAGCGTACGAACAACCAATGGATGACGATCGTCACCAGGCCCGGCAGACCGAGACCGGCAACCACCGGTATGTCTTTCCTGACCACCGCGGCGCTGCTGTCGCTGTAGAGGATCAGCGCGACCAGCAGGACGAGAAGCGCCACAAAGGCAATCAGCGTCCACTTGCCTGCGCTGGCGACGGCCGCGACCGGATCGTTCGTCAATTGCGCAACGAAGAAGATGAAGGTGACGACAAAAGTCACCAGCACCGAGAACATGAAGACGATGATGTATTCTTCCTCGGCGCCGGTGGCGACAGCCAACCATTGCGCGATAAGGCCGCCGGCCAAGCCGGAAATCAAAAAGGCGAAAAGGCTGGTGAAGAATATCCGCACAGCCTTTCCCTTTCCTAGACCAGCATGCCCATCGGATTCTCGATCAGCTTCTTGAAGGCGACCAGCAGTTCGGCCCCCAGCGCGCCATCAACCGCACGATGGTCGGTTGACAGCGTCACCGACATCACGGTGGCTATTCTGATCTCGCCGTTCCTGACCACCGCCCGCTCCTCGCCCGCGCCGACCGCCAGGATCGTCGCATGCGGCGGGTTGATGACGGCGGCAAAGTCCTTGATGCCGAACATGCCGAGATTGGAGACGGCGGTCGTGCCGCCTTGATATTCTTCCGGCTTCAGCTTGCGGCTGCGGGCGCGGCTGGCCAGGTCCTTCATCTCGTTGGAGATGACCGACAGCGTCTTTTCATCGGCATGCCGGATGATCGGCGTGATCAGGCCACCGGGGATCGAAACGGCGACGCCGACATCGGCATGCCTGTGCTTGACCATGGCGCTCTCGGTCCATGAGGCATTGGCATCCGGCACCGCCTTCAAGGCCATCGCCATCGCCTTGATGACCATGTCGTTGACCGACAGCTTGTAGGCGGGAGCCTCGCCCTTGTCGGTCTTCTTCACCGGTGCCGCGGCATTGAGCTGAGTGCGTAAAGCCAGCAGCGCGTCGAGTTCGCAGTCGAGCGTCAGATAGAAATGCGGGATGGTGGTTTTTGCTTCGACCAGGCGCCGCGCGATGGTCTTGCGCATATTGTCGTGCGGGACGAGTTCGTAGGAGCCTTCCTCGAACAGTTTCAGCACCTGCTCGTCCGACATCGCCTTTACCGCCGGGGCGGAGGCAGGCGCGCCGGCCGGAGCCTTGGCAGCCGGTGCCGCCTTGGCGCCACCACCGGCAATCGCGGCATCTACGTCAGCCTTGACCACGCGGCCGTGCGGGCCGGTGCCGGTGACCGCAGAGACGTCGACGCCGGCGTCCTTGGCGATACGGCGGGCAAGCGGCGATGCAAAGGTGCGGTCGCCAGCCGCGTTGCCATTGGCGGCCGGAGCCGCCTGCGCCTTTGGGGCCTCGGCCTCGGCCTTTGGCGCTTCAGCATTCGGCGCTTCGGCTTTCGGAGCTTCGGCTTTCGCCGGTGTGGCGCCGCCGCTTTTCGCCGCGGCGCCGGCATCTTCGCCTTCCGCCGCAAGCACCGCGATCAGCGCGTTGACCTTGACCCCTTCGGTTCCGGCCGGCACGACGAGCTTGGCAACCGTGCCCTCATCGACGGCTTCGACCTCCATCGTCGCCTTGTCGGTTTCGATCTCGGCGATCACGTCGCCGGGCGAAATCTTGTCGCCTTCCTTGACCAGCCACTTGGAAAGATTGCCCTCTTCCATAGTGGGCGAGAGCGCCGGCATGGTGATGTTGATTGGCATATTGTCCTCCCACCCGGTTCAGCGATATGCGACGGCTTTGACGGCCTCGATGACCTCGCCGACATTCGGCAAAGCCAGTTTTTCGAGGTTCGCCGCATAAGGCATCGGCACGTCCTTGCCGGCAATGGTGATGACCGGTGCGTCGAGGAAATCGAAGGCGCGCTGCGAGACCTGGTTGGCGATGTGGTCGCCAACCGAATTCTGCGGGTAGCCTTCTTCGACCACGACCAGCCGGTTGGTCTTCTTGACCGAGGCGATGACGGTGTCGAGATCGAGCGGACGGATAGTCCTGAGGTCGATGATCTCGGCGTCGATCCCCATGCCGCGCAGCTCGGCTTCAGCCTTGACCGCATAGGTCATGCCAATGCCGAAGGAGACGATGGTGACATCCTTGCCTGCCTTGTGGATGCGCGCCTTGCCGATCGGCAGCACGAAGTCGTCCAGCTTCGGAACGTCGAAGGACTGGCCGTAGAGGATTTCATTCTCGAGGAAGATGACCGGGTTCGGATCGCGGATCGCTGCCTTGAGCAGGCCCTTGGCGTCGGCGGCCGTATACGGCATCACGACCTTCAGGCCTGGAATGTGGCTGTACCAGGCGGCATAGCACTGCGAGTGCTGCGCCGCGACGCGGGCCGCCGCGCCATTTGGCCCGCGGAACACGATCGGCGCGCCCATCTGGCCGCCCGACATATAAAGCGTCTTGGCGGCGGAGTTGATGATCTGGTCAATCGCCTGCATGGCGAAGTTGAAGGTCATGAACTCGACGATCGGCTTCAGCCCAGCCATCGCCGCGCCGACACCAACGCCGGCAAAACCATGCTCGGTAATCGGCGTGTCAACGACGCGCCGCGGCCCAAATTCCTGCAGCAAGCCCTGTGTGATCTTGTAGGCGCCCTGGTATTCGGCGACTTCCTCACCCATGACGAAGACATCGCCGTCGCGGCGCATTTCCTCGGCCATGGCATCACGCAGCGCCTCGCGCACCGTGGTCGAGACCATTTCGGTGCCGGCAGGAATGTCCGGATCGGCAGCGAGGTTGACCACCGGGGCGGCGGGGACGGAGGCTTTCGGCGCCTCTCCAGCATCCTGCGGCGCCCGTTGCGAGCCTTCCTCGGCCGCGTCGGCGCGCTGCCCACCAGTTGACACCGCGTCTTGCGTCGAGGCGGGAGCCGCCTTGGAGGCCTTGTCGATGTCGCCAGAACTTTCGCCATCCTGCAGCAGAACGGCGATCGGCGTGTTGACCTTGACGCCTTCGGTGCCGGCGGCGATCAGGATCTTGCCCAGCGTACCTTCGTCGACGGCTTCGACTTCCATCGTCGCCTTGTCGGTTTCGATCTCGGCAATGACGTCGCCGGCGACGACCTTGTCGCCCTCGTTCTTCAACCACTTGGAAAGATTGCCCTCTTCCATGGTCGGCGAGAGGGCGGGCATGAGAATTTCGATCGGCATGTCCTGGCCCTCCCTTACAATACGATATCGGTCCAGAGCTCGGACGGATCCGGCTCCGCGTCGTGCTGGGCAAATTCGGCGGCGTCGGCGACGATGTCGCGAACCTCCTTGTCGACGGTCTTGAGTTCGTCCTCGGTCGCCCACTTCTTCTCGATGAGCCGCGCCTTGACCTGCTCGATCGGATCATGATCGGAGCGCATCTTCTGGACTTCTTCCTTGGAGCGATATTTCGCCGGGTCAGACATCGAGTGGCCGCGATAGCGATAAGTCTGCATTTCGAGAATGATCGGCCCATTGCCGGCACGGCACCACTCGGTAGCCAGATCGCCAGCCGCCTTCACCGCACGCACATCCATGCCGTCGACCTGGATGCCCGGAATCTTGAACGACGCGCCACGATGCGAAAAATTGGTTTCCGCCGAAGAGCGCGACACCGAGGTGCCCATGGCGTAGCGGTTGTTCTCGATGATGTAGATCACCGGCAGCTTCCACAGCGAGGCCATGTTGAAGCTTTCGTAGACCTGGCCCTGGTTGGCGGCACCGTCGCCGAAATAGGTCAGCGAGACATTGTTGTTGTCGCGGTAGCGGTTGGCAAAAGCCAGACCTGTTCCAAGCGACACCTGCGCACCGACAATGCCGTGACCGCCATAGAAATGCTTCTCCTTGGAGAACATGTGCATGGAGCCGCCCTTGCCCCTGGACAAGCCGCCGCGGCGTCCGGTCAGCTCGGCCATCACGCCACGCGGCGACAGCTCCATCGCCAACATGTGGCCGTGATCGCGATAGGCCGTGATCATCTGGTCGCCGTCGATCAGCGCCATCTTCATGCCGGTGACGACCGCTTCCTGGCCGATATAGAGGTGACAGAAACCGCCAATGAAGCCCATGCCGTAGAGCTGGCCGGCCTTCTCCTCGAAGCGACGGATGAGCAGCATATGCCGGTAGGCGGCAAGCTCTTCGTCCTTGGTGAAGTCAACAGGCTTGGGTGCTGATAGACCGGATTTGCCGTCGGATTTCGATTTGGCAGGCGCTTTTCTGGCTGCGGTGGCCATGCATCACTCCCTGTTGGCGTCTCTTTGCGGACACTGGAGCAAGATCAAACTGCTCCGGGGAGATCGCCCTCCCCTTCGATTTATGGGAGGCTAACACGTAGAAAGGCGTTCCGCCATGTCGAAATTGCATAGCTGGCATGCGCCTAAGCAATTAAAATCATTGAAAATATTGGTGATTAACCTGAAATTGGTTACTTCGCCGGAGCCGGCAGCATGATGGTGATCTCGTCGGCCTGCGACAGATTGAGTGCCTTGCGCGCCTGCTCGTCCAGCATGTCCTTCTCCAGCGTGCCGTCATGCATGAGCTTGACGCGCCGCTCGAGTTCCATCCTGCGTGCCTTGATCGCATCGAGCTGACCCTGCAACGCAACCGTCTCGGCCTCAAGCTTGTATTTCGAATTGATGCCGAATTCACCGTGATAGGCATGGAAGCCGAAATAAGCCAGGAACAGCACGCACAGCGAGGGAATGATCAGCCGGCCGGTGTTTCTCTGCTTGTGCTGACGCGTCCACATAACCGATTCCCCGTGCCGCGAACTCAAACGGCTCGAAGTCTTTTCGCCTGATTGTGCTTAACGGACGGTTACGGGAGACCGCCATGCCGGCCTGAAATGAAAAAGGGCGGGATGTCCCGCCCTCTCCGTATCAACGATGTGCGGCCGGATCAGCCCTTGATCACGGACTTGCCGGCATAATGCGCCTGCTTGCCGAGTTCTTCCTCGATGCGGATCAGCTGGTTGTATTTGGCCATGCGGTCGGAGCGCGACAGCGAGCCGGTCTTGATCTGCCCGCAATTGGTGGCGACGGCGAGATCGGCGATGGTCGAATCCTCGGTTTCGCCCGAACGGTGCGACATGACGGCGGTGTAGGCAGCCTTGTGCGCGGTCTCGACCGCATCCAGCGTCTCGGTCAGCGAGCCGATCTGGTTGACCTTGACCAGGATCGAGTTGGCGACGCCCATGCGGATGCCGTCGCGCAGGCGCGCCGTGTTGGTGACGAAGAGATCGTCACCAACGAGCTGCGTATTCTTGCCGATCAGGTCGGTCAGGTACTTCCAGCCTTCCCAATCGTCCTCGGCAAGGCCATCCTCGATCGAGATGATCGGATAGTCGGCCGCGAGCTTGGCGAGGTACTTGGCTTGCGCCTTGGGATCGCGCGTCTTCTTCTCGCCCTCATAGACATAGTTGCCGTCCTTGAAGAACTCGGTCGCGGCGCAATCGAGGCCGAGCGCGATCTCTTCACCTGGTTTGAATCCGGCCTTCTCGATCGACTCCATGATGAAGTCGAGCGCCACCGGCGCGCTCTTCAGGTTCGGGGCGAAGCCGCCCTCGTCGCCGACATTGGTGTTGTGGCCGGCATCCTTCAGCTTCTTGCGCAGCGTGTGGAAGATTTCCGAGCCCCAGCGCACGCCTTCGCGCAGCGTCGACGCACCGACCGGCAGGATCATGAATTCCTGGAAGTCGATCGGATTGTCGGCATGCGCGCCACCATTGATGATGTTCATCATCGGCACGGGCAGGACATGCGCCTTGGTGCCGCCGACATAGCGGTAGAGCGGCAGCCCGGCTGCATCGGCCGCGGCCTTCGCGACCGCCAGCGAAACGCCCAAGATGGCGTTGGCGCCAAGCCGGCTCTTGTTGGGCGTGCCATCAAGCTCAATCATGGTCTGATCGATATGGATCTGGTTTTCGGCTTCCATGCCGCCGATCGCCTCGAACAATTCGCCATTGACCGCCTCGACGGCCCTGAGCACGCCCTTGCCAAGGTAGCGGGCGCCGCCGTCGCGAAGCTCGACGGCTTCGTGGGCGCCGGTGGAGGCACCCGACGGCACCGCGGCGCGGCCCATCGAACCGTCTTCGAGAACAACATCGACCTCGACGGTCGGGTTTCCACGGCTGTCCAGGATTTCACGCCCGACAATGTCGATGATGGCGGTCATTGCGATGTCCTCGATTGATCTGGAGAAAACGTCGCGCCCGTCTTAGCCAAAGCGACGCAAAAGGCAATCGGGGCCTGATCGAATAGTGCCGCCCGCCCGATTCACGAAGCGCAATTTCCTGTCATCATAAGTCATGCCACCGGACGCGCATTTCGGGTTAGGAATGTTATCGCGGGGCGAAACAGGAGGGGTTCGCCATGTCTGAGTTGAGCGGTATTGTCAGTCTGTTCCTGATCGCCGCGGCGTTCCTGACGTCATGCGACAACCAGCAGTCGCCGCCAAAGGCTATTGCGTCTTTGCCGGCTTTGCACATCAGCGAGTAGCGTTGCATTTGAATCAAAAAGGGGGCCGTGGAAACGACCCCCTTTTTCGATTGTGGCGTCAATGCCAGTAGGGCGCGACCTTGTAATATTCGTATGACTCGTCGCGCGCGCTCTCGCCATCCGCGCCGGCCAGTTCGTTGATGGAATGGGCAGGCGCTGCCTTCAGCTGTTCCTTGGAGAAGGGGATGACATAGCCGCCCCTTGCCTCATCATAGTCGAGGCTTGCCCAGGGGATGGCGTGGTACTTCTCGCCAATGCCGAGAAAGCCGCCAAATCCAATCACCGCGAACATGATGCCGTTCGACGTCTTGTCGAGCATGACGTCCTCGATGCTGCCGATGCTGTCGCCTTGGGTGTTGTAGACGGTCGTGCCGATGACTCGCGAAGCGGCAATGGCTTCGGTGTGGCCTGTTTGCGTCGTCATTGTTTGCTCCTCGTTGTCGTTAATCCGCACTTTGACAATGAGGGGCGCGGGCGAAAGTTCCCGACTTTTTTGGCGGCTGCCCAATCACTCCGCGAGGATGAAAGTCACCTTCATATTGACGCGATAGGCTGCGATCTTGCCATCCTCGACGACGATCTTCTGGTCTTGGATCCAGGCGCCTTCGACGTTCTTCAGGGTCTTCGCGGCGCGCGCAATTCCCTTCTCGATGGCATCTTGAAAGCTTTTCCTGGACGACGAGGTGATTTCGGTGACGCGGGCGACGGACATTGGCTTCCTCCTGCCAAAGCGCTCATTTGCCGGACGAGCCTAGAACCGGGGCTTATCCGCTACAAGACATTGGCTTTTCAGCCCTTTGCAATCCTGTCGAAGGCCATCAGCCTTTCCAGCAGTGCCGGCATATCCTTTAGCGGCAGCATGTTGGGACCGTCGGAGGAAGTCGAATTGTCGGGGTCCTGGTGGGTCTCGATGAAGACGCCGGCAACGCCGACGGCAACGGCCGCGCGGGCCAGCGTCTCGACAAAGCGGCGCTCCCCGCCAGACGATCCGCCCTGCCCGCCCGGCTGCTGCACCGAATGGGTGGCGTCGAAAATCACCGGGGCGCCGATCTCGGCCATGACAGGCAGCGCCCGCATATCCGACACCAGCGTGTTGTAGCCGAAAGAAGCGCCGCGCTCGGTGGTCAGCACATTGGCATTGCCCGAGCCGGTGATCTTGGCGACGACGTTCTTCATGTCCCAGGGCGCGAGGAATTGCCCCTTCTTCACATTGATGACCTTGCCCGTCCTCGCGGCGGCGACCAGCATATCGGTCTGGCGCGACAGGAAGGCCGGAATCTGCAGCACGTCGACATGCGGCGCCACGATCGCGCACTGTTCCTCGGTGTGGACATCGGTCAGCACGGGAAGCGAGAATTCCTTGCGCAACTCGTCGAAGACGGGAAGCGCGGCGTCCATGCCAGCACCCCGCGTTGCCGACAGCGAGGTGCGATTGGCCTTGTCGTAACTCGTCTTGTAGACGAGGCCGATGCCGAGCCTGCCGGTCAGCTCCTTCAGCGTGCCGGCCATGTCGAAGGCATGCTGGCGCGATTCGAACTGGCAAGGGCCGGCGATCAGCGCCAGGGGGCCCGCATTGTCGAAGACGACGTTGCCGACGGTTACTGACGAATTGGGCGCCAGGGGGTTGCTCATGGGATCTCCCGAAAGATGAAGGCTGCGCCCTGCCCAAATGCCGGCCGCACGATGATGTCATTGCCCGACATATCGTGCTGGACGGCATTGGCCGCAAGCAGACCTGCGGTGGCGCCAATGTCGCGGATCGAAAAAACCACGGCGGCGAAGTGCAATTCTGATGGCGTACCGGCCGGTATGCCGAATCTCGCCGTGAAAGCGGCGGTGTCCAGCACGGTCAAGACCGCGTTCGGCAGATGAAAAACGCCGTCGTGCGCATCGGCGGCCTGATCATTGACCGCCACTGAAATCAGCCGATGCTGCTCGGCGGAAGCGCTGCTGATTGCAATCACCTCGACAATTCCGTCGACCCCATTGGGGTGAGCCTGCAAGGCTCCTCGGTCCACTCTCGGCGCGTTGATGCGCTGACAGGCAAAAAGAAATGCGTCCGTTTGGCCGAGAGCCGCGGCAAAGGCGAGCTTGAATGACGCCGTATCGCTTTTGCCCGCCGTGTCTGTGAAGGCTCGGGAGAAGCTCAGCTTGTCTCCCGCCGACAGACCCGCTTCGACATAGCGTTCATGGTCGTCATCGGCATTGTCCGTGCCGAGGACCACCGCGGAAAATCCCTCGTTGCCACGGCTTTCGCGATAGAGGCGATCGCGCGCAACGAAGACATTGCCCTCGGCAGCCGCCTCTGTCGCAGCCTGTTCACGGCCGATCGCAAGCGGCTCCAGATAGGTGCCGTCGGCGAGGAAAACGCAGCAGTTTTCCGTGCCAAACGGATGGATTCCGGCCGGAGCGACGACGAGGCCAAGGGCGTTGAGCCGGGCACGCGCCACATCGAGGCTCTGCGTCGGCAGAACCAGATGATCGAGCGGATGAATGCCTGACGAGGTCATGGAAGCGCGATGTGCATCATTCGGAAGATCGGTTCAAGACTTGATCGCAATGCCGCCGGCGGCGGCCCCGCAACAACCACCTGGAACAGTCGTGGACTTTTCCCTTCCGCCGCAACTCGACTTGACATGAGGCTATCCCCGGCACGGGATCAGCTTCCAGCGACGACATCAGCGGAATAGCGCAGCTCGCGCAATGGTTTGACCTTGCTGGTGGTCTGCGCATAGAGCGGATGCGACTTGTAGGCTGCCAGCGCCGCGTCATCGGCAAATTCCGCGTAGACGACGACATCGACTTCATCCGACAGCGGGTCGACCTTGGTGTTCAACGTGACCTCGAAGAGACTGGAATGAGGAATGTCCCCAAGCGCCAGCAGTCCGGTGCGAACTGCTTCCACATCTTCCTTGCGGCGCGCGCTGAAGAAAACGATATGCCGGATCAATCCCGCCTCCTCGATCTGAAATGTCGGGGTCTTTTGTGACGGCGGTCTCTTTGCGTCAACCGGTCATGGCGCCACGCGTCCTTGCGACGCGCCTCGATCGGGCTGGACCTCGTCTCACGCCGGTGAGCACCTCAAATGAGGCGCCAGGCTGCTATCTCAAGAGGGGATATCAGGCTTTTCCGGTGACGTAGCGCACGACATGGGAGAGTTCCCTGACCGTGACGTCGAGATACCGGCCCTGATTGTAGAGACCGTCCCAGATCAGGAAGAACGCGATGGCGGCAATGACAATCACATAACGCATGGCTAAAGCTATCGCACTAGCGCAGCGGCTGCCATAGACGTTTTCGATTTCGGGCAGCAGCCTGCCGCAAGGCGGCGGATGCCAGCCGCCCGCGTGGCACAGTCCAGCTCTTGGCATGCCTCTTGAAGTTCCGCCTCATGGCGTGGAAGATTGGCGCAGGCATTCATCGGGAAGCGCTGAAGCTCTGGCTAAGGGGCGCGCGCTTCGTTCGAGCCCGCCTGTCGCCGGATCCGCAAACTACCGGGACCAGGCAATGGCGGTCGAACCGGCGGATGAACCAAGAGAACCGCGGCTCGGCGATCGCGCCGGCACCACGGAGATCCAGGGGCTTGGAATGACACACGGGGAACATCATGGCATAGCGCCGGGCGACGCGGTCAGGCTCGACGAGTTCAATTTCGCCGAGATCGTCAAGGGCCTGCCGGCCAAGGCGCGCATGGTGCTGTCGGCGGCGATGAACCTGCCGCGCGGTTCGCTGAAAGTCTGGATGCCGGACGGCCGCGCCGTTCTCGTCGGCGGAAAGGCGCCGGGGCCCGATGCCGAACTGGTGCTCAAGAACTGGCGCCTGCCGGGCCGCGCCTTTTCCGGCGGCACAATTGGTGTTGCCGAATCCTATATGGACGGCGATTGGGAAAGCCCTGACGTCACCAGCTTCCTGGAATTATTCGTGGTCAACTCCGCCTTCGGTGAAAGGGTTGCCGGCGGCGCCAGCTGGCTCATCAACACAGTCCAGCGCATCCGTCACTGGTTCAACGAGAACACACGCACCGGATCGAAGCGTAATATCTCGGCGCACTACGATCTCGGCAACGCCTTCTACAAGGAATGGCTTGACCCGAGCATGACCTATTCCTCGGCGCTTTACGCCAATGGCGTCAACGATCTCGAGAGCGCCCAGGCCGCCAAATACCGGGCGCTGGCCAGGGACACCGGCATAGGCGGGAAAGATCATGTGCTGGAGATTGGCTGCGGCTGGGGCGGCTTTGCCGAATTCGCGGCACGCGAAATCGGTTGCCGGGTTACCGGATTGACCATCAGCCGCGAGCAGCACGACTTCGCCAAGGCGCGCATCGCCAAGGCCGGCCTTGCCGAAAAGGTCGACATCAAGTTGCAGGATTACCGCGACGAAACGGGCACCTACGATCGCATCGCCTCGATCGAGATGTTCGAGGCGGTCGGCGAGAAATACTGGCCGGTGTTCTTCTCCAAGATGAAGGACTGCCTAAAGCCCGGCGGCATGGCTGGGCTGCAGATCATCACCATCAACGAAGCCGCCTACGACACCTATCGCGCCAGGCCGGATTTCATCCAGCGCTACGTCTTCCCGGGCGGCATGCTGCCGACGCCGTCCATCTTGAAATCACTTGGCGCCGCGCACGGCCTTGCCCATCTGCGCGAACGCGTTTTCCCCGAGGACTATGCCCGTACGCTTGCCGAATGGCGCCAGCGTTTCCGAGGGTCCTGGGAGAAAATCGTACCGCTCGGTTTCGACGATCGTTTCAAGAAACTCTGGGAGTTCTACCTGCACTATTGCGAAGCCGGCTTCCGAGCCAGCTACATCGATGTGCGCCAGGTGGTCTACAAGGCGTAGCTGGGTACGCACGTCGACTTCCTTTTGCGGGCGGCATTTCCATCGATGCGCTGGATCTTGTCATGCCAGGCGATTCGTGCCGCCGGCCCCTCCAAGGCTGACCGCATCCAGCTTTGACGGCTGATCAGAGAAGGATGCGATATCGGGCAAAGCCAGCTTCGCCCTCGCCGGCAGGTTCGATCTTCAGCGACTTCACATCGGCGATGACGTCCTTTGCCTTGACGCCGGTGTCGAAGACGACGCTGGTTCCCGGCAACGGCGCGAACGACCAGTTGTCGTCGGCCGACGGGTTGATGGTGCCCTGGCTGACGATGTAGCGGACGATGACGTCGCGGTTGGTGTCCGGCGCCTCGTAGATGATCTTCGCGGCATTGATGTCGGGGAAATTGCCACCGCCGCCAGCCCGGTAATTGTTGGTCGCGACAACGAATTTCGCTGCCGGATCAATCGGTTTTCCGTCGAACATAAGCTCAACAATGCGATTGGAACCGGCATTGGCGACGCCGCCCTTGGCATCGTATTTCGGCGGCTGCGACAGATCTATCCTGTAGGTGACGCCGTCGATGACGTCGAAATTGTAGGACGGAAAATCAGTGTTGATCAGGACCTGGTCGGCCTTCCCGGCCTCGATCTTGTTGAAGATGCCGGCCGACATTTCCAGCCATTCCTTGACCTGAGCCCCGGTGATTTCCACGGCGCGCACCGTGTTGGGATAGAGGTAGAGGTCGGCGACGTTCTTGATGGCGATGTCGCCCGCCGGCACATCGGTATAGTAATCGGCGCCGTTGCGTCCACCGGCTTTGAACGGGGCCGCCGCCGACAGCAACGGCACGTCCTTCCACTGTGTGCTTTTCAATATGTCCTTCAGGTACCAGGTTTGCGCCTGGCTGACGACCTGCACCGACGGGTCGTCAGCGACCAGCGCGAAATAGGAATAGAGCGGCGCGGACGTCTTGCCGACAGGGCGGCGCACATAGGCGAGCGTCGCCTGGTGGTCCTGCTCGAGAGCGGCGATGATGCGCTTGTCGTCCGGGACGGTCGGCTTGTTCTTGTTGTCGACACGCTCGAAGATCGGCCGTGCCTCCGATGTCGCCGAGACCACTTTCCACTTCGACCCGTCGCGCTCCAGCATCAGGTCGATCAGGCCCATATGTGAGCCCCAGAACCCGCCCATGACGGCGGGCTTGCCTTGCAGCGTCCCCTTCTGTGCGTCGACGCCCTCGAGCGCCTGGAAATCTTTCTTGCCGGGGAAGACCAGATGCTGGTGGCCGGTGAAGACCGCGTCGATGCCTTCGACGCCGGCGACGAAGAACGAGGCATTCTCCATCATGTCACCCTGCTTGACGTCGATGCCGGAATGCGAGAGCGCGATGACGATGTCGGCGCCCTCCTCCTTCATCCGCGGCACCCACGCCCTCGCCGCTTCGACAATGTCGCGTGTCTTGACGTTGCCTTCGAGGTTCTTGAGGTCCCAGACCATGATCTGCGGCGGCACGAAACCGATGATGCCGACCCTGATCGGCTGTTCCGAGCCTGACCCGTCCTTGATCTTCTTGTCCAGGATTACGTAAGGCTTGAGGTAGAGCTTGTCGTCGCGCGGGTTGGCGGCAAGCTCGGTACCCCGGATCAGGTTGGCGCAGACGAACGGGAAATTGGCGCCGGCCAGCACCTTGTCCAAAAAGGACAGGCCATAGTTGAATTCGTGATTGCCCAGTGTCGAACACTCGTAGCCGAGCAGGTTCATGCCTTTCATGATCGGATGGAGATCGCCCTCCTTCAGGCCCTTCTCATAGGCGATGTAGTCGCCCATCGGGTTGCCCTGCAAAAGGTCGCCATTGTCGATCAGCATCGAATTGGCGGCTTCCTTGCGCACCGCGTCGATGAGGGAGGCCGTGCGCGACAGGCCCATCGTGTCATTGGCTTTGTCGGCGTAGTAGTCATAAGGCAGCACGTTCACATGGATATCGGTGGTTTCCATGATCCTTAGATGCGCCTGGTTGGCCTGCGCCCGGGCGGAGAAGGGATGAAGCACGATCAGCGCCCCTGTGGCGGCGGCCCCGGCTAGGAGACCACGGCGAGAGACGGGATGGAGCAGTTGCGACATGTTTTCTCCTTCTTCAACGACCTGACGAGTCCTGCCCCGAAGCGAACTTCGCGCTGAAATCAGCTCAAGTCCACTCAAGAAGTCGCGCGCATTGGCACGCCAATCCATCAGCAACAGATGACGGCCGGATGAAAGGCGCGGTGAAGAAAGTCAGGTCTTGTCGTCGTCGCCCTGGGTGATCAGCCGGGCGCTGCGCTGGCCTGTGACGTAGATCCATAGCCAGCTCAGCGAAACCGCAAGCCGATTGCGAAAACCGATCAGGAAATAGATATGTGCAATGCCCCAAAGCCACCACGCAAGCCAACCGGTGAGCTTGATCCAGCCGAAATCAATGGCGGCGGCGCGCTTGCCGATCGTCGCCAGATCGCCGGCGTGCTTGTAGTGGAAAGGCCGCGGGCTGGTGTCGCCGGCAAGCCTGGCCTTGACGGTCGCGGCAACATGCCGTCCCTCCTGCTTGGCGGAAGGCGCGACGCCGGGCACGGGCCGCCCGTCGGGCCGCAGCACGTGGGCGGCGTCGCCGATGACAAAAATCTCCGGGCTGCCGGGCACGCTGAGATCAGGCTCGACCAACACCCTGCCCGCCCGATCCGCCTTCGCTTCCAGCCATTCGGCGGCTGGCGAAGCGGCAACGCCGGCTGCCCACAGGATCGTGCGGGCCGGCAGAATCGTGTCGCCAAAAACCACGCCGTCGGCATCGCAGCGCGTAACGGCCCGGCCGAGCTCGACCGAAACGCCAAGCCGTTCCAGCGCCTTCCGAGCGTAGTCGGAGAGCTTTGGCGCGAAATTGGCCAGAATGCGGTCGCCGGCCTCGATCAGCACCACCCGCGTCTGGCGCGTATCGATGTTGCGGAATTCGCCGCGCAGCGTGTCATGTGCCAGTTCGGCAATGGTTCCGGCGAGTTCGACCCCGGTCGGCCCGCCGCCGACGATGACAATGGTCAGCAGCGCTTGGCGCCTGGCAGGGTCAGATTCCCGCTCCGCCTGCTCGAAGGCCAGAAGAATGCGGCGCCGAATGGTGGTGGCATCCTCCAAAGTCTTCAGGCCCGGCGCGAAAGGCTCCCATTCGTCATGGCCGAAATAGGCATGGCGCGCGCCGGTGGCGAGCACCAGCGTGTCGTAGGCGACGGCGCTGCCGTCGTCGAGCAGAACGCGTTTGCCGGACCGGTCGACACCCGTGACATTGGCGAGCAGTGTCGTCACATCCTTGCGCTTGCGCAGGAGATGGCGGATCGGCCAGGCAACCTCCGAGGTTGCCAGCGCCGTGGTTGCCACCTGATAGAGCAGCGGCTGGAACAGATGATGGTTGCGCTTGTCGATCATGGTAATGCGCACCGGTGCACCGGCCAGTGCGCGGGTGAATTCGAGACCGCCGAACCCGGCACCGACGACGACGACATGATGTCTGGCATCGCTCATTTGATTCACCCCTGATGGGCAAGATTGCCTGCCCTAGATGTAGGTATCTTGTGCAATGCAACAATGGCAGGACAGTGCTTGAGACTCGTCGTTCCATGTCGTGAATGCACATGTTCTATCGTATCGCGAGGTATAGCGTCATCGAACATGAGATGAGGTGAGGCATGGCTAACGATCATGACAACCAGGGCCCGGCGCAATACTCTTCGCCGCCCTGCTTCATGCACGAGCTCGACCCTGCGTTCCAGGCACCACTCAGCGACTGGACCGACGTGCGGCGTTGGCGCAAAGCCGAGCGCGAAAGGCTAATCGCCGCCCGGCTTGAAGTTTCCGCCGACGCCCGAACAGCAATGTCGCAACGCATCGCCGGCGGCCTGGATGCACTTGTCGGCGAGATCGCGGGCCGTATGGTCAGCCTTTACTGGCCGTTTCGCGGCGAGCCGGATCTGCGGCCCTGGATGGCGTCCGTCAATGAGCGTGGCGGCCGCACCGCGCTGCCCATCGTGGTCGAGAAAGGGCAACCGCTGATATTCCGCGCCTACAAACCGGGCGACCGGTTGGAAAAGGGCGTCTGGAACATCCCGATTCCGGCAGAGGGTGATCCGGTGCTGCCGGACATCGTCATCTCGCCCATTGTCGGCATTGATCCGGCAAGCTATCGCCTGGGCTATGGCGGCGGCTTCTTCGACCGTACGCTGGCCGCCATGCCGTTCAAGCCGCTGGTCATCGGTGTCGGCTACGAATTGCAACGCATCGCCACCATTTATCCGCAGCCGCACGACATCCCGATGGATCGGATCGTGACGGAGACGGCCACAGTATAGGGCTCTAGGCCATCTCCGGCTTCAGACCCATTGCCGTCCGGTCGACGATTTCGCGCAGGGCGAAGGACGAATTGATCTTCGTCACATGCGGCATCGCCGACAGCCATTCCTTGTGGATGCGCTCGTAGTCGACGAGATCCTTGGCCGCGATCCTCAGGATATAGTCGTACTCGCCCGACATCAGGTGGCACGACAGCACGTTGGGGCAGCGTTTGATCGCCGCCTCGAAATCCGACAGCGTCTTTTCGAACTGGCCGGAGAGCGATATGTGGACGATCGCCGTCATCTGATGGCCAAGGGCCGCGTTGGACAGCCGGGCGTGATAGCCGCGGATGGTTCCGGACTTCTCCAAATTGTCGAGCCGCCGCGAGCAGGCCGACTGCGACAGGCCAACCTTCTCGGCAAGGGCCGCGTTCGGCATCCGCCCGTCCTTCTGCAAAGTCTCAAGAATGGCGATATCAATCCTGTCGAGCGGCATTTTTCGTGATTCCTGCGAAAATTCGTTTATTTTTTGCAACGATTATCGAAACCGGCCTCTCCACGCAAGCGCATTCGCAAACACCTGCACGCCGATTCATGGTTCACTCCAGCACTACAGGGAGTGAGCCCAAAAGGGCCCGGATCAGGAGAAGAAAATGCGCATCGGCTGCCCCAAGGAAATCAAGAACCACGAATACCGTGTCGGCCTGACGCCGGGCTCGGTCCGCGAATATGTCGCCCATGGCCACGAAGTGCTGGTCGAGACCGGCGCGGGCGCCGGCATCGGTGCCGATGACAACGCCTACCGCGCCGCCGGCGCCGTCATCGCCAAGACGGCCGCCGACGTGTTCGCCAAGTCGGACATGATCGCCAAGGTCAAGGAGCCGCAGCCCAATGAATGGGCACAGCTGCGCGAAGGCCAGATCCTGTACACCTATCTCCATTTGGCTCCGGATCCGGAGCAGACCAAGGGCCTGCTCGCTTCGGGCGTGACGGCGATCGCCTACGAAACCGTGACCGACGATCGTGGCGGCCTGCCGCTGCTGGCGCCGATGTCGGAAGTCGCCGGCCGTTTGTCGATCCAGGCCGGCGCCACGGCGCTACAGAAGGCCAATGGCGGCCGCGGCGTGCTGCTCGGCGGCGTACCTGGCGTGCTGCCCGGCAAGGTTACGGTCCTTGGCGGCGGCGTCGTCGGCCTGCATGCGGCCCGCATGGCAGCCGGCCTCGGCGCCGATGTCACCATCATCGACCGCTCGATCCCGCGCCTGCGCCAGCTTGACGACCTCTTCGCCGGCCGGGTCCACACCCGTTACTCGACCGTCGAGGCGCTCGAGGAAGAATGCTTCTCGGCCGACATCGTCGTCGGCGCCGTGCTCATCCCGGGCGCCGCCGCACCGAAGCTCGTCAGCCGCGAAATGCTGTCCGGCATGAAGAAAGGCTCGGTACTTGTCGATGTCGCGATCGACCAGGGCGGCTGCTTCGAGACCTCGCATGCCACCACCCACGCCGAGCCGACCTACGAAGTCGACGGTGTCATCCACTACTGCGTCGCCAACATGCCGGGTGCCGTGCCGGTCACTTCGGCCCACGCGCTCAACAACGCGACACTGCACTATGGTCTGCAACTCGCGGACAAGGGCCTGAAGGCTCTGGTCGATGACCATCACCTGCGCAACGGCCTCAATGTCCACAAGGGCAAGATCACCAACCGCGCGGTCGCCGAAGCGCTCGGCTACGAACTGGTCGAGCCGAAAGCAGTGCTGGCGGCTTAATATACCCGGAATATACCCAGAAAAAGTCAACTCAAACCCTTGCCCGCCGGTTCGCTCCGGCGGGCTTTTTGCTTTGGGCAATGATGCGCCAACCCGCTTCCCAGAGGACCATCGAAGCGTGTGCCGTAAGGGCACTTTACGCCCTATTGTTGCATTTTTGTCATACCCTCTTGGCCGACTCCCTGCTAGGTACATCTTGGGCTTATTGATTAGGGGTACGGGCTATGTTTCTTCGCGTTTCAGCGAAATCTATTCTTCTTGGTGCTGTTTCTGCTGTGGCCTTGATTTCGGCGGCCCATGCCGCCGACGTCGTGCAGCCGGTGGAAGCGTCCGGTTTTAACTGGAGCGGAGCTTATGTCGGCATCGGCGGCGGCTTCGGCGCCAGCGTGCACAAGTTCAGCGTGGCTCCAATCGTCGATTTCAACGGCATCGGTGGTAACGGCGTCTTCGGCGAACTGACCGCCGGCTATGACTATATGGTCAACGAACGCTTCCTGCTCGGCGGCTTCATCGACGCAAATATCGGCAATATCGGTCCATCGATCAGCGCTCCGGGCGCCTACATCGATCTCACGAATTCATACGGTTTCGACGTTGGCCTGCGCGCTGGCTATCTTCTGAACCCTAGCACGCTCGGCTACGTGCTCGGCGGCTATAGCTGGCAGCATTTCAAGCTCGATGGATCGGGCTTTGCCGACATTGATTTCACGCAGAACCGTGGCGGCTATATGCTCGGGGTCGGCATGGAAACCGTGCTGCGTGGCAACTGGACCTTGAAAACCGAATATCGTTACGCTGATTACGGCGACAAGTCGGTTCTCGATTTCGGAAGCGGGTCGTTGAACGTACAGCCTTCGACGCACACCTTCCACATCGCCGCCAACTATCGCTTCGGTGCCCAGAATGGTGTCGGCGCGTCATTTGAAGGCCCAACCTACAACTGGACAGGTTTCTATGTCGGCGGCGCACTCGGTGCGGGCACGATGGTGCATGATCTGACGCTCCTTGGTGCCCTCGAGTTAAACGGCATCGGCGGCGAAGGCGTGTTTGGCGAAGCCAGTGTTGGCTATGACCACGATTTCGGCAGCTGGGTGGCAGGTGTTCAGCTCGACGGGCGCTACTCGGGCATCCGATCCAAGCTCGACATTTTTGGTGGAACGATCAAGGGTGACGCAGACTATGGCTTCGATGCCCTCGCCCGGGTTGGTGCCAAGGTCAACGACGCCACCCTCGCCTATGTGATCGGCGGCTATAGCTGGCAGCACTTCAACCTGCATGCCTCTGCGCCCGGGGGCCCGAGCGGCGACATCTACGACTGGGGTTCCAGCGGCTTCTCCATCGGCGGCGGCCTGGAAACAGCCGTTTCCAACAACATGACCGTCGGCCTCGAATACCGCTATTCGCAGTATCAGAAGGAAGATTTCGGCTCGGGCGGCTTCTTGGAAGATACCCCCTCGTTCCAGACCGTGCGTGTCGGCGCGAAGTACAAGTTCAACTAAGTAGCCCTCCAGGCAAACAGTCGAAGCCCGTCGGCCATGCCGGCGGGCTTTTTTGCGGCGAAAGAAGTTAGGGCCGAACGCGGGCAACAAAAAAGCGGAGCCAAAGCCCCGCTTCCTCGATATCGAGATTGCCGCCGGTTCATCCGCGGTCGGCCAATCGATCGACACTGGCTTTCTAGCGCGTCTATGCGACAGCAGTGCGACAGAGACTTTCTGCCGCCAATCCCTTGATCTTATGCGCGCTCGATGCGGCACTGATAGCAATTGTTGCGCGCCGAGCGGACATGCACATAGGCAATGTCCTCACGCTCCAACAAAGTCTCGGCTCGTGCGGCAATTGCTCCGGTCGGGATAATGCCACCGCTGCCGTAGACGATGCGATCATCGCCGCCATAGCCGCGCACGATATAGTCCGGGCTGTCGAGGATCTCCGGCGGCTCCCTTGTCCCGACGGCACGCTCGCATTCCTGGGCATGCAGGAAGATCGGCCCGGTTTCTGCATAGGGCTGAGGGTCTGGAAATGGCCGGTAGGCGAGGATGAGATAGACATCGCCGGCGGCGATATTCCTGAGACAATGACGGCAAGGCATCCCGTCGCCGTCAGAGATTTTCCGCTCGGGCGTACGGCCATAGGCATCGGGGCCGCCGCGCTGCAGCGCCCTGACATTTTCGGTCGGCAGAGCTGTGAATTGGATGGTCATCGTAAGATCTCCGGTACTGGCGACCGGAAACTATGCGCTCGCCGCCGTGCTTCCCACCCGATTCCTGCCAAGCGTGCATGAGCCGATCCGATGTCGGATCCTCCCTTCGAGCTCCGGGAGGGATACCGAAATCGTTAATCGGCTAATCAGTTCGACAATCCGTTGATGAATCATCGAAGCGGCGGCGGATTCCGGCTGAACTTACGGCCGCATGACGCTGGCCGAGCGCTCGGCGAAAGGCAGGGGATGCACGACTTCCTTCTTCTGCGCCACCGGCGTGAAACCGAGCTTCTGGTAGAGCGGTAGCGCGGCCGGGTGGTCGAGCGTGCAGGTCTGCACCGTCACCCTTTTCGGCCCATACGACCATGCCGCGGCAATCGCCGAACCAAGGAACCAGCGACCGATGCCTTGACCGGTGGCATGTTCCATCATGCCGAAATAGGCGAGTTCGACTTCCTCGGGCAGATGCGGCTTGAGATCGAAGAAGCCGGCCGGCGCACCGTCGAGATAGAGCACCCTGATGTCGCGATCCTCGCGGTGGATTCCGGCTGACAGCTCATCGTCATTCAGCCTCAGAACATTCACCCAGTGCCATTTGCGTCCCACCCGGTCCATCAGGTAGCGATAGAAATGCAAGGGAATGTCCCTGGTTTTCAGCAGCGCGACCTGGCGGTTGTAGGGTACCGGTGGCGAGACGGGCGGTGGGGCATGCATTTCGAGAAAAGTCACCGTGACCTCAATGTCCTGCAGCACGCCGTTTTCCATCAATTCATTCCTTGCCGGTCGTTGCTGGGCCGGTCGTTGCAGGGCCGGTGGTCGCTGGGCCGGTCACGACTGGTGTATCGGACAATCCGCCCCACTCGGTCCATGAGCCGTCATAAAGCCTGTTGTCGGTATGGCCAAGCGTCTCCAGCGCCAGCGTGACCACCGCGGCGGTGACGCCGGAGCCGCAGGATGTGACCACGGGTTTCGATAGGTCGATACCGGCGTCCTCTATCACCTTGCGCAAACGGTCCTTCGGCAGCAGCCTGCCGTTTTCCGACAGTGCGGAGTACGGCACATTGCGCGCGCCCGGCATGTGGCCGGAGCGGATGCCAGCGCGGGGCTCGGGTTCGCTACCGGTGAAGCGGCCCGGCCCACGGGCATCGGCGATCTGTGCTGTCTTTGTATCGACAATCCGGCGCATATCGGCCAGACCGACGACGCGACCGGCGTCGAAATCGGCATGAAAGACGCTTGGCGCGATCTTCGTCGGCTCGGCCGTTGCCGGCCGGCCGGTCGCCTTCCAGCCATCAAAGCCGCCGTCCAGAATATAGGTCTGGAAGACACCCATGATCCGGAACATCCACCATGCCCGCGGTGCGGAGAAAAAGCCCGGGCCATCATAGACGACGATGGTGTCATCGGCCGAAAGGCCCATCGCGCCGACATATTGGGCGAAATGCTGCGGGGATGGCAGTGTATGCGGCAAGGCAGCGTCAGGATCCGAAACCGCGTCCTGGTCCAGGAAACGGGCGCCAGGAATGTGAGCCGCATCATACTCGGCGCGCGCGTCGCGCTTTTGTGCAGGCAGATACCAGGAGACGTCAATGATCGTCAGGCCCGGCTGGCCGAGGCGTTCCTGCAGCCAGTCCGCATCGACGGTAAAAGGACTGTCTTCGGCCATTCTTTTCTCCTGCCGCCTTTTGATGGTGTCTGTCTGTTCAGTTCGCCGGCATCGGGCCGAAGCGGATGCGGAAGCGCCTGTTCTCCCGGCCCTTCTTTTCGATCTTGCCGATGTGGATTTCGCCGATTTCGCCGGTGCTCCTCACATGGGTGCCGCCGCAGGGCTGGCTGTCCACCGAGGCATTGTCACCGATGCAGACCAGACGGATCTTGCCGGTGCCAACGGGCGGTCGGACGTTCTTGGACTTCACCAAGCCAGGATTCGCGGCCAATTCCTCGTCGCTGATCAGTCTGGTGAAGATGGGATGATCGGCCCGCACCAGATCCATCATGCCGGCGGTCACCTCTTCCTTGGTGAAGCTGGCGTCTGGAATGTCAAAATCGACACGGCTGTCGTCCTCGGAAACCGCCGCCCCGGTGATCGGGAACGGGCAGACAACGGTGAGCAGGTGGCAAGCCGCGTGCATGCGCATCAGCAGATGCCGGCGCTCCCAGTCGATGGCGAGCTTCACCGTCTCGCCCACCTCCGGCAAGGCCTGCTCCGGTGACGGCACATGGATGATCTCGTCCTTGGTCTCGCCAGTGATCGTGGCGGCAATTGCGACGCGACTGCCGTCGGCACGCTCCAACGTGCCGCTATCGCCCGGCTGGCCGCCGGAAGTGGCATAGAAGATCGTCCGGTCGAGGATGATGCCGCCGCGCTCATTGATGGCGACGACCGTGGCATCCGCCGTGCGGAGATAGGCGTCGTCGCGAAACAGCGCTTCGGTCCGGTGCGCCATCACGTGACCCTCTCGAAGGGCACTGAAATCTTGCTCTGCAATTCCATCCAGCCTGGTACCGGCAGTTGCTTTTCGCGCAGGAATTCGGGGTTGAATAGCTTCGACTGGTAGCGCGTCCCGTAGTCGCAAAGGATCGTCACGATGGTGTGGCCCGGACCCAATTCCGCAGCCAGCCGCATCGCGCCGGCGATGTTGATGCCGGTCGAGCCGCCGACGCACAGGCCTTCCTCCTGGATCAGGTCAAAGACGATTGGCAGCGCGTCCTCATCCCTGATCTGGTAGGAGAAGTCAGGCGTGAAGCCTTCGAGGTTGGCGGTGATGCGCCCCTGCCCGATGCCTTCGGTAATCGAACTGCCTTCTGACTTCAGCTCGCCGCTGGTGTAGAAACTGTAGAGCGCGGCGCCGAGAGGGTCGGCGAGCGCGATCTTGACGTTCTTGCTCTTGGCCTTCAATCCGAGCCCGACACCGGCCAGCGTTCCGCCCGACCCCACCGCCGAGACAAAACCGTCGACCTTGCCGCCGGTCTGGGCCCAGATTTCCTCGGCCGTGGTGCGGATATGGCCATCGCGGTTGGCGACATTGTCGAACTGGTTGGCCCAGATCGCGCCGTTCGGTTCGCTCCTGGCCATCTGCTCCGCCAGCCGTCCCGACAGTTTCACGTAGTTGTTGGGGTTCTTGTAAGGCACGGCCGGCACTTCGATCAGCTCGGCGCCGAGCAGCCTGATCGTGTCCTTCTTTTCCTGGCTCTGCGTATCCGGGATGACGATGACAGTGCGATAGCCCAGCGCCTTGGCGACGAGCGTCAGCCCAATGCCGGTGTTGCCGGCGGTTCCCTCGACGATGACACCGCCCGGCTGCAACAGGCCGCGCTGTTCGGCATCACGGATGATGAACAGGCCGGCGCGATCCTTAACCGACTGCCCCGGATTCATGAACTCGGCCTTGCCCAGGATCTCGCAGCCGGTTTCTTCGGAAGCCTTGTTGAGGCGGATCAGGGGCGTGTTGCCGATCGCGTCGATCACTGAACGGGGCATTCGGGATTCCTTGTATGCGTGCGCCGAAACCCTAGAAACCCAATGCTTCGGTTTCAAGGCAAGAATTCGTCTGGTCCAGTCGCATTTCCGGCGCTGCGGTGTATGGATGTCGCCGGGGTCCGGGTGGACCCCTGACAGTTCATTTGCACCCGGCGTCGAGAAGCACTCTTTTCATTCGATTTCTCCACCGCTAGAGCAAGACATCAACAACTCGGCAGGGCGCAGCATGACACTCTATCGGGCCGATCCGAAACACGGCGTAGCCTGGGTCACCGGCGGCAGCAGCGGCATTGGCCGCTCGCTGGCCAGGGATCTGGCGTCACAAGGCTATGCGGTGGCTGTGACAGCGCTGGACGACGATCCGATCGACACGCTCATCGTCGAGACCGCGCAGATGCCGGGCAAAGTCGTGTCCTTTCCCTGCGACGTCACCGACGAGCCGCGCATGGCAAGAACGGTGGCGGCGATCGAGAACGACCTCGGGCCGATCGTGCTCGCCATCTTCAATGCCGGAAATTACATCTCGACACCCGGAGAGTCCCTCATCGTCAAGGATTTCCGCCGCTCCTTCGAAGTCAACTATTTCGGCATCATCAATGGGCTGGTGCCTGTCGTCGAGCATATGCGGGTGCGCGCGCGTGGGCATGTCGTTCTGGTCGGCTCGGTGACCGCCTATTTCGGCTGGCCGACCACGGCGGCCTATGGCGGTACCAAGGCGGCTATCAACATTCTGGCCGAGTCGCTGAAATATGATTTCGACAAGATGAACATCCGCGTCCAGGTGATCAACCCCGGTTTTGTCGACACGCCATTGACGGAAAAGAACATGCTGCCGATGCCTGGCCTGATGCCGGTCGGCCGCGCGACGCGCCGCATGGTGCGGGGAATCAAATCCGGCGGCTTCGAAGTGACGTTCCCGTACAGAACGAGCTGGCCGTTGAAAATTCTCGGCATGCTGCCAAGGCCGCTATGCCGATGGGTGATCAGCCTGACGACCAGCTGGAAAGCGCGCCCGCTGCATTATGAGCGCAAACCGCCCAACAAATAATGCCCACAGGATTGGTGGCTTGGCCGCCTGAACGGCCGTTGCCTGTTCATGGTCACCACCATAGTTTGAATGTTGTTCGTGGAGTCTGCGATGGGGCGACGGATCGTGCTTGCTGTGCTGGGCCTGATCGCCGTCCTCGCACTGAGCTTCCTATTGGGTCCGCGCGTACCCGTCGACACCACGATCCGTTTCGATCCTTCCGCCATCGGCGACGACCCACAGGCCTATGTGGCAAAAGCGGAGGCTGCCGTACCCGGTATCCGCGACGGGCTGGAGAAGGAGATCGTCTGGGCCAACCCAATGGTGCACGCAAAGACACCGCTGTCGATCGTCTACATCCACGGCTTTTCCGCATCGAAGGGCGAGATCCGACCCTTGCCCGACGACGTGGCCGACCAGCTCGACGCCAACCTGTTCTACACCCGCCTCACCGGCCACGGGCAGGACGGCGCGGCGATGACGCAAGGCAGCGTCAACGCCTGGATCAACGACTATGAGGAGGCGCTCGCCATCGGCCGGGCAATCGGCGACAAGGTGATCGTCATCTCGACGTCGACCGGCGGCGCGCTGGCGGCCTGGGCAGTGACGCAGCCCGGGGCATCCGAGGGTGTGGCGGCCATTGCATTCATCTCGCCCAATTTCGGCGTGAAAGCATCCGGCGCCGAGATCCTGACCATGCCCTGGGGCAAGCAGATCGCCGAACTCGTCGCCGGCAAGGAACGCAGCTTCGCGCCGCGCAACGCGCTGCATGAGAAATTCTGGACCACCAGATATCCAATCGCCGCGACGATGCCTATGCAGGCGCTGACCGACCTTGCCTATGGCGCGCCGGTGGAGAAGGCGACCATTCCCGCCCTGTTCATCTTCTCGGATATAGACAAGGTCGTGCGACCCGACCGCACGCGTGAGATCGCCGCGCGCTGGGGTGCCGCGCATGAGCTGGTGCCCATCGAAAGCACTGGCGATCCAGACAACCATGTCATTGCCGGCGACGCGCTATCGCCATCCACCACCGCATTCCTGGCGCAACGAATTGCCGTCTGGATCGAAGCGGTGGCGAAGTGAGGTTCGAAGACAAAACGGCGGCTGAAGCAATGTTCAGCCACCGTTTCATTCGTAGTCGGCACCAGGCAACCGTTAGGAACTGGCCGGTTGCCGCGAGGTTTCGTTAGGCAGCCCGTGCGGCCGGACGCTTGCCGCCGAAGCGGCGCTTGTTGTTGCCCTTGAAGGGTTTTGCACCTTCCGGCTTGCGCTCACCGGCAAAGGCCGGCTTGTCGCCGAAACGCTTCTTGCCGAAGCCGTTGTTCGGCTTCTTCTCGCCGCCCGGCCGCCTGCCGTCGCGACGGCCATTGCGGTCGCGATCGTTGGCAGGTTCGAAGCGCTCGTTCTTTTCCGCAGGATTGCGTGCGGGATCGGGGCTGCCGAGATGGTCGGCAACGATTGGCAGCTTCGTGCGGATGATGCGCTCGACCTGACGCAGCTTGCTGTTCTCCGAAGGATCGCAGAGCGTGATCGCGATGCCATCCATACCGTTGCGGCCGGTGCGGCCGATACGGTGGACATAGCTTTCGGCTTCGTCCGGCAGGTCGAAATTCACGACATGGCTGATGCCGGGCACGTCGATGCCGCGCGCGGCGATGTCGGTCGCGACCAGAATGCGCACCGATCCATCACGGAAATCGTTCAGTGCCTTCTGACGGGCATTCTGCGACTTGTTGCCGTGAATGACGGCGGCCTTGAAGCCGTCGCGTTCCAGGTCCTTGGTCACCCGGTCCGCGCCATGCTTGGTGCGCGAAAAGATGATGACGGACTTCATCGCTTCGTCGGCGAGCATCGTCGACAGCACCTGGCGCTTCTGCTTGGTGCGGGCGAAGACGACGCCCTGGACGATCTCGGCCGCCGCGGTGCTTTGCGGCGAGACCTCGATGCGGACCGGGTTCTTCAGGAGGCCCTTGGCGAGTTCGGCGATCTCGTCCGGCATGGTGGCCGAGAACAGCGCCGTCTGACGATCGGGCGCGGTCGCCTTGGCGATGCGCTTGACATCGTTGATGAAGCCCATGTCGAGCATGCGGTCGCCCTCGTCCAGCACCAGCCATTTGGTGTCGGAGAGGATGAGGTCGCCCTCGCGCACCAGGTCGGTCAACCGGCCGGGCGTGGCGATGAGGATATCGACGCCGGGAGCAACCTTCTTCACCTGGCTGAAGCGCGATACACCGCCCAGCACGAGTGCCGTCGAGACATGCGCGCCCTTGGCGAGGATCTTGATGGTGTCCTCGATCTGCACCGCGAGTTCGCGGGTCGGCGCCAGGATGAGCGCGCGGGTCGTCTTGGCGCGCCGCTTGGTGCCGAGTGCGATGATCTTCGACAGGATCGGCAGCGCGAAGGCAGCGGTCTTGCCGGAGCCGGTCTGGGCGATGCCGAAAATATCACGGCCTTCCAGCTGCGGCGGGATAGCCTGCATCTGGATCGGCTTCGGTTCGGCGAAGCCGGCATTGTGGGTGGCCTTGAGCAGCGCACCGGTAATTCCCAGCGCCGCGAAACCGGAGAGTTCCGCGGTGTCGTTGCCGGGCAATGTGTTTTCGTTGGTCAAAATAATCTTCTTTCACGCGGCCTCTGGCCGCAAACGTCAATGGCGGCAGGGCGCAACCTGCCGTCGAAAATTTTATATGAAACGACAAGGCGGGCGGACGCGTGCGTCCACTCGGCTGCGCTGTCGTGCCCGCAGGCATCATGCCACGGGGCTTTTTCGCCACTTCGTGATGTATCGGAAGAGGGCCGATATACCGGAAAGAGGGAAAACAGACGCAACCAGTCTCATTTGTCGAGAAGGCCGGAATCTCCCGGCCCAAGCGCCTATGGGCTGCATATGGCTGAGTTCGGCCTGGAATGCAAGGGGCGCAATGTTGCGGTGCAGCAAAAACCAGCCAAAAAGCCGACGCTTGCACTCCCCGACCGGCATCATTACCACAAACGCAGCTTCCGATTTTGGGGATCGAACGATGAAGGACGTGCTGAAGGAACTCGAGCGGCGGCGCGACATCGCCCGCATGGGTGGTGGCCAGGCCCGTATCGATGCGCAGCACAAGAAGGGCAAGCTCACCGCGCGCGAACGCATCGAAGTGTTTCTCGACGAAGGCTCATTCGAGGAATTCGACATGTATGTCGAGCACCGCTCGACCGATTTCGGCATGGAGAAGACAAAGATCGCCGGCGATGGCGTCGTCACGGGCTGGGGCACGGTCAATGGCCGTCCCGTTTACCTCTTCGCCAAGGATTTCACCGTCTTCGGCGGTTCGCTGTCGGAAGCCCATGCCGAGAAGGTCATCAAGGTGCAGGAGATGGCGCTGCGCAACCATGCGCCAATCATCGGCCTCTACGATGCCGGCGGGGCGCGTATCCAGGAGGGCGTGGCAGCCCTCGGCGGCTATGCCGAGATCTTTCAGCGCAACGTGCTTGCGTCCGGCGTCATTCCGCAGATTTCGGTCATCATGGGCCCATGCGCCGGCGGTGACGTCTATTCGCCCGCCATGACCGACTTCATCTTCATGGTGCGCGACACCTCCTACATGTTCGTCACCGGACCGGACGTGGTGAAGACCGTGACCAATGAGACGGTGACCGCCGAGAGCCTCGGCGGCGCATCGGTGCACACGACGAAGTCCTCGATCGCCGACGGCGCCTATGACAATGACGTCGAGGCGCTCTTGCAGATGCGGCGGCTGATCGACCTGTTGCCAGCTTCCAACACGTCGGAGATCCCTGAGATCGAATGCTACCAGTCGGTCACCGACCATGACATGTCGCTCGACCGGCTGATCCCCGACAACGCCAACAAGCCCTACGACATCAAGGAATTGATCCTGAAGGTCGCCGACGAAGGTGACTTCTTCGAGATCCAGCAGAGTTTTGCCAAGAACATCGTCACCGGTTTCGGCCGGGTCGAAGGCCGTACCGTCGGCTTTGTCGCCAACCAGCCGATGGTGCTGGCCGGCGTGCTCGATTCCGACGCCAGCCGCAAGGCGGCGCGCTTCGTGCGCTTCTGCGACTGTTTTTCTATTCCCATCGTTACCTTTGTCGATGTTCCAGGCTTTTTGCCGGGCACGGCGCAGGAATATGGCGGGCTGATCAAGCACGGCGCCAAGCTGCTTTTCGCCTATGCCGAGGCGACCGTGCCGAAGATCACCGTCATCACCCGCAAAGCCTATGGCGGCGCCTATGATGTGATGGCGTCAAAACATCTGCGCGGCGACATAAATTATGCCTGGCCGACGGCGCAGATCGCCGTCATGGGGGCGAGAGGCGCGGTCGAGATCATCTACCGCAAGGACATCGGCGATGCCGAAAAGATCGCGGCTCATACAAAGGCTTACGAGGACCGCTTCCTGTCGCCTTTCGTGGCCGCCGAGCGCGGCTATGTCGACGAGGTGATCATGCCGCATTCGACCCGCCGCCGCATGGCCCGGGCGCTTCGCATGCTGCGCAACAAGGATATCCAGAACCCCTGGAAGAAGCACGACAACATCCCGCTGTGAACGCATCGAGGTCATCGCTCAAGTGCGGTTGAACAGCGCCCTCCTCCGGCAGCCACCAATTCGCGCAGCACCGGCACCGTCGCCAACGGCAAATCCTCGGCGATCAATCCTGGTCCGAACCTGCTGCCGGCCTCGGCATGGATCCAGACCGCCGCGCAGGCCGCTTCGAAAGCCGGCATGCCTTGGGCAAGCAATCCGGCCGTGACGCCGGACAACACATCGCCCGATCCTGCGGTGGCAAGCCAGGCCGCGCCGTTGGCATTGATCGCTGCCCGGCCGTCGGGAGCGGCGATCACCGTGTCGGCGCCCTTGTAGACGATGACGGCATTGGCGCGCGCTGCCGCCGCGCGTGCCTTGTCCAGCTTGGACGAGACGTCGTCATCGGCGATGTCCGCGAACAGCCTGGCGAATTCGCCTTCGTGCGGTGTCATCACCAGCGCGGGCGCGTCCGGCCTGCGGGCGGCTTCGAACAAGACATCCGGCGCCTCACGAAACGAGGTGATCGCGTCGGCGTCGAAGACAAGGCCGTCAATTCCGGCGGACGCGGCCGCCGGCTTGCCCGACGCGAGTAGCGCAAGTGCGAACGCCCGGGTTTTCTCACCGATGCCAAAGCCGGGTCCGAGCACAAACGCCGATGGCCGGCGCTCCCTGACGAATGCTTCAATGTCGGCAGCATCGTCGGCCTTGCGCAGCATGATCGAGGTCAGGTGCGCGGCATTGACCTGCATGGCGTTGCCCGGCGACAGAACCGTCACCGCCCCTGCCCCGCTTCGGGCAGCGGCTAGCGCTGAGAGCCGCGCGGCGCCTGTGGCGCTCGGCCCGCCGGAAAAGACGCCGACATGACCGCGCTTGTATTTGTGGGCATCGATGGCCGGCACCGGCAATTCGCGCTGCCAAAGCGCTGGTCCGTTCTCGAACGTGCGGGGCTGCAGCGTTGCGATGATCTCCGCCCCGATGCCGATATCGGCAAGCACGATCTCGCCGCATCTTTCCCGGCCCGGCAGCAGCAGATGGCCGGGCTTCTTGCGCGCGAAGGTCACGGTGAGCTCTGCTGAAAACGATGTGCCGAGCACTTTGCCGCTGTCACCGGAAATGCCGGAAGGCAGGTCGACGGCGACAACCCGCAAATGCAGCTTGGCGGCCAGATCGACCGCCCTGGCGGCGTCGCCGGACAGCGGCTTGGACAGCCCTGCCCCATAAAGCGCATCGACCACGATCGAGCGGGGACCGGGATCAAAGTCCGATAGCGGCCGGGGCTTGATGGGGCATTCCGCGGCGGCGAGTGCCGCGTCGCTACCCAGCCTCGGCGGGCCAGACGTCCAGATCGTGGTGGCGACACCGCTGCCGGCCAGAATGCGAGCGACGACATAACCGTCGCCGCCATTGTTGCCCGGGCCGCATAACACATGGACATGCGCTGCCGAGGGATAGCGGCTGAGCACTTCGGTCGCGACGGCCTGCCCGGCACGGCGCATCAATCCAACGCCGTCGGTTGGACCTGCTGCAATTGTCAGCCGATCCGCCTCGCCCATCTCGGCGGAGGTAAGAAGTTCGTGGCTCATGGATTGCCGATCCGCATTCGATCAAGCATTGTCCAGTTTTCGGCGCGACGCAAACGGGGAGGAGTTGGCGCTGTCATGAGCACGTCGATCGGCGCGAGGATTGCAGGCACCGATCTGCGCACCAGATGAGCAATTTGCCCAGATATTGGGCAGACATGCACAGGAGTGCCGGATAGGCTACAGCCATTCATGCCGCTTCCAATGCAGCGCATGACGCGAATTTGCATCTGGGGGTGACATGACTTTGAAATCGTATGACACCGCTTCTGTTCCCTCCGACTGGCACAGTTCGTGCTTGATTGAGGCGCAAGCGGGGGCTCACAACCCGTTTTTTTGGCAGTGGAGGCCACTTTTTACATGAAAAAGATCGAAGCGATCATCAAGCCATTCAAGCTGGACGAAGTGAAGGAAGCGCTTCAGGAGGCCGGACTGCAAGGCATTACCGTGACCGAGGCCAAGGGGTTCGGGCGCCAGAAGGGTCACACCGAACTCTACCGCGGCGCCGAATATGTCGTCGACTTCCTGCCCAAGGTGAAGATCGAGGTCGTGCTCGGCGACGATGCCGTGGAAGGCGCGATCGAGGCTATCCGCAAGGCGGCCCAGACCGGCCGGATCGGCGACGGCAAGATCTTCGTCTCCAACATCGAGGAAGTGGTGCGCATCCGCACCGGCGAAACCGGAATGGACGCGGTTTGATCCGAACCGGTCATCCTCTAAAAAACGTCATCCATCAAAAAACGTCAGCACACAGGGATTACATGACATGACGACAGCCAAAGACATCATGAAGCAGATCAAGGACAACGACGTGAAATTCGTCGACCTGCGCTTCACCGACCCGAAGGGCAAGCTGCAGCACGTCACCATGGATGTCGTCGAGGTCGAGGAAGACATGTTCGCCGACGGTGTCATGTTCGACGGCTCCTCGATCGCCGGCTGGAAGGCCATCAACGAGTCCGACATGGTGCTGATGCCCGATCCGGACACCGTCCACATGGACCCGTTCTTCGCGCAGTCGACCATGGTCATCCTGTGCGACATTCTCGATCCGGTCTCGGGCGAATCCTACAACCGCGACCCGCGCGGTACCGCCAAGAAGGCCGAGGCCTACATGAAGTCGGAAGGCATCGGCGACACCATCTATGTCGGCCCGGAAGCCGAGTTCTTCGTGTTCGATGACGTGAAATACAAGGCCGATCCCTATAACACCGGCTTCAAGCTCGATTCGACGGAACTGCCGTCGAACGACGACACCGATTACGAGACCGGCAACCTCGGCCACCGCCCGCGCATCAAGGGTGGCTATTTCCCGGTGCCGCCGATCGATTCGGCGCAGGACATGCGCTCCGAGATGCTGACGGTGCTCGCTGAAATGGGGGTTCGCGTCGAAAAGCACCACCACGAGGTGGCAGCCGCCCAGCACGAGCTCGGCATCAAGTTCGACACGCTTGTCCGCAACGCCGACAAGATGCTGATCTACAAGTACGTCGTGCACCAGGTCGCCAATGCCTATGGCAAGACGGCCACCTTCATGCCGAAGCCGATCTTCGGCGACAACGGCTCGGGCATGCACGTTCACCAGTCGATCTGGAAAGGCGGCAAGCCGACTTTCGCCGGCAATGAATATGCCGGTCTTTCGGAGAGCTGCCTGTTCTACATCGGCGGCATCATCAAGCATGCCAAGGCGATCAACGCCTTCACCAACCCGCTGACCAACTCCTACAAGCGCCTGGTGCCGGGCTACGAGGCGCCGGTGCTGCTCGCCTATTCGGCGCGCAACCGTTCGGCTTCCTGCCGCATCCCGTTCGGCAGCTCACCAAAGGCCAAGCGCGTCGAAGTCCGCTTCCCCGATCCGGGCGCGAACCCCTACCTCGCTTTCGCCGCCATGCTGATGGCAGGTCTCGACGGCATCAAGAACAAGATCCATCCGGGACAGCCGATGGACAAGGATCTCTACGACCTGCCGCCGAAGGAACTGAAGAAGATCCCGACCGTCTGCGGTTCGCTGCGCGAAGCGCTCCAGAGCCTCGACAAGGACCGCGGCTTCCTGAAGGCCGGCGGCGTCTTCGACGACGACCAGATCGACAGCTATATCGAGCTCAAGATGGCCGAAGTGATGCGCTTCGAAATGACCCCGCATCCGGTCGAGTACGACATGTACTATTCGGTCTAGGATTCCGCTCGAATAATGTTTCAAGGCCCTTGAAGGTTTTCCCCTTCAAGGGCTTTTTGCTGATCCAAAGGCTCATCTATGGATTGCGTGCGGCCAGCCACGCAACGATGGTCAACTTGCTTTTTTGGGGGACGCAATCAATCGCCAGGAGCGAGCGGCACACTGCCTCAGGCTGCAATGCCCGCTCGTCCGGCGCCCCCGCCAATGCCGTCGTTCACGAAACCCCCGCCCCGTTCGAACAGCATCGCTTGGCGTAACCCCAAGGCCACGAATACGCATGCCGCGGCGTAGCCTGTCAACGCCGCCACACGGAGGCATAAATCGCCGATTTCAATGTATGAACAGTGGCTTATATAAAGGACCGCCGCGTACGAACCGAGCTGAAACAGGCTGTTTTCCGGGCTTTTTCAATGAAAACTTGGAACCGCACGAGACGAGTAGCGGCAAGGAGCGTCAGCCAAAGCCGCTCGTTTCGGTGAAACCGCTCTTTGTTTTTCAACCTGACTTTTTTGGGGGAATTCGCCGCTCCGGGGCAGTCGGTGACGACGCTGACCGCGCGTGGCGTCATGTCGGGTCGGTAAAAAGAAAGGCCCGGGCGCTTCCGCCCAGGCCTGTATGCAAGAACATCCATCTGCCGCGCATTGAAGCGCCCGCAAAACGGATCAGGCGGCGGCCGAAATCTCTGCGCTCGCCGGCACCGAAGCGATCGTCTTCAGGATCTGCGAGGCGATCTGGTAGGGGTCGCCCTGCGAGTTCGGACGGCGGTCCTCCAGATAGCCCTTGTAATCGTTCTTGACGAACGAATGCGGGACGCGGATCGAGGCGCCGCGATCGGCGATGCCATAGCTGAACCTGTTCCACGGCGCGGTCTCGTGCTTGCCGGTCAGACGTTTGTCGTTGTCCGGGCCGTAGACGGCGATGTGGTCCATCAGGTTCTTGTCGAAAGCCGCCATCAGCGCTTCGAAATAGGCCTTGCCGCCGACTTCACGCATATAGGTGGTCGAGAAATTGGCATGCATGCCCGAGCCGTTCCAGTCGGTGTCGCCGAGGGGCTTGCAGTGGTATTCGATGTCGATGCCGTACTTTTCGGTCAAGCGCTGCATCAGATAGCGGGCCATCCACATCTGGTCGGCGGCCTTTTTGGAACCCTTGCCGAATATCTGGAATTCCCACTGCCCCTTCGCCACTTCGGCGTTGATGCCTTCATGGTTGATGCCGGCCGCGAGGCAGAGATCAAGATGTTCCTCGACGATCTGGCGCGCAACGGAGCCGACATTGGAGTAGCCGACGCCGGTATAGTACGGCCCCTGTGGTGCGGGATAGCCGCTCTCGGGGAAGCCGAGCGGACGGCCGTCCTTGTAGAAGAAATATTCCTGCTCGAAGCCGAACCAGGCGCCTTCGTCGTCGAGGATGGTGGCGCGCTTGTTGGATGCATGCGGCGTAACACCGTCGGGCATCATGACTTCGCACATGACGAGCACGCCGTTGGTGCGGGCCGGATCGGGATAGACCGCGACCGGCTTCAGCACGCAATCGGAGCTGTGGCCCTCGGCCTGCTGCGTCGAGGATCCGTCGAAACCCCACAGCGGCAGCTGCTCGAGCGTCGGGAACTCAGCGAATTCCTTGATCTGCGTCTTGCCGCGAAGATTCGGGACCGGGGTGTATCCATCGAGCCAGATATACTCGAGCTTGTATTTGGTCATTCTAGAGCCTCTCGTTGCTTGGACACCGCAAGCAGGCGGATGTCGATGCATGGCCGAAACAGGCCGGCCTGCCGATGGATAAAAAAGCAATTCGTGTGCCACTCGGCTCTCGCAGGGTGCGGCAAAATGATCGTGCCCAGGCGATTATTTTAATGAGCCGCATCAGCAATGCTTGCGGATGATCCAGGCGCCGATATTGCTTAAATCATAGGCAAATCATGATCTTTTCATAGGCATATTGCCTAAATGAATCGCAGGACCTATTTTGGTGAAAGCTGAATCAACGAACGCCTGAAAAAGCGGGGAGACCGGCAATGCAAGTCACGCAATCGCGTCCGTCGGCGAAAATCCTGATGTTCCCGCTGGCAGCGCGCAGGTCTGCCTTAAATTTAGGCGCCAAGGCCAAATTCGCGGCAGAGCTTGCCGCGCTTCGCGGCGAGCACGCCGATTTCGATGGCTGGTACCACGAGGCCGCCGTCGAGGAAGAAGACCCGCAGCGGAAGGGCTGAACCCTTCCACGTCGATCTTGAATAAAAAAGCCCGGCGCGATCGCTCGCGCCGGGCTTTTCGTTCTGGCCTACCGACTATTCCTTGGCGTGCAGGTCGGTGCCGAGCGTGTCCTTGACGAAGATCATGCCGATGATCAGCGTCATCGCCGCGATGACCACCGGATACCAAAGGCCGTAGTAGATGTCGCCCTTGTAGGCGCTGAGCGCGAACACCGTCGCCGGCAGCAGGCCGCCGAACCAGCCATTGCCGATGTGGTAGGGCAATGACATGCCCGTGTAGCGAATGCGAGTCGGGAACATCTCGACAAGGATGGCCGCGATCGGCCCATAGACCATGGTCACGAACAGGACCAGGATGAACAGGATGCCGATCGTCATCGGCCAGTTAACCGCCGCCGGATCGGCGAACATGGCAAAGGCACCGCCGCCCGGTATGTTGTAGACGGTGACCTCGGGTGCGCCCGCTGCCTCATCGGCGGTCAAGAGCTTGTCCTTAACCGCCTGGTCGGTCGGCACCGCTGCCTTTTCACCGCCGCGGATGGCGGCTGCGTCGAGCTTAAGTTCAGGATTGGCTGCGATGAAGGCATCGAGTTTCTGGTCCGCGACCTTGATCGGCGCTCGCTTCAGCGGATAGCCGCCGTCCTGCAAGGACATGTTGACTGCCTTGACGAAGGCGGCGTCCTTAGCCTTGGCCTGATCGCCGGCGGCGACCGCATCGTAGGACGCCACTGTCTCTGTACCGATCTTGACTGACGCAGGCGTCCCGGCCGCAGCCGTCGACACCACTTCATAGGGAACCGAGTTCTTGGTCAGGAACGAAGTCGCGATGTCGCAGGACGTCGTGAACTTCGCCGTGCCGACCGGATTGAACTGGAACTTGCAGTCGCCGGGAGCTGCCGTCACCGTTGCCCGAGTGCTCTGCTGAGCCTTGGCGAGCGCCGGATTAGCGGCCCAGGTCAACGCCTTGAACAGCGGGAAGGTACAGACAATGGCCAGCGCAAGGCCAGCCATGATGATCGGCTTGCGGCCGATCTTGTCGGAGAGCCAGCCGAAGACGACGAAGAAGATCGAGCCGATAGCCAGCGCGATGGCGATCATGATGTTGACCGACTGCGCGTCGACCTTCAGCACATTCTGCAGGAAGAACAGCGCGTAGAACTGGCCGTTGTACCAAACCACGGCCTGACCGGCTGTGAGGCCGAGCAGCGCCAGGAGCGCGATCTTGGCGTTCTTCCACTGACCAAAGGCTTCCGAGAGCGGCGCCTTTGAGCCCTTGCCTTCGTCCTTCATCTTCTGGAAGGTCGGAGACTCCGAGAGTGACAACCGGATCCAGATCGAAACGGCGAGCAGCAGGAAAGAGACGATGAACGGAATGCGCCAGCCCCAGGCGGCGTAGGTCTCCTTGCTCAGCGATCCCTGCACGATCAGGATGACGATCAGCGACAGGAACAGGCCGAGCGTCGCGGTCGTCTGGATCCACGAGGTGTAGAAGCCACGGCGGTCATCGGGTGCATGTTCGGCGACATAGGTCGCCGCGCCGCCATATTCGCCGCCCAGCGCCAAACCCTGCAGCATGCGCAGGACGATAAGGATCACCGGAGCCGCGATGCCCAAGGTTGCATAGCCGGGCAGCAGACCGACCAGGAAGGTCGACAGGCCCATGATCGTCATTGTGACCAGGAACGTGTATTTGCGGCCGACGAGGTCGCCGATGCGACCGAACAGCAGCGCGCCGAACGGTCGAACCAGGAAGCCTGCGGCAAAGGCCAGCAGCGCGAAGATGTTGCGCGTTGCCTCGGGAATGGTCGGACTGAAAAAGGTCGAGCCGATGAAAGCCGCCAGTGAGCCGTAGAGATAGAAATCGTACCATTCGAAAACAGTGCCGAGCGAGGAAGCGAAGATGACTTTCTTCTCCTCCCGCGTCATGCCGCGGCTCGTTCCGCCGGCGGTCGATGCCATTGCCATAGAGCTATCCTCCCGTGAGACCTCGATGCTGCGCGCCGACGTCCGCGTTCTCCTCCGAACGCGGACTCAAAGACGCAGCCAACACAGGAAAAATGGCAGAAAGGGCGGGGAAAGGGCACCGCGACGATGGGATTATGACTTTCGTATTAGGTGCAGTGCGAAGGCGGAGCGAAGCCCTCAGGCCCGCAGCGCTTCGAGCAAGCTGACGGCGGCCATCATGTCCCGTTTGCGAGCGGCGCGGCGCGCGACGGCTTCGGCGTCCTGTCCCCACTGTGCGATCTGCCAGTCCTCATCGACATGGCCGGCGGCCCAGGCCTCCTCGCCGTCGAGCTCGCCGAAATCGACCGCCAACGCCAGCAATGCCGAGCCGGTCAACGATGTCATGACATGGATGGCGGCAAGGCGCAGCGGTTCGGCGCGTTGCGCCAGATGGCTGCCCAGCACGGCAATGGTTTCGCGTGGCTGCTCGACATGGATGATGCCCTCGGCAAGGTTGAAACGGGCCCCAAGTGCTGCGCGAGCCCAGTCGATGACGGGATCCCACCGCTCGTTCTGCCGCTCGACCAGCCCTTGCGGGGCATCGGCGCGATAACAGAGCAGATCCGACGAGGCAAAACGCAGAATGTCTTCCAGCACCGCCTGCGGATCGCTGGCCACGCCATCGATGGCGGTGTTGACCAGCCGCATCACCGGCATCGTCATCGGATTGATCGTCTCGCCCTGTTCCGCGAACTCGCCGGCAACCAGCGTCGCGGCCGCCTCGGTCGGCAGCGCCAGCATTGCCTTGCCCGGCGTGCGCACTGGCTTGCCGTCGAGATGGACGGCAAAGCCACCTTCCGCCGACGCGACCGAGACCTCCTTATAGAAGCGCTTAGGCAGCGGCGTCTTCATCTGGATCTGGGCGCGACGCACCGGATCCGGATCGGAAAGATACTTGCCCGCTTCGAGGTCGTTGAGGATATCACGCATGAAGTGCCTTTCTTACACCGGTATCAGCTTGCGTGCCGGCCGGTTGACGATGATCAGGCCGGCCGCAATCAAGCCAAGTGCAAGAAAAATGCGAATGGTCAGCGGCTCGTTCAAGATGATCGCACCGCACAGGACACCGAAGACCGGCGACAGGAAGGTGAAGCTGGACAAGCCTGAAGCCGGATAGCGGCGCAGCAGCCAGAACCAGAGCACATAGGTGAAAGCGACGATATAGACCGCCTGGAAAAGCAGCGCCAATGTCGGCAACAGGGAGGGATCGCGCACCGGTGGGCCGGCAAGAGGCAGCACCATCATGCCAACGATCGCCGCGCCGGCGAGTTGATAGAGCAGCAGTTTTTCCGCACTCGCCTCGACCAGTTTCGATCGTTTGATAAGGATATTGGTCAGGGCCCAGAAAAACCCCGAACCGAGGCTCAGGAGATCACCGAACAGCATGTCTCCGCTACCGCCGAGCTTGTCGGAAAAGACCGTGGCAAGACCGGCGAAGGCCAACAGCAGGCCGAGGAACTTGCGCATGGTGATCTGTTCGCCGAGTAGGAAATGGCCGCCGATCAGCATCCAGAACGGCATTGAGTTGACCAGCAGCGTATTGCGCGCCACGGTCGTATGCTCCAGGCCAACGTAGAGACAAAGGAACTCGACGCCGAAAAGCACGCCGACCGCAATGCCCGCCGGCAATGTCCCATCCCTGCTGAACAGCGCAATGCCGCGCCAGCGGCACCAGAGAAAGACGCAGAAACCACCGATGACCGAACGCGCGATCGATAGGAAGACGGGATCATAGCCTGCATAGGAGATCTTGGCGGCGACGTAGTTCAGCCCCCAGGAAAAGGTCAGGCCGACCATGATGGCGGCTGCGGCCATGTCGACCGCGTCGCGCCGATCGAGCGCATCGGTGGCGCCGCTCACGGTTAGTCCTCCGCGCTGGCGTCGTCGAAGCCGATCAGGTTCCAGCTCTGGCGCATATGCGGCGGCATCGGAGCGGTGACGTCGATGACGCCCTTGTCCGGGTGCGGGATAATGATGCGGCGCGCGTGCAGATGCAGGCGGTTTTGAATGCCGCCAGGAAAATCCCAGTTGGTGTCGGCCTCGAAGTATTTCGGGTCGCCGATGATCGGGCAGCCGATATGGGCGGCATGGACGCGAAGCTGGTGTGTGCGGCCGGTATAAGGTTCCATCTCCAGCCAGGTCATGGTCTGCGCCGCCTGCTCGATAATGCGATAATAGGACACGGCATGGTCGGCGCCTTTTTCGCCGTGCGCGGCAATGCGCACCCGGTCGCCGTCCGGCGTAGCCTCCTTGATCAGCCAGGTCGAGATCTTGTCCTCGCGCTTGGGCGGCACGCCCTTGACCAGCGCCCAGTAGGTCTTCTTGGTTTCCCGCGCCCGGAACGCCTCTGAAAGCTTCATCGCGGCCAGCCTGGTGCGGGCCACCACCAGCACGCCCGACGTGTCGCGGTCGAGCCGGTGCACCAGCCGCGGCTTCTCGCCTTTCTGGCTGCGCCAGGCTTCCAGCATGTCGTCGACATTGCGGGTAACGCCGGAGCCGCCCTGAACGGCGAGGCCCGCCGGCTTGTTGAAGACGAAGACCTTGGGATCCTCGTGGATCAGCATCTTGGCGAGCACATCGGCGTCGCCCTGGTTGCGGATCGAGTGGCCGGTGAGCGCACTCTCGCCCTTCTTGTCCACCTCGAGCGGCGGAACGCGGACCATCTGCCCCGGCTCGACGCGGGTGTCGGCCTTGACCCGGCCGCCATCGACGCGGATCTGGCCGGAGCGCAGCAGCTTCTGTAGATGGCCGAAGCCAAGGCCCGGGAAATGCGTCTTGAACCAGCGATCGAGCCGCATGCCCGCCTCGCCGGCCTCCACAGTGATCTGTTCAACGCCTGCCATGTCTTCTTCGCTTATCCGTTTCCCGAGCAGGGCTCTTGGCCTGCGCTTGGCGCGGCAATAACATTATGAAACGGTTCTTGCGAGCCAAAGTCCCAGAAACAGGGCAATGATCGCGCCAACGACGCTGGCAAGCGCATATCCGAATGCCGGCAGTGTCGAGCCTCGTTCCCACAGGGCGGCGAAGTCGAGCGAAAAGGCGGAGAAGGTGGTGAAGCCTCCGAGAATGCCGGTAGCAACGAACAGCCTGACCTCATCGGACCCTCCGCGACGCGCAAGGATGGCGATGAACAGCCCCATCGCAAACGAGCCGACGATGTTGATCGCCATCGTGCCCCAGGGATAGTTGGGACCGACGAGGCGCAGCGCGCCCATGCTGGTCAGATGGCGGATGCCGGCGCCGATGCCGCCGCCGACGGCTACGAGAAGCAGATTGAACATAGAACTTTACTGCCCCCGCGAGGACGCCGGCGTCAATCCCTTGAGCGAGGTGACGCAGCTTCGGGATGGCAGAGATAGTCGACCTATCAAGAACCGGGCTTCCAACTCACGTAGCGCAATCACTGCCGTGACGCATTCAGGATACTGCCGGCTCCGCCGGCAGTATCGACAGATCTTCAACTTAGGTGGTTTCGACCTTCTTTGGCTTTGTCGAGCCAATCATCTTCCAGTTCTTGTAGAACATCGAGTTGATGCGCTCGACGCTCACCGAGACGACCGCAAGCATGCCAGCGATCAGGCGGGGCACCGGGGATGGCCTGATAATATCCATGAACACGCAGTAGCGGCGGCCATCATACTCGTTGACCGAGCGATGCAGCAGCGTGTCGTCGAAAATGAACTGCGGATTGTCGTACCAGTAGTTCTTGACGTTGCCGCATTCGACGAAAATCTCCGCTTTCACCGGGATCAGATTGTAGAGGATACGCAGGCTGAGCCGCAGCGGTCCGAAATGCCAGGAGGTCGATTCGCGCTTGCTGAAGACGGAAACGGCAATCGTTTTGATGTATTTGAAGTCCTTGTTGAATTCCTCGACGTTGTCGATCCTGTGCTTGCCGTACCACTGGTAGACATACATGCCGCGCCGGCCGGCGCCGAAATTGGCGTCGATGTCGGCGATGATCTCATCTTTGCGCGCCTTGAAGATATCAAGGACCTCATTGACCTCACGCTGGTAGTCGGCGGGAAACTGCTCCAGCTTCCACACGCCCGGATTTCTGTAGCACAGGAGATCGACCAGCAGGTTGAAGGGCGACAGCAACCAGGTGAAGAGCCCGTTGCCAAGGAAGTAGCCACTGAACAGCGCCAAATCCTTCCTGTCGTTGCGCAACACGTCGATCAGACCACAGACGATGAAGATCGTCGTCAGGATGGGGATGAAATAGAAACCAAGGGCGAGAAGCGGGATGGCAATGGCGAATTTGCGAAGGGATTTGCGAAGGGTTTTTGTCATTTTTCCACGCGCGAAGCGCGATCCTGTTGCGAATGAGGTGCCCAATCATGGCAACGGCCACCGCCCGACCGTGCGCCTTGATAAGGTTTTTTGGGTCACCGCACAACGGCCATGGTGTCTGGCCCGGCTGGTTGCCTGGTGGAGTTTGCCGGGCGTCAATGCACTGCCGGCAAGCCAAGCTCGTCCCATTTGTCCCTGGCCACGGGATCGCCGACTAGAAATTCAAAGCCAATGACGCTTTCGCCGTCCTTGGCGAGCTGGCATTTGAACTTCAGACTGTACCAGTTTTTACGGCTGCGAAAGGCCGCACCATTAGCGGCGATCGTCGTGCCGGTGATCTTCTCCTCCGCGGTCGCGTAGGGCACCACCCGCTCCGGCTGGAAATCCGCATGCCATTGGCGGATTTGGTCCATGGCCTCCAGATTGCAAAGCTGCACCATGCGCTCATCGGATGCGAAGGTCTTGAGATCGGCGCGGGCCTGCTTGCTGCGCGGATCGGCAAGGGTCTTGGCCGACAGCATCCGCGTTGGGCGGATCATGGCGGGCGTGGCGGGAAATCGAGGAGCGCTTGGAGCAGGCGCCGGTGCCTCGGGCATGGGTACGCGGGGTGCCTCCTCGATGGGAGGTGCGGGCGGCCTTGTCAACCTCGAATTGCTGTGGCGTCAGGATGGCGACCGACACGCGCTCCTCCTCTGGCCCGCTCGAGCGCTTCGGCGATGGTAACAACATAACGCTGGCGGCGAGCAGCCCATGCAGGAGAACCGAAGTGGAAATCCCCCAGGGCGAGGCCTCGTTTCGCACTGACAAGGCCACCGGGCTCCGCAAGCCGGCTATTCCCGCTCTTTGCGCAGCTTTGCCCAGTAGTCGAGCCGCTTCCTGATGTCGCGCTCGAAACCACGCTCGGGCGGATCGTAGAAGGTCTGGCGGCCCATCTTTTCCGGAAAATAATCCTGGCCTGAAAAGGCATCTGGCTCATCATGGTCGTAGCGGTAGCCGGCGCCGTAATCCTCTTCCTTCATCAGCTTGGTCGGCGCGTTGAGAATGTGCTTCGGCGGCAGCAGCGAGCCATGTTCCTTGGCGGCCCGCGTGGCAGCCTTGAAGGCAGTGTAAACGGCATTGGATTTGGGCGCGGTGGCGAGATAGACGGTGGCCTCGGCAAAGGCGAGTTCGCCCTCCGGAGAGCCGAGATAGTCATAGGCATCCTTGGCCGCGTTGGCGACGACCAGGGCCTGCGGATCGGCCAGACCAATGTCCTCCATCGCCATGCGAACCAGCCGGCGGCCGAGATAGAGCGGATCCTCCCCGGCATCGAACATGCGCGCGAGATAGTAGAGGGCGGCATCGGGATCCGAGCCGCGCACCGACTTGTGCAGGGCCGAGATCAGGTTGTAATGGCCGTCCTGGCCCTTGTCGTAGATCGGCGCACGGCGCTGGACGATGCGCTGAAGCCCTTCGGGATCGAATATCTCGCCCGGCTTGGCCGCGCGCCAGACCTCTTCTGCCAGGGTCAGCGATGCGCGTCCGTCGCCATCGCTCATACGAATGAGCATCGTGCGTGCTTCATCATCAAGCGGCAGCGCCCTGCCCTCCGCCTCCTCCGCCCGCGTCATCAGCTTGGCGATGCTGTCCTCACCCAGCGAATGAAAGACCATGACCCGCGCGCGCGACAACAAGGCCGCGTTGAGTTCGAAGGACGGGTTTTCGGTGGTGGCGCCCACCAGCACGACCGTCCCATCCTCCATGACGGGGAGGAATGAATCCTGCTGGGCGCGGTTGAAACGATGAATCTCGTCGACGAAGAGCAAAGTCTGGCGGCCGTTGGCACGGCGCAGCTTGGCCGCCTCGAACACTTTCTTCAGGTCGGCGACGCCGGAAAAGACCGCCGATATCTGCTCGAAGGCAAGGCTGGTCTCGCCGGCAAGCAGCCTCGCCACCGTGGTCTTGCCGGTGCCTGGCGGCCCCCAGAAGATCATCGATCCCAGCGAACCGGAGCCGATCAACCGGGTCAGCGCGCCATCGGGTCCCGTCAGATGTTCCTGGCCAACGACCTCCCCAAGATTCTTCGGACGCAGCCTGTCGGCCAGCGGCCGTCCGGGCGGCACCTTTTCCGGTTCGTCAACGCTGAACAGATCGGCCATGCACTTCCTCAGAGCAATTCCAGGAAAAGTGTGAAGCGGTTTTCCGTCCGGGATTGCGTCAAAACAAGGATATAGAGCAGGTCGGCGTTTTGGTGAAACGCCGACCTGCTCCAAGTTTGGAGCGCGATCCCTTCAGGGTCGAACTCAGTAACGCAAAACCTGGCGCAGTATCTGCCCGCCGCGCTCGACGGTAAAGCGCCACCAGCGCGTATCCTGCTGGGCTACCTGCGCCAGCACTGCGGCGGTGTCGATGGTGGTGCCGTTGACCTCGCGCACGATGTCGCCTGGCTGAAAGCCGAAATCGGCGGCCGGCGAATCGCGATTGATATCGATCACCGTCACACCCTTGAGGTCGGTACGCAAGCCAAGCTTCTGGGCAAGCCGCGGCGACAGTTCCGAGACCTTCGCGCCCGAGAACGGGCTGCGGCCATGCAGCGTCACTTCCGAGGCTTTTGCCCCCTCCGGCGCGCGCTCCAGCGCAATGTCCATCGCCGCTTGCTGACCCTTGGTCAGGATCGCGAAATTCGCCTTGGTGCCGATCGACAGTGTCGCCATGCGGTAGTCGAGCGCCTCGATGCTCTCGACCGGCTTGCCATTGATCTGCAGCACGACATCGCCCGGCTTCAGCCCTGCCTTGCCGGCGGGACCGGTCGCGTCGACCGAGGAGACCAGCGCCCCGGTCGGCTTTTCCATGCCGAGCGATTCAGCGATCTGCGGCGTCACCGCTTCGAATTCGGCGCCGATATAGGGCCGTTCGAAGAAATCGAGACCGGCCTTGGCGGCATCGGCGAAAGCCCGCACCATGTTGGCGGGGATGGCGAACCCGATGCCGATCGAGCCGCCGCTGCGGCTGTAGATGGCGGTGTTGATGCCGACCAGCTGGCCGCCCATGTTGATCAGCGCGCCGCCGGAATTGCCGGGATTGATGGCGGCGTCTGTCTGGATGAAATAACCCGAATCCGAAACGCCGATATGGCTGCGGGCAAGCGCGGAAACGATGCCGCTGGTGGTGGTCTGGCCAACACCGAACGGGTTGCCGATGGCCAGCACCAGGTCGCCGACCTCAAGCGCGTCGGAATCCCCGATGGCGATGACCGGGAACGGCTTGTCGGACTCGATCTTGAGCACGGCGAGATCGAGCGTTTCGTCCTTCAGCATCACCTTGCTGGTGAATTCGCGGCCGTCGGCGGTCGCCACCTTGACCTCGTCGGCATCCTTGATGACGTGGAAATTGGTGACGATGACACCGCTCGGATCGACGAGCACGCCCGAGCCGAGCGAAGACTGCGCACGCGGCTGGGCACGGCCGAAGAATTCCTCGAAGAATGGATCGCCTTCGAAAGGCGATGTCACCTTGGCGGTCTGCGAGGCATAGACGTTGACCACCGCGGGTGCCGTTTGCTTGACCAGCGGCGCGAATGAAAGCTGGACCTCCTCGCGGCCGAAAGGCACGCGCTTGTCCGGACCTGAAGTGGCATTCTCGCCTTCGACGCCATGCAGCAAGTCCGTCAACACATCGGAGAGGCCTGGATCGGCGGGCTTGGCGGCGTCTTCGGCCTGCGCCTGCCGAACTGCCGGTGCGGCTGCGAACACCATGAAGGCGCAGAGCAGAACAAGGGACAGTCTTTTGGCGCGCATTGCGAATCCTCCAAGCGAGTTCGGGCGCATTGTCCCGACGAATGTGCAAAATGAAAGGCTAAGCCGCTGAAATCCGATTTTTTAAGCAGTAAAAGCAGCTAAAGCTGAACCTGAAGCCGAAAACCTCGTCAGCTCACATGAAAAAACAACTCCTGTCATTCCGTGACTTTTTGAAGACCGGCAGCTTGGGGCCGATCCGCCCCGACATGACAATGGCCGAGATTGTCGAGGTGCTCGGCACGCCTGAGCATGCTGACCCGGACTTTTGGACGTTCGGAAAGCTCGAAATTTCCTTTGATATCGAGCCACCGCACCAGATGAACTGGTTTCAAATCGAAGAGGCCGGTTATCTCAAAGGCAAGTCGGAGACTGTCACCGATTGCTTTGCGCTTGCTCTAGATGGGCTCAGCGGAAAGACAAAGCCATCAGAGTTCCTGGGGGCCGGCCTTTGGCTTCCAGATCAGGCTAAAGTTTTCTACGCTACGTCTGGCCATGACATCGGGATGAATATCTGCGCCGGACTGATTCAGATTCATTTTCATGTGGCTACTGACTTCATCGGCGATCAGGACACCGAAGCGTATTTGGGCGCGTCCTCCACGTCGCAATCGATGAGGGAGATCGATTCTCGGGCCGTCCTCGACAGTATCTATTCTTACCCCAGCCCGAAGACTGAAGAGGTACCGGGCGCATTCAATTGGAAGCTGTTGAGTGGAAGCCAGTATCTGGCGCTTGCCAGCGGACGGTAAAACATCGGCAGACGTAAAAAGGGGCCCGCAGGCCCCTTCAATTCAATTCGGAAAGACCGAGCCTTATGCGGCCGCGGCATCCGCGTCGGTGGCTTCGGCTTCGATGCGGGCGCGATCGCCGGCGCCCTTGGCCGAGGTGTCGCGATCGACGAACTCGATGACCGCCATCGCGGCATTGTCGCCGTGACGGAAGCCGGCCTTCATGATGCGCAGATAGCCGCCGTTGCGGGTGGCATAGCGCGGGGCGATGGTGTCGAACAGGCGCTTGACGACGCCCTCATTGCCGATCTGCGCGATCACCTGGCGGCGCGCGTGCAGGTCGCCGCGCTTGCCGAGCGTCACCAGCTTCTCGACGATCGGACGCAGGTCCTTCGCCTTCGGCAAGGTGGTGACGATCTGCTCGTGCTCGAGCAGCGACACCGCCAGATTGGCGAACATCGACTTGCGGTGGCTTATGCTGCGGGCGAAGCGGCGGCCTTTGAAACCGTGGCGCATGGCTCTTTTCCTTCTTCAGTTGTTCAAGAGGCCACGGCCTCCGAGGGTTTTCCGCATGACCGTCGGATCGAGCGGCTCACGCCGCCGATCCTTGGAATTCATGCTCAATATTGGTCTTCGTAACGCTTGGCGAGGTCTTCGATGTTTTCCGGCGGCCAGTCCGGCACTTCCATGCCGAGGTGCAGGCCCATCGCCGCCAACACTTCCTTGATCTCGTTGAGCGACTTGCGGCCGAAGTTCGGGGTGCGCAGCATCTCGGCTTCGGTCTTCTGGATGAGATCGCCGATATAGACGATGTTGTCGTTCTTCAGGCAGTTGGCCGAACGCACCGAAAGCTCGAGTTCGTCGACCTTCTTGAGCAGCGCCGGGTTGAAGGCGAGCTCGGTGACGGCTTCGGCGGCGACTTCCTTCTGCGGCTCGTCGAAGTTGACGAACAGGCCAAGCTGGTCCTGCAGGATGCGGGCGGCGAAAGCCACCGCGTCCTCGCCCGAGATCGAACCGTCGGTCTCGATGGTCATGGTCAGCTTGTCATAGTCGAGAACCTGGCCCTCGCGGGTGTTCTCGACCTTGTAGGAGACCTTCTTCACCGGCGAATAGAGGCTGTCCACCGGGATCAGGCCGATCGGCGCGTCCTCGGCGCGGTTGCGCTCGGCAGGCACGTAGCCCTTGCCGGTGTCGACGGTGAATTCCATGCGGATTTCAGCGCCTTCGTCCAGCGTGCAGATGACGTGGTCGGGGTTGAGGATCTCGACGTCGCCAACCGTCTGGATGTCGCCGGCAAGAACCGCACCCGGGCCCTGCTTGCGAACGACCATGCGCTTGGGGCCATCGCCTTCCATGCGGATTGCGATTTCCTTGATGTTCAGGACGATGTCGGTCACGTCCTCGCGCACGCCGGCGATGGACGAGAATTCATGCAGAACACCGTCGATCTGCACGGCGGTGACGGCCGCCCCGCGCAGCGAAGACAGAAGCACGCGGCGGAGCGCGTTGCCAAGCGTCAGACCAAAGCCACGCTCGAGCGGCTCGGCGACCAGCGTGGTCAGCGTCTTCTTCTTCGACGAGAACTCGATCTTGTTCGGCTTGATCAGTTCCTGCCAATTTTTCTGGATCATGATGCTTTCCTTCCGTTGACCCGCCACCATCCAATCGTGGCGGGCGACCTGGAATACCGTGGAGGAACGCCCTTGGGCGCTCACGCGGCGTTCGATAAATTGCTTAGACGCGGCGCTTCTTGCGCGGGCGGCAGCCATTGTGCGGGATCGGCGTCACATCACGGATCGAGGTGATGGTGAAGCCGGCCGCCTGCAGGGCGCGCAGCGCCGATTCACGACCGGAGCCCGGTCCGCAGACCTCGACTTCGAGCATGCGCATGCCGTGTTCCTGGGCCTTCTTGGCAACGTCCTCGGCAGCCATCTGGGCGGCGAACGGGGTCGACTTGCGCGAACCCTTGAAGCCCTGGGCACCGGCCGACGACCAGGCAATCGAATTGCCCTGCGCGTCGGTGATGGTGATCATCGTGTTGTTGAAGGTCGAATTGACGTGGGCAACGCCCGACGAAATGTTCTTGCGTTCGCGACGGCGAACACGAGCGGCTTCCTTGGCCATGATAGTCCTTTCAGTTGATCTCTACACCGCCGTAATGCCAGCGGCTCCACCTGGAAAAGTGAATAGTGAATTAGTGAGTAGCGATGACGTCCTCACCACCCACTACCAGCCACTCACTCTTATTACTTCTTCTTGCCGGCGATCGACTTGGCCGGGCCCTTGCGGGTACGTGCATTGGTGTGCGTGCGCTGGCCGCGAACCGGCAGCGAGCGGCGGTGACGCAGGCCGCGGTAGCAGCCAAGGTCCATGAGCCGCTTGATGTTCATCGACACTTCGCGGCGCAGGTCGCCTTCGACCTGATAGTCGCGGTCGATGGTCTCGCGGATCTGCAGCACCTCCGCATCGGTCAGCTGGTTGACGCGGCGCTCGGCCGGGATGCCGACCTTGTCGACGATCTCCTGGGCGAACTTCTTGCCAATGCCGTGAATGTACTGAAGCGCGATGACAACGCGCTTGTTGGTCGGAATGTTGACGCCGGCTATACGAGCCATATCTTCTCTTCTCCATGTGGGCCGGACAAGCCGGCATTATTCAGATTGCCCCGCGTCCGGTGGAGGCCGGCCCTTGCGGGAGTTTCCAGTTCAAAGCGACTGCCCTGCCCTTGCGGACAGGCAAAGCGCGCATCTGATAGGAAGACGGGCCGCCATACCGCAGCAAGTCGTCTCCGTCAAGCTTAATCTTTAAATTCCCCTACCGCGCCTTCTCGGCCGCCGCGAGAACGGCTTCAATCTCGGCGGTTACCGCGTCGATACTGGCCATGCCGTCCACAGTCTTGAGCTTGCCCTTGGCGTAATAGTAGCCGGTCAGCGGAGCGGTCTTCTTGTAGTACTCCCGCAGCCGCTCTTCGAACACGGCGGGATTGTCGTCCTTGCGCACCGGCTGGCCGGCGGCCTTTGCATCATCGGCGCGCTTGACGATTCGACCAACCAGGGCCCTGTCGTCGACGACCAGTTCGATGACGGTGTCGAGACCAATGCCGCGCTCTGAAAGCATCGATTCAACCGCATCCGCCTGCACCAGCGTGCGCGGATAGCCGTCGAGGATAAAACCCTTGGCGCAGTCAGCCTGATCGATACGCTCGGCGACGATGGCGTTGACGATGGCGTCGGACACCAGCTCGCCGGCATCCATCACCGCCTTGGCACGCTTGCCGACCTCGGTACCGGCCTGAACGGCGGCACGCAGCATATCACCCGTCGAGAGCTGGGGTATGCCGTGTTTTTCTACCAGTCTTTGTGCTTGTGTCCCCTTGCCCGCTCCTGGCGGCCCAAGCAAAATCAACCTCATCTGGCTTTCTTCCCCCCGCGCAGCTTCGACTTCTTGATCAGGCCTTCATACTGGTGCGCGATCAGGTGACCCTGAATCTGCGCAACCGTATCGAGCGTGACACTGACCACGATCAGAAGCGATGTGCCACCGAGGTAGAATGGTACGCCAGTCGCCGAGATCAGGAACTCCGGCAGCAGGCACACCAGCACCAGGTAGATGGCGCCGACGACGGTGATGCGGGTAAGGACGTAATCAATATAGTCGGCGGTGCGCTCGCCCGGACGATAGCCAGGGATGAAGCCCGAATGCTTCTTGAGCTGGTCGGCGGTGTCCTTCGGGTTGAACACGATCGCTGTGTAGAAGAAGGCGAAGAACACGATCATCGCCGCATAGAATGCCATGTAGAGCGGCTGGCCGTGGCCAAGCGAGGCCAGGATGGTGCTGGCCCAGGCCGGCATGTTGGTCGTCTGCGAGAAGCCGGCGACGGTGGCCGGCAGCAGAAGCAGCGACGACGCGAAGATCGGCGGGATGACGCCCGAGGTGTTGAGCTTGAGCGGCAGATGCGAGGTATCGCCCTGGAACATGCGGTTGCCGACCTGGCGCTTCGGATACTGGATCAGCAGGCGGCGCTGGGCGCGCTCGAAGAACACGATAAGCGCTATGACGACGATGGCCAGCACGATGATCGCCAGGATCAGGCCGGTCGACAGGGCGCCGGTACGGCCGAGTTCCAGTGTGCCGGAAATGGCATGCGGCAAGCCGGCGACGATGCCGGAGAAGATGATCAGCGAAATGCCGTTGCCGATGCCGCGCGCTGTGATCTGCTCGCCCAGCCACATCAGGAACATGGTGCCGCCGACCAGCGTGACGACGGTGGAGATGCGGAAGAACATGCCGGGATCGCTGACGATGCCGTTGCCGTTCTCCAGTCCCACCGAAATGCCATAGGCCTGTACCAGCGCCAGGAGCACGGTGCCGTAGCGCGTGTACTGGTTGATGACCTTGCGGCCCTGCTCGCCTTCCTTCTTCAGCGCTTCCAGCGAGGGAATGACCGAGGTCATCAGCTGCATGATGATGGAAGCGGAGATGTAGGGCATGATGCCGAGTGCAAAGATCGCCATGCGCTGCACGGCACCGCCGGCGAACATGTTGAACATGCCGAGCACGCCCTTGCTCTGCGAGGAGAAGGCCTGGGCGAAAGCGTCGGGATTGATGCCGGGAAGCGGGATGTAGGTGCCGAGGCGATAGACGAGCAACGCGCCGATGGTGAACCAGATGCGTTTCTTAAGGTCCTCCGCCTTGGCGAAGGCCGAGAAATTCAGATTCGAGGCTAGTTGTTCAGCAGCCGAAGCCATGCCTGATTCTCCGCTTGGTAACGCTTGATGGCCCGTGAGGTCAGGCGGTGCGTTTCACCGAAGCTCACGAGATAAGCTCCGGGCTGTAAACATGCAAGCGGCCGCGTCGACGCGGCCGCTAAATTGAGCAGGTCAAAGCGCGATCGGAAGCAAAAACGGATACCACTCTTGCCGACCGCTCTTCAAATTGCCGTTACTCGGCGGGTGCCTTTTCCGGCAGCTTGACCGAACCGCCGGCCTTTTCGATCTTCTCGATCGCGGCCTTGGAGGCTCCGGCGACGTCGAAGGCGAGCTTGGCCTTGAGTTCGCCATCGGACAGCACGCGCACGCCATCCTTGACGCGGCGGATGACGCCGGCGGCGACAAGCGCCTCGGCCGTCACGGTCGCCTTGACGTCAAGCTTCTTGGCATCGACGGCTTCCTGGATACGGGCCAGCGAGACGACGGTGAAGCTCTTGGCGAAGATGTTGTTGAAGCCACGCTTCGGCAGACGCCTGTAGAGCGGCATCTGGCCACCCTCGAAGCCGTTGACGGCGACGCCGGAGCGCGCCTTCTGGCCCTTGACGCCGCGACCGGCTGTCTTGCCCGAGCCGGAGCCGATGCCGCGGCCGAGACGCTTCTTGGAGTGCGTCGCGCCGTCCTTGTCACGCAGATCATTGAGTTTCATCTGGGTTCTCCTGCGCTCTTGCTCAGCCCTCGTCCACGACGCGGACGAGATGCTGGACGGCAGCGATCATGCCGCGCACGGAAGGCGTATCTTCCAGCGTGCGCTGCTTGTGCATCTTGTTGAGGCCGAGGCCGACCAGCGTTGCGCGCTGTTCCTTCGGGCGGCGGATCGGCGAACCGATCTGCTCAACGGTGATGGTGTTGGTTGCTTTCTTGGCCATGGTCAAAATCCCTGGTCAGATCGACTATTCTTCAGCCGCAACGGCGGTGCCGCGGCGGGCCTGAAGGGTCGAATACTTGATGCCACGCGCGGCAGCCACATCCTTGGGATGCATCTGGCTCTTCAGCGCGTCGAAGGTGGCGCGAACCATGTTGTACGGGTTCGACGAACCCATCGACTTGGCAACCACGTCGTGCATGCCGAGCGTCTCGAAGACGGCGCGCATCGGGCCGCCGGCGATGATGCCGGTACCCTGCTTGGCAGCGCGCAGCAGAACACGGCCAGCGCCCCAACGTCCCTCGACGTCATGGTGCAGCGTGCGGCCCGAGCGCAACGGCACGAAGATCATGTCGCGCTTTGCGGATTCAGTTGCCTTGCGGATAGCTTCCGGCACTTCGCGCGCCTTGCCGTGACCAAAGCCAACGCGGCCCTTCTGGTCGCCGACGACGACGAGCGCGGCAAAACCAAAGCGACGGCCGCCCTTGACGACCTTGGCGACGCGGTTGATGTGGACAAGCTTGTCCACCATGCCGTCATCGCGTTCTTCACGATCGCGGCCGCGGCCGCCATCCCTACGTTCCTGTGCCATATCCTGTTCCTTGTTCTTTTCCGGAAGCACGGGTTGCTGATTGCCGGCGCCGCTTTGGGTCGCCGACGGTGAAAATCATTTCTTCCCTTGCATGATCTTATCCGAAAAGTCTGCAACTTTTCGGGGTCATGCTTAGAAGCTGAGACCGCCTTCGCGGGCCGCTTCAGCCAGCGCCTTGACGCGGCCGTGATAGATGTAGGCGCCGCGATCGAAGACGACTTCCTTGACGCCAGCCTTGGTGGCGCGCTCGGCGATCAGCTTGCCGATCGCAGCGGCGGCAGCAGTGTCAGCGCCGGTCTTGAGCGAACCCTTGAGATCCTTCTCGAGCGTCGAGGCGGCGGCAATGGTGTGGCCCTTGGCGTCGTCGATGACCTGGACGTAGATGTTCTTAGACGTGCGATGAACCGACAGACGCGGACGCTCGCCGGCGACTTTCTTGATCTGACGGCGCACGCGCTGCGCGCGGCGCTGGATGGATTCCTTGATAGCCATGATAGTTCCTTGCCTTCAAAAAACAGGGGCCGCCATATGCGGTAGGCGAAGCGCCTCCCGCGACCGCTCCCCGCGGCGTTAACTTCCGTGGCTTGGTCCCTGTCCGAAAAGTCTGCAACTTTTCAGGACCAAGCCGACTACTTCTTCTTGCCTTCCTTGCGGACGATCTTCTCGCCAGCGTAGCGGACGCCCTTGCCCTTGTAGGGCTCGGGACCGCGGTATTCGCGGATTTCCGCTGCGACCTGGCCGACCTGCTGCTTGTCGATGCCGGCCACGGTGATTTCGGTCGGCTTCGGCACGGTGATCGTGATGCCGGCCGGCGTCTCGTAGACGACATCATGGCTGAAGCCAAGGGCCAGTTGCAGGTTCTTGCCCTGCAAGGCGGCGCGATAGCCGACGCCGGTGATCTCGAGCTTCTTCTCGAAACCGTCCTTCACGCCCTGCAGGATGTTGACGATCTGCGTGCGCGACATGCCCCACTTGGAGCGGGCGGTCTTGGTCTGGTCGCGAGGCTGGACAGCGATTTCGCTGCCTTCCATCTTGACCAGGACTTCGTCGTTCACCACGAACTTCAGCTCGCCCTTGGGGCCCTTCGCCGTCACGGTCTGGCCATTGACGGTCGCGGTCACGCCCTGCGGCAGCGAAACGGGTTTCTTTCCAATACGAGACATCAGGTTGTCCTCGTCACTTCTCTTGTTTCAGGTCTCTGTCTTCGGGAACGATCCGAAGACCGAATTCCACGTGCGGTAAGCTGCCGGATCAGAAGATCTGGCAGAGGATCTCGCCGCCGACGTTCTGTTCGCGTGCTTCATGGTCGGCCATCACGCCCTTCGGTGTCGAAAGGATGGCAATGCCGAGGCCGTTGGCAACGTGCGGAATCGACTTGGCCGAGACGTAAACGCGGCGGCCGGGCTTCGAAACGCGGGCGATTTCGCGCACGACCGGGGCACCGTCGAAATACTTCAGCTCGATTTCGATCTCGGACTTGCCGTTGTCGAAATCGGTCTGGCTGTAATCGCGGATATAGCCTTCAGCCTTCAGCACGTCGAGGACGCGGGTGCGCAGACGCGAGGCCGGCGTCGAGACACTCGACTTCTTGCGGCCATAGGCGTTGCGGATGCGGGTCAGCATATCGCCGAGAGGATCGCTCAATGACATGTTATGTCCTCCTTACCAGCTCGACTTGACCAGGCCCGGGATCTGGCCGTTATTGCCGAGGTCCCGAAGCGCGATGCGCGATACTTTGAGCTTGCGATAGTAGGCACGCGGGCGGCCGGTGACTTCGCAGCGGTTGCGGATGCGGATTTTGGCCGAGTTGCGCGGCATGGCGGCAAGCTTGAGCTGAGCGCGGAAGCGCTCTTCCATCGGCTTGGATTGATCCATGATGATCGCCTTGAGCGCAGCGCGCTTGGGACCGTACTGGTCGGCAAGCTTGCGGCGCCTGTTGTTCTTCTCGACTGAGCTGGTCTTTGCCATTTCAGATTTTTCCTTTTCTCGCTGCCGTTACTGGCGGAAGGGGAAGTTGAAAGCCTTGAGCAAAGCCCTGGCTTCGTCGTCCGTCTTCGCAGTCGTACAAACGATGACGTCCATGCCCCAGATCTGATCAACCTTGTCGTAGTTGATCTCCGGGAACACGATGTGCTCCTTGATGCCCATGGCATAGTTGCCACGGCCATCGAAGCTCTTGGGGTTCAGTCCGCGGAAGTCGCGGACGCGCGGCAGCGCGATGTTCACGAGGCGGTCGAGGAACTCGTACATGCGTTCCTTGCGCAGCGTGACCTTGGCGCCGATCGGCATCTTCTCGCGAACCTTGAAGCCCGCGATCGAATTGCGGGCGCGGGTGACGACGGCCTTCTGGCCGGCGATCATCGCCAGGTCCTCGGCCGCGACCGAAGGCTTCTTCGAATCGGCGGTCGCTTCGCCCACACCCATGTTCAGCACGATCTTGTCGAGGCGCGGAACCTGCATCTCGTTGTCGTAGCCGAACTGCTCCTGCAGCGCCTTGCGGATGGTCTCGTTGTAGACCTGCTTGAGGCGCGGCGTGTTGTTGGCAGTCGCCTGCTTGGTTTGAGCCTTAGCCATTGATGACTTCTCCCGAGCGCTTGGCGACGCGCACCTTCTTGCCGTCCTTCTGGAAGACGAAACCGACGCGGGTCGGCTTGCCATCCTTCGGGTCGGCCAGCGCGATGTTCGACAGCTGGATCGGCGCTTCCTTGGTGATGATCCCGCCCTCTTGGGACTGGGACTGCTTCTGGTGACGACGGATCATGTTGACGCCGCGCACCAGCGCGGTGTCATCCTTCGGCTGAACCGAGAGGACTTCGCCCGAACGGCCCTTGTCCTTGCCAGCCAGCACGACGACCTTGTCGCCTTTTCTAATCTTTTGCATTGGTCCGGCTCCTTACAGCACTTCAGGCGCGAGCGAGATGATCTTCATATGGTTCTTGGCGCGAAGTTCGCGCGGAACCGGTCCGAAGATACGCGTGCCGATCGGCTCTTTCTTGTTGTCGACGAGAACGGCCGCGTTCTTGTCGAAACGGATCACGCTGCCGTCCGGGCGGCGGATGTCCTTGGCCGTGCGAACCACGACCGCCTTCATCACATCGCCCTTCTTAACGCGGCCGCGCGGAATGGCTTCCTTGATCGACACCACGATGATGTCGCCCACGGAAGCGTATTTCCGCTTCGAGCCGCCCAGCACCTTGATGCACATGACACGACGCGCGCCGGAATTATCCGCCACGTCGAGGTTTGTTTGCATCTGAATCATGACTGGCCGCCTTCTTCTTTTCTAACGGGATGGGCTCGAAGCCCCTCCCCGGTCTGTCCAAAATTCGTTTGTTTACGCCTGATCCGAGGATACGACGATCCAGCGCTTATCCTTGGAAATCGGCTTCGATTCCTGGATGAACACCTGATCGCCGACCTTGTGGGCGTTGTTCTCGTCGTGCGCCTTGTACTTCTTGGTCATGCGCACGGTCTTCTTCATCACGGGATGCGTGAAGCGCCGTTCGACCTTGACGACAACCGTCTTCTCGTTCTTGTCGCTGACGACGGTGCCCTGCAGAATGCGCTTTGGCATGGTTTTCGTCCTTAAGCCTTCTTGGCCGCGGACTTTTCCGCAGCGATGGTCTTGATACGCGCAATGTCCTTGCGAACCTGCCTCACGCGCGCGGTCTTCTCGAGCTGGCCGGTGGCCTTCTGGAAGCGCAGGTTGAACTGCTCCTTCTTCAGGCTGGCCAGGTCGTCGGTCAGCTGGTCCTGGGTCTTGGTCCGGATGTCTTCGGCTTTCATGATCAGCCCGTCCTTATTCTGCGATGCGCTGTACGAAGCGCGTCCTGACCGAGAGCTTGGCCGCGCCGAGACGCAGCGCCTCACGGGCGGTTTCTTCATTGACGCCGTCGATCTCGAACATGATGCGGCCCGGCTTGACGCGCGCCGCCCAGTAATCGACCGCGCCCTTGCCCTTGCCCATGCGGACTTCGGTCGGCTTCGAAGTGACCGGCACGTCCGGGAAAATGCGGATCCAGACGCGGCCGGCACGCTTCATTTCGCGAGTGATCGCGCGGCGGGCCGCCTCGATCTCACGCGCGGTGACGCGGTTCGGCTCAAGCGCCTTCAGCCCGAAACCACCGAAATCCAGGTTGGTGCCGCCCTTTGCGGTACCATGGATACGGCCCTTGAACTGCTTGCGGAACTTTGTGCGCTTTGGCTGCAGCATCGTTCTAACTCCAAATTCCTAAATGTCTCAGGCGTTTTCGCGACGACGACCGCGTTCGCGATCACCACCACCGCCATGCGCGGCATCACCCTCGGTCGCGCGACGTTCCGAAGCCATCGGATCGTGCTCGAGGATCTCGCCCTTGAATACCCAGACCTTGACGCCGCAGATGCCATACGCCGTGTTCGCCTCGGCCGTACCGTAATCGACATCGGCGCGCAGCGTATGCAGCGGCACGCGACCTTCACGGTACCATTCCATACGCGCGATCTCGGCGCCGCCAAGACGGCCGGCGCAGTTGATGCGGATGCCTTCGGCACCGAGGCGCATGGCCGACTGCACGGCACGCTTCATGGCGCGGCGGAACGCGATACGGCGCTCGAGCTGCTGGGCGATCGACTGGGCGACCAGGGTCGCGTCGATTTCCGGCTTGCGCACTTCAACGATGTTGAGGTGCGTCTCGGACTTCGTCATCTCCATCAGCTTCTTGCGAAGCTTCTCGATGTCGGCGCCCTTCTTGCCGATGATCAGACCCGGGCGCGCGGCATGGATGGTGACGCGGCACTTCTTGTGCGGACGCTCGATCACGACCTTCGAGATCGCGGCCTGCTTGAGTTCCTTCTCAAGATACTTGCGGATCTTGATGTCCTCATGCAGCAGCTTGCCGTACTCGCCGGTGTTCGCGAACCAGCGCGAATCCCAGGTGCGGTTGATGCCGAGGCGAAGACCGATCGGATTGACTTTCTGGCCCATTATGCGGCCTCCCCTTTTTCTTCGACTTCACGAACGACGATCGTGAGGTGCGAGAACGGCTTCTCGATACGGCTGGCGCGACCACGGCCACGAGCGTGGAACCGCTTCATGACGATCGACTTGCCGACATAGGCTTCCGCCACCACCAGCGCATCGACATCGAGGTCGTGGTTGTTTTCCGCGTTGGCGATTGCCGATTCCAGCGTCTTCTTGACCGTGCCGGAAATCCGCTTGGCCGAGAATTCGAGATCGGAAAGCGCTGTCGCGACCTTCTTGCCGCGGATCAGCGCGGCAACCAGGTTCAGCTTCTGCGGGCTGATACGGATCGTGCGCAACACGGCGCGCGCTTCGTTGTCAGCAAGCCTGCGCGGAGCTTTGGCCTTGCCCATGATTATTTCCTCTTCGCCTTCTTATCCGCGCCGTGACCGTAATAGGTCCGGGTCGGAGCGAATTCACCGAACTTGTGACCGACCATGTCCTCGTTCACCGAAACGGGAACATGCTTCTGGCCGTTGTAGACACCGAAGGTGAGGCCGACGAACTGCGGCAGGATGGTGGAGCGACGGCTCCACATCTTGATCACCTCATTGCGACCGCCTTCACGAACCTTGTCTACCTTCTTGAGAAGGTAGCCGTCGATGAAGGGGCCTTTCCAAATAGAACGAGTCACTTGGCGTTACCTCTTCTTAGCTCTTGCGCTGATGGCGCGAGCGCAGGATGAACTTGTCGGTCGCCTTGTTGGACCGCGTCTTCTTGCCCTTGGTCGGCTTGCCCCACGGGCTGACCGGATGACGGCCACCGGAGGTGCGGCCTTCACCACCGCCATGCGGGTGGTCGACCGGGTTCATGGTCACGCCGCGATTGTGCGGACGCTTGCCACGCCAAACCGTGCGGCCGGCCTTGCCGTCGTTGATGTTGCCGTGGTCCGGATTGGACACGGCACCGACGGTGGCCATGCAGGAGCCGTGAACGACACGCTGCTCGCCCGAGTTGAGGCGCAGGATCGCCATGCCCTGGTCACGGCCGACCAACTGGCCGTAACCACCTGCCGACCGGGCGACCTGGGCGCCCTTGCCCGGCTTCAGCTCGATGTTGTGGACGATGGTGCCGACCGGCATCGAGGCCAGCGGCATCGCATTGCCCGGCTTCACGTCGACCGCTTCGCCAGCCACGATCTTGTCGCCGGGAGCCAGACGCTGCGGAGCGATGATGTAGGACAGCTCACCATCATCATACTTGATCAGTGCGATGAAGGCCGTGCGGTTCGGATCGTATTCAATGCGCTCGACCGTGCCGACAACGTCGAACTTGCGACGCTTGAAGTCGATGATGCGGTACGAACGCTTGTGGCCACCACCGATGAAGCGGGCGGTGATACGGCCGTGGTTGTTGCGGCCGCCCGACTTGGTCAGACCCTCGGTCAGGCCCTTCACGGGCTTGCCCTTGTAGAGGCCCGAGCGGTCGACGATGACCAGCTGGCGGGTGCTAGGCGTTACCGGGTTGAATTTTTTCAGTGCCATTGTTGTTGTCCTCGCGGCCTTGCTCAGAGACCCGTCGCGACGTCGATCGACTGGCCGTCGGCCAGCGTCACGATCGCCTTCTTGACGTCGCTCTGGCGGCCGATCGTGCCGCGGAAGCGCTTGATCTTGCCCTTGCGGACAAGCGTGTTCACGGCCATCACCTTGACGCCGAACAGCGCTTCGACGGCGGCCTTGATTTCGGGCTTCGACGCCTTCTTGGCGACGTTGAAGACGACCTGGTTCTGCTCGGAGGCCATGGTCGACTTTTCAGTGATCGCCGGCGAGACGATCACGTCGTAGTGACGAAGGTCGGTCATTTAAAGCGCTCCTCGAGAGCCTCGACGGCGGCCTTCGAAAGGACCAGCGTGCCGCGGCGCAGAATGTCGTAGACGTTGATGCCCTGGATGGGCAGCACGTCGATGTTGGGGATGTTGGTGGCTGCCAGCTTGAAGTTCTTGTCAAGCTCGGCGCCGCCAATCACCAGGGCGTTGGTCAGGCCCAGCGTCGCGAAATTCGCGATCAGCGCCTTGGTCTTGGCCTCGGTCAGCTTCAGCTCGTCGATGATGATGATCGACGCGCTCTTGGCCTTGGCCGAAAGGGCATGCTTGAGGCCGAGCGCACGAACCTTCTTGGGCAGTTCATGCTCATGGCTGCGAACGACCGGTCCGTGGGCCTTGCCGCCGCCGCGGAACTGCGGAGCGCGTGCGGAGTGGTGACGGGCGCGGCCCGTACCCTTCTGCTTGTACATCTTGGCACCGGTGCGCGCGATTTCGGCGCGGCCCTTGGCCTTGTGCGTGCCCTGCTGCTTCTTGGCAAGCTGCCAGCGCACGACGCGCTGCAGGATGTCCTCGCGCGGATCAAGGCCGAAAATTCCGTCGGAAAGTTCCACCTTGCCGGCGTCTTTGCCGCCGAGCGTTGTGATCTTGAGATCCATTATTCCGCTCCCTCTGTGGCCGGAGCCTCGTTCTTAGCAGCTGCCGCAACGGCGCGGATCGCGGCGGGCTTCGGCGCATTGGCCGGCAGTGCCACCTTGGCCGCGTCGCGGACCAGGATCCAGGCGCCCTTCGATCCGGGAACCGCACCGCGGATCAGGATCAGGCCGCGGTCGGCATCGGTCGAAACGACCTCGACATTCTGTGTCGTCACGCGGGTGTCGCCCATGTGACCAGCCATATGCTTGCCCTTGAACACCTTGCCCGGGTCCTGGCGCTGACCGGTCGAGCCGTGTGTACGGTGCGAGACCGAGTTACCGTGGGTCGCGCGGCCACCACCCATGTGGTGGCGCTTGATGACGCCCTGGAAACCCTTGCCAATCGTCGTGCCCGTCACATCGACCTTCTGGCCGGCGACAAAATGGTCGACGGTGATCTCGGCGCCGACGTCGATCATGTTGTCGGCGGAGACGCGGAACTCGGCGACCTTCGCCTTCGGCTCGACGGAGGCGGTCGCGAAATGGCCGCGCATCGCCTTCGACGTGTTCTTCACCTTGGCGAGGCCAACGCCGAGCTGAACGGCGGTGTAGCCATTCTTCTCCTGCGTGCGCTGTGCCACGACCTGGCAGTTCTCCATCTGGAGAACGGTGACGGGAACATGTTCCCCGGCATCATTATAGATGCGGGTCATTCCCACCTTCTTTGCAATCACACCTGAACGCATCGGTTCAATTCCTTTAGAGTTCCGGGCCAGGGGCACCGCCCCTTACCGCGCTCTCATTCCCTTAGAGCTTGATCTCGACGTCGACGCCGGCGGCCAGATCGAGCTTCATCAAAGCATCGACCGTCTGCGGGGTCGGATCGACGATGTCGAGCAGACGCTTGTGCGTGCGCATCTCGAACTGCTCGCGGCTCTTCTTGTCGACGTGGGGCGATCGGTTGACCGTGAACTTTTCGATCCGCGTCGGCAGCGGAATGGGGCCGCGGACGTTTGCCCCGGTGCGCTTGGCCGTCGACACGATTTCCTTCGTCGAGGCGTCGAGCACGCGGTGATCAAACGCCTTCAGGCGGATGCGGATATTCTGTCCGTTCATGCGTCACTTCCTTGTTCTGGCGCGGCGCGGGCAACTCCGGCGCCCGCGACAGATCGGTTTAAGTCCAAATTACTCTTTGATGGTGACGACGATGCCGGCACCGACGGTGCGGCCGCCTTCACGGATGGCGAAGCGCAGCTTCTCTTCCATGGCGATCGGCACGATCAGCTCGACATCGACCGTGATGTTGTCGCCGGGCATCACCATCTCGGTGCCTTCCGGCAGCGACACGATGCCGGTCACGTCGGTCGTGCGGAAGTAGAACTGCGGACGGTAGTTGGTGAAGAACGGCGTGTGACGGCCACCTTCGTCCTTGGTCAGGATGTAGGCTTCGGCCACGAACTTCTTGTGCGGCTTCACCGTGCCCGGCTTGGCCAGAACCTGGCCGCGCTCGACACCCTCACGATCAACGCCGCGCAACAGCGCGCCGATGTTGTCGCCAGCCTGGCCCTGGTCGAGCAGCTTGCGGAACATTTCGACGCCCGTGCAGGTCGTCTTGGTCGTCGGACGGATGCCGATGATCTCCAGTTCCTCGCCGACCTTGACCACGCCGCGCTCGACGCGGCCAGTGACGACCGTGCCGCGGCCCGAGATCGAGAACACGTCCTCGATCGGCATCAGGAACGGCTTGTCGAGCGGACGAACCGGCGTCGGGATGTAGGCGTCGACCGCAGCCATCAGCTCGCGGATCGCGTCCTCGCCGATCTTCTTGTCCGAATCTTCCAGAGCGGCCAGCGCCGAACCCTTGACGATCGGAATGTCGTCGCCGGGGAATTCGTTCTTCGACAGCAGTTCGCGAACCTCGAGCTCGACCAGTTCGAGCAGCTCGGCGTCGTCGACCTGGTCGACCTTGTTCAGGAACACGACGATCGACGGCACGCCGACCTGACGGGCAAGCAGGATATGCTCGCGGGTCTGCGGCATCGGGCCGTCGGCGGCCGACACGACCAGGATCGCGCCGTCCATCTGCGCGGCACCGGTGATCATGTTCTTCACATAGTCGGCGTGGCCGGGGCAGTCGACGTGGGCATAGTGGCGGTTGGCGGTCTCGTATTCGACGTGAGCCGTCGAGATCGTGATGCCGCGCGCCTTCTCTTCAGGCGCCGCATCGATCTGGTCGTAGCGCTTGTATTCGCCAAAATACTTGGTGATCGCCGCCGTCAGCGACGTCTTGCCATGGTCGACGTGACCAATCGTGCCGATGTTCACATGAGGCTTGGTGCGCTCGAATTTACCTTTTGCCATGTGATGTCTCCAATCCTGCTCGCCCGTGCGGGCCTTGATTTAAGTTACTGCTGCAACCCGTCGGGGTTACGCGTATTTCTTCTGGACTTCCTGGGCGACCGCGGTCGGCACAGGCTCGTAGTGATCGAACTGCATCGTGTAGGCCGCGCGGCCCTGGCTCATCGAGCGCAGGTTGTCGACATACTTGAACATGTTGGCGAGCGGCACCATCGCGTTGATAACCACCGCGACGCCACGTGCTTCCTGGCCCTGGATCTGGCCGCGACGGCCGTTCAGGTCACCGATGACGCTGCCGACGTAATCTTCCGGCGTGACGACCTCGACCTTCATGATCGGCTCGAGCAGCTGCACGCCGAGCTTGGGCGCGGCTTCACGGAAGCAGGCACGGCCGGCGATTTCGAAGGCGAGCACCGAGGAGTCGACGTCGTGGTATGCGCCGTCGATGAGCGTCGCCTTGACACCGATCATCGGGAAGCCCGCGAACGGACCCGACGACATGACGCTGTTGATGCCCTTTTCGACACCCGGGATGTATTCCTTCGGAACCGCACCGCCGACGATCTTGGTATCGAACTCGAACTCGGGGCTTTCCGGGTTCGGCTCGAACAGGATCTTGACGCGGGCGAACTGACCGGTACCGCCGGTCTGCTTCTTGTGCGTGTAGTCCTGCTCGTGCTTGCGAGTGATCGTTTCACGGTAAGCCACCTGCGGCGCACCGACGTTGGCTTCAACCTTGAACTCGCGGCGCATGCGGTCGACGATGATGTCGAGGTGAAGCTCGCCCATGCCAGAAATGATGGTCTGGCCTGATTCCTCGTCGGTCTTGACGCGGAAGGAGGGGTCCTCGGCGGCCAGGCGATGAAGGGCCAGGCCCATCTTTTCCTGGTCGTTCTTGGTCTTCGGCTCGATGGCGATCTGGATGACCGGATCGGGGAATTCCATGCGCTCGAGGATGACCGGGTGCAGCGGATCGCTCAGCGTATCGCCGGTGGTGGTGTCCTTGAGGCCGGCCAGGGCGACGATGTCGCCGGCAAAAGCCTCTTCGACGTCGGCGCGCGAGTTCGCATGCATCTGAAGCATGCGGCCAATGCGCTCCTTCTTGCCCTTCACGGTGTTGTCAACCGAGATGCCCTTGGTGAGCTTGCCCGAGTAGATACGGGCAAAGGTCAACGAACCGACGAACGGGTCGTTCATGATCTTGAAGGCGAGCATCGAAAGCGGCTCGTTGTCGTCGGCGTGACGCTCGATCTCGGCATCGGTCTTGGCATCGACGCCCTTGATGGCCGGAACATCGGCCGGCGACGGCAGGTATTCGACGACGGCGTCGAGCAGCGGCTGCACGCCCTTGTTCTTGAAGGCCGAGCCGCAGAACATCGGGTAGAACTTCACCGCGATGGTGCCCTTGCGGATCAGCGCGCGGATCTCGTCATTCGACGGCATCTTGCCTTCGAGGTAATTCTCAAGCGCCGTCTCGTCCATTTCGACGGCGGCTTCGATCATCTTCTCGCGATATTCTTCCGCACGAGCCTGAAGGTCGGCCGGGATCTCGACGACGTCCCAGGCAGCGCCCAGCGTCTCGTCGCGCCAGACCAGCGCGTTCATCTCGACCAGGTCGACGACGCCCTTGAATTCGGTCTCGGCGCCGATCGGCAGCTGCATGACGACGGCATGCGCGCCGAGGCGCGAACCGATCATTTCGACCGAGCGGTAGAAGTCGGCGCCGATCTTGTCCATCTTGTTGCAGAAGATCATGCGCGGAACGCGGTACTTGTCCGCCTGGCGCCAGACGGTTTCCGTCTGCGGCTCGACACCGGCATTGGCATCGAGCAGCGCAATGGCGCCGTCAAGCACGCGCAGCGAACGCTCGACTTCGATGGTGAAGTCGACGTGTCCGGGGGTGTCGATGATGTTGAAGCGGTGCATCTTGCCGTCACGAGCCTTCCAGAAGGTCGTGGTCGCGGCGGACGTGATGGTGATGCCGCGCTCCTGCTCCTGCTCCATCCAATCCATGGTGGCAGCGCCGTCGTGCACTTCGCCGATCTTGTGCGACTTGCCCGTGTAATAGAGGACGCGCTCGGTGGTCGTCGTCTTGCCGGCGTCAATATGCGCCATGATACCGAAATTGCGGTAGTCTTCGATTTTGTATTCGCGGGCCATCGTAGCTGCCTCTCAGTCTCGTTCGCGCTTTACCAGCGGTAGTGCGCGAAAGCGCGGTTGGCTTCTGCCATCTTGTGGGTGTCTTCACGCTTCTTCACGGCGGTGCCGCGGTTGTTGGCCGCGTCCATCAGCTCGCCGGAGAGGCGGTCGACCATGGTGGTCTCGTTGCGGTTGCGGGCCGCGGCGATCAGCCAACGGATCGCCAGCGCCTGGCGGCGCTCGGGGCGCACGTCGACCGGAACCTGGTAGGTGGCGCCGCCGACGCGACGCGAACGCACTTCCACATGCGGCGCGACATTGTCGAGCGCCTGGTGGAAGACGGTGACCGGCTCCTGCTTGGTCTTCGACTGGACCTGGTCCAGCGCGCCGTAGACGATGGTCTCGGCAACCGACTTCTTGCCGTCATACATGACGGCATTCATGAACTTGGTGACGATCAGATCGCCGAACTTGGGATCCGGGTTGATCTCACGCTTTTCTGCACTGTGACGACGCGACATGGCTTTTGTCTCTCAATCTCGTAGCCCGGCGCATTCAAGCAGCACCAAGGCCGAAAAATCTTACTTCGGACGCCTTACTTCGGACGCTTGGCGCCGTACTTCGAACGGCGCTGCTTGCGGTTCTTCACACCCTGCGTGTCGAGCACGCCGCGGATGATGTGGTAGCGCACGCCCGGAAGATCCTTGACGCGGCCGCCGCGGATCATGACCACGGAGTGCTCCTGAAGGTTGTGACCTTCGCCGGGGATGTAACCGATCACTTCAAAACCATTGGTCAGGCGGATCTTGGCCACCTTGCGCAGCGCCGAGTTCGGCTTCTTCGGCGTCGTTGTATAGACGCGCGTGCAGACGCCCCGCTTCTGCGGGTTCTGCTGCATGGCCGGGACCTTGTTGCGCTTCACCGGCGCAATGCGCGGCTTGCGGATCAGCTGGTTGACGGTAGGCATTAAACCCTCTTGTCTCTCAATTCCGTATCTCGTGCCGGTCAAGGCTCGCTCAAAGCGTCATTTCCATACGCAAATTCGGGCCACAAACCGCGCCTCGCGGTCTTGCCCGAACAAATCGCAGAGGAAGCGGAAACCGCTTCGTGCACGCCGGAAATGTCTTTTCGCTCGTAAAACGAACCCTGTTTGAGGCAAACTCCAAAGCGTGTCGCTTCGGAAGGGAGAGCCTCACATCGGTTCTGACTGGGCGGCTTCTACTCGTAAGCCCGCGAACCGTCAAGCCCGCAGTGGCAAATATTGCATCGAAGCCGGGACTTGGCAGCCATGCGAAAACCGCATGTAATTTTCTTTCGCGATTTTGCAATACCGAGGAAGAAAGTGACCGGCTTCTGGCTTTTGCGCGCCCTTTCTCTATGCGAAAAGGCGGCCTGAGCACTCAACATCCCCTCGCCCGCGCTTGCCAGGAGGAATCAGCCGTGAACGACAACGAAGAACGCCCGGTCACCATCATCACCGGCCGGGTGTGGAAGCGCAAAGGCGGCAAGGTGGAAGGCGTGCATGTCATGCTGGTCGCTCCTGATGACGATTCGGCGGTGCGACGCGCCCTCGAATCGCTGGCGGCGGAAGGCTATGCCGAAGCCGAGCTCGACCAGATCGGCGATATGGACGGGGTGCCCGACGACGAGCCGCATCTGTCGGCCTACCAGGGCGCGCTCGAAGGCGAAGTGTCGATCGTCACCTTCGACGCGCCGATCTGATCATGGCGTGTCATGGGCGCGGTGTCCTTCCTTGCCCTCCTTGCCGTGACGCGATTCGTTCGGATAGCCGGCACGGCCGACGCTTGCCCGTCATGGCCGATCTGCTAAGAGACGCGCAGTCGTCCAAACCCGGCGGAGCCTCATGTCCTCATCCATCTCGCCCATCAGAATCGGCATTGTCGGCGTCGGTAAGATCGTCCGCGACCAACACCTTCCCGCCCTGGCCAAGGATCGGGATTACCAGCTGATCGCGGCGGCCAGCCGGCACGGCAAGGTCGATGGCATTGTGAATTTCCCCGACATCGAGACGATGCTTGGCGTGGTCCCCGAACTCGATGCAGTGTCGCTGTGCATGCCGCCGCAGTTCCGCTATGAAGCCGCGCGCAAGGCGCTCGAGGCTGGAAAGCACGTTTTCCTGGAAAAGCCGCCCGGTGCCACGGTCAGCGAGGTCGAGGACCTGAAGGCGCTCGCGGCGAAACAAGGCGTCTCACTGTTCGCAAGCTGGCATTCGCGCTACGCGCCGGCGGTCGAAGCGGCGCGGATATTCCTCGCTTCGACCAAAATCAAATCGGCGGCGATCGTCTGGAAGGAAGATGTACGCCGCTGGCACCCAAACCAGGACTGGATCTGGCAGCCTGGCGGCTTCGGCGTCTTCGATCCCGGCATCAACGCGCTGTCGATCGCAACCTACATCCTGCCGGCCATGTACATCACTTCGGCCGTGCTCGACTTTCCGGTGAACCGTGACGCGCCGATCGCGGCCCAGGTCGCGTTCCGGGCAGCGAACGGATCGGATGTGACGATGGATCTCGACTGGTTGCAGACCGGACCGCAGAGTTGGGACATCCTGGCCGATACGGATGCCGGACAGATGGTGCTCTCGGGTGGCGGCTCGAAGCTCGCCGTCGATGGCAATATCGTACACGAGGAGCCGGAAGCGGAATATCCGATGCTCTACCGGCGCTTCGCCGAAATCGTGCACGCCGGGACGTCGGATGTGGACCTTGCGCCGCTCCAGCACGTTGCCGACGCCTTCATGCTGGGCAAGCGCAGCGTGGTCGAGGCGTTTTTCGACTGAGGTCGCCAGGCCGCCCTGGCGTCAGTCGACAACCGCAATCGCAAACCCGTCATAGCCCTTGGCGCCCACCGTCTGGATGGCGGTGCCGTCCAGCCGTCTGTCGCCACCGATGAATGAAAATGCCGCGCGGGCGCCCTCGACATTGGCATCGCGTCCATCTTCATCCAGAACGGCACCATCGCGGATGACGTTGTCGCAGACGATGACCGTTCCTGACCGCGACAGCCGCAAGGCCCAGGCCAGATAGTTCGGGTTGTTCGGCTTGTCCGCGTCGATGAAGACGAGATCGAACGGGCCGGCATTCTCGCCGCCCAGTTCTGTGAGCGACTGGAGCGCCGAACCGACACGCAGTTCCACACGGTCCGCAACCCCTGCCCGCTCGAAATTCGAGCGCGCGACCTTGGCATGGTGCGGATCGAGTTCGAGTGTCACGACCTTGCCGTCAGCAGGCAATCCCCGCGCCATCCAGATGGTCGAATAGCCACCCAGCGTGCCGATCTCGAGCACCTTCTTCGCGCCGCTGATGCGCACCAGCAGCGAGAGCAGCTTTCCTTGCGCCGCCGAGACGTCGATCGCCGGCAGGCCCTGGCGGCGGTTGGCCACCAGAACCGCGTCGAGAACGGGATCCGCCTCGAAGAGAGAAGAAACGATGTAGTCATCGACAGCCGTCCAGGTCTTCGTGTTCATCCGCTTTCCTCCGATCGCAAAAATGAAAAAGCCGCCGGGTTGCCCCGACGGCTTCTGTTGCCTGAGATTTTTGCCGCCGCGCCTACTGCGCGGCGGTTGTCATGTCCGCCAGCATCGGCTCGGCGACTTCCACACCGGAGGCCTTGCGGCGCTCGTCGATGATCAGTTCGTCGCGCGAGGTGGCGATGCGCCGGATCTGGCTCATCGTGCCGCCGGTACCGGCCGGGATCAGCCGGCCGACGATGACGTTTTCCTTCAAGCCCTGCAGCATGTCGGTCTTGCCGGCAACCGCGGCTTCCGTCAGCACCCTGGTCGTCTCCTGGAAGGAGGCGGCCGAGATGAAGGACGGCGTCTGCAGCGATGCCTTGGTGATGCCCAAGAGCACCGGCTGGCCTTCGGCCGGCTTCTTGCCGTCCTCGACCAGGCGCTCGTTGACCTCTTCCAGTTCAATCACATCGACGTGGTCGCCCGGGATATAGGTCGAGTCGCCCTGCACCGTGATCTCGACCTTCTGCAGCATCTGGCGAACGATCACCTCGATGTGCTTGTCGTTGATCGAGACGCCCTGCAGGCGGTAGACTTCCTGGATCTCGTTGACGAGGTAGGAAGCAAGTGCCTCCACGCCCTTGATCGCCAGGATGTCGTGCGGCGCCGGGTTGCCGTCGAGGATGTAGTCGCCCTTCTCGATGACGTCGCCGTCCTGGAGATGGAACGGCTTTCCCTTCGGGATCAGGTACTCGACCGGCTCGAGCGTCGAGTCATGCGGCTCGATGATGATGCGGCGCTTGTTCTTGTAGTCGCGGCCGAAGCGGATCGTGCCATCGATCTCGGCGATGATGGCGTGATCCTTCGGACGACGTGCCTCGAACAGTTCGGCAACACGCGGCAGACCGCCGGTGATGTCCTTGGTCTTGGCGCTTTCCATCGGGATACGCGCCAGCACGTCGCCGGGACGAACCTGAGCACCCGGCTCGACCGAGAGAATGGCCTCGACCGAGAGCAGGAAGCGGGCGTCGCCACCCTTCGACAGCTTGCCGACCTTGCCCTTGGAGTCCAGGATGGCAATCGCGGGCTTGAGGTCGTTGCCACGCGGCGTCGAACGCCAGTCGATGACCTCACGCTTGGTGATGCCGGTCGATTCGTCGGCCGTTTCCTGAACGGAAATGCCGTCGACCAGATCCTCATACGACACCTTGCCCTCGATTTCAGTGAGGACAGGACGGGTATAGGGATCCCACTCGGCGATACGCTGACCGCGCTTCACCTTGTCGCCATCGTCCACGAAGATGCGCGAACCATAGGTGACTCGGTGCGTGGCGCGCTCCTTGCCGGCTTCGTCGAGGATCAGCACCGCCATGTTGCGGCCCATGACCATCTGCTGGCCGTCCGAGTTGCGCACCACGTTGCGGTTGCGGATCTCGACCTTGCCCTCATAGGAGGCTTCAAGGAACGAGCTATCCACCACCTGCGCCGTACCGCCCATGTGGAAGGTACGCATGGTGAGCTGCGTGCCCGGCTCGCCGATCGACTGCGCCGCGATGACGCCGACGGCTTCGCCCTGGTTGACCGGGGTGCCGCGGGCCAGATCGCGTCCGTAGCAGACCGCGCAGACGCCGATCCTGACTTCGCAGGTCAGGGCCGAGCGGATGCGGACCGACTGCACGCCGGCCTTTTCGATCTGCTCCACGTCACGCTCGTCCATCAGCGTTCCGGCCTTGACCAGAACCTCGCCCGACACCGGATGGGTGATGTCGTCGAGCGATGTACGGCCCAGTACGCGCTGGCCGACCGAAGCAACGACCTGACCGGCATCGACGATCGGCTGCATGGTGAGGCCCTTGTCGGTGCCGCAATCAACGGAGTTGACGATGCAGTCCTGCGCCACGTCGACCAGACGACGGGTGAGGTAACCCGAGTTCGCCGTCTTCAAGGCGGTATCGGCCAGACCCTTGCGGGCGCCGTGGGTCGAGTTGAAGTACTCGAGCACGGTCAGGCCTTCCTTGAAGTTCGAGATGATCGGCGTCTCGATGATTTCACCCGACGGCTTGGCCATCAGGCCGCGCATGCCAGCGAGCTGGCGCATCTGGGTGGGCGAGCCGCGCGCACCGGAGTGCGACATCATGTAGATCGAGTTCATCGGCTTCTGACGGCCGTTGTCCTCGAACTCGACCGCCTTGATGCGGGCCATCATTTCGTCGGCGACCTTTTCCGAGCACTTGGCCCAGGCGTCGACGACCTTGTTGTACTTCTCGCCCTGCGTGATCAGGCCGTCATTGTACTGCTGCTCGTACTCCTTGGCCAAAGCCTCGGTGTCCGACACCAGCTTGATCTTGGTGTCCGGGATCAGCATATCGTCCTTGCCGAACGAAATGCCGGCACGGCAGGCATGGGCAAAGCCGAGCGCCATGATGCGGTCGCAGAAAATGACCGTCTCCTTCTGACCGCAATGGCGGTAGACGGTGTCGATCATCTTGGAGATGTTCTTCTTGGTCATCTCCTGGTTGGCGGTCTCATAGGGCACGTTGACGTTCTTCGGCAGAAGCTCGCCAATGATCATGCGGCCAGGCGTGGTGTCATGGATCTTCGACACGACCTTGCCTTCGGCGTCGACCGTGCGGAAGCGGCCCTTGATCTTGGCGTGCAGGGTCACCGCCTTGGTCTCGAGCGCGTGCTGGAGTTCGCCCATGTCGGCAAACACCATGCCTTCGCCCGGCTCGTTCTGGTTGACGATCGAAAGGTAGTAGAGACCCAGGACCATGTCCTGCGACGGCACGATGATCGGCGCGCCGGAAGCCGGGTGCAGGATGTTGTTGGTCGACATCATCAGCACGCGGGCTTCCAACTGCGCTTCCAGCGACAGCGGCACGTGAACGGCCATCTGGTCGCCGTCGAAGTCGGCGTTGAAGGCCGTGCAGACCAGCGGGTGAAGCTGGATCGCCTTGCCTTCGATCAGGATCGGCTCGAACGCCTGGATGCCCAGGCGGTGCAGCGTCGGCGCGCGGTTGAGCAGCACCGGATGCTCGCGGATGACCTCATCGAGGATATCCCAGACTTCCGGACGCTCCTTCTCGACCAGCTTCTTGGCCTGCTTGACGGTCGAGGAGTAACCCTTGGCGTCGAGACGGGCGTAGATGAAGGGCTTGAACAGTTCGAGCGCCATCTTCTTCGGCAGGCCGCACTGGTGCAGCTTGAGCTCCGGACCGGTGACGATAACCGAGCGTCCGGAATAGTCGACGCGCTTGCCGAGCAGGTTCTGACGGAACCGGCCCTGCTTGCCCTTGAGCATGTCGGACAGCGACTTCAGCGGACGCTTGTTGGCGCCGGTGATGACGCGGCCGCGACGGCCGTTGTCGAACAGCGCATCGACGGCTTCCTGCAGCATGCGCTTTTCATTGCGCACGATGATGCCCGGCGCCCGCAGCTCGATCAGCCGCTTCAGGCGGTTGTTGCGGTTGATGACGCGGCGGTAGAGATCGTTCAGATCGGACGTCGCGAAACGACCGCCGTCCAGCGGGACGAGCGGGCGCAGGTCCGGCGGGATCACCGGAACCACCTTCATGATCATCCATTCCGGACGGTTGCCGGATTCCATGAAGTTCTCGACGACCTTGAGCCGCTTCAGATACTTCTTCTGCTTCAGCTCGGACGTGGTCGACGCCAGTTCCGAACGCAGGTCGCCGGCGATCTTCTCCAGGTCCATGCCGGCCAGAAGGTCATGAATGGCCTCGGCGCCGATCATGGCGGTGAAACTGTCCTCGCCATATTCGTCGACGGCGATCATGTACTCTTCCTCGCTGAGCAGCTGGTGCTCCTTCAGCGCGGTGAGGCCAGGCTCGGTGACGATGTAGTTCTCGAAGTAGAGGACGCGCTCGATATCCTTCAGCGTCATGTCGAGCAGGGTGCCGATGCGCGAGGGCAGCGACTTCAGGAACCAGATGTGAGCGACGGGAGCCGCCAGCTCGATATGGCCCATGCGCTCGCGGCGGACGCGCGACAGCGTGACTTCGACGCCGCACTTCTCGCAGATGACGCCCTTGTACTTCATGCGCTTGTACTTGCCGCACAGGCATTCATAGTCCTTGATCGGGCCAAAAATGCGCGCGCAGAACAGACCGTCACGCTCCGGCTTGAAGGTGCGGTAGTTGATGGTCTCCGGCTTCTTGATCTCGCCGAACGACCAGGACAGAATCTTCTCAGGGCTGGCAAGCGAAATCCGGATGGAATCGAACACCTGCGCAGGCGCCTGCGGATTGAAGAGATTCATGACCTCTTGGTTCATGCCGTTCTCCTTTTCGGGGTCCTCGAAAACCCCTTGCATCTAACGCGGGCCGAATGCCCGCTGAGTGGTCGGCCCACCGGCCGAAGAATTGGTACATCCGGTCGCGAGAGCCCTCTCCCGCGCCCGGATGTCTTGTTTACTCGGCCGCGCCCCTATTCGGCAGCATCGGGCAGCCGGATCGGGTTTTCGTCGAGCTTGGTGTTCTCGAGCTCGACATTGAGGCCGAGAGACCGCATTTCCTTGACGAGCACGTTGAAGCTCTCGGGAATGCCTGCCTCGAACGTGTCGTCGCCACGCACGATCGCCTCGTAGACCTTGGTGCGGCCGGCGACGTCGTCCGACTTCACCGTCAGCATTTCCTGCAGCGTGTAAGCGGCGCCGTAGGCTTCCAGTGCCCAGACCTCCATCTCGCCGAAGCGCTGGCCGCCGAACTGCGCCTTGCCGCCCAGCGGCTGCTGGGTGACGAGCGAGTACGGACCGATCGAACGCGCGTGGATCTTGTCGTCCACGAGGTGGTGAAGCTTGAGCATGTAGATATAGCCCATCGTCACCTTGCGATCGAACGGCTCGCCGGTGCGTCCGTCATAGAGCTGCGACTGACCGCTGGTGTGCAGGCCCGCCTGCTCCAGCATGATGTTGATGTCAGCCTCATGCGCGCCGTCGAACACCGGGGTCGCGATGGAGACGCCGCGGCGCATCTGCTCGCTGAGGCGAACGATGCTCTCGTCGTCATATTCGCGAACCGGCTCGTTGCGGTCGTTGGCCGGCATGAAGCTCTCGAGCGTCTTGCGCAGCGGCTTGATGTCGCCGGCTGTCTTGTACGCATCGATAAGCTCGCCGATCTTCCTGCCCATGCCAGCGCAGGCCCAGCCCAGATGCGTTTCCAGGATCTGGCCGACATTCATGCGGCTCGGCACACCCAGCGGGTTGAGCACGATATCGGCATGCGTGCCGTCCTCGAGGAAAGGCATGTCCTCGACCGGAACGATACGCGACACGACACCCTTGTTGCCGTGACGGCCGGCCATCTTGTCGCCGGGCTGCATCTTGCGCTTCACCGCCACGAAGACCTTGACCATCTTCATGACGCCCGGAGGCATTTCGTCGCCGCGCTGCACCTTCTCGACCTTGTCCATGAAGCGCTGTTCGAGCGCCTTCTTGGAATCGTCGTACTGGCCACGCAGGGCTTCCAGTTCGCTCTGGAGCTTTTCGTTCTCCACCGCAAACTGCCACCACTGCGAACGCGGATACTCGTCGAGCGTGTCCTTGGACAGCGTCGAGCCCTTCTTGAAGCCCTTCGGTCCAGCGATCGCTTCCTTGCCGACGAGAACGTCGGAAAGACGCGCATAGACGTTACGGTCCAGAATGGCCTGCTCGTCGTCACGATCCTTGGCGAGGCGTTCGATCTCCTCGCGCTCGATCGCCATGGCGCGCTCGTCCTTCTCCACACCGTGGCGATTGAACACGCGCACCTCGACGACGGTGCCGAAAGTGCCCGGAGGCATGCGCATCGAAGTGTCGCGCACGTCGGAAGCCTTTTCACCGAAGATGGCGCGCAGAAGCTTCTCTTCCGGCGTCATCGGGCTCTCGCCCTTCGGCGTGATCTTGCCGACCAGGATGTCGCCCGGCTGCACTTCCGCACCGATATAGACGATGCCGGCTTCGTCGAGGTTCTTCAGCGCTTCTTCCGAGACGTTTGGAATATCGCGCGTGATTTCCTCCGGACCGAGCTTGGTATCGCGCGCCATGACCTCGAACTCCTCGATGTGGATCGAGGTGAAGACGTCGTCGGCCACGATACGCTCGGAGAGCAGGATCGAGTCCTCGTAGTTGTAGCCGTTCCACGGCATGAACGCGACCAGCACGTTGCGGCCGAGCGCCAGATCACCAAGCTCGGTCGAGGGACCGTCGGCGATGATGTCGCCCTTGTTGACCCGATCACCCATGCGCACCAGCGGACGCTGGTTGATGCAGGTGTTCTGGTTCGAACGCTGGAACTTCATCAGCCGGTAGATGTCGACGCCGGACTTGCCCGGATCGAGATCCTCGGTGGCGCGGATAACGATACGCGTGGCGTCCACCTGGTCGACGATGCCGCCACGACGCGCGCCGATGGCGGCGCCCGAGTCACGGGCGACGATCGGCTCCATGCCGGTGCCGACGAACGGCGCCTCGGCGCGCACCAGCGGCACGGCCTGGCGCTGCATGTTCGAGCCCATCAGAGCGCGGTTGGCGTCGTCGTTCTCGAGGAACGGGATGAGCGCCGCGGCAACAGACACCATCTGCTTGGGCGACACGTCCATCAGGTCGACGTTTTCGCGCGGCGCCATCATCACTTCGCCGGCGCTGCGGCAAATGACGAATTCGTCGACGAAGCCGCCATTCTTGTCGAGCTCGGCGTTGGCCTGCGCGACATGGTGCTTGGCCTCTTCCATCGCCGAAAGATAGACGACGTCATTGGTCAGCTTGCCGTCGACGATCTTGCGGTACGGGCTTTCGATGAAGCCGTACTTGTTGACGCGCGCGAAGGTCGCCAGCGAGTTGATCAGACCGATATTCGGGCCTTCCGGCGTCTCGATCGGGCAGATACGGCCGTAATGCGTCGGGTGCACGTCGCGCACTTCGAAGCCGGCACGCTCGCGGGTCAGACCGCCCGGTCCAAGCGCCGAGAGACGACGCTTGTGGGTGATCTCCGACAGCGGGTTGGTCTGGTCCATGAACTGCGACAGCTGCGAGGAACCGAAGAACTCGCGCACGGCGGCGGCCGCCGGCTTGGCGTTGATCAGGTCCTGCGGCATGACCGTGTCGATCTCGATCGAGGACATGCGTTCCTTGATCGCGCGCTCCATGCGCAGCAGGCCGACGCGGTACTGGTTCTCCATCAGCTCGCCGACCGAACGCACGCGGCGGTTGCCGAGATTGTCGATGTCGTCGATCTCGCCCTTGCCATCACGCAGTTCGACCAGCGTCCTGACCACGGCCAGGATGTCGTCCTTGCGCAGCACGCGCACGGTGTCCTCGGCCTTGAGCTCGAGGCGCATGTTCATCTTGACGCGGCCGACGGCGGACAGGTCGTAGCGCTCGCTGTCGAAGAACAGCGAGTTGAACATGGCTTCGGCGGTCTCGAGCGTCGGCGGCTCGCCCGGGCGCATGACACGGTAGATGTCGAACAGCGCGTCCTGGCGGCTCTCGTTCTTGTCGACGGCGAGCGTGTTGCGGATATAGGCGCCGACATTGACATGGTCGATGTCGAGGACCTGGATCTCCTGCTCGCCGGTGCCGAGCAGCACCTTGAGCGTCTTGTCGTCGATCTCGTCGCCGGCCTCGAGGAAAATCTCGCCGGTGGCGTAGTTGACGATGTCCTCGGCCAGGTAGTTGCCGAGCAGATCCTCGTCGGTCGCCTTGATCGCCTTGAGACCCTTTTCGCCGAGCTGGCGTGCCTGGCGAGCGGTGATCTTCTTGCCCGCCTCGACGACGATCTCGCCGGTGTCGGCATCGACCAGGTCGCCGACGGCCTTGAGGCCGCGGAAACGCTCGACGTTGAAGGGAATGCGCCAATGGTCGCCGGCGCGCTTGTAGGTGATCTTGTTGTAGAAGGTCGACAGGATCTCCTCGCCGTCCATGCCAAGCGCCATCAGCAGCGACGTCACCGGAATCTTGCGGCGACGGTCGATGCGGGCGTGCACGACGTCCTTGGAATCGAACTCGATGTCGAGCCACGAGCCACGGTAGGGAATTACACGGGCGGCAAACAGAAGCTTGCCCGACGAGTGCGACTTGCCCTTGTCGTGGTCGAAGAAGACGCCCGGCGAGCGGTGCATCTGCGAGACGATGACGCGCTCGGTGCCGTTGACGATAAAGGTGCCGTTCAAGGTCATGAGCGGCATGTCGCCCATGTAGACGTCCTGCTCCTTGATGTCCTTGATCGACTTGGCACCGGTATCCTCGTCGATATCGAACACGATGAGGCGCAGCGTCACCTTCAGCGGCGCGGCATAGGTCAGGTCGCGCTGACGGCATTCGTCAACGTCGAATTTCGGTCCTTCGAACTCGTACTTCACGAACTCCAGCATGGAGGAGCCGGAAAAATCGGAGATCGGGAAGACCGACTTGAAAACAGCCTGCAGTCCTTCGTCGGGACGCCCGCCCTTGGGCTCGTCCACCATCAGGAACTGGTCATAGGATGCCTTCTGAACCTCGATAAGGTTCGGCATCTCCGCAACTTCCGGGATCTTCCCGAAGAACTTGCGTACGCGTCTGCGGCCATTGAAAGTCTGGGTCTGGGCCATCGTCGCTCCTTAGCTCTAAACTCGGGACGAACCTCGCCGCGGTTCGTCTTGCATACTGAGCCACCTGGGCGGCGGCTCTCTGTCTGTTCTCCGGCCGCCTCTCCAATTGCTTGGCGGTTACCGGCTAAAACGGGAGAAAACCCGTTTCCTGAAGGCCGGTTTACGGCCCTCAGGAAAGAGGTTTTCGTACATCTCGCGTCACGCAGCCTCCCCTGGTCACCCAAGGGAGTGGCGGACGGCGCGAGGCCGCCCGCCGCTTTTTACGCTTACTTCAGGTCGACCTTGGCGCCGGCTGCTTCCAGCTGCGCCTTGAACTTGTCAGCGTCGGCCTTGGAAACGCCTTCCTTGACCGGCTTCGGAGCCGCTTCGACCAGGTCCTTGGCTTCCTTGAGGCCAAGACCGGTGATGGCGCGGACTTCCTTGATGACGTTGATCTTCTGAGCGCCGGCCTCGGTGAGAACGACGTCGAATTCCGTCTTTTCCTCAACCGGGGCAGCAGCAGCGGCAGCACCGCCAGCAGCGGCAACCGCCACCGGAGCAGCAGCCGAAACGCCCCACTTTTCTTCCAGAAGCTTCGACAGCTCAGCCGCCTCGAGGACGGTCAGCTTCGAAAGGTCGTCTACGATCTTTGCCAGATCAGCCATTGTTGTGTTCCTTCGTTAGGTTCGAACGTGTGTTTTTGATAGCGAGGAACGGCCTCATGCCGCCTCGTCCTTCCGGGCGTAAGCGCCGATGACGCGCGCGACCGAGGCCGCTGGCGCATTGACGATCTGGGCGATCCGGGTTGCCGGCGTGGCGATCATGCCAACCAGCCTGGCGCGCAGCTCATCGAGCGACGGAAGTGTGGCGAGTGCCTTCACACCGTCGGCGTTGAGCGAGGTGGTGCCCATTGCGCCGCCGAGAATGACGAGCTTGTCATTCCCCTTGGCGAAATCGGACGCGACCTTCGGCGCCGCAATCGGATCCTCCGAATACGCGATCAGCGTCTGTCCCTTGAACAGCTCGATGATCGATGCGGAGTCCGTGCCCTGAAGAGCGATTTTGGCGAGACGGTTCTTCGCGACTTTAACGGTGCCACCGGCAGCGCGCATCTTCGACCGAAGGTCGTTCATTTGCGCGACGGTGATACCGGCATAGTGGGCCACGACTACTGAACCCGCGCCCGAAAACGCATCATTCAGGCCCGTGACGAGTTCGCGTTTTTCCGCTCTGTCCACTGCCTATCTCCAGTTGACCCCAGTCCTGCCAATGGGAACATTCCCATTTCGAGGACAGGCGTCGGGTTGCCTTTTGCCGGCCGGGCCATCCAGTAACGGATCTCCCGAACGACGCTCGAGGATCCTGCCCCCTTTCGCCACATCGACGGCAAAGCCGGCGATGCGCAGACAAAAGGCAAACACGGTTCGAACCTTTCATTGGAGCTTGTTGCTCCGTTGTCCGGTTTTCACCCGTCTCATGCAGGCCCACATGAATTAAGGCCCTCCTCTTGAATCAAGGTTCGGGCCGCCCGCAATCTCGGACAGGATGTCCGGAAGCCTTCCGGCTTCCGGTACCGGGCCCAGGATAAATCCAAGGCCCGGAATTCAGTCACGGATCAGCCTTCGAAAGGCCAATCCAAATCCAATCAGGACGCGGCGAGCGTCGCGACGTCGAGCTTGAGGCCCGGGCCCATCGTCGAGGTGACAGACACCTTCTTGACGTAGTTGCCCTTGGCGCCAGCCGGCTTTGCCTTGGTCACCGCATCGGCGAAGGCACGGACGTTCTCTTCCAGCGCCTTGACGTCGAAAGAGACCTTGCCGACACCGGCATGAACGATGCCGGCCTTCTCGACACGGAACTCGACCGCGCCGCCCTTCGAAGCCTTGACGGCCGCGGCGACATCGGTGGTGACGGTGCCGACCTTCGGGTTCGGCATCATGCCGCGCGGGCCGAGCACCTTACCGAGACGGCCGACGAGCGGCATCATGTCCGGCGTGGCGATGCAGCGATCGAAATCGATCGTGCCCTTCTGGACGATGTCGACCAGATCCTCGGCACCGACGATGTCGGCACCGGCGGCCTTGGCCTCTTCGGCCTTGTCGCCACGGGCGAACACGGCGACACGGACCGAGCGGCCGGTGCCGTTCGGCAGGTTGACCACGCCGCGAACCATCTGGTCGGCATGACGCGGGTCTACGCCGAGGTTCATGGCCACTTCGATGGTCTCGTCGAACTTGACCGAGGAACGATCCTTGAGCAGCTTCAGCGCATCACCGAGCGCGTAAGCCTTGTTGGGATCGATGCCTTCACGGGTCTTCGATACACGCTTTGCAATCTTTGCCATGATCTTAGCCCACCACTTCCAGACCCATCGAGCGGGCGGAGCCCTCGACCATGCGCATGGCCGCTTCGACGTCGTTCGCGTTCAGATCCTTCATCTTGGCGGTCGCGATTTCGCGAACCTTGTCGCGCGAAACCGTGCCAGCCTTGACCTTGCCCGGCTCCTTCGAGCCCGACTTCAGGTTCGCGGCCTTCTTCAGGAAGTAGCTCACCGGGGGCGTCTTCATGACGAAGGTGAACGACTTGTCCTGGTAATAGGTGATGACGACCGGAACCGGCGATCCCTTTTCCATTTCCTGGGTCTGCGCGTTGAACGCCTTGCAGAACTCCATGATGTTGATGCCACGCTGACCAAGTGCCGGGCCGATCGGGGGAGACGGCGTGGCCGATCCCGCGGAGACCTGGAGCTTGAGCTGGCCTGCAATTTTCTTAGCCATCTCTTTTCCTGCCTTTGTCTATGCCGGCTCCACGATCTGGGAAACACCGGCGGTTGCAGTCTGGTGGTGCGGTTCTTGCGGCCGGCTAAAGCCGCCTTCGCCTCCCACCGTTCTCGAGCCGCGCGTTGCCGCGCCGCCTCCCTGATCGCCGGACCGGCATCAGGGATTTCGGATCAGCCCTTTTCGACCTGTCCGAATTCCAGATCGACGGGCACGGCGCGCCCGAAGATCGAAACTTCCACCTTGAGCCGCGCCCGCTCCTCGTCCACTTCCTGGACGAAACCGTTGAACGACGCGAAGGGACCATCCGAAACGCGGATCGCCTCGCCGATCTCGAAAGTGACCGAGGGCTTCGGCCGCTCGACGCCTTCCTGTACCTGGTTCAGGATGCGCTGGGCTTCGGCCTCGGTGATCGGCACCGGCTTGGAGTCGCCGAGAAAACCTGTGACTTTCGGCGTGTTCTTGACCAGCGAGAACACGGCGTCGGTCAAGTTGGCCTTCAAGAGCACGTAGCCCGGGAAGAACTTGCGCTCGGCGTCGACCTTGCGGCCGCGACGAACCTCGACGACCTTCTCGGTCGGCACCACGATCTGCTCGATATCGGCGGACAGGCCCTTCTGCTTGGCCTTGTTCTCGATGTCCTCGGCGACCTTCTTCTCGAAGTTCGAATAGGCGTGGACGATGTACCAGCGCGTAGCCATTTTTTCGACTTCTCCTAATCGCCGGACTTAGCGTCCAATGCCCAGAATCTGCTCGACCGCGAGGCCCATGAGCTGATCGGCGGTGAAGAAGAAGATCATCGCAATCACAGCAAAGGCCAGGACCATGACCGTCGAGATCATCGTCTCGCGGCGCGACGGCCAAGTCACCTTGGCTGTCTCCGCGCGCACCTGCTGGAGAAAGACGAAAGGATTTGTGGTTTTCGAAGCCATATGCCGCCTGTCTTCAAGACCCGTTGGCCGGGTCCCCTGGATGATCCCGCTGGCCGGGACGTGCCGCCTGAGCCCAATCTCGCGCCGAATCAGCGCAATCATTTCGCCCATGCAAATCAGACGCGTAAAGCCGGCTTCCCAGCTCCACGCGTCGCGTGTCTGTTTCGTCTACATAAAACCGATTCTTGATCCACGCAAGTGGCAAGTGCCCGCTTTATGACCAAACGCCGCCTCGGAACCATCCAGTCGTTCCGTCCCGGCTATGGCGCCCTTATGCCCCAATCAGGCTAATATGGCAAGCGGCTCGCCGATTTTCAAAGGCTGGCCCGCGAAACATCGTTTTGATGCCAGTCTTAGGAAATGGCACGGGCAGCAGGGCTCGAACCTACGACCTGCGGTTTTGGAGACCGCCGCTCTACCAACTGAGCTATGCCCGTACACGCGCGCTTCGGCGCAGGCGCTTCCTAAAAGCTTCCGCGCGCTCTGTAAAGAGCGGTTTGCAGGCAAACGTGCTTAACCCCTGCGCCAGAAATCGAGATGGTCGGCGACCAGCCCCTCGGCATCGATCTCCAGCTCCCGCCTGAAGTGGCTGGCGCGCGATTCATAGAGGTATCGCCGGCAGCCGAAGCTATTTTGCGTCCGGCACCCGATACGGACCGCCAGGCACGCCCCAGCCCCAGGCCGGCATCGGTTCGGTCTCGGGATCGCAGGTCTCGCCGAGATTGGAATTCATCTTGGCCAGCCGCGATCCCCATTCGACGTAGCCCATGAATGCTGAACGGAATTCCGGATCGTCCGGCAGACCGACCTCATCCGCCGCGTCGGCGAGAAGATTGATCCAGCGGCGGCGCTGCTCCTCGGTCAAATGCTTGCCCAGATGATGCATGACCATTTCGCGGTGGCCGCCAAAGGTTTCGCTGTAGGTTTTCGGTCCGCCGAAGACCTCACCGATGAAGGCCGCGACATGGGCGGGGTGGTCCGGCGACATGTGCTTGAACACCGGGCCAACGACCGGATCTCGTGCCACCTTGTCGTAGAAGGTTTGCGTCAGCCGGTTCAGCGCCTCGCCGCCTCCGGCCCATTCGTAGAGTGTCGGAACGTCCTGGCTCATTCTCGATCCTTCGCCGGCCCCGCCGTCGCGACGATAGCGGAAATCGGATATGGCTCAACCTGCCTCGATGGGCAGTTCCCCCTGACATCCCCGTGCTCTACAGCCTGGCGGGCGCGTCGGCCTGTGCATTGGCGGCTGGCAGGCCCTGGCAATTGTCGGGCTTGGCAACAGCCTTGCAAATCGTGGAGCCGGTCAGCGCGTCGACCGATTGCGGTCCCGTTGTCAGTCCAAGCTTGAGCATGGTGTCTGGGTCAAGTTCCCTCTCGGTCGGGCGTCGTTCGATTGTTGCGAACAGAGCGGGACTGATCGCCATCTCGTCGAGGTAGGCCTTGACCACCAGCTTCTGTCCCATCGGATACAGGCTGAGCCGCGCCCGGGGACCGACTAGCCGTCTGGCGCCGCCAGCGACCACTAACGCACAGGCGGAATCACACTCCACCCCCGCATCGATGCTCAATCCGGCATAGGCTCCTTCCGTGGCCAGGCAGTTCCACGCGCCGGGGTCACAGTCGACGAAATCGGTGCGGGCAACGGCGATGTCGAGCTTTCTTTCATGGATAAGCCGCCCCATTGCGAGAGCGCTGGGCAGGTCGCCTCCGCGTGAGCTGATGACGACAGGCAGCCGTCGATCGCCAAGCGTGGCCAGCAACTGCCGCAGCTTCCGCGGCGCCTGGTTGGTGATCGCACCTTCGGCCGATATCCATTCCGGACAATCGGGATCGCACAGCGGATTGCTGCCGCGAACGACGACAAACCGCATGTCCCCGCCGGCCTTCGCGGTGTCCGGTTGAACGGCAGCCATGGGCCTTGCTGCGGCCGATGGCGTCGTCTTGCCTGCGGGTCCAGCTATTTGCCGGCAGTTCGTGGCCGGCTGGGCCAGGCCGCAGAGGCTTGCCGTGGTCAACAGATCCACTGTGTCCCGGCTGGTGACCAACTTCATCCTCACCATGTCGTCGAGCGGAATCTGACGAATCTCACTGGCCGGCGTGGCCTTCATGACTTCCAGTACGCCGTCTGCTATCCCCATTTCCTTCAGGTACGCCGAAAGCGTCTTCTCGACTGTCCTGCTCATCTCGTAGGTTTTGTAGCTGCCAGCGTTTTTGCGGCTGACCACCTTGGTGCTGATGATCTTCTTCCTGCCGTTCACGATCCGGTACGTGGTCCGGTAGAGCAGCTTCTCCCGCTGGTATGTGGTGGTGATCTGGTGGACGCCGAGATAGCCGAAATCTCCAACCACGCGGCGGACACCGCCGGAAAACATTAGCGGACAGGCCGAATTGCACATGGCTCCGTCGTCATAGGCCGTACCGAAATAATCGGCACTCCTGCCCTTGTTGTCCCCGCAGTTTTTTGTTTCCGGCTGGCAATCGGAAAAAACCGTCACGCCGACGGCGATATCGAGCTTGTTCTTGCGGATCATCCGGCCGAGTGCCAGCGCGGCGTCGACGTTACCGCCGGGCGAATTGACGACGACCGGCAATTGCCTTCCCTTGAGCGCCTTGAGCGTGCGCTTGAGGAGAGACGGCGTGCCCGCGTCGATGGTGCCATCCGCCGATATCCATTCAGGACAGTTGGGTTCGCATCCCGGAGCGTTGCTGCGCACGACGACGAAGCGCATGGGCGGGATGTCGAGAGGCCCGTCCTCCGCTCGCGCTGTCAAAACGGGCAGAGCCATGGCGACGGCGAGGCAAACCAGTGCCCATAACCGCCATGCCTTCCCATCGAAACGGTGCCTTGGAACCACTGTCGGCAAAGCTCCCTCAGTGCAACCTATACTAGTTGCAGCCATGGCGCTTGCAACAGCTTTGAAACAAACGCGCAATGCTTGCGCTGCGAGGCGTCTGAAACGAAAAAAGGCGGCCCGAAGACCGCCCTTTCGTTTTCGAGACCGGCAGCAGCCGGATCGATTACTCTTTGATGGTGACGACGATGCCGGCACCGACGGTGCGGCCGCCTTCACGGATGGCGAAGCGCAGCTTCTCTTCCATGGCGATCGGCACGATCAGCTCGACATCGACCGTGATGTTGTCGCCGGGCATCACCATCTCGGTGCCTTCCGGCAGCGACACGATGCCGGTCACGTCGGTCGTGCGGAAGTAGAACTGCGGACGGTAGTTGGTGAAGAACGGCGTGTGACGGCCACCTTCGTCCTTGGTCAGGATGTAGGCTTCGGCCACGAACTTCTTGTGCGGCTTCACCGTGCCCGGCTTGGCCAGAACCTGGCCGCGCTCGACACCTTCACGGTCAACGCCGCGCAGCAGCGCGCCGATGTTGTCGCCAGCCTGGCCCTGGTCGAGCAGCTTGCGGAACATTTCGACGCCCGTGCAGGTCGTCTTGGTCGTCGGACGGATGCCGATGATCTCCAGTTCCTCGCCGACCTTGACCACGCCGCGCTCGACGCGGCCGGTGACGACCGTGCCGCGGCCCGAGATCGAGAACACGTCCTCGATCGGCATCAGGAACGGCTTGTCGAGCGGACGAACCGGCGTCGGGATGTAGGCGTCGACCGCAGCCATCAGCTCGCGGATCGCGTCCTCGCCGATCTTCTTGTCCGAATCTTCCAGTGCAGCCAGCGCCGAACCCTTGACGATCGGAATGTCGTCGCCGGGGAATTCGTTCTTCGACAGCAGTTCGCGAACCTCGAGCTCGACCAGTTCGAGCAGCTCGGCGTCGTCGACCTGGTCGACCTTGTTCAGGAACACAACGATCGACGGCACGCCGACCTGACGGGCCAGCAGGATATGCTCGCGGGTCTGCGGCATCGGGCCGTCGGCGGCCGACACGACCAGGATCGCGCCGTCCATCTGCGCGGCACCGGTGATCATGTTCTTCACATAGTCGGCGTGGCCGGGGCAGTCGACGTGGGCATAGTGGCGGTTGGCGGTCTCGTATTCGACGTGAGCCGTCGAGATCGTGATGCCGCGCGCCTTCTCTTCAGGCGCCGCGTCGATCTGGTCATAGCGCTTGTATTCGCCAAAATACTTGGTGATCGCCGCCGTCAGCGACGTCTTGCCATGGTCGACGTGACCAATCGTGCCGATGTTCACATGAGGCTTGGTGCGCTCGAATTTACCTTTTGCCATAGTCTCTTTCCTTGGACGGCCTGGACCTTCAGTTCAGTCGAATGCGGGGCGATTAGCGACAAAGGCCAAAAAACACAAGCGTCTTTTGCCCGGGCGCCATCTCACTCGGCCAGAACCCATGATCCGATTGCGGGGATTGGCGCTGATATAGGGATCCGCCGTAGAAAATGGAATGGGCGAAAACCGAGGGAGCAAAGCGAGGATTGCTTAGGTCTCCACGTCAGTCGCTGTCGGATTTATCGGCGGTTCATGGCCCATTGCGGCGGCGATCCGCGTCTGATTTCCTGCGCCGATGCATTTCATCCCGACTGCCGTTCGCGGCCCGCTGTTCATGATCGTCTCGACCGGGTCGTATCTGGTCAACGACACGATGATGAAGCTCGCCACGTCGGGTTTGCCCTCCTACGAAGTGCTCTTCCTGCGTGGTGCCGCGGCAACGCTGTGGGGCCTTCCGCTGTTGTTTGCGCTCGGCTACGGCAAGCAGATCCCGCTGATCTTCGACAGGCGGGTGCTGCGCAGGAACCTCCTCGAACTGGCGGCGATCCTCTGTTACGTCGTCGCGCTCGCCAACATGCAGATCGCCGATTCCACCGCGTTGGGGCAGATCACGCCGCTGCTGATGCTGGTCGGCTCCTCGATCCTGTTTGGCGAGCGTATCGGCGGCCAACGCATGGCGCTGATCGGGCTGGGCTTCATCGGCGCGCTGATGGTGGCGCAGCCCACCATGCAAGGCATTTCGGTCTATGCCTTGCTGGCGCTCGGCAACGCGACGTTCGCCGCCGCGCGCGATCTGGCCGGCCGCAAGATCGCCGCCGAAGTGCCAGGAATGATCGTGGCGATCTCGGCGGTCGTCGTGGTCCTGATCGGTGCCGGCGCCGCGCATCTGGTTTCAGAGCGCTGGGTGGCGCCGGAGGCGCACCACCTGATGCTGATGGCGGGAGCCGGTTTCTTTCTGATCTTCGGCCACTTCTTCATCTTCATGGCCTATCGCGTCGGGCCGACCGGCGCGGTGGCGCCGTTCTATTACTGCTTCACGGTCTGGGCCGTCATCTCGGGGCTGCTGGTGTTCGGGCAATTTCCCAATGCACTGGCGGTCTGCGGCATCCTGTTGGTTGTCGCCAGCGGGTTGACCATCGTGTCGCTGGACCAGCGCAAGCGTCGGCTGGCCGTGGTCGCCTGATCCGCGGCGGCGCACCGGCATAATAGTTTCCGATACCGTGAGCGCGGTCAGCACCGACGGCGGGTTAGCGCAATTCAGGATTCGGCAGCCGATAATCCGCCGATCGCGTCTAGATGGTCCGCTTGCCCGCGAACTGATGATAGGCCCACAACACCACGACGGCACCCACGACGGCGACGATCAGGCTATAGATGTTGAGGCCGGTCACACCCGAAGCACCGAAGGCGCTGAAGATCAGCCCGCCGACAATGGCGCCGACAATGCCGAGCACGATATCCATGATCATGCCCTGACCGGTCTTGTTGACGATCTTACTGCCAATGAACCCGGCAATGACGCCGAGAATGATCCAGCTGATGATACCCATTTTTTCCTCTCCATTCCTCCGCCAACCGGACATTTTCATATGATTGTCAAAAGCTCAAGCCAGCTTGAAATTCCGCCCGAATGCGCCATTGTTGAAGACGGGCTGGGCTTGGTTGAAATGGAGGATCCATTATGGGACTTTTTGACAACGCCGTTCCCGGCGGCAATATCACCAAACCGCTGATGATCGCGCTCGGTGCGCTGCTGGTTGGGAAGATGCTGAGCGGCAGAAGCGCCGAACAGCCGGACCAGGCTCAAGCGCCGGCGCCCGCCGATCCCACGCCTGTCGGAACCGCGTCCGGTGACGGTGGGCTGCTCGGCGGACTGGGCGGGCTGCTCGACAAGCTCAAGAACGCCGGCCATGGCAATGTCGCCGACTCCTGGGTCGGCACCGGGCAGAACCAGTCAATCGGGGCCAATGAGTTGGGCAACGCGATCGGACCGCAGGTCATTCGCGAGATCGCCCAAAGGACGGGGCTCGACGAGCAGGAGCTGCTCAAGCAGCTATCGGCCGCCTTGCCCGGCATCGTCGACAAGCTGACCCCGAACGGCCAGGTACCGCAACAGCACCAGGTCGCCTCCGCCTTCAACAGCTGACGCGGCGCACACCAATGCCTGAAGCGCTGCGCGCCTGCCGCGCAGTGTTTCGGCTTGCCGGTTGTTTCGCTGAAAATCTGGAGCGGGTAGCGGGAATCGAACCCGCATATTCAGCTTGGAAGGCTGCTGCTCTACCACTGAGCTATACCCGCGCCTTGCACTGAAGTATCGGATTTCCCGGAAAAGCGCCATGCGCTTTTCGCCTCCGATGCTTTCACGTTTCAGGGCTTCCGGCCGGCAGTGGTGGAGAGGGTTGGATTCGAACCAACGTAGGCTAAGCCAACGGATTTACAGTCCGTCCCCTTTAACCACTCGGGCACCTCTCCAGTCTGCCGCCGGAGCCATGCAACGAGGCATTCTTGCCGATCCGGACCCGAGATAGATGTCTTCTCCGAAACCAGCGAAGCGCCTTATGGCGGCAAGCCCATTGGGTGTCAACCGCGCGGCCACGGTTTTTCGATGTTGTTCGCCGGCTGCGGCGACAGGGCATATCCTTGGCCGGAGGAGACGGCTATAGAAGCCGGCCATGAGCAACAATTCCAACACCCCCAAAGACACCCATTACGCCAAGCTGCGCCGCGCCTTTCGCGACGAGAAGAGCGGCGGCGTGCCGGCGTTCAAGCCACGGCAACCAGTGCCACCAGGCGAAAACGCAGCCGACGGGCTGGTGCGGCTCTATGGCCTGCATACGGTGCGCGCGGCACTCGACAATCCGCGCCGCCGGATCAAGAAAATGCTGGCGACGCGCAATGCGGCCGAACGGCTCGAGATCACCGATCTCGCCGCCCTGCCCTTCAAGGCTGAACTGGTCGAACCCAGGGACATCGACAAGATTACCGGATCGGACGCTGTGCACCAGGGGGTGCTGATCGAGGCCGAGCCGCTGAAGCCCAAGCGCCTCGACGCACTTGGCGACACAAGGCTGGTGCTGGTGCTCGACCAGGTCACCGACCCGCACAATGTCGGCGCCATCCTGCGTTCGGCGGTCGCTTTCGGTGCTGGCGCGCTGATCACCACGGCGCGCCACAGCCCGCAGGAATCAGGCGTGCTGGCAAAATCCGCCTCCGGTGCGCTTGAGCATATCGACCAGGTCGAGGTGAAGAACCTCGCCGATGCGCTCGGCCAGTTGCACGAAGCGGGCTTCCAGACCATCGGGCTCGATTCGGACGGGCCGGCTGAGCTTGAAACCAGCTTTGCCGGCGACAGGATCGCTTTGGTGCTCGGCGCCGAGGGCAAGGGCCTGCGGCAGAAGACGCGCGAGACGGTGACGACGCTGGCCAGGCTCGACATGCCCGGCGCCATCCGCTCGCTCAATGTGTCGAACGCGGCGGCGGTGAGCCTTTATGCGGCGCGGGCATTTCTGAAGCGCGGCTGACTGGAAGCGGCAAGCCTCCCGCCAGAAATCAAAACGGGTCCCGGCGATGCTTGCCGGAACCCGTTGCTGGGTTAAGACGGAAGTTGACGGCCTGGGAACGTTACGCCGCCCTCTTCCGACCTATGCCGCTTTGATTTCCCTTGCCTCCTTGCCGATTTCGAAATTCGCCATCCGCTCCAGCGCCCTCACCAGCGCGGAATGATCTTCCTTCGCGCCGCCATTGGCGGCGCAGGAATTGAACAGTTGCTGGGCGGTCGAGGTGTTGGGCAGCGACACACCAAGCGCCTTCGCACCCTCCAGCGCCAGGTTGAGATCCTTCTGGTGCAGTTCGATGCGAAAGCCCGGCGCGAAGGTGCGCTTGACCATGCGCTCGCCATGTACTTCGAGAATGCGCGAGGCGGCCAGCCCGCCCATCAGCGCCTGCCTGACCTTGGCTGGGTCGGCCCCAGCTTTTGAGGCAAAAACAAGCGCTTCGGCGACCGCTTCAATGGTCAGCGCGACGACGATCTGGTTGGCGACCTTGGTGGTCTGGCCGACACCATTGGGTCCGACCAAAGTGATGTTCTTGCCCATTTTCTCGAACACGGGTTTTGCGCGCTCGAAGGCCGGTTCCTCACCACCGACCATGATGGTAAGCGAAGCCGCCCTGGCACCGACCTCGCCGCCGGAAACCGGCGCGTCGAGATAGTCGCAACCGAGATCGTTGATCCTTTTCGCGAAGTCCTTTGTCTCGATCGGCGAGATCGAACTCATGTCGATCACCAGCTTGCCCTTGGCCAGGCCGGACGCGACTCCGTTGTCGCCGAACAGCACATCGGCCACCTGCGGTGTGTCGGGAACCATCAGGATGATGATCTCGGCGGCCCTCGCGACGGCGGCATGGCCGGCGACCGACTTCAGACCCTTGGCGACGAGATCGGCCGGCGGTTTTGAGCGGTGGTCGCTGGCGATGACGCTGTAGCCGGCCGCCAGCAGATGCCCCGCCATCGGCGCGCCCATGATGCCCAGCCCGATGAAGCCGATGGTTTCCATTGCTTCTCTCCGTTTTTTGTCAGATCGCGTTCCTTCACGCCCAGAGGGGGCGCAACAGAACGCGACCTGAATTGCAAGATTCTTGACAGCTAAGCGGCAGCACTTCCCTGCCCGGTCAGTTCCCTGAACCACCCCAGACCGGCCTCCGTCCCTGCCTTCGGCTTGTACTCCGCGCCAATCCAGCCGGCATAACCAATCCGGTCGATATGTTCGTAGAGGAAGGGATAGTTGATCTCGCCCGTCCCCGGCTCGTGACGGCCGGGATTGTCCGCAAGCTGGATATGCGCGATGCGGTCGAGGTTTGCCTCGATCTTGCGGGCGAGATCCCCCTCCATGATCTGCATGTGGTAGATGTCATATTGCAGGAACAGGTTCTTCGAGCCGACGCGGTCGATCAGCGCCAGCGCCTGGTCGGAGTAGTTGAGGAAGAAGCCCGGGATATCGCGGGTGTTGATCGGCTCGATCAGCAGCTTGATGCCGGCTTGGTCGAGTTTCTCCGCCGCGAAAGCCAGGTTCTCGGCAAAGACATCCTCCAGCACCTTGCGGTCGACGTTGGCTGGCGCGATGCCGGCCAGGCAGTTGACCTGCCCGCAGCCAAGTGCCTGCGCGTAGGCGATCGCCCTGGCAATGCCCTGGCGGAATTCCGGCACGCGGTCCGGCAGCACGGCGATGCCACGCTCGCCGTTGGCCCAGTCGCCCGCCGGCAGGTTGAACAGCACCTGCGTCAGGCCGTTCTTCTTCAGTCGGGCGGCGACCACCTCGGGCGCATGATCGTAAGGGCCGATATATTCGACCCCCTTGAAGCCGGCGCGGGCGGCGGCATCGAAACGGTCGAGGAAATCATGCTCGCCAAAGAGCATCGACAGATTGGCTGAAAAACGCGGCATTCTTTTTTCTCCTTTTCTTGCCTGGAACCAAAGCCGTGTTGAGATTCAGGTCAGGCCGAGTCGAAAATGGTGGTTTCCGAGAACCGGAGCGGAGCGTACTTTTCGTACGTGAGCACCGGAAGCGCAGGAAGCCACCGTTTGCAGGCCGGCCTCACCTGAATACCAGCATGGCTTAGTCCAGCATCACGATCGCGGTGGGCGCGTCTTCCTGATGTTCGGCAAGGTCTTCGAATTCGGTGATCTTGTCGATCTCGGTCCCCATCGAGATGTTGGTGACCCGTTCGAGAATGAATTCGAGCACGACCGGAACCTGGTGTTCCTTCAGCAACCGCTGCGCTTGCTTGAAGGCGCCGGCGAATTCCTCCGGCTTGCGCACCCTGACCGCCTTGCAGCCCATTGCCTCGGCGACGGCGACATGGTCGACGCCATAGCCCGCCTCCGGATCGTCGGCCCGGTTGATGTTCTCGAAAGCAAGGCTGACCTCATAGTCCATCGAAAAGCCGCGCTGCGCCTGGCGGATGAGGCCGAGATAGGCATTGTTCACGACCACGTGGATATAGGGCAGCTTGTGCTGCGCGCCGACCGCCAGCTCCTCGATCATGAACTGGAAGTCGTAGTCGCCCGAAAGCGCCACTATGGTGCGCTCGGGATCGGCGGCGCGCACGCCGAGTGCGGCCGGCAAGGTCCAACCGAGCGGGCCGGCCTGGCCGCAATTGATCCAGTTGCGCGGCTTGTAGACATGCAGGAACTGCGCGCCGGCGATTTGCGACAGGCCGATGGTGGTGACATAGGTGACGTCACGGCCGAACGCCTTGTTCATCTCCTCGTAGACACGCTGCGGCTTCAGCGGCACCTGTTCGAAGTGGGTTTTGCGCTTCATCGTCTTCTTGCGGCCCTGGCACTCCCTGGCCCAGCCCGACCAATCGCGCAGCCTGCCCGCCGTCCTCCACTCGGTGGCGACGTCGAGCAGCATCTTCAGTGCCGCCCCCGCATCCGAAACTACGCCGAGATCGGGGGCGAAGACACGGCCGATCTGTGTGGGCTCGATGTCGACATGGATGAATTTCTTGCCCTTGGTGTAGACGTCCACCGAACCGGTGTGACGGTTGGCCCAGCGGTTGCCGATGCCGAAGACAAAATCGGCTTCCAGCATGGTGGCGTTGCCGTAGCGGTGCGAGGTCTGCAGCCCGCACATGCCGGCCATCAGCCGGTGATCGTCAGGAATCGCCCCCCAACCCATCAGCGTCGGAATGACCGGAACGCCCGTGATCTCGGCAAACTCGATCAACAGGTCGGACGCGTCGGCATTGATGATGCCGCCGCCGGCAACGATCAGCGGCTTCTCGGCCGCGTTGAGCATCGCCAGCGCCTTTTCAGCCTGGGCGCGCGTCATCGCCGGCTTGAATGGCGTCAGCGGCTGATAGGCATCGATGTCGAACTCGATCTCGGCCAGTTGGACGTCGACCGGCAGGTCGATCAGCACCGGACCCGGCCGCGACGAGCGCATCAAATGGAACGCCTTTTGCAGCGCCATCGGCACCAGATAGGGCTCCATCACCGTGACCGCCCATTTGGCGACGGGCGCAGCGATCGCGGCGATGTCGACAGCCTGGAAATCCTCCTTGTTCAGCCGCGCGCGCGGCGCCTGGCCGGTGATGCACAGGATCGGAATGGAATCGGCCGTGGCCGAATAGAGCCCGGTGATCATATCGGTGCCGGCCGGCCCCGATGTGCCGATGCAGAGGCCGATATTGCCCGCCTTGGCTCGGGTATAGCCTTCGGCCATATGCGAGGCGCCCTCGACGTGGCGGGCAAGGACATGGCGGATCGTGCCCCTCGCCTTCAATGCCGAGTACAGCGGATTGATCGCCGCACCCGGCACGCCGAAAGCACAGGACATGCCTTCCTTTTCGAGAACGAGAACAGCGGCATCGACAGCGCGCATCCTGGCCATTTCCAGCCTCCACGAGATGATTGTTGGATGGCTAAGGATGTCATCGGGCGAGCGCTTTTTCAATTTTTTCAGAATATTTTTTCATTTCTAAAAAACAGCTCTTACCATCTGATTGTGTTTCTTTTTCCCTTTTCCAGGATTTGCACCGAGAATTTCATGAAAAACTTTTTCGTTGCATGTTGGGAGAAACGGTCGAGAATGCCAGCCCATGGAAACGAGCGAAAAACGTCAGCGTGGCCGCCCGCGCGCCTTCAATGGTCCGGCCGAAGCTGCCTCGGTGCAGTCGCTCGACCGGGCCTTGCGTATCCTGGCCATTGTCGCGGAAGGCAGCGGCCTGTCGCTGAGCGAGATATCGGCGCAGAGCGGGCTTGCCGCCTCCACCGCCTACCGCATGCTGACGACACTCGAAAACCACGGCATGGTCGAGTTCGATACATCGGACCAGCTCTGGTCGATCGGCGTCGAGACCTACCGCATGGGCGCGGCGTTCCTGCGCCGCCGCAAGCTGGTCGACCGCGCCCGTATCGTCATGCAGGAACTGATGGAGAAGACCGGCGAGACCGCCAATCTCGGCGTCGCGGAAGACGATTGCGTGGTCTTCGTCAACCAGGTCGAGACGCACCAGGCGATCCGCGCCTTCTTCCGGCCGGGCACGCGCAGCCCTTTCCATGCCTCGGGAATCGGCAAGGCGGTGCTGGCGCATCTCGAACCGGAGCGCGTCGGAACCATCCTGCGCAAGGCGGGCCTGCAGCGCTATACGGACAAGACCCTTTCCGACATCTCCGCCCTCGCACACGATCTGGCCGTCATCAAGCATCGCGGCTGGTCGGTCGACGATGAGGAGCGCCATCCCGGCATGCGATGCGTGGCCGCCGCCATCTTCAACGAGTATGGCGAGCCGATCGGTGGCGTTTCCGTGTCCGGGCCGACGGTGCGGGTCACGCCCGAGCGGCTGGCCGAGATCGGCCCGCTGGTGCGCGACGCGGCGGCCGAAGTGACGAAAATGATCGGCGGCTCGAAGGCAGGCTGATCAAGGGATAGACCAGACGCGCCGAAAATCGCTGCATGCCGCCGGCTGCATGGGATTTGACCGTCTTGCCGTCGCGTTCGAATGCATGCGAAAGGGCGCGCATGAGGAAAGTGGTTCAGCTTCTGCTTGCCGTTTCGCTGTGCGGATGCGTGGCGGCGGCACCACGACCCGATACCGGCGACCAGCGGGTCAATCCCATCCCGATCTCGCTCGCGCTGGAGGAGATCATCACGGCCGGTATCCGCCAGCGGCTGCCGGATTCGGCCTCCGCCAGGTTCGGAACCATGCTCGCAGGCGAGCGAAAGCTTGATGGCCGCGAGGAGATCGTGGTTTGCGGCACCGTCAATGCCAAAACCTCATCCGGCGTCGGCGACAAGCCATTCATCGCCAAGGTCTACCCGGACGCCGCAAGCCGCTTCGAACTGGTCGCGATGGGCGACGAGACCGAGGTTGCCCGGCTTCAGATTGGCGGCATCTGCCGCGCGGCCGGTCTGCCGATCCTCGACCCGAAGATGCACCTCTAGAAAGACGGTCTTCAAACGACAAAGAGGGGCTGCCTCGCAACCCCTCTTTCCAGTCGCCCGCCGCCGCTCAGAGCCGGCAGTAATGGCTGTAGCCGTCACGGCCGATATAGGTGTCGGAGTCCGGGTCGTAGCTGGAGTAGCGATCGAAGCAGCGGCGGACGTGCCAGGAACCGCCATCTTCCTCGACATAGACGGTGCGCGGCTGCTGCTGGGCAAGCAGGCTGCCGAGAACGAAACCGCCGACGCCGGCGGCGATGCCGATGCCGAGGCCGTGGTGATGCGAGTGGGCAGCAGAGGGCTGGACGGTGCCGACCAAAGCGGTGGCGGCGACGGTGGTGGCGATGAGGCCGGAAACGAGTGTGCGCTTGAACATGATGATCTCCTTGCTTCGTTTGGAGAGGCGAGCCATCCGCCTCTTGATGATCTGTCGTTGCGGCAAGGAAAAAGGTTCGACGGGGTTTTGATTTTTTCGAAGAGCAGGAATTCGCTGGCTGAAAAGGCGTGGCGACCCTCGCCGGCGTTGATCATCCATTCCGGCACTTCAGGCACCTTGCGCCGATCGGTCATCGTCCGTGACGGCGACTGGAAGCGCCGCGTTCGATGAGAAAAGGGCGGCCGAAGCCGCCCTTTGCTGGAGGTTTCAATCAAGCCGCCAGGCTGCGCTCAGTAGAGGATGATGTGGCGGTGGTGGTGATGACGATGATGGTGATGGCCATAGACCCACCAGTAATCCGGATAGTCCGGGTAATCCTGGTAGTAGAGGTAGTCGTCGAAATGACGATGATGATGATGCATGCCGTGAGCCGACGAAGACTGAACGGTGCCGGCGAGCGCGCCGGTTGCAACGACGATGGCGACGATGCTGGAAACGAAACTGCGCTTGAACATGATGATCTCCTGGATCTCTGATCGAGGCGACCATTCGCCTCTGAGGATCAGTCGGCGCGCCGCGGCGAAAGGTTCGACAGATCTGGAGATTTTTTTGGCGCACTGTTGGCGAAACTGAGTAGGCAGCACCGGCTCGCGCCATGACCGGCAGCAATTGCTCACTACTCACCACTCCCCACTCCCCACTCCCCACTCAGCCCATGCCGGTGATATGCCGAAGCCAGAAGGCGAGCGCGATAAAGCCGATGAAGGTGGTGACGCCTGTCCAGTCGACATTGGCCTTCTTCACATCGCTGATGAGCTTCACCAGCAGCATCCACGCCACGACGACGATAGGGAGAATGATGACAAGCCTGATCATGCGACACTCCGTTCAGCGCATTGCACTTACCCTGATGTAGGAAGCGCGTTCGCGGATTTCAGCATGCGGACGCGCGGGCATCCTCCACCACGGCTGATGCCCAAAAATGGACTTTTGTCTTTACTGGCGCAACAAATATGCTAACCGGAGCGCCGTGCCCTTGTAGCTCAGCTGGTAGAGCAGCGGTTTTGTAAACCGAAGGTCGGCGGTTCGATTCCGTCCGGGGGCACCACCCTACGCTCTTTGAGCTCCGGGTGGCAGGCCACCCCAAGCCCGTAGACGCAGGAGTGTCCTCCGACCCCCTTGTAGGGCGATTACGTCGCCACCACCATTTACGAAGCGCTCGCGATTTGGGCCGACACGTTCGTCCTGGTGAACGTATTCCTCACCCTCACAGACTTGTAGACATAAGCGGCCCAGATGCTGGTCACCACAAACGAAGCCATGGGTGCCGCCAGCGCGTCGCCTGCGAGCACCTTGTTTACCGGAACGCCCAGGATTGACGAAATCCAGATCGTATCCAGGATAAACACAACAGGAATCGCAAACCATTGGCAGAGAAACAATTGCGGGAATCGACGGCTTCGCCGCAGCATTGAAACCAGCACCACCAGCTGAAGCGCCAGAAATGCCAGATTGAGGGCAACCTCGCCATACACAGCCAGAGAGCCGTTTGGGAGGGTCATGAGTTGCTGGTAGCCGTCGGCGGAATTGCCGAAATCGGCGAGCGTGCGCAGCGGTGACAATGTCTGACCGATAGCCAGCAGCATCAGCCAGCCACCGAAGCCCACAAGTGACTCAGGATTCTGCGACGGCTTCGCGGCTGACCGGACAGCAAAGAAAACAGGCACGCCGATCAGCAGCAGCACGATCGCCCAATGCCAGATGGAAAACGTCCCCATTTACCCCTCCCCCTTTTTATACCCCTATAAGTTGTAGCAGATTTCAAACTCAACTCAAGAGCCAATCATCGCGTAAGACGCCGTCCGATGCCGAAGCGACAACTTCTCCTGCCTGCTCCTGACGCCCTCACACTCCGATCGCCGCCACCAATATCCGGTTCTGCCGCCGTATCGCGGCCCTCAACTCCGGTATCCTGGCTTCATCCCGCTTCACGAATTCGATGAACATCATGTTCATGTTGTTGAAGATCAATTCGCCGAGTGCCGTGCCGTCGATATCCTGCCGCACCAGACCGATCTCCTGAAGGCGGGCGATCAGCGCGCGGATCTGTTCGGTGAGCGAGCGGTCGAGGCCAGTATAAGCCTGGCCGAACGGGCTGTCGGGCAGTTGCGTCGAGATCGCCATCGCCTGCCGCCACATCTCCTTGCTGAGATAGTGCAGCGAGTGCTCGATATAGATGCCGATCAGCGTGTCCAGGGCGTCGCCGACATTGGCGGGCGGCCGGGCGACCACGCCGCGCCCGGCATTGAGCACCTCGTCGACTTCCATCGAGACGATGGCGCCGAGAATATCGCCTTTGTTCTGGTAGTAATTGTAGATGGTGCCGATCGAGACTTCGGCTTGCGCGGCGATCGTCTCGATCTTGGCGCCCTCATACCCGGCCTCGCGAAAAAGCGCCGCCGCCGCCTCGATGATACGCCGGTGTCGATCCGCCTTTTGCCTTGCCCGCAATCCGCTCATATCAGCCTCTTGTCACAAAAACAGAATTGACTCAATTTTAGAATTGGTTCAATTTTTTGCAAGAAGCCACAAAGGCAAGGGAGAACACTCGATGTCCGTCAAATCCGGCAATCCGCTTTCCGTCCTGAAGCGCCAGATGCACGCTGCATGTGCCGCCACGGCATTGCTGCTTGCGGCGGGCAGCCTCGCCGAAGCCGCCGATCTCAACGCGCTGATCTGGTGCGACCATTCCGATCCGGCGCTGCTGCAGCCCTTCGAGGAAGCCAACAACGTCAAGGTCAACGTCAAGGAATTCGAAGGCACCGGGGCTGGGCTGGCCATCATCGAGCAGTCGCAGCCGGGCGACTGGGACGTGATGGTGATCGATAGCATCGACGTGCCGCGCGGCGTCGAGAAAAGCCTGTTCGAGCCGCTGCCGGAAGACAAGCTGCCGTTCGCCGACCTCTTCCCGCAGGTGAAGATGGACGGCTCGACCATTGTCGGCGGCAAGCGCTACGGCATCACCGAAAAGTTCGGCTACAACACGATCGGCTTCAACAAGACAAAGGTCGATCCGGCGGACATGCAATCCTTGGCGTCGCTGACATCAGACAAATACAAGGGCAAGGTCGCCATCTACGATTATTATCTCCCCGTCATCGGCATGGCGGCATTGGCCATCGGCAAGAAGACGGCCGATCTCACGGAAGCCGACCTGCCCGCGCTCAAGGAAGAGCTGCTCAAGATGAAGGCCAATGCCAAGCTGGTCGGTGAAGTCACCGCCAGCCAGACGGCGCTGGCGACCGGCGAGGTCGACATATTGGTCGGCGGCGGCGAATGGGTGACGGCAGGGCTGGCCAAGGAAAACCCGGCGCTGGACTTTTCCATTCCAAAAGAAGGTGCGGTGCTGTGGTCGCAGTCGCTCGCCATGTTCAAGGATTCCAGGAACAAGGACATGGCGCTGAAATTCATCCAGTACATACTGAGCCCCGAGGGCCAGGCACGGCTCGCCACCTCGTCCTGTTACTGGGGCATGCCGTCCAACACCAAGGCCGCATTGACCGACGACCAGAAAAAGGTCCTGCGCTTCGACGAGCAGCCCGGCTTCCTCGCCCGTGCGCAGGCCTATCCGGCGCCGAGCGCCGACCTCGACAAGAAGATGCAGGATATGTGGACCGAAATGCTGCAGGCCAAGTGAGCCGATACGCTGATGAGCGCCGCGGGAAACAGTGAGGGCGCGCGGACAGGCCGTGCCCTTCCCTGGGCGCTGGTCACACCGGCACTTGGCTGGACGCTTCTCTTCTTCGTGCTGCCCTTCGTCGCCATGGGGCTTTCGAGCTTCACCGCGCAGGAGGGCGGCGGGGGCACCCTGTCCAACTACAGCCAATTCTTCACCAACCCCGCCTACTGGCAGGCGATGGTGAACTCGCTGCAGGTCACCGCCATCGTCACCGTGGTTTCCGTGCTGCTTGCCTATCCCTTCGCCTGGATTCTGGCCGAACAGGTTCCTGAACGCTGGCAGCGGCTGGCGCTGATGCTGGCCGTGCTGCCGTTCTGGACCTCCTATGTCGTGCGCTCCTACTCCTGGCTGCTGGTGCTGGCGCAGAACGGCGTCATCAACCGGGCACTGACTGGCATTGGCGTGGTCTCCGAACCGCTGCAGCTCGCCAATACGCGCCTGGCCACCGTCACAGGCTTCGTGCATTTCTTCGTCATGCTTTTGACGCTGACCATCTTCGCCAATCTGAAGCAGCTCAGCCCCAGTTACCGCAAGGCCGCCGCCGATCTCGGCGCCGGACCGGTGCGCACCTTCCTGCATGTCATCCTGCCATTGACCTTGCCCGGCATCATGGTCGGCGCTTTTCTCACTTTCGTGCTGTGCATCGGCGACTACATCACGCCGCAGATCCTCGGCGGGAACAACGAGCTTCTGATGCCGCAGCTGGTGATGATGCAGATCGGCCGGCGCGGCGATTTTCCATTGGCCTCGGCGCTGTCGATCATCCTGATGGCGGTCGTGACCATCGCCTATCTCGCCTGCGCCCGCTGGCTAAAGATCGAGCGGACCTGATCATGCGCAGCATTGGCCGCATCGCTTCCTGGATTTACGCGCTTGCCGTCTACGGCTTCATCTTCCTGCCGGTCGTCGTGCTGGTGCTGTTCTCGCTGCAGTCGACGTCCTTCCCCATCCCCCCGTTCACAGGCCCATCGCTGCGCTGGTACGAGGCGGTTCTTTCCGATAACCGGCTGACTTCGGCGCTGGCCAATTCGCTGCTGGTCGCGGTTCTTTCCTCGGCCGCAGCCGTCATGCTCGGCTTCCTGTCGGCCTGGGGGTTCGCGCGCTTCGTTCTGCCAGGCTCGGGCCTGCTGCGCGGGTTGATCACCTTGCCGCTCACCGTCAGCTATCTCATCATCGGCATGGGGCTGCTGGTGCTGTTCAACTGGGCCGGCGTGCCGAAATCTCTGCTTGCCGCCGGGATCGGCCATGTGGTGATCAACCTGCCGCTGTGCTTCGCCATCATCTACAGCCAGTTAGGCGACCACCAGATCAACATCGAGCGCGCAGCGCGCGACCTCGGCGCGCCGGAATGGAAGGTGCTGCTGTTGATCACCGTGCCCGTCATGGCGCCGGCCATTTTCGCCGGCTTCTTCCTGTCGATGACCTTCTCCTGGGACGAGTTCGTGATCTCCTTCCTGCTGACGCGCTTCGATACCACGCTGCCGGTGGAAATCTGGAACCTGCTGCGCTCCGGCCTTAATCCCAAGACCAACGCGGTCGGTTCTCTGGTCTTTGCCGTCTCGATCGTGCTGGTGGTGTTCTTCGAACTGACCTTGCTGCGGAGGAAACCGGCATGAACGCGCCCCTGGTCGATATCCGCGACATCTCGCACCGCTTCGGCCAGCATCCCGTGCTGAAGAATGTCTCGCTGACGATAGCGGCCGGCAGCTATACGATCCTGCTTGGGCCATCCGGTTCCGGCAAGACGACGCTGCTCTCCATTCTCGGCGGTTTCGTCAATCCGAGCGAAGGCAAGGTCCTCATCCGCGGCCAGGACTGCACCTCGGTGCCGCCGGCCAAACGCCCGACGACGACGGTGTTCCAGGATTATGCGCTGTTCCCGCATATGAGCGTCGGCGGCAATGTCGGTTTCGGGCTGCGCATGCAAGGTGTCGACGGCGCGACGCGGGCGGCAAAAGCGCGCGATGCCCTGGCCCTGGTGGGTCTCGCCGCCGCCTTCGACAAGAAGCCGCATCAGCTTTCCGGCGGCCAGCGCCAGCGCGTGGCGCTGGCGCGCGCCCTGGTGATCGAGCCGGCGGTGCTTCTGCTCGACGAGCCGCTCGGGGCGCTCGACCTGAAACTGCGCCGCCAGATGCAGGACGAATTGAAGGCGATCCAGAAGCGGGTCGGCACCGCCTTCATCCATGTCACTCACGACCAGGAAGAAGCGATGGCGCTGGCCGACCATTGCGTGGTGATGAATGACGGCCGCATCGAGGACGAGGGGCCGCCCGAGCGCGTCTATGCGAGGCCGGCGACGCGTTTTTCCGCGACCTTCATGGGCGAGAGCACGATCCTTGCCGGCACTGTCATCGAGACCAGTGACAGGACGAGCACCGTCACGACACCAGTCGGACCGGTTTCCTTATCCAGTGCCTTGCCGTTGGGGTCTACTGCCGCACTGGCGATACGCCCTGAGCACCTTGTGCTTGCCGCTGCGTCGGCTGGCACGAAGCTCGGCGAGGCTGATGTGAGCGACGTCGTTTTCCAGGGCAGTTTCAAGCGCGTGCTGGCGACCTCCGTCGAAGAGCCTTCCTTGCGGTTCATCGCCAAGCTGCCGGCGACCTCCATCGTCCATGCGGGCGACAGGGTCGCGATTTCCTGTGATACCGACCAGATCATCTTGCTGACGGATTGAACATGAGCACGCTTGCGGCCATCGACGCACCGGACTGGTACGAAACAATCCGCATGGCCGACGGCATCACGCTGATCCACGAGCCATGGATAAAACCGTTCTTCCGCTGCAATATGTGGCATGTGCGCGGACGCGACCGCGATCTCCTGTTCGACACCGGCCTCGGTCATTTCAGTCTGCGCACCCATGTGTCCCTGGTGAGCGAGCGCAAGCTGACCTGCGTTGCCAGCCACACGCATTTCGACCATATCGGCTGCCACCATGAATTTTCCGATCGCTGCGTGCATTCGGCCGAAGCGGCAATCCTGGCCGATCCGCGCAACGAATGGACCGCTGCCGGCACCTATGCGACAGAAGAAATGTTCGATGGCATGCCGCGGGGCTGGGACACGGCGTGCTATCGCATCCAGCCCGCGCCGGCCGACCGTATGCTCGCGCATGGCGACATCATCGATCTCGGCGACCGGGCCTTCGAGGTCGTCCACACGCCAGGCCATTCGCCGGGCGGCATTGCGCTCTACGAGAAGAAGACCGGCATCCTGCTGTCCGGCGACATCATCTATGATGGCCCGCTGATCGATGATGTCTACCACTCGGACATACCAGATTACATGGCGACGCTGCTCGCCATGCGCGATCTCGACGTCTCGGTCGTCCATGGCGGCCATTTCTCGAGCTTCGGCAAGGTGCGCTACCGCCAGTTGATCGACGAATATCTCGAACAGAAACGTCAGGCCGGCTGCCATCTGCGGCAGCGCCCTTGAGGGCTGAGTTACGGCATCAAGTCGAAATGGCGTGGGAAGGCCTGGGCGGCACGAGCCCGTCACCACCCCTCGCAGTGCGCTGATGGTGACACAGTGGGCGACCGGCTCGCGACACGAACGGCCGGAGCCAGTGCGTCACTCGGGAATGGGTGCCGGAAGCGAGATTGTATAGCGCGGTGGCGCCGATCCCCTGCGGCGTCTCCTCCATTGCCTCAGCTGCTCCCTCCAGCCGACTGGCGGTTTTTCGTAGACAGGGGGAGCCAGGCCGGCGAGCTCATAATAACCTTCGAGAATGTTGGTGCGCAGTAACTGGCGTTCCTGTGTATAGAAGCTGAAATGCGCGACGAGCAGGTCACCGAAAATCTTGCCCGGCCGGTCCAGCTTGGCCGGAAGCGTCGCCGACAACCACTCTTCCTCGTCGCCGCGCGGTTGAAAGTGCTCTCCGAGATCGACAATGTCCGATCCGAAAAAACCGATTGCGTTGATCGAAAAGCGTGACAGCCTGATCTCCCGGTCCGGCACGCGAAAATCCTGGAGCCGATTGGAGCGCACAGCTTCAATGAACACCGGGTGTAGGGCCTGCGGAAAGGTCGCATGCGCCCAGGAGAATTCGCATGACGCCTGACAGGTAAGCGGGCCATCCACCCGCACCCTGGAAAGCTGCTTGATCAGCGAATTGCAGATTGCGTTGTTGACGATCAACGGAGCGTACCAGATGGCCGATCCCCTTTCGGCCATGACCCTTGCCATGAATTTTCGAAAGAAGCCGTCCTCGACAAAAACTACATCGTCGTCGAGGCGTAGGTAGAAAGCACCGGGATCGTCGCAGAAGCGATAGAAATCGCCGATGACGTTGATCCCGCCATCGGCATGTGGAAGCCGCTTGATCTTGCAACGCGGATCGGAGGCCGCCAATCTTTGTAGATAGGCCCGGTCAGCCTCGTTGCGACAGTTGTCCCAGAGGTGCCACTCATGCACATCGAGGTTTTTCAAAACATGATGGCCAAGCAGACGCAGATATTTCTCACGACCGGCCGGGGTGACAACGATCAGTTTCATAGAATTCCTGGTTCCTGTAAAATCAGAGTCCCGTACATCAGCGAATCTTGATTATCAGAACGCTCGTTCGGGCAATAGCTGTTGACATGACAGGCCCCTGCCCCATTGGATTCGCCTCAAAACACGACGAATCGTCATGACGTTTAAATACACCCGTTATACCGGCAAGACATCGTGCTCAGGTAACGCCAGGAGATCTTCCTCATGCCCTTCGCATTCAACTTGCTTTCGTGTAGGGCTCGCCGAGGACCCGGATTGAGGGTATGAGTGTCGGAAGCAGGACTTTGACGAACACCACACACCGCAATCTCGTGATAGTCAGGGCAGGCGACAAATCTCTCCATCGTGGATGGGGGGCGGACGATCCCAATTGTGAATTTGATTTGATCGTCAGCTACTTCGGAAGTGATCCATCTGCGTTTCGGCTGCCGCTTGAAAACCGAGTCGACTACAAGGGCGGCAAATGGGATGGCATCCATGCTCTGCTGAGCCAACAGCCCGAACTTCTTGACCGCTACCAGTATGTCTGGCTGCCGGACGACGATCTGGAAGCAGACCGGGCGACCATCGAGGCGATGTTCGCCAACATGCGCCGGCTTGACCTCCATATCGGCCAGCCGTCACTGACGCTGGACAGCTATTATTCCCACCTCCCGTTCCTCCGCTGCAGGAGCTTCGAGTTTCGCCTGGTAGACACGATCGAGATCATGGCCCCCTGCCTGAGAGCCGATGTAGCGGCTAAGATGCTGCCTCTGTTCAAACACTCCATGAGCGGTTTTGGTCTGGACTTGTTGTGGACCAGGCTTGCCGAAGAAAACCGTGGAACATCTGCCGTGTTCGACGCCTTGCCGGTCCGCCACACCCGGCCGGTGGGAGCTCACCTGAAAACAGCGATGCTCGAGTCAGGAAGAACGCCCGACAAGGAATATCGCCAATTGGCGTCGCAATATGGATTTGGCGAGCTTTTTCCATTGTCCTATGAGGCCGTCGATCGAAAAGGCCGGCGCTGGCGGTCGAAATCGATGATCGGCCTGCGTATGGTGGCCGATTATCTCTTGGACAGGAAAGCCTTTCGCCAGGCGAATCGATTGATGGAATTGTTATGGCGCCTTCTGCGCAGGCAGTATTCCAAGTCCGTCGATCTGTCCCAAATAATTCTCAAGCCCTAAGGTTCGGATACGCGAATGGACAGGACCCTGCTGGGCAAGGCCGAAATCCTCATTGTCGGCGCTGGTTTTTACGGTGCAACGCTTGCCGAGCGCATCGCCACGCAACTCGGGCGACGCGTGCTGGTAATCGACCGGCGCCGGCACATCGGCGGCAATGCCTACACCGAACAAGATCCTGTCACCGGTGTGGAGATCCATCGCTACGGGCCGCATCTGTTCCATACATCCAACGAGGAGGTCTGGAATTACCTGCGTGCCTTCACCGGTTTTACCGCCTATCGCCATCGTGCATTCTCGACATATCGCGACAAGGTCTATCCGCTGCCGATCAACCTTGCCACGATGTCCCAGTTCTTCGGCAGGCGGCTAAGTCCGGACGAGGCACGCGACATGATTGCCGACCAGGCGACGGAAGTTGGCGACCGTCCGCCGGCCAATCTTGAGGAGAAGGCGATCTCCCTGGTCGGCCGCCCTCTCTACGAGGCCTTGATCAAGGGTTACACCGCCAAGCAATGGCAGACGGATCCGCGCGAACTGCCGGCGCAGATCATCGCGCGCCTGCCGGTTCGCTACACATTCGAGGACGGCTATTTCAACGACCGGTTCCAGGGCCAGCCTGTGGACGGCTACACGGCGATCTTCGAAAAGATGCTGGCGCAGGAGCTTATCGAAACACGGCTTGGCATCGACTTCTTCGACATCAAGTCCTTGCTGCCGAAGGACCTGCCGGTCGTCTACACCGGGCCGATCGACCGCTACTTCGACTATAGCGAAGGCGAACTCGGCTGGCGAACCATTGATATCGATCTGGAGGTCATGGACACGCCGGACCATCAGGGCACGGCGATCATGAACTACGCGGACGAGGCCGTGCCTTATACCCGCGTGGTCGAATTCCGGCATTTCAACCCGGAGCGCCAGCACGGGAGCGCCAAGACGCTCATCGGCCGCGAGTATTCCCGTTTCGCAGGCCGCGCCGACGAGCCTTATTATCCGATCGACACGCGCAAGGATCAGGCGGTCTATCGCCGCTATCTCGACCGGGCGGGTGCGGAGAAAAACCTGCACCTCGGGGGACGGTTGGGAACCTACCGCTATCTCGATATGCATCAGGCGATCGGCGCCGCCCTTAAGGTCTTCGAAACCCTGCTCGAGCCCTATTTCGCCGGTCGGCTCGATTCCGTTTCGCGGTGGACATGACGGGCCGGGTTCTGAAGCCGCAAACTCTCCGGTTTTCAGGTCGTCGCCGCCGATTTGCCACAGGCAGCAATCCGCTGCCTGAACATTCGAAAGTACGCCGATCCCCTGATGCGGATCGCTGCGGTGTTTGCCTATAGCGCCCTTTGCGGGCAAGGCATGCCGGCGGCATCGCCGCAACGTGACGCCGTGGGGATCGGCCTGGCGCTCGTTTCTTCCGACTGGCGCACCAGTTCTGCGAAGACAAGCGCGAAACTTCCCAACATGAGAAAGACGATGATCAGGCGTGCTACCGGCAATATGTCGGCCTCGTCTGGCTGGCGCATATCCCCTGGCATCGAGAACCGCGGGTTCATGCACGCATATCTGAACTGCCGCAGCGTCCTTTGCGTCCCGAAGTGACAAGGTCGTGCTGCGGGCGCCCCACGCCACCCATGCCGGCTAACATGATCGATCCGGCTTTACGAGACCTTAAGCCCGGCCTTAACCATCACATTCGCTCGCGCCGTGACATCAACCGCGACCGGCTGGTGCGCCGGTCCTGCCGCACCCTCGCCTCATGGGCTGACAGAGGCTCTCTTTGCAGACGTGCCTGCCCCATGCTACCCCGGCGCTGGCGCCAGAACCTGCCGGCGCCAATCGGTCGCGATCGGGGAGCCATGAGCACAGCCACCAACAGCATCGCCTTCGTCTCGTCCGACACAGCAGACGCCAAGGCGGCGCTGGATAGCCTGTCGGCGCGCTATGGCCAATGTTCGGTCGCCGAGGCGACCGTCGTGGTGGCGCTGGGCGGCGACGGCTTTCTGCTGCAAACATTGCGCGACACGATGGGTACGGGAAAAAAGGTCTACGGCATGAACCGTGGCACCATCGGCTTCCTGATGAACGAATACCGGTCCGGGGGGCTCACCGAGCGCATCGCGGCGGCGGTCGCCGAAACGATCCGCCCGCTGGAGATGCTGGCAACCACCTCGGATGGCGAACACGTCACGGCACTGGCGATCAACGAAGTGGCGCTGTGGCGCCAATCCTACCAGACGGCCAAGATCCGCATCAGCATCGATGACCAAATACGGCTCGAGGAACTGAACTGCGACGGCGTCATGATCGCGACGCCGGCCGGATCGACCGCGTATAATCTTTCCGCGCACGGCCCGATCCTGCCTCTCGACGCGCCGCTTTTGGCGCTCACGCCGGTCAGCCCGTTTCGTCCGCGACGCTGGCGCGGCGCATTGCTTTCCAACAAGGCGACCGTGCGCTTCGACATTCTGGAGTCGGAAAAGCGGCCGGTGAACGCGGCCGCCGACCACACGGAGGTCAAGGCGGTGACCTCGGTCACGGTGCGGGAATCGCCAACGGCCACCGCGACTTTGCTGTTCGATCCCAACCACTCCTGGAACGAACGCATCCTGGCCGAACAGTTCCGTTACTGAGCCGGCACAGTGACAGGAGGCCGGATTAAGCATCGCGATTAAGGTTACAACTTCACAATCGCGCCAATCCTACCCGTTTCTGTTGACAAATCGCGGGCTTGCGCCTAATCGCAATACCAATCTTGCAGGCGCGTGGCGCTTGCCGCGACGAATGACGTTGCGCTTCCCCGAACCAGCCAAAGACAGCAACACTTGTCCTCAGACACGACGATCGCTCAAGAAGCGTTGACCTTTTCAGACCTCGGCCTGTCGCCGAAGGTGCTTTCCGCAGTCACCGATGCCGGCTATCTCCAGCCGACGCCGATCCAGGCTGGTGCGATCCCGCACGCCTTGCTCGGCAAGGACGTGCTGGGCATTGCCCAGACCGGCACCGGCAAGACCGCGTCCTTCGTGCTGCCGATGCTGACCCGGCTGGAAAAGGGCCGTGCCCGCGCCCGCATGCCGCGCACGCTGATCCTGGAGCCGACGCGTGAGCTTGCCGCGCAGGTCGAAGAAAACTTCGTCAAATACGGCAAGAACCACAAGCTCAACATCGCGCTGCTGATCGGCGGGGTGTCGTTCGACGAACAGGACAAAAAGCTGGAGCGCGGCGCCGATGTGCTGATCGCTACGCCTGGCCGTCTTCTCGACCATCGCGAGCGCGGCAAGCTGCTGCTCAACGGCGTCGAGATCCTCGTCATCGACGAGGCGGACCGTATGCTCGACATGGGTTTCATTCCCGATATCGAGCGTATCTGCGAGATGATCCCGTTCACCCGGCAGACGCTGTTCTTTTCGGCGACCATGCCGCCAGAGATCACCAAGCTGACGGAAAAATTCCTGCATGCGCCGGTGCGCGTCGAGGTCTCCAAGGCCGCTTCGGCGGCCACCAACATCATCCAGCGGTTGGTCAAATCGGGCTCGAAGCCTTGGGACAAGCGTGAAACGCTGCGCAACCTGATCAAGGCCGAGGATGCGGAGCTGAAGAACGCGATCATCTTCTGCAACCGCAAGATCGAGGTTTCGGAGCTGTTCCGCTCGCTGCTGAAATATGATTTCGATGCCGGTGCGCTGCATGGCGACATGGACCAGCGCGCGCGCATGCAGATGCTGGCCAATTTCCGTGACGGCAAGCTGCGCTATCTCGTCGCCTCGGATGTCGCCGCGCGCGGCCTCGACATTCCCGATGTCAGCCATGTCTTCAACTACGACGTGCCGATCCATGCCGAGGACTATGTCCACCGCATCGGCCGCACCGGCCGCGCCGGACGCTCCGGCAAGTCCTTCACCATCGCGACCAAGTCCGACACCAAGTATATCGACGCCATCGAACGGCTGATCGGGACCAAGATCGAGTGGCATGACGGCGACCTGTCGACGGTGGTTGCCAGCGAAGGCGAGGACGATGCTCCGCGCCGCGGCAAAGGCGCGCCACGCCGCGCCGGCCGCAAGGACGAGGACCGCAACGACAGGGGCGGGCGCAAGAAGAGCGGCGAGCGTCGCGGCAGACACAGCGAGGAAGATGCCTCGGCCGTGGGTGCTCAGCCGCAGGAGCAGCCCGATGTGGCCGAGACGGCCGATATTGTCGAACGGCGCGCCCGCAAGGATGCAATCCGCTCGGAAAACACCGAGCGCAAATCGTCCGACCGCAATGAGCCGCGCGCCCCTGAGCGCGGCGACACCAGGCCGCAGCGCAGCAACAGCCGCCCTGCCCGCCACCATCAGGAAGACAACGACGCCACGGTCGGCTTCGGCGATGACATGCCGGCCTTCATGCGCATCGTCGCCAAGGTCTGATTCCAGCGAGCAAGCCGCCTAGGGGCGGCTTGCCTTCTTTTTTGCCCTGCAGCCGACAGCAATTCGAGGAAAAGCCGCGTAGCGCTCTTCCGTCGCGAATTGCGTGGAAACAAGCAGGTGGGGCGATTCAGGCGAACGCTGATCCGCTCCAGTTCACATCGGCCCGGACATCATCTTGGTCGGTTTTTCCAGCATCGGAAACTCGGCCTTGTTGCATTTCACCTTCGGGTTCGTCGGACTGAACATGCCGTTCGGATTGTCATCGAGCCAGGCGTGAAGATCGTAGTGGACGAACTCCTTCGGGATGAGCGGATAATGTCCCTCCATCGGGCCCATGAAGGTTTGACCGAACAGCTTCGGCGGCGCCTTGATGTCCGGGGTTAGCGGCACCAGCCATTCCACGCCGACCAACTTCAGGCCTTTCTTGGTCGGCTCGTAGATCAGGACGTTGGGCTTCATCGGGTCGAGTTTCTGGCCGACGCTTGGAACGTTGACGAAGTGGATGCCCATGGCGCCTTTCGGATAGTCCATGGAGCCGGGTATCTTTTCTCCGCTGTAGTAGACGCAGCCGACCGTCGAGAGATAGAGATCGCGGACGGCGGCGGTGTAGTCCTGATATTTGGCGAGCGATTTTTTCAACGCGTCCATGTCGGCCTTGTTGGCGTCCTCGGCATGAGCCGTGGCGAGGCCCAACCATGCACCTACAACACCTGTCAAAGCGAGGACGCCGCAGCGCCCAAGGCTGGCTGTTCTTGTCATGCATTCCTCCCAGATTTCTGATCTGGCCGTGCAAGACCGAGGCGGCGGCAAAGTCGTTGATTGCGCGGCCGATTAAACCGCCCCATCCCCTTTGGAACGCGGCAATGCTAATCCTTTCCACGGCTGCGGAAAAGAACTTATTAGATATTGCTAATTTTATTTGACTGCTGTCACGAAACTGGCACCGCCAGTATACGCCTGGATGAAAACGGCCCCCATTGGGGGCCGTTTAGCGTGACAAACACGGCCCTGCTCAGGTGAGCGGCGAAAGCTGAATCTCGACGCGTCGGTTCTGGGCCCGGCCCTCGGCCGTGGCGTTGGAGGCGACGGGCCTCGTCTTGCCAAATCCGGTGACGGCGAAGCGGCGCTGGTCAACGCCCTGGCCGGACAGATAATTGGCGACCGCCAGGGCACGGCGCTGCGACAGGTCGAAATTGTGCTGGTCGCCACCGGTCGAATCGGTGTGGCCGAAAACGTCGACCGTGGTCTGCTTGAACTTCTTCAGCACCAGCGCCACCGAATTCAGCACCTGGTAGAAGCCGGGCTTCACCGCGTCCTGGTCGGTGTTGAAGGTGATGTCGGACGGCATGTTGAGGATGATCTGGTCGCCGCTGCGGGTGACGCTGACGCCGGTGCCCTCGAGCTGCCGGCGCAGTTCCGCCTCGTTCTGGTCCATAGTGGCGCCAATGGCGCCGCCGGCCAGCGCGCCGATGCCGGCGCCGATCAGCGCATTGCGACGATCATTGCCGCCGGCAAGCAGACCAAGGCTGGCACCGGCCAGAGCGCCAAGGCCCGCGCCCGCCGCCGTGTTCGAAATCTTCTGGTCGCCCGTATACGGATCGGTGGTGGTGCACGCGGTCACGAGCAGAGCCGTCGCCATAACGACGAGCACGGTCTTCTTCATAGGATGGTCCCTCTCCAAGTCACGCCTTACGATGGCGCCAAATCAGCCCTTGCCGCGACTTGTAGCATGAAATGCGGCGAAAAACGGAACGGGAAAAGCGCCTGCCGATTATCCAGTTGGCCGCCCGGTGTGGCTACCAGAGATTCTTGCCGTCAATGACCACCACTTCGACTTTATCGAGGACGAAATCATCGAACAGCCGCGCGTTGACGCTGATCTTCGGATTGTCGAAATCCGGCTCGCCGGTCGACCAGTCCGGCGTTTCGGTGAAGGTGCCGCAGCCGCAGGTTGCGCAAAAACCATGCTTTACGGTTTTTGAGCCCCACTGATAAAAGGAAACATTCTTCAGCGGCGTGACGAGCTTGAACTGCGATGGGGTATAGTAGGCCCAAAGCGAGCCGCGTTTCGAGCAGAACGAACAGGTGCATTGCGTCACCGTCTGCGGCGCTTCCGACACCTCGAACATCGTCGCCTTGCAGTGGCAGCTTCCCTTGATGGCCATGAATATCACCTCTCCATTGTCCGCCGCCCAGGCGGCAAGGCACCATAAAGAAGCGATCCTGACAACTGGCCGTCAGCAGCCTTTGCGCCAATGCACTTCAACTGTCGGCGCGTCTCAAAATGAGCGCGGCGGCACGAACAGGCATATCGTCTTGCCGGCATCGAGACCGGCCTGATGCGCGCACCAGTGAAATTCGCCGTCAGGGCTGTCCTTGACGCGCTTGTCCGTCATCGGAACGACTTCGCCGGTACCGGCAATCACGTAGCCTTCGGGCTTTTCCAGCACTTCGCCGGTGTGCGTGGCACGACAGTCATAGTTGGCGCAGCAGGCGAACGGATAGCTCCAACCCTGCGGCTTTGCCGCCGTGGGCTTGGCATCATGAGCAAAGGCCGCTGGCGCGAACATCGCGACGGCAAACAGAGAAAACATAAGTCGGCCGACCGGTTGAACGGCTCGGGCCGATCTGGGCGTGGCAGCAGACATGGGACGTTCCTTTCGAGCGTCAAGCTTTTCGCCTGCCCGTTCCCGGAACGTGTCTTCCCAGTGGCCGGATCATCAGTCGCAGATATGCCGCGTCCGGCCATAAATGCTTTTTGTCTCCCAGCATTCGGATGCTGGGCTGATTCCTTGGTCGGCGCAAGAAGCCGCTGCGCCAGATATGGGCGCACGCCATAACACACTGCTACCGCTGACGAGATTCAAGCCAGGTAAGTTCCCGGCAGGCGGGGCATGCAAACAACGGGATTGGCCCGGAGTGGTTCCAGCCGCTCAAATCCAATCACATGCTCTTGATTGCCGGTGACAGTGCCGACGATCGTCCGCAAAGGAAAATCAGCCACCCTGCAGCCGAAGAAGGTATAAGCAGCCGGCCGAACGGCGAACATGCGCCGCGCTCGCTTTGGGAGGAAGAAAAGCCCCTTCCCGCACCAGAGCGATATGCCGAGTCGGGACCCAATCACCACGAACTTGTCGCGCCGCACCGGCGAACACTTGAGACCAACACCGGGCGCCGCACGACAATACGTCCGCTTTTGCGACCGGCTCGCGATCATTGCCCGCGCAAGCAGCCTAATCCAGGTCCGCCACCGCTTCGCCCGCGCCGCCCTCGATGCGTTGCGATAGCGAAGCTTCCATGAAGTCGTCGAGGTCGCCGTCGAGCACGCTCGAGGGGCTGGTGCTTTCGACACCGGTGCGCAGATCCTTCACCAGCTGATAGGGCTGCAGCACGTAGGAACGTATCTGGTGACCCCAGCCGATGTCGCTCTTCGATGCCTCGGTGGCATTGGCCACCGCTTCGCGCTTCTTCAGCTCTTCCTCGTAGAGGCGCGAGCGCAGCATTTCCCAGGCCTTGGCCTTGTTCTTGTGCTGCGAGCGTTCGGCCTGACAGGCGACCGCGATGCCGGTGGCGATGTGGGTGATGCGCACAGCCGAATCGGTGGTGTTGACGTGCTGGCCGCCCGAACCCGATGAACGATAGGTGTCGATGCGCACGTCGGATTCGGAGACGTCGATCTCTATCCTGTCGTCGACGACAGGATAGACCCAGACGCTGGAGAAGGACGTATGACGGCGCGCATTGCTGTCATAGGGTGAGATGCGCACCAGGCGGTGGACGCCGGATTCGGTCTTCATCCAGCCATAGGCATTGTGGCCCTTGATCAGCAAGGTCGCGGACTTGATGCCCGCCTCTTCGCCGTCATGCACTTCCAGCACCTCGACCTTGAAGCGGCGGCGCTCGGCCCAGCGCGTGTACATGCGCAACAGCATCGAGGCCCAATCCTGGCTCTCGGTGCCGCCGGCGCCGGCATGGATTTCGAGATAGGTGTCGTTGGCGTCCGCTTCGCCCGAGAGCAGCGTTTCCACCTGTCGGGCCTTGGCCTCGCCCTGCATCGAACGGATCGCGGCTTCGGCTTCGGCGACGACGCCTTCGTCGCCCTCTTCCTCGCCGAGCTCGATGAGACCGATATTGTCTTCCAGCGCCTGGGTCAGGCCCTTGACCGCCGCGATACCTTCCTCGAGGCCCTGGCGCTCGCGCATCAGCTTCTGCGCTTCCAGCGGTTCGTTCCAGAGACTGGCGTCCTCGGCCCGCACGTTCAGGTATTCAAGCCGCTTTATGGCCTGATCCCAGTCAAAGATGCCTCCTCAGCAGGGTTATCGCCTGCCTGATCTCGTCGACGATATTCTGCGTTTCCGCGCGCATGGCCTGATGTTTTGTCCTGTTGCTGAAATGACGCTTCGGTCGGCGCGATACATAGGGATGGTGCCGCCATGTGTAAAGCGAAATGGGCCAGCCGGAGGCAGGCCCAACTGGACGCGTGAATTCGTCAGTAAAGGCCGCCGCCGCCGTCCTGGATGGCCTGGTTGGCCTGCGGCGACAGCGCGCCGCCCGAGGCGTTGGAGCCATCGGCACCCATGCCGATCACCCAGTAGCTGTCAGCGGGGCCGGTGCCCGGCTTGAAAGCCTCGATGATGGTGCCCGCATCGCCCGAGGAGGAGCGCATGCCGGTCTTGCGGTTGATGGCGATCAGGTTCATGCCGTCAGGCACCTTGAAGTCGACATTGGGCGTGCCGTCCAGCGCCACACGCATGAAGTCCTTGAAGATCGGGGCGGCAAGACCGCCGCCGGTGGCGCCGTGGCCGAGGCCGCGCGGCGTGTCGTAGCCCATGTAGAGACCAACCACGAGGTTCGGCGTATAGCCGATGAACCATGCGTCCTTCTCATCGTTGGTGGTGCCGGTCTTGCCGGCGATGTGGCGGCCAAGTTCCCCGATTGTGGCGCCGGTGCCGCGCTGGACGACGCCTTCCATCATCGAGGTGATCTGGTAGGCGGTCATCGGATCGAGCACCTGCTCGGAATTGTCGACCAGTTCCGGCTCCGGCTGGTTTTTCCATTCAGGAGCGTTGCAGCCTTCGCAGCCACGTTCGTCCTGCTTGAACACGGTCTTGCCGTAGCGGTCCTGGATACGATCGATCAGCGACGGCTTGATCGACTTGCCGCCATTGGCCATGATCGAATAGGCCGAAACCATGCGCATGACGGTCGTCTCGCCCGAACCCAGCGCCATCGGCAAATATGGCGCCAGATGATCATAGACGCCGAAGCGCTCGGCATATTCGACGACCAGCTTCATGCCCATGTCGTTGGCAAGCCGCACCGTCATCAGGTTGCGCGACTTCTCGATGCCGGAGCGGAGCGTTGCCGGCCCGGCGACGGTGCCGTCATAGTTCTTCGGCGTCCAGGTGGTGTTGCCGCTCTGGATGGTGATCGGTCCGTCCATGATCACCGAGGCCGGAGTATAGCCATTGTCGAGTGCGGCCGAATAGACGATGGGCTTGAATGACGAACCCGGCTGGCGCATCGCCTGGGTGGCGCGGTTGAATTCGGACTGCGAATAGGAGAAGCCGCCGACCATGGCCAGCACGCGGCCGGTGTGCGGATCCATCGCGATCAGGCCGCCTTCCACCTCGGGAACCTGGCGCAAGCTGTAGGTATTGTCGGAGCCGTCGTTCTTCTGGACGAAGATGACATCGCCCGGCTTCAGCACGTCGGCCGGCGACTTGGCCTTGACTGTCTTGCCCTCGACCACATGGCGCATGGCAAAGCCCATGTCTTCCTTGCTGACGGTGCCTTCGACGCGTTCCTTTACGATATCGCCCGACGCCTGGCGTGCGGGCTGCAGGCCGATCGACAGCCCGGACGCCGAACTGTCGAGCACGACGGCCAGCGACCACTCGGGAACGTCTTCCAGTCCCTTGACGGCGCCCAGCGGCACACCCCAATCGCCGGATACATCGATCGTCTTCAACGGCCCGCGATAGCCACGCAAAGTATCGTATTTCATCAATCCATTCTGCATCGCCTTGCGGGCGATGAGCTGGACCTTCGGGTCAAGGGTGGTGCGAATCGACAGCCCGCCCTCATAGAGCGCGTTCTCGCCGTAGCGGGCAATGATCTGCCGACGAACCTCTTCCGTGAAATACTCGCCGGCGAAAAGGTAGGAGCCGCTGCGGCGCGGAGCAACGCCAAGCGGCTCGGCCTTCGCCTTTGCGCCCTCTTCAGGCGTCACGTAACCGTTCTCGACCATCTGGCCGATGACCCAGTTTCGCCGTTCAATTGCCCGGTCGGCGTGCTTGAAGGGATTGTAGTTGGCCGGACCTTTCGGGAGCGATGCCAGATAGGCGGCCTCGGCCACGGTCAGCTCGTTCACCGATTTATCGAAGTAGGTCAGTGCCGCACCGGCAACGCCATAGGCGTTGAAGCCAAAGAAAATCTCGTTGAGATAGAGCTCGAGGATTCGATCCTTGGAATAGGCCTGTTCGATGCGGAACGAGAGGATGGCCTCCTTGACCTTGCGTTCCAGGGAACGCTCGTTGGTGAGCAGGAAGTTCTTGGCAACCTGCTGGGTGATCGTCGAGCCGCCCTGCATGGGGCCACCCGAAACGTAAGTGATAACCGCTCTGCCCAATCCCGTTATATCGACACCGGGGTGGCTGTAGAAGTTCTTGTCCTCAGCCGACAGGAAGGCAGCCTTGACGCGATCCGGGATAGCCTGGATCGGCAAATACAGGCGCCGTTCCCGCGCGTACTCGGCCATCAGCGCGCCATCCGAGGCATGGATGCGGGTGGTCACCGGAGGCTCGTACTTTGCCAGCACTTCGTAGTCAGGCAGATCCTTCGCTACATGGCCGATGTAGAGGGCAACGCCCGCCGCGGCCAGGAGGGCCAGCGTCGTGCCTATGCCGAAGAAATAGCCAATGAGACGAATCATACCCGCTCCAGTCCTTGGTTCGGGAATTTCCTAAACGAAGCCGCCTTTCACGCAAGCTTTCGAGCCGGTCCCAACCCGTAATCGAAAACCCATGTCGCCACCATGTGGACAAAATACGGCAAGGCCTGATTTCGCAGCCGCAAGCCCGAAATAAAAGCGCAGGGTGTTGTCATCGCGCAACGCCGCCTCTGGTTGCAGGCGCCGCCGGGCATTGTCAACCTCCGGTTCCAGCCCCGGCACGCGCGGAAGCGAACAATGCCACGGCATTGGTGATGCTTTGCGCTGCCTTGCCGCGCCACTCGGCGTCAAGCAGTTGCGCCTCGTCCTTGGCATTGGAGAGATAGCCGAGCTCGACCAGCACGGACGGCACGTCGGGGGCCTTCAGCACCTTGAACCCGGCCGAACGCTGCGGATTGTTGATAAGGCCGACGCTGGTCGACAGCTGACCGACCAATGTGTGGGCAAAACTCATCGAGAAGGTGTGCGTCTCGCGCCGGATCAGGTCGATCAGGATGTCGGTCACTTCCTTGCTGTCGTTCTTGATGACCATGCCGGCGAACTGGTCGGACAGGTTTTCACGGTCGGCCAGCGCCTGCGCTTCCGGATCGGAGGCCTTGTCGGAGACGGTATAGACGGTGGCGCCGCGGATGCCCTTGACGCTGATCGTGTCGGCATGAATCGAAATCAGAAGATCGGCCTCATGCTGGCGGGCAATGCGGACGCGGTCGTCCAGACGCAGATATTCGTCGGTATCCCGGGTCATGAAGACATCGTATCGGCCGGCTGCCGCGAGTTTGTCGCGCAGCTCCGTGGCAAAGGCCAGCGTGACGTTCTTCTCGATGGTGCCGTTCAAACCTTCGGCACCGCCGTCTATGCCGCCGTGGCCGGGGTCGATGACGACGGTGAATCGGTGGCCTGGATTGGAGACAGGCCCGGTTCCGACCCGGCCGCCCTTGTCGGTCGAAACCGTGGAACCGGTCGTCAGCGCCTGATTGGCAAGAGCGGCGTCGAACTCACGTTCGGAGGCCGCCGACATGTCGACGGCGAGGCGGTAGCCGGTTCCGTCCTCGTTCTTGAGCACATCGAGCTTGTCGACGGCGAACGGCCCCTTGCCGGTGAGGATCAGACGCGAGACGCCCTCGCCGAGCTCGCCGAGCCGCACGCCCTTGACCAGGCCACGCGGCTTCAGATCCTTGGCATCGATGGCAAATCGGGTGTTCGCAAGATCGATGACAAGGCGATTGGGTCCGCGCAGCAGGAACCATTTGATGTCAGGCTCGCGATCGAAATCCATGACGATGCGCATCTTGGTGGCATCGCCGGCCATTTTGTAGCCCTTGGCCATGAGCGGAGCGTCGGCCGCATTGGCAACCATGGAAAGGGCTACAGGGGAAAAGACTTGGGAAATCGCCACCAGCAGCAGGAGACAGAAGGCACGGAGAACCTGGCCGCCAACACGACATCCCTTGTCTGTGAAGTCCGCCAGTCCCATCTTTCTTCCAGTCGCTCCCGGTTTGGCGCCAGGCGCCGGTTCGTTTCGTCAACATGCCGGTTAGGCCGCGAGCTCGATTAACGATTGGTATCCAGAGAAGGTTAACCAAGCCTTTTCACGCAAGGACGGGGCCAGGCTTACGCTACGGAACTGCTTTTTGCCGGCATCGGAAATCGGGGTTGCCTTCCAACCCGCCAAATCATAAAAGCGATGGTGGATCACTGCAATCCTGGAACCGCCCTCCTCCGCAGCTTCCTGCTACAGGGTCAGATGAAAGGCGGCTCCTTTCGCTTCACGCGAAAAGGCTTCAGGTGATTGCGACGAATTTCGCAGGTGTGCTCCCGTGGCGGGGGAATCGCCTGCGTGAGGAAAACGGCCCGGGTTTGTTCCCGCGCCGGCTCTGTATGAGCAAACAAGCTGGTCCGGTTTCCGGGCTTTGGTTCAAAAGGTTCTGCTGGTGACGATGGGTTCAAGCGCAATCATGGAAAGGTCCGCATCAAACCGCGCCAATATGGCTGCGGGCGGCACCGCCATGACACGCAGGCAGCGTCCGGCGGACATTCAGACATCCGGCACCCACACACCAGAAACGCAGCAGCGGGCTTTGCCTTGCAAGCTGCGGCTGACGGCTGCCGGGAGGAAACGAAATAATGCCCAACAAAATGCTGATAGACGCCTCCCACCCGGAGGAAACACGCGTAGTCGTCGTACGCGGTAACCGTATCGAAGAATTCGACTTTGAATCCCAGGACAAGAAGCAGCTCAAAGGAAATATCTATCTCGCCCGTGTAACGCGCGTCGAACCCTCCCTTCAGGCAGCCTTTGTCGAATATGGCGGCAACCGTCACGGTTTTCTCGCCTTCAGTGAAATACACCCCGATTACTACCAGATTCCGGTCGCCGACCGTCAGGCACTGCTGCGCGCGGAAGCGCAGGAGGCCGAGGACGAAGAGAACGAGGACGGCGAAGGCGACGATCGCCAGAGCCGGGATCGTGGACGGCGCGGTCGCCGGCGCGGCGGCAAGCCCCGCGACCGTGGTGAAAACAGGCGCGATGCCGGCACGGCCGAATCCGGCGAGGCAAGCGAAGCCGCCGGCGAGGCAGACGAAAACAACGACAATGGCCCGGATGACAATGGCCCGGACGTTATCGCCGAGAACATGGCCGACGTTTCCGGGACCACGGAACACGCATCCGACGCCTCGGAATACGCCGACGCACCCGAACAGGACGAGGTTTCTTCCGAACAGGATAAAGGCGAGACCAACGACGGCCCTCCCAAGTCGATCGCCGCCTCCGTCGAAGGCGATGTGATTTCCGAGCCCATCCCGCATGCCGAACAGGGCAGCGAAGCCACCTCCACCGACAATGATCGCGGCATGCTGGAGGAAGTATCCTCTTCCCATCCGGACGATCATGAGATCGAATCGGTCGGCGCCGAGGACGCGCTCGAGGAAGTGCGCAATCGCCGCAAGCCGGTGCGCCGCCAGTACAAGATCCAGGAAGTGATCAAGCGCCGGCAGATCCTGCTGGTGCAGGTCGTCAAGGAAGAGCGCGGCAACAAGGGCGCGGCGCTCACCACCTATCTGTCGCTCGCCGGCCGCTATTCCGTTCTGATGCCGAACACTGCGCGCGGCGGCGGTATTTCGCGCAAGATCACCAGCGCGGTCGACCGCAAGCGCCTCAAGGAGGTCGTCGCCGATCTCGAAGTGCCGCAAGGCATGGGGGTCATCCTGCGCACCGCCGGCGAGAGCCGCACCAAGGCTGAGATCAAGCGCGACTACGAATATCTGATGCGGCTGTGGGAGAACGTGCGCAATCTCACGCTCCAGTCCACGGCCCCTGCTCTCGTCTATGAGGAAGGAAGCCTGATCAAGCGCTCGGTGCGCGACCTCTACAACAAGGACATCGACGAGATTCTCGTCTCCGGCGAAGAGGGCTATCGCGAGGCCAAGGATTTCATGCGCATGCTGATGCCGAGCCACGCCAAGGTGGTTCAGCCGTTCCGCGACACGACGCCGATCTTCGTGCGCAACGGCATCGAAGCGCAGCTCGACCGCATGCTGCAGCCGCAAGTGACGCTGAAGAGCGGCGGCTACATCATCATCAACCAGACCGAAGCGCTGGTCGCCATCGACGTCAATTCGGGCCGTTCCACCAAGGAGCACTCGATCGAGGACACCGCGCTCCACACCAATCTGGAAGCGGCCGAGGAAGTCGCCCGCCAGCTCAGGCTGCGCGACCTTGCCGGCCTGATCGTCATCGACTTCATCGACATGGAGGAGAACCGCAACAACCGCTCCGTCGAGAAGCGGCTGAAGGATCACCTCAAGAACGATCGTGCTCGCATTCAGGTCGGCCGCATCTCGCATTTCGGCCTGATGGAGATGTCGCGTCAGCGCATCCGCGCCAGCGTGCTGGAATCGACCATGAAGCCGTGCCCGCATTGCGGCGGCACCGGCCATGTCAGGTCCGATTCGTCGGTGGCGCTGATGGTGGTACGGGCAATCGAGGAGTTCCTGCTCAAGGATTCGCGAAGCCACATCACGGTGCGCACGCCGGCCGCGACCGCGCTCTACGTGCTGAACCACAAGCGCGGCACGCTGGTGGAACTGGAAAGCCGCTTCGGCCTGACGATCACCATCGAGGCAGACGATGCGGTCGGTGCCCAGCACTACGCGATCTTCCGCGGCGCGCTGGCCGAAAAGCCGGAAGGTTTCGTCGAGGTGCGCAGCCTGCCGGCCTATGTCGAGCCGGAAGAGCCCGAGGACGAGATCATCGTCGCCGAGGAGGAAGACGAGGCGCCGGCCCAGGCCGAACAGCCGCGCCACGCCCAACAGCCGCAGCATCAGCAGCCCAAATCCGGCGAGGACGGCGAAGGCCGCGATCGCAAACGCCGCAAGCGTCGCAGGCGGCGTGGCGGCAAGGACCGCGACCGCGAGCATGGCGCCCCAACCGACGGCGCTTCCCTCGCCACGTCCGATGACGGTTTCTCCGCGTCGGAAGGCGCGGCGGACCATGGCGATGCCGAGGTAGACGACGAGGCTGCGGTCGCCGCAACCGGGACCGTCGAAACGGCGGAAGCGCCCGACGATGGCCAGGGCAAGAAGCGTCGGCGCGGCAAGCGCGGCGGCAAGCGCAACCGTCGCGAAGACGGTGAAGGCGAGACCGAGGCGGAAGCCGGCGAAACGACCGAGCCCGCCGAAGCGGACGCTTCGCTAAGCGAGCCTGCGTCGATCGAGCCGGTGGCTGCCACCGCCGTCGAACAACCCGCGGCTACCGTGAGCGACGAGGTGCCAAGCACCGAGAAGCCCAAGAAGCCGCGTCGCGCAGCCAAGCCGAAGAAGGCGGCCGCCGAAGCCGTCGCCGAGGAGCCGACCGCGGAACTGGCCGTGCAGGCATCCGCCGAAACGCCAGCCACGGCATCGGACGAGGCAGCGGCCGCCGAGGAGACGCCGAAGGCCCGGCCATCGCGCCGCAAGGCGGCAGCCGCTGATACGCCTGTCGTACCGGTGGTTTCCTCGACCGTCGCCGATGAGCCTGAAGTCAAGACCGAAGAAAAGCCGAAGCGTGCCGGCTGGTGGCAGCGGAAAGGCTTTTTCTAAGCTTTTCAAATCGTTGAATTGAATCTTTGACAAAAAATCCCGCGCCGATCGAAATGAACGGCGCGGGATTTTTCTTATCGGCAGGTCACGTTTCTACGGCGCGAAGATCGACCAGTTCATCATCCTGGCGAGCTTTTCCAGCGCGATCGACCCCAGCTTGGAATTGCCGTTGGCGTTGAGGCCGGGCGACCAGACGGCGAGCGAGGCGACACCCGGCACGATGCCCAATATGCCGCCGCCGACGCCGCTCTTGCCGGGGATGCCGACGCGGAAAGCAAAATCGCCAGAGCCGTCATAGTGGCCGCAGGTCAGCATCATGGCGCCGATGCGCCGCGCCCGCTCCGCCGACACCACGGAATGCCCGGTCGCCGGGTTCTTGCCGCCATTGGCGAGGAAGCGGCCGGCCATTGCCAATTGCCGGCAGCTCATGGCAATGGCGCAATGGTGGAAGTAGACGCCCAGCGCCAGTTCCGGCGCATGATGGAGATTGCCGAAGGATTTCATGTAGTTGGCGAGCGCGAAATTGCGGTAACCAGTGGCACGTTCGGAAGCCGCGACCTCGCGATCGATGATGATCGTCTCGTCGTCGGCGAGGAACTGGATGAAGCGCAGTATCTCGCCGATCGCCTCGCGCGGCTGGTGACCGGCAAGCAGGATGTCGGAAATGACGATGGCACCGGCATTGATGAACGGATTGCGCGGAATGCCGTTCTCATGCTCGAGCTGGACAATCGAGTTGAACGGGTTGCCGGAGGGCTCGCGCCCCACCCGCTTCCACAGCGCATCGCCGACATTGCCGAGCGCCAGCGTCAGCGTGAACACCTTCGAGATGCTCTGGATCGAAAACGCCTGGTCGGCATCGCCGGCCACGAGCGTGCGGCCATCATTGGTAACGGCCGCGATGCCGAATTTCTTCGGGTCGACCTTGCCCAGTTGGGGAATATAGGTCGCGACATCGCCGCGATCGGTGCGTTCCGCCATTTCCGCCGCGACTTCCGCCAATGCTTGATCAAGTTTGGGGGCCTGTTCGACTTCCGGCATGACGCTACCTCAACCAGCGTTCGATGCGCGCCATCGCCTCGACCATGTCGTCGTGGCTGCCAGCATAGGAAAACCGCATCGTGCGATGCCCCGCCCTAGTGTCGAAATCGCGGCCGGGTGTCGCTGCAACATGCGCCTCGGCCAGCATCCTGCGGGCGAAGACCATGCTGTCATTGCTGTGCCGGGTGACATCGCAAAAGGCATAGAAGGCGCCATCCATGGGCGCCGCCAGGGGAAAACCCAGCTCCGGCAAACGCTTCATCAAGAGCTCGCGATTCCAGGCATAGCGTCCCTTCACCGCCTCCAGTTCCTCGGTTGCGGCAAAAGCCTCGATCGCCGCAATCTGCGACAGCTCCGGCGGCGAGATGTAGAGGCTCTGGGCGATGCGCTCGACCGGCCGCACGAGTTCTTCCGGCAAAACCATCCAGCCGATGCGCCAGCCGGTCATGCAGTAGTATTTCGAGAAGGAGTTGATAACCGTCACGCTGCCGCTGAAGGCGAGTGCCGTGGTGTCGGGGGCGCCATAGGCCAGCCGATGGTAGATCTCATCGGAAATGACGGCGATGCCGAGCGATTCCGCCGTGGTGATCAGCGTCGCCAGCTCGTCGGCTGGGATGACGGCGCCCGTCGGATTGGCCGGACTTGCAAACAGCACACCCTTCAGCGGCGCCTCGCGATGCGCGGCTTCCAGATGGCCAGCGTGCAGATAAGCCGCGTCGCCGAGCTCGATTTCGACCACGTCGATGCCAAGGGCTGCCATGATGTTGCGATAGGCGGGGTAGCCGGGCGCGGCGATGGCGACCCGGTCGCCCGGATCGAACATCGCCAGGAAGGCGAGATTGAAGGCCGCCGACGATCCGGTGGTCACCGCGATCCGGCCGGGGTCGACATCGAGGCCATAATGATCCGCGTAATGCCCGGCGATCGCCTTGCGCAGCGAGGCCAGACCCAAGGTGTCGGTATAGCCTATGCGTCCAACCTCCAGCGCCTTGGCGGCGGCGGCGCGAACCCGTACGGGCGCTGGATCGGATGGCTGGCCGACCGCCATGGAAATCACCGGTATGCCCAGGACCTTCAGCCGGTTCGCTTCGGCCAGCACATCCATGGCGTGGAACGGCTCGACATTGCCGCGATGGGAGAGCGAAACGACCATTTTTACCCCTGTCCCGAGGATTGAGCGCGCCAGGTCCTGACGCATGCGCCGCACAAATGCCCGATTGATGTGAGGATCACAAGTTGAGGAAGTTTTTCAGGCGCCGACTTTTCATCTTTCGCCCGCTCGTCTACCAGTGGACACATTATGTTGAGCCGACCCAGATCGACGATTGCCCGGGCAGCGCGTGTCTTCGCGACGGTTTCGCTTGCCGCCGCGGTTGCGGTTGCCGGTTCGCAGACCGCCTTCGCCCAAGGCGTGCCAGTGGTCCGCGACGCCGAGATCGAAGCCCTGGTGCGCGATTATGCACGGCCGATCTTCAGGGCCGCCGGGCTGGCGAATGACGGCATCGACATCGTGCTGGTCAACGATTCCAGCTTCAACGCCTTCGTCACCGGGCGCCGGTTGTTCATCAACACCGGCGCGTTGATGACGGCTGAGACGCCGAACGAAATCATCGGCGTCATCGCACACGAAGCCGGGCATATCGCCGGCGGCCACCAGCAGAAGCTGCGCGACCAGCTCGAACGCGCCAAGACCATGGCCATCATCGCCACCTTGCTCGGTGCCGGCGCGATCGTTGCCGGTGCGACCACGAACAGCCGCGGCCTTGCCGGCGCCGGCATGGGCGTGGCGGCCGGCGGCGGCGAGATGGCGCAGCGCAGCATCCTCGCTTACCAGCGCACCGAGGAAATCACGGCCGACCGCTCGGCCATCACCTATCTCAATGCCACCGGCCAGTCCGGCATGGGCATGCTGAAGACCTTCCACCGCTTCCAGACCGCGCTATCGCTGTCGGGCGCGCAGGTCGATCCCTACCGGATCAGCCACCCGATGCCGCAGGACCGTATCGCCAACCTCGAGGTGCTGGTCAAACAGAGCCCCAATGTCGACAAGATCGACGCGCCGGCACTGCAGCAGCGCCACGACATGATGCGGGTGAAGATTGCCGTCTACATGGAAGGCCAGGCCGCCGCTACGCGGCTGATGCAAAAGATGCGGGGCAGCATGGCGGCGCTGTATGGCGATGCCCAGTCGGCCTATCTCTACGGCAACATCGCCGCGGCGCTCACCAAGACCAACGCCCTGATCAAGGCGCAGCCCAAGAATGCCTACTTCCAGGAGCTGCTCGGCGATATTCTGATGAAAGCCAACAAGCCCGCGGATGCTGCCGACGCTTATTCCAAAGCGGTCAGCCTCGACCCGGCACGGTCCGGCCTGCTGCCTGTCTCGCTTGGCCAGGCGCTGATGGCGGTCGGCACGCCAGACTCGCTGAAGAAAGCTGTCGTGCAGATCAACAATGGCCTGGGCCGCGACAAGGAAAACTCCACCGGATATCGCTATCTGGCGCAGGCTTACGGGGAGCTGGGAGACATACCGGGCGCGGAGCTTGCCACCGCCGAAGGCCATTTCTATTCCGGCAACTACAAGGATGCCAAGATCTTCGCCATGCGGGCGCAACAGCAGATGAAGCGCGGCGAGCCGCGCTGGATACGCGCCCAGGACATCATAAACTACAAATCGTCAGGCAAGAGCCAGTAATCTCATGAACCCTCCGGCCGCGTGCTGCGACACAGCCAGACCGGAAAACAGGCAGAAGGAACGACAACGATGAAAAAGGCACTGCTGCTGGGCACCACGGGGGTTGCGGTCGCCCTTGCCATGCTGGCTTTCGGTTTTGTGGCCGGCAGTCCGCAGGTTGCGAAGGCCGGAACGGCACAGGCTGTCCAGACGGCTCAGCCTGTCCAGACGGCTCAGCCTGTCCAGACGGCAGCCGATACCAAAATCGACCGCACCGAGGTCGAGGGAATCATCCGCGACTATCTCCTGAAGAATCCGGAAGTGCTGCTGGAAGTGCAGGACGCGCTCGAGGCCAAGCAGAAGGAGGAACAGCGGCTCGCGGCACTGGGCGTCATCAAGAACGCCAAGGACCAGATCTTCAATTCCACCTTCGACGGCGTCGTCGGCAACCCGAACGGCAAGGTCACGATCGTCGAGTTCTACGACTACAATTGCGGCTTCTGCAAACGCGCCATCGAGGACATGCGGGCGCTTACCAAGTCCGATCCGGACCTGCGTTTCGTGCTCAAGGAATTCCCGATCCTCGGCCCGGATTCGCAGAAGGCGAGCGTCGTCTCGATGGCGTTTCACCTGATGATGCCGGAGAAATACGGCGAGTTCCACAATGCGCTGCTCGGCGGCCAGGGGCGCGCCACCGAGGCAACCGCGATCAAGATCGCGCTTTCGCTCGGCGCCGACGAGGCGGCATTGCACGAGAAGATGAAGGACCCATCGATCACCGAGGCCTTCACCAAAACTTACGATCTTGCCAACAAACTGCAGATCACCGGAACCCCGTCCTACGTCGTCGGCAACGAGGTCGTGTTCGGGGCGCTCGGGCAGGAAGTGCTTGCCGAAAAGATCGAGGCGGCGAAAGCCGCGCTTTGAGCGGCAAGCGGTTTTCTTCACGGGCGCATTTCGGCCTGTTGTGGACAGTGAAAGAACGCACTTGCGCTCTTTCCGCGGGCGACTATGCCCGGTATAGAGGCCCAGCGCGCCGGCTTGATGCTGGCGCCGGAAAAGGTCGGTTTTTTTGAAAACGGTTTTTGTCCTGAACGGTCCCAATCTCAACGCGCTCGGCAAGCGCGAGCCGGGCATCTATGGCGGCAAGACGCTTGCCGCCATCGCCGACGACTGCAAGCAGGCAGGTGCGTCGCTTGGGATCGAGATCGATTTCCGTCAGTCGAACCATGAGGGCGATCTCGTCGACTGGATCCAGGAGGCCGGCGACAAAGCCGCCGGCATCGTCATCAACCCAGGCGCCTATAGCCATACCTCGATCGCAATCCACGACGCCATCCGTTCGATCGCGCCATTGCCGGTTGCCGAAGTTCACCTTTCCAACATTCACGCGCGGGAACCGTTCCGCCACGTCTCCATGGTCGCGCCGGTCGCTGTCGGCATGATCTGTGGCTTTGGGCCGCTCGGCTACACGCTGGCGCTGCAAGCGCTCGCCGCACGCCTATGACCGGCCAACAAACAGAAGGCTCGAAAATGTCGATAAAGAAGACCGGTGTTGACCAGCAACTGATCCGCGATCTGGCGGGCATACTGAACGACACCAATCTGACAGAGATTGAGGTGGAACTCGGCGACCTGAAGGTACGGGTGTCGCGGCAGGCGCCCGCCGTTCACGCGATTGCGGCCCCGCAGCCCACCTATGCACCAACGGCAACCCAGCCCGCGGCCGCCCCGGCGGCGGTCGACGTGTCGAAAAACGCGGTGACCTCGCCCATGGTCGGCACCGCCTATCTGGCGCCGTCGCCCGACGCAAAGCCGTTCATCGAGGTCGGCCAGAAGATCAAGGAAGGCCAGACGCTGCTGATCATCGAGGCGATGAAGACGATGAACCAGATCCCCTCGCCGCGCGCGGGCACGGTGACGGCGATCCTGTTCGAGGACGCGACGCCGGTGGAATACGGCATGCCGCTCGTCGTGATCGAATAGAGCGGACCTGATGTTCCAGAAGATCCTCATCGCCAATCGCGGCGAAATCGCGCTCCGGGTGCTGCGCGCCTGCAAGGAACTTGGCATCCAGACGGTGGTGGTGCATTCGACCGCCGACGCTGACGCCATGCATGTCAGGCTCGCCGACGAAAGCGTGTGCATCGGTCCGCCGCCGTCGCGCGACAGCTATCTCAACATCCACCAGATCGTCGCGGCCTGTGAGATTACCGGCGCCGACGCCGTGCATCCGGGCTATGGCTTCCTGTCGGAGAACGCCAAGTTCGCCGACATTTTGGCGGCGCACAACATCACCTTCATCGGCCCGTCCGGCGACCACATTCGCATCATGGGCGACAAGATCGAGGCCAAGCGCACGGCAAAGCGCCTCGGCATTCCGGTTGTGCCCGGCTCCGACGGTGCGGTGACCGAGGAGAAGGAAGCCAGGCGCATCGCCGCCGAGATCGGCTATCCCGTTATCATCAAGGCGTCGGCCGGCGGCGGCGGACGCGGCATGAAAGTAGCGCATACGGAGGCAGACCTCGAAATCGCACTGCAGACGGCACGCTCGGAAGCGGGCGCGGCCTTCGGCGACGACGCGGTCTACATCGAGAAATACCTGGAGAAACCGCGCCACATCGAGGTGCAGGTGTTTGGCGACGGCTTCGGCGGCGGCGTGCATTTCGGCGAGCGCGACTGCTCGCTGCAGCGGCGCCACCAGAAAGTCTGGGAAGAGGCCAATTCGCCGGCGCTCAACGCCGAGGAGCGGTCCCGCATCGGCGGCATCTGCGCAAAGGCGATCGCCGATCTCGGCTATTCGGGCGCCGGCACCATCGAGTTTCTGTACGAGAACGGCGAGTTCTATTTCATTGAGATGAACACGCGCCTGCAGGTCGAGCATCCGGTGACGGAAGCGATCACCGGCATCGATCTGGTCCACGAGCAGATCCGCGTCGCGTCCGGCGGCGGCCTTTCGGTCAAGCAGGAAGACATCAAGTTCAACGGCCATGCCATCGAATGCCGCATCAACGCCGAGGATCCGCGCACCTTCACCCCCTCGCCCGGCACCATCACGCATTTTCACACGCCAGGCGGCCTCGGCATCCGCGTCGATTCCGGCGTCTATTCGGGCTACAAGATCCCACCCTACTATGACAGCCTGATCGGCAAGCTGATCGTGCATGGCCGCAACCGCGTCGAATGCATGATGCGGCTGCGGCGGGCGCTCGACGAATTCGTCGTCGACGGGATCAAGACGACGTTGCCGCTGTTTCGCGATCTCGTCGGCAATGCCGACATCGCCAATGGCGACTACGACATCCACTGGCTGGAAAAATATCTGGCCAGGGGCGAATAGCCTCAACTTGCCGCTATAATGACGCGATGACCCGTCCCTACGCGCCAGGCTATCGCATCCCGACCGACCTTCTGCTCAAGGCATACGCCTCGGGCGTCTTCCCCATGGCCGAAAGTGCTGGTGACCCGGAGGTCTTCTGGGTGCGGCCGGAGACGCGCGGCATCATTCCGCTCGACGATTTTCACACACCCAAAAGCCTGAAGAAGACGATCCGCAGGCACCCGTTCGAAATCCGTTTCGATTTCGATTTCGAGGCGACGATCGATGGCTGTGCCGAAAAACGCGAGGAGCGCCGCTCTACCTGGATCAATGCGCCGATCCGCGAAGCCTATGTGCAACTGCACCGCATGGGTCTTTGCCACTCGGTCGAGGCCTGGCGCGAGGGGCGTATGGTCGGCGGCCTCTATGGCGTCTCGCTCGGACGGGTGTTCTTCGGCGAAAGCATGTTTTCCAAAGAGACGGACGCGTCGAAGACCTGCCTGGTGAATCTCGTCGAGCGCCTGAAGGCACGCGGCTTCGCGCTGCTCGATACGCAGTTCACGACAGAGCACCTCAAGCGCTTCGGCGCGGTCGACGTGCCGCGCGGCAAATATGAAAAGATGCTGGCAGACGCGCTGAAAGGCGAAGCGGTTTTTTTTCCGTAGGATCAGGCCCTACTTGGGCGACGCCTCGAACGGCGTCTGCGCGTGGAACATCATCTTCCAGCCGTTGACGCGATGGACGTAGCCGGTGCTGACCAGCGCCGCATAGGGCTCGCCATTTTCGCGCGTCGCATGCGCTTCATAGGTCAGCATGACGATATCGCTGCCGGGTTCGATTATTCCCTTGAGTTTGATGTCGAGGTCGCGCCAGCGGTTGGGTTTGGCTGCGGTCTTGGCCAGATCGGCATTGTCCATGGCCTGTGCCAACTGTGGAAATGCCACAAGGCATTCGGTGTCGACATTGGCAGCATAATAGGCAGTGTCGCCCGTCCAGAACCCCTTTTCGAGCTCCAGCAACTCGGCCTTGTTGGCCATGATCCGCTTGCTGTCCGACATTGGCGTATCCTCAACGCGCGGTGATGGTCCAACGCGCGCCAGCCATGGCGGTTCCAAGAGATCAGTTGGTGTCCGTCGTAGCCGGTTCCACGGCGTCGTCGGGCTGTGCCGCGTCCGGAGCGACCGGGGGCTTTGGCTTGGTCGCGGCTGGCTTCGACGCGTCGGCTTTCGCCCCATCGGCCTTGGTCGAGCCACTCTTGCCAACATCGGGCGCCGGCACATCCGACTTCTGCTTGCACTCCTTCAGCCAGACGTCATAGACGGCATGTTCGACGGCGTTGAGCCCCGGACTTTCCGCAAACATCCAACCGGTGAAGATACGGCGGATCTTGCGGTCGAGCGTGATCTCGTCGACCTCGACGAAAGAATCGGTTTTCGGCTGTTCGTTCTGCGGCCGGGAATAGCAGACGCGCGGCGTTACCTGCAGGGCGCCGAACTGCACCGTCTCGTCGATATAGACATCGAAGGTGATGATGCGGCCGGTGATCTTGTCGATGCCGGCGAACTCGGCGACCGGGTTGGTGATGCGATCCGATCCCGCGGGCGCCGCCGGCGCCGGGGCGGCGGGCGCGGGTGAAGCCGCAAAGGCGATGGTGCTGACGGCGAGGCTGGCTGCTAACGTCAGGCCGCCCGTCGATATCGGGTTGAAAAAGCTCATGCAGGGGTACCGGTGGTTCGCGCCCAGGTGATTCCGTCGATCGCCAAGGCTAGTCGCCGTTTTCTGATCAGCAAGCAGCTAAACACCAATTGTGGCGATAAAGGACCGGCCTGCACCTTACCTTTGCAACTCGCGCCGTTACGAGCCCGGCGTCCAGGCGTCGTAGTCGCCGGTGACCTGCGGGCGGTGTTGATTGGTCAGCACCGAGCCCTTCGGACGATAGGCCGATGGCGTGCCGGTCAGATTGGGTAAATGCGGCTTTTGCCAGTCGCGCGGCCGGTAGTCATCGCTGGGGGGAGCGATATCGACACGATGGTGAATCCAGCCGTGCCAGCCCGGCGGAATGGCCGAAGCTTCCGAATAGTTGCGGTAGATGACCCAGCGACGCGTGCGGCCTTCCGAATCGATACCGCCTTCGTAATAGACATTGCCGGCCTCGTCCTGGCCGACCCTCTTGCCGTAGCGCCATGTGTGCAGGCGCGTTCCCAGCGTCTGGCTGTTCCACCAGGTGAAAAACTGCGTCAGGAAAGTCTTCATCTCAGAACCCTCGCGCTGGCGGCGCCTGTTTCCTGCTTATGGCGTCAGGCCTTCGGGAAGGCAAGGGTTTTGCCGCGGGGAGCGCGCAAATGGCGCGCCAGGGACCCGACAACAGCCTGTGATCCCCGGGGGGTGACCGGATGCGCGCTTGCCAAGCCTTGCCGCTCTTTCTAAAGCTCTGCGCGCCCATGCGAAAATCCTGTCCCGCTGGGGCTGAAGGAGGCGACGATTGGCCACGCAATTGCCGACCACCGATATTCGCGTCGGCGCCGATCTGATTCGCCGCCGCAAGGGCGGCACGCCGATCGTCTGCCTCACCGCCTACACCTATCCGATCGCCCGCCTGCTCGATCCCCATGTCGACCTGCTCCTGGTCGGCGACAGCGTCGCCATGGTCGTGCATGGCCACGAGACGACACTGGGCGCCTCGCTGGAGATGATGATCGCGCACGGCCAAGCCGTGATGAGGGGCTCGGCCCGGGCCTGCGTGGTCGTCGACATGCCGGCCGGCAGCTATGAGGGGTCCGCCGTGCAAGCCCTGGCCTCGGCACGGCGCATCGTCGGCGAGACCGGCTGCCAGGCGGTGAAGCTCGAAGGCGGCGTCGACATGGCTCGTCAGATTGCCGCGATCGTGGCCGCCGATATCCCGGTCATGGGCCATATCGGCCTGCAGCCTCAATCGGTGAAAAAGGATGGCGGCTACAAGATCAAGGGCCGCACGGACGAGACTGTAGCCGCCCTGATCGCCGACGCGCTGGCGGTCGAGAAGGCCGGCGCGTTCTCGGTGGTCATCGAAGGCACGATCGAGACGGTCGCCGCCGACATCACCCGCCGCATAGCCATTCCAACCATCGGCATCGGCGCCAGCGGCGATTGCGACGGCCAGATCCTGGTCGTCGACGACATGGTCGGGCTGACGGTCGACCGCGTGCCTAAATTCGTCAAGCAATACGCCGACCTGCGCAGCGTGATCACGCATGCCGCGGAGCGCTACGCATCGGAGGTGCGGGATCGCGTTTTCCCCGGGCCCGCCCACGTCTTTTCAAAAACCAACGGCGGGGATGACGCGTGAGCCGGCCCCACGTCGTCGATAGCGTTGCCGCGCTTCGCGCGCGAATCCGCGACTGGCGTCGCGACGGACAACGCATCGCCATGGTGCCGACCATGGGCGCCTTGCATGAAGGGCATCTTTCTCTGGTCAAGATCGCTCTCGAAAGGGCTGATCGTTGCGTGGTGTCGATCTTCGTCAACCCGACGCAGTTCGCACCGACCGAGGATCTCGACAAGTACCCGCGCCAGTTGGCCCGCGACCTCGACATGCTGGCCGCAGTCAAAGCCGACCTTGCCTTCACGCCCGGTGTCAGCGAGATGTATCGCGCAGGCTTTGCCACGAAGATCTCGGTAGGCGGCCCGTCAGCCGGGCTCGAAACGGACTTTCGCCCCACCTTTTTCGACGGCGTCGCCACGGTGGTGGCCAAGCTTCTCCTGCAGGCCGCACCCGACTTCGCCATCTTTGGCGAAAAGGATTACCAGCAGCTTTGCGTCGTCAGGCAGCTTTGCCGCGACCTCGACCTGCCCGTCGAGATCATCGGCGCGCCGACCATACGCGACGCGCATGGCCTCGCCATGTCGTCACGCAACGCCTATCTCGATGAAGCCGAACTCCAGATCGCTCGCCAATTCAACGTCATTCTGCGCAAGGCAGCTGCTGCGCTGGCGGCGGGCGCAGGACAGGAGGAAACGATCGCCGAAGCAGGCCGCGTCTTGGTCGCGACCGGCTTCCAGAAGGTGGATTATGTCGAAGCCCGCGAAAGCCTGACACTCACGCCATGGCGGCGCGACCGCGCGGGCCGCGTTCTCGCCGCCGGCTGGCTGGGAAAAACCAGGCTGATCGACAATGTGGAAGTTCCCGCCGCCTGATCGGCGTTAGCATTCTCAATCAAGGTCGAAGGCCCGCCGCTGCCGATGCCAGGGCACGGGGAGGCGATCCGCTGACAAGTCACCGCCGCGTTCGCGCTGGCCAGGCTTTCATCCGTCTGGCTTCTGGCTCCCAGCCTACTCCTCGGTCGGCATATGCAGGTACATCGACTGTATGCCGACCCTGCCCGGCCCGGTGAACCGATTGACGATGAAATTCAAGTTGGCACCGAAGAAGCCGCTCGACAGCCGGTCGATCTTGGTCTCCATCCTGACAGAGGCATCCTTGAACAGCCAGCCGCCGGGCTCGATGTCTATGATCTCGCCCGGAGCTAGCGTCTTTTCAAAAACGTTGCCATAGCCGTGCAGCCAGACGATGCCGTCACCGGTATCGCCGCGAAACCGGTCGATGAAGAAGCCGCTCTGGCCGAACAGCATCGTCGCCAGGCCGCGTACACGCTCGAACGTGTAGTCGACATTGCCGGTGGCGGCCAGAAACTGGTGCTCGCGGACCTGTATCTCCTCGCCTCGCCGCAGGTGAATCGGTACGATGTGACCCGGCCCATCACGGCTGAAGGCGATGATGCCCGCCCCCGACGCCTCGGTGACGAAGATTTGCATGCCGGCCATCATGCGCTTCAGCGCGCCCTTCAGCGATTTCAGGCCGATGGTGATTGTGGAATTCTTCCACAGCAGGATGTGGTGCTCGAAATAGACAGGCATCCGCGTCACGTCGACGGAAAGCACGGGCACCAGTTCACCCGCTATGTGATAGGTGACGCCACCAAAGGTTTCGTCCGACACCTCGGTCGGCATCAGTTCCGGCAGACTTGGCATGGTTCCCCCCAAAGCCATCCCGCGTGTGTCGGTTTATTCCGGCTTCACACGGGTCGGCCTAGGCAGCTTTGGTGCCGGACACCAGGGCCGTCAAACGAAAACAGATCCCGCGACGCGCGCTCGCGCGAAGGTGATCACGCCGCCACGGTGCTCAGGCGGCAAGTACCCGTTCATAGATCAGCGCCGGGATGGCAGAGCTGGCGGAGCCGCAATTCTCGGTGCGGCCGATCTGGACGAAGCCGTTGGCCTGATAAAAGGCAACGGCGCGGGTGTTCTTCTCTTCCACTTCGAGCCGAATGCGGTGAGCTTCCGGAAAACTCTCGATGATCTCGTCGAGGAGCATGCCGCCGATACCGCGGCCCTGCAGCGAGGGAAGCACATAGAGCTGCCTGAGCATGACCACGCCGCCGCCATCGACGGCTTCGGCAAACGCCATGCCGCCAATGCGCTTGCCGTCATCGGCAACGAGGAACTCGCTGCTCGGCTTTACCAGCCTGGCTTTCAACGAGGCGATGGAGTGCCATTCATTGGTGATTTCGGTGACCCGTTCCGCGCCATAGATGGCGTCATACGTCGCATGCCAGGTCTCGACCAGCAACGCTCGGACGGCTGCGAGGTCGCGATCCCCGGCGGTGCGAACGAACATGCTTTTACTCGATGCCCAGCTTGGCCTTGACGAGGTCGTTGACGGCCTGCGGATTGGCCTTGCCGCCAGTCGCCTTCATCACCTGGCCGACGAACCAGCCGGCCATGGTGGGCTTGGCGCGAGCCTGCTCGACCTTGTCGGGATTGGCCGCGATCACCTCGTCGACCGCCTTCTCGATGGCCCCGGTGTCGGTGACCTGCTTCATGCCACGGCTTTCGACCAACTGGCGCGGATCGCCGCCCTCGTTCCAGACGATCTCGAACAGGTCCTTGGCGATCTTGCCGGAGATGGTGCCTTCCTTGATCAGATCGATGACGGCGCCGAGCTGGTCGGGCGAAACCGGAGCGGATTCAATGTCCTTGCCGGCCTTGTTGAGAGCACCCAGCAGATCGTTGATGACCCAGTTGGCGGCGAGCTTGCCGTCGCGACCGGCCGCCACCTTCTCGAAATAATCGGCGATCGGCTTTTCCGACACCAGGATCGCGGCGTCGTAGGTCGAGAGGCCGAGCGAGGAGATCAGCCGCAGCTTCTTGTCGTCGGGCAGTTCCGGCAATTCCTTGGCCAGCCTATCGACATAGGCCTGGTCGAATTCCAGCGGCAGAAGGTCGGGATCGGGGAAGTAGCGATAGTCGTGCGCCTCTTCCTTTGAGCGCATCGAGCGCGTCTCGCCCTTGACGGCGTCGAACAGCCGCGTTTCCTGATCGATCCTGCCGCCATCCTCGATGATGGCGATCTGCCGGCGCGCCTCGTAGTCGATGGCCTGGCCGATGAAGCGGATCGAGTTCATGTTCTTGATTTCGCAGCGGGTGCCGAATTCGCCACCTGGCCGGCGTACAGAGACATTGACGTCGGCGCGCAACGAGCCTTCGTCCATGTTGCCGTCGCAGGTGCCGAGATAGCGCATGATGGTCCGCAGCTTGGTCACATAGGCCTTGGCCTCATCGCCGGAGCGCATGTCAGGTTTCGACACGATCTCCATCAACGCCACGCCGGAGCGGTTGAGGTCGACATAAGACATGGTCGGGTGCTGGTCGTGGATCGACTTGCCGGCATCCTGCTCCAGGTGCAGGCGCTCGATGCCAACCTCGATGTCCTCGAACTCGCCGTGGCGGTCGGGGCCGACCGAGACGATGACCGTGCCCTCGCCGACGATCGGCTGCTTGAACTGCGAGATCTGGTAGCCCTGCGGCAGGTCCGGATAGAAATAATTCTTCCGGTCGAAGACCGACTTGTGGTTGATCTGCGCCTTCAACCCCAGGCCGGTGCGGATCGCCTGCTTGACGCATTCCTCGTTGATGACGGGCAGCATGCCTGGCATTGCCGCATCGACAAGGCTGACATTGGCATTGGGCGCGGCACCGAAAGCGGTCGAAGCGCCGGAGAACAGCTTTGCTTCCGAGATGACCTGTGCGTGCACCTCAAGACCGATGATGATCTCCCAGTCGCCGGTGGCGCCGGATATCAGGCGTTTTGCGTCGGGTGTGCGGGTGTCGATGATGCTCATTGTGGCCTACGGACTGAAGTGCATTAATGCAACTTCGCTAGTGCAAACCGCCAAAAGAGACAAGCGCAAAGCCGTGGGCGCAAAGCCGTGGGCTGGCCTCTTCGACGGCTTTCGCCTATATGCCGTTCGTCTCAATGGAGAGTGGATGTCCACTTACGCTCGGTCCCGGTGAGGCCCTGACCTCGTAACGAGGCAGGGCAGAAAACCTGAAACCCCGTGCCGCGAAGCTTCGCGGCGGCGGTATTTTTCGTTTTCCGGGAACTCTTCACATGGATATTTCGCGCATTGAACAGCGCATCCTGCACCTGCTCGCGCAGGGCGGACGCATTGAAATCGAAAGGAACGACAAGAAACGGATCGCCTCGGTCAAATGCCTGACCCGCGACGGCTGGCATTACCCCGGCGTCGATCTCGACCTGTTTCGAAAATTGAAACGCAAGAAGGCGGTTTCGTCGTCCGGCGGCGGGCCCTACCGCATCACGAGGCTCGGGCTCGAACTCGTTCGCTCCGAACTCGACAACAGGTAGCCTTGGTGCCGCCGGCCGGCACCCGGCCGGCGGTTGCCGACCGCTCAGGCGGTGGCGATGTAGGCCCGGATTTCCTCGGCCTCGCGCTCGACGTCCTCGATGCGGCGCTTGACCACGTCGCCGATGGATACGATGCCATCGAGCAGGCCGTCCTTTTCCACCGGGAGATGGCGGAAGCGGCCCCTGGTCATGATCTCCATCACCTCGTTGACGGTGTGGTTTTCGTTGCAGATCTTCACCTTCGGCGTCATCGCCGAGCGCACAGCTATATCGAGCGCGGCACCGCCTTCCCTGGCTACCACGCGCACGATGTCGCGCTCCGAAAGGATGCCGACGATCTTGCGATCGCCATTGGTGATGACCAGCGCGCCGATCCTGTGCTCGGCAAGGATGCGGATGGCTTCGCTCAGTTTTTCGTTCGGCCCGAGCGTCAACACGTCATGGCCTTTTTGCTCGAGAATGGCCTTAACCGTCATGGCGTCCTCCTCTACTTTGCCAACCGGTTCCTGCCCTGACCGGCTTTCACATAAGAGTGAACATCGTGCGCCGTGATCGGTTGCATTTCAAGCCCGGTCGGAGGTCTCCCATTCGGGCGCTTGCCATATCCCGTCGAACCAGCGCAGGCCGAAGAAGCCCGCGACAAAGCCGCCGATATGGGCCTCCCAGGCGACTTGGCCGTCCACGCCGGGCGCGAAGCCAAGAAGGCCGGTGGCCAGATTGATGATCATCCACATGGCCAGGAAGATGACGACGCCGCGCGAGCGCAGCACGACCCCGACCGGCAGCACCGGGCCGGCAAAAGCAGCCTTGCCGGCCGAGCGGTCGGTGCGGAAGCCAAAGCGCGCCGCAGCCCCCATCATGCCCGATATGGCGCCCGATGCGCCGACCAGCGGCGCTTCTCCATACGGATGCATCGCCCAGAAGAGTGCCACCGAAGCCAATCCCGTGGCGGCAAAGAACAACGCGAACCGAAGCGCGCCGAGCCGATTGGCCAGCGGCGAGCCGAAGGCGGCAAGCCAGACCATGTTGATGGCGATATGGGCAAAGCCGCCATGCATGAAGGCATAGGTGAAAGGCCGCGTGAAGAGAAACCAGTCGAACCCGTACCGGCCGGTATAGAGGACGGGAATGAAAGCTCCGTCATAGAGCAGCGTCATCTGCTGGGCGTCGTTCAGCGCATATTGCTGCAGCAGGTAGACGACCGCGCAGATGCCGATCACCGCCAGCACGATCGGCGGCAGATTGAACACCGGCTCACGCACCGGTGGCGGCATGGTCTCGGCCGGTTCGGGCTCGGACGGATTTTGCTGTTCGCTCATCTGCAATCGCACTCGATGCTGGTTCGACTGGGCTGGTTCGACTGGGCTGGTTCGGTCTGGCGAGCATCTAGATCACCGCCGATGGAACCGCAAACGGCGAATCGTCCCGCTCCGAATCAAAGGGGCGAATCAAAAAAGAAGCCGTCCAAGGTTTCCCCTGAACGGCCGGTCGAGCCCCTGCTCCCCTAAAACTCTTGACTGAAGTGCTGCCGATCGTCGCGAAACGACCGCTTCTGGAGTGCTTTTGGTGTGCCACGCGGCGGCCCAGGGCGCAACGTAAACCAGTTGTTAACCTTAACAGCCCCGACCCGTGAACAAGTGTTAACGACGCTGGCACGCTTCCTGCTCCCCAACGCATGTAGGTCATCGGAGGGCGCCCTTCTGTTCACCGATGGGACATCAGACGACAGAATGCGCGGAGCTTTGTAGTATGAACCAAAACGGATCGATCACGCTGTTCCACTATTGGAACCGCCTGCGTGACGGACGCCCCGCTCCGAAGCGATCGGAAGTCGAGCCGGCCGATATCAAGTCGCTGCTGGCCGACACGTTCATCCTCGAAAAGGACACGCGTGGGCAGCCTGTATTTCGCCTGGCCGGCACCAGGCTCTGCGCCTCCTACGGCCGCGAACTCAAGGGATTCTCCTTCCCGTCGCTGTGGCGGGAGAAGGATCAGAGGCTGGTTTCGCGGCTCATTCACGGGGTTTTCGAGCAGAAATCGGTCGTGCTGATCATTTTCGAGGGCTTCAGCCGCAACGGCCGCTCCAACAAGTTCGAATTGCTCGCCTTGCCGCTCGACGGCGGCATCGAAAATCCACGCTGCCTCGGCGTGATCAGCGCCGTGGAGAAGCCGTTCTGGCTGGGCGCGGATCCGATCACCGACGCCTTGATCGATTCCATCCGCGTCATCGACCCGGAGAAGGAACTGCTGAACAGCCGTCCGGCGATCAACGTTCCCTCGCTCGTTCCCGACGAGATCGAGGCGCCCGAAACGATCTCCGCGCTCGGCCGTGCCCGCCGCATCCGCCATCTCGTCGTTTTCGATGGCGGGCGGGACGAATAGTTGACGATCGCATGGTCTTGCAGGCTCGTTTTTCCCCTTTGTTAACCCGATTTGTTGTAGTTCTCTGCTGAAGTTCCTCGCATCCACGCGCGGGAATGCCAAACGGGGTGTAGGCAGTCATGAGGTCAGCGGCGATCGACTACGCGCCGTCCCAAGCTGAAAGGCGTAACTTTCAGCGCGTCCGGGTCAAAATCTACGGACGTTTCATGCTGGAGGACCGCACCGAGCACCCATGCCAGGTGGTGGACATGTCGCCCGGCAACGTGGCGCTTCGCACCGACCGCATCGGCATGCCCGGCGAGAAAGTCATCGCCTATATCGACCATATCGGCCGCATCGAGGGTGTGCTGACACGCACGCTGCCGGATGGCTTCGCAATGACGGTGATCGCGTCCGACCGCAAGAAGGACAAACTCGCCGCGCAGTTGACATGGCTTGCCAACAAGCACGAACTCGACCTGCCGGAAGACCGCCGCCACGAGCGCGTCTCGCCCCGCAACCCGACGAGCGTGCTGCAGCTCACCGACGGCCGCCAGTATCAGTGCCGGATCATCGATCTGTCGCTGTCGGGCGCCGCGATCGAGATCGACGTGAAACCGGCGATCGGCGTCCAGGTCATGCTCGGCACGATGCGGGGTCAGATCGTCCGGCATTTCGAAGATGGCGTCGCCATCGAATTTGCCGTCATCCAGCGCCCCGAAACGCTCGATTCCGAATTCAACACGCCGCGCGCCTGATCGGGTCGCAAAGTATGCCCGTCAAGCCGGCCTCGCGGCCGGCTTTTTCGATTTCGGGTGCGGCGATCGATAGGTCCTGGATGGCAGGTCGCCATAGTCGGAAATGGTCCGCGCGAGGCCGAATTTGCCGAAAAACCAGGGCAGCAATCCGACCAATTCAATACTAAAATGATTCAAATTTTATGTTTATTCTATAGGCGTTTTACTTAAAATCTACTTCGAGCCTTTGCGTCGAATAAATCCAGATGTGGCACTGTCTCCTTCGAACGGGGAGACTGAACAATGAAAAAAACGAGGGGCAAGCTGTTGCTGATGGCAATGGCGATGCAGCTTTCCGCCTGGGGATCAGCATATGCCGCGGGACCGGCCTATATGCATACCGGCGGACGCACGACGCAGCCTGTTGGCCACTACGAATTCTGCCAACGCATCCCCGGCGAATGCAACGAGAAGACCGCCAAGGGGGCGCCTGTCGACCTGAGCCGCAAGCTCTGGGCGACGATCGTCAGCATCAACAATTCGGTCAACACCCGCATCAAGCCGCGCACCGACATGGAAAACTACGGTGCCGAGGAATACTGGGCCTACCCGGACAATGGCTATGGCGATTGCGAGGACTACGCGCTGGAAAAGCGCCGCGAGTTGATGGATGCGGGCGTGCCGGCCGGTGACCTCTTGATGACGGTTGCGCGCCAGCCGAATGGCGACGGCCACGCGGTGCTGACCGTGCGCACCAGCCTCGGCGAGTTCATCCTCGACAATCTTGAGACCAAGGTGCTGTCCTGGACGGATACCGACTACACCTATCTCAAGCGTCAATCGACGGAGAATTCCGGCGTTTGGGTGACGATCAACGACGGCCGTTCCGACGCGGTCGCCAGCGTCCGCTGAGGACGCCAATGAGATCAGGCGCGTTGCACGACGCGCTTAACGAGAAACCCGGTCGAGTCCCCACCCTCCCCGTCCCCAACGACCGGGTCAAAGGAGCCGGCCCCGTCCCCGGGCCGGCTCCGCCATTTCTGGGAAGACATCAGTACATTGTGATATAAATTTCCACAGGCGGAAGATCGAGATATTATCAGTCGGCAACTCCGCCTTCTGGACCGCAGCCATGCAGGAAATTCCGGAAGATCGATGCGAACGCCATCGTCTGTTCAAGGCGATAGACGATGCCTTCAAGGCTGGCGACTTCGAGGCCCTCGGCACCGCCCTGGGCCGTTCGCCCCTCTGGTTTGACGAGCGCATGCCGTTTGAGCTCGGCCTTGGCCATCCGCTCGAATACGCGATCTACTGGAGCCCGCTTGCCTTCGTCGCGGCGCTGCTAGACGCCGGATCGAGCCCGAACTACGACGATCATGCCGGATTTCCATCGATCATCGCGGCGCTGTCCACCGAACGCGCGGACAAGCTCGACATCATCCGCATCCTCATCGATCACGGCGCCAGTGCAGACATGCGAGGTGTCAACGACTGGACGCCGCTCCATTACGCCGTGGCCATGCGAGACGCCGAGGCGATCCGCCTGCTTCTTGCCGCCGGCGCGGATCCCTCTTTGAGGACTCGCATCGACCACTGCACGACAGCGCTGGAAGAAGCAGAGATTGCAGGGTTCGAGGTGGGCGCATCGCTGCTGCGGGCAGCCCTTGCGGAGCGCGCAACCGGCAGCCGGGATTAATAGGCGCCGGTGGCCGACGGCATGCCGGCCGAGACCTCAGACCTTCTTCAACCCTAGCTTGAAGCGCCTGGCGTTGGCGACGTAGTGCGCGGCCGAGGCCCGCAGCCGCTCGACCGCCGCGTCGTCCAGCACCCGGATCGCCTTGGCGGGCGAGCCGACGATCAGCGAATTGTCCGGAAATTCCTTGCCTTCGGTGACCAGAGCGCCGGCGCCGACGAGTGAATTCTTGCCGATCCTGGCGCCGTTGAGCACGATGGCGCCCATGCCGATCAGGCTGTTGTCACCAATCGTGCAGCCATGCAGCATGGCGCGATGGCCGATCGTACAGCCCTCGCCGACGGTCAGCGGAAAGCCGGGATCGGTGTGCATGACGGTATGTTCCTGCACATTGGTGTCGGCGCCGATGACGATGGGCTCGTTGTCACCCCTGATGACGGCGCCGAACCAGAAGCCGGCATTGCGGCCGATCCTGATGTCGCCGATCAGCGTAGCATCGGGCGCGATCCAGTTCGAGTCCGCGTCGGCGAAGCTCGGCTCCGTTCCATCGATCGCATAAAGCGGCATTGTCGGTCTCCGAATCGCCTCAGGCTGGAAACCCTAGGAGACCGACGGCCCAGGAAGCAATGGCCAGTACGACGATGCCCAGCGCCAACGACCAGGCAATAGCGGTGCAGCCGCATGACAGGAGCGCCACTGTCGAGATGCGGTTCGCGCGCCTGGCGTCAAGCGCATCGTTGACCAGCATGAACGGCCCGGCGCCCGCGGTCACAGCCAGCGAGCGCAGCACATGGGCGGGCGACACATAGGGTTCGGTGAAGGCGACCTTGCGACCCGATACCAGCTCCATTGTCGAGCCCGCCAGACCGCAAACCGTCAAGCCGACGACAAAAGCGAACAGCAAGAGTTCCATCTGGGCCACATTAACCCTCCATTTACCATGCAATCGCACAGTCGTTTCAGGAAGTCTGCAAGGGCCGTGCCGTGCGAGTGTGCCGTCAAGGGACACTTGGACCGCGGACACCCGGATGGCCGTTTGGCGGTGGAACGAGGACCGAGATGAAGCAGGCAGCGATCGCCGACGGCCCGAAACTGACCGTGGTCGATTCCATGCTGATGAAGCGGGTATTCTACGCGTTCGCGGCTCTGGCCTTGCTGTCGATAGCCATCAGCCTTGGCGGCAAATGGTTCGGCCGTTCCATTGCCATGGCCGGCTACACCGACGACGCGACCGTGCGCGAAGTGGTGATCGGCAACAACGTCATCACCGTGCCGGCCAATTTCATCCGGTTCGAGCAGGCCCGGCGCGACGGCGTCGCCACGCGCCTCGACCTTTATATGCGCTATCCCCAGATGGACGGCTACAGCGAGGCGTCGCGCGATGATTTCAATCACGCCGGAGCCAACAGGAACGTCATTTTCCTGTCCTTCGAGCAGCAGATGATGTCGCGCGACATGAGCGGCCGGTTCGGACCGATCTACAGCGCGCTCATCGTCCAGCCCGGCATTCCAGGCCCCGGCGGCACGACGGTCTACGGGTTCAATGAGAAATCAGGCTACCTGAACGAGGTGCTGGTCGTCGGCAAGCGCGCGGGCAACGACCCTTTCGTGGCCCGCTGCCTCAGCGGGCCGAGCGCCGGCGAATCGCTGGCCCCTTGCGAGCGGGACATCCATGTCGGGGACGATCTCAGCCTTACCTATCGCTTCCCAAGGGAATTCCTTGACGATTGGCAGACGCTAGACGCGGCAATCACGGCCAAGGCGGGGCGAATCCTAAAGACCGGACATTGACAGGCAGAAGAGGCCGGCCGCGCTCGATGCGGCCTGCCGTGGCATTGCGGGCTCAGGCTAGGTCGATGTCCAGGATTGCCATCGAGAAATTGTAGTCGCCGTCGTCCTCGTCCTTGAAGACGATGCCGAGGAATTCGTCACCGACATAGACCTCGGCCGAATCTTCCTTGCGCGGCCGTGCCTTGACCTCAAGCTTGGGGTTCTGGAAGACGCGCTTGAAATAGGCGTCCAGCTTTCTGATTTCGTCCGGCTTCAACAGTCTTCTCCGATCATCGGCTTGCTCGTTTGAACGGCGCTTCTGGCACGTCGACAATGGCGATGTAAAGGCAAGCCGGCCTTATTGCACCGGAAGCGGCAGCGCTGCCGGGCAATCATCCGGGGCAACTGCCGGCAAATCAGATATCGAAACTGATGACGTGGTCCATCTTCTGCGACGGCAGAAGCTGGTCCATCTGGCGCGAAGGCTGGTCGCAGCCGGTCTCGCCAACCACGCGGGCCGGCACGCCGGCTACCGTCTTGTTGTGCGGCACAGGCGACAGCACCACCGATCCGGCGGCAATCTTTGAGCAATGGCCGATCTCGATGTTACCGAGAATCTTGGCGCCGGCGCCAATCAGCACGCCGTGGCGGATCTTGGGATGGCGGTCGCCGCCGGCCTTGCCGGTGCCGCCCAGCGTCACGCCATGCAGGATCGAAACGTCGTCCTCGATAACCGCCGTCTCGCCGACGACGAGGCCGGTGGCGTGATCGATGAAGATGCCCTTGCCGATGCGCGCGGCCGGATTGATGTCGGTCTGGAAGACCGCGGACGAACGGCTCTGCAGGTAAAGCGCGAAATCCTTGCGGCCGTGGTTCCACAGCCAATGCGCCAGCCGGTGGGTCTGGATGGCATGAAAGCCCTTGAAATAGAGCACCGGCATGATGAACCGGTCGCAAGCCGGGTCGCGGTCATAGTAAGCCTGTATGTCGACGCGCACCGTGGTCGGCCAGTCCTTGTCGTCGGCGAGCATCGACTTGAAGGTTTGGCGGATGAGATCGGAGCCGATATCCTGATGAGCAAGCCGCTCCGCGATCCTATGGATGACAGCCTCTTCCAGACTCTCCTGGTTAAGGATCGTGGAATAGAGGAACGCGGCCAGCAAGGGGTCGCGGTTGACCGCTTCCATCGCTTCGTCGCGGATCGAACGCCAGATCGGATCGACCGGCTGCAACGCGCTTTGGCGGGAAATGCTGATGCTGTTCATCGACGTCTCGTCCTGCGTCCTGCTAGTCTGCCTGCCATCTGGCCGCACATATAAGCCAGTTCATAGCATGATTGAACTCAATTTTCCTTAGTGCTGTGTCAAATGGATTTGGTTCGCGGGAATTCAAGCCGCCATGGAAAACGAACCCTTGATCGACGATGCCCTGAAAACCGAGCTTTCGGTCCTCTACAAGGCCGGCGATCGCCACTATCACAACCTCACCCATATCGAAGCGATGCTGGAGCTGGCCGATGACTATCGAACGCTTCTGGACGACCCCGAGGCCGTCGAAGCGGCGATCTGGTTCCATGACGCCGTGTATGACAGCAGGGCCAAGGACAACGAAGCGCAAAGTGCCGCCCTTGCCGAGCAAAAGCTCGCCGGCCGCATCGATGCCGGGCGCCTGAGCCGCGTCAGCGCAATGATACTCGCCACCGCCACGCACCAGTTGCCGCTGTTCGACGACGTTGCGGCGACGCGCGACGCCAGCTTGTTCCTCGACATGGATCTTTCGATCCTGGGTGCCGCGCCGGATGCATTCGACGCCTATGAACGCGCGGTTCGCCACGAATATGGCTGGGTGGAAGAGCCGATGTGGCGTGCCGGCCGCGGCGCGGTGCTGAAAAGCTTCCTTGCCCGCCCGCATATTTTTCACACGCAGGAGTTCCGGCAGCGCTTCGAGCCGCAGGCAAGGCGGAACATAGCGCGGTCGCTGCAGGCCTTGACCTGATTTAGATCATTTCGCGACCCGAGATGCTCGTCCCCAAACTCCGGAGCCTCAGAGCGGATTTTCGGCGTAAAACTCCAGCACGCGCTGCTTGAAGGTCTTGTCCCCGACGGCCAGCATATGGTCCCTGCCCTCGATGTGGAAGGCCCTGGCGTTCGGCATCAGCGCCGCAAGCTCGTCCGGCGATCCGCCAATGTCGTCGGTGGTACCGACCGCGATCAGCGTCGGCTGGGCGATGCGGGCAATATCCTGCTCATCAAGCAGTTCCCGTGAGGTCACGATGCAGGCGGCAAGCGCCCGGCGGTCGCTGCGGGTCTGGTCGGCGAAGGCGCGAAAAGAGCGACCGCGCGGATGGGTGGTCGCGGCCGGATCCTCGGCCAGAAGGGCGGCCGCGATCGGATCCCAATCGCCTACTCCATCGATCATGCCGATGCCGAGGCCACCAAAAACCAGCGTCGCCACTTTGTCCGGGTCGGACAGTGCCAGGAAGGCCGCGATGCGCGCGCCCATCGAATAACCCATGACATGGGCGCGCTCGATGCCGAGATGACCGAGCAGGGCTGCCGCGTCCGAAGCCATTTTCGCCGGTGTATAGTCGGCCTCCTCATAGCTCTTGGATGACGAGCCGTGGCCGCGATTGTCGACGGCGATGGCGCGGTAGCCGGCATCGTTGAGCGTCTTGAACCAGCCGGGCGACACCCAGTTGACATAGTGGCTCGACGCAAAGCCGTGGATCATGAGCACCGGATCGCCCTCGCCCGATGCCGGCTGGCGGTCGAGGAAGGCTAGATCGAACCCGTCATGAGAGAAAAACTGCATCGGCTACACCACCATCGGCACTCAGCCGCCGCCATTTGGCGCATCGCCGTTGTCCGCCGGCGGCGAGCTCGGACCAAAGACCGTGCCGATGGCCGGATGGCTCAACAGATTGCCATATTCGATGCCGTTCCTGGCGGCCGTGCCGGCCTTGAGTTCAAGTACGAAACGCACGGGTACGCCAGGTGAAATGACGGCCTCGGACTGCGGTACGCCCTGTTTGACAGCCCGGATCTTGCCGTCCTGACCAATAAAGATCAGGTCAAGCGGCATCGGCGTGTTCTTCATCCAGAAGCCGACCTGTTGCTGGATCGGAAAAACGAACAGCATGCCATGGTCGTCCGCCATGTCCTGGCGATACATCAGCCCGGCCTCCCGCTCCGCGTCGGTGTCGGCGACTTCAATGGAAAACGAGCGATCTCCGCTTTTCGTCGCCACAACCAGCGGCGCGGGATCGACGGGAAGGACCATGGCCCGGCCATCGGCCGCGCTGGGTACCTGGAAATAGAAGAATGCGGCGGCGGCGACCATGACGGCAGCCACAGCGCACATCACGCCCGCCGTCAGCCCGTTCCTGTGTGTCATATGAAATCCTCGGCCGGATCGCCCTAGTGCGAGACCGGCAAGGTGCCCATATCGGGGTGAATTTCGGCGGCCATAAGGCCTTTGTCACCGCGGCCGAAACGGACAAGCACGACCTGCCCTGGCCGAAGCTCGGTGATGCCGTAGCGGCGCAAGGTCTCCATATGGACGAAAATGTCCTCGGTGCCCTCGCCGCGCGTCAGAAAACCAAACCCCTTGGTGCGGTTGAACCATTTGACCAAAGCGCGTTCGAGCCCGCTCTCCGGAGTCACCGAGACGTGGGTGCGCTGTTCCTGCATTTCCGCGGGATGGACGGCGGTGGTGACATCCATGGAAAGCACACGGAACGCCTGCAGCCCGCGCTCACCCTGCTTGACAAGGCAGACCACGCGCGCGCCTTCCAGGGCAGTCTGGAAGCCGTCCCGTCGAAGGCAAGTCACATGGAGGAGGATATCGCCCGAAACACCGTCATCGGGAAGGATAAAGCCATAGCCCTTGGCCACATCGAACCATTTGATGGCGCCGGCAATCTCGGCCAGGTCGGCATCGCCGCCTTCATCGTGAGATAAAGCGTCGCCAAGGGTATTGGCCCGCCCCGTCAAAGAGGCCTTTTCCCCCATAAGAATGCCCCCTTTATTCAAGAACACCGCAACTGATTCTTGACACCAGATTAACACCGCGGCTTCCGGTGTGTGCAAGACCTGACGTGCCTTTTTTCACGGTTCATTGCGGGAATACCGGATTTGTTCTTTGCCGGCACCGCTTGCCGCCTCACGATTGCCCTTTGACCGGGCCGACCCTATGTTGCGCCGCAACCCAACAGATCGAGGAAAACACATGCGCTATCTGCACACCATGGTCCGCGTCGCCGATGTCGATGCCTCACTCGATTTCTACTGCAACAAGCTCGGCCTGAAGGAAGTTCGCCGCTATGAAAACGAGCAGGGCCGCTTCACGCTGATCTTCCTGGCCGCTTCGGAAGACGAGCAGAGCGGCATCAACGAGAAGGCGCCGCTGGTCGAACTCACCTACAATTGGGATCCGGAAGACTACAAGGGCGGGCGCAATTTCGGTCACCTCGCCTATGAGGTCGACGATATCTACGCCACTTGCCAGCATCTGATGGACAATGGCGTCACCATCAACCGGCCGCCGCGCGACGGCAACATGGCTTTCATCAAGTCGCCTGACGGCATCTCCATCGAGCTTCTGCAAAAAGGCCCAGCGAAGGCCAAGGCCGAGCCGTGGGCATCGATGGCGAATACCGGAAGCTGGTAATCGATCACCTTTTCGAGTGGTCGGCGGCCACTCGATGGTGTTTGGCGAGGTTGTGCCTATCTATGCAGCCATGGCGCCTGCCCGGAAGAGCGGCGCCTCGTATGAGATTGAGCTTCGGAGAACCTTCATGCCGACAAGCCATGCCAATGTCGCCACGGCCCATGCAAGCCGCTATCTGCAACAGCTGTGCAAGCATTGGGCGCACAAGTTTCCCGTCGAGTTCGACCCCAACCACGGCATCATCGACCTTTCACTCGGCCGTACGGTCATGGACGCCGACGGGGCAGCGCTGCACATCACGGTATCGACCGACGAGCCCGCTTCGATCGAGCGCCTCGAAAGCGTCGTTGCCGACCACATCAAGCGCTTTGCGTTCCGCGAAGAACTGGCCTTCGACTGGAAACGCGCCGAGGCGGCATAGTTCGTTCATGCGTGTCGCCGCCGCGCATTTCCGGCGAGACGCATGGATCAATCGCTGCCGGACTTGCCCGCCATCTCCAGCAGCGCCAGCACCGAACGCCAATTGCGTGCCGTGCCCGGCACTTTCAACGTGCGCGGAATGAGGTTGGCGAACACCGATTTGCCGAGCCCGTCCGGCGCGCTGAGGTAGAGCACGTCGCCCTTGACCTCGAAACGCTCAGGACCAGTGCACTTTTCCGCCAACCGCGCCACCTCATCGGCGGTCGGCTCACGCTCCAGCGCATAGGCGTGGAGCTTTGTGTGGTCGGCGGCCGCTTCCGGATACGGATTTTCGCGCACCAGCCTTTCGAACCATTCGAAATCGCGCACCATGATGCGCGAATGGAAACCCCATTTTGTCTCGAAGGCCGCCTCGATCCGTTTGGTCAGCGCGGCCGCATCACCCTTGTCGGCCCGGAACACGACATTGCCGCTCTGCACATAGGTGGCGACATCGGAAAAGCCGAGATCCTCGAAGAAGGCCCGCAACTCCGCCATCTTGACGATGCGGTTGCCGCCGACGTTGATGCCGGAAAACAGGGCGATGAAGATCTTTCCGCTCATATGATGAACCCGGCCAATGTCTCGTTTTCGGTGATGTCCTGATACTGGACGCCCTCGGCCTCGAAATTTGCCTCAAGGAGATCGAAATTGCGCCGATCCTTGGTTTCGATGCCGATCAGCACCGAGCCGAAATTGCGCGCCGACTTCTTCAGATATTCGAAGCGGGCGATGTCGTCGTCGGGACCCAACATGTCGAGGAAGTCGCGCAGCGCGCCCGGCCGCTGCGGAAAACGGATGATGAAGTATTTCTTCAGGCCCTCGAAGCGCAGCGCCCTTTCCTTGACGTCCGGCAGCCGCTCGAAATCGAAATTGCCCCCAGACACCACGGCGACGATGGTCTTGCCCCTGATCTCCTTCCTGGAAAAATCCTTCAGCGCGTCGATCGCCAGCGCGCCGGCGGGCTCCAGGACCACGCCTTCGATGTTGAGCATCTCGATCATGGTCGCGCAGAGCCGGTTTTCCGGGATGAGCCGCACGCTGTCGGCGGCAAACTCCTTGAGATAGCGCAAAGGTTCGCGGCCGATCTCGGCGACCGCCGCGCCGTCGACGAAGTTGTCGACCTTGGCGAGCTTCAGCCGTTTTCCCGCGGCGAGGCTCTCGCGCAGGCTCGGCGCGCCGGCCGGCTCGCAGAAGACGAAACGCGCCTCGCGGCCCTGATCGGCGAAATAGTGCGTCACCCCGGCGGCGAGCCCGCCGCCACCCACCGGCAGCATGACGATGTCGGGCATGCGCCCGCCCGGCATCTGGTCCGCGATCTCGTAGGCGACCGTCGCCTGACCCTCGATGATATCCTTGTGATCGAAGGGCGGCACCATGTGGGCACCGGATCTTTCGGTGAATTCGAAGGCGGCGCGGTAGCAGTCGTCGAAGAAATCGCCGACCAGCCTGATCTCGACGAAATCGCCGCCAAACAGCCTGGTCTTGTCGATCTTCTGCTGCGGCGTCGTCACCGGCATGAACACCACGCCCTTCTTGCCGAAATGGCGGCAGACGAAGGCGAAGCCCTGCGCGTGGTTGCCGGCGGACGCACAGACAAACAGCTCGGCCTGGTTGCCTTCGCCAAGCGCCTTGCGGAAGAAGTTGAAGGCGCCACGGATCTTGTAGGAGCGCACGGGGCTCAAATCCTCGCGCTTCAGCAGCACCCGCGCGCCGGTCTTTTTCGACAGATAGTCATTTTCCTGCAGCGGCGTTTCCGGGAAGATCTGGCGGATCGCGGAGGCGGCGGTGGCGACGCGCGAGGAAAAGCTGGTCATGGCAAGATCATCCCGGGATCGCCCGCGGGCGAGTTAGAGGACAACCCTATTACACATCCAGCCCGGCAAGACCATTGCCCCGTGGAGCCCGAGCCCGCAACGGCGCCTTCCCGAAATGCTAGCAAGCACTTGGGGACGTTTGTTCATGCCTCTTCGTCGCGCTGAGCCGCGCATTGGTGGACGCGGAAGTTAGACATCCGGCCAGTTGCAGGTGCCTGACTTGTGCGACGTTGCGGCCTTACCACCCGCTTTGGCTTTCGCGCAACACTGCGCCCGCGGTCGCGAGGCGCCGACCGCATTTTGGCTGGACACGACTTACTTCCGCCGCACTTCGCCTGCTGGGGAGATATCGCGGAGGGTGGATTGGCCCTTTTTGGGCTCGAGTGGATTTTTGACGTGCATTTGAAGACGATTTGCATTCTTGCGCTTGCGCTGCTGGTGGCGGGCTGCGGCGGCCGCAAAACCGAGGAACTGCTCGGCAGCGCGGTCATGTCCGCGCCGGTAACGGAAATCGCAGGCAACCACTCGATCTTCATTGCCACGACCCGTAAGGCCTCCGACGATCCAAACAAGGTTTTCGACGGCGAACGCTCGGCGACGCTGAACTACGCCCGCGTCAACGTCACCGTTCCCGGTCTCCACCAGACCGGGCAGATCGAGCGGCGCTCACGCGGCAAATCGAACGATCCGGCCAAGTATTTCATGGCTTCCGAAGTCGTCGGCTACGACACGCAGCCGAAATTCGCCAGCGCGCTCAGCGCCGACATAGCGGCACGCGGCGGCCGCGTCATGGTCTTCGTCCACGGCTACAACACCGGCTTCGACGACGCCGTCTATCGCTTGACCCAGATCGTCCACGATTCCGGTTATCCGGGAACGCCGGTGCTGTTCTCGTGGGCCTCGGGAGCCAAGACCACCGACTATGTCTATGACAAGGAAAGTGCCAGTGCCGCCCGCGACCAGCTCGAAGTGACATTGCGCATGCTGGCGCAGAGCGGCGCGCGGCGCATCGACATCGTCGCCCATTCGATGGGAACCTGGGTGACGATGGAGACACTGCGCCAGCTCGCCATCACCGGTGACCGCGACCTCGGCGGCAAGCTCGGCGACGTGGTGCTCGCCTCTCCCGACATCGACGTCGATGTGTTCAAGAGCCAGATGCGCCGCTATGGCAAGCCCGACAAGCCGTTCATCCTGCTGTTGTCTGATGACGATCGCGCGCTGAGATTGTCCGGCCTGATCGCCGGCTCGCGCCCACGCGTCGGCGACTACAAGGATGCCGCGGACCTTGCCTCCTATGGCGTGACGGTCGTCGATCTCTCCAAGGTCAAGGGCAGCGACAGCTTCAACCACACGAAATTCGCCGACAATCCGGCACTGGTGAAGATGATCGGCCAGCGGCTGCGCGAGGACGATGGTTTCGCCAGCGACCGGGACGTGACCGACCGCATCAGCCTGCTTGGGCAGTAGATGCGGCGCAGCGGATTTCGCCGTGCCTGTTCAGCATCGCCGAACGATCGGCTCACTTTGAACTGGACCGCGCCCGCCTCTGGCCTTATCGGAGTATCGAGCGACGTCATGCGTTTGACGTCCCCCTATGCGGGAGCCGACGCGTGGCCTTGGGCTTGAAGAGTTTCGGTGTCGTCGCGTTCGCGCTGCTGGTCGCTGGCTGCGCCGGAAATACGCATGATCTGCTCAACAAGACGACGGTCACCGTACCGGCATCCGATATTGCGGCCACCCATGAGATATTTGTCGCCACCACCCGCCAGAAAGCGGTGAAGGACCCGCGACAGGTCTTCGACGGCGACCGTTCCCTGACCACCAGTTTCGCGCGGGTCGACGTCACGGTTCCGAAGAGCCATCAGGTCGGCAACATCGAGCGCGCCAAGGGTTCCGCCAACAGCAATCCGGCCAAGGATTTTGCGGCCACCGACGTCACCCTCTACGAAGGCGCGCCGCAATTCGCCAAGGCGGTCGGCTCCGACATCGCCATGCGCGGCGACCGGGCGCTGGTTTTCGTGCATGGCTTCAACAATGGTTTCGACGACGGCATCTACCGGCTGACGCAGATCGCCCACGACACCAAATATCCGGGCACTCCGGTGCTGTTCTCATGGGCATCGAGCGCCAAGACGACGGGCTACATCTACGACAAGGACAGTTCCACCGCCGCCCGTGACGATCTCGAGGCAACGCTCAGGATGCTCGCCAAGACGCGCGTCAAGAGCATCGACATCATCGCCCATTCGATGGGAACCTGGCTGACGATGGAGGCGCTGCGCCAACTTGCCATCACCGGCGACCGCGATCTCGGCGGCAAACTGGGTTATGTCATCCTTGCCTCACCGGACATCGATGTCGACGTGTTCAAGAAGCAGATGATCCGTTATGGCAAACCCAACAAGCCGTTCGCCGTGCTGCTTTCGGGCGACGACCGGGCGCTCAAATTGTCCTCGTTCATCTCCGGCGACAAACCGCGCGTCGGCGACTATGGCGATGCCGCCGATCTCGCCTCCTATGGCGTGTCGGTGGTCGATCTGACCAAAACGAAAGGCGGTGACGGCGGCCTCAACCACGCGAAATTCGCCGACAACCCGTTCCTGGTGCAATTGCTGGGCGACCGGCTGCGCACGCCGGCCGGGCTCGCCGCGGACGAGAACCCGGCACAGCTCGCCAATATCGGTCAGGGCCTGGGAAAGGTCGTCGGCTCCGCCGCAGAAGTCATCATCACGACGCCGTTCAAGGTGCTGACCATCGCCACCGGCGGGTGAGCAGCCACGAGCGGACGGCTGGTCTCAGACGAACAGATCGACCTTCTGGAACGTCGTCACGTCGATCAGGCCGACGTCGGAAATCCTGAGCTCGGGAATGACCACCAGCGCCAGCAGCGAGTGCTGCATGTAGGCATTGTTCAGGGAACAACCCATCTTGCGCATCGCCTCGGTCAGTTTCTCGGCCTTGGCGGCGACGATCTCGGCCCGCTCGTCCGACATCAGTCCGGCGATCGGCATTTCGACCAGCGCCAGTTCCTTGCCCCTGGAGAACAGCACGACCCCGCCGCCGACTTCGCCCAGTCGGTTCACGGCCAGCGCCATGTCCTGCTTGTTGGTGCCAACGCAGATGATGTGATGGGCGTCATGGGCGACGCTGGAGGCCATGGCGCAGTCGGCCATGTAACCGAAACCGGAGACGAAGGCATTGGTGACGCCACCCGTGCCCCTGTGCCGTTCGACCAACGCGATCTGACAGACGTCGTTGCGGCGGTCCATCGCGACCAGCCCGTCCTCGACCGGCAGATCGGCCTCCAGGGCCCGCGTCGGTGCCTGGTTCTCGATGACGCCGATCACCCGCACCCGCACCTCGTTGGCGCCCTTGGGTGCCGCGATATCGAAATCGCCGGCCTTCAGTTTCTTGCCCAACTTGACGGTGTTCTTCGCCGTCTTCGGATAATCATAGGCCGGGATATCGATGTCCAGCTTGCCGCCCTTGGCCAGCCTGACGCCGCGCGCATAGACCTCGTCGATGCTCATTGCGGCGAGATCGGAGACGACCAGCAGGTCGGCCAACCGCCCCGGCGCGATCGAACCGATCTCGCGTTCCAGTTTGAAATGCTGAGCGGTGTTGAGCGTTGCCATCTGGATCGCGGTCACCGGCTTCAGCCCCTGCTGGATGGCGTGGCGCACCACCCGGTCCATGTGGCCGTCCTGGACAAGAGTGCCGGAGTGGCTGTCGTCGGTGCAGAGGATGAAATTGCGCGGATCAATGCCGCTCTCCGTCACCGCCTTGATCTGAGAGGCAACGTCGTACCATGCCGAGCCCAGCCGCAGCATCGCCTTCATGCCCTGGCGCACGCGCGCGATGGCATCCTCGGCCCGCGTGCCTTCGTGGTCGTCCTCTGGGCCGCCGGCGACGTAGCCATGGAACGGCAAGCCAAGGTCACGCGAGGCATAGTGGCCGCCAACCGTCTTGCCAGCCTGAACCGTGGCGGCGATCTCGCCCGACATGACGGGATCGTTGGCGGCGACGCCGGGGAAATTCATCACTTCGCCGAGCCCGATGATGTTTTCCCAGGTCATTGCTTCCGCGACATCGGCGACCGTCAGCTCGGCGCCGGCATGCTCCAGCCCCGGTGCCGACGGCACGCAGGACGGCATCTGCACATGCACGTTGATGGGCATCGCCACCGCCTCGTCATGCATCAGCCGCACGCCTGGCAGGCCCAGCACATTGGCGATCTCATGCGGATCGATGAACATCGAGGTGGTGCCGTGCGGGATGACGGCGCGGCAGAATTCGGTGACTGTGACCATGCTGCTCTCGACATGCATGTGGGCATCACAAAGGCCGGGCACGAGGTAGCGGCCGCCGGCGTCGGCCACCTTGGTGCCCTGCCCGATCGTGTGGCTGGCATTCGGCCCGCAATAGGCGAAGCGGCCGCCCGATATGGCGATGTCGGTGCCGGCGATGATCTCGCCCGAATGGACGTTCACCCAGCGCCCGTTGCGGATGACCAGATCGGCGGGTTTGCGGCCCATCGCGACATCGACCAGATCGGTCGCCATTTCGGTCCACGGTTTGGGTTTTGTCGCGCGGACGGGCGGCTTCCTGATCATCAAAGACTCCTGTTTGTCCGACTGTGCCAAGCCGACGGCGTTTTGGCCAGCGAGGAAGAATGGATTTGCCTGGAGATTGCCGGATTACTCCGGTTTCACGTCAACTTCGACCTTGGCGTCGCCGGCTGAAATCCGCTCGGCGATACGCTCGACCTCGCCGCCCTTGAACGTGCCGCTGACCATGATTTCGCCGCCGCGTATCGGCTCCACGACGCGCGGCGACATCACCACGGCGCCGTCGATGCTGAGATCGACAATCTTGCCGACATTTGCCCCCGTAAACCTGGCAAAGGCTTTGCCGCTGTCGGGAGTGAGCTTCAGGCTGAGCATGGCCTGCCCCGAAACAGAATCGGGAACGGCCACGGCCTTGGCAATGATGAGCGTCAGCGGTTCGGCCACGGCGGCCTGACCGACCAGCACCACCGCCGCGACGGCCGCGACCAAGCGGAACAAGATGCGCATAAAGGATCCTCTCACGATGGCGGTGTTTCGCACGAGGCGCGCGCCACCGCAATCGCGGCAGCACGCTACCCGCCAACTCCTCGAGACCCGCGAGGACGCTAACCGCGTTTGCAGAAATCCGATTCCGTTTTGCCGAAAATCAGGTTAGGCTCCGACCTGGGGTCTATGACTCTTCTCGGGGAGTTCGATGCATCGCCTGATGGTCGCAAGTGCCGGTCTTCTTGCCCTGTCCTTGCCGGCATTTGCTGCCGACGCGACAGTCGATGTGCCGATGACCGCGCCTGGCTTCGACTGGACCGGCTACTATGCGGGCCTGCAGGCAGGATATGGCTGGGGCCGCTCCGAGATCACCACGACGGAAGGCGCGCCGTTTTCCATCACGCCGGACGTCGGCGGTGGGTTCGTCGGCGGCCATGTCGCCGGCCTCTGGCAGTTTGATCAGGCAGTGCTGGGCGCCGAGGCGGACCTCAACTATTCCTCGGTCGACGGCATGGCGCAATCGGGCCTGGGAGATACATTCGGCGCCGACATCAAGTGGTTCGGGTCGGTCAACGCCAAGGCCGGCTTCGCAATGGACCGCCTGCTGGTCTATGGCATCGGCGGCATTGCCTTTGCCGGCATCGAGACGTCGCAGACCTCGGGGCCAGGGTTCGACAACACGGGCACAAATGTCGGCTGGACCGTGGGCGCAGGCGTCGACTACGCGCTGACCGACAAGTTCGTCGTCGGCGCGCAATATCGCTACTACGACTTCGGCTCAGAGAACCACGAGGCACCAGCCCCCTTCAACGACCGCGATCAGAGCGTGAAACTGAACACGGTCGGCATCAATCTCAGCTACAAATTCTGAACGTAGTCCACAGGTGACGTTTTCGGCCCTGGCTTACAACGGCCGCGGCTACTCGCTGGAAAGGGGGCGGCCGGCGCCCCCAAGTGGGCGGGGGGATGGGTTGGCCTGAGAGGCGCCGGCCCAGGCGGATCAGATCCGCCACGCAGATATTTACCGATGCGCGCGGCGCGCATAATTCCGCGATCGCGCCAGTATCGTTATGCCACCTCCTCTGGGTGCGCGTTCGGCCACCGCAGAACACGACTTGACGGGCTGTGTCTGGCATCTGAAAAGGACGTGCCTGCGGACGTGGCGGAATTGGTAGACGCAAGGGACTTAAAATCCCTCGATCTCTGATCGTACGGGTTCGATTCCCGTCGTCCGCACCAGAAAAAGTCTTCAGATTTGTTTGGATTTTTCTCTGTTGAACCGCCGCAGCATCATTTAGCCGGCGTGTCACTGCTGCGGATCACTGCTGTAACTCGGACAGTGCCCTCTCCATCGGTGCCATTGAAATCTGGATCGGGCCGGAAAAAGCCACGTCCATGTCGAAGATCAGGTAGATCGCCCCGGCAACCAAAGCCGCCGATGCCGCGTAGGTCGAAACGGTGATCGTATTGCGTGGCGCCCTGAAGCCGAAGCTGGCGAAGATCAGCACCAGCCAGGTAACCAGGAGCGTGATCAGAGGCACCGGGATCGTGCCCTCCGACTGCTCGATCAGCACCCAGCGCAACTCCAGCACTTTCTGCAAATGCTGGCGGGCGTCCTGCACAATGAAGCCATGCGCATCGTCGGTCGGCGCCAGCGCACTCAGCCGGGTGCCGATTTCCGCCAGCAACTGCTCAGAGAGCCGGTTGGCGGCGACCAGCGTCTCGCTGGTGGGCGAAGAATCACCCGCCACACGCCGCACATAGACGACCAGCGGCTGGCGTACCGTGTCGGTTTGCGGGCCATATTGGCGCAAGGTCCTGTCGAGAAGGATCAATTCGGTCGCATAGGCGTGCACGTTGCGGTCGATCGATTCGAAGGTGTTCCTGGCCGAGTTGATCATCAGGCCGAGCATCAGCGAGGTCATGACCCCGAACAGGTTCGCGGCGTGCCGAACCACGGTGTTCGTGTCGTCGTCACGATGTTTGGCCGGCAATTTTGGCCATATCGCCGTGCTGGCGAGCGCGGCCACCGTCAGGCATAGGAAGATTACCATTGCGATGAAAGCTTCGCGCATGCCGCTCATTCCGATTGGCAATGGCAAGGCGTCAGTTGATGACCGCCATTGCGATTCCGGCGCGTCCTTGCGCCCTGCCGAACGGCTGCCGCGGCCCTTGTAGCCGAGATAGGCGGCCGTCACCGCCCCGGAAGGCGAGCCAAGCCAGACGCCGACGCATCGAGGCCCCAGAGCCTTCGATCTCGATGACGGGTGTGTCATTCGATGTAAGTCACCGCACCCGTTTGCAAATCATAGATTGCCGCGACTATCTTCAGCTTCCCCGCCTTGATGAGGCCGGCTAGCACCTTGCTCGAGGCGGCCAGGCGCCTCGCGGTCCTCCGCGCGCTTTCCTTGGCGGTGTTGTCGACGAAATCACCCGCTTCGCTCCGCACTGCTATCGCCGCGGGCAGGATCGGTTCGATCATCGGGCCGATCGCGCCAGGATAGGTCGCGTTCTTGGTCACCACGTCGCACGCCGCCTTGACGGCGCCGCAGTTTGTGTGCGCGAGAACGACGATCAAGGGTGAGCCGAGCACCGCTGCCCCGTATTCGACCGTACCGAGCGTGGCGGTGTCGACGAGGTTGCCAGCATTCCGGGCGACGAACAGTTCTCCAACGCCGTGACCGCCGAAGATCAGTTCAGGCGGAACGCGACTATCGGCGCAACTGATGATCGTGGCCCAGGGCGCCTGGTGTGCGGCGACAGCATTCCGCTGCGCGGCAAGGTCTGTCGAGCAGAGTTCCGGGTGACTGACGTAGCGTTCGTTGCCGGATTTCAGTGCGGCGAGCGCGTCGTCGAGGCTCAGCGGGGGCACCGCACCTTGGGCCGCGCGCGCCGACCACGTGGCCCCACCAACGCCGAACGCAACGAGCCCCGCGCCGACTTTGAGGAAATCCCTCCGGTCGACCGCTTTGCCATCACAGGTGTAGCACATTCTCAATTCCCCGCCCTGGTCCCCAAGGCATAATATGCGCTCGCTCTAATATATAGCAAGCGATCGGCGACAACGTCAGGATTGATGAGATGGCGGCGGGATGCGAGACGACGAAAGCCACCGGCAACGCAGTGCTGGGTGCCCTCGTGTCAACCGACTTACCGCCTTTAGGTGACCTTCAGCGAGAAATTGCCGTGGATCTGGATGCCCAGTCGCTCGCCCTTTCTCCAGCGCACTTCCGCTCGATAAGTCGCACCGTCCAACGGCACGCGCAGCCGGAAGGTATTTGGCACTTCAACCCCCACAGCGACACGCAACTCGGCGCCATGCTCATGCTGGTTTCTGACGGCGCAGCCTATTTCGCCATCCTGCGTGATTATGAACGCCTCCTTCAAAACCACCTCGCGTAAGTGCGTTCGACGCTCTACTGGAGGTTCAGAAGGTTTATCGGTCATGGCAAGCCGCCTCCGACGAGCGAAATGCTACCAGACCAAGGTCTGCAGCTCAGGACGCAAAGGTCTGACGTTTTCGCTTAATTCGTGTATCTGACCCTTTGTACGCTCGGCACATTAGTAAATCGTGAAATATATACTCTATGGTCGTCGCCAAAATTGTCACCTGACGCTGAGACACAGACGGCGAAAATGGCATGGGGAAGCCAGGTATGTTCATCGACTTCTACGAAATGCTGGAAATCAGTCCGAATGCCAATTCGGAAACGATAGAACGCATTTTTCGGCATTTTGCCATGCGCTACCACCCCGACAACCAAGTCACTGGGAACGAGTCACGCTTCAGCGATATTCTTGAGGCTCACAACACGCTCAAGGATCCGGTCAAGCGTGCGCAATACGACATTCAGTACAAGGCGCATTTGAACCACCGGGCCGAGCTGACCGATGAGGCGAGCAACACAAAGGGCTTCGATCGAGATTCCGTCATTCAAGCCAAAGTGCTGTCACTGCTGTATGTAAAACGCCGGCAGGACGTCAATCATCCCGGGATAGGCGATGAAGAACTCGAACGAATGTCAGGCTGTCCGCAAGAGCACCTCGAGTTTCACCTCTGGTATCTGAAAGCAAAGGGCTGGATAGCCAGGACGGAAAACGGCACGTTCGCCATAACCGTCGAAGGCGTCGATCGCGTTAATTCCGAACATCATCGTGACGCGGCCACCACCCGACTGTTGGGTCACGCGGGCTGAATTGAGATCGCTCGGTCTCTGATCAAGCCGTCACCGGATTCAGCTTCAGGTGCTGGATCAGGATGATGGTCTTGGCATCGACAATGCGGCCATCGGCGATGCCGGCCAGCGCTTCGTCGAGCGGCATTTCCAGGACCTCGATGTCCTCGCCCTCCTCCGGAGAGCCGCCGCCGGCCGAGATGCGGTCGGCGGGCGAGTAGCGCGCGACGAAGAACCAGAGCCGCTCGGTGACGCTGCCCGGGCTCATATAAGGCGAAAACAGCCGCTCGATGTCCTTCAACCGGTAACCCAGTTCTTCCTCGGCTTCCTTGCGGATGGCGGTTTCCGGATCGTTTTCGTCCAGCAAGCCGGCGCAGGCCTCGATCAGCGGCTCGCGGTGGCCGGTGACATAGGCGGGATAACGGAACTGGCGCACCAGAAGCACAGTCGAACGCTGGGGGTCATAGGGCAGGATCACCGCGCCGTCGCCGCGATCATAGGTCTGGCGGACCTGCGTCTCCCATTGACCGTCACGCCGGCGATAGTCGAGCACGGTCTTTTTCAGGACCGCCCAGTCGTCGGAGAGAACCTCTTCCGAGCGGATACGAACGCGGTCTTCCATATGACACCTCGATGCTGGCTGGCGGACGCAGGCGTAGCCGCGAAGCGGAACAGGCGCAATCCGGCGATTGGTCCAGCGCGCGCTTCACCGTCTCGTGTGTGGTATGGACGGGTGCCGTCGCCTAGATAGCGCATTCCCCTTCCCGGAGTTTTTCCATGACGACATCGCTTTTCCATCCGATCACCCTCGATGGGCTCACCTTCCCCAACCGCATCGCCGTGGCGCCGATGTGCCAGTATTCCGCCGAGGACGGCTCGGCCAGCGACTGGCATCTTTACCACTGGATGAACCTTGCCATGTCCGGTGCCGGCATGGTCACGGTGGAGATGACCGACGTCGAGCGGCGCGGGCGCATCAGCCATGGCTGTCTCGGCCTCTATTCCGAAGACAATGAAGCCGCCGCGCGGCGCGCGCTGGATGCGGCCAAGCGCGTGGCCGCACCCGGCACTAAGTTCGGCACGCAGCTGGCGCATGCCGGCCGCAAGGCCTCGAACCGCAAGCCTTGGGAAGGCGGCGGCCCGTTGCAGCCAAACGAGGATCCCTGGCAGACCGTCTCGGCCTCGGCCCTCGCCTACGACGCCGGCTGGAACGTGCCGCGCGCCCTGGACGATGAGGAAATCCTGCAGCTCGTCGAGCGGTTCGCGGACGCCGCAAGGCGGGCCGACCGTGCCGGCTTCGACTTCATCGAACTGCATGCGGCGCATGGCTACCTCATCTTCCAGTTCCTGTCGCCACTGTCCAACCAGCGCACGGATCGCTGGGGTGGCTCGCTGGAAAACCGGATGCGTCTCGTCGTCGAGATCGCCAGGGCGGTGAAGAAAGCCGCGCCGAAACTGATGCTCGGCGCACGGCTGTCGGTGAAGGACTGGGTCGATGGCGGCTTTGACGTCGCGGACGCGGTCGAGGTGGCGAAAGCGCTGAAGGCCGAAGGCGTCGCCTATCTCTGCTGCTCGAGCGGCGGCAATTCGCCATTGCAGAAATTACCCACCGGCCCCGGCTATCAGGTGCATCTGGCCGAAGCCGTGCGCAAAGGCGCGGGCATCCCGACCCGGGCGGTCGGCCTGATCGACGACCCGAAACAGGCCGAGGCTGTTATCGCCGAGGGTCGCGCCGACATAGTGGCGCTGGCGCGAGCCTTCCTCGCCGATCCGCGCTGGGGATGGCGTGCGGCCGCCACGTTCAGCGAAAAAATTCATCCGGCGCCGCAGCTCGCCCGCTCGGTGACGACGATGGAACATTGGATGAAGGCCACCGGCTGATCCCCCTTTCTCCCGACGCCGGCGCGCTTGCGCAACGGCGTCGCGACCTTTGGGCGCAGGCCGAAGGCCACTTTTGCAACCAAATTGGCTGCTTTGCGTTGCGGCCATGATGATGGACAACAAACCCTTTGAAACGCCGGTCGTGGTCGAGCTTGGCCATGTCGGCAAATATCGCCATATCCGCTCGACCCAGGAGGCGGCCGAGTGCCTGATGACGGTGTGGCCGCTCAATCGCGGGCCTCGTCATCGTGATGCCCTCGACACTTGCCTCAAAGTGCTGGAAGGTTATCGTTCGACAGCGGAAGCGCGCCGGGCACTGATAGAGGCGGCCAGGGAATCGGAAGTGCTGGTGCCCGACGACAAGCTGCCCGACGACCGGCTGCATTGAGCAGGCGGACCTTTTAACTGGAGGTTTTGATGGCGAAGCTGACTTACAAGATCGTCGAGCATGACGGTGGCTGGGCCTACAAGGTCGGTGCGACCTTCTCGGAGACATTTCCCACCCATCAGGATGCATTGCGTGCCGCCGAGATCGCTTCGGCCGAACAGCAGGTGGCGGGTTCCACCGATGGTATCCAGTATGAGGACGCCGAGGGCAAATGGCACGAGGAACTGGCCGACGGCCGCGATCGGCCTCAGACTGAAATCTCGGATTGATCCAGCCCTGCGCCAGCCGCGGACGCCAGGAGAGACGGCGTCCCGCGGCAGGCAATACGCGGCTGCCTATTTACTTGCCGCAATACTGATCGTTGACGTTGCCCTGAGCGTTCGCATCGGGGCCTGGCGTGCTTGAGGCACAAGGCCCGGCCGGGCCGGGGTTGCCAAGGGTGCTCAATCCAGAGCCGTCGGCGTTGATGCTGCCAGTGGTGCTCTGGTCGATGGCCGAGGAATCCTCATTGCCGAACAGCCACCAATTGTGATGGTTGGAATAGGTAGCGTCCGACGATTGGGCCATCGCCGATGTGGCGAGACCGATCGTCAGGACGGATGCTGCGAAAAGTTTCCTGTACATTGATTTTACTCCGTATCTTGATCTTGGCCGCCTTGGGATGCGACACGGGGTAAACCTGACCGTCAGCCGAATGGTTCCCTGAAATTCTCGTGAAGTGGCGGTGATGTCGGGTGACAAAAGCGCGTGCCGCCATGCGCTCGAAGGCTGTGACCTGTTCGGGCGCGACGGATTGCGGCACCACCTCGGCCCTGGTCGCCCTCCGCGACCGAGGACAATCCGGAAGGGCTTGTTCCCATCCTGGTCAAGCCGCGCTTGGTACTGCAATGCAGGTGTGGTGGACGTGTCGGATCGTTCGCCTTTGGACGGCATTGCCGCCGCCCATCCGCCGCGCTATTTCAGGCGACCCGTCCTGCCGGAGCGTTCCATGCCTGAAATCGTCACTGCCGCCATGCTCGTCATCGGCGATGAGATTCTGTCCGGCCGCACCAAGGACAAGAACATCGGCCATCTCGCCGATATCATGACGGCGATCGGCATCGACCTGAAGGAGGTACGCATTGTTCCCGACGAGGAAGACGAGATCGTCGCGGCGGTGAATGCCGTGCGCGCGCGCTATACCTATGTCTTCACCACCGGCGGCATCGGCCCGACGCATGACGACATCACAGCCGATTCGATCGCCAAGGCGTTCGGCGTGCCTTGCGAATACGATGCCAAGGCCTATGCCCTGCTGGAGGCGAGCTATGCCGCGCGCGGCATCGAATACACGGAGGCGCGCAAGCGCATGGCGCGGATGCCGCGCGGCGCCGGCCATATCGACAACCCCGTCTCCGTGGCGCCCGGGTTCCGCATCGGCAACGTCCATGTCATGGCCGGCGTGCCCTCGATCTTCCAGGCCATGCTCGACAATGTCGTGCCGACCTTGAGAGCCGGCACCAAAATGCTGTCGGCCACGGTGCACTGTCCGTTCGGCGAGGGCCTTGTCGGCGGGCCATTGGGCGAGATCCAGAAAGCCCATCCGGATACGATCATCGGCTCCTACCCCAAGTATGGCGACGGCAAGTTCTGGACCGAACTGGTCGTTCGTGCCCGCAGCGCGGAGGCGCTTGAAGCCGCGCGCGCCGACGTCGAGGCCATGGTGGCAGGCTTCGCGGCTGAGGCGAGCTGATCCGCTGCAAACCGGAACCAAGAACGACGCTCCAGCGTTTCCATGGCGCGAGGCTCGTGACTCGCACCATTGAGGGGTCATCATGCGTTTCAAGACCATCGTTGCCATTCTGCAGAACGAGCAGGACGCCGAGCGGGTGCTCGACTGCGCCATTCCGCTTGCCAGCCGCTTCGAGAGCCATCTGATCGGCATCCATGCCGAGGCGCTCCCGGTGCCCTACACGTCGGCGACGGGCTTTCCCGATACGGAATTCCTGCAGGTTTCCGCCGACATGAACCGGGAGCGGGCCGACAAACTCCAGGCTGTCTTCCTGAAGCGGATCGAGGATTCCGGCCTTTCCTTCGAATGGCGCAGCCTGGAGAGCTTCTCCGGCGACAGCGCACTGACCGGTATTTCAAGCGTGCGCGCCGCCGATCTCATCATCGCCGCCCAACGCGAGACCGGCGGCGATCCGAGCGCCGACGTCGATACGCTTGTCTACGACGCCGGCCGGCCGGTGCTGGTGGTGCCGAGTGCGGGTCCGCTGGTCACCACCTTCAAACGCGTGCTGCTTGCCTGGAACGGCAGCAAGGAGGCCGCGCGCGCCGCCTTCGATGCCTTGCCTTTCATCATCGAGGCCGAGAAAACCGACATACTGGTCATCGATCCGCCCGATACGCTCGACGAGCGCCCGGAGGCAGCGGGCGCCGAAATCGCGTCGGCCCTGTCGCGCCACGGCGCCACCGTTAGCGTCTCGGTGCAGAAATCGGGCGGCACCTCGGTCGACGACATGATTCATAACAGGATCACCGAGACCGGCGCCGATCTGCTGGTGCTTGGCGCCTATAGCCACTCCTGGCTGCGCCAGCTGCTGTTCGGCGGGGTAACACGCACGGTGCTGCGCTCGGCACAGGTCGCGGCCTTCCTGTCGCGATAAGTCCACAGCGATTGCTGCCAGCCACCCTTGCCAAGTCTGGGGGTTTCCAGTTAATTCCGCGCGCATTCCCCTGTTTCTTGCACGCGGCCGCCGCGTGCCGTGGAGTGCGCGAGACATGTCCCTTCCCGAAAAAGCCTTCCCGGTCTCCTGGGACCAGTTCCATCGCGACGCGCGCGCACTTGCCTGGCGGCTTGCCGGCACCAGCAAAGGTCAGTGGAAGGCTATCGTGTGCATCACGCGTGGTGGCCTGGTCCCGGCGGCGATCATTTCGCGCGAACTCGGCATCCGCGTGATCGAGACGGTCTGTGTCGCCTCCTATCACGACTACACCAGCCAAGGGCAGTTGCAGGTGCTGAAGGAGATCACGCCGGCCTTGCTGGCCGACGATGGCGCCGGCGTGCTGATCGTCGACGACCTGACCGACACCGGCAAGACCGCCGGCATCGTGCGGGCAATGATGCCGAAGGCCCATTTCGCGACAGTCTACGCCAAGCCGAAAGGCCGGCCGCTGGTCGATACGTTCGTCACCGAGGTCAGCCAGGATACCTGGATCTATTTCCCTTGGGACATGGGTTTCACCTATCAGAAGCCGATCGCCGACGATCACGCCGGCTGATTCGCGGCAAGCTGCTTTTTTCCAATCAAGCCAGCGCCGACGGCAATATTTGCTTGCGCGAAGGCATCCGCCGCCAAGATATCCTGTGAAATCGACCCTTGTTGGCGGAAATCAGCCAGCGTGACCGAAGTTTTTACTTTTATTGGTCACAATTAGCCGTAAGATTCATGAGACGGCAAACGATTCTGGAGGCTGGGGCTAGCTTCTCCGATGTTGACACGGCCAACGACGCACAACCACCTTGCTGAAAGGGTCAGGCGACTCTTTGGCACGGCGCCGTGCCGTCTGCAGGTTGCCGCCCTGCCCTGGCGCGATGTCGGGAACGGCGTCGAGGTCATGTTGATCACCAGCCGTGATACTGGCCGCTGGGTGCTTCCAAAAGGCTGGCCGGAAGCCAGGGAGCCGCTCTGCGAAGCGGCCGCCCGCGAGGCCGCCGAGGAAGCCGGTTTGCGCGGAAACATCTCTCATCTCGAAGCCGGCCGCTATTTCTATGCCAAGGTGCTGGCTTCGGGCGAAGAAGTGCCTTGCGAGGTTCTGGTGTTCCCACTGCACGTCGACAAGATCGCGGACCGCTGGAAGGAAAAGCACTCCCGCACCCGCAAATGGGTCAGTTCCAGCGAAGCCGTGCGCATGGTCAATGAACCCGACCTTTGCCAGATCATCGCCTATTTCTGTGCCGACCCACGCAGGTTCTCCTGATCGGCGCCTTTCGCGGCAGACGCACAACCTTGTGCCGCAAGGGTTTGCTAATTTTTGGTGGTTAGGATCGATCGTTCCTGGCGTTTGATCGATGGCGAATCCCGCAGACCCACTTCAGCACGACCCCGGCGAGCCGCAGCGCGAGCATCGTCCGCGCGTGCTCAAAGGTGGAACAGTCATCACGGGGATCCAGAATTCCGAAGTCGCCTGTACGGTGCGCAACCAGCATGCGGGCGGCGCCGAACTGAAGTTACCGGCCGAAGCCAGGGTTCCCGATCATTTCCTTCTCTACATACCGCTCGACGGCGTCGCCTATCGCTGCGAGGTCCGCTGGCGCCGCAGCGACCGGATCGGCGTACAGTTCAACGGGACCGAACCCAAGCCGAAGCTACACTACGGCTGAGGCCCGGCTCACCGGCTTGGCTGGCTTTTTTGCGGCATCCCAGCAAATGTTTCGCAGCGCCCGTGCCACTGGCCAACGATCGCACCGGCTTACCGCCGGGCAGATGGCCGACGGCGGGTCGACTCTATCCCCGTTATCCACATGTGTGACACACAAGATGTTGGGGTCACAAAAGCTACGCAAACGAATCCTTGACGGCTCGAAACGAGTCGCCTTTTATAGGCCATGCGCTCCTGTTGAGAGCGCGACCGGAAAGTTCTGAGCCCGGTCTTTTTCCCGGATTATGTGCGTTTTGCCCGCATTTCCGCCTGTTTACGAGGCCGGCGGAAGCGTTGGGATCGTGGGTTGGGTGGGCGACGAAAGGGAGAATTGTCGGACTGGAATAAATTGTCTGTTAATACTATATTTAGTGTTTGCAGCTAAGTTCGACGCTAGATAGTGTGAATTTCCCTCGAGTGAGGGAATCGAAAAATTCAGTTTTGAGGGGCCCGCGGGCCGGTTGGCAGCCTCGGCAGATGCCTGGCAAGGCGTATTGTCGTGAGCGTGGCCGAGCCTGCGAAGAGGAGATGCCGGCATTGTTCGCAATGCCGGCAAACGGCGGACTGCGCGTTTCGTCTTTTGGGGCAGAAATCCCCTGATGAAAGCGCTATATGTAGACAAAAGGGACCGGACCAATGCGCATCGAGCGTCGTTTCACCAAGCCAGGACATGCAGGCCAAGAAGGGGCCGCTTATGCGGAGATCGAATTCCGCAAGGCGCTTTCCGAGATCAAGAATCCGGATGGCTCGGTGGTGTTCCGTCTGGACAACATCGATGTGCCTGCGCAGTTTTCCCAGGTCGCCGCCGACATCCTGGCTCAGAAATATTTCCGCAAGGCCGGCGTTCCCGCGCGCCTGAAGAAGGTCGAGGAGAACGACGTCCCCTCTTTCCTGTGGCGTTCCGTCGCCGACGAAGCCGAACTCGCCAAGCTTCCCGAGGCCGAGCGCTACGGCTCCGAGATCGACGCCCGCCAGGTCTTCGACCGGCTGGCCGGCACCTGGACCTATTGGGGCTGGAAGGGCGGCTACTTCAAGGCGTCGGAGGAAGACGCGCGCGCCTTCCGTGACGAGCTTGCCTATATGCTGGCGACCCAGCGCGTCGCGCCGAACTCGCCGCAATGGTTCAACACCGGCCTGCACTGGGCCTATGGCATAGACGGTCCGAGCCAGGGTCACTTCTATGTCGATCCGTTCACCGGCAAGCTGACCAAGTCGAAATCCTCCTACGAGCATCCGCAGCCGCATGCCTGCTTCATCCAGGGGGTGCAGGACGACCTCGTCAACGAGGGCGGCATCATGGATCTGTGGGTGCGCGAGGCGCGCCTGTTCAAATATGGCTCCGGCACCGGCTCGAACTTCTCGCTGCTGCGCGGCGAAGGCGAAAAGCTGTCCGGCGGCGGCCGCTCGTCCGGCCTGATGAGCTTCCTCAAGATCGGCGACCGCGCCGCTGGCGCCATCAAGTCGGGCGGCACGACGCGCCGTGCGGCGAAAATGGTCATCGTCGACGCCGACCACCCCGATATCGAGGAATTCATCGACTGGAAGGTCAATGAAGAGCAGAAGGTCGCCTCGCTGGTAACCGGCTCCAAGATCGTCAAGAAGCATCTCGAAGCGATCATGAAGGCCTGCGTGAACTGCGAAGGCCATGACAACGACTGCTTCGATCCGGCCATCAACACGGCGCTGAAGCGCGAAATCAAGTTGGCCAAGAAATCGGCTGTGCCGGAAAACTACATCTACCGCGTCATCCAGTTCGCCAAGCAGGGCTACACCTCGATGGCGTTCAAGACCTACGACACCGACTGGGATTCCGACGCCTATCTCACCGTTTCGGGCCAGAACTCCAACAATTCGGTGTCGCTGAAGGACAATTTCCTGCGCGCCGTTGAAGAGGACGCAGACTGGCACCTGACCGCCCGCAAGGACGGCAAGGTCTTGAAGACACTGAAGGCGCGGGACCTCTGGGAAAAGATCGGCTACGCCGCCTGGGCGTCGGCGGATCCCGGCCTGCACTTCAACACCACGATGAACGACTGGCACACCTGCGCTTCGGCCGGTGCGATCCGGGCCTCCAACCCGTGCTCGGAATACATGTTCCTCGACGACACGGCCTGCAATCTCGCCTCGATCAACCTGCTGCCCTACCGCAACACCGACGGCACCATCGATATCGCAGCCTACGAGCACACCGTGCGGCTGTGGACCATGGTGCTGGAAATTTCGGTCATGATGGCGCAGTTCCCGTCGAAGGAGATCGCCAAGCTCTCCTACGACTACCGCACGCTGGGCCTCGGCTATGCCAATATTGGCGGCCTGCTGATGACCTCGGGCATTCCCTACGATTCCGACGAGGGCCGCGCCATCTGTGCCGCGCTGACCGCCATCATGACCGGCGTCGCCTACTCCACCTCGGCCGAGATGGCCTCCGAGCTCGGCGCCTTCCCGGACTATGACCGCAACGCCCAGAACATGCTGCGCGTAATGCGCAATCATCGCCGCGCCGCCTATGGCGACAAGGACGGCTACGAGAAGCTGGCCGTCAATCCTGTGCCTCTCGTCGCATCGGACCTGAAGCAGCAGGATCTGGCCATCCACGCCAAGGCCGCCTGGGACCGCGCCATCGAACTCGGCGAGGAGCATGGCTACCGCAACGCACAGGCAACCGTGATCGCGCCGACCGGCACGATCGGTCTGGTCATGGATTGCGACACCACCGGTATCGAGCCCGATTTCGCCCTGGTGAAGTTCAAGAAGCTCGCCGGCGGCGGCTATTTCAAGATCATCAACCGCGCCGTGCCGGAAGCGCTTCGCACGCTGGGCTATTCCGAGAGCCAGATCGCCGAGATCGAGGCCTATGCCGTCGGCCACGGCAATCTCAACCAGGCGCCGGCCGTCAACCCCGGCTCGCTCAAGGCCAAGGGCTTCACCGACGACAAGATCGCGGCGCTCAACGCGGCGCTGAAGTCGGCCTTCGACATCAAGTTCGTCTTCAACCAGTGGACGCTCGGCGCCGACTGGGTGAAGGAGACCTTCGGTTTCACCGACGAGCAGCTCAACGACTTCTCGTTCGAAATGCTGCCGGCACTGGGTTTCTCCAGGAAGGACATCGAGGCCGCCAACATCCATGTCTGCGGTGCGATGACGCTGGAGGGCGCGCCCTTCCTCAAGGCCGAACACCTCCCCGTGTTCGACTGCGCCAGCCCCTGCGGCAAGATCGGTAAGCGCTCGCTGTCGATCAACAGCCACATCCAGATGATGGCGGCGGCACAGCCCTTCATTTCCGGCGCCATCTCCAAGACCATCAACATGCCGAACGACGCGACGGTGGAGGATGCCAAGAGCGCCTACATGCTGTCGTGGAAGCTGGCGCTGAAGGCAAACGCGCTCTACCGCGACGGCTCGAAGCTGTCGCAGCCGCTCAATGCGTCGCTGCTCGCCGATGGCGACGAGGACGAGGACGAGGCGATCGAACAGCTGATCCAGGCACCGGCTGCGGCGCGCGCGGCGCAGATCACCGAGCGCATCGTCGAACGCATCATCGAACGCGTGTCGCGCGAGCAGGAAAAGCTGCCCGGCCGCCGCAAGGGTTATACGCAGAAGGCCAAGATCGGCGGCAACACCATCTTCCTTCGCACCGGCGAATATGACGATGGGCGTCTCGGCGAGATCTTCATCGACATGAACAAGGAGGGCGCCACCCTGCGTGGCCTTCTCAACAACTTCGCCATCGCGATCTCGCTTGGCCTGCAGTATGGCGTGCCGCTCGACGAATATGTACACGCCTTCACCTTCACCAAGTTCGAGCCGGCCGGCATGGTCATCGGCAACGATGCCATCAAGAGCGCGACGTCGATCCTCGACTACGTGTTCCGTGAGCTGGCCATTTCGTATCTCGGCCGCAACGATCTCGCCCATGTCGACCAGTCGGATTTCTCCAATACCGCACTCGGCCGTGGCATCAGCGAAGGCAAGACCGACGCCGTCTCCAAGGGTCTGACCCGCGGTTCGCCGGTGAAGCTGGTCTCGAGGGCAGGCGAGCCGAAGGGCTTTGCCGGCTCCGGCACCCCTGCCCGCTCGGCGCCGACAGCCTTCTCCGGCTCCAACGTGCTGGCATTGAAGCCCGCAACCGACGAGGCGGTCGCCTACAAGCGCGACTATGAGGAGCGGGCCAAGGAATTGGCGGAAGACATCGCCTTCGAGGAAGCGGCCTCCGATGCCTCGACCGATACCACCGCGGCGCTGTTCACCGATACGGCGGCCCATGAAGCGGCCGAAGCGAAGAAACTCGCCGCCGACCGCCGCGCCAAGTCGCTGCTGCAGGGCTACACCGGCAATTCCTGCTCCGAGTGCCAGAACTTTACGATGGTGCGCAACGGGACCTGCGAGAAGTGCGATACGTGCGGTGCCACGAGCGGGTGCTCGTGATGAAGTACTGGAGAGGAGTTCGGGAGATGAAACTTCAATCGGTAAACACCACTGATTATATTCGCACTCGGCTGACCTCGGTCAGCCGAGTGGCAGCCTTTGATGCGACACCCTGCCTTGATCCCGATATCGGCGAAGCATTTGATTTCGTGCCCAATGAGCCCGGACTGATCTGCTGGTTTAATGCAGATGGCAGTCTCGAATCTATTGATGCCACGATGGATATGCGCAAACGGCTAATCGACATATATAGGAGTACTGCCGGAAATGGCCGGCGCGCCCCTCATCTTTTCGCCTATGATGTTTGTCACGACCCCAAAGCGGCACGTGAAAAATTGGTGGAAGAACACGTCAGAATATATGAGCGGTTTCCCGCAGCGCGAACTGCCTAGCGATCAAATAGTAAGATAAGAAAAAGGGGCCTAGTTGGCCCCTTTTTCTTATCTTACGACCCGAAGTTTCGGTTTTGAATCTCGATTTTTGACTGGAGATGACACCGTCTCCATTATCATTTCGGAACCTGTCTCATTGCCGTCCGTGTCAAAGCGAAATTCAGTTCTCCGTCCCGATTTCCCTGTAATGGAAATTCGAAAAGGTTCTGCGCTACTCCTAACCACATCAAACTCAACCACGACCCCGCTATCGGAGTCGTCGACACGCAATGGCCTAATTGGAAATTTTCCATCTCGCGGACTCATTGCATCCACAGCCTTCTCCCTCGATATTTAGATCGCTCATCGCTTAACACCACAACATATAGGCTAGCGGAATAACCAACTTGTTAAACCAGACTCATATGCTGGTGGAACGGACCTCACAATTTATGCACGATTTTTATCGCTGCCATAGCCAATTCCATTGAATGATCCGTCCAATTCGTTGACGTTGCAAAAATACCCGTGGAATCCAACATGCGTTTTGGAAAACGACGTGCCTGAGACCAAGTTCCATTTTTTCATCGAGTGCTCGCCAGCCATCATCATCAATGAACAGTTCTCGCTTCAGCTCACGGCCGGCAAGGCGCAGGAACTCAAGGTTCCGCGCTTCATCCGCGACTGGCTAAGGCGTGATCTTTTTTGGATTGAGTCAATCGATAACGAAACGAGTAGGCAGTTGATACCGCCGCCTTATCCAAAAGGGCGTTGTCGAATTAACCGAAAAAACCGGCAGCTGCTCCAACCACACCGAGAGTGGTCGAAGTGCTCTTCTTCACAAATCGCAGAATTCTCTTCTTGTTGGTGTGAGCTTTAATTTTCGAAGTGACGTCTTCGCGAAAATCATCAGGCGCTCTTCGGCCATTCTTAGATTCGTGAACGACAATATCGGCAAGCTCTTCAATCGTGCGAATGATCTCATCATCAGACATATTCGCCAGAGAAACATAGTAATATTCGCTCTCGTCGCCAAAATTCTCAAACAAAATGACTGGCAGCTCGGCGCTTGGAATTCCCTGCTCGTCAATGATCGCCCTAGACAACAAAATCCCGTAGTCCCTAGATGCAATTGGTATGTTCGAAACATACCCCTCTCTTCGATAAGGGATGAGCATGTGCCATGAGCTTCCAACGTGCGCGTCAAAGCCGTCTTTGGCACCTAGGACTAAGCTGATGTTTCTGTTCGAATATCCACTATCCAGAAACAGGGTCACGAGGGAGCGATCCTGTTTTAGCTGATTCAGCTGCTCCTTCCTGGAAATAGTGAGCAATTTCTTCCCCCAAAGTAGATGCCTATTTCTGGTCATCATTTTTGAAAAACTGACGCGGCGTCAAGCAAAAAGCAAGAGTTGCTCTTGGTTGACGTCCACGCGGCCCAAACCAAGGCAATAGGCCGGAAGCATGAACCGGATCGGTATCCCTGAACTGCCCCGCGGGCAGCACCCGCAGCGTTCCCTCGCCAAACAACGGCTTATCTCGTCCGACACGCACGAACAGCACTTTTCGGCCCCTACCCGCAGGCACCTCGAAATACTGGAGGCCATCAGGCATTTCGCCCCAGTCGCCGCAGGGCGGGTCGGGGACCTCGTCAGGGTCGGCCCGCGCCTTCAGCTCTTTCGCATAAGCGGCGTCGGGGCTGAATGCGTAGCGTTTGACGCCGGCGGGCACGGTGCCCTCCGTGTAAGGCGCGAGCTCGCAGCGGGCGTTGACGGCCTTGTCGGTCTTTTCCAGGAACAGGCGCCGCATGGCAGCCTCCGCGGTTTCGCCAGGCTGGATGTCGAACATCTCGACAAGCGGATCTGGCGCACCGCTATCGCTGTATTTGATGGCGAGCGCATTGCCGACAAACTCGAAATGGATCTGGCGAAATCCGAAATCGCAGCGCTGCGCCCATGCGACCAGGCCGATCGTCTTGTCGGTCAGTTTTTCCCAGACGCATTTGTCGATCGGCGGGCGCGATGGTACCGGCTCCTCCGCACGCGCCCCGGCAGATACCGTCACGGACGCGAACAGGGCGCAGGTCCAGACGATCGATCTCATGGCGCTATTCATCGCTGCATCCCATCAAGGTGAAGGCATCCCATGCCCAGCCATCCGGATTGGCATTGGCGAAATCGGCCCATTCGGTGAAAGCCGCGCCGAAATCCGGCAACAGCAACCCTTTCGGCGCCGGTGTCGCTTCGCGCGAATTCAGCTGCTCGGCGCCGCGTCCGGTCAGGGCATAAACCTGCCCGTCCCATATCCGGCAAAGCCCGCTATCGTCTTGCAGACCCGCTTCGCGGTCGTCGTCGGTGCAGGGGTAGCGGATGGTACCGAGCGGAAACGAGTTCTTGCCGTTGGTCCAGGTAATATCGGCCGGCAGGCTTATGCCGGTATGAGGCACGGCCAGCGAGAACACCTGCGTCGTCAGTGCCGCCGGTTCGTTGCCCAGCGGCCGGAATTGCATGACCGCGCCCGAGCGTGGCTCCTGGTAGGTGGCGTGGCTCAGGAGGCATTCCTTGGCGCCCGCCGCTTGCATGAGCCCGAGCGAACCCAGGGCAACGAAGGCCAGTTTGCGAATGATCATCGAAATCTCGGGCAATCTGTTGTGAAGCAAGGCCGGCTGCGTGCCGGGCCGCACAGTCGCATCATCCGTACAAAACCATAAGCGAAATCCGGAACCGCTGCGTTTATCGTGCCTCGATCGAAAACTTGCGCCACACAAACCCGCAATCTGTATGATCGAACGCAGCGGCCCAGGAGACAAAAGATGCAGCGTTTGGCACTGATCATAGCGATCTCCGCAACTGCGATTGTGCCGGCCGTAGCGGCAGCGCCCTATGTCGGGACGTGGTCCAGCGATAGGTTGAACTGCCATGCGACCGCCGACGTCCAGCGCCAGACTGTCTTCACTGTGGATCAGTCGGCCCTGTCGTTTCCCAACCTCGGCTGCGAGCACGCGATCTTTCGCAAAACCGCCATCGGCTGGGTGGTTCGTGCCAGCCAGTGCTACGGCGCGGACCCATCGCTCGACGAGCCATTTTCTCGCACCATCCATATCAAAATCGACGGCGCGACGGTGCGGTTGAGCTGGCGCGGATTCGACAGCGGACCTCTCGTGCGCTGCTCAAGGCGGTGACACTCAGACCAACCCGACTAGCAAGGCCGCGCCGCCGAGAAAGCCTGCCGAGCAGGCCCACAGCAGCCATAGCCCACGCACCCGGCATTCGAGCACCGCCGAGGCGGGGTTGGCGGGGTCATAGCGAACGTCGACCTTGCTGCCCTCGACATAGCGCCGCGCCTGACCGCCGACGAGGCCGGGCAGCGAGGCCGTCACGCTGGCGCCGAAAGCGACGCGATCGGCGCTGTAGCGCTGTCCGGCGACACCATAGCTGTAGACGATGCGGGACTTGAACACCGTGCGCCAGGGCCGGTACCCACCGCCCTCAAACCGGTCGCGGGTCTTGATCGCCTGCAGGCCGGACGCATCGATACGGCCGGCGGCGGTCGGCCATGTTGCCGCCTGCCCGGCCATTGATCTTTGGGCAAAGCCCATGCGCAGCACGAAAAGCCCCATGAACAGCAGGAATGCCGCCGCACCGAGGTTCCGCGGCTTGGGCAGATGCGGCCCGATAGCCTCCAGCACGCCACCGACCGAAAACACCAACACCAGCGCACCAACCACGAGCCCCGCCGAAAGCTGGACCATGAACTTGAAGGCGCCGTCCGGCATGGTGCGCTCGATCACGGCCTTGCCCGGGCTGGACGGGTCATAGAACACGGTTACCGCCGCGCCACGCGGAAACCGCGCAAGGGTTTCCGCGACTTCGAAATTTCCGAGGTTCTCCTGCACGCTGTAGTGCGAACTTTGAAATGTCTTGCCGCCCACCTTGTACTCATAGGTGATGGCCGGAAAGTTGCGGATTTCGGTCGAGGTGCTGCTCTCCGAGCCGGTACCCGAGCTTGTCACCTCGCGCGCCTCGACGCGCGACGAGACGATCTTTCCAGGCGTCGGCAACCAGCGGCTGGCCGCCTTGACCTCGAGCCATTTCAGGAAGGTGACGATCGACAGCATGCCGGCGACCGCGCAGGCAAAGCCGACCAACAGAAACTTGAGCTCCAACTCGTCCCCCCGACGACTAGAGTACAGCAGCACGCATATAGACAGCATGGCGAGGGCAATGTCTCGTCTATTCGCAAGATCAGGAAATGACCGCCGGCAAGGTTCAATGGTGTCGCGGGACTATGGGAGCGGCGACCAGCCGCTATTCGGCATCCTCTATTGCCATGACGCGAACATAGCCCTCCAGCTGAAGGGCGCGATCCCGGATGATGTTGGTGGCGTCGGCAGCCTGCATGGGCACGTACATCGTGCCTTGCCTTGTTTCATAGAGAGCGCCCCGTGTCTTCGCCTCGCTGTCGCGGAAGGCCAGCCAGGCGCGTTGTGACAGGCGAAGATTTTGCGCTGCCTGGCGCGGTAATTTGCGCAGGAGTGTCGCATAAGCGGCATTCATGCGGCGATCGTAGTCGCTTGATGCCGTCGCCTCGCAGTCGGTTTGGCCTGCCGTAGAGCCATTGGCTGGATCATCCAGGCAGCGGTCGAGCGTATCGGCGGTGGCGTCTTTCAGACCCGCGGCCATCGGGCTCGCGGGCAACAGCAATGTCAGCAGGCAGACCAGTGCCCCACCGAGCCGAAGCCTCACACCGATGTTCTCCATCTTGCCTCCGAGGACGTATCCGAAGCACGGTGGGAACCGCGCCAGGAACTGGTGGCCAACGCGGCGGGCCATCCGCACGATGACGTGATAAAAGGGATGATCGATCCGATCGGACGGAGATCCAGGAGACAACAGCCGGGACGATGCGCATGAGCGAACAAACCGAAGATGACACCGATATACTGAACCAGCTCGCCTATGTCAGGGCCGATCCGACCCAGCACGACACGTTGACCCTTCTCGCCATGATCGATGCCGCGATCGCCGAGATCATGGGCTTGAGGGCGCGGCTGCGGTTGAGCGAGGAAAAGAACGGCGGGAGCAACCAGTTCCAATAGGTGGACAGGACGAGCGCCGACGCGAAAGCATCGGTTCTAATCCGCGTCGGCCATCATGGCCCGACCTCCGCCGCCGGCCCAGGCGCGCCATTGCCGCTCATCGCCATGGAAGACGTTGAGATCGATGCGGCCGGTCACGCCATGCGACAGGCCGGAGCCGGAATACTGCCAGAACAGCCATTTGCGATCGGGATAGACCTTTGACGGATGCCGGGCCACGGCGCGCAGCCAGAACGGGTAATCCGGGAATGCGCCCTGAAGGTTGTCGCGATAGAAATCGGGCGCAGTGTAGATGATCGGCCGCTGGCCGTAATGGCGCTCCAGCTTGTCCATGAACACCTGCATCTTTTCCAGGACCTTTTCGCGCGACGGGCGCCGCTGGCAGCTGGAATCGCCGTTCCACTCGACGTCGATCACCGGCGGCAGCGCGCCGTCGACCTTCGGCACGTTGCGGATGAACCAGTCGGCCTGCTCGCCGGCGGTGCGGCACCAGTAGAAGAAATGATAGGCACCGCGCTTCAGGCCCGCCGCGTCGGCATCACGCCAGTTCTTCATAAACAGGGGGTCGAGGTGGTCGCCGCCGTCGGTCGCCTTGATGTAGGCGAAGTTGGCGCCCTGGGCGCGCAGCTTCTCCCAGTTGACGTTGCCTTGCCAGCGCGACACGTCCACCCCGTGCACGGCAAGGTGACGGGGCGACGAGCGGCCGAAATTGATCGGCTTGGCATCGCGGAAGCCATAACGCGTGACCGGGCCGGCCAGCATGGACGGTGCCGCCCGCGACAACAGCTTCGGCGGCGACACCAGGGCTGCCTCCTCGATCGGCGGCTCGACGCTGTCGGGCAGTTCGGGTGCGGGAAACGCCACCGTCTCTTCCTCGGCAAGGCCATAAGGCCGAGCGGTGGTATCCTCTGCCGCAGCCTCAATCCGCTTGCGCGCCGCGTTTGCCCTGGCCACCGGAACGGACGCGATCGGCGCGCTTGGACGCACCACCGAACTGGTGACTTCATTGGACGGCTTCTGCATGTCGAGCGCATCCATGCCCGATGTCGACGAACAGCCGGCAAGGCACAGCGATGCGATCACGAAACTCACGACGCCTGGTAACCGCATCTGGACCTGTACTCGAACACAACAGACCGAAGGCGACGGCCGACGGACAACCAGACGAGTTATGAACGAGAAATTACCAATAAAGTTTGAATCAAGTTTTTTACCATAGCTGTGGCCGCGTTCCGACAGTCGTCGGCAGCGGCCCGGCCAAGCCTTGACAGGGCATGATGTGGCTGTTGAGAACGGGGTGCGGCGCGGCGGCCCTGCCCGCGCCAAGGGCCGCAAGCTGCCGGTCGAGAATTATTACGGCTGGCTCGTCGACGGCAAGCTCGACGAACTCAGGAGCTTGCTCGACAGGGCAGCTGAGGAACACTTTCAACACGGAGCTTGCGTGCAGTCGTTCATCGACCAGAGCGTATGTTTCATCGAGAACCATCAGGCCTGGGCGGGTCTCGTGGTCGGATTGCTGGCCTTCGGCGAATCGCTGGTGCTGGTCGGCATCCTGTTGCCTGGCACCACGGTGCTGATCATCGTCGGCGGGCTGGTGGGCGCCGGTATCGTCCAGCCCCTGCCCGTTCTCCTCGCCGCGATGCTCGGCGCGGCGCTTGGCGACACCATTTCCTATTTTCTCGGCAAATGGCTGGGGCGTGGCGTCGTCCACAAATGGCCGCTCAACCGCTATCGCCGCGAGATCGCCAGGGCGCGCCTGTTCTTCCATCGCTACGGTGTCGCCGCCGTTTTCGTCGGCCGCTTCTTCGGTCCGGTGCGTGCCACCGTGCCGCTGGTCGCCGGCATGATGGGCATGAACAGGCGGCGCTTCCAGGCCGCCAACATCCTGTCGGCGATCATCTGGGCGCCGGTCGTGCTGTCGCCTGGATGGCTGGTGGCGAAAGGAGCCGACAATCTGCCCGAACTCGACGCGACCAGCCTGTTCGGCCTGGCGGTGATCGCGGCCATGGTGGTGGCGATCATCGTCGCCGTGCTTGTCGTCAGACTGCGTGGCAGGCGCAATGCAGGGAGTGCGTCTCGCGATTGAAGGCGCCTTGCATCAGCCGCCGCGCTTCCTGAAGACGCCGATCATCGGCCCCAGATTCCAGTAGTCGTCGTTGCGACCGATGGCCGGAGCGAGCAGGCTCGATATCGTGCCGTCGAGAAAGAGCGCGTTGTCGCAGCCGAGCGCGTCGCGAAACAGGCGGGCGAAGGCATGGAACGTCACCGTGCCGTTCGAGATGGCAAAGACGGCAACACCGTCCTTTCGCACTCCGACGCCGTCGCGGCTCTTGCGCGAGGTGCCGTCGGCCTGGAATTTCGGGTGAAGCTGGCCGTCGATTACCAGCATTGGCCCTGATTGTGTCGCATAGTCGGTGGCTGGCCGCTGCCTGACGAAGTCCTTGGTCGCCCGCACCACGGCCTTGCCGCGGCTGATATAGAAAATGCCATTCGGCTGCAGCGAAAAATTGCCGCTTCCCGATCCCGTTTTCACACCGACCATTTCCTGGCCGCGTTCGACGTAAAGGCCGACCGGCCTGAGATCGGGGTGGTACATGCCGGCATTGATGGCAAACAGCATGGTCCGGCCCGCCATGCGCTGGGCGTTGTCGAGATTGTGCAGCGACTGAAAAGGCTTGCCTGCCGGGTCTTTCCAGAACAGTTCGATCGAATAGAGCTTCGGATCGACCTCGCAGACGAGGAAGCTCGTAGCCTCGAAGGAGACGTCGCGGCACGGCGGCACCGAAGCGAACCACTGGCCGAATGCCGCTGTCGTGGCGACCGCGTACGGCAACGCGGCCTTGAACAAGCTCAGCAGCAAGGGCGCCGAATAAAGGACGGTCAAAAAATCCATGCGCGTTCCGGATTGCCATTCCAACGAACTGTCGTGGATAGCACCGCTTGCCGGCACGATGAAGGATTTGCTGAAAGAAGTATGGATTATAACCCGGGCTTCGGGCAGCGATTATTTGACCGCGCTAACCAGCTTCTCCTCGCCGGCAAGAATGGAGACCCAGCGCCCGGTATTGTCGCTCGCCTGTCTTTTGAGATAGCGATACGGGGTCTGGTTCCAGAGGCGAACCTTGTCGACGAGATTGTCGAGGATGAAGTCGCCCTTGTCGGTGCGCACCGTCAGCACGGCATGGCCTTCGCCGTCCGGCTTGCGAACCACCGTCATCAGGAGATTGGCTATGGCGATGCCCAGGCTGTTGAGCTCACGCCGCTTTTCCAGCGCGTAATCCTCGCAATCGCCGAAGCCATTGTCCGGATAGGCCCACCATTCCTCCTTGCCGTAATTGTCCATGTCGCTCATCGGCTTGACGCGCGCGTTGACCGAGAGGTTTACGGCGCTGATCTCCCGCAACAGCTTGCCAGTCATCTGTTCCGGCTCGCTGTCGGATGAACGGATCGAGCACTCGGCGGCATGAATCTTGCAAAAATCATAGTGGCCAATCGGCTGGGACGTCGAGCCGCCGATAGCCATGGAAACGGGAGCCGTGTAAGCGGAATTCGCCGCCGAACAGAAAGCAATCAGGGCAATCGCAAGCCCCAGCCCCTTCGCCTTCCGGCGCCAACCCATCGAGGATGCCATCCGGCCCCGCCCATCTGTTTTGTTAACAGAACGTTAAGGGCGGTTGTATCCCGAAGTCAACCAAACCGGCCGATCACATCTTGGAGGGACGCCGCATGCCCCTTCGAGGGTTGCAGCAGCGCAACACCGAGGTTCGGGCTAGGGAGCTAGACGAGCCATCCCATCGCCACCCCCAGCAGCAGGACGACGCCAAGCAGGCCACGGTAGATGACAAAGGGCCAGGCGGAGAAGCGTTCCAGCACACGCATCAGGCCCCAAATGGCGAAGAAGGCCGAAATCGAGGCGACGAGCAGCCCCAGGCCAAGAACCGACCATCCATGGGCATCGAGATGCACCTTGTGCAGTTCCCACAATTCCTTGAGGCCGGCGAGCGCGATGGCCGGCAGCCCGAGCAGGAACGAGAAGCGTGCCGCCTCGGCCCGCTTGAAGCCGAGCCCCAGTGCCGCCGTCAGCGTCGAACCGGAGCGAGAGACGCCCGGGATCAGCGCGCCGACCTGGGCGACACCGACAAGAAGCGCGTCGGCGAGCGACGCTTCGCCGATGGTGCGCTTGTGGCGGGCGAAAATCTCGGCCAGGGCCAGCAGGATAGCCATGCCTATGCAGGCCCAGCCAATCACGCTCAAGCTGCGCAACGGCGAATTGCAGGTGTTGAGAACACCCGAAAGTGCCACGCCGGCGATCACAATCGGGATTGTCGCCAGCACGATCCAGGAAGCCAGTTGGAAATGCCGATCGGCGAAATCGCGCCGTGTGAGAGCGTCGATCGAACCGAACAGGAGATCCCTGACATCGCCCCAGAAATAGCTGACCACGGCGGCAAGGGCGGCAAGCTGCATGGCGGCGGAGAAGGCGGAACCCGGATCCTGCCAGCCAAGCACCGCCGGCACGATGCGCATATGGGCGGTCGAGGAGATCGGCAGCAGTTCGGTTATGCCTTGCACCAGGCCGAGGAATGCGACCTTGGCAAATCCAAGGCCGACAAAGCCCGTGTCGACGCCTTGCGTGCAGATATCAGCCATGTCGGGTTCCATCCGGGAGAGATCGGAGTTGCGAAGGCACCATCGGAGGAGATCGGTGCCCGGCAAGGCATACCGTCATGCGGCGGATAATCAATTTACGGATTTGTAAGCTGGCACCGCCGCGTCGGACGCGCACGGTTCAAACCGGCCCGAAGGGCCGGCGATGCTCCCATGGGTGGAGGGTGGCAAGACGACTACGGGCAAAGCCAAAGTTTCTGGCAGGTCCTGGCAATAACATGCGCGGGCGGCACGACAGGCTCCCCTGCGGAGGGCCGGCGAGCCCGCTCGAGCAGCATGCGCACCTGTTCCGGGCGCACACGGTCACGTTCCATCACGAGCAGGACCATAGGATCGCTCAAAAGCTCGTCCAGGGTGCTGATGCTGTCGTTCATCCGTCGTCTCCTCGAATGCCGGCCCGCGACGCTTAGATAGGGAGACAAAGATGGCCCGCCAATGACGCTTTGCCGGCTATCACGTGTCTCTTTGGATTAATTTTTGGTCATCCTGGGGCACGTCCTTTCCCTTCACGGGGAAGAAGGAAGCTAGGCCGGCGGAGCGCCTTCAAATTGCGGCAGGCCGTCATCCAGCATCACCCAGGGCTGTTTCGAGACGGTCCAGATGTGCATCTGGGGCCTGAACAGCGACGGGTCGTCAAGCGAACCGGTCGTCACGCCGATGATGCCGGCGGAATCGCGCCGCGAAAACAGCGTCGTGCCGCAGGCCGGACAAAACCCGCGCTTGAGGTCCGGCGAGGTGTTGACCGTGGCCGACGGGCCCTCGACCGTCACATCGTCGATGCGGAAAAGAACACGCGCATTGAACGCCGCGCCGATCGCCTTCTGGCAAAGCCGGCAATGGCAGATGCGCTCGTTGATGGGGGCGGCATCGGTGCGATAGCGCACGGCCCTGCACAGGCATCCGCCCTCGTATTTTGCCATCGCCTGGATCCATTGGTGGAGTGAACAGGCGGCAAAAGTAACGGCGAGGTCGATTGGGTCAATTGAAAAGCTTTGATACAAGGTCATCGATTATCGTGATGCAGCAGGATTGTCATGACACCCGACATCGAAACGATCGGCATCGCGGCCCTGTTCGGGTCGCCCTCGCCCGCGCGCGACCGCGCCGACGCCGGGATCATGGCCGCGGCGGCCGGCATCGGCTTCCTGGCGGTCCGGGATTTTCCCGGCGATGACTGGCTGACGCCCGACAAGCGCGCGCAATTGCTGCGCATCTTCGCGCTTCCTGACGCCAAGAAGCAGGAATTGCTGCGCTGGAATTTCGATCACACCAAGAAAAATTTCTACCGCGGCTGGTTTCCGCTGCAGCCGCAAGCCGTTTCCTACAAGGAAGGCATCGACATGGGGCCGGATCTTGCCGATGGGGCGCGGGTCACGGCTTCCGACGATCCCTTGTGCGAGCCGACACCCTTGCCGGACGAGCATGCCCTGCCGGGCTGGCGCGCTGCCGCAGCCGACTACTATCGCGTGATGGAAATGGTCGGCACCATGCTGATGCGGTCGATCGCCCGCGGGCTTGGCCTGCCTGAGATGACCTTCGATACCTATTTCGACGGTGGCATCTCGACGCTGCGCCTGATCCGCTATCCCCTGCGCGACGCCAATGCCGGCGTCGACACCAGCGGACCGGAGTATTCGGTGACCCACAAAGGCGAGACGCGCACCATCATCGGCCGCGAACATGCAGATTCAGGCTTCGTCACCTTGCTGGCGCAGGACGGCGTCGAGGGCTTGCAGGCGAAGAACCTCGCCGGCGAATGGATCGACGTGCCTCCAGCCGATGGCACGCTGGCGGTCAATTTCGGCCAGTTGCTGGAACGCTGGACCGGCGGCCGCGTGCGGGCGACACGGCACCGGGTCATTGCGCCAAAAACGGTGCGGTTCTCGATCCCGTTCTTCTACGAGCCACGCGTCGACGCGGAAATCTCGCCTTTGCCGCTGGACGGCGCCGAACCCTTCGCGCCGTTTCTTTACGGCGACTATCTCTGGGAGTCGGCGACGAACTTCGTCGAAATGAGCGGCATCAAGCATCTGAGGCAGCCGCGCCGGGCCAAGGCTTCCTAAACAGCACGCCGGCTGTCTCGCAGGAGACGGCCGGCGGAGAAGGCAGGGGTCATTCGGCTTCGCCGACCACCTCGTCCCAGCTCTTCACCCTGGTCTCGCCGTCGAGGAACGGCAATGCGGCGGCCGTCAGTTCCGGAGCGAAGAAGACATCGTAGTGGGTGCGGTTGGGCAGGATGGCCAGCCGGTTCCGCGACAGGTTCTCGCGCATCCAGCCGGCATCTTTCAGGCCGCCGCCGAGCATCTGGTAGAACTTGATCTCGTGCTCGGGCTTGTACATGTCGCTGTCGCCATAGGCGAGCATCACGGGCATCTTCAGCTTGGGAACGTCGGCCGAGAAGTCGTAGTTCTGGCGCATGAAATTGCCGAGCGCGTCGAGCAGTTTCGGGAAGTCCTCCGGATGCGGGGCGACGGCGACGTAGGATTTGTACATCGGCGTGTCTTTCATGTACGTCGCGGCGGCGGCACTCACCTGTGCCTGCTGCGGACGCATCTCGTCGTAGAAGCCGTCGGCGGCATAACCGGTCGAAACAAGGACCAGCCGGCGCACGGCCTCGGGATGCTGGACCGCCATGCGGAAGGCAACCCCGCCGCCCAGCGAATAGCCCATGACGTCGACCTTGTCGTAGCCGAGTGTCTTGACGATACCAGCCATGTCGTCGCCGATCGCCTGCAGGCTGAATGGCCGGTCGCCAAGGGCGGTGCGGCCATGCCCCTGCAGGTCGACCCCGATGACGGTGCGGTTTTCGGCTAGCTTGGGCAGGATCGGCGCGAACATGTCGGTGGAACCGAGGCCGCCATGCAGCAGAAGCAGCGGCTCACCCTTGCCATAGACGGCGTAATAGTAATTCACGCCATTGATCGGCAGCAGGCCGGACTTTTGCGGCTTCGGCAGTGTTTTCGTTTCGGTCGTCATGGCAGGCTTTGTCTCCTCTGCATTGATGGTGCCCAGGCAAGCGAGAAACGCAGCGGCCGAGGCAAAAATGGCAAAAAACAGAACTTTGGACATATCGAACTCCTCCGGTGTGGCTCTGTCAGAGCGTCCTGGCGAGATCTTCGAGCTGATCGGTGCACTGGCCCCAACCGGCGTGAAAGCCCATGGCCTCGTGCTGCTCGCGGTCGGCGACGCTCCAGTGCCGGACGCGCGCGATGTAGCGGGTCTTGCCCTCGCCCTCGTCCTCGAAGGTCAGTACGACTGTCATGAACGGTTTTTCCGATGGCACCCATGACTGGGTATAAGCATCGGTCAAGACGATCTTCTCGCCGGGAACGACCTCGAGGAAGACGCCGGGGTTGGGGAACTCATTGCCGTCGGGCCCTGCCATGACGACCAGGCTGTTGCCACCGGTGCGCACATCCATCTCGGCACGTGGCGTCGTCCACGGCTTTGGCGCGAACCATTGCGTGATCAATTTCGGTTCGGTCCAGCAGCGATAGACCTCCCCGCGCGGTGCATCGATGATGCGGGCGAGAACCAGTTCGCGGTCGGCGGGGGCGATGTCGAGCTTGGTGGCCACGGTGGTCTCCTCGGTTTGATCTGGCTTCCGTCCCAAGGACGAGCCGACGTAAAGCAAACCGACATCGCCCGCGAAAAATTCTGGAAACGCAGGCTGAAAACCGCGAGCGGAGCGCGTGTCAGTGGCGCTTGGCTTGCACCAGGTAGGCGTCGATTACGGTCTCGCCCAGCCATTTGGCGGCTTCGAGCCGGTGCAGGCCTTCGACAAGTATGTGCCGCTTGCCATCGTGGCGGACCTGGATCGGCGTCTTCATGCCGTTCTCGAGTATGTCCTCGGCCAGATGCCGGACGGTCTCGGGGTGCAGCGTCTTCTTCCGCGCCGTGGGCACGTAGATGTCGTCGACCTTGACCTGTTGAACCCTGAGCATGCCCTGTCCCCATGGCGGAACTGCCGCCGTCTTCCTGAGATAGTCGGTTTGGCGAAGGCGGCCAAGGGTGCGGCTAACGAATGCTGGCATGATCGTTTCCATTTGACGCCTGGCGGGCGGATCGCCGAAATGGCGCCTCAGATGGGCCAGGGCTTCATGATCAATCCGCCGACCGAATTTCCCGATTTCGGGCTGACAGCCGAGCAGCGCCGCCACGCGGTGCGCGGCCACTATTACGAGTGGCCGGGCATGGATGGCGAGCGCGGCGAAATCTGGTGCTACAGCGACCGGTTTTCCTATCGCGCCGGCGAGACAGTTACGCTGCATGTCAGCTCGACCGCTCCGTCCTTCGGCATGAGGATCATCCGCGATGGCGGCACCGAAACGAGAGTATTCGAGAAATCGGACATTGCGGCGCGCTGGCAGGAGAGTCCGGAGCAATGCTCGGTCGAAGGCTGCGGCTGGGAAGCCTCCTTCGAATTTCGCGTGGAGAGCGACTGGCCCTCCGGCGCCTACCTGATAACGCTGACCGCCGACGGACGCGACGGCAAGCCGATCCAAAGTCACCACATTTTCATCGTCTCTCCCCAGCCCGGCAAGAAACCTGGCCGTGTGCTGCAGGTGGCGGCGACGGGCACCTGGCTTGCCTACAACACCTGGGGCGGCTCCAACCATTATCAGGGCATCACCGGGCCCGACCGCGACCAGTACTCGCCCATCGTGTCAACGCAGCGCCCCTGGTGCCGCGGCTTCGTCGTGTTGCCCGGGGATGCACCGCGCGTGCCGTTGGAGGTGGCGGTGCCGCCGAAGACCGTGCCGCGTTATCCGCACATGGAATGGGCGCTCGCCACCGGCCATTCGAAGAAATACGCCTCGTCGGGCTGGGCCAGCTACGACAGTCATTTTTTTCGCTTCGCCGAACGATCAGGCTACGGCGTCGACCTCGCCAGTCAGCATGACCTCCACTTCTCGCCCGAGATTCTCGACGGTTATGACTGCGCGGTCTTCGTCGGCCATGACGAATACTGGACTTGGGAGATGCGCGACGCGGTCGACTTCTATGTCGAACGCGGCGGCCATGCGGCGCGTTTTGCCGGCAATTTCATGTGGCAGACGCGGCTGGAAGATGAGGGCCGCCGGCAGGTCTGCTACAAATATCGCGCCCGCACCGAGGACCCGGCCTATCGCGGCGGCGACGTGACCCGCGCCACCAATTCCTGGGAAGCACCGGAAATCGGCCGGCCGGGTTCGGCGACCTTCGGGCTCAATGCGACACGGGGCGTCTATGCCGGCTGGGGTGGCTGCGCGCCACGTGGCGTACGCGGCTTTCCGGTCTATCGGCCGGAGCACTGGGCCTTTGCCGGCACCGGCATCTACTATGGTGACCTGCTGGGCGCCGACAGCCATGTCTATGGCTATGAGGTCGACGGGCTCGATTTCGAGATCCGTGGCGGGCTGCCCTACCCCACGCCAGACAGCGGCGCGCCTGACGGCCTGCAAGTGCTGGCCGTCGGCATGGCTAGCCAGGTCGAGGAAAGCGCCGACATTCCGATCGAGGACCAGTTCCTAACCGACGAGGATGGCCGCTTCACCGCCGAGACCTTGTTTGGCGAGGCAAGCGACGCCAATCTCGAAAAGGTCAAACGCGGCAATGGCATGATCGTCAACTTCCCGCGCGGCAAGGGCGAGGTGTTCCATGCCGGAAGCTGCGAATGGGTCGCCGGCCTGCTAAGACAAGACCCGATGGTCGAACGGGTCACTCAGAATGTCCTCGACCGCTATATCGGAAAGTCCTGACATGTCGAAAGCCCAGACCGCCGTTCAAGACACTGATGCCCGGCGCCAATCGCATTTGTTCTACCTCTCCAGCCTGCGCCGGCCGCTGATCGACCGCGCCGAAGGCATTTACATGTGGACGCAGGACGGCCGCCGTTTCATCGACGGATCGAGCGGCCCAATGGTCGCCAATATCGGCCATTCCAACCGCAATGTGCTCGATGCGATGAAGCGGCAGATGGACCGCGCCACCTTCGCCTACCGGCTGCATTTCGAGAACGAGCCGGCGGAAGAATTGGCGCGCGAACTGGCTGGAAAGTTGCCGGAAGGCATGGACCGCATCTTTTTCGTGTCCGGCGGCTCGGAAGCGACGGAATCCTGCATCAAGCTGGCGCGGCAATGGGCCGTGGCCACCGGCCAGGCCAGCCGCTGGAAGGTGATCACGCGGTTTCCTTCCTACCACGGCGGCACGCTCGGTTCGCTTTCGATCACCGGCGACGACGCGCTGGCCGAAACTTTTACGCCGATGATGCGGGTGATGCCGACCGTGCCGGCACCGACCGCCTGGCGCGACCGCGACAATCTCTCGATGGAGCAGCGCGGCGTCCGCTACGCCGACATGCTGGAGGAGAAGATCCTCGCCGAAGGTCCCGAAAGCGTCGTCGCCTTCATCATGGAGCCGATCGGGGGTGCTGCGACCGCGGCCCTGGTGGCACCCGACAGCTATTATGCGCGCATTCGCGAGATCTGCGATCGCTACGGCATTCTGCTCATCCACGACGAGGTGATGAGCGGTGCCGGCCGCACCGGCAAATTCCTCGGCGGCGACCACTGGAACTGCAAGCCTGATATCGTCGCGCTGTCGAAGGGGCTCGGCTCGGGCTATGCGCCGCTCGGCGCGCTGGCCGCACCGATGCGACTGGTCGAGCCGCTGCTCGCTTCCGGCGGCTTCCAGCATGGCCACACCTATGCCGGCAATCCGCTCGCCTGCGCCGCCGGGCTTGCAGTGCTGGGCGAAATGGACCGGCTCGACCTGATTGCCAATGCGGCTGCCATGGGCAACGTGCTGATGGACGGATTGAAGGAACTTGCGAAGCGGTTCCCCTTCATTGCCGATGTGCGTGGCAAGGGGCTGCTTACGGGCGCCGAAATGGTCGCCGATCCCGATACGCTGAAACCGATCGAGCAGGGCAAAAAAGCCACGCAGCGCCTGCTTGATCTCGCCTATGAGCGCGGGCTGATCATCTATGGCCGCAGGGTCAAGGGCGGCGTTGACGGCGACAATTTCATGGTCGCGCCGCCGATGATCGTCACCGGCGAGCAGGTCGGCGAGATCATCTCCATCATCGGCGACTCGCTTGAGGCTCTGGCGGGCGAATTCGACCTGCCGGTCGAAGGCCGGGGGTAGCGGAAATGGCGCCGCGAAAAGTCATCATCACCTGCGCCGTTACAGGCTCGGTACACACGCCGTCGATGTCGCCCTATCTGCCGGTGACGCCGGACCAGATCGCCGCGGACGCTATCGCCGCGGCCGAGGCCGGCGCCTCGATCCTGCATCTGCACGCCCGCGATCCCAAAGATGGCCGCCCGACCGCCGATCCCGAAGTGTTCATGCAGTTCCTGCCGCGCATCAAGCAGGCGACCGATGCGGTGATCAACATCACGACAGGCGGCTCCTCGCTGATGACGCTGGACCAGCGGCTGGCGGCGCCGCTTCGGGCCCAGCCCGAAATGTGCTCGCTCAATATGGGCTCGATGAATTTCGCGCTGTTCCCGATGCTCGACAAGCCAAGGGACTGGCAGCACGAGTGGGAACCGAAGCTGCTCGAAGCCACCCGCGACACTATCTTCAAGAACACCTTCGCCGACATGGAAGGCGTGATCGAGCGGCTGGGCAAGGGCTGCGGCACCCGCTTCGAGTTCGAGTGCTACGATGTCGGCCACCTCTATTCGCTGGCGCATTTCCGCGATCGGGGGCTGGTTTCGGGGCCGCTGTTCATCCAATTCGTGCTGGGCATCCTGGGCGGCATCGGCGCCGACCCGGACAACCTCATCCATATGAAGCGCATCGCCGACAAATTGTTCGGCGACAGCTACCAGTTTTCGGTGCTGGCCGCCGGCCGCAACCAGATGCCGCTGATCTCGATCGCCGCAGCCATGGGCGGCAATGTCCGGGTCGGACTGGAGGACAGCCTCTATGATGGCCGCCAGCTGGCGAAGTCCAACGCCGACCAGGTGCGGCGCATCCGTGGCATTCTCGATGGACTGTCGCTGGAGGTCGCCACGCCGGCCGAAGCGCGTGACATGCTGGCGCTCAAGGGCGGCGACAGGGTGGCTTTTTGACGAGATGACAGCGCCCGCTCCTGCCACTGTACCTGTCACGCGTGCGGTTATCCTTCGCCCCGGCACCATCGATGACGTCGAAACCATTCACGCGGCGATCCTGAAGCTTGGCACTCATATCGGGGCGCCCGAGGAAATCATCTCGACGGCGGACGATCTCAGAAGCTGGGGCTTTGGCGAAAAACCCGCCTTCTCGACCCTCATCGCAGAAGTCGACGGCGAATTCGCCGGGCTGTGCCTGCATTTCCCGATCTTCTCGACCTGGATGGGACGGCCTGGCGTCTATGTGCAGGACCTCTATGTCGAGGACCGGTTTCGCGGCCGCAAGATCGGCGAACGCCTGCTGCGACGCGTGGCTGCCGAGTGCCGCAAAGAGGGCGGCGTGTATCTGAGGCTGTCGGTCGACACCGACAATGAGGGTGCCAAGTCCTTTTACGAACGGCTGGGCATTGCCTGGTCGAGCTACGAGCAGACGCAGAAAATCATCGGTGAGGCATTTTTCGCCTTCGCCGACGCGCCGGAAAATGGGGAGCAGCAATGAAGGCCTTCTATGCGCAGGAGCAGAAGCGCCACGATCCCAGGGCCTTTCTTTCCAGTGGCGCGGCGCAGCCCAACCCTGAACAGCCGGAGCGCGTCGAAAGATTGTTAGCCGGCGCAAAATCAGCTGGTTGCACGGTCGAGCGACCGCGCGATCACGGCCTCGGTCCGATCTCGGCGGTGCACACACCCGAGTATCTCGACTTCCTCGAACATATTTTCGAACGCTGGCAACGGATCGAAGGGGCGTCGGCCGAGGTCATTCCCAACATCCACCCGATCGCCCGCAACGGCTCCTATCCGGCCTCAGCAGTGGGCCAAGCCGGCTACCACATGGCCGACACCGCCTGCCCGATCTCGGGCGAGACATGGCAGAGCGCGCTGTGGAGCGCCTGGAGCGCGGTCGAGGCCGCCGAAACCGTCATGGCCGGAGCGTCGGCCGCCTATGCGCTGTGCCGCCCGCCCGGCCACCACGCCTTCGCCGATGTCGCCGGCGGCTTCTGCTTCATCAACAACTCAGCCGTGGCGGCGCAAGTGCTGCGCAGGCAGGCGGCCCGCGTGGCGATCCTCGATGTCGACCTGCATCACGGCAACGGGACGCAAGGCATTTTCTATGCGCGACCTGACGTGCTGACGGTGTCGCTGCACGCCGATCCGGTGCGGTTCTACCCGTTCTTCTGGGGCCATGCCGACGAGCGCGGCGAAGGTCCCGGGCTTGGCTATAATTTCAACCTGCCGCTGCCGCGCAAATCCGCGGATGCGGCGTTTCTGGAAGCGCTCGGCGTGGCGTTCCAGCGTATCCGCGCCTTCTCCCCCGATGCGCTGGTCGTGGCGCTCGGCCTCGACGCGTTCGAGGGCGATCCGTTCGGCGGGCTTTCGGTGACGACGCCGGGCTTCTCGCGCATCAGCGAGGCCATCGCCGGGCTCGGCCTACCGGCGGTCATCGTCCAGGAAGGCGGCTATCTCTGCGACGAACTCGGCGACAATCTCACCGCATTCCTCACCGGCTTTGGCGGCAAGGCGCGGTGAGAGTTCAAACCCAAGTCAGGAGCGTTGCTGCCTGAGCATGGCAATCACCCGGTGCACGCTCTCCAGCGTCTCGTCGATTTCGGACGCGGTGTTGTAATGGGCGATGCCGATGCGCACGACGCCTTGCTCGGCCGGAATGCCGAGCTGATGGACGATCTCCCAGGCATAGTTGTGGCCCGACCACACGAAGATGTTCTCGGCGTTCATCTGCCGCACGATCGTTTCGGGGACAATGCCATCGACGGTGAAGGAGACAGTCGGCACACGATCGCCGAGCCGTTTCGGATCGGTGATGCCTCGGACCGTCAGCCCGGAAATGTCGGACAAGCCATCGATCAGCCTTTGCGCCAGCGGGTTTTCATGGGCAATGGAGACCTGGAACGCCTTGGCGATCTTCTGCCTTCTTGAACCACCCTCACCTGCCGCCGCGCCGAGCTCGGCGAAATAGTCGACCGCGGCGGTCAAGCCGGCCATCAGTTCGATCTGCGGCGTGCCGAGTTCGAACCGCTCGGGCAAGCCGTTCGAGGAGCAACGGCACTTATAGGCTTGCAGACCGTCGATGACGTCGCGCCGGCCCCACAAGATACCCATATGCGGACCGAAGAATTTATAGGCCGAGCAGATCAGGAAATCGCAGCCGAGCTCCTGCACATCGATCAGCCCATGCGGTGCGAATTGCACCGCATCGACATAAACCAGCGCGCCGGCCCGTTTTGCAAGTTGGGTCAAGGACCTGACCCGGTTGATCGAGCCGGTGAGATTGCTGGCGTAGTTCAATGCCACCAGCCTTGTCTTCCCGGACAGCAGACCGGCGAGCGTCGCCTCCTCGACCTGCCAGGTCTTTTCGTCGAACGGCAGCCAGCGCACGACGAGGCCGAGGTCCTCGGCCAGTTGCAGCCAGGGCGACACATTGCCCTCATGATCCATGCGGGTGAGGATGATCTCGTCGCCTGATTTCATCGTGCGGCCGAGCGTACGTGACATATGATAGGTCAACGTCGTCATGTTGGCGCCGATGACAATCTCGTGCCGGCTCGCCGCGCCGAGGAAGTCGGCCATCGCCAGGTGCGCCTCGTCAACGACCTGCTGCGCCGCGATCGTCGTTTCAAAATAACCGCCCAGATTGGCGTTGGTCGTAAGCAGGCAGCGCGACACCGCGTCGGCCACGGCCTGCGGCACCTGCGTGCCGGCAGGATTGTCGAGATAGATGCGCCGGCGTCCGTTGTCTGTCAGCGAGAGAGCGGGGAATTTTCCACGCACGGCCTCGATCGAAAAATCCACCATCGTCTCCATCCCTTTGCTGCTACACGACAATTCCGGGCTCGGTCACGGGCAGGGATTGCCGACCCTCTGGTGAACGGCATCCACCGCCTTCTGCATTTCTTCAGTCCAGACGACATCCACCGAAGACAGCGCCATCTCCAGTTGGGAAATGGTTGTCGCACCGATGATGCTGGAGGTCACGAAGGACCGGCTCGAGACATAGGCATTGGCAAACAGCGCCGGCTCCAGGCCGAAAGAGCGCGCCAGCTCATTGTATTCGAGCTGCGCTTCGGCGGCATTGGGCGTCTCGTAACGCTGGCCGCGGTTGAACAGCTGCGAGCGCGAGCCCTGCGGGCGGGCGCCATGATCGTATTTGCCGGTCAGATAACCCTGGGCCAACGGCGAATAGGCAAGCAGCGACACCCCTTCGCGCTCGCAGACCTCGGCGAGGTTCACCTCAAAAGTACGGTTGACGAGATTGTAGGCGTTCTGGATCGAAGCGACGCGGGGGCCAATCCCTTTATCGGCCTCTGCAAGGAAGCGCATCACGCCCCAGGAACTCTCGTTGGAGAGACCGAAATGGCGGATTTTTCCTGCCTTCACCAGGTCATCGAACACCGCGAGCGTCTCGGCGATCGGCGTTTCACCGACCGGTGCGCCGACAGAATCGGCACGCCGCGCCACGGCGCCGACGCGCGTCGGGTTGGCGCCCCAGGGGATGTCCCGTTCCGGCCAATGGATTTGATAAAGGTCGAGATAATCAGTGCCAAGCTTGGCCAGCGACTTGTCGATGGCATCGAAGATATCGGCCCGCACCAATTGCGAGGGCCGGTCTCCGCGAAACCAGCTGTTGGCCGTGCGGCCGACGACCTTGGAGGCCAGGATCACCTTGTCGCGGTTGCCCTTGGCCTTCATCCAACTGCCGATGATCTTCTCGGTCCGTCCTTGCGTCTCCGCCTTGGGCGGGATCGGATAGAGTTCGGCGGTGTCGATGAAATTGACGCCGCGCGAGAAGGCCAGGTCCATCTGGGCATGGCCCTCGGCCTCGGTGTTCTGCTGGCCCCAGGTCATCGAACCAAGGCAGATCTGGGTAACAAGAAGATCGGTCCGACCGAGACGGCGTTTGTGCATGGAATTCTGCTCCGGAGGGCATGTATGCGCGGCTGCGCGGGGAGGAGTTCGCATCTTATAGGAAAAGCAGAAGCGCTCTCCAAGCCTTGCCAGGCCGACTTTTGCGTGAGCAAAGCGGGGTTAGCGTCGTGCGGCGGCCACGGCGCGGCGCTTGGCCTCGTCGATCAGCATGTTGGCCACCTGCATGCGGATCATGGCGCGCTGGCGCAAATGCGGGGCGACGCGATCGGGATGGTTGGCGAAAGCAAAGCTGCGGCGCATGCGGCCGAAGTCGGCGGCGCTCTTGGACTGCTCCAGACCCAGTTCGACCGCAATCGATTCAGGATCGATTGGCGGCAATGTTTCTTCCGGCTTCGGCTCTTCGCCAGCCAGCGCCAGCCTTGCCTGTTCAAGCACGGCGGCAAATTCGCTGGCCAGATCAGCGCCGGCCTCGCGATATTCCGCGGCGGATACCTTGATGCGGCCGGAATGGAGTTCATCGGCGACCGAGAGATAGTCGAACGGGATGGATGGGCGCGCGCCGGTCTCTACGCCCTCACCGCCGTTGCCCTTGTCGGTGGCAACGAAGAGGTCGTCGAGCAGTGACGCAAAATCCCGCTTGGCGCCAGTAGCGATATCAGCCTCCCCCATGCCCGACAGTTCGAGTTTCAGACCATAGAACCAGCTCGTTAAAAATAAATGCCGCCGGTCTTAACTAATTTCCCTTCAGGGGATCGTTGCCGGAGGCGCCGGCAAAAGCCGGCCCGCATGTTCATGCAGTCCGGAAATTCGCCAGGAGCGGCGAGGAAAACTGGCCATGTACCAGCTTCGAAGCCTACGTTGGGCGCGGCGCAAGAGTTTCACCTTGCTGCAAAAAAATTTTACAAACCATCCGGACATGGCAGGCATGCGTATGCTGCACTGCACAATCTTCACGATTCACCTATATTGCCTGACGTGGAGGACCAACCAGGAGCCTGAATCATGGGTTTCTTCACGGAAATGTTCGCCCGGCCGCGCCCGCAGGAACATCTGAGATATCGCGCGGCGCTCGCGCTCCTTTATTCGATGAGCAATGCCGAGCGCGCCGACATCGGCATCAAGCCCGCCGATTTCCCGCGCATCGCCCGCGAAATGTCCATCCGCTAAGCAGGTGCGAGATGTCCCGGATCGACCCGGGACATCTCAAAGTCCGATTTCTCAACGCGATCCGAGGAATGTCGCCTTGCCCAACGGCACGCCATTGTGGCGCAGGATGTCGTAGGCGGTGGTCAGGTGGAAATAGAAATTGGGCATGGCCACATGCAGCAGATATTGCATGCCGCTCAGCGTCGTTTCCCGGCCCCCCAGCTTCAGTTCGATCATCCGGTCATCCGACCCGTCGATATCGGCTGCGGAAAAAGTCGCCAGGTAGGCGACCGTCTTGGCGAGCCTCGCTTCGAGATCGGCGAAGCTTGCTTCATTGTCCTCATATTTAGGCACTTCGCGGCCGGCCAGCCGTGAAGGCGCGCCCTTGGCATGGTCGGTTGCGATCTGCACCTGCCTGGCAAGTGCGAACATGTCGGGCGCCAGCCGCGCCGTCAAAAACACCTGCGGGTCGATCTTGCGGTCAAGCGCATTCTGTTCGGCTGCAGCCAGCACACTGGAAAGTGCTTTCAGCCTGGCTGAAAACACGGGCACGGATGCCTCATACATCGATATCGTCACGTCGGATCTCCTGTCCGGCAGGAACGCCGGCGGGAGGACGTAGCGCTCTCAGGCGCGATTCTTCAAGCGGCGGGCGCATGGCGTCACCACGTCGCCGCAATCGCCGTGGTAGAATCTTCGTTATCGAGCGGAGATTCCCGATGAGACGCGCCCTTTTCGCAGCGACTGCCCTTCTCTCCCTTGCCACGACAGGCCACGCGGCATTGGCCGCAGCCGATACGCCCGAAGCGCCTTACGTCGATGATCGGTCGAGCGCGGATGCGGTCGTGCGCTCACTCTACAGCGCCATCAACCGGCATGAATTCGCCCGCGCCTGGGGCTACTTCGGTGATACAAAGCCGGCAAAGGATTTCGACACATTCGTCAAAGGCTATGACGGCACCGACAAGGTGGAGGTCAAGACCGGTCCGATTTCGGACGAGGGCGCGGCGGGCAGCATCTATTACAACGTCCCGGTCGCCATCCAGGCAACCGACAAGAAGGGCGAGGCGAAGGTTTTCGCCGGCTGCTATACGCTGCGCCAGGTCAACGCCCAGATCCAGGCGCCGCCGTTCCAGCCTATCTTCATCGACAAGGGAGCGCTGAAGCCCTCCACAGCCGACTTCGGGGAGGCTTTGCCGCCAAGCTGCGGCGACGGCCCGCCGCCGCCGAAAAAGGACACCGCACTGGAACAGGCCAAGAAGGCCTTCCTGGCGACCTATGGCGACCAATGCGACAAGGACCGCCTGGCCAATGAGCCAGAGGTCTTTTCGATCAAATACAAGGACAGGAATGCTCAGCCGAACGATCCTGACAAGGAGACCCGGCTGTTCCACTTCTCCTGCTCGGCCGCCGCCTACAATGAAAGCTCGGTCTACTACATGACCGACGAGGTGGACGGTGTCAGGCAATTGGAGTTCGCCGAGCCGGAGACCGATATACGCTACGAGAACAACGACAGCGACGGCAAGCTGTTGAGTGTAACGGTGGTCGGCTTCCGGACCACAGGGTGGGCGGTCAATTCCGACTATGACCAGAACGCTCACACCATCACCACGTTCAACAAATGGCGCGGCGTCGGCGATGCTTCGGATGCCGGGACATATCTGTTCCGGAACGGCGATTTCTCGCTGGTCCAGTATGACGTCGACGCGTCCTATGACGGCGAGGAGAACCCGCAGACGGTCGTCGACTACAACACCGCGCCTTAGATCCTCTAGCGCATCAGGCTTATGGTGCCTTCGACAGCATCCAGTCGAGCGTGCCGCGCCAGTCTACCATGCGGATCGGCGTGCCGTGCGTGCCGGTCTCGAAGCGCACGAAGCGGGTCGGATAGTTTTTTGATTTGGCAAGGATGGAGCGGAAGAACGCTTCCTGGTTGGCCACCGGAAAGACCACGTCGTGGCTGCCCTGGCCGAAGAACACTGGCACGCGACGCTTGAAGGCTGGACTGCCGAGAAAGCCCTCGTCCCACAGCGATCCGAGCAGCAGCAGTCCATTCACGCGGCCACCAGTATCCCTGCGTGCGGCAAGTTTCCAGCACAGCGCGCCGCCCATCGAGCCGCAGGCGACGAAGATTTTCGCGCCCGGAGACTGTTCGGCATAATGGTCGATCAGGGCCGCGACCAGTGCCGCGCCCTTGTCGCCGAAATCAGGAAAATCCGGAGAAATATAGAGCCCGCCATTGCCGGCCATCAGGTTCTTAAGCCGGTTGAAATTGCCGCCGAAGGTGAAATCGTCGACGCCTTGCTTGCGGCTGCCGCCCTGCCCATGCAGGTAAAGCACGATGATGGCGGCTCCTTGCGTCTTGCCGACGGCGACATGCCTGACATCGCCGGCGTCGGTCTTCAGCATCAGATCCTGCTGCACCTTGCGTACGCCGGTGTCGGTGTACTGGGCATGCACGCGCTTTTCCGGCACCTCGTCGCGCTGGTTGATGTCGCGCATCTCGCGGTAGTCGAGGACCGTGTAGGCGCCGTTGCTGTCGGATGACAGCGTCGCCGGATAGGCGAAGAGATCGTCCTTGAAGGGTTTCAGGGACAATGTGTCGGCACTGGCGGCCGAGGAAAACAAGAAAAGCATTGCCGTGACGAAAGCGCGGCACGCGACGGTACGAATAGCCATACCGCAGGCATGCTAATGCCGCCTCTGTTTGTCAATCCTGCAGCACGCCGCCCGCGCCTTCCAGTGCCTCTCGGGTGTCGACATCGACGGACGCGCCCTCCCCGATCTCGACATCGATGACATCGAGCCCTTCGGCCTCGACCAGATGGCGAGCGCCGGTGTCGCCTTCGAGATGGGCGATTGCCGCGAATAACGAGCGCGGCAAAAGCACCGGGTTGCCGCGTTTGCCTTGGTGCGTGGCACGGACCACCGAGTTGCCGCCGGCCCTGCGGAAGGCATCGATAAGCCTGTCGAGATCGTCGGATGCGACACCCGGCATGTCCCCCAGAACGATCATCGCACCAGCGGCGTCTTCGGGCAGATAAGCAGTGCCGGCCCTAAGCGAGGTCGACAGGCCATCGGCAAAATCGGGATTGTCGGCGAGGGTGACGTCGAGGCCCGACAATGCCGCGCGCACCCGCTCGCGCTGATGACCGGTGACGACGATCGTGCCCGAAGCCTTCGAGGCGAGAGCGCGTTCGGCGGTGCGGCGCACCAGCGGCTGGCCGTCGAACAGCGCCATCAGCTTGTTCGGCCCGCCCATGCGGCTCGACCGGCCCGCCGCCAGAAGCACGATCCCGACCTTGAGCCGACTTTTGGCCGGCAGCGGCTCGCGCGGCTGCGGCCGCGTCGGTATCTCCATCAGCAGGCCGCCGACGCCCATGCCGGCGATGTCGCGCGCGGTGACGTCCAGGCCGGCAATCAATCGGTCGAGCACCCAGTCGAAGCCGTTCTCCTTGGGGCTGCGGGCGCAGCCAGGCGCGCCGATGATGCGCTTGCCGCCGAGTGTGCCGAGCACCAGCAGATTGCCGGGATCGACCGGCATGCCCGCGCGGATGACGGTACCGCCCGCCCTCTCGATCGCCGCCGGAACGACGTCGGCGAAATCGCTCATCGCGGAAGCCCCGAAGATCACCACCATGTCGTTGTCGCGCGCAAGCGCGATGGCAGCCTCGGCGACAGGGGCGATCTCATGCGGCGTACGGCGCTCCGCCGTCAGCCTGCCGCCGGAGCGCGCCAGCCGGGCTTCGGTGACGCGCAGCGTCTTGTCGAGCACGGTTGGTTTGGTGCCCGGCAGCACCGTCTGGACGACGCCGACACGCATCGGCCGATAGGCGTTGACGGCAAAAATTTCGCCGCTGGTACAGATTTCCGTCACGGCGGCCACCAACGAGGAAGAGACCGCGAAGGGGATGATCTTCACCGTCGCGACCATCTGGCCCTTTTCGACCGGCGCGTGCTGGCCAAGCGTGGCGATGGTGATAGCGGGATCGACCGCATTGATCGCATCGATGACAGCGGCATTGACGGTGAAGATGCCAGCCGCCTTGGCGTGGAGATTGACCCGGCCGGTAGCGGCGGGCTTCGCCTCGATGCCGCCTAGGGTCATGCCTTCGGCAATTTTTTGCGCCGCGGCGTCCTCGCCGAGATCGTCCGGCGCCAGCACGGCCGCAACGACCTGCGAAACACCTGCCCCCTTGAGCGTGGAGACATCTTCGGCGCTCAGCCTGTGCGCCTTGCGAAATCGCTTTTCGCCGGCCGCGGTCGCATGCGCCAGCACCGCCCCTTCGGCCGCGTCGATCAGGATCGGACCGAATTTCACGCCAGCGCGCCCTTCGCGTCGAGGCCGCGCGAGCGGAAGGCAAGAATGGTCTGCGCGAGAATGGCGACGGCGATCTCGGCGGGGCTTGCCGCCCCGATGTCCAGCCCGATCGGCGCGTGGATACGCGCGATCTGGTCCGCACTCGCGCCCAGCGCCAGCAGGCGCTCGACGCGCCTGGCATGCGTCTTTCGGCTGCCGAGCGCTCCGACATAGAAACAGTTGGCGTCGAGTGCCGCCTTCAGCGCGAAATCGTCGATCTTCGGGTCATGGGTGACGGCGGCGAGCGCGGTGTAAGCGTCGAGCGGCTGGCGTTCCAGCACATCCTGCGGCCAGTCGGCATGCAAGGCGACATCGGGAAAGCGGTCCGATGTGGCAAAGGCGGTGCGCGGATCGATGATCTCCAAGGGATAGCCTGCGATCCGGGCCATCGGCGCGAGCGCCTGACTGATATGCACGGCGCCGATCACCACCAGACGCGGCCGCGGCAGATGCGCATTGAGGAAGAAGGTCCGCCCTTCCGCCTCGACGGACCCCGAATTGCCGGATCGAAACGCCTTGGCGATCGCCGCACCGAGATCGCCGGCGACCTGATCGCCCTCCCGCACGATACGGTCGCGACCATCACCGAGATCAGTGACGAGGATCGCCGCGCGGCGGGCGCGCCGCTCGGCATTGAGCGTCTTCAGCGCATAAGGATCCATCGGAGGTCAGCCCAATCGCTCAACATAAACCTTGATGCGGCCGCCGCAGGACAGGCCGACTTGCCAGGCGGTCTCATCGGCAACACCGAACTCCAGCATCCTGGCTTTGCCGGAGCCGATGACGTCGACCGCCTCGGTCACGACAGCGCCCTCGACGCAACCGCCCGAAACAGAGCCGTGGAAATTGCCATCGGCATCGATGACAAGGTGGCTGCCGACCGGGCGCGGCGCTGAACCCCAGGTCTCGACCACGGTCGCGACCGCGACATCCTTGCCGTCCTTCATCCAGGCTTCCGCGATGATCAGCGGGTCGCGGGCCTCATCGAGATAAAGACTGTCACTCATCGTTGCTTCTCTCAGGGTCTGTTTTTCCAAAAGCCGGGAAATATATGGCTATGCTGCGCGCCTTGCGCCAGCATCCATCCACCGCCGTGGATCGACGGAAAGAACCGATTTCTTGTCCAGCGAGGCGCAGAGATCGGCGAGCGCGTCGAGATTGTGCACCGAGCGGAATTCGTCGACATGCGGCAGCATCGCCTTGACGCCGCGGGCGCGCGCCTGAAAACCATCGAAGCGCAACAACGGATTGAGCCAGATCAGCCGCCGGCAGGATTTGTGCAGCCGTTCCATTTCTTCCGCCAAGCCCCCTATATCGTCGCGCTCCAGCCCGTCGGTGATCAGAAGCACCACCGCGCCCTGTCCCAGCACACGTCGCGACCATACAAGGTTGAACTCGGCTAGCGTATCGCCGATGCGCGTGCCACCCGACCAGTCCTTGACCGCCGCCGAGCAATCGGCAAGGGCGGCATCGGGATCGCGGTGGCGCATCTGCCGGGTCAGGTTGGTCAGCCGCGTGCCGAAGACGAAAGTGTGCACGCGCCGGCGCTTTTCCGTCAGCGCATGCAGGAAATGCAGGAAGATGCGCGTGTATTGGCTCATCGAACCGGAAATATCGGCCAGCACCACCAGGGGCGGATGAACTTCGCGGACCGAGCGGAATTTCGGCAGGATCAATTCACCGCCGGTGCGCGCCGACGAGCGCATCATGGCACGTGGATCGATGCGGCGGCCATGCGCATCGGCCTTGAAGCGTCTGGTCCGCACCATGTCGACAGGCAGCCGCAACGCCGCGATCGCCTTCCTGGCGTCAGCCATCTCGACTGCGTTCATCTGCGCGAAATCCTTGCCCCGCAACAGCTCGTTGCCGGAAAAGGTGAAGCGGGCGTCGACCTCGATCTCAGGGACTTCCTGAGGCGTCTGGTTTTTCCGATGACCCTCGAACATCGCCTGGCTGACGCGATTTTCAGCCGCGCGCGGTTTCTGCTTCTGCCTGACGTCAGGCGCCACCGGCGAAAACATCGCCAGCAGCTTCTCGATCAATTCGCGCGATTTCCAGAACAGTCGGAAAGCTTCGTCGAAGGTGGCATGATCCTCATGCCGCGAGACCAGAACGGCGTGCAGGGTCCAGTAAAAGTCATCACGCGAGCCGATGCCGGCGACGAGCACCGCCTCGATCGCGTCCTTGACCGAAGCGGGCCCGACCCGCATGCCGGCCTTGCGCAAGGTGCGGGCGAAATAGACGATGTTGTCTGCGATCCGGCCGTCCGCCGTCGCCTCTCCAGGGTCGGGTCGGGATGCCTTCACCACCCTACTCCGCCGCCGCGAGCTCGGCCTTGACCTCATCGAGGATGCGCCGGCCCTCGCCCGCGCCGATGCGGGCAATGTCGTCCTGGTATTTCAGCAGCACCCCGACCGTGTCGGACACCGTCTCCGGATCGAGCGCCACCTTGTCGAGTTCGGTCAGCGCGCCGGCCCAGTCGATGGTTTCGGCGACGCCCGGCACCTTGAACAGCTCGATCTGGCGCAGCTTCTGGATGAAGGACACCACTTCGGCCGAAAGCCGCTGGTTGGCCCGAGGCACCTTGCGGCGCACGATCTCCAGTTCGCGCTCGGCACTGGGATAGTCGACCCAGTGATAAAGGCAGCGCCGCTTCAGCGCATCGTGGATTTCGCGGGTGCGGTTGGTGGTGATGATGACGATCGGCGGCTCTTCCGCCTTGATCGTGCCGAGTTCAGGCACAGTCACCTGGAAGTCGGAGAGGATTTCGAGCAGGAAGGCTTCGAAGGCTTCATCGGTGCGGTCGAGTTCGTCGATCAGGAAAACCGGGGCTGCGCCCGTCTTGCCGGTCAGCGCATCGAGCACCGGCCGGCGGATCAGGTACTTTTCGGAGAAAACGTTACGCTCCATGGCGGAGCGGTCGACCTTGCCGGCGGCCTCCTCCATGCGGATTTCGATCATCTGCGCGGCGTAATTCCACTCATAAACGGCCGAGGAGACGTCGAGCCCCTCATAACACTGCAGGCGGATCAGCCGGCGGCCAAGCGCCTCGGCCAACACCTTGGCGATCTCGGTCTTGCCGACGCCGGCCTCGCCTTCGAGGAAAAGCGGCCGCCTCATGCGCAGAGACAGGAAAAGCACCGTTGCCAGCGACCGGTCCGCGACATAGTCCGCGCCGGTCAGGAGATCGAGCGTTTCGTCGATCGTCCGCGGCACGGGGCGCGGTTTCAAGTCGCTCATTCCTTCTCCGCGGGTGCGGCGGCCCCACTTTCCAGGACGTGGTAGCCGCGGGCGTGATAGATCAGCGGCCGCAAATTATCGCCCATACGCAGACCTGTCACCTTGCCAAAAAGCACACGATGGGTGGCCAGGTCCTTGGTGTCGATCAGTTCGCAGTCGAACACGGCTAGCGCGCCCTTCAGCGTCGGCGCGCCGGTGGAAATCACATCCCATTCGCCGAGCGCGAAGCGCTCTTCGACCGGCAGGCCAGTCATGCCGGAAAATCCAATCGACAGCGGCTCCTGGTGCGAAGCCAGCGTGTTCAGGGCAAATTTGCCGTTCTTCACGAACAGCTCATTCTTGGCATTTTCACGATTGAGGCAGACCAGGATGGTCGGCGGCGTATCCGACACAGAACATGCCGCGATCACCGTCGTCCCCCGCTTTCCGGCGGGTCCGTCGGTGGTCACCACATGGACATGACCGGCAAAATGACTCATCGCGTCGCGATAGGCCTGCGGTCCAATATCGTTCTTCTTCAGCACTGGAAGATTCCATGGCCATTGTTCACCTGACATATATGGCCAGACATCACATGCCACAAGCGAAGTGCTTGGCCCATATCCCGAATTCGCGTGTTGCACCAAGGCCGGGCAGCCTTTAGGTCTTGGCGGGAATTTGACGCCTGCGCGACGTCGCGGGCTTGGAGGAATTCTTCGGCAGCATGCGATCCGGGGCAACCATAACCGCAGCGCTGGCCTGGCTGTTCATGGCCGGCGCCGCCAGCGCACAGACGCTCACGATTGGTGTCGCAGCACCCCTGTCGGGACCATCGGCCATCCTCGGCAGGCAGATCGAGGCTGGCGCCGGGCTCGCGGCAGAGGTGGACGGCATCCAACTCAAGACTGTTGATGACGCCTGCACCGGCGATGGCGGCGCCGCGGCGGCCAGGGAATTCGTGGCAGCCAAGGTCAATGTCGTGATCGGCTTCCTCTGCACGGAGGCGATCGAGGCGGCGATGCCTGTCCTTAAGGACGCCAATATTCCTGTCATCACCGTTGGTGTGCGAACCGAAAGCCTGACCGACCGCCGCGCCAAGACCGGCTGGCCGGTTTATCGCCTCGGCCCGCGCGGCGACGACGAGCGCAACGCCGTTGCCGCTAACCTCACCCGGCTATGGCGGAACGAGCTGTTCGCGATCATCGACGACGGCACCATCTATGGCCGTGAGATGGCGCAGACATTTCGTGCTGCTGCCGAGCAGGCGGCACTGAAACCGGTCTTCGTCGACACGTTCCGGCCGCAGCTCGACAACCAGATCGGCCTGGTGGGACGGCTGAAAAAGGCCGGCGCCACGCATGTCTTTGCCGGCGGCGACGGCGACGACATCGCCATCATGGGGCGCGATGCCGCCCAGCTCCAGACGGGCATCGTCTTTGCCGGCGGCGAAAACCTGCGCACGCCGCCCGGCGACGTGCCTTACGCGACCGGCACGCTGATGATCGCGCCACCCGAATGGGCCGATGTCGCGGATCCCAAAGTGCTGGAAAGCTTCTCCGCGCACAAGATCGTGCCGGACGGCTACGCCCTGCCGGCTTATGCTGCGGTCGAGATCGCCAAGGCCGCATCGTCGGACGCAGCAGGCTCCGGCGGGCCGCTGGCCGAGGCACTCACCGGGCGTGATTTCACCACGGCGATCGGACCGGTCCGCTTCGACGAGAAGGGCGACCTCAGCCAGAGCCTCTACCGTGTCTTCCGCTTCGACGGCACCCGCTTCGTGCCCTTGGAAAACAACTGATGTTCCGCACCGGTCCACGCAATCTCATCACCGATGTCATGGGCCTGCGCGTCGGCAATGCTTCCGACGCCAGGCTGAAGTCCGGCGTGACGACCGTCCTTTGCGACGAGCCGCCGGTCGCGGGAGTCCAGATTCTTGGCGGCGCGCCTGGCACCCGCGAGACGGATCTGCTGGAACCGCACAATTTGGTGGAGACGATCCATGCCGTGGTGCTGTCAGGCGGTTCGGCTTTCGGCCTCGATGCTGCCTCCGGCGTGCAGGCCGCATTGCGCGAACGCGGCATCGGCTTCGAGGTTGGCGGCTTCCGCGTACCGATCGTGCCGGCGGCGATCCTCTTCGATCTGCGCAATGGCGGCGACAAGGACTGGGGCCGCTATCCCCCCTATCGCGACCTCGGCTACGAGTCGGTGCAGACTGCCGCTGTCGATTTCCAATTTGGCACGGCGGGCGCCGGAACCGGTGCACTGACGTCGGGGCTGAAGGGTGGCCTGGGTTCCGCCTCGACACTGCTGGACAATGGGATCACCATCGGCGCGCTGGCCGCCGTCAACCCGACCGGCTCGGTGACCGTCGGCCGCACCCGCCATTTCTGGGCGGCACCCTTCGAAATCGGCGATGAATTCGGCGGGCTTGGTTATCCCTCGCCCATGCCCGAGGACGCGAAGCGGATTTTGCTGAAATACCGGGACAAGGATCACGGACGGCAGATGGACAGCGGCGGCAACACGACCATCGCGGTCATTGCCACGGACGCGGTTCTCACCAAGGCCGCCGCCAAACGCCTGGCAATTTCGGCGCATGACGGCTTCGTACGCGCCATCTGGCCGACCCATACGCCGGCCGACGGCGACCTGGTGTTCGCGCTGGCCACCGGCAAGAGCGGGGTCGAACTGACCGCCGACGCGGCAATCGACCTCTACGCCGCCGCCGGCGCCACTATGGCGCGCGCCATCAGCCGTGGCGTGTTTACCGCGACGCCAGCCGACAACGACCTGTTTCCCGTCTGGTCGTCACGTCACTAGGCTGGCTAAAGCCGTCGATCAAACCGGATCGGATTTTTCTTCCTCGAACGTCACCGCGACATCGGAATTCGCGGACAGCCACACCTTCTTGCCATCGACTTCGGCAACCAGGGCCAGGGAAATATAGTGGTGATGGCCCTTGTGAGCCCCCTCGCCACTGTCGGCCTTGGTCAGCTTGATGCGCTGACCATCGACCTTGTCGACGGTGCCGATATGCACGCCGTCGGCGCCGACGACTTCCATGTGCTCACGAATTTTGCTGGTGTCGGTCATGTTAGCTTCTCCATTGGGGTGGGTTTCCCTTGGGACTGCCGACAATAACAAATGACGAGCGGTTTGGATGCATCGGCCCTGGTCCGCATGACGTTTTGATCTCGTCGTGCTAGGGATTGAAGCGATCAGGCCGAAGGAGCGATGACAATGCGGACGCTTTTCCTGTTTGCCGTTTGCCTGGCCACGCAGTTCGCGGCGTCGATTGCCCAGGCCGGCGATGTCGCGGAGCTCGAAATCCTGGGCTTCACCCGGGATGGCGGCGTGTTCGCCTTCGAGGAGTACGGCATCCAGGACGGGTCGGGCTTTCCCTATGCCAACCGGTATTACATCGACACGAGCAACGACAGCTTTCTCAAGGGCACGCCGGTCAGGGTCCGGCTCGACGACGAGAAGGCAACGCTCGACGCTGCCCGCCTTCAGGCCCGGCAAAAGGGCGAGGCCATTGTCAGCCAGGCCGAGCTGAGTGCCAACCGCGGCATCACCGCCGGCTCCAACCCGGTGACCGAGCTTTCGGCCGATCCACATCGCATAGTGGTCAATCCGCGACCGATCTTTTCCCCTGTCGACCAGCCGCTCGAGTTCCGGCTCGACGAGATCGGCATGAATGACACCGAAAGTTGCGCCAGCCAGGGCGAGATCAATGGCTTCCGGTTGCTGCGTATCGAGGCGCGGGATGGCGGCGCCACCAAATTGCTGCACGAGGACAAAGCGATCCCCAAGAGCCGGGGCTGCCCGAACGGCTACCGCATCGGCGCGGTGCAGACGTTCTCGATGGACAGCCTCAGCGCTTATGCGGTGCTGATCGCGGTGCGCCAGTATGGCTTCGAAGGGCCGGACTTTCGCTGGATCGCCGTGACCGGCCACCTGTGACAGAGCTTGTCCAACCCGTCAGGCGCAATCGCGCCCTGCACCACCTTCGCGGCGCCATGCCGACACTGCGTGCAGCGCTTCTCGGTGCGCTGCTGTGGGCCGCCGCCATGGGCGCCAGCGCACTCGTCAACCTGTTGCTGGACAATTGGGTGACGCCGGGCAAGATCCGCACCGTGTCCCTGCTGTTTGCCGTCGGCGGCGCCCTGGCCTTTCCGGTTGGCCTCTTTGCCGCACGGCTGGTTTCGCTCGGAAGGGGCCGGGAGGTCGCCTTCGCGGCGATATTCGTAGGGCTTGCTGCCGCAACGATCGGCCTCACCGCCCTGCTGTATGCCCTGCAATACCGCTCCTACTATGCCGAATGGCATGCGCCCGTATTCACCTTCACCTGGGGCTTTCAGCTCGCCTTCACGATGGCGGTGGCGTCCTACCAGTTCGTGGTGCTGGGCATCCGGCTCTATTTCCCGCTTGGTTTCGTCGCCTTGTTCGCCGTCAGCCTCTGGTTTGCACGGCAGCAGCGTTGAGCATTTGGGCCGCCTCTGTTAGGACGCGGACAAATCCCTCCGACACATCAGGAATGACCGATGATCCCTCGCTATTCCCGGCCGGAAATGGTCGCCATCTGGTCGCCCGAAACCCGGTTTCGCATCTGGTTCGAAATCGAGGCCCATGCCTGCGACGCGCTGGCCGAACTGGGGGTCATCCCCAAGGAAGCGGCCAAAACCATCTGGGAAAAGGGAAGCGCGGCCGAATTCGACGTCGAGAAGATCGACGCGATCGAGCGCGTCACCAAGCATGACGTTATCGCCTTCCTCACCCATCTTGCCGAATTCGTCGGGCCCGACGCGCGCTTCATCCATCAGGGCATGACGTCTTCGGACGTGCTCGACACCTGCTTTGCGGTGCAACTCACCCGCGCCAGCGACATTCTGCTGGCCGACATCGATACGTTGCTTGCAGCGCTCAAGCGCCGCGCCTTCGAGCACAAGGACACCGTCACCATCGGCCGCAGCCACGGTATCCATGCCGAGCCGACGACCTTCGGCATAAAGCTTTCGCAGGCTTATGCCGAATTCTCGCGCTGCCGCGAGCGGCTGGTGCACGCGCGCGAAGACATTGCCACCTGTGCGATTTCGGGCGCGGTCGGCACCTTCGCCAACATCGAGCCCTATGTCGAGGAACATGTGGCGGCAAAGCTCGGACTGAAGCCGGAACCGGTGTCGACGCAGGTGATTCCGCGCGACCGCCACGCCATGTTCTTCGCGACCCTCGGCGTTATCGCCTCCTCGATCGAGCGGCTGGCGATCGAGGTCCGGCATCTGCAGCGCACCGAAGTGCTGGAAGCGGAAGAGTATTTTTCGCCGGGCCAGAAAGGCTCGTCGGCGATGCCGCACAAACGCAACCCGGTGCTGACCGAAAACCTCACCGGCCTTGCCCGCATGGTGCGTTCCATGGCGCTGCCGGCGATGGAGAACGTGGCGCTCTGGCATGAGCGCGACATCTCGCACTCCTCGGTCGAGCGCATGATCGGCCCGGACGCCACCGTGACGCTTGATTTCGCGCTGTCACGCCTGACCAGCGTCGTCGACAAGCTGGTCGTCTATCCCGACAACATGCTGAACAACATGAACAAGTTTCGCGGCCTTGTGCATTCGCAACGCGTCATGCTGGCGCTGACGCAGGCCGGCCTGTCACGCGAGGATTCCTACCGGCTGGTGCAGCGCAACGCCATGAAGGTGTGGGAACAAGGCGCTGATTTTCTTGAGGAACTTCTGGCCGACAAGGAAGTGACAGCCGCGCTGCCGGAGGCGCAAATCCGCGAGAAATTCGACTTGGGCTACCACACCAAGCACGTCGACACGATCTTCAAGCGGGTTTTCGGAGGGGCATGAGCTTTCCTTCCCCCGTTTACGGAGAAAAAGCCGTGGTGACGTCCAGTCAAGCCTTACCTGGCACGGTCCTGATCACCGTGCCCCAAGGATCCTCACGGGTCGTTTCGCTGCTCACATTGTCCGAACGCATCTCGACCCAGGCAAGGCCCGAGCGGGAGGGGTCGCGGCGGCCGGCGCCGGCGCTTTGCCAGGCATTGGCGCCGATGTGGTGGTGATAATGCCCCGACGACAGGAACACCGCCTGGCCGCCATATTTGGCGACCGTGTCGAAGCCGAATTCCTGGTTCCACCAGGCTTCGGCCTCTTCCGGTCTGCCGACGCGCAGGTGGACATGGCCGACAACGCTGTTTTCCGGCGCGCCTTGCCATCCCGCATCGCCGGCCGGCACTTCGGCAACGACAGACGGAATGTTCATCCGCTCGGTCGCCATGGCGATCTTGTCGCCGTTCCATTTCCAATCCTGCGGGCGGCGGTCGGCATAGATTTCGATGCCGTTGCCCTCGGGGTCGGTCAGGTAGAGCGCTTCGCTGACCAGATGGTCCGAAGCGCCCTCGATAGCGATCTTGTCTGAGATGGCGTGGTTGATCCAGCGTCCGAGATCGGCACGGCTGGGCAGCAGGAAAGCCGTATGGAACAGGCCGGCGCTGCGCGGATCGTCCGGTTTGGCGGAGCTGTCCGGCTCAAGCACCATCAGCGGACGGCTGCCGGCGCCGAGCGTGATCGCGCCGTCGGCGCGGCTCAATTCCTGCAGTCCGACGACTTTACGATAATAGGCGGCAAGACTCTCTGCATCACGCGCCTTCAGGCCGACGCGGGCGACGCTCACCGGCGTGGTGGCGGCAAATGGCAATTCGCTCATCATTGTCTCCGTTGCGGCGACGTCTCGCGAAGCTCCCAAAGCAAGGAGTCCGGCGGCGCCGATCACTCTACGTCGTGTCAGCGCCAAAATCCCGGTCCTCCACGGCTGTTTCTCTCCCGACAGAGATCGTCGATCTTCATCGTTCACACAAGACAGCGAAAAGCGAACATGGTGTTCACCGTTGCGACCGGAAGCCTGTCCATCAACGGTTGCATGAGGCAATCGCGCTCGCTATCTGAGCGCCATGAAAGTCAAGGACGCAGATATTCTGATCATTCCCGGATACACCAATTCGGGGCCTGAGCATTGGCAGACCCGCTGGCAATCGAAACTGTCGACGGCGCGCCGCGTCGAGCAAGCGGAATGGTCGAAGCCGGTGCGCGAGGACTGGACGGCGAGTGTGGCCAAGGCGGTCAACGAGGCCGAGAGACCTGTCGTTCTCGTCGCTCACTCACTTGGAGTGGCCGCGGCCGTACAAGCCATTCCGCAGTTCCGGAAGCCGGTCGCCGGCGCCTTCTTCGTGGCACCGCCGGACGTCGCGAATCCCAAGATCAAGCCAAGACATCTGATGACCTTCGGCCCTTATCCTCGCGAACCGCTGCCGTTTCCCTCCATCGTGATCGCCAGCCGCAACGACCCCTTCTGCCCTTTCGATGTCGCCGAGGACATCGCCGGCGCCTGGGGCTCGCTGTTCATCGATGCCGGAGAAACCGGCCATCTCAGCGAGGATTCAGGCTTTGGCCCCTGGCCCGAGGGATCGATGACCTTCGCCAAGTTCCTGACGGACCTCTGAGGCGCGCCAAAATCAACGCACGATGGCATTCGATCAAACTGCAGGACTCGAATAAATAATAATTTAAGAGGGCCAGCGTTAACTATTCAGAAGCAGTGGAAATTGCTTTCTGGATGATCATCCGTGCTTGAACCGGGCTGCCAATTCTTCGCCCTTGAAACAGAGGTCAATGCTTGCGCAAGGACGCTTCACTCGAATTCTTGAGAGGTGCCGCAGCGCTTATCGTTCTCAATTGGCATATCTTGTGTGCTTTTGCGCCGTCCGCGGCGGGCGAAGAGGAGGCTGCGCAATCGCTCAAGACAAGTCTGGCTTTCATCGCTTTCAATGGCGGCTCTGCCGTCTACTTGTTTTTCGTCCTCTCTTCCTATGTGCTTGTGAAGCGTTATTTCCAGTCCCGCGACGCACAAGACCTTCGGCTGGGTGCGATCAAACGTTTGCCTCGTCTGGCTGGACCCGTGCTTGTTGTGGTTCTATCGTCCTGTGTCATCTTCAAGCTCGATCTGTATTTCTTCGAGGATGCAGCGGCGGTCGCTCAATCTGAGTGGCTCGGCAGATTCGGCAATGCTTCAAAGGTACTGTCGCGGGAGACAGCGAGTTTCTCCGACGCATTCCTGCAAGGAGCGTGGCGGACATTCATTTACGGCGACAAATATTACGACAGCAGCCTGTGGACCATGACGATCGAGTTCTGGGGCAGCATGCTGACCTTCGCCCTCGCCCCGATCGCCTTTTTCTTCCAAGGCCGCTGGGCGCTATTGTCCTGGCTTTGCATAGCAACAGGCGTATTCTTGGCGGTGCAAGTCAGCTTCTTTTTTTGTGCCTTTCCGGCCAGCCTCCTACTCTATCCGCTTCTCGCCATGGGATTTCGCCCGAATCGATGGGTGAGAGGGGCCATGGCGATTATTTCGCTGGTGCTGCTGGGTTATGCAGGAGATGCTGTCGGAATATACCGGCCCTTCGCCGTGCTCGATATTGCAGCTTCCGATATCGGTTTGCGGCAAGCTTGCGTGGCCATCCCGGCAAGCATCACGCTGGTTTACGCCGTGCTGAGCATGGATGACCCACCGTCATGGCTCTCCGGCAAGGCCGCACGTTTCCTGGGCGACCTGTCTTTCCCGCTCTACCTCGTGCATGTACCCGTTATCTGCTCGTTGGGATCATGGGCGCTGTTGGCAAGCGACTCCGCCGCACTCGGCGCTGCCGCCGCGATATCTGGGTCGATCCTCGCGGCATTGCCGCTGATGGCTTTCAACAACTGGTGGGTCCAGGCGCTCGGCGCTTTGTTCGACAGGATCAGACGCGGCGGATCGGCCGCCACGGCGCTCGCGGTGCAAAGGCCTGAGCAACACGCTGGCGACAGCAGTCCGCTGGTTCAGGATCCGATCGAGTCCCGCATGTCCTTGAGCAAGGTCCTTGCTCCCAATGAAATCAGCGCGTGCTCGGAACCCGTGGCGAGCAGGCGATAGCCCATCGACACGACGCGGCCGGCGATAGCCGGTTCGACGACATAGATCGCCGCATGCTTGCCGGCCTTGCGGGTGCGCTCGGCAACCGAAGCCACCGTCTCCATCATGCTTTCCAGCGTCGAATTGACCGTGGTGCCGTTGGTCCAGGCGATCGAGAAGTCGGACGGCCCGAGGAAAATGCCGTCGATGCCCGGCGTGTCGAGGATACCGTCAAGCGCATCGAGCGCGGCGCGCGTCTCGACCATGGCAAAAGCCATGGTGCGCTGATTGGTGTCGCGCAGCCATTCGGCATAGTCGCCCTTGCCATAGCGGGGAAAGGCATAGGTCGGACCCCACGAGCGCTCGCCGAGCGGGGGATACTTCATGGCCGCGGCGAACAGCTTTGCATCGGCCACCGAGTTGACCATCGGCGCAATGACTGCTTCGGCGCCAAAATCGAGAGCACGGCTGGCCATGTCGAAACGGCCAACGGGAATGCGCACCAGCGCCGGCTTGCCCAGGGCCAGCACGGGTGCCAGGCCGCGCAGGACGCTGTCCTCGTGATGGCCGCCATGCTGCATGTCGAGTGTCACGGCATCGAAGTCCTGCCTGGCGAGGATCTCCACGGTCAAGGCGTCCGGCACGCCCGACCAGGCGGTTACCAGCGTTTCATCTGCGGCAAGACGGGACTTCAGGGACATCTAATCTCTTTCCTCGTTAACGTCGGCAGTTTCAGCCGGAAACCGCCGCAAAGGCAAAGAAAAACCGCCCGGATCGGCCGGGCGGTCGATTGGGCCAGAAAGCGGCCGGATCAGGTGTTCTTGATCTGCTCGATCGCCTGCGCCATCATTTCGTCCATGGTGCGGCGGATCTGGTGATCGGACTGCTCGACGCCGGCGGCATCGAAATCCTTGCGGATCTTGCGGAACACGTCGTGGTCGCCGGCTTCCTCGATGTCGGAAACAACGACTTCCTTGGCGTAGGCGTCGGCATCGGCGCCGGACTTTCCGAGCTTTTCGGCTGCCCACAGACCAAGCGCCTTGTTGCGCCGCGCCGAAGCCTTGAACCGAAGCTCCTCGTCGAATGCGAATTTGCGCTCGAAGCCCTCTTCGCGGTCTTTCATGCTGCTCATGGCGTCCCTCCGGTCAAATCCGATTCGTTGGCAATGGATATGTGTGTTGCCGAAGCACAAACCAAAAGGTCGCGGGCCGGTCAATATGCTTCGTCATATGCTGCGCTGCGGCATTTCAGTCTCGAAAGCGGTTGATTGAAAGGATTTGCCGATTGAGCAAACGGTGTGATTGGGATAGACCCGGCATTGAACGTCACCGTCGCCGCATTAATTCAGGCGGACGGACAGGAAGTGGTCGCTTGCCGCCTGTCCGCAAATCCAGAGAAAAATTCAAATGAAAAATCGCCGCCGCATTTATGAAGGCAAGGCCAAGATCCTCTATGAGGGACCCGAGCCGGGCACGCTGATCCAGTTCTTCAAGGACGACGCAACCGCGTTCAACAAGAAGAAGCACGAGGTCATCGACGGCAAGGGTGTGCTCAACAACCGCATTTCCGAATACATCTTCAATCATTTGAACCGCATGGGCATCCCGACCCACTTCATCCGCCGGCTCAACATGCGCGAGCAGCTGATCAAGGAAGTCGAGATCATCCCGCTCGAGGTGGTGGTGCGCAATGTCGCCGCCGGTTCGCTGTCCAAGCGGCTCGGCATCGAGGAAGGCACCGTCCTGCCGCGCTCGATCATCGAATTCTATTACAAGGCCGACGCACTCGACGATCCGATGGTTTCGGAAGAGCACATCACGGCGTTCGGCTGGGCAAGCCCGCAGGAGATCGACGACGTCATGGCGCTGGCCATCCGCGTCAACGATTTCCTCTCCGGCCTGTTCATGGGGGTCGGCATCCAGCTCGTCGACTTCAAGATCGAGTGCGGTCGCCTGTTCGAGGGCGACATGATGCGCATCGTCGTGGCCGACGAGATTTCGCCGGATTCCTGCCGCCTGTGGGACGTGGCGACGCAGGACAAGCTCGATAAGGACCGTTTCCGCCGCGACATGGGCGGCCTCGTCGAGGCCTATCAGGAAGTCGCCCGCCGCCTCGGCATCATGAACGAGAACGAGCCGCCGCGTCCTACCGGTCCGGTGCTTGTCGCCTCGACCGATGGCCTCAAAGGCAAGCCGCACTGACAGCGGCTTGCGCCCAACGTTCAGAACAGGAGCATGTCCAGCGTGATCAAGGCCCGCATTACCGTCACCCTCAAGAATGGTGTGCTCGACCCGCAAGGCAAGGCGATCGAACACGCGCTGTCGGGGCTGGGCTTCGATGGCGTCGGCCAAGTGCGGCAGGGCAAGGTGTTCGACGTCGAGCTTTCGGAAAGCGACAAGGGCAAGGCCGAGGCCGATCTCAAGGCCATGTGCGACAAGCTGCTGGCGAACACTGTAATTGAGAATTATAGTGTGACGCTTACCTGAAGTTGTGCCGGAGGAACTGATGGCCGAGCGCGATGGAAGCTTGATATTTGAAGGCCGCAAGTCCATTCAATCACGGTTGGACAGGATGGATTTGACGCTCGGAGAGGTAAAATCCGAGCTTGGCTCCATCCGCGGTCATCTGATAGCCACCGAGAGTGACGTGAAGAACATCTATGGCGTGCTCGCTCGCCGGGATGATTGGCTAGAACATATCGAGCGCCGTCTCGACCCGCGCGAACTTGCCGAAGCACAAAGGCCTTACGAACCAAAATGAAATCAGCCGTCGTCCTTCTCCCTGGCCTCAACCGCGACCGCGACATGATCGCGGCGCTGACCAAGATTTCCGGACAGGCGCCGGCAACCGTCTGGCAGACCGACACCGAAATTCCCGATGTCGACCTGATCGCCATCCCAGGCGGTTTTTCCTTTGGCGACTATCTGCGCTGCGGCGCGATCGCGGCACGCATGCCGGTCATGCGGGCGGTCGCCGAAAAGGCGGCCAAGGGCGTCATGGTCATCGGCGTTTGCAACGGTTTCCAGATTCTCGTCGAGGCCGGTCTGCTGCCAGGTGCGCTGATGCGCAACACCTCGCTGAAATTCGTCTGCCGGCAGGTCAAGCTCGAGATCGCCAACGCCAACACCATGTTCACGCGTCGCTACCAGCCGGGCCAGATCATCCGCTCGCCGGTGGCGCATCACGACGGGAATTACTTTGCCGACGCCGACACACTTGCCCGTCTCGAGGGCGAAGGCCAGGTGGTGTTCCGCTATGCCGAAGGCACCAACCCGAACGGCTCGATCAACGACATTGCCGGCATCGTCAACGAACAAGGCAATGTGCTCGGCCTGATGCCGCATCCCGAGAATCTGATAGAAGCAGCGCATGGCGGCAATGACGGCAGAGCGCTGTTCGAAGGCGCCTTGGGCATTGCCGCTTGAAGTTTGCAACCGCAACCTTAAGAATTGCGGCAATTCAAGATCATAGCGTGAGGGAGAGACGGTCATGAAACTCTATTCGCGGCCGTTGTCGCCCTACTCTTCGATCGTGCGGGCGCTGGCCTATATCAAGGACGTGCCGATCAAGATCATCGCGCCGCCGCCCGGTTTTCCGATCCCCGAGGCGTTTCGCGCCATCTCGCCGATGAACCGGATTCCGGTTCTGATCACCGGCTCGGGCGAAACGATCGTCGAATCGGTGGTGATCGCCGAATATCTCGAGGAACGGTTTCCCGAACCGGCTCTGTTGCCGCCCGATTCGAAGGACCGCGCGCTGGTGCGCATGTTTGCCCGCATCGTCGATCTCGACGTACTCACACCGACGATGAAGCTTTTCGAACTGCATTTCGTGCCGAAGCGCGACACTGCCGAGATCGACGCCCAATTCGCCCGTCTGCACCATGGGCTGGCCGCCATCGAGGCACGCATGGCGCAAGGCCCCTTCGCGCTCGGCAGCGACATCAGTTTCGCCGATGCCTGGCTGACGCCGACGCGGTTCATCTTCAACAATTTCCGCGCCATGACCGGCCGCCACGACCTGCTCGACGCCTATCCCAGATTCGATGCCTATGAGCAGATCGCTTCGCAGCATCCGGCATTGTCCAGGGTGTGGGGCGAGATGGCCGATGGCCTGAAGATCTCTCTGTCCGAACTCGAAATGGGTGCCGCTTGATCAAGAACAGGACGATCGCCCTGATCGCCGTGTCAGGCTTTGCCTTGGCATCTTGCCAATCGAGCCCCAAGAGCACGCCCGTGCCGTCGGGCAAGAGCGCCGCGCTGCTCTCCATGGAACAGGTGGCGATATCGGCCCACAAATGCTGGATCGCCAGCAAGGATCCGGCCTTCAGGCAGTATCAGATGGCCAATGAACTGAACTCGTTCAGCGGCACGCCGCGCTTCCTTCTGGTGCCGGCCAAGCACTATGGCGGCAAACCGTTGCTGGTCGTGCAGGCACAGGGCAATTCAAGCCGTGTCGACGTCTTCGGACCGTTGATGAACGACCCGCTTGGCGCACGCATCAGCTCCGATGTCGCGCGCTGGCAAGCGGGCAATCCGGCCTGCGCAGCCACCGCCTGAGCCAGCCATGGGCCGGTTCCTGCAGATCGCGGGATTGGTTGTTGGCCTGATAGCGCTCGCTTTGCAGTTCTCGATCACCATTCCGGCTTCGATGGTAGCGGGCCGCGGCCTGCTCGGCTCGATCGTGTTCTATTTCAGCTTCTTCACCATCCTGACCAACATTGGCGCCGTGCTGGTCCACGCCTCGCTGTTGTCATCCAGCTTCTATGCGTGGCTGCCGGCCTTTGCCGGACCACGGATGCGCGCGGGCGTCGCGGCTTCGATCACCCTGGTGTTCATCGTCTATGCCACGGTTCTGGCGCGGCTCTGGCAGCCGCAAGGCCTGTTCCTGCTCTGCGACATCCTGCTGCACTACGTGACGCCGGTGCTGTTCGTGCTGTGGTGGCTGATATCGGGCGCCGATGGCAGGACGCGATGGAGCGACATCTCCTGGTGGGTGCTCTATCCCATCGCCTATCTGGCCTATGCGCTGGCGCGCGCGCCGCTGGCGGGCGAAGTGCCCTATCCCTTCCTCGATGTCGCCAGGAACGGCGTTGAGAGCGTCGCCGTGGCCGCGCTCGCCATAACCACACTTTTCCTGGTGATATGCGTCGTCGCCGTTTTCGTCGACCACGCTATCGGGCGCCTCGGGAGCAAAGGCACCCGGTAGACGGGCCGCTATTCCCAGAGCGGCTTGATGCCTTCGCGGTGAGCGTCGCAGCGTGAGATGCCGATGTCCTTGAGTTGATCGTCGGTCATCTCCAGCAGCGCCAGTCGGCCGCGCCGGCGCTCCAGCAGGCGGTCGATCCATTTCGCCAGCGAACTGACCACATGCACAATTCGGCCGGCGAAGCCGCGCTGCCCGGACGGGCGAGCAGGCTGACCGAGCAATTGGGTTGCCGAGTGGCGGAATGTTCCGATTGTATTCATTTTCTTTCTGCCAAATGTCAATTGCACCCTTGGTTGGTGCACTGCCGATATGTATTGACTCCCAAAACGGTGCAATATAGAAAATTGTCACCATGACAAATTGGGTTCCAGATCTCACCGGCTCAGGCCCGCTGTATCAGCGTCTCGCGGATTCCATCGAGGCGGATATCGACCGAGGAGTGATCGGCGCGGGGGCAAAACTGCCGCCACAGCGCGACCTTGCCTACGACATCGGTGCCACGGTCGGCACCGTCGGGCGGGCCTATCAATTGCTGCGCGAGCGCGGTCTCGTCAGCGGCGAAGTCGGACGCGGGACCTATGTGCTTAGCCAGAACATCGGGGTTACGAAGCCGGAGGCGCCCGACACCAGCGTGGAGGGCACGCGCTATGTCGATGCTCCCAAGGGCAAGTTGCGGTTCGACAGCACGGCAGCCCCTGATATCGGCCAGGGCGCCGTTGTAGCCGACGTCCTGTCGCGCACCGCACAGGACCATCCGCATGAGATCTCAAGTTACACGCGCGACTTCCCGGATCGCTGGTACGAAGCCGGCGCCCGTTGGCTGTCCCGGAATGCCTTCCGGCCAACGATCGATACAATTGTGCCTACCCTCGGTACCCACGCCGCGGTGATGGCCGCGATCGCGGCCCTGACCACGCCCGGCGACTATGTCGCCTTCGAGCACCTCACCTACTCCCAGATTTCCCGCAGCGCCGGCCTGATCGGCCGGCGCACCGCGCTGGTTGCCTCGGACGATGAAGGCCTCGATCCGGCGGATTTCGAACGCGTCTGCGCGCAAAAGCACCCCAAGATGATCTTCCTGATACCGACGGCGCAGAATCCGACCCTGGTGACCTTGTCGTCGGCGCGACGCGAGGCGATCGCGCGTATCGCCCGTGATTACAACGTCATCCTGATCGAGGATGACCTCTACGGCCATTTGACCGACGACCCGACACCGCTGCTTGCCGAATTCGCGCCCGAGCGCACCATCATCGCCGGCGGCCTGTCGAAGTCGGTCGCCGCCGGACTGCGCGGCGGCTGGCTCTCCTGCCCGCCCGCCTATCGCCATCGCATCCGGGTCGCCCACAAGATGATGACCGGCGGCATGCCATTCCTGCTGGCGGAGGTGAATGCCCGGCTGGTGCTTTCCGGCCAGGCCAGCGAAATCCGCAAGCGCAGCATCGCGGAGATCAGCGCCCGCATGTCCATAGTGCGCGAAAGTTTGGCGGGCTTCTCATTCAGATCGCACGACAAGGTGCCGTTCGTCTGGCTCACCCTGCCCGATCCCTGGCTTTCCGGCACGTTCAAGAATGCCTGCCTGGAGCATGGCGTGCTGATCGACGATGAGGATGAATTCAAGGCGGGGCGCTCGGAGCGGGTTTTCCATGGGGTGCGCTTCGGTGTTTCGCAGCCGAGCGGGCGCGAGGATGTTGCCGGCGGCGTCGCGGTGATCAGGCGGCTGCTGGACGAGGGCCGCGCGGGCTACGACAGCTTTTCCTGAACCGTTCGCGGCCACCCGCCCTGCTGCCTCGAGACGTCGACTTGCGACACTGGACTTGTCAGAACCAGACCCGGATCAACCTTCGGCCTTGAAGTTCTTGGCTTCCTTCTCGGCTTTTTCCTTGCCGTGCTTCTCAGCCAATTCCTTGGCCTGCCGCGGCGAAACGTCGGTGGTCTCCGCGATATGGAGAGCTTCCTTGTCCGAGAGGCGATTGTCGTTCTTGCCTTGCTTGGTAGCCATGATTCTGTCTCCTCGGTGATAGGGACCTAACGACCGGGGCATCGGAGCGTTCCCCATTTTGGTTTTGCGGGGACTTGAAAGCTGGGTGGACGCCTTTCGCTGCTCACCAAAAGGCCTGCCGCGATCTATCGCCCTGTTGCTTTCTGCCTTTTTCCTCAGCCGGCGGGTGTATCGACCGCAAGGCTTGCGATAAGAGGAGACTCAAAATCCCTGCTCCATGGACATAAATCGCCGCCCATGACCACTTCCAATTCCGTCCCGATCACATCAGACCTCATCGCCTCGCATGGGCTGAAGCCCGATGAGTATCAGCGCATATTGGACCTGGTCGGTCGCGAGCCGAGCTTCACCGAACTCGGCATCTTCTCGGCGATGTGGAACGAGCACTGCTCCTACAAATCCTCGAAGAAATGGCTGCGCACCTTGCCGACCACCGGCCCGCAAGTCATCCAGGGCCCGGGCGAGAATGCCGGCGTGGTCGACATCGGTGACGGCGACTGCGTCGTCTTCAAGATGGAAAGCCACAACCATCCCTCCTTCATCGAGCCCTACCAGGGTGCGGCGACGGGCGTCGGCGGCATCTTGCGCGACGTCTTCACCATGGGCGCGCGGCCGATCGCGGCGATGAACGCGCTGCGCTTCGGCGCGCCCGACCATCCCAAGACCAGGCATCTGGTCGCGGGCGTGGTTTCCGGCGTCGGCGGCTACGGCAATGCCTTCGGCGTGCCGACGGTCGGCGGCGAGGTCAATTTCGACGCCCGCTACAACGGCAACATCCTGGTCAATGCCTTTGCCGCGGGCCTTGCCAAGACCGATGCCATCTTCCTGTCCGAGGCAAAGGGCGTCGGCCTGCCGGTCGTCTATCTGGGCGCCAAGACCGGCCGCGACGGCGTCGGCGGCGCCACCATGGCCTCGGCCGAATTCGACGACAAGATCGACGAGAAGCGCCCGACCGTGCAGGTCGGCGATCCCTTCACCGAAAAATGCCTGCTGGAGGCCTCTCTCGAACTGATGGCTTCGGGCGCCGTGATCGCCATCCAGGACATGGGTGCTGCCGGCCTCACCTGTTCGGCGGTCGAAATGGGCGCCAAGGGCGACCTCGGCATCGAACTCGACCTCGACAAGGTGCCGGTGCGCGAGGAGCGCATGAGCGCCTACGAGATGATGCTGTCGGAAAGCCAGGAGCGCATGCTGATGGTGCTGCGCCCTGAAAAAGAGAAGGAGGCCGAGGCGATCTTTCACAAATGGGGCCTCGACTTCGCCATCGTCGGCAAGACCACCGACGATCTGCGCTTCCGCGTGCGGCACCAGGGGAACGAGGTCGCCAACCTGCCGATCAAGGATCTCGGCGACAAGGCTCCCGAATACGATCGCCCTTGGGTCGAGCCGAAGAAGCCGGCGCCGCTTGCCGCCAACGATATCCCGCAGGCCGACCTCGCCGATGCGCTGCTGAAGCTGCTTGGCGGACCGGACCTGTCTTCGCGCCGCTGGGTGTGGGAACAGTACGACACGCTGATCCAGGGTAATTCGCTGCAGCTTCCGGGCGGTGATGCCGGCGTGGTGCGGGTCGAGGGCCATCCGACCAAGGCGCTGGCCTTCTCCTCCGATGTGACGCCGCGCTATTGCGAAGCCGACCCCTACGAGGGCGGCAAGCAGGCGGTGGCCGAATGCTGGCGCAACCTGACTGCCACCGGCGCGCTGCCGCTCGCCGCTACCGACAATCTCAATTTCGGCAATCCCGAACGGCCAGAGATCATGGGCCAACTGGTCGGCGCGGTGAAAGGCATCGGCGACGCCTGCCGGGCGCTTGGTTTCCCGATCGTGTCGGGCAATGTCTCGCTCTACAACGAGACCAACGGCCGGGGCATCCTGCCGACACCGACCATCGGCGGCGTCGGCCTGATATCAGACTGGTCGAAGATGGCGCGGATCGGTTTCGCCGCGGAAGGCCAGATGATCCTGCTGGTCGGCGCACCGGCTTCCTGGGGAACGCATCTTGGCCAGTCCGTCTATTTCAGGGATATCCACGGCCGCAGCGACGGCCCGCCGCCGCCGGTCGACCTCGACCACGAGAAGCGCGTCGGCGACCACGTACGCTCGTTGATCGCTGCCGGCATCGTCACGGCCGCGCATGACGTCTCCGATGGCGGCATTGCGGTGGCGCTGGCCGAAATGGCGATGGCGTCGGGCATCGGCGCGACCGTTCCCGGGCTTGTCGGTACCGATCCGATCCCGGTCTGGTTCGGCGAAGACCAGGGCCGCTATCTCCTGACGTTGTCGATCGATCCGCATGGCGATGAATGGGACGCCATCCGCAAGCAGCAGGGCGAACTCGGCATTTTCGCGCCGTGGATCGGCTCGACCGGCGGCGCCGCGTTGAAGCTCGGCGATGCCAGGGCAATCCCGGTCAGCGACTTGACCGCCGCCCATGAAGGCTGGTTCCCGCGCTTCATGGATCAGGCCAGTTGACCAGGGCATGATCCTGAAAGGTGGAAACCGGTTTTCTTGGACAAAGGGAAAACCGTTTTGTCCAGAGATCCTGCTCAATCATAAGAAACTGGCCGTCCGGGCGCTGCTTGCAGTCGTCTTCTGGCCGTCGCTGTTCTTCTTCTGGTGCCTCGGGCCGTTCGTCTTCTTCCTGCTCTCGACGACATCGAGCGAGGTTTGCCCCAGGCTGGAAACGCGCGGAGAGTTCCTCGCCGCGGCCAACGGCACGCTTCCCATGCTTGTCCTGCAGAACCTCATCTATGCGGTTCCGATCGTCTGCGTGGTGCTCTGGAACCGGCTTCTGCCGGACCAGGCGCGGACAAGACACGTCGTCACCTGCATCAAGCTTTTCGCCGTCTCGGCCGTCTTGGGGGCCTTTTGGGAGTACGGCTCTTCGCTTGTCTGCGATGGTTACGGCCAGCCGTTCTTCTCGCCCGCCTGGCGAATGACCAGCTATCTGCCGATCGCCAACATGGCGATCAACCTCCCGCTCTACGTGCTGATCTTCAGCCTTGGCCGCGCCTTCTCGATGCGCGAGGATGAGCCGGCGCAGGGGCCGGGTGAACCCATCGCCTGAACACCAACAGAAAGGACACTGGACAGAACCGCTTCAATCCGGATTGGAAAGGCTTTAGGCTTGCCCGACTCTCATCACATAGGCTGCCGCGCCGCCGCCCTTCCGAAACAGGAATTTCCACAATGGCAATGGACGCCCACGACATCGAAAAACTGATCAAGGACGGCATACCGGATGCCCGTGTGACGATTCGCGACCTCGCCGGTGACGGCGACCACTACGCCGCTGAGGTCGTGGCCGAGAGCTTTCGCGGAAAAAGCCGGGTCCAGCAGCATCAGATGGTCTATGACGCGCTGAAGGGCAATATGGGCGGCGTGCTGCACGCGCTGGCGCTGCAGACCAGCGTTCCCGACTGAGGCATTCCACCCGACACGCTTGGCCCAAAGCCGCCCATTCTTTGCGCCATCGGGTGATGGCATGGCTAAAGTCTTGTTTCGGGCAACCTATGGGTTTATTTGAGGGACATGTTTCGAGCCTGACTCCCACAGGCGTGAAAGGATATTCCATGAGCGGCATCAACGACTACATCGACAATGAAGTGAAGGGCAACGACGTCGTCCTTTTCATGAAGGGCACGCCCGGCTTCCCGCAATGCGGATTTTCCGGCCAGGTCGTCCAGATCCTCGACTATATCGGCGCCGACTACAAAGGCGTGGACGTTCTGGACTCCGCCGAACTGCGCCAGGGCATCAAGGACTATTCCAACTGGCCGACGATCCCGCAGCTCTACGTCAAGGGCGAATTCGTCGGCGGCTGCGATATCATCCGCGAAATGTTCCAGGCCGGCGAATTGCAGACCTTTCTGGTCGAGAAGGGCGTGAGCGTCAAAGGCGCCGCTTGACTTCAGTTTTGGGCGTGTCGGTATCGACATGCCCAAGCCACCGGGGCGGCCCCACCTCGGCAATTTTACAAGCCCGGATCCCGGGACCAGGACGAGCCAAATGCGCCGGCCCGCCGGCGCGTTTTCGTTTGAGAGATCGGACTTGCCGTGGACCAGCAGAAATCAGCGCCGCAAGGGGCAAGCAACTCGCCTCGGGCAAGCCAATTGCCGATTCCGCGCTGGGAGTTCATCGCGCTCTGCGCGGCGCTGATGGCGCTCAATTCGCTGGCCATCGACATCATGCTGCCGGCGCTGCAGCAGATCGGTGCCTCGCTCGGGGTCGAGAACGAAAATCATCGGCAATATGTGGTCACCGCCTACATACTGGGTTTCGGCGGCGGCCAACTGTTCTTCGGGCCGATCTCGGACCGGTTCGGGCGCCGATCGCCGCTCGTCGCCGGCCTGATCATCTATGTGGCGGCGGCCGCCGCGGCCGCTATCGCGCCGAGCTTTGAAACGCTCTTGATATGCCGCGCCGTGCAAGGCCTTGGCGCGGCTGCCACGCGCGTCATAGCGGTCTCGATCGTGCGCGATACATTCGACGGCCGGCGTATGGCCGAAGTCATGTCGCTGATCTTCATGGTGTTCATGGCGATCCCGGTCGTGGCTCCAGGCATCGGCCAGTTCATCATGCTGTTCGCGACCTGGCATTGGATATTCGTCACCATGGCCGTCGGAGCCATGATCGTCTCGGCGTGGTCGCTGCTGCGCCTGCCCGAGACGCTGCATCCCGAATATCGCCGGCCACTGACGTTTTCATCCATCCTCGGCGGCTTCCGCATCGTGCTCACCAACCGCATCGCGCTCTGCTATGCCTTCGCCAGCACCTTCATCTTCGGCGCCATGTTCGGCTTCATCGCCTCGGCGCAGCAAATCTACGTCAACATCTTCGACGTCGGCGAGATGTTTCCCGTCATTTTCGCCGGTGTCGCGGGCGTACTCGCCTTCTCCAACTATCTGAACTCGCGCCTCGTCGGCCGCGTCGGCATGCGCCGCCTGTCGCAAAGCGCGCTGTTGCTGTTTCTGGTGATCAGCCTGGCTTGGCTGGTGGTTTCACTGGAAACGAAGATGCCGCTCTGGCTGTTCATCACCTTCTTTGCCAGTGCCATGCTGCCGTTTGGCTGTCTTGGAGCCAATTTCAATGCGTTGGCCATGGAGCCGCTTGGCCAGCTGGCCGGCACGGCGTCGTCCATCCTGGGTTTCATGCAGACTTTTCTCGGCGGCATTCTCGGCACGCTGATCGGTCAGGCTTTCAACGGCACGGTGACGCCGCTAGCCGCCGGTTTCTGCAGCGTCTCGGTGGCCGCGCTGCTGATGATCCTGTTTGCGGAACGCGGCAAGATGTTCCAGCCGCAGAACGCCCCCGTTTCAGGCCACGTCACCGACCTGCATTGATTGTCGTCTGCTGGTGGCGTCAGGATGCGCGTTCAAGCGCCGCCGTGAAGCGAGGAGAGAGCATCCGCCCCGCGATCGCTCCGCCCATGCCATTTGAAAAGGGCAATGGAAGAGCGTCGTCGAGCGCCTTGAGAATGGACGCCACGAAGGCTCGGCTGAGCCGCGGATCGACCCCCAGATCGGAATAGGTGGCGCGAGGCGTCCCGATCAGCGTCCCGTTGCGACGAAGCGAGAACTGGATGGTCAAGGACATGCCCGCGGTTCCGGGTGGCGGCTTCCAGCAGGCATAGATAGCGTCCGACATCTCCTTGATGGTGTCGATAGGATCGGGACTGTGACAGGGGCGTTCTTGCGCGATTGCCGCGTTCGCAAACGGCACCACGGCAAGAGCCGCCGCAAAAATTGCGAACCGAGGTTTCATCCGAGAGCCTCCGCCAAAACGCCCGACTCGATCATACAACGGTTCAAGCCACAGGAATTGGTCCTATTCCGCCCACAGCTCGCGGCGCAGTTCCTGCCAGCTGTCCTGGTCCGGCGCGACAAGCAGGCCGCCATCGACATGCGAAGGCAGATAGGCGCTGCCGTCGATCCGAGCGGCATGGCCGCCGGCCTCCTGATGGATCAGCACGCCGGGCAGATGATCCCAGGGCATCAGCTTGTTGTAGACGACAAAATGCGCATGCCCGCTCGCCAGCAGGCGATATTCGTGAGCAGCGCAGCGATAGGCGAACTGCGACAGTGCCTTGGTCTGGTTGCGCGCCAAGCGTGAGCGCTCCGGTTCGTCGAGATATTGCCAGGACACCGCGCCGGTCATCTGCGAGATCGGCACTGGCGCCGCCACACGCACTTTCTCCAGGCTGCCATGGGCATGCCTGATATGACTGCCGGCACCCCTGGCGGCGATGAGCCAGTCCTTGCCGGATCGACGGTGAACGCCAGTTCGGCATCGCCCAAGCCGTCGAGCAGCGCCGGATTTTCGGAGCAGGCCTCCTCGCCCACCACCATGGCAGAGGGATAGCGCTCGCGCAGCCTGGCGGCGATCAGCCGCTCGGCGTTGACATCGGCCTCCGTCACCAGGTCGGCGGCGGAAGTCTTCTGCCTGACGTCGCCCTCGCCCAGTCGGCGAAAGCGCGGCATGATTTCGGCTTGGGCTGCCTCGGCCAGAATGCCGGCCAGCCAGTCGATCGCGGTGTCGTCAAATGTCATCGGAAATGTCTTGCCTGATCGCGAGGGTTTCATTGAGGGCGGCGAAATCGAACAGCTTTCGGTCGAGCAAATGCGACGGCCTGGTGTTGGACAGAGCGCGAATCATGGTGTCCTTGCGGCCGGGCATGCGCTTTTCGATGTCCTCGAGCATCGCTTTCATGGCGTTGCGCTGCAGCCCTTCCTGGCTGCCGCAGAGATCGCAAGGGATGATCGGGAACCGCATCGCGGCAGCGAATTTCTCCAGATCGATTTCGGCACAGTAGCTCAGCGGCCGCAACACCATGACGTCGCCTTCGTCGTTGAGCAGTTTTGGCGGCATGGCGGCAAGCCGCCCGCCGTGGAACAGGTTCATGAAGAAGGTTTCGAGGATGTCCTCGCGATGATGGCCGAGGACCAGGGCCGAGCAGCCTTCCTCGCGCGCGATCCTGTAGAGATGGCCGCGCCGCAGCCGCGAGCAGAGTGAGCAATAGGTGCTGCCTTCGGGGAGCTTGTCGGTGACGACCGAATAGGTGTCCCGGTATTCGATACGGTGCGCTATGCCGTTGGTGTCGAGATAGTCGGGCAGGATATGTTTGGGGAAATTCGGCTGGCCCTGGTCGAGATTGCAGGCCAGCAACTCGACTGGCAGCATCCCGCGCCATTTGAGATCAAGCAACATGGCCAGCAGACCGTAGGAATCCTTGCCGCCCGATAGCGCGACCAGCCAGCGCTCGCCCGGCTTCACCATCGAAAAATCCTCGATCGCCTGGCGGGTCAGCCGTAGCAGTCGCTTGCGCAGCTTGTTGAACTCGACCGAGGACGGTACATCGGCGAACAGCGGGTGAGAGCCGCCTTCGGCGGCCGGTTCTAGTGTTTCGATGTCTGGCTGCATGTTCATGGCGCGACGGCCCCGGATGTGACTTCCGCCCGGCTTAGCGCATTGTCTGGAAAATCGAAATTGATTTTAGCGACACGCCGCAAAACGGGTGCCCGAAACAAAAAAGGCCGCCTCGAGGGCGGCCTTTCCGGTATCGCAAAAAAAGCGTTCGCTTAGCGCGAGTAGAATTCGACGACCAGGTTCGGTTCCATCTGCACGGCGAACGGAACGTCCGCCAGGCCCGGGATGCGCGAGAAGGTCGCGGTCATCTTGTTGTGATCGGCTTCGATGTAGTCGGGCACGTCGCGCTCGGCGAGGCCAACCGATTCCAGGACGATCACCAGCTGCTTCGACTTTTCGCGCACTTCGACGACATCGCCCGGCTTGCAGCGATACGAGCCGATGTTGACGCGCTTGCCGTTGACGTTGACGTGGCCGTGGTTGACGAACTGACGGGCGGCGAAAATGGTCGGCACGAACTTGGAGCGGTAGACAACCGCGTCGAGACGCGATTCGAGCAGGCCGATCAGGTTCTCCGAGGTGTCGCCCTTGCGGCGATCGGCCTCTTCATAGACCTTGCGGAACTGCTTTTCCGACACGTCGCCGTAGTGGCCCTTCAGCTTCTGCTTGGCACGGAGCTGCAGGCCGAAGTCGGAAAGCTTGCCCTTGCGGCGCTGGCCATGCTGGCCGGGGCCGTATTCACGCTTGTTGACCGGGGACTTAGGGCGGCCCCAGATATTTTCGCCGAGACGGCGGTCGATCTTGTATTTCGCGGATTCGCGCTTGCTCATCGCATTCCCTTTCAAAGACAACACACCCGGCACCTCTTGGTCCGGGTGAAGGAAACGCGCCCTCCTCTGGCCTCCGTTTTCGAGACCTGACAGGGTTTTCCCACGCAACGCGGCGGAAAACCCACGGGACACGTCAGTTCAAACAAGATCGGAAACGATTGTCGTGACAGATCTTGCGTATATAAAACAAACACCGGACATCGCTGCCCGGCGTTGGCGGCTGGTTAAACCGAGATTTAACCGGTGTCAAGCTTGTGAGTGGCGCGGCGCAACGCAACCGTATAGCGTCCAAGGCGTTGATGCGATGCCGATGTGGCGGGAGGTTTGCGCCAGCGGCACCAGGAAGGGACTGGAGCTAGAGGAGCTTAATTGCATGAAGAAGTTTTTCCTTACCCTGGCAGGGGCCGCGGTGCTTGCCGGGTCGATGGCGGTGGCCCCTGAGCCGGCCATGGCGCGTCATTGGCACGGCCACAAGCAGGTCTGCCGCATCGTCGTGAAGAAGCGAGTGGTGTGGCGGCATGGCCATCGCAGGGTGATCGTCGAGAGAGTACGGCGCTGCCGCTGGTAAGACTGTTCAACGCCACAATTCCCGGGCCAGCGAACGTCGCTGGCCCTTTTTCATTCCAAGGTAGTCTGGCTCGAGCGCTCAATCCTTAGGATTTTTTCTCCGGCAATCCCTTGCGCTTCGTCTCGGCGAATTCCTCGAGCTGCTTTTCATTCATCGATTCATACATGCCCTTGGAGGCGCCCTTGAGTTCGCTTTTCTTGGTCTCGCCGCGTTTGGCGGAGAGTGCGGCGCCGGCGGCTTTCTGCTGGGCTTTAGAAGTGGCTGGCATGGCGGGTCTCCTTTGCTGTCAGGAGAAACGCCACGCTTCGGCGCCGGTTCCAGCGCCGGTAGCGCGGCTCCCGGTCCGCCTGGTGCCAACCCTTGGCCGCGCTCGGCGATTTTCGTCGGCAGCCTTCTCGTGTCCGGAACCCCAGTGTAGGACGGCTGAATGAAATCCCTGACCGATCCCTCACAGGTTCTCTCCGCGGGACTGGCGAAAATCCGCGCCGAATTCCACGTGCCGGACGGATTTCCGGCCGATGTACTTGCCGCGGCGGAGGCGGCGGCCAAACGTGTGCCCAACCAGCATGCCGATCGAACTGATATGCCGTTCGTCACGCTCGATCCGGCTGCTTCCACCGATCTCGATCAGGCGTTCTCGATCGAGGCCAGCGGTGGCGATCTTCTGCTTCATTACGCCATCGCCGACGTGGCCTGGTTCGTCGAGGACGGCGACGCGATCGATCGCGAAGCCTGGACGCGGGGCGAGACGCTTTACTTGCCGGACGGCAAGGCCGGGCTCTATCCGCCGGTAATTGCCGAGGGTGCGGCGAGCCTGTTGCCGGATGGACCCCGTCCAGCTGCTATCTTCACGGTTCGGGTTGCGCAGGACGGCGCGACGAAGTTGGACGGCGCGGAGCGGGCAATCATTCAAAGCCGCGCGAAGCTCGCCTATGACAGCGTGAAGGCCTCCGATGTCCCGGCCGGCTTCGCCGAAATGGCGCGGCGCATGGCGGCGAATGAGCGGCGCCGTGGGGCTTCCCGCGTCGACCCACCCGAGCAGGAGGTGGAAAGGCTTGCCGACGGCACATTCCGGCTTTCGTTCAGGCCGCTTCTGCAATCCGAGCAGGACAACGCCGCGCTTTCGCTGGCCGCCAACATGGCGATCGCCGATGCCATGCTTGCGCATCATACCGGCCTTTTTCGGGTGATGTCGGGGCCGGATGCCTTCAAGGTTCAAAGGCTGCGCAACGCGGCACAGGCTCTCGGACTGTCCTGGCCGGCCTCGACCAGCTTGCGGGACTATCAGCGAACCCTCGATCCGACCGATCCGCATCAGGCGGCGCTGATGCTGGAAATCCGCCATGCAAGCCCCGGCGCATCCTATCAACCGTATCAGGACGGCGTTGTCCCATGGCATGAGGCGATGGCCGCGACCTATGCCCATGCAACCGCCCCACTGAGGCGCCTTGCCGATCGTTATGTCGTGCGCTGCGCGCTGGCTATCGCCAACGGCCAGCCCGTGCCCCAGGCTGTTACCGACGCGTTTGCCAGGTTGCCGAAGGCGATGGGACGCGCGGATAGCCGCGCTTCGCAGATCAACCACGCGGCCATCGACCTTGCCGAGGCGGTAATGCTGGAGGGGCGCGAGGGCGAGACGTTCAAAGCCGTCGTCACCGACTTCGTCGACCATGGCGTGCGCATTCAGCTTGCCGACATGGCTGTCGTTGCCACCGTGAAGGCCTCGGGGCTCAGACAGGGTGATGGTCTGACGCTTAGGCTAGTCCTGGCCGATCCGGATCAACGCAGCATCGTCTTCGAACCTGTTTGAGTGGCGGGCGGCTTTGCCGCTGTCCAAGTGAACGGTCAGCCCGAACCCCTGCATCAGGCGGCTGACGGCGAAATCCGCCTTGCCCGAGGTGAAGACCGCGATATCAGGCTCGGCTTGCGGCAGCGCCCCATTGATCGGCGGCAGCAGCGAAAGGGCGCGCCGTGCGATCGCCTCGGCCGGATCGATCCAGTCGACCGGCCAGGGAGCGGTCTTGCGCATGCGATTGACCAGAAAGGGATAGTGCGTGCAGGCCAGCACGACGATGTCGGTGCGCATGCCGTCGCGCTCGATGAAGCATGGCTCGATCTCGGCGCGCACGGCCTCTTCGTCGACGAAGCCCTGGCGCATATAGGCTTCGGACAGGCCAGCCAGCCTGTCGCTGCCGACCAGGCGGACATGGCATTTCTGCGCCCATTTGCTGATCAGGTCGCGCGTGTACTGGCGCTTCACCGTGCCCGGCGTCGCCAGCACCGAGACCAGCCCGGAGCGCGTGCGCTCGGCCGCCGGCTTGACCGCCGGCACCGTGCCGACGAAGGGATGGCCGGGAAATCTTTCGCGCAGCGCGTCGATCACCAGTGTCGAGGCGGTGTTGCAGGCGATAACGGAGATGGCCGGCGCGAAGCGGTCGAGCAGTTTGGCGAATAATCCTAGTATATGCTCTCTTAGGGCCGGCTCCTCCCAGGCGCCAAAAGGAAAAGCGGCATCGTCGGCGACATAGATAAAGCGCCGGTCGGGCATCAGGACGCGTGCCTCGCGCAACACGGTCAGACCGCCGACGCCGGAATCGAACATCAGGATCGGCTGGTCAGTCATTGTCGGTTCCCCTGCCGCCGAGCGGTGGCGTGTCCGTGTCGTCGCCGCTAGCGTCCGGCGCCCGGCCAGTCGCCTCCGCCTTGCGGGCGCGCGCCGCCGCCGCGGGCAAACGCCTCGGGTCATCGCCAGGTGACCCATCGCCGCGCGGCATCGCCGGCGAGAACCGGTCGAGCGAAGAGATGATGCCGCGCAGCACCTTGAGCTCCGGTTCTGCAAAGCCTGCCCGCGTCAGCACGGCGCGGAGATTGTCGACCATTTTCGGCTTCTTCGGCGCCGGCCTGAAATAGCCGCGCGCCTCGAGCGCGCCTTCGAGATAGGTGAACAGGCCGTGCAATTCTTCCTTGCTTGCAGGCTTCATCTCCGGCCCCGAAAAATTGGTCCTGGTCTCGTCCTCCAGGCCCGACTTCATCCACTCGTAGGACATCAGCAAGGCCGCCTGGGCGATGTTGAGCGAGGAGAAATCAGGATCGACCGGGAAAGTGACGATCTCGTCGGCGAGGCCGACCTCGTCATTGTAGAGGCCGAAGCGCTCGCGACCGAACAGGATACCGGTGCGTTGCCCCATTGCGTGACGGGCGCGCAGCATCCTGCCCGCCTCCACCGGTCCACGCACGGATTTGAAACCGTCGCGCTGCCTTGCGGTGGTGGCGAAGACGAAGTTCAGGTCGGCAAGTGCCGAGGCCAGATCGTCGAAAACCTTGACGGCATCGATGACGTGGTCGGCACGGCTGGCGGCGGCACGCGCCTTCTCGCTCGGCCAGCCATCGCGCGGATTGACCAGACGCAGTTCCGACAGTCCGAAATTGGCCATGGCGCGGGCGACCATGCCGATATTCTCGCCGAGCTGCGGCTCGACAAGGATGATCGCCGGGCCGGCTGCGGTGTTATCGGGATCTTTGGTAATGGGCATGATTGTCAATGAACTGCTGTTTGCGGCATTTCAGCGTCCCCTGCCATATTCGGCCGCGAAAATGAAGCATTCGCAAATGACGGCGCCGTGGGCTCACATTCGTGACCGATCGCCGTTTGCGTGGCCAAAAGCGCTTTGATATACGGGCGGCATCCCCGGCCGACGCCACGCGGGCAAGGCCGTCCCATTCCCAGCAACGAGGCATTCTTTCCATGGCGAAGATCAAGGTGGCGAACCCGGTCGTCGAACTCGACGGCGACGAGATGACCCGCATCATCTGGCAGTTCATCAAGGACAAGCTGATCCACCCTTATCTCGACCTCAAGCTCGAATATTACGACCTGGGCATCGAGCATCGCGACGCCACCAACGACCAGGTGACCATCGATTCGGCCAACGCCATCAAGAAATACGGTGTTGGCGTGAAATGCGCGACCATCACCCCCGACGAGCAGCGCGTCGAGGAATTCAAGCTGAAGAAGATGTGGAAATCGCCGAACGGCACCATCCGCAACATTTTGGGCGGCACCATCTTTCGCGAGCCGATCATCATGAAGAACGTGCCGCGCCTGGTGCCCGGCTGGACCAAGCCAATCATCGTCGGTCGCCACGCCTTCGGCGACCAGTATCGCGCCACCGATTTCCGCTTTCCCGGCAAGGGCAAGCTGACGATCAAGTTCGTCGGCGAGGACGGCCAAGTCATCGAGCACGACGTGTTCGACGCGCCCGGCGCCGGTGTCGCCATGGCCATGTACAATCTCGACGAGTCCATCCGCGAATTCGCCCGGGCGTCGCTGAACTACGGCCTGCTGCGCAACTATCCGGTCTACCTGTCGACCAAGAACACCATCCTCAAGGCCTATGACGGCCGCTTCAAGGATATTTTCCAGGAAGTCTACGAGGCTGAATTCGAGGCCGAGTTCAAGTCGAAGAAGCTTTGGTACGAGCACCGCCTGATCGACGACATGGTGGCCTCGAGCCTGAAATGGTCGGGCGGCTATGTCTGGGCCTGCAAGAACTATGACGGCGACGTCCAGTCCGACACGGTGGCGCAAGGGTTCGGTTCGCTCGGCCTGATGACCTCGGTGCTGATGACGCCGGATGGCAAGACCGTCGAAGCGGAAGCCGCGCACGGCACCGTCACCCGCCACTATCGCCAGCATCAGAAGGGCGAGGAAACCTCGACGAATTCGATCGCGTCGATCTTCGCCTGGACGCGAGGCCTCGCGCACCGTGCCAAGCTCGACGAGAATGCCGAACTGAAGCGTTTTTCCGAGACGCTGGAAAAGGTCTGCATCCAGACTGTCGAGAGCGGCTTCATGACCAAGGACCTGTCGCTCTTGATCGGCCCCGACCAGCCCTGGCTCTCGACCACCGGCTTCCTCGACAAGATCGACGAGAATTTGCAGAAGGCGATGGCGTAACCCGCCTCGAGGACAATGGGCAAGCCGGTCGTCTACGGCGCGGATTACAGCGTCTATGTACGCATCGTCCGGCTTGCGCTCGAGGAGAAAGGCATCGCCTACGATCTCGTCCCGGTCGACATCTTTACAGAAGGTGGCGCGCCGGCATGGTACGGCAAACACCATCCCTTCGGCCGCATCCCGGCCTTCGAGCATGACAATTTCCGCCTGTTCGAGGCGAGCGCGATCGCTCGCTACGTCGACGAGGCTTTCGACGGGCCGGCGCTGCAGCCCGCCGACACACGCGGCCGCGCAAGGATGAACCAGATCATCGGCATGCTAGACGCCTACGCCTACCGTGCGATGGTCTGGGATGTCGCGGTCGAGCGTCTGGAGAAAGAAGTGCCCGACGAGAGCTTGATCGTGGATGGCCTGCGGCAGGCCGAGACGGTGCTGAAGGCGCTGACTTCGCTGAAGCAAGATGGGCCCTGGCTGCTCGGCGACCAGCTGACCCTGGCCGATCTGCACGCCGCGCCGATCATCGGCTACTTCGTCAAGGTTCCAGAAGGACGGGGATTGCTGGCGCAGTTTGCAGGCATCTGGGATTTGTATTTGCGAATGGCTGGCCGCCCGAGCTTCCTGCGTACCGAAAAAGCGTATAACTCGAGGTGAGCTTCCTCGACGTCGCGCCGCCCCTGCCCTGGCGGGCATTTCTCCCCGTTCTACGGGGAGAAAATGGCGGCAGCCAGATGAGGGGCAGCGCTGCCCCAAGAGAAGGGATCCCGCCTGGCCCCACGCATGGTAGCTACGCTGCCTCGAGCGCCGCCCTCACTGCCGCGATCGCATCATCGGCCCTCGACGCATCCGGGCCGCCGGCCTGCGCCATGTCGGGGCGGCCGCCGCCGCCCTGCCCGCCCAATGCGGCGGAGGCCACGCGAACAAGGTCGACAGCGCTGAAACGGCCGACGAGATCATCGGTGACAGCGACCACGACGCTCGCCTTGTTGTCTTCTCCGGCGCCAACGAACACGACGACGCCAGAACCCAACGAAGTCTTGCCGGCATCGGCCAGCGGCTTCAGGTCCTTTGGCGAGACACCTGACACCGCCTTGCCGAGAAAGCCGACGCCAGCGACGATCTCGTTGGCGGCAGGAGCATCAGCAGGCGACCCACCGCCCAGCGCCAGTTTCTTGCGCGCTTCGGCCAGGTCCTTTTCGAGCTTCTTGCGCTCTTCGAGCAGCGCTTCGACGCGCGCTGGCACATCTGCGGGCGAAATCTTAAGCGTCGCCGCCGTGGTCTTCAGGCGTCGGTCCTGCTCATCGAGATGCCTGCGCGCGGCCTCGCCGGTCAATGCCTCGATGCGGCGCACGCCGGCGGCGACAGCACCATCCGAGACGATGCGCACCAGGCCGATATCGCCGGTCGCCCTGACATGCGTGCCGCCGCAGAGCTCGACCGAATAGGGCCGGTTGGCCTTGGCGCCATGCAAGCCGGTGCCCATCGACACGACGCGCACCTCATCGCCATATTTCTCGCCGAACAGCGCCATCGCGCCCTCGGCAATGGCGTCGTCGACCGACATCAGGCGCGTGGTCACCGGGCCGTTCTGCACGACGATCTCGTTGGCCATGCGCTCGACCTCTTCGAGCTCCTGCGCGGAGATCGGCTTGTTGTGCGAGATGTCGAAGCGCAGACGCTCGGGGGCGACCAGCGAACCCTTCTGCGCGACATGGGTGCCCAGCACCTCGCGCAACGCCTCGTGGATCAGGTGCGTCGCCGAGTGGTTGGCGCGCAGCCGGGAGCGCCTGGCATGATCGACCTTAAGTTCGACCGCGGCACCCGGCCTGACCGTGCCGGCGACCACCTTGCCGAGATGCACGAAGAGGCCATCGGCCTTCTTCTGCGTGTCGGAAATCTCGATCGAGAAGCCCTCGCCCGAGATTATGCCGGTGTCACCCATCTGGCCGCCGGACTCGCCGTAGAACGGCGTCTGGTTGACGACCACGGCGACCGCATCGCCCTTGCCGGCGCTGTCGACGGTCTTGCCGTCCTTGACCAGCGCCTCGATGAGGCCTTCCGCCTGCTCGGTTTCGTAGCCGAGGAATTCGGTGGCGCCGGTCTTTTCACGCACGGAGAACCAAACCGTCTCGGTGGCGGCCTCGCCGGACCCGGCCCAGTGCTTGCGCGCCTCCGCCTTCTGCTGCTCCATCGCATTGGTGAAGCCGGCAAGGTCGACCGAGATGCTGCGCTGCCGCAGCGCGTCCTGCGTCAGGTCGAGCGGGAAGCCATAGGTGTCGTAGAGCTTGAATGCCGTTTCGCCATCGAGCATGTCGCCGGCGCCGAGCTTCTCCGTCGCCTCGGACAGCAGCCCGAGGCCGCGCACCAGCGTCTTGCGGAAACGGGTCTCCTCGAGTTTCAGGGTCTCGGCGATCATCGTTTCGCCGCGTGCCAGTTCGGGATAGGCCTGGCCCATCTCGCGCACCAGCGCCGGCACCAGCTTCCACATCAGCGGCTCGTTCGCCCCCAGCAACTGCGCATGACGCATGGCGCGGCGCATGATGCGGCGCAGCACATAGCCGCGGCCTTCGTTCGACGGCAGCACGCCGTCGGCGACCAGGAAGGAGGACGAGCGCAGATGATCGGCAATGACGCGATAGGACGCAACCGTTTCGGCGTCGGGCGCGCGCCCAAGTGCCGAGGACGCCGCATCGATCAGATGACGGAACAGGTCGGTCTCGAAGACGCTCTCCACCCCTTGCAGGATGGACGCCATGCGCTCCAGGCCCATGCCGGTGTCGATCGACGGGCGCGGCAGGTCGACGCGCTCCTCTTTCGTCACCTGCTCATACTGCATGAACACCAGGTTCCAGAATTCGAGGAAGCGATCGCCGTCTTCCTCGGGACTGCCGGGAGGTCCACCCCAGATGTGCTCGCCACGATCGATGAAGATTTCCGAGCATGGTCCGCAAGGACCGGTGTCGCCCATCGCCCAGAAATTGTCCGAGGTCGGGATGCGGATGATGCGATCGTCGGAGAAACCGGCGATCTTCTTCCAGAAGCCAGCCGCCTCGTCGTCCGTGTGATAGACGGTGACCAGCAGCTTGTCCTTCTTCAGCCCGAACTCCCTGGTGATGAGGTTCCAGGCAAGCTCGATGGCGCGCTCCTTGAAATAGTCACCGAAGGAGAAATTGCCGAGCATCTCGAAAAAGGTCAGGTGGCGCGCGGTATAGCCGACATTGTCGAGATCGTTGTGCTTGCCGCCGGCGCGGACGCTTTTCTGGGCTGTGGTGGCGCGCGAATAGGGCCGCTTCTCCAAACCGGTGAAGACATTCTTGAACTGCACCATGCCGGCATTGGTGAACATCAATGTCGGATCGTTGCGCGGCACGAGCGGGCTTGAGGCCACGACCTCGTGGCCCTCCTTGCGGAAATAGTCGAGAAAGGTCGACCGGATCTCGTTGACGCCACTCATGGATACTGCCTTTTCAAGAGAGCCGCCGGCCGGACCGGCGGGAGATGGCTCTGTATTTTCTAGAAGATGGAGCTGGCCTTTTAGCCGTAGCTCTTGACCCTGTCCAGAAACACGGAATTGGGCCAATTCGCGCTTTGCACCGGCACTTGCGGGGCCGCCCAAACGAAAACCGCCGGCGCGAAGGCCGGCGGTTTGGAACGCGGTACTACAGAACTCTGTTACTTAAGCATTGACTAATAGTCTGGATTTATGGCCAAATTCTGACCGTTGCCTACATCGCGCCGGCTTCGTCCTCAAAACCGTCGTCGCCATTGCCCTCGGAGCCACCATTTTCGAGAAACTTTTCGGCGATCAATCCGGCATTCTGCCTGAGCGCCAGCTCGATCTCGCGCGCGGTATCGGGATTGTCGCGCAGGAACAGTTTCGCATTCTCGCGGCCCTGGCCGAGACGCTGCGAATTATAGGAGAACCAGGCGCCCGATTTCTCGACCACGCCGGCCTTGACGCCGAGGTCGACCAGTTCGCCGGTCTTGGAGACGCCCTCGCCATACATGATGTCGAACTCGACCACCTTGAAGGGCGGCGCCAACTTGTTCTTGACCACCTTGACGCGGGTCTGGTTGCCGACGACCTCGTCACGATCCTTGACCGAGCCGATACGGCGGATGTCGAGGCGAACCGAAGCGTAGAATTTCAGCGCGTTGCCGCCGGTCGTGGTTTCGGGCGAACCGAACATGACGCCGATCTTCATGCGGATCTGGTTGATGAAGATGACCATGGTGTTGGAGCGCGAGATCGACGCGGTCAGCTTGCGCAGCGCCTGGCTCATCAGGCGGGCCTGCAGGCCCGGCAGCGAATCGCCCATCTCGCCCTCGATCTCGGCACGCGGCGTCAGCGCCGCCACCGAATCGACCACCAGCACGTCGATGGCGCCGGAACGCACCAGCGTGTCGCAAATCTCGAGCGCCTGCTCGCCGGTGTCGGGCTGCGAGATCAGCAGGTTTTCAAGATCGACGCCGAGCTTGCGGGCGTAGACCGGATCGAGCGCGTGTTCGGCATCGACGAAGGCGCAGATGCCGCCCTTCTTCTGGGCTTCAGCCACGGTGTGCAGGGCCAGGGTCGTCTTACCGGAGCTTTCCGGCCCATAGATCTCGATGATACGGCCGCGCGGCAAGCCACCGACGCCGAGCGCGATGTCGAGGCCGAGCGAGCCGGTCGGCACCGTTTCGATCTCGACGACCTGCTCGTTGGCGCCGAGCCGCATGATCGAGCCCTTGCCGAAAGCCCGCTCGATTTGCGACAGCGCCGCATCCAGAGCCTTTGATTTGTCCACTGCCTTATCCTCTACCAGCCGCAAAGAATTCTGAGCCATGATACATCACCCCTTGGTCGTCAATGAAGGCCGGACAATCCGTGATCCCTGCCATTTTGTACCTTTTTTGTTCTCATTTGGCAAGGGGTGACAACCAACTGAAAAACAAGCGATATCGCGATTTGTTCTTTTTTTGTCTCGCAAACCCTGGCACGAACGGGCTCCGCATTGGGCCAGACGGCTCGATCGTATCGCCCGACCGAATCGCCGACCAGCATGCGAAGCTCTGTCGCGCACTCTAGCGCTTGTGCGGCCGCAACAACAAAGGTCATATCGCCACCATGGTGGAATCCCCGAAGATCCTGGCCATGGGCGGCGCCCATATCGACCGGCGTGGCCAGGTGTACGGTCCCTATGTGCCGGCAGCCTCCAATCCCGGCACGATGCGCGAGGATGTCGGCGGGGGCGTCTTCAATGCGTTGCGCAGCATGGTGCGGCGCGGCGTGTCGGCCTCCCTGGTGTCGATGCGGGGCGGCGATGCGTCGGCCGATACGGTTTCACGGGCCATCGCCGAGGCAGGCATCGCCGATCTTTCGGCGGTGTTCCTCGACCGTACCACGCCGAGCTACACGGCATTGATCGATCGCGAGGGCGAATTGATCGTCGGCTTTGCCGACATGGCACTGTACGACCTGGCTTTTCCCAAGCAGATCAGGCGTTCCAAGATACGCCAGGAGGTGGCCGCCGCCGATGCCATCCTGTGCGACGCCAATCTGCCGTCGGCCGCCCTGGAGCGGCTGCTGTCGCTCGCCGCCGGTAAACCGGTTTTCGCCATCGCGATTTCGCCGGCGAAGGTAACGCGGCTGATACCGGTTCTCGGCGGGCTGGCCCAGCTCTTCATGAACCGGCGAGAGGCCGTCCTGCTGGCCGGTGTCAATGCAGCGGCCGCCGAGCGGGAAATGGTCGACGGGTTGCGGTGCAGCGGCCTTGCCAGCGGCGTGGTCACGGCCGGCAGCGGCCCTGTGCTGGGTTTCGATGAGACAGGCGCCTTTTCGATCCTGCCGCCTGCCCCCAGAAAAGTCGCCGATGTCACCGGCGCCGGCGACGCGCTGGCAGGTGCGACGGTCGCAGCACTGCTGCGGGGCCAGCCGCTGCGCCACGCCGTGCGCGAGGGCGTCGCCGCGGCAACGCTGGCCATCGAAAGCGCCGACGCGGTGCCCGAATTCACCGCGGCGAGCTTCGCGGAAGCGCTGGCCCTTGTACCGGATGCCAGGGAAGTGGCATGAGACCCGGCAAGTTCATAACGCGCGGTGAAGCTACGCTTTCCTGATGGATGCGCCGCACTCCGGATTGGAGATCAGAGATGACGCCAGAGACCGCCCGCCCCTTCATCGATGTCCACGCACCGGTGGCGCAGGCCCTGGCCGCCGGGCGCCCGGTGGTGGCGCTCGAAAGCACCATCATCACCCATGGCATGCCCTATCCCGACAATGGCGCCATGGCGGCCAACGTCGAAAAGATCATCGCTGACGGCGGCGCCGTGCCGGCAACCATCGCGGTGGTCAACGGCCGCATCAAGATCGGGCTTTCGGACGGCGAACGCGAATCGCTGGCGATGACCGGTGACGCCATGAAGCTGTCGCGCGCCGATCTCGGCTTCGCCGTCGCGCAGGGCCGCACCGGTGGCACCACGGTCGCCGCCACCATGATCGCGGCTGACATGGTCGGGATAAAGGTGTTCGCCACCGGCGGCATTGGCGGCGTGCACAAGGGGGCGGAAAAGAGCTTCGACATCTCGGCCGACCTCGATGAATTGGCGCGTACACCGGTGATCGTCGTCTCGGCCGGCGCCAAGGCGATCCTCGATATCGAAAAGACGCTGGAAGTGCTGGAGACGCGCGGCGTGCCCGTGGTCGGCCATGGCTGCGAGACGATGCCGGCCTTCTGGTCGCGGCAGTCACCGTTCCGGGCGCCATTGACCTTGCACGGACCGGAAGATATCGCGCATTTCTACCGGACACGCCTGGCTCTGGGCTTGGGCGGCGGCATGCTGATTGCCAATCCCGTGCCGGAATCCCACGAAATCCCCGCTGAAGAAATGGCGGGCTACATCGAAGCCGCCCAAAAGGCGGCCGAAGCCCTCAACGTCACCGGCAAGGCCGTGACGCCGTTCCTGCTGGGAAAAATCCTCGAACTCACCGGCGGCCGCAGCCTGAAGACCAACATCGCGCTGGTCGAGAACAATGCAAGGCTGGCGGCTGAGATCGCCAAGGCGCTGTAGGGACTGCCAAGAAAGTCCCCCTCACCCGGATTACCAAGACCGAATTGCAAAGAGCAATTCGGGGCAATCCGACCTCTCCCCGAGGGGAGAGGAACTTGCGGCCTCAACGCAAACCTCTTCTCCCCGCCGGGGAGAAGGCGGCCGCGAAGCGGCCGGATGAGGGGTGGCCTCGCGCCGGCGGGAGCCTACTTCCCCGCCCGCAGCCCAGCTTCGTAGGCGCGTCGCGCCCACACCGTCATTTCGTCGGGATCGTCGAAAGCGCTGTCGGGAATGCTCCAATAGGGCATGGCGACAAGCTTGCCGTGGCGAGAGCCGGTGTAGGTCCATTGCCGGCAGCCCGCGGCTTCGAACTCCGATGCGCTCTGCGCGTCGGCTTTCAGCAGCAATTCGCCGCGCAGCACGATGGCGACGATGACGCCATCGAAATAGATGCCTTTGCCGCCGAATAGTTTTCGGATGCTGACCGGACCGAGGCCCTCGAACAGTTCCGCGATGCGCTCATTGTCCATGCCGCGATCATGTCACCGGCATTTGGCCTTGTCATCGCCGCAACCAAAATCATGCTGACAGGTTGTGGCTATCCTGTCGGAGTTTTTGCCATGCCTGTGCTGCTCAAGGGGTCCTGTCGCTGCAACGCCGTGCGTTTCGAGGTGGAAAGCCACACGCCTGTGCCGTTCATGCTGTGCTACTGCTCGATCTGCCGCAAGCAGCAGGGCGGCGGCGGTTTCGCCATCAATCTCGGCGCCGCCTACGAGACGCTGAACATCAGGGGCAAGAGCAATCTCGGCGTCTATCGCGCCGAGATCGAGGATGACGAGCATCCCCACTGCGAGATCTCGACCGGGGAGCGCAATTTCTGCCGCAAATGCGGGTCGGCGCTCTGGCTCTACGACCCAACCTGGCCGGACCTGGTGCATCCCTTCGCCTCGGCGATCGACAGCGATCTGCCAACGCCGCCTGAAAAAGTGCATCTGATGCTGAAATACAAGGCCAACTGGGTCGAGCCTGAGATCGGCAAGGGCGACAAGACATTCGACGTCTATCCCGAGGAATCGATCGCCGATTGGCATAAGCGGACGGGGATGTGGGTGGATTAGCTTTCTTCGCCCCGTAAACGGGGCGAAGGAAGATCAGGCCGTGGCGCGCGCCTCGGCCAGCGCCTTGAGATCGGCCGGCTTCAGTTCGACGGATTCGCCGCAGCCGCAGGCCGAACTCTGGTTCGGGTTGTGGAAGGTGAAACCGGTGCGCAGCGTCGTCTGCTCGAAATCCATCTCGGTGCCGAACAGGAACAGGGCGGCTTCCGGCGCGACATAGACATGGGCGCCATCGCGCTCGATATGGTCGTCCTTGGTGTTGGGCTCGGTCACCAGATCGACCGTGTATTCCATGCCGGCGCAGCCGCCCTTCTTAATGCCAAGGCGGATGCCATGCGCGTTTTCGCGCGTGGCGACGATCTCGCGCACCCGGTCAGCGGCCTTTTCGGTCATCGTGATGACGGCAAAGCGTCCCATGTTTTTCCTTCTCCATTCCATGCAGGTTCAAGGCCTGCCGAATGATTCCTCACCTAAAATGGTGAAGTTTTACCACCGGCGCAAGTGTGCCAGGTGCGGCGCTAGTACCAGCCCACCGCCACCTGCGCCTCTTCCGACATGCGGTCGGGCGTCCAGGGTGGGTCGAAAGTCATGTTGACTTCGACGCCGGAGACGCCCTCGACGGCGCCGACGGCATTTTCCACCCAGCCGGGCATTTCGCCGGCCACCGGGCAGCCAGGCGCGGTCAGCGTCATGTCGATCTTGACCGAGCGGTCGTCCTCGACGTCGATCTTGTAGACGAGGCCAAGCTCGTAGATATCGGCCGGGATTTCCGGATCGTAGACCGTCTTCAGCGCCAAGACGATATCGTCGGTCAGCCGCGCCAGTTCATCGGCGGGGATGGCCGAGGCGGAAACGACGCTGTTGCCGGAGTTTTCCGGCGTAGCTTCGGTGGTGGTGCTCACATCATCCATGGTCGTCACCCGAAAAAAATCGTCATCCGAAGAATTTGCGCGCTTTTTCAAGCGCCTCGGCCAAAGCGTCGACTTCTGCCCTGGTATTATACATGCCGAACGATGCCCTGCATGTGGAGGTTACGCCGAAACGTTTCAACAGCGGCTGGGCGCAATGAGTGCCGGCACGGACCGCCACGCCTTGCCTGTCTATCACCATCGACACGTCATGGGCATGAATGCCTTGCAGCTCGAAGGAGATGATGGCGCCCTTGCCGGGCGCATCGCCGAAGATGCGCAGCGAGTTGATGGCGCGCAGGCGCTCGTGGGCGTAGGTCTTCAAGTCTTCCTCATGCGCGGCGATGCGCTCACGACCGACAGAGTCCATATAGTCGAGCGCGGCGCCCAGTCCGATCGCCTGGACGATCGGCGGCGTGCCGGCCTCGAAGCGATGCGGCGGCTCGTTGTAGGTGACGATGTCTTCCGTCACCTCCTCGATCATCTCGCCGCCGCCCATGAAAGGCCGCATGCCGGCGAGACTATCCTTCTTGCCGTAGAGGACACCGATGCCCGAGGGACCATAGACCTTGTGGCCGGTGAAGACGAAGAAATCGCAGTCGAGATCCTGCACGTCGATCGGCATGTGCACCGCGCTCTGGCTGCCGTCGACGAGCACGGGAATTCCACGCGAATGCGCGATGCGCACGATCTCCTTGATCGGTGTCACCGTGCCCAGCGCGTTCGACATTTGCGTGATGGCCACGAGTTTAGTGCGATCGGTCAGCCGCTTTTCGAATTCCTCGATGTGGAAGACGCCGAGATCGTCGACCGGCACCCAGACCAGCTTGGCGCCCTGCCGCTCGCGGATGAAGTGCCAGGGCACGATGTTGGAGTGGTGCTCCATGATCGACAGCACGATCTCGTCGCCCTCGCCGATATTGGGCATGCCATAGCCATAGGCGACGGTGTTGATCGCCGAGGTGGTGTTGGAGGTGAAGACGATGTTGTCGGTGCTTGGCGCGTTGAGGAAACGGCGCACCGTTTCCCGCGCCTTTTCGTAAGCGTCGGTGGCGGCATTGGAAAGGAAATGCAGGCCACGATGGACGTTGGCGTATTCCTGGCTGTAGGCGTGCTGGATCGTGTCCAGCACCACCCGCGGCTTCTGCGCCGAGGCGCCATTGTCGAAATAGACCAGCGGGTTGCCATAGACTTCGCGCGACAGGATCGGGAAATCGCGGCGGATCGCCTCGACGTCGTAGAAATCTCCAATCTTGCCCGGTGCGTTCATCAGCTTCATCCGTGCGTCACAAACCACTCGTCGAGCTTCGCTTCCAGCGCCTCGACAATCGTCTCGTCGTCCAGTTCCTCGATCACCTCGGCGACGAAGGCTTTGACCAGCAGACCGCGCGCGCTCTTTTCGTCGACACCGCGCGCCATCAGGTAGAACAGATGGTCGTGGTCGATCTCGGTAACCGTCGCGCCGTGGCCGCAGACGACATCGTCGGCGAAGATTTCGAGCTCGGGCTTGGTCGAGAACTCGCCGTCATCCGATAGCAACAGCGTGTTGCACGCCATCTTGGCGTTGGTCTTCTGCGCATATTGATGGACGTTGATGCGGCCCTGGAACACGCCACGTGCCTTGCCCGTCACCACGTTGCGGACGATCTCCGTCGAGGTCGTGTGCGGCACGGCGTGGTCGAGCACCATGGTCACGTCGGTGTGGGTGTCGCCGGCGAGCAGGTTGATGCCGCGCAATTGGAAGTCGGCGCCCTCACCTGTCGTCCTGACCATGATCTCCTGGCGCACAAGCTTGCCGCCGGCGTTCATGACGAACAGCGTCAGTTTCGCGTTCTTGCCGATATGGGCCTTTAACTGTGCCAGATGGGTCGCCGTCTCCGGCTGCTCCTGCACGATCAGCCACGTTACCTCAGCACCTTCGCCGAGCACGAGTTGGCTGACCGAACTGGTCAGCGCCGCGCCCTCGCCCGCCTGACGCTCGACGATGACCGCCTTGGCGCCGGTGCCGACGCGAACGGCCAAGCGCACATGGGTCTGGCCGCCGGCCTGCAAATTCTGCAGCTCGATCGGCTTTTCCAGTTCGGCGCCATCGGCGATGTCGACAAAGTAGCCGTCGGCAACGAAAGCCGTGTTCAGCGCACCGATGGCATCGTCATTGCCATAGGGATCGAGCCCCGGCGCGATGCTGCCGTCGGTCAGTTTTTCCGACAGGCGCTGGACGCTGACGCCCTCGACAACCGGCGCCTTGGCACTCGATACGCCGTTCAACAGGCTCAGAACCGTCGAACCGTCGACGATTGGCGCGATGGCTTTCGCCGCGGCGGCCGGGTCGAACTCCGGCACCGCGTTCAAAAGGCGGCGCAGGTCGGTATAATGCCAGGATTCGATGCGTCGCGTCGGCAAGCCGTGCTTGATCGCTTCGATGGCATCGTCGCGCTTCAGCATCACCGCGCCGTCGCCCGGCAACAGCGACAGCCGGTCGCCGAACGCGTCGATCAACGCGGTCTCGGCCGGTGTGCGCTGCGGTTGTGTGTGCATATTCATCAGCTTTGCCCCGTCTTTTGGCACAAAATGACCTGGCATCTCACGCGGCTTCGCCGATCACGCCGGCATAGCCATTGGCTTCAAGGTCGAGCGCCAGGGACTTGTCGCCCGACTTGATGACCTGGCCCTTGTAGAGCACGTGCACGCTGTCGGGCACGATGTGCTCGAGCAGGCGCTGATAGTGGGTGATGACCAGGAATGCCCGGTCCGGCGCCCGCAGTGCGTTGACGCCGTCGGAGACGATCTTCAGCGCATCGATGTCGAGGCCGGAATCGGTCTCGTCGAGCACGCAGAGTTTCGGCTCCAGAAGCTTCATCTGCAGGATCTCGGCACGCTTCTTCTCGCCGCCGGAAAAACCGACATTGAGCGGCCGCTTCAGCATCGCCATGTCCATGCTGAGCGAGGCGGCGGCTTCCTTCACGCGCTTGAGGAATTCCGGGATTTTCAGCGGCTCTTCACCACGCGCCTTGCGCTGCTCGTTCATGGCCACCTTGAGAAATTCCATGGTCGCGACGCCCGGTATCTCCATCGGATACTGGAAAGCGAGGAAAATTCCTGACGTAGCGCGCTCGGCCGGATCCATTTCGAGGATCGACTGGCCGTTGTAGAGGATGTCGCCCTCGGTCACCTCATAGTCCTCGCGGCCGGCAAGGATGTAGGACAGGGTCGACTTGCCCGAGCCGTTCGGGCCCATGATCGCGGCGACCTCGCCGGCTTTCACCGTCAGGTTCAGGCCGCGGATGATCTCGGTGCCGTCATCGACGATGCGGGCATGCAGGTTCTTGATCTCAAGCATTCTTTGTTTCCTGAATATTTATCTGGGCTGGTCAGCCCACCGAGCCTTCCAACGAGATGCCGATCAGCTTCTGCGCCTCGACGGCGAACTCCATCGGCAGTTGCTGGATGACGTCCTTGACGAAGCCGTTGACGATCAGCGCGATGGCTTCCTCCTCGGGGATGCCGCGCTGCATGACGTAGAATTTCTGGTCCTCGGAAATCTTCGACGTGGTCGCCTCATGCTCGAACTGCGCCGTCGAGTTCTTGGCTTCCATGTAGGGCACGGTGTGGGCGCCGCACTGGTCGCCGATCAGCAGGCTGTCGCAGTTGGTGAAATTGCGGGCATTGGTCGCCTTGCGGTGCGCCGAGACCTGGCCGCGATAGGTGTTCTGCGAGAATCCGGCGGCGATGCCCTTGGAGATGATGCGGCTCGACGTGTTCTTGCCGAGATGGATCATCTTGGTGCCGCTGTCGACCTGCTGATAGCCGTTCGAGACGGCGATCGAATAAAACTCGCCAGAGGAATCGTCGCCGCGCAGGATGCAGCTTGGATATTTCCAGGTGATTGCCGAGCCGGTCTCGACCTGGGTCCACGAAATCTTCGAACGGTCGCCACGGCAGTCGCCGCGCTTGGTCACGAAATTGTAGATGCCGCCCTTGCCCTCGGCGTCGCCGGGGTACCAGTTCTGTACCGTCGAATATTTGATCTCGGCATCGTCGAGCGCGACCAGTTCGACCACCGCCGCATGAAGCTGGTTCTCGTCGCGTTGCGGCGCCGTGCAGCCCTCGAGATAGGAGACGTAGGCCCCCTCCTCGGCGATGATCAGCGTGCGCTCGAACTGTCCGGTGTTCTTCTCGTTCATGCGGAAATAGGTCGACAGCTCCATCGGGCAGCGCACCCCCTTCGGCACGAAGACGAAGGACCCGTCCGTGAATACGGCCGAATTCAGTGTGGCGTAGTAATTGTCGGAGGTCGGCACGACCGAACCGAGATATTTCTGCACCAGTTCGGGATGCTCGCGGATGGCTTCGGAGATCGAGCAGAAGATGACTCCGGCCTGCGCCAGTTCCTTTTTGAAGGTGGTAACGACGGACACAGAATCGAACACGGCGTCGACGGCGACGCGGCCCGACTTGTAGACGTTGTCGCTGGCTTCCTGGAACTCCGAGGCGTCGGTCTTCTGGACGCCTGCGAGGATCTCCTGCTCCTTCAACGGAATGCCGAGTTTCTCGTAGACTTTCAAGATCTCAGGATCGACGTCGCTGAGCGAAGTCGGTCCGGGCGTGCTCTTGGGCGCCGCGTAATAGTAGATGTCCTGGAAGTCGATCTTGGGGTAGTTGACGCGCGCCCAGGTCGGCTCTTCCAGCGTCAGCCAGCGCCGATAGGCTTCGAGGCGCCATTCCAGCATCCAGGACGGTTCGTCCTTCTTGGCCGAGATGAAACGGATAATGTCTTCGCTCAGGCCCTTGGGAGCCTTGTCGACGGCGATCTCGGTCTGGAATCCGTATTTGTATTGGTCGACGTCGATCTTTCGGACCCGATCGATCGTGTCCTGCACAGCAGGCATAAGCGTTCTCCATCCACGCCGGGGTCAAGGCCCGACAGTTTTCAAACTATGGCACCGCCAAATGGACGCCCGAGCAGCATCCGCGGCAGCGTAAGTTCAATATAGTGCGCCTCCACCGGAAATTCACCCGGCCAGCATGAAACGCACGGCTCTACCAGGCCGAAAGGCCCAAATCCGTTTTTCTCAAGCATCGGATTCTCCGGTCCGATGCTCCAACCGCTAGGCGGCCTTCTCTCTACTCGCCCGACGCGCGGCAATGCTTGCCAGCGCGGTGCGGAACAGTTCGATGTCCTCGGCGGCGGTCGCGGCACCGACCGAGACGCGCAGGGCGCCAAGGCTGTCGCCGTGCCCCATGGCTTTCAGCACATGGCTCGGCCCGACCTTGCCCGACGAGCAGGCGGATCCGGCGGAAAGCGCCACGCCTGCCAGATCGAAGGCGATCTGGGCGGTTTCGGCTTTCACGCCGGGAATAGCGAAGAATGTCGTGTTGGCAAGCCTTGGCGCGCCCGTTCCGAAGATTTCCACGTCCGGCACCAGCGTCTTCAGGATGGCTTCGGCCTCATCGCGACGCTGCCGCACGGCACCGACGGCCTTCAGTCCGGCCAGGGCTTCTCGTGCAGCGGCGCCAAACCCGGCAATGCCAGGCAGGTTCTCGGTGCCGCCACGGTGGCCTTTTTCCTGGCCGCCGCCATTGATCAGCGGCGTCGGCATCATCAGGTCGGCCGCGGCGACGATGGCACCGGCGCCCTGGGGGCCGCCGATCTTGTGTGAGGATAGAATTGCATAGTCGGCGTATCCAGCCGCCATGTCGATCGAGACGCGGCCAGCGGCCTGCACGGCATCGACGACAAGAATGCCGCCCTCCGCCTTGACGATTTCGGCAATGCGATCGATCGGCTGGATGACGCCGGTTTCGTTGTTGGCGGCATGGATCGCCACCAGCGGCAGACCGTCGGCCTTGTCGTGGCCGGCGAGCGCCGCGGTCAAGGCGTCGAGGTTGACGATGCCATCGGCGTCGACACCGATCCGCGTTACCTGGCTTGCCGGGAAACGTCCGCCATTCAGCAGGCACGGATGGTCGGCCTCGCACACGTAGAGCCGGCTCATGCGAATGGCGCCGCGCCCCATCCGCCAGTCCGGCGTCAGAAGCGCCGAGGCGGCCTCGGTCGCACCCGAAGTGAAGACGACATGTTCGGCCTTGCCGTTGACCAGTGCCGCCACGTCGCGCCTGGCATTGTCGACGAGCCTGCGCGCGGCGCGCCCCTCGGCATGGACCGAAGAAGGGTTGGCCGCATCAAACGCCGCGACCATGGCCTCGCGCGCCGCTGAAAGCAGCGGCGCACTGGCATTATAGTCGAGATAGGCGCGTCTCGCGGCCATTTTTGTCCAGTTCTTCCCGTCAGAAGCCATTCCGCCGACGTATGGCGTTATTTCCTTGAAATTCCAAGGCAAGCCGTCCTATTTACGCGGCTTGCGGCGAGGGCGACCGGGCGATTGCGTTTCGGTCACCCAGTTTTGAACAATTCTAAACTAGCTTCTATGAAGACGCTCGCCCTGCGTCAAGGTCTGTGGAAGCGGGGCCAGAGGAACAGTTTTCCGGGCACCGCGCACTTGTATGTCACGTGGAGTATTTCATGCCTGAGGTCATTTTCACCGGTCCGGCCGGCCGCCTGGAGGGACGCTACCAGCCCTCGCGGGAAAAGAGCGCGCCAATTGCCATCGTGTTGCATCCGCACCCGCAGTTCGGCGGCACGATGAACAACAAGATCGTCTACGACCTCTTCTACATGTTCCAGAAGCGTGATTTCACCACGCTGCGCTTCAATTTTCGCGGCATCGGCCGCAGCCAGGGCGAGTTCGACCATGGAACCGGCGAGTTGTCGGACGCGGCGGCGGCACTCGACTGGGTGCAGTCGCTGCATCCGGATTCCAAGAGCTGCTGGGTCGCCGGCTATTCCTTCGGTTCGTGGATCGGCATGCAGCTGCTGATGCGCCGGCCCGAGATCGAGGGCTTCATCTCGATCGCACCGCAGCCCAACACCTATGATTTTTCCTTCCTGGCGCCCTGCCCGTCTTCGGGCCTGATCATTCATGGCGACGCCGACAAGGTGGCGCCGCCGAAGGATGTGCAAGGCCTGGTCGACAAGCTGCATACGCAGAAGGGCATCACCATCACGCAGAAGACCCTGCCCGGCGCCAACCACTTTTTCGCCAACGACGCCGATCTCTTGATCGAGGAATGCTCCGATTATCTCGATCGACGGCTGGCGGGAGAATTGTCCGATCCGAGGCCGAAGCGGCTGCGTTAAGACATCAGGCCAGACGTGTTCGCGGGGCTATGAGCGGGCGGGCAATGTCCGCCTCGCCATATGCTGCGGTACGGTCCGGCAGCTTATTTTTCCGGGGCGATAAGCCGGAACGATGATTTGCGGACCGGCAATCCTGAAGCTGCCGACCGGAAGATGAAACCGAGCCTGGCAAAGACCAGTCCGCACGCCAGCGCGAAGGCACAGCCAAGGCCGAAGCCGGCGACGGTGTCGCTTGGATAGTGCGCGCCGACGAAGACCCTGGTCGAGGCGATGCAGCCCGTCACCACAAGGGCGATATACCAACGCCGCGGAAACAAAAGCAGCAGGATACCGAACACGGCGCCCATCGTCGTGGCGTGGCCGGACGGAAAGCCGGCAAAGCGCGCATCGAAGGCAAAGGGGTGCAGTGCAAGGACGCCAAAATCCTGGAAGTAGAGCGGGCGCGCCCTGCCAATGGCGTATTTCAAGACATTGACGGTCAGGCCCGACAGGCCAACGGCGCTCAGTACCAGAAAAGCCAGACAAGTCCAACTGTAGACCAGCATCAGCGCGCGCCGTGAAAGGCTTCGCCAATCTGTCAGATTGGCCGCGACAAGCAGAAGCGCGGACGGGATGAGATACCAGCCGCCCAGTCCGAACTGCGTGAAGAATTCGGCAAGCCTGGCAGCACCCGCCGACCATTGGCCATGAGCTACCCCCGCCGGCGTATCGAGACGAACAAAGGCGGCTGCCGTCAGAAAGACCCAGACCAGTCCCCAAGCCCACCATGAGATGTTGGGATAGCGAGCGGGCCGAACGGCGAGGCGCCGCCTGGCGATCCGCAGGGTGTCGCGAAAATTGCCGAGGGACCGGCGTCCTATCCCGAGGGGGGAGCTGGTAACTGGCGGGCGTGATTTCACGAGCATTGGAAACTGGACTCTGTCATCGACCCAGCCGTCATTGGGCCACACGATAAAGGCCGAGCGACAGTTTGTCTCCCGACGAATAGTTGAGGCCATCGATTTCAGCGACGCGGCTCACCGATTTGCCTCGGGCCGACAGCATGCCATTCAGCTTCTGCTCATCCCCGATCGGGGCCAGCCCCAAGGCACAGGCAGGATCGGCGAGCAGGTGCTCCGCCACGCCTCCGACATCGGTCAGCACCGTTTTCGTGCCGACCAGAAACACCAGGCTCGGCTCCTGATACCGCGCCGAGGCCAGCACCGTTGTGTCGCATGCCTGGTTGGCAAGCACGGCTTGCCTGATCGTCGGGCTCAGCCACATCGGCTTCAGCGACGGCGCGATGACCCCGAACAGCAAGGCATAGGTGATGCCCGCGCAGGCGGCGGTGGCTCCAATGCGAGGCAGCGGCACCTGCAACTGCCTGGAGAATGCGAGATAGCCGGCGCCCAGCGCCGACGCTGCCGCAGGAATGCTCCACCACGAGAAACTGTGTGTAAGGTAGATCGGCGCCCCGATACAGACCGCCGCCAGCCCGAGGCTGACCACCACCAGGCCGAACGCGGTCGACCACCACAACCACTGCTGCCAGCGCTTGAGCGGCGCATTGGCCTCCTGCGGCGACAACGTCAGCAGCCAGCCGATCAGCAGCGCCATGCCGGGATAGGCCGGCAGGACGTAATGCGGCAGTTTGGTCGGGATGAGTTCGAACACCAGCCAGAACGGAATGTACCATGCCAGGCACAAGCGCAGCCTGAAATCGTCGCGCACACGATTGAGGGCCTGCAGGCCGGCGCCGACCGCGATCAGGCCGAACGGCCACATGAACAGCGAATAGGTCAGCATGTAGAAGCCGGGCGGCAGGCCGTGCGATTCCTCTCCGGACGCGACCTTGTTCAGCATATCCTTGCCGACGGCTTCCTGAAAAAAGGCGCCGCCGCTCTTCCAGCCGATAAAAGCGACCCAGGGCAGCACGATGAGCAAAACGAGCGCGACGCCGCGCACGAGCTTCAGCTTCAAAAGCCAGCGCCAGTCGCGTTCGAAAGCAAACAGCGCGGCCGCCGTCAGCAGCGACAGAAGCGGGGCCACGGGTCCCTTGATGAGGATCCCGACGCCTTGCGCGAACCAGAATATCCACGGCAGATGGCCGGCCACCGGCTCGTTGCGGCGCGACGCCAGGTAGACTTGCGCCAGCGCGCCCTGCGCGGCCACGCAGCAGGCCAGAAGCATGGCGTCGGTTTTGGCGTCGCGTCCCTCGAAGGCGGTTGCGAAGATCGCCGCCATCATCAGGCCGGCGGCAAGGCCGGCATTGGCGCCGAACAATTTTGTGCCCGTCCAGCCGATGCCCAGGACAGCGAGCGCGATTCCGAGCATCGAGACAAGGCGGTACACCCAGATCGGTGCGGCCGCGCCCTCGCCGCTCAATGCGACGGCAGCCGATTGCAGCCAGTAGATGCCGATCGGCTTCTTGTAGCGCGAGACATCCTGGAAGCGGATGTCGATATAGTCGCCGGTTTCGACCATCTGCTTGGTCGCCTGGACAAAGCGGGACTCGTCGCGGTCGATCGGCGGAAGGCTCGCCAAGCCGCTGAAACTCATGACCAAGCTGAACAGAAAGAGGAAGAGGTAGTTTCTGTTCATCGCGGGAGCTTTCCGGATCTGATCTGCGGGACGACCCCGTCGCGGCGTGCGGGCGCTGCCCTTGCGCGGCGCCTCATTACGCCAGCGGCATGGATGAGGCAAGGATTCGCAAATGCCATCCGCGCCGGCCGCAAAACCGGATTCCACTTTTGCTGATCGTAGACTCCTCTTTGGCGCGCGATCGGGCGCAAACCGGATTCCACTTTTGCTGATCGCGGACTCCTTGTTGGCGCGCGATCAGGCGCAAAACCGGATTCCACTTTTGCTGATCGCCCTTGGGTGCTAAACGCGCGCGTTCACATTGCTCGCGCTGGACGGGCACACGCTTTCGGGAAAAAACCATGCCTGCCTTCAAATCCGATTTCCTGCGCACGATGAGCGAGCGCGGTTTCATCCACCAGACCTCGGATGATGCCGGTCTCGATCAACTCTTCGCCAAGGAGACGGTGACGGCCTATATCGGCTTCGACGCCACCGCCAGGAGCCTGCATGCCGGCTCGCTGATCCAGATCATGATGCTGCACTGGCTGCAGCAGACCGGCCATCGGCCGATCGCGCTGATGGGCGGCGGCACCTCGATGATCGGCGACCCCTCCTTCAAGGACGAGGCGCGCAAGCTGCTCACGCCGCAAGACATCGACGGCAATCTTGCCGGCATCCGCCGCAACTTCATGCCCTACCTCAAATTCGGCAGTGGTCCGAACGACGCGGTCATGGTCAACAATGCCGACTGGCTGATGGAGATCAACTACGTCAATTTCCTGCGTGATGTCGGCCGGCACTTTTCCGTCAACCGCATGCTTGCGTTCGATTCCGTCAAGTTGCGGCTCGATCGCGAGCAATCGCTTTCGTTCCTCGAATTCAACTACATGATCCTGCAGGCCTATGATTTCGTCGAACTCTACAAGCGCCTCGGCTGCCGCCTGCAGATGGGCGGCTCCGACCAATGGGGCAACATCATCAACGGCATCGATCTCGGCCGCCGTATGGAAGATGCGCAACTCTATGCGCTGACCACGCCGCTGCTCACCACCTCGTCCGGCGCCAAGATGGGCAAGTCGGCGTCGGGGGCGGTCTGGCTCGATCCGCAGATGCTGAGCCCTTACGAGTTCTGGCAGTACTGGCGCAACACCGAGGATGCCGACGTTGCCCGGTTCCTGAAACTCTACACCACATTGCCGCTGGACGAGGTCGCACGGCTCGAGCGGCTGGGCGGCTCCGAGATCAACGAGGCAAAGAAGATCCTCGCGACCGAGATTACCGCCCATCTGCATGGCCGCGCGGCCGCCGAACAGGCCAGCGAGACGGCGCGAAAGACTTTCGAGGAAGGCGCTCTCGCCGACACTTTGCCGGCCGTCGAGGCGGACAAGGCCGCGCTCGAAGCCGGTGTCGGCATCCTGTCGCTATTGGTCAGCGCCGGGCTGGCATCATCCAATGGCGAGGCACGGCGGCACATCCAGGGCGGCGCCGTGCGCCTGAACGACCAGCCGGTCAGCGACGACCGCCGACTGGTGACGCTTCAGGATTTGAGTCCGGAAAACGTCATAAAGCTTTCATTGGGCAGGAAAAAACACATCCTGGTCAGGCCGGCCTAAGGCCCTTGGAGCCGTTTCCCGGAAACGGCTCCAACTATGTGTCTTGAGGCAATTCCGGGCGGAAAACCGTTTCGCTCTAGCGGTACTCGAAGATCGACCTGAATATCCCCGGAGCGATCACCGACAGCGGATTGACGTCGAGCACGGGCTTGTTGGCATTGCCCCTGAGGCGGTAGGTGACGCCGATCAGGCCGCGGTCGCGGCCATTGCCCAGAAGCGCGCCGACGATGGGCAGTTCGCCAAAGATGCGATTGAGGCCGTAGGCCGGCATGAAGGTGCCGGTCATATCCATATTGTTGTTCTGGTCGTAGAGGATGCCCTGGAAGGTCGTGCCGATGCGCGGACCGCGCAGCACGCCATTGGTCAGCCGGAGATAACCGCTGCCCTTGTCGATTTCGGCGTAGCCGCGCTCGAACTTCACCCGCGACGTGTCGAGCTTGCCCTTCACCGCCTGGTTGAGGCTGCGGCTGTCGCCGGCCGGCGTGGTCGAGACGATGGAGGCGAGCTTGGGTTCGTTGACGATGAAGAAGTTGCTGGTGTCGACCTTGCCCTTCATCGGCCCGTCGTTGGCCCCGGTCAGCGCCAGCGTGATCGATCCGCCTTCCATGTGCTCATAGATGTTGAGGAACCGCAGGATGGCGCCGGCGTCCGCCGACTGCACATTGAGCGAACGCCTGCCGTCGCCGGTGGTGTTGCTGATGGCGATGGCGGCACCCGAACTCGCCGTCGCGCTGACCTTCAGTCCGTTCACCCGCGAACCGGCCGCACTGTAGTCGAGCTTCAGGTTGGAGAGTTGCTCGTCGTGAAAACCGGTGAGCTGATTGACGTCCGCACTGACTGAAATATTGTCTGTTCCTGTCGTTTTGGTCGCGGTGTCCACATCGGACGTGAACTGCTTGATCAGCGAACGAGCATCAAGCGCATTGCCATTGATGCCGACCGCATAGCCCTTGCCCGATCGCTTCACCGACACGGAAACATCATCGCCCCGGTTCAGGGTGACCCTGCTGAATTTGGCCGACGACAGCGCGCCGTTGACCAGTACGATGCCGCCATCGATGGAGAATGTCTTGCCACCGAGGTCGAAGTCGGACAGCGTCGTGGTGTCGCCGGCCTTGGTCATGACGAAGGTGGCGCTGGCGGGAACCCCCGCCCCCTTGCTCCAGCCAGCCCAGGGAATGTCCAGCCGGGCATTGGTCAGGTCGACCGAAACGTTCTGGTTGCCGCTGCCACTCTTGTCGATCGCGACCTTCACCGTTCCACCAAGCAGCGGCGTCAGGCCGGGCATGGCGGCAGCGCGGATCTTGTCGTCGAGCACAAGGGCGACTTTGCGGCTGCGCGCCGGCCCGTCGTCCGCCAAAGGCTCGACGAGATCGAGTTCGGCCGGAATGCCGTTCAGCGATGCCTTGGCCGAAATGACAGCCTTTTGCGGGTCGACCGTGATCGAGCCGTCCGCGTCCGTCACGGCCTGCCCCTCGAAGGGCTTGGCCAGGGACAGGCCGGTGTAGTCGAGCGACACCAGCCAATCGAGCTTCGCCGTATCGACGCCCGACTGCAGCGGAATGTCCGCCTTGACGTGGCCGGTGACGCTGCCGGAAAGATCCTCAGGCAGGATGCCGACATGGCGCATGGCGTTGATCGGTTCGTAGGAGGCAAGCTCGGCGACGGCCGGCGCCTCCCCCTCGACATCGATGTCGAGTGCGCCGATGACCGGCGGACGGTTGGCGGCCTTGACCGTCAGCGTGCCATTGCTGGCCGCCACCGTGCGGCCGCTAGGCATGAAGACGGTGCCCGACGACAAGGAGACGTCGACGTCGTTGCCGTGGAATCCGACCACGCCCACCGCGTCGCGGATCGGCGGGATGCGGCCGGCAGTGTCGAAACGCGCGCCTTCGATCTGGAAGCGGCCGAAGACCTCGTCGGCGGAAAGCGGCACGCCATTGCCGAGGCGATCCGGCACCACCTGGAACTGGAGGCTGGCATCGACCACGCGGCCGCCGAACAGATTGTTCAGCACCCAGAGCCGCGCATTGCGCGCCGAAAACCACGGCCACAGCTGTTTGACGTGCGAGACCGGCATGTCATGGATGTTGAGCGCCAGATTGATCCCGGGAGCCTTGCCCTCGACGAATTCCACAGCCGCGGTGCCAAGCACCTCGCTGCTCCCGGCGGACCGAACCGCGATCTGCTCGGCCACCAGTTTATGGCTTTGCGGCTGGTAGACGCCGGCGATGCGCGCCAGGAACATCAGCGCGGGCTCAGGCGATTCCGATGGCGCCAGGGTCGAACCGTCGCTGGTCAGATCGTAACGGTAGGAGGGTTCCTCACCAGCCACCCCGGTTGCTGGTTTTGGCCCGATCGAGCCGCCGAAATCGAATGAAGACCTGCCGGTTTTCAAGAGCAGCCTGTCCACCTGGATCTTGTTGGAGCCATAGACAAGCGTCGCATTGAGATCGGCATCCGCCGGCAGCAGCCCGCGTGTGCCAAGATCCAGCACGGACCCGGTGGACGAAAGGGCGGCGGTCAAGCGTGATGCGGTGGCACCTGACCCTTCCGATCCTGTCAACTTCAGCGCGACGGCACCAAGCTTGCCGGAGCCGGCAGCGGTGGCGCCGGCATCCGCCAGATTGATGCTGGCATCCAACGCCGTCACCCGATGCGCCGCGATGTTACGGGTGGCGGAAGCTACAACGGTGACTGTCCTGCCGTCGACGTCCGCGTCGGAGGTGAACTCGATGCCGCCCGGCCCCGACTGAACCACGGTGGCGTCGGCGATCTTGACCAGCTTGATCGATCCAGCGTCGGGCAACACGAACTCGACATTGCTGAGATCGATCCGGCGCATCGAATCTTCCCGCACGGCGTCGAGCGCACGATGGATGTAGCCGAACACCGCGTCCGACAGCTTCTCCGGATCGACCAGGCCGTTCTCGTTGCGCAGTGCCGCCGTCCAGTCGCCGCCGGACGGCATCGCCGCCATGACGATGCGGGCATCGGAGATCCTGGCGCTGGTCAGCCGCACCTCGCCCCACAAAAGCGGCACCAGGCGGATGCCGAAGCGCACACGCCCGGCATCGGCCATGGGTTTGCCGTCCGATGTCTTCAGGCTGACATCGCTCACCTGCAGCGCCACGAAGCTCGAACTGTCGAGTGTAATGCGGGCGGGCCCGACCGCGACATTGACGTCGACGCCCGCCAGCCTCTCGATGGCGCTCTCCGCCTCGACGCGCAGCCGGTCAGAACCAATGCCGGAAAGGCCGATGAGATAGACCGCCGTCGCGGCCAGCAGCATGAACGCGACCACGCCGGCAAACACTCGCGAAAGGATGCGAAAGCCGCGGCCGATCGCCGCCTGGCCAAGAGGCGGGACGCGGCACGCGGACGGCAGGGCCCCCAGGTCGGTGATTTCGTCCCGCCTGAACCGGATCTTCTCGTGCTGCGGTTGCTCCTGATCCACGCAATCTTCCGTTGTACAAACTCGCTCGTGGACGAATCCCCGGTCGACACTATATCGGTGTGGCTTCGCGCGTAACCTCAAACAAGGGCATCGATATGGCTGACCTCGAAGTAGGCGATCCCGCGCCGCAATTCGATCTGCCGCGGGACGGCGGCGGATCGCTCAGCCTGGCCGCATCCGCCGGCAAGCCAGTCGTGCTCTATTTCTATCCTCAGGATGACACGACAAGCTGCACGCAAGAGGCGATCAGCTTCTCGCGGCTGAAGCCGGAATTCGAGAAGGCCGGCGCTGTCGTCATCGGCCTGTCGCCCGACAGCGCCAAGAAACACGACAAGTTCAAATCGAAATACGATCTAACCATCGATCTTGCCGCCGACGAGGAGCGCAAGGTGATTGAGGCCTACCGCCTGTGGGTCGAGAAATCGATGTATGGCCGCAAATACATGGGCGTCGAGCGCGCGACATTCTTGATCGGCCGTGACGGACGGATCGCCAAGATCTGGCGCAAGGTCCGGGTCAAGGGCCATGCCGAGGCCGTTCTGGAAGCCGTTCGCGCGCTTTGAGCGTCGCCAAAGCCCACGACGCGAACGACGATCGTGGCGTTATTCGTCAGGCACCGCGTCGGCTTTCGGCTGCCGCCGCGTCCTCCAGGATTTCGAAACATGGTCCACATGATCGGCCAGTGCGGCGAGATGACCGCGCAAGCCGCGGGCGCCCATCATCGACGACAGCGCGACTGATTGCGTGGCGAAGCGGCGCTTGAAATCCTCGCCGCCGCAGAGAAAATCAATCGTGGCAAGGCCACGGTCGAGCGACCACTGGATATAGTCCATCATCAGCACCATACCCGGCGAGGCGCGCTCGTGTTCGGGATCGTAGGTGGTGACGAAAGCCATCATCGTGCCGTGCTGCTCGAAGTTGATCGAGACCCCGATGATCGTGTCGTCAAGCTCCAGCACGAAAATGCGCAACAGCCCGAGGTCGGCCAGCACGGAAATAAGCGCGGCGAGAACCGGCGAGCCCTCATCGAACAGATCCGAAGCGCGGCCATGCCGAACGAGCCAGAGCCGCTTCAGCGTCGCGACCCGCTCGAGCACCGGCTCGCGCGGGTCGTCCGCATCCAGGAGGCGGAAACGCAATGCGCCGCTCTCTTCCATGAACTTGCGGCCACGACGATAGTTCTGCCGACCCTTTTTCGACAACGTCTCGAACCATTCCGCCCCACTCTGCCAGGGACCAGTGACACGATAGCTGATTTCACCGCGGTGGTTGGGCCGAAGCGCTTTGCCATGGGTCGGGCACAGCAGGGCATGAACACCGGCATCCGGCAGCAGACGATTGAGGTAGATCAGGTCGAAGCCGCCCTGATCGAAGACATGCTGCCAAAGGCGGGAGATCGCCTGCGGGTCGCTGTCGGGTGCAACCAGCGCGTCGCCATAGTCACTGTGATCCTTCGCCGCCCATTCGAGCATGCGGATGCCGGAGCGCCTGAAGGTCGCGAGCGCTATCACGCCCTCGAGCCGGTCGCCGTTCCAGGCAAGCCCAATCCTGAGGGCACGCCGCTCCTGATGCGGGGTGGTGCGCCACCAGGCCGCGATCCAGTCGGGATGCTGGAAGACAAGCCCGCCAGCCCGCTGCCAGAGCGCGCTCCAGGCCGGTGCGATCTCGGCCAGGCGCACCGCCGATGTCACGATTTCGAAGGTGCGTGTCCGCGGGATGGAGAGCGTGACGGGAGCGTTCATGGCCGTGTCCCTTCCGATGGTCGCTCGGTCCGTGGCTGTCGCTTTCCAGGCCGGATGCGCCTGGCAACATGGCCCCACATCCGCTTCAGCGGCATGACATAAAGGCCGGCGAGCGACTGGTAGTCGCGCACATCGCGGTCGACCAGTCCGAACTTGAAGTCCTCGTCGGGCCTCGGCACGCACAATGTTCCGAAGAGCCGGTCCCAGAACGAGAAGAGCAGTCCGAAATTCTTGTCGTAGTGGCGCGGATCGACGCTGTGATGCAGCTGGTGCCAATGAGGACACAGGATCAAGTTGTTGAGCGGGCCAAACGAGATCTTGAAATGCGTGTGCCTGACGAAATCCATCATCAGGATGTTCCGCATGACATAGACGTTGACGCCAAAGACGGTCAGTTCGACAAGGTTCAGCGAAATCAGCGACCAAATGCCGAAGCACAGCCCCACGATGAGCCCGTCCCAGGCTCGGTTCATCAACTCGTCGAGCGGATGGACCCGGTCCTTGGTGATCCCGACCAGCACCTCGGCCGAGTGATGCACCTTGTGCAGTTCCCAAAGCAGGGGGTAGCGATGCTGGGCGACGTGATAGAGATAATAGGAAATGTCGTAGGCGAGCAGCATGCTGATGGTGAAGATCAGCACCGTCACCGGTCCTGCCGGCCCCTCGATCAGAGGCGGCTGAAACTGGAACAGTGTCGAAAACAGCCAGTTGGTCCCGTAGCCCACCGCCGTGACGAAGACAATTCCGGCGGGCAGCATCAGGAAAGGCATCAGGGCCTTCCTGGTGATCCAGAACAGCAGGTCGGCCTTCGCGGAGGGATGGGTGATGACCTCATGGGGGACGACGAACTCGAAAAATTCCTTCCAGCTCTTCTCCTCGACCGTGCGCCAATAAGCCACGAGCGCGCTGACAAGGGCCGTCAGCAGCAAAAGCCCGGTCGCCAGCAGACTGGTGCCCGAAATCTTGTCGAGGATCTTGCCAACCAGGTCGTCCAGCATTCCTACCGCCACGGTGAATCCGAAATACCAGCAGGTCTTTACTCGAAAAGAGTCAATTAAATGCAATCGAATACAGTTAAGAAACCTGGAGCTTGCTCAGCGCGTGACTGACCGCTGCTGGCGGAACATTGGTGCTCCTGGCCAACGATTTCGCGACGTAGCGGCCGTAGCTGGCGATTTCCATGCAACCTCTCGCCTGCATTGCGTGCATTCGGCGTCGCGCTGCCGATACGGCAAGCCTTTGTTAACCCTAATAATGTGTAATCAGGCGGTCGTGGTGTCGTAACGAAAGCTTGGTCCCGTGAACGCAACCGGTCAGTCCGCAGTCTTCGGCAGGCGCAAGGAACCGCACACGATCATCATCGCCCGGGGCAACGAGATCAGGCACTTCACGATCCGTCCCTGGCTGGCGGCATTCATCGGTTCAGCACTCGCCGCCATTGCCATCGGCTACCTCCTGGCCACATCCTATCTCGTGCTGCGCGACGACCTGATCGGCGCCACCACGGCGCGCCAGGCGCGCATGCAGCAGGCCTACGAGGACCGCATTTCGGCGCTTCGCGCCCAGGTCGACCGCATCACCAGCAGGCAGTTGCTCGACCAGCAACTGATGGAGACCAAAGTCAGCGAATTGCTCGAGCGCCAGACGCAGCTCAGCCAGCGGCATGGCCGTCTCGGCCCACTGCTCGAACGCGCCGAAAGTGACGTTGGAACGGTGCCCGCCGAAGATCCGGCCGCGCCCGCCAAGCCGGACAAGCGCGCCGAGGTGACCGGCGGCATCAGCCAGCCAGCGCGGAACTACGCGGTTGCCAGCCTGGGCGCGGACCTCGGCACCGCCGACACAAGGCCCTTCTCCTTGTGGTCGACCCGCACCGATCCGCTGCCCAGCGACTCAGCCGCCGATCGCGCCGACAGGTTGTTCGTCTCGATCAACCAGTCGCTGAAATCCATCGAGAATGAACAGCTCAGCCGCATCAACACGCTCGCGGACAACGCCTACAAAAGCGCCGATGCCATCCAGCAGGCGCTGCAGACGGCCGGACTGCCGGTCGACAGTGATTTCGGCAAGAACGAAAGCGATGTCGGCGGACCGCTGATTCCGCTCGACTCGTCGATGATCTTCGACAGCAAGGTCAAGGAACTGGACGAGGCGCTGGATACGCTCGATCATCTCAAGAAGGAAGCGCGCCGGTTACCGCTTGCGAACCCTGCCCCTGGCCACTCCGTCACCAGTCCGTTCGGCGTGCGCACCGATCCCATTCTCGGCACGGCCGCGTTGCATTCGGGCATGGATTTCAGGGCGCCGATCGGCATGGCGGCCAAGGTCACCGCGCCCGGCATCGTCACCAAGGCCGGCTGGAATGGCGGCTATGGCCGCATGGTCGAGATCGACCATGGCAATGGCTTTGCCACGCGCTACGGACATCTCAGCGAGATCGACGTGACGGTAGGCGAGAAAGTGGACGCCGGCGCCGTCATCGGCAAGACCGGCAGCAGTGGGCGCTCGACCGGCCCGCATCTGCACTATGAAGTGCGTCACAATGGCGAGGCGATCGATCCGCTGCGCTTCCTGACCGTCGGCAAGAAAGTCGCCCAGTATCTCTAGCAAGATCAGCCGCTCGCTTGCTGAATCCGGAGCCGTCGGTCCCGGTCGAGCACACCTCTCCTCGTCATGCGGTATCCCGCACCCCGTAAACCGCCATAGGATCGCGGCTCCTCAGCTTCCGGATTATTTTTGAATTCCATTTGACTGAATAAATGTTTGATGCGAACCTTACGTCAAGTGGGGGCGCAAGGCATGGCATTGCGGGGGACCAATCAGGAGTTCGGGCGGCCATACAACCGGCGCATCGTGCTTGAGTCCATCCGCCGTCATGGCCCGATTGCACGTGGCGACATCGCCAGGCACGTCGGGCTCACCGTGCAGACCGTGTCGACCATCGTTCGCGAACTGGAGGAACAGGGCTACATCCTGTCCGTGCGCGAAGAGCCGAAGGGGCGTGGCCTGCCACCGGCGACGCTGCGCATCAACCCGGAAGGCGGCTATGCCGTCGGCATCCACCTGACGCCGCTTGGAATAGACGCCGCGCTGATCAATCTCAGCGGCGACGTTATCGAGAGTTCACGCCGCGAAGCGTCCAACGCGACGCCCGATCACGCGTTCGACCAGATCGGCGCCATGGTCCGCGACCTGACGGGCAAGCGGCCCGGCGGCCGCGTCATCGGCGTCGGCATGGCGCTTCCCGGCCCGTTCGATGTGGACTCCATGAGCTTTGTCGGCCCGACCACGATGACCGGCTGGAAGCATGTGGCGCTGCGTGAGCGGCTGACGGCCGCGACAGGATTGCCGGCGTTCTTCGAGAGCGACATGGCCGCGGCCGCGATGGGCGAGCGGCTCTATGGCATCGGAGCCCGCCATTCCGACTATTACTATCTCTATTTCGGCGTCGGGCTTGGCGGCGCGATGATGCATGACGGCAGCGTTCTGCGCGGCGCCTGGGGCAATGCGGGCGAGATCGGCCACATTCCCGTGGTCCCCGATGGCGAGCTTTGCCCCTGCGGCAACCGAGGCTGCCTCGAGCGCTATCTCTCGCTCGAGGCGCGGGGCCGCCGGGCCGGCAGCGACGCCGATTGGGTGGCGCAAGTCGGCCCGATCTTCCGCAACACCATCGCCATCATCGAAAACCTCTTCGATCCAGAGACGGTCGTGCTCGGCGGCCTGGCGGCATCGGAACTGCTCGAGCGCCTGGCGGACGCGGCCGAACCGCTGCACAATTCGGTTTCGGCCCGCGCGGACCGCAAGACGCCGCGCGTCATCGTCGCCAGCGGCGGCCAGCATGCCGTGCTGCGCGGCGCGGCGGCGCTCGCCGTTTCAGGGGTGTTGTCGCCACGCTTCGGGCAGATGTTCGCCGCCGAACGCGAGCGCGGCCGCGACATACTTTCGGGCAGGGAGATTGCCGCATGAGCGAACCCCTGCTGGTGCTCGACAACGTGACCAAGAACTACGGCGCGATCGAAGCGCTGAAGGGGATCAGCTTTTCCATCGGCAAAGGCGAAGTGGTGGCGCTGCTCGGCGACAACGGCGCCGGCAAGTCGACGCTGGTCAAGATCATAGCTGGCGGTCTCGAACCGACCTCCGGCCGCATGCTGTTCGAGGGCAAGGAATTCCTGGCCCGGTCCCCGGCGGAAGCCAAGGCGGCAGGCATCGAGACCGTCTACCAGGACCTGTCGCTGTGCACCAATGTCGATGTGGTGGCCAATTTCTTCATGGGCCGCGAGATCACCAGGAAGGTGCTCGGCATTCCGGTGCTCGACGAGCGCGCCATGGAAGCCGTCGTCGGCAAGGCGCTGGCCAGCGCCGGGACCCGCATTCCTTCACTGCGCACCAATGTCGAGCATCTCTCGGGCGGCCAGCGGCAGGCCATCGAGCTGAACCGCTTCGTGCATTGGGGCGGCAAGCTGGTGCTTCTCGACGAGCCGTTCGCCGCACTTGGCGTCGAGCAAACCCGGCGCGGTCTCGAAATGATCCGCCAGGTGGCGAGCCAGGGCATCGGCGTCGTCATCATCACCCATATCATGCAGCAGGCTTTTCAGGTCGCCGACCGGATCGTGGTCATCCGGCAAGGCGTCGTGGCGGGCGATGTCGCCCGCAACAAGACAAGTCCCGATGCGGTGATCAACATGATCACCGGAGAGACGCTTGCCGGTGCCGGACCGGCGGGCTGAGGGACAAAGAGGGGTCCGGCTTAACAGGGAGCCAACGACATGAAGCGAATACTTCTTGCTGTCTTCGGTATCCTGGCACTGGCCTTTGCCACGCTTACGCCGGCATTCGCCCAGTCCAAGGGTATCGTCTACTACATGGTGCCGACATTGCTCGACGAATTCCAGACCGGCTCGGTGAGCGCGCTGGAGCTGTTCCTGAAACAGACCGGCTACGAGATGAAGACGCTGAACGCCGACAACAAGACCGACGCGCAGCAATCGCAGATGAACGACGTCATCGCGCTGAAGCCGGCGGCGATCATCCTGGCCGCCGTCGATTTCAATGCGCTGAAACCATCGATCGAGGCAGCGCGCGCGGCCGGCATTCCGGTGGTCGAGTTCGACCGCCAGATCACGTCGACACCGTCCGACTTCACGTCGGTCGCGGGCACCGTCGAGATCGGCTACGTCGCCGCCGAGCAGGCCGAAAAGCTTCTGAAAGCCAAGAACGGCTCGGTGAAGGGCAAGGTCCTGCAGGTGCTTGGCGATCCCGGCGATCCCTACACGCTCGACATCCAGAAGGGTTTCGAGGAGAAGATGAAGGCGTTCCCAGACGTCAAGATCATCTCGCTGCCGGCCATGCAGTGGGAGGCCAGCAACGCCGGCACCATCGTTGCCGACCAGATGCTGGCCAACCCCGACATCGACCTGATCTTCAGCCATGCCGCACACCTGTCGGTCGCCGCCGTCGCCTCGCTCGAGGCCGCCGGCAAGAAGCCGGGCGACGTCATGCTGATGAGCTCGAACGGCGCACCGGTCGGCCTCGACCTGATCCGCAAGGGCTGGCTCAACGTCGAAGTCGAGCAGCCGCTTTACGCACAGGCCGCCGCCGTCGCCATGTTCATGGACAAGGTCGTCAAGAAGGAAGAGATCAAGCCCGGCGAATACGATGTGCTTGGCCTGAAATCGACCCTCACCAAGGAAGCCTGGGGCCCCAACATCAAGATCCCGGGTGCCGCCATCACCAAGGAAAACGTCGACAACCCGGCTTTCTGGGGCAACCAGAAGCCGCCGACGGATACCGTCAAGCCGGTCGAATAGACAGACGGCCCGACCGCTCCGGGCCATACCAGGCCCGGAGCCCTGCCCTGCCCGCATGAAACGAGACGCAGGCAACCTGCCGCGGCCTTGATCCCGCACGCCAACCGGATCGACACATGAACCCTCGCACACGCCACGCCCTGGAGTTCGTCCTCGACAACCTCGTCTGGTTCATGCTGCTTTTTGTCCTGGTCGTCTTCTCGCTGTTCATCCCGAACTATTTCCAGCTCGGCATCTTCGCAAACATCATCGAGGCGTCGAGCGTGCTCGGCGTGATGTCGATCGGCCTGGCGCTGGTCATCATTGCCGGGCACATGGACCTGTCGGTCGAATCCGTCGCCGCTCTCAGCGCCATGGCGGTGGGCATCCTGTTTTGTTCCTCGGGCATTGGCCTCGGCGTGCAGTTGCACCCGGGATGGCTGATGGTTCCGGTCTCGCTGCTGCTGGCGCTGGCCGTCGGCGGCCTCATCGGCGCCTTCAACGGCTATCTCGTGGTCAAGGTCAAGATGAGCGCCTTTATCATCACGCTCGCCTCCTACATCTGGGTGCGCGGCCTGGTGCTGGTCATTTCGGGCGGCCGCTCGGCGCAGGATCTGGCACCCGCCATCCGCTGGTTCGGCATCCAGCGCCTGATCGGTCTGCCGCTTACCGCCTGGATCGCGGTGGCCTGTTTCGTCGTGTTCTCGCTGATCATGGCCAAGACCCCGTTCGGCAGGCACCTGGTGATGATCGGCGGCAATGAAACCGCGACCTTCCGTGCCGGCATCCGGGTGAACCGCAACCTGATCATCGCCTTCGTACTCGCCGGCGCCATCGCAGGGCTGGCCGGCTGGCTGCTGGCGATCCGCACCTCGGGCGCCACCGCCAATCTGGGCGTCGGCCTTCTGTTCAACGCCTTCGCGGCCGTGGTTATCGGCGGCGTCAGCCTGAAGGGCGGCGTCGGCACCTTGCCCGGCGTGTACGCCGGCGTGCTCCTGCTTTCGGCCATCAACACGGCGATTAACCTGATGGGCCTGCCCGCCAACTTCACCCAGGTCATCCATGGCCTGCTGGTGCTGGCGGCCGTGCTGCTCGATGCATTCAAGCAAACCATTCGCCAAAGATTGGCGTGAGACGGGGATTGGCGTGACAGGACGGCTCGCATGACAGGACGACTGGAAGGCAAGGTGGCGCTGATCGTCGGCGGCGCGCGCGGCATCGGCAAGGGCATCGCGCTGCGCTTCGCCGAGGAAGGTGCAAGGCTGGTGCTCGCCGACTCCGAGACCGAGGCCGGGCGGGCAAGTGCGGATGAGCTTGGCGTCCCCTTCATCCGCACCGACATCTCGCAAATGAGCGACGCCGAGGCCGCCGTGGCGCTTTCGCTGAAACACCATGGCCGCCTCGACGTCATCGTCCAGAATGCCGGCATCTATCCCTGGCAGTTGATCGAGAACACCAGCGCCGACGACTGGGACCGCGTCATGGCGGTCAATTTGCGCGGCACCTTCAACGCCAGCCGCGCGGCCCTGGTGCCGATGAAGGCGCAGCGCTTTGGCCGCATGCTCTACACCTCCTCCATCACCGGCCCGCATGTCACCAGCCCCGGCCATGGCCACTATTCGGCGACGAAAGCAGGCATCAACGGCTTCATTCGCGCCGCAGCGCTGGAATTCTCCGGCTACGGCATCACCGTCAACGGCGTCGAACCCGGCAATATCCTCACCGAAGCCATCCAGGAACATCGCGGCGCCGCCTATATCAAGAACATGGAAGATTCGATCCCGCTCGGCCGGCTCGGCAGCCCACGCGACGTGGCCAACGCCTTCCTGTTCCTCGCCTCGGACGATGCGAGCTACATCACGGGAACGACCATCGTGGTCGATGGCGGGCAATTGCTGCCCGAGGGCAAGGATTTCCGTATGGTGCCGCCGTGATACCGCGACGCGCCAGCGGCCGGCTCTCAGCTGACTTGAAATGTGAGTTTGAATGGTGGGCGATGACGGGCTCGAACCGCCGACATCTTCGGTGTAAACGAACCACGCCTCATTCCCGGTACCACCGTCGGTTTCACTGGTCAATTGATTTTGTTGTTTTTTTCGGCTATCAGGTACCCTACAGTTCCTTAGAGTTCCCGCCATCACTGTTGCTGATCTGTAGCTATTATCGTCATGCCCCTAACCAAGACTGATGTCGAGCGAATGCAGCCGAACTCGACAATCTGGGACTCTGGCCGCGGTTCAGTTCCCGGTTTTGGTGTGCGCCGCCAATCCAAGCACCCCAGTTTTTGCATCAAGTATTCTACCAAAGGCAGGCAGCGCTGGTTCACTATCGGCCGCCTTGGAGCACCGTGGACGGTTGAGACGGCCCGTTCAGAGGCAAAGAGGTTGTTTGGACTGGTCGCCGCTGGGCAGGATCCCGCTATTGAGCGAGACAGACCGCCACCGATGAACGTTTCGGACCTTTGCGACCGCTACATGTTGGCGGCAGAGGCTGGAGCGATTCTAACCCGCTTCAACCGGCCTAAGAAGGCATCGACACTCGCTACAGACAAAGGCCGTATTAGCCGCCACATAAAACCGCTCATGGGCAAGAAGGCCGTGGAGGAGATCGACAGCAGAGCCGTTAAACGACTCATCAGCGACATCACTACCGGCAAGACGGCCAAGGTGGTAAAGACTAAGCTACGTGGCCGAGCCAATGTCAGGGGTGGCCCAGCGACGGCTGCCCGCGTTGCCGACTTATTGTCCGGAATCATGACATGGGCAGTTGATGAAGGGATAATCCAGCACAACCCCGTTCATCGGGTACGCCGGTTTCGAAGCGAAGCCCGCCAACGATTTCTGAGCAACGAAGAACTAGGGCGACTGGGGGCTGTCCTCGTCGCAGGCAAGGACGACAAAGAAAAGCCGTTTCACCCTCACGCGGTCAACATAGTGAGGCTGCTCTGCTTGACTGGGTGCCGGATCGGCGAAATCACCGGGCTTCGCTGGACGGAAATCGACTTCGAACTGAAGTGCCTTCGCCTAGAAGACACCAAGATCGGGAAAAGTCTTCGACCAATCGGAGATTCAGCCGTTATGGTTTTGAGGGCTCAGAACCGCGTTGCTGGCAGTCCGTTTGCCTTTACCGGAAGCAGGCGCAAAGTCCCGTATCAAGGTATGGCCAAGGAGGCGCGACGAATATTCAAAGCGGCAGGAATCGCCGGGGCGACTCCCCACACGCTGCGTCACACCTTTGCCTCCACGGCGTCGGGCCTTGGGTATTCTGACGGTACAATCGCCGGTTTGCTCGGGCACAAAGGCAGAGGGGTGACTTCCCGGTATGTTCATCGCCCCGATCAGGCGTTGGCCTCCGCTGCACAGGCGGTGAGCGAAGAGATCAACATCTTACTCGATCCGGCGAAGCGCAAGCTTGAGCCTGTCGAACGCTCAGTTTCAAGCGCCATTTCTAATGTGGATCTTGAAACTGAAAACCGGCCTTCCTAAGTACCTCCACACGGGTCCGCCATCGGATCCCGCTTGCCCTACGGGGCATTTGTTGGGCCTTGTGGCGCAACTTGGAGACAGCGAGCCTTGTCGCTACAGCCCGGTCAGCTGCGGCAAGGTCATGGTGCCTAACTAGCACCACCGGATGACCGGACGGCCGTCTCGCTAAGTCCGAATTCAAATTGAGTCGGGCTGGCGGACGGCATTTTGTACGTTGCTGCCCCCAGCTCGGCTCCTATCGCAAGGAGCTGCATGCATGAAATCCCCGAAGAAAGACCCCACCGCCGCATTCCGCGCGGGCCTCATGCGACTAGCATTTGTGGCGGCCACCCAAGCGGGAACTGACGCGAGCGAATTCCTCCCGCAGTATGGCACTGCCACGCCTTCCCGGCGGCACCGCCTCGACGACCTGCTGCGCACCAAGGAGGCGGCAGTCGTTCTGAATGTTAGCTTAAAGACCCTGCAGAATTGGCGTGTCACAGGAGTTGGCCCAAAGTTCGTGAAAGTGGGCGCTTCAGTCAGCTATCGCTACGCCGATCTGTTGGCCTTCGTTCGGCAGAATACGTCCGCTTCCACCAGCGAGAGGAGCGCACCATGAAGGCTCCGACCCGCAACAACTCAGTTCGGGTACCCAACCCAGCTGAACGCAGACGTAGGTTTGAGGAGCTTATTCGCGAGAGCATCATCTCGCCTGCGATGCCCCTTGCCGCTGGTGCGTTTGCCACAGCGCCTGTTGATGGCGACTCAGTCCATAACGTTTTGATCGCCCCGCCTTCATCCACCTCAGAACCTTGCGTAACGCAAACTTTGCACGCTATCTCCAAAGAGCACGCAGGCGGTAAAGATCGGATCAAAGCCATCGATGTGCCTTCCGTGGAAGAGGCACGCACTTCGCCTATCTCAGTTCTGCTGACGTGCCGCGCTCAGACCCCACCCCGAGAGAAGAAATACAGAGCAAAGTTACACGCGACCGCTGCAGCGGCGTATGCAGCCTACTACGAAATTGAGCGCAGATACGCCCTCTGGAAGGACTTTGTTGAGGTAGCAAATGCGTCGCAAGCTACTAAGCACTCTATCCGAACAGGGAAAGACCGCCCTAAGGCCCTGCTTTTGGTCATGAGGTTTGTCTTTGGCTGGTCCCACGACTATGACCGCGCCTACAAGCTCGCGCGCGGTCTGGAACTGTGTCAACTCAGAAAGGTCCGGCCCGAAAACATCCTTCAGGAACTCGAGCGCAAAGGCATCGACAAGCTCTATCGCACAGCATGCAAAGAACTGCCATATCTTGGCAAGACAGCCAAAGAGAAGGCTCTTTTGCGCATGGATTACGAGCCAGCGGCCGCCGACGATCCTTTCGCCGATCTTGATGACGGCTCAAACAGCAAAAACGGAGCAGAGCCTATTTCTGCCTCAACGAAATCTGAGTTGAAGCGTGACGGGGCCAATGTGCTTTATATTGAAGTTACCGACGAGCAGCTCTCAACGATCCTTGAGTCGCCTGAGCACCAGCTACTGTCTCTTTGGTTCGAATCTGCCGGTACCCTTCACGATGGATTTCGCAGGTTTGTCGCGGTGAAGGTCGCCGAGGTCGAGACGAGCGACCGCACTCTCAGCGACTAGCCAACATGCAGCCGAGATGGTGACCCTACTTCGATTCTGGTCGCCATCTCGCCCGTAAAGGGCTGAGGTCGCTTCGGCGCAATCCCAATTCAAAGCATCGAACAGCAACGCCTGCCGTGGAGTCGCCACGCAGAGTGACCTGTTCTTCGAGCCTGCCAGTGTCGTTGCTCAGAAGGCAACGCATATGGGCGGGTTCGGGCGTGGGAGTGGCCGGGCAGCCTTCGAGGGTGTGACGAAGGAGACCACCTCACAACCCCACCCTGACGGGGAAGACCTTCCCACAGGGCAAACACCCTCACCGCCACGCCTAAACCACTCAAAGCAAACCCACAGCACTACGGGAGAACCTTGGTTATGGACAACACGGTGCCACCTTCAATGATCAGAGACCTGATTACCGGCTACACCCAAATGGCTACAGACCGCATGCAATGGGGTTGGGAGCCGACACTGCTCACCTTCATGTTTAACCAACTCAGGGGATCGCCAAGCAACGTTGAGCAGCAGATGCAGGAGACGATAGAGGCGGTATACGCGAAGATTCTACGGTGGTGTTTTCGAAAGCCGAGGAATGTGCCGGTCACGGCGATGCCGCTATGGATCTGCACTCCTGACTACCCCGTTCACAAATATCACAAGCAAAACTTTCGCGACATCGCGCTCAACGGCGGGCGACATGTCCACGCTATCGCACTCATGCCCCCGGGTACGAATATGAGAACCACGCTCGACAACCATTTCGACCACGAACAAATTCGATACACCGGACGTGATCGCCCACTTTGGCACATCGATGCATGGCCCATCCAAGACAATCTTCCCTTCGTCGTGGACTACGGTGTGAAAGGCATAAAGACGCCTCGCGCCGGGGTGGATGCGATGTTCATCCTTCCTAGAACACATTCGGAAATGGAAGGACGCCGAGCCGAGAAGGCCTACCTCAGCGACATCGTTTCGGTAGACCCGGAGCGACTGCGCTCCGGGTCACGGCCTAAATGATTCAAGGGAGCGGCGGGTAAAGGGTGATGTGGCCAGCGGTCACACACCCTCGATGGAGAAGACAATGACTGAAAAGACGCCCCAGATATCCCGCGACAAGATCAAAACCGTTACCGATCAACGCGCCCTTGTCCTATGGCTGGCGAAGGAAGCCAAAGAGAGTTCCCCACAGGGCGACGTTCCAAAGGGCCTGATCCGGCTATTCGACGCTCTGATCGGCGAGTTCGCAGAATGGGGTGCGGTATACCCGCCGATGAGTTGGGCAGAGTGGTTCGCAGAAGTGCTGCCATCCATGTACGACCCCAACTGCGAGCGGTGCTCAGAAAGGGTCCGCTGGTTGATCTCTGAGTATTATGGAGAACTCGTCAACCGCCGCGCACGGCTCGAACCCGACTATTTTATAAAGGAGTTGGTATTGCAGGTTCTGCCGAGGGGAGCAGTCGATATCACGAGGCAGAACGGGCAGGTCAAGGTTTCGAGCTCTGAGATGTTCGATCTTGAGCACGGATTCAAAGTTCGAGTGATCGTCAGGGAGCCCAAATCCCGCGCCGCTAAAATAACTTCCCGTTGGCTGCAGGAGCTTTAGCGCTTCGACCAGGAGCGCGACACTGACGTTCAGGGCTCCACCGAGCGGCCAAAGAACGCTCGGTGGGCATCGACACTGGCTGCAGCCCACTGCTTTCTAGCTTTTGAAAATGGGGGCATCGGCGGGACGTCACGCTGCCGCAGGTGGCTGTTTTAAAGCGGGGGTCTTGACAATAGGTATATAGTCCTATATGATATGCCGCATTCGGTCGGGCAATTTTGACCCTTAAAACCGCCGAAAGGTGAGCTGTTGGGCACTTTAGTCATAGGGCGTTATGCCCGGTTGTTGCCGCCAGCGGCCCTGCGCCGACACCGCCGACCATCATCTGAAAATCAAACCATGAGGCTCCTTCGGGGGCCTCTTTCATTTTGGAGAATTGAATGACTCATTTCGCAGGTTCCACCGGCGCGCCCGCTGCCGCTTTGCCCGCCCTTATCGTGCTAGGCCTCGATGATGGGGGCAAGGCGCACGCCTCATGGTTTGGCGAGGCAGAAGTCGTTGTGGCAGAGAGGGCCGCGGGGATGATGGGCATGGCGGCGCTGCCTGTCGCCGAGGCCAGCGACCTGAAAGGTCTGGCTGAGCGCTTGCCGCAGGGCCGCGTGTTCGAGAGCGGCCGAGCCTTTGTGCCGTTCGTGAAGCGCACGGTGTATGACGCCATCGCTACGCACCTGCCGCCCGGCTACCGCTTTCCAACCCGCGCCGCCGATGATCGGCCCGCGCCCGGCAAATCGAAGAAGGCCTCCGGCGGAGCCGCGCCAGAGGGCGGCCCAAAGCGACCCGAACCGCATCGGCCGACCGACTGGGACAAGATCGAGGTCGGCAGCCTTGTCCTAGCCACCGAGGGCGCGTTTCAGGGATGGTACGAGGCCACCGTCACCAAGATCAGCCCCGAAGATCTCACGCTGCGCTGGCGCGATTGGCTCGAAATGCCTGCCTTCACCCGCAAGCTGAACCACATCGCCTTGCTTCACCCAGATCACCGGGATTGAGCTATCGACCGGGCGGCATCGCTTAGGCTGCCGCCCACCCTCCCAACATTCATTGGCAGGAACACGGTCGCGGCAGCGGCCAGGATGAAGGATTGGCTTGATGGCAGCGGAATGCAATTTCAGCGGGACATGTGGACGGGGCAACCGGCAACAGCGTATCGCTGGCTTGAACGACAGCCTGCGTAAAACAGGGCAAGGCGGTCGCGTCGTGTTGACCGTCGGCATCACCGGCCTTCCCGCAGAGATCCGTGCCGCCATCATCGCGGCGGTCGCCAGCTTTGATCACTTCGACCAGGACAACGACCCCCACGGCGAGCACGACTGCGCCGTGATCGAAGTCGGCGGCAAGACGGTCATCTGGAAGATCGACTACTACGATAAATCCATGCAGTTCGGCTCGGATGACCCAGCCGACCCGGCAGTCACCACTCGCGTTTTGACCATCATGCTCTCGGAGGAATACTGATGCGCAGCCGCCTGTTGTCACGTCGGGCGTTAATCAGAGCATTATCGGCACTGGGGCTCGCGCCCGCTCTGCCCTTGATGCGCCGCCAAGCAAGCGAAGCTGCTACCAGCACCTTCGAGGAACGCTGGCAAGATGTGGCTCCGGCCCTAATGAAAGCCATGTGCGAGCACTGCGCCGCTTTCTCCGACCTCGGCCGAGTCAGCCGTGAAACCGACCCTGTCAAACTCCGGCGCGCTGCCACCTTGGATGAAATCCGGCGCTTGGATGCAGCAAGCGATCTTGAGGGAAAACTGTTGCTGGCAGTTTGTCGGTATCCAGCTGGTAACGACGCCGAGCAACACGACAAGGCGACATACTTGCTCGGGGTTTTCGACGGCAACGCGCCTGAGGCCGACTTGGTGACGGCTATTCTTTGGTCGATGACTCGGGAGGCGGCTCGGTCAACGAACCGGCCTGATCAATCGGTCTGACGAGTTCGACATGGCTAACGCCAAGCGCGCTCGCGATGGCCTGCAGGGTTTCGATGGTCGGGTTCCGCTCACCCCGTTCGAGGCCGCTCACATACTGCTGGCTGACATTGGCGCGCTCAGCAACCTGCTCCTGCGTGAGGCCATTGGCTGCGCGCAGGCGCGCAAAATTCTCCCCGACCAGTTTTCGCATCTCCATGCGGCCACCAATCGAGGAATTCGAGCGTTGAGTTTATCAATTATAATATGTAAATGGACCGAGGGCACAGTACGGGGATGGGAATGACTGAATGGTACTATGAGCAGGACGGCACTCATGTTGGGCCGGTGAGCGAGACAGACCTCAACCTGATGCTTGCGAACCGGTTGATCGATGCAGGTACGAGAGTTTGGACGGCGAGTTTTGGGCAGCAGTGGAAGCCCGCGAATGAGACGCAATTGCAGACACCCCAGCCGACTCCGCCACCGCCGCTCCCGCCGGTCTCGAGGCCGCCTCAATTGCCGGGCACGGCCGAAAAGAGACGTGCAGGGCCTAGTGCATCGGCAATACCAGAGCCATCCGAGGCCTATGCTTACCTCTTGGCGTTTCTTCCCCTCCTAGGCGCGGTCCTAGTCACCGCGATGGCCGTCGCAGGTGGCTCCGGTGACCTGCCTAGGATGATCAACGTAGTCCGATTTGCTATTTTGATAGTGTCGCTGCTTCTGGTTTTCCTCGACGCCAAAGAGCTGCGGGGGGTCAACATCGTCAGCCCTACCAAGGTTATGGTCCCATTTCTGCTCCTGATCCCAGCGGGCTATTTGCTTCATCGCAGTTTCGTGATGCGCCTGTCTTGGACACCCCTTTGGATTTGGCTGGGCAGTTTCGTGGTTTTGCTTGGCGTCACTAGGGCGCTGATGGGATCATGAACTTCAGAGGTATCTTCCCGCGCAAGGCAGTCCTGCCCGCTGTTGTCCTAGCGGTCGCAACATCGACCCCCGTCTACGCGGCCGCCGACAACCTCGATGCAGGAATCGCGTTTGTCATTTTCTTCCTCATACTGGCAATCGTTTATGAGCTACCAGCGATCATCGCGTTCGTGCGGGGCCACCCGAATAGGTGGCTGATCCTAGTCCTCTGCACAACGCTCTCTGGCACCGGCATCGTTTGGCTTGGCTGTCTGGTCTGGTCCTTCAAGGCGATCCACATTACTAACGATCCCGGTGGAACGAACGGCGGTGAGTCTGGGCTGAACCTTCTCGCCAATGACGTTCAGCGGATTCGGATTGAGAATCCAGCGGCCCTGTTGCAACCACCATCCGCACCGTCCTCGCCGCAGGACGCAGTTGAAAAGCTTGAGCGACTGAAAAAGCTTCTCGACGACGGGGCCATCGATAGGGCGCAGTTCGAGCGCCTGCGCGACCTCATCGCGGGCGGCTGACAACTAGGTTGCAATTCGCACTTTTAGCGCGCGTAAGTTGCAAGTGCTGAAAGTACGAAAAATCAACCCGGCGTAAAGCCTCGATAGCTGTTTTACAGGCCGCACAGGGGCCGCCAGCGGGCGAACACGCCAAGCGGGGTTGCTTCGGTCGGTCGAGCCGACGCGTTCGTCGGGCCACCCCTCACCATCGCCAATCGAAAATCAGTCAAATCGCAGCCTAAGGGAACCCCGCCTCATCGATTAACGGTGTTGCTGCGCATTAGTGGGTCTGAGTTCGACGTATGCCGGTTTGGCGGCGCACAATAAAGCGTTTCGCTGCCTGCTTCATCAATACATGTAATCCGGCTAACCTACGAACAATTCGGAACCGGTCTGGAGTTGCATGGAATCCGAATTTGACGCAAGGTAGATTGCATAGCGCCTATGCCGTCCAATGCGAGAGTCGAGCCGTGTTAAAGACCGCAGCCTTAGCTAAGCCTCAGGGGAATCCAAGCTGCCTGTGGTCCACAACTGCCTGCTTTCTTCTGGGGTGAGTACGCCTTTTTTATCGACAGCCTTTTGGATGGTGGCGAGCATTTGCTCCCCGCTGAAGGGTAGCCGCGCAAGATCCTCCCGAGACAGTCCATTGATATGAGGGACACCAAAGTGGCTGGCGAGTTCGCTGATCTGATGGTCATTTCTGCCAGCGCCGACATTGCTCAAGTGCAGAGCCGAGTCCTGCGACCCTTTCCACGGAAATTCAATCCATCGCCCCGGCGTTTTGACGTAAGTGCTCCCTACGCGACGCCCCATCCAGAACAGCCAGAGATCGTCGCCTTGGGGACAGAGCTTCGTGAACATCTCTTCGTCCACGGCTTCTGGCGATAGCGATTTAGGCCCGTAGAGCACTCCCCCTACGCCGGTCGGGAAAAGCATCCCAGCCGTGTCGGCAACGTCATACTTCCACTTATTGTACGGTGCAATTTGCCCGCCATCGTCGAACGCCACTGCGTGGCCTCGGTGGAAGACTACAGTTCGCTCGTCCGCGTGCTCAACGAGTTCCTCGAGCCACTTTGCGGAATAATAGACATCGTCATCTGCCGTGACGATGTAGGCCGTCGGGAAAGCCAGCAGCGCTGGAACGATCTTTTTGTAAGATCGGATGTCCCTGCAAAATCGAATTTCGAGCCCATGAGATTTCAGGTCTGTTACTGACGCGGGCAATTGGCCCGCATCCTCGGCAGTAACCCAAAGGATGATGCGGTCCGGTGCAACCGTCTGAGTGAGAAGACAACGCAGCGTCAAATGCAAGGTCGAAAAGCGCTTCGGATACGACGTTAGCGAGACGATCAAATCCGCAGACAGAGAATGGGGCCTCCCTTTACGCCTGAGCGGCCATCTTAGGGCGATCAAAGCTTTCGCGACTTCTGGCTTCAGTGAACGGACCGCGTCGGCTCGATATTGTTCGAGCCGCCAGCCGAGCCCATTGCGGATCCACGCGATAGCACGGGCGGGTGCACCGGTGCCGGTCCCTAGGAACCAAGGGGAAAGCCATGCAGACCGTTTTAACAGTAGGTATATCACGTAAGGGCCAAATACCGCCGCGAGCAAGATGACGGCCTCGTTGGCCACTCCCACGCTGCGAAGAGAGAAATGGAAAAATTGATGCAAGAACATAATGACCAACGACGCCTCTCCGAGCTTGGCCATTGGCGCTGAAATGGCAGCTATCGCCGCTGCTCTCCGCACCAACATGAGTACCGTAACCGACAAGGCCAGCGCTATCAGGAGACCCACGACAGGAGGGCCGAAGATTGAATACTTCATGTTGAACTGAATGTCGGCCCCGTTCGCTGCTACGGCGAGCGCGACAACGCCAACCGTTGCGACGAAAAGGGACAAGGTGCGAAGACGGAATTGGTGCGTTCGAAGCAGATCACCAAACCAGTAGCAGCACAACGCTATGGGCACCGCCGCGACTGCCCAAGGTGAACGGTTCATGGGCCAGTGGGTCTGAATTGCGTAGCCAAGCACGATGCAGACCGCGATAAATCCGACCATCCGCAAAGTGCCTGGACCCTTTGCCCAAGTCGCAGCTTCATTGTAGACGATCTGGGTAAGAAACAAACAGGTCACGAACCAGAATACGCCGAAGTCCTGCCATAGGCGCATACCGCCAAGGAGGTCGTTGACCACCATTTCTCGAAGTTCCCAAGGCGCAGGAGCCTCGTGCAGTAAGATGTTACGAGCGATTACTGCTATCGTCAAAAACGACAAAAAAGCCACGTATGGGACGAGAAGGCTCGTGACTTTCTTCCAAAAGAGCTGGCTGCGGTCTGCAGGCTTATAGACGTAGCCGGATATCACGAAAAATAGCGGCATGTGAAAAAGCAATACCGCGTTTGCGAAAGCGCCGTCCCACCAACTGCTACCAGCCCCTGCAATGTGGGCGGACACCACAAGCAGTATGCCCACACCTTTTGCAGCATCGAGCCAAACCTCGCGATTGGTCATGTTGAGCTCCAGCCTCGCATAGAAGCAATTCTAGATGAGACCCTTCGCATCCGCAACACGAAATGGTGCGGCGCACCATAGTCGAGGGCGAGCTCGAACTCACGTGCGGAACTAATGGCAGGATTGGCATTTTCCTTTGCCCCCAATCAGACCTGCGCCTTGCTTCGACGCTTGGCTGGCTTAGCCGCTGCTTTTCGTCCAAGCCCGCTGGACTTGGCCATCGCCGACCGCTGGGCCGCGTAGTTTGGCGCTACCATAGGATAGTCCGACTTCAATCCCCACTTGGCCCGGTACTCATCGGGCGTCAGGTCGTAGTGCACACTCAGGTGGCGCTTAAGCGATTTGAACTTCTTCCCATCTTCAAGACAGATGATGTAGTCGGGAAACACCGACCGCTTCGGGCTGACTGCAGGCGTAAGCGCTGGCCTCTCCGGTTCAGCAGGGCCGCCGATCTTCGACAGTGACGAATTCACACTTTGAATCAGCTCAGGCAGCGATGCGACAGGCACAGCATTCTTGCTGACGTAGGCAGAGACAATATCTGCGGTAAGCTCGATCAAATGGATTTTAGGATTTGAAATGTCTTGCCACTCATAGCTCCTAAGGTGCGTAGCTTATGAAATTCCTTTACCCGCTTTGCCTTGAAATACCAATCCCGTAGTCGGCTTAGACAACAGACGCTCGCAGCCCCCTTCTCCCATCTTCTTGAGTTTTTGTTCAACTCGACGCATCCTCGGACCGGGAGACGTGGGTGATGGGGAAGCCTATTCAGCGGTGGGTTAGACGGCGAAGGCCTTGGTGGCGTTCGCTTCTGCGAGCTCGCCTCCCTATTTCTCTGGCGCTGCTTGGCACGACGTCCCTCGCTTATGTCGTGATAAATACCCAACACGTGCTTCCAAGTATTCTCTATCCTGGCACGTCATCGACCTCCCTCGCCGTGCGCAGAGTAGGCTGTGACATCAAGGGAAACATCAATGATCGCGGCGAGCATATCTATCACGTGCCCGGTCAAGAATATTACTCGGCGACACGCGTCAACTCGGCCCGAGGCGAGAGATGGTTTTGCTCCGAATGGGAAGCATGGTGGGCCGGTTGGCGGAAGGCCAAAGTGTGACGGTGGTGACCGCGTTGAGCCCTTTCGTTGTGTTTGGATGGTCGCGAATAGCCGCCATGGCTCTCCTTTGGTTCAACCCTCCGGTTTACGTCAGGACGGACCGCCCCGGCCTTCGCTTCAGGGTCAGTCATGTCGAGGGTGTCGCCGCGTAGCTGCTGAAGTGGAGCAACCGTGTCCCCTAAGTGACAGTAGGGTGTTCGCGAATCAAACAAATCTAGGATGAATTGCCTTCAGATCGCTATAATTAATTGCCTGGAAACAACCTGTATTGCGGCGGCTCATTCCTGTATATCCAGTCTGCTACTTCGTGATGACGATATCCTCTTTTTATCATCTCTTGATCATGCGGATCGTCGCCATATGAGCCGGACGCATCGTACCAATGTCCGAATTTTTCGTTTTTGGCCCCGTAATATTGTTGATACCAACCAGCGAATCTCAAAACGGCGTCCTCAGGAATTCCAAGTCCAGCGGCGATATACCCAAAATTAAAATTCCCAGCATCTTCCCATTCTGGGTGACCATTGCGCTTGTAGTCCCAATCACCGCCCCTTCTCAGAAGTATTTGAGCATCTCGCATCGCAGATGCCGGAACCGATGATGGGTCAGGAATTAGCCGCCGCAAATTTGCTTCAACGGACTGTCCAGGCGGTAAATCAATGGGTCTGTCATACAAATGATACTGTCTACTGGACCTAGACAAACCATCGGCTGCTCTTTCGAGTGGGCTGCCCGCCTCGCTTTGGATCTGCCTGCTAAACGTTGCAGAAGAATACGAGCGAGGGTCTGAACCCGACGGGGCCGCATCAACCTGTGCTTGGCCAACCGCCATGCGTTGAATAACATCGATGGTACTGAAGTTGTCCGGAGCGCGGCTCGAAATTCCTAACTGAGGCCCGATATCTTCAGATCCGCCCGAGAATTCACCATTGATATAAACTTCGTTACGATCATAGTAGTAGGTTTCACTATCAATCAGAACGCTATTTGGCGTAGCGGTATCAATTTCCCCGCCTTCCTGAGACCAAGCATACGAAGGGATACTTAAAATCAGTGTATCAGCAAGAAAGGTTACAAAGTCCCTTCGATTCAGAGTCAAAAAGCTGCGCGTGACTTTGTACGGGTAATCCATAAAGTCCTTCCTTCTTACCTACAATCTAGCTTAATAATGGCGTCCCCTTCTGAATAAGTTAGTTCCTGCGACGGGCCATTGTCGCAAGAGTATCGTATATAGCAATATTTAGAATGATGTTCGTCAACGTCGCTAAATTCGCCGTTGTTACAACGAAACTCGCAAAGTTCCTTTCCTCTACATTTGGACACCATATGAGCTGTAAAATCGCCCGAGCCATCCTGACCTGCGTACTTGAGTTGTAAGACACGCACTTCCTTAGCGCTCGCTTGCTCTAAACCCGCCGTGAGTGATATCGCTGCGAATAAGAATATCAAACAATAAAGCCGCTTTCCGAACAGGTTACTGAGGTTTCTGTTCATGATAGTCCCACCTGTCTGCATCACCTCACAACTCAGCGAGCCAGAGGTGCATCACAATCGCATCTAAGGTCCCAGCATTTTGTTCAAATAGACCGTCAACCTTCCAATCGCCGCTTGGGTTGCCATTCCAGAAGACGTCAGCATGTTGAGGTTTCAAGTCCAATGCCGCTGTCAGGGGAAAAACGCGCCCAAACTGAAGTGTATCCGGCGAGCCACCTCGGTCGACAGGAATGTAGGCACCAGCCGGAGGTAGCGCCGTCAGCGAGATTGGGTTCTGCTGGTTGCCAACGTATTCAAAGGCTATGCCTCTTAAGAGTGAGTTTGGATCCGGGATGGTCGAGGTATCGATTGTGAACTCCGTATGGAGAATGTCCAACGCCCCCCCAAAACCACCCTTTCCGGACACAGTAATGGCTTTGCTTTTCACCGAACGAACCACCGTTCGTTGGCTCCTCTTGTATTTCGACAGCTCGTTCTGAACATCCACAAGCCACGTGGATAGCAAATCCAATATGTCACCGGTTGGCGGGTTAGACAAAGGAATATCGAGCTTATAGCTGTCCTTCAGGCCCATTTTCACGACCAAAACACGCTCGATAAGACAGCGCAAATAGCGGCGAAAGAGATCCCCACTGCTATTCAGCCGCTCGTTGTAATTTATTATCGAATGGGAGCGAGTAAGTTCATCTGCCTGCGCATAAGCAATCTGTCTGCTAACGGCAGCGCGGTGCGAGCGAAAGCCCTTATCCTTTTTAAGATAGTCAGCCTTCCGTTTGGCGCTGGCGAGCCGCCCTTGAAGTTGCGCTAGCTCTCCCTTCGTCGATGCGAGAGCTACAATCCAAGTAGCTAAGTCGAATCCAGCGCGATAGGTCGTTTCGGCTTTGGTTCCTGCCTCAATCGCAGCTTGATTGAAGCTTGCCGAGTCCTGTGCCAGCTGAGCGGCCGTAGAGATGTATGCGTCAACGCTTTTGTTCGACAAAATTCCCGAATATGCAGTTCCGGTTCCACCTTCTGCCATCATTGAAGTGACTACGTCCTGGCGCGACTGCCCTTCAGCAGACGCAGATGTAAGAGCACCCACTTCATCGACGGCTTCCAGCCACGGCAGCTCATAGAGCTTCGCCGCCACCTCTTGGAGGTGAATGAGATCAAGTCTTATGAACTCTTCGAGCTTAAAGCGTGTATCATTGCGAAGTTTCGCAAGCTCCATATATGTTTGGCGCACCTCCAAACATGACTGGCTGAAGCGCAGCGCCTCCTCGAGGTTTTGTTCGACTCTTCGAGTGTATAGCCTCTGGTCAAGCGCCACGTCACCGAATGAAAAAGTCTCGAGGTCGGGTACGACTGCAGAGCTACCATTGTAAGAGTAGGAGGTACCGTCCTCATATATCTCGATAGGAACTACTGTATCATCGCCTATCTTCCTCCTGATCTTATTGTCGTCTTCGACTATAGCAGACAAGTCGACATTGTATGTATCCCGAATTCTTGCACGGATTGCGTCAATCTGGGACGAGTTCGCCATAGCAAAGCTCCTTCTGGAGAAGCCAGTCGGTAGTATCCACTTGCCTAGTATGGTGATCTATCGTATCATGAGCAAGAGCTAATTGATTGCCTTGAGTGTTGTTGAAAGAGATCTCGCCGATCTAGATCGCGAGTTCAGTATCGATTTTTGTGAAAAAAGAGACAGTATGGCTGTCTCTTTCTGCTGTGTTTGGCTATTTGCGTATTGCAACAATCTTTCACTGGAGGAGTGCTAAAATGCGTGTTCGGATAGCAATACTAACGATGCTTCTTATGATTTCGGGCTCTGTCCCAAGCTTGGCCCAGCAGGTGTATGTAATTTGCTTTGGGGAGTACGAAGCAAATTGCAAGGCCCACGACAACTACCAATACTGTTACGTTGATCCTGAAAAGGTGGCCACAAATTTGTGTCAGCAGTCTGGCATGTCGGGAAAACACAATTTGGTTGAGACCAGTAAATATGGCGGGAACAAGTGTGGATATTCAATTATCAGGGTTATATGCAGGTAACGTTTGGCTTCAAACGATGGTTTCGGAGGAATGCGGCCTGACCTCGTCGACTTTGTTATTTTATAACTGATTGGATGTCGCGAAGAAAAAGCCGATCAAATAGTAGCTGGGCATTCACTCTAAGCAGCTTAGCTAGGCTGATAGCTCGGCTAGGACGCGATAAACCTGCATTCTCGAGCAGCCGACACGCCTCGCAATCTCGGTAGGGCTCACGCCGTCGTGGCGCAAAATTGCAATGCTGTTTCGGTCGATCCGACGCTTGCCTCCGCCGTATACTCCCGAGCTCTTTGCCTTTTCAATTCCTTCACGCTGACGCTCCTTGATAAACCGGCGCTCCATCTGCGCGACCATGCCAAGCACGGTGAGCACGATGTGGCCCATCTCGCCCCGTGTCGAAACGTGCGGGTCTAGCACCGTTACGAATGCGCCCTTTTGCTCGCATTCGTAGATTAGGTTGAGAACGTCACGCGTGTCGCGACCAAGCCGGTCGAGGCGTGTTGTCACTAGCTCGTCGCCCGGACGCAGGAAATCCAATACGGTTGCTAATTCGGCGCGACCGTCCCTGCTGGCCCCAGAGACCTTCTCTGATCGGATGATGCTGCAGCCCTCAGCTTTCAGCTTTGCGAGCTGTGTTTCGAGGTCTTGGTCAGCGGTGCTGACGCGAGCGTAACCAATGCGAGCCATAGCCTGTCACCTTGAGGTCGAAAAGGCCCAAGCTACCCTGCCGCAAATAGGCGCTGTCAACATGGCGACAACCCTGCCTTTGAGTGCCAACCGAAGTTCTATTCATAGTGAGCCGCGATAGAGTATTTGAGCTTCACGCAGCAAGTTGTGGAAATCGCCTCGTTCAGCATTCCCAGAGGAGGTGCACCGCTATACAAATCAGCATCTGCAGCGCCTAGTCCCAGCTTTATTTTCGCCGAACAGCGTTGATGATGTCGCTTCCGCGTAATCCATGCGTCCAGAGTTACTTCGTCATTGTCTGGAGGTTTGAATGCGGAAATTGACTCTGTTGCCGACGATTTTACTCGCGAGCTGCTCAATTTATCCTCTTCCCGACGACATCATGGCCTACAGCAGTCGTGATATTGCCACCCAAGTTCGGTGCGAGACTCGGTACGCGCTGCAGCAGCAAATATTGGATATGCTTACGAGTGATGGCGACAACGTTTACTACGATGGCAAGGTTGGCTCAGCAGCCTCGGCTGCGCTCGACTCCGACCGAACGCAATTTCACAATCTATCATGGAAAAAGTTTAAATGGGAAGGCCATGATGATTTTAGCGAGACGTTAGAAGATCTCGGATCGACCATGGTGAGCTACGATTTCACTTTGGACGGAACCGAGAACAACGCACTCGGATTCTCGGGAACTGTGTTAGGTGATTTTTCGCCACGAAAGCACAACCTTGGTTTCGGTTTAGGCAATGACCGGACACGCGAGGTTAGTCGCCACTATAGGGTCTACGATACTTTTAACAGTCTCGTTATGGGAATGACTGAAAAGTTCTGCCATAACTTCAATATGTTCGACAAGAGCTCGAAGCTTCCGGACAAATCCTTCACGACTAAGAACCATTATCTCTATCCCAGCACGGGCATGTTGAGGATTGAGACGCTAGTTCACGATTTTATCATACAGGACATTGAAGGGAATCTGGGCTCTGACCCAAAGGCTGGAGGCTGGAAGCAGCCAAACATGACTGACACGATCACGATGACCACCAAGGTATCAGGGAATCTCAATCCCACATCTACATACACCCCTCTTAATCCGGGATGGGATGTAATCAGTTTGGGCCTCAAGGCCGACAACTACCGAACGGACAAGCACACCATAATAGTAGACTTGTCATTGCCGCCTGACAAAACAGGGCAACCCGTGTACGACAATTTCGGCAGGTTGATCGATCCAAAATCCGCCGCCGCTGCAAAGAAGCAAGCCGATGACAATCTCGACCAGACCGAGCGGCGAAACTTCGAGCAGAGAACTACGGTATTCGTTCAATAGGCAATGATAGGAAAACAAGGGAGGGATTCATGGCTGCTCGTGTTAGACTTCCGTACAGTGTTGAGGAAGTTGTTGCTGCCATTAATATAATGAGGGATGAAGGAACTCTGGAGGCATTCGTTAAAGAGGCGGGCGAAGGAAGAATCTCTTTTGCGGTGCCAATGCCGCTCTACCAGCTAGCCTTTAAATACCTTACGCCTAAAGTAGAAGCGGTAGGGGACGATAGAATGGTGGATATGGCATTGAGACGCTCGCTGCCATGCTGTCCTGAGCGCTAATCCTATAATCTGTGGCCCTTATCGCGAATTAATGTCTTCTGTCTAAGTCGAGGCATACGGTCTGGCCAGCGCGAACCTACTAATCCGCCCTCGCTGATATATCCAAGGTTCGCGGCGGGGCGCCAAGGGTTGCTGACAATTTCGCGCATAGGTTTGTCACATCACGGTTTAGACCTTTTCGCCGTTTGTCACAAAAAATGGTCATCGGCCCGATGTTACGTCTCGGAACCACAGCCTCGTTACCTCACTTCAGGGTATACCCTGACGTGCCGCTCGGCTTAGCAGGCTGTGGGTATATTGCGACGCCAATAGCTATGCCGATATCTTCATTCAAAGAGGGAACTAACTAGGCCGCCCCCTATCTGTAACACGTACGTCTCTCCCTCCAAGCACGCGAAGGTTCCCCAAACCCCATAAGAGGGTCGACACTTTCGGCCAAGTAGGCAAGTTCCGTCAGCCCCTTCAGGCGCCTTACGAAGAAACCGCATTGCGGCAAGCCAAGCACATAATGTTGACGCTCACGGGTCAATGCTATTCTGAGATCAGGAATTCTCGAGAAGTATCTTGTGAGACCGCATAGAACTCACAGGTCGGCCGTTGCCAAGGTGTTTCTATTTCGAGCGAGGTCGATGGCCGTCGTAACCTTTTTCCTGAGAGCGTCTCCGATGCCGTTCCCTCGCGCGACAACACCCACTTCTGCTCCGCTTGGCTTCCAAGGATCAGCTGTTGTTGCCAGCCAATTGAAACTTGTGATCACAATCGTATCCCGGTCCCAGACAAGGAATTTCCCGTGAAGTTTATCAACAGAAGATACTTTGACGCCCCTCTCCTGTAGCTCTTTCAGAGCTGCGTCTTTCTGTGCGTCCGAAATCGAATCGGTTTGATTCTGAAAATAGAGGGAAACAGTTGTTCCCGACGACGCAGATGTTCTCATCGGTACAAACACCGATGTTTCGCCTGCTGGACCAAGCAGGTCGCATCCAGCGACGATGTCCTGCTTAGCCTCATCTCGGGCCTCTCGAACAATAGCCAAATGCTCGCGATCAATGATTACCGACAAGGTGTTGGGACCGTCTACCCGTTTCGCACTAGCCCGACATTGGTTGTAAATTTCAACGAGCCTATGAACGTCAGCACTCCAAGGCCCGGAAGCTGGAGTTCGCAGAGAGGCCAACTGGGCTGCTAGATATCCTATCAACCACATTTCTCGGACGCGAATGCTAACTTCGACCGCATCATAGCGCGTTGAAAGCCAATTGCAGGACCCCACATAGGCTTCCACCGCGCCATCTTTCCCGCAATCGGAGAGCAATATCTTGCAGTGCGAACCGGTCTCATTCTTCGCAAACCGTATCTTTGTTTGGAGGGACGGGCTCAGAGCATCAAACATAGCCTTTACATCGGAGAAAGCTTTCCTTGACCAATCCGCAAGCTCCTTGCTTCGCTGGCCCCATAGAACCTCGATCACAACACCTCTGGCTGCGGCCTTCTTGAAGTGCGGCATGAGATTACCGACTGCGCTCGGACCTAAAAAGCAGCTGTGCACAACCGCAAATGTTTTTGCGTCTCGAAGAAGGCCTTTAATGACCTCGAAATGCTCTTTCCCACCGACTATCAAATCATCTTCGCAGACGTCGGCAAAGCAATGGCGGTCGTCCGGCTGCGTCCTTGGATTGACGCCATCGTCGGCGACCACGCTCGGCCGATTAGGGTGAGCTAAGTTTACCTCAGAACGAATTGCTTCGATGAGCAAGGGCGGGGCATAACTTGGGAGTCCCTCGATTTTACCACCATCTGCCACAGTTGCGACGGCAAGTAGGTTCTGAGAGGTGATGCGATAATCCACCCATTCTTCGAACGTTTCGTCCTCGAGCATATAGAGCCTATCAAGGCTACTCGCGGGAGACATGGCCAAACGGTGCTCTCGCGAGGGCAAAACTATCGCATTGGCAGGAATATTGTCGCGGTGGATAAGGGTCAAATCATCTGGCTTGAAGAAGCCTGCCGCAATGCGGTCCATACATAGAATGGTACCGCGCTTCAATGTAGTCCAGTCTTGTGGGAGTACCGGGTCCTTCAATACCTCTTTTCCAGAATGGGTGGCCTCGAACATCACACCGTCGGCCGTGGAGTTGAGTTGAACCCATCTTGCGCCCATGAGTTCAATAAGCGCCTGTATCACTAGATTCACCGGCAACTTCGCGGATTGGGCGAGGCCGATAGAGGTCGTAGGCGACTGCGCAAGACGGTAAAGAACGAGATGCTCCAGCGGAGTCCAGATTCTCCCACGACGTACCATGTATTTTGTGGAAACTTTGAAGATGGGGATACATACAGTGCTGGTCAAAATAGAGATCCCTTAGTCAAGCTGTAGGGTACTACCGCAACGCTTCCGGTCTGCCTGCCATGTTTTAGGAACCTAATCAGGCGTGCTATGTGAGCGAGTTCTTCTTCACCGTTTGGCTCGACGGAGCAGTCAATTCGACTCTCCATAAAGTTCCAACTTCCGATAAGGACCAGCTTGTGTCGAGCTCGGCTTACTAGGACGTTTACGCGCCGAGGATCAGCCAGAAAGCCAAGCCCTTTCCCCGGTTTCTCGTCATTGTTCCTTACTAGTGAAGCTATAATAATGTCGGCTTCACTACCCTGAAATTCATCTACCGTGGCTCCCTTGCGCTTTCCAACATCCATGTCGAATTCAGGTGCGAGTAAATTCTCAAGGTCAGCACCCAAACGCATCCTATCGCCGATAGCCGATGCGATCCGTCGCACCTGCGCCCGATAAGGCGAGATAACTTGGACATGACAAGACACTCCGTCTACCGAGCGAATTGTCGATAGCACCCTTCCGACAGCCTCAATTTCGGTAGGATTGGAGTAGCGAGGCGCGCCGTCTCCTCCTTCTTCGCCCCCCGCAAATTTCTCTTGCTGAACCCATGGCATGTCTATGAAAACTACGGGCGCCGCGGGAAGCCAGCTTCCGGCCACGATGCTATAAGGCGGCGGTTCCTCAGAAAAGCGCTTGATTGCATCCGGGTGTGTTTTAAGTCGTCCTTTATAGAAACACTCCGACACGAGCTTGGCTATCTCTGGGTGCATCCGATGCTGAAACTTAAGCTGCTGCGCGATAGAGACCCCAGCCACTGTGCTCTTTGTCGCACGTAAAAAGAGCTCGGCAAAGAATTGCACCATTGGAAGCCACTCTGAGCAGCTATCAGAGAACTTGATCTGGCCATTGGCGTCGAGGTTCATGAATGCTCTGTCAATGAGACCCGGAGCAAACTGCGCCCCCATTTTCAACGCATTGAGAATTCGCGGCGGCTCTCTAAACAGCGTTTCAAATCGCTCGAAATTGTACGGAGGCAGTTGGCTTTGATCGCCAATAAGCAGGAGCCGATGGCTGGCCTGCAATGCCAGAGCTAGGTCAAATCCGTGAGCCTTCCCAGCCTCTTCAATAATTGACCAGTCGAACCGGCGACCGTCCTCAAGCATTCTTGCTAATTCACCTGAATTAGATGTCGCAAAAACGACGTTTGCCGCCTGCCGGATCAAAGTCTCGAAGCTTCTTCTCTCAAGCGAAGATGCTGTTGATGTCGCGCTGCTGCTGGTTCGGCTCTGAAGGTATTCCGGGGCAGTCGCTGCTAACTCACTTTCCGCGAGCAATCGAGAATATTCTGACGCCCACCTGCCAACGTGGTCGTCGTCGTTTTCATCGTGCGAATAATTATTGGCCGCTCGGCGAGCTCAGAAATGTCTCTGAGCCATCTCGGGAGTGCTCTCCGGGCGTTTCTAACGGCTTCGTGAGAGTGTGCTGTGATCAATATCTGAGCAGCTGGATCATGTGCCAGCAGCCCGCTGGCGAGGGAAGCGATGAGTCTAGTCTTGCCGGTTCCCGGTGGCCCCTGTAGCGCATAGAGAGGCTGGGTCCCGAGAATTGCCGCAAGGGCGTCGCTTTTGGAATCATCGAGCCCAGCGGCGGCTATTTTGGGGTCGGGACCGCTCTCGGTGTCTCGACGCGTGCGGGCTGGGTCCGAAATGGTGTCAAGAAGACCGGCGTGGCTTCTCAGCGCGTCGATGGCTTGATTGCGGCGGTACAACTGAGCGACAGTTCCACCTAGATCGCGTGGCGTCAGATATAGTTTTGCACCAACCGACGGCAGTTGTAGGCCAATGTCTTCCTGCGAAAACAGATACTTAACCCCCTTGGGGTGCTGCACACAGCTTCTATAGCGCCACCTACCTGCTGACGTTTGCTCTTCCTTGCGGCTCAAAAAACCAACATCCGAAAATGAAAACTCCGCGTCTTCGGACAAGCGAATGGTGGGATCCCCTGTGAGAAAATCCTTCATTTGTTGATCTGTCGGGGAAAGATCTAGGTTTTGTGCCAACGCATTTCGATCTGGATCGCTCACCGGGGTGACGTTGAGGTCAATCCGGTCGCCTGAGCGTTGCACTGACACGACTTGGACCGGCCAAAGTTGTGCAGCGGCCAGAAGCGCATCAAGCTGGTTGGACAGGTGAAAGAACTCGAAAACTGACTGTTGCCTTTCGTCCAAGGGCTCCACTATTTTGTCAAATGGACAGGCAGAGTCCCATGCTATGCCTTCTGACCGAATGCGCTTCAGGTTGTCACCGATCTGTCGCATCGTGCGAACAGCGATTACCCGGTCTTCGAGCGTTGCCGACTTGTCCGTTGGATCGGTTCTCGGATTTGCAATTCTAGCGCAGTATCCCGCATCCCACGTCTTTTCGGTTTGCCTGCCGGTCCATTGAGTGACGTGATAATCAAGTAATTTTCCAGATACAATATAGTGCGGCGCTGGTTGAGATCGGGCCGTAATCCGCGGCGCCGAAGACAAATCACGTGTCAAAAAGCCAATTTGCGCGGGTATATCCGATGGCTGGATGGGGACGCCTTGCTTAGTACGCTCATAGATCGCCTCGGAAACCCGAGAACCGACACCAAGGTTGAAACCGATGTAAAGCGGCTTACCTTTTGCAAGATTGCGATTGTGAACAGAGGCCGATGCCGCTGCTAACCCCTGCAGGACGGCAGCGCTCTGAGCCATTCTCTGGTCTGGGTCGGCTTCAAGCAAATCGTGAAGAAGAGCTCGTTCTGAGAGACTCAAGTGACTGTGTTCTGCTATCGCCTCCCGTAGCTTGAGTAGGTGCTTGTTAGTCCGGCCTGCTACGCTCAATCCAAAAATTTCGCAGGCGAGCAATCCGAAGTCGAACCAGTCGGTAGCGAAGGAATAACGACCATCATTTCCAAAAAGCTCAGGAGCTCGCAGACGTGCCGCATCACTTCGTTCTGCCTTGCCTGCGACCGGCGGAGATGCAGATATCTGTAGGGACCATTCGAACCCGCTGAGCCTGAAATCGCATTCACCCTTGGAATCCGTGAAGATTGATTCGGGGCCGAGCGACCTGTGAATCGAACCTTCAGCGTGGAGTATGCTTAAGGCGGTGGCAACGCGCGTCATTCCGTCCCAGACACGGCGACGGACCGACGGAGAAGCAATCTCTTGCAGCCATCTGTTCCTGCCTCTTTCCTGCAGAAGAGAGGAAAGCAAAACTCGCTCTCCGGCATCCAGAATCACGTAGTACCGGCGACTATCCGAACCGAGATCACGTAGCCTAACAAAGTACTCAGACGCTCGAGGATAAGAACTTAGCCGCAGCAGACTGCGTATTTCATGGTTCCACAATGCCCGAAGGTCGCGAGATTCGCCCTTTTTGGTCCACGTGCGCGCATAGAGATACATGCTTTCATCGGAGGCTTCCCACAGCGACGGGAGTAACCCCGAGCGATTACCCTTTATAACCTGTCGCTCAAGACGGTAGCGTCCGGCTTTGGATGCGTTGGTATTCAGAGACCCCTCCCGTAAGAAACTGTGCAAGTTGCTGTAGCTATCTAAGTTAAATATCATTACTCATAACTGAGGTTCCAGCGCCACCGGGGGGGATGTTTTTGACGCAAGACCATGCAGCCAAGCCTGACGCCGTCGACCCGTACCTCCGCAGCCCATCGGCTGCTGACCCCAATTTCGAGAACTTTGTTTCCAATTGGAAGCGCCTTCGGTCCAGATTGACGATATTTCTAGGCGCGGGGGCGTCAGTAGGGGCAAAAAATCGAGACGGCCAATACTTGCCGACCGCTTTTGATTTGCGCAACGATGTCTGGCGACAATTCATGTTGGATGATGCCGACAAAGAGTCTTTCGACCCGACAGCACTCAAAGGCATGACACTTGAGCACGCGGCTGCGATTGCCGAGTCCCGTACGGGACGGAGTGCGGTTATAGAGCAAGTTGTGTCAACATTCGATTGCGCAAGGCCACTTTGGCAGCACGCGGTCACTCCGTTTTTACGTCCAAAAGCTGTTTTTACTGTCAACTTTGATGAACTGGTCGAGAAGGGTTGGAGATTGCAATCCGGCAGCTTTGGGGTTGAGGAACTAAATCTTAGGTATAACTCGAAGGCGGATACGAGCGCCCCTCACACACCATTATTCAAGCCCCATGGAACGTTGCAGCACGCAAATAGATCAATTGGGTCTGGTGGACTTGTCATAAGTATGTTTGACTATTTCGAGATGATTGGCGACTACCGAGATATGATTGAGAAATTTCTATTAGATTTTGATCAGAGCTGCGTATTATTTATAGGATATTCATTTGGTGACATGGACATTTGTTCGGAGTTATTCAGGCTTCGCAGAAAGCGTAACGTGCCGTGGTACGCGGTTTTCCCCCGTGACGATTCTGACGTGCGGCGAATGTATCAAGACAAGTTTGGTGTTCTCCAGATCAACAAGCGATTCTTGGATTTCGTCGTTGAATTGGATCAGCAAGTCGGTTTTATTCCGGACGAATGGAAATTCGACCGCCTTGCTACAATTCGCGCAAGCGAGAAGATTCAATAAAGTCAGTCCGGTGGGGGCGCAATCATGCTCAATTTTAGCCCCGTCGAAATTCGCCTCCCACGATGTGCGTAACATAAGCTATCGCGCCATGTTTTTTGATGGTTGCGGCGTCGCAGCTATCGCAGCAAGCGGTGTGGTAGGTTGTTCGCGCACGTGTTCCAAAAGCCCATTCGAGGATTCGCTCTGCAAGGCCCAGTCTATGCCGTCCCTCGCTATCGCCGAAATAGTTGCGGATCGACTTACGAAGACAAGAAGTTGAGCGCAGCATTTCGGCTACCTGATCGATGTTCCGGTTCCGTTGCTCCAGCATTACCGTTCTTTGGTCTTTGTCCCCCGGTGCATTCGAGACAGTCAACTCGGCCATGAATTTGAGGCGTCCCGTATCACCTCGGCCCTTACCGTCGTGGAACATGACCGAGACCGACGGCTTCCCATCTCTTCCAGCACGGCCAAACTCCTGCAACAGGTCTTCAACAGATGCTGATTGCTGCCAGTGCACCACCAGCCGCACGTTAGGAACGTCGAGGCCCATGCCAAAGGCGTTGGTGCAGACAATCTGATCGACCACTGGGCGGCTCTGCCCCAAGAAGCGCTTCACGAGTTCCTGCCGCTCCCATGCAGTTCCCAGCTTGGAATGATAGAATGGGATGTCCAACCCCATCGCCGACAAAGCAGTCCGCAGCTCGTCACCCACTTTTACCGTAGGGACGAAAATCATCGCCTTCTGCCCCTTCAAGTGGGGCAGCGCCAGCATGGATGCTATTTCCTGCGCCCGCTGTTCAGATCTACAATGCCGTCGCAACATCGCGATGTTTGGCCTATCCACATCGCGGACGAACACCTTCGCGTCCGGGATGCCTAGCGAGGCGAGAATCCGGTCCTGCATTTCCTTTCCAGCAGTAGCCGTGAAAGCCAAGACGGGGGGAGCACCGAGCTTTTCCCGAACCTCGCGCAAGCGCCCGTACTCGGGGCGAAAGTCGTCACCCCAGCGGTCAACGCAATGGGCCTCGTCGATGATCAGAAAGGACGGCTCGCTCCGCTTGAGTTGGCTGCGCTCCGCATCGCTGCGAACAAAGAAGCGCTCCGGCGCTACGTAGAGGAGCTTGATGGCCTTCAGGCCAAGCAGAGAAAATCGGGTCTCCTTCTCCTCACGGCTCAGATCACTGTTGATGAACGTTGCCGGTATCTTCTTCCCGAGGAGGTCGGACACCTGCTCTGCCATCAGCGCCTTCAAGGGAGATACAACGAGGGCAACTCCGCGTCGGAGCACCGCGGGGAGCTGAAAACACAGCGTTTTGCCGGAACCCGTAGGGCTTACGACCAGCACGGATCTTCCAGATAGCGCTGCCAGTATGATTGGCAATTGACCCTGACGAAACCGGGCCAGTCCGAACAGCCGCAGAGCGGGTCCGAAGTTGCCCGCCGCTTCGGTCACCACCCCTTCACGGTCCAGCCATTTTGCAAGGCGCACAGCCCATATCTCCATCACCCGTCTCGCCAGACCACCTGCTAAGTTTGGGTGGTGGCGCGCGTGGCAGCCGTCACAGAGCGTCACTAAGTTCGACATTTCGTCGGTTCCGCCCATCGAGCGGGGGAGCAAATGGTGTACATCCGCATCCACCGACTTGAGCCTGATGCCACAAGACACACAGCAATAGCCGTCGCGCTGCAAAACCTGCTGCCGGATCATGGACCAGATATTGGATGGCACGTTCAGATCAAATTCCCCAATCTAGTCAGCAGTCGGCAGGTAGTCCCACGAAGGCATCTAAAGTCTACGCGGAATAGTGAGAGGTCTCAGTTAAAACCCGGTGTAGGAAACTGTTGACAGGTTTGGCGGCCGGAGGCATTGCCGCGTCATTGAGGGGATTTGGGCAGCATGATGAAACTGATTTTAGCGTTGTTAGCAGCCATTTTACTCGCCGTCTCACCGGCAGTGGCAGAACCCAAATTCGGCGACTATCCAACGAAAATGTATCTCAAGGGAAAGCCGGTCCTGCCGAAGTTCGCAGGCTCTGTCGCTCAATTCAAAACGAGGATACGGAACGGCATGAAGTCCGGCCCGAACTACGGCGGCCACTTTACCCTGATCGAGATCGGCTGTGGCACGTCTTGCATTTTCGCGTTTCTGATCGATGGCCGCGATGGGAGGCTGGTCGATTTCCCGCTAGGCGGCGAGGACAACTACCAGCTTCAACTCCGCTACGGCATCGACAGCACTCTCCTGCAGGCTGACTGGATGGACACGAGCAACGGCAAATATGACACGTGTGTCCGGCGCTTCTACGATGTGGGATCGGGGAATCTGACGAAGATCTCCGAGACCACGTATACGATCACACCATCCTCGTTTTGCAGCCAGTGAGCGCGGTGGGCGTGTGGTAGACAAATGGTCTCCTGCATTGCGATAAAACCCGGACCGCCAATCTTTCTCGGTTTCAATTTGTCTCAGGGCGGGCTGCCGTGGAGAGTTCGTTTAATAGCGTCCTGAGTTGCGAAACCGATAGCCAAGGTTTGCGACGGTGGATCATCCGATGACAGTTTGCACAGACAAGCGCGAGGTCGGTTAACGCCGTTTTGTCGCCCTCTCTCAGCGTATGGAGCGGTCGAACGTGATGCACCTCGATGAAGCCGTCGCCATGCGGGCCATACCGGTCCCCGAAAGACAGGTCACAGGCTTCGCAACGGAGCTCGTGCGTCTCTCCCAGAGCTTTCTGCTTACGGGCTTCCACTAGCCCTCTGTTACGTTCTCTTCGTTGGTGCAGGACCGTTAGCAGGCGGCCTTCTTCCGCTTCTTCTACGTAGTCGAGCTTAGGCTGGGCAGTATGCAGCGTTTCCGCGACGATGGCGGCCCGGATCGCGGTCGCGACGGCGCGCAATAGGTCGGGGGCTTGGGAGAATTCCGTCCAGACAAGCTCTTCCTCTCGCCCACCATGGCTCAAGCCAGCTTTACCTACAGCAGCGAACGTAGGATCAAGACGTCGAAAGTTCATCACCTTCATGTAGACGCCGTTTGGGTTGCGGAACTGCCCATCACCTGAAACGCCGAGGATCGCGGCCAGTTTGTTCAGATCTTCCGACAGCTTGGCGATCTTGCTGCTGGTCTTGCCCGGTGGAGAAGCTGGGTTCTCCAAATAGAGATCGAGCGCTAGGATTAGCTCATCACGGTTCCAAGTCGGATTGCGGGGCTTTGGTTCTGTGGAGCGCACGACAAAGCCGAGATTGCCCAGCACGTGCGCAACGGTGTTCTCCCCACCTGAGAAATCGATTGAGTGCAGCGGCATAGGTTGGCCGGGAAGGAAACCATGGGCTGCCCCCGCGATGGCCTTCGAGTGATATTCACGATTTTCAATGACCAAAAAGTACTTTCGAGCCTTGGCAAAGCCATACTTTTCCAAAAAGCGCTCGGGACCGATCTCGTCATACTCGGCTACGGCCAACTCGACAGCTGACCGCGTCAGATCAGATAGGCTCATGTGCGCCCCCCAAAGATTGCCGAGCAAATCCGTTTGACAGGGACACTCGCCCGGCTCGGCGGAAGGTGACCGGGTTTGCCACTGGAAATCAAGATCGATCAGTCCACGCTGAGGTGATGCCTATCGGGTTTCTGTTGTTCTAACACCTCCAACCCCGGGGCATCACGAGGGGTATAGACTACCTCGTCGGGGGTCATGCCCTTCTTCAGCCGTGCATAGAACACTGCCTCACTGATCCCTCCGTCCTGAGCGACTGGCCACGTGATTCAGCGGCTCTGTCGCTGAATGCAGTGCTGAGTCAGCTGTTGCTATTCTGTAGCTACGAGCCAAACTGATTGCAGCTTTAAGAGGGACTGAACGTCAAAATACTATTTAAATACAATATGGTGGGCGATGACGGGTTCGAACCGCCGACATCTTCGGTGTAAACGAAGCGCTCTACCAACTGAGCTAATCGCCCGCTCCGGGCCGGACCTTTAAGCGGTCGGGACCTGCTTCGCAAGGCCAAATGAGTGCGGGATGCCCTGTTCGCAGGCCGGATTTGCGAACAAAATGCCGGCTGTCAAAAAACCTTCTCCTGTTTGGCGTTATGATGGTTTGGTGCGCTTGACACCCGGTAGCGAACCCCTTATCCAGCGCCCCAACGACGAACACGGCTGACACGTGCTCGTCAATGCGCGGGTGTAGCTCAGTTGGTTAGAGTGCCGGCCTGTCACGCCGGAGGTCGCGGGTTCGAGCCCCGTCACTCGCGCCATTTCCCCTCAAGGACGATGATCCTTGGCTCCGGGGAAATGCCGACAAAATTGTCAAAGACCTCTCCAGGAACAGCGTCCGAAGACCTTCTTCGGCCCCGTTTTTCTCGGCTCCAAAATCGCCCTTGCATGAGCGATGCCTTGGAATCCACAACGCGATTCGTGTGGGTCGCCAAGCAACGGACGAAGAGGCCCTGCGGACAGCGGACGACTTGGTCGTTGCGAATCTGCTTGCGCAACCGCCCACAAAACGCTCGATTCATGCCGCAGGCAGCCACATTGCAGTATGCTGCCGGAATGGCATGGAGGACGTAATGTCAATTGCACCGAACATTTCCACGCGCACGATATTCACGCTGATTTGCCTGGGTGGCGCGACGACGGCCGCATCCGTCCTTTTTCCCGCCGCCGCGTCGGCCGACCGGCTGCAGCGATGCGCTCGCGAGGGTGAGATCTGCCGCCTGCCCTATCCCGCCGAGGTCGTCTACGGCGCCAGGGGCCGCACGACCTCGCGTTACATCGAGCGCAACGCGGTACCCTGTTCGAACCGCGTTTTCGGCGATCCCGCGCCGGGCAAGGAAAAGTTCTGCTTCATCGTGAAGCGCGACCGTGACGAGTCGAACGACGACTACGATCAGCCACGCCGCGAGAAGTGGGCGGTCTGCGCCGAGGAAGGCGAATTCTGCGATTTCTATGGCCGCAAGGTGGTCAGGTATGGCGCCCGCGGCCGGTTCACGCAGGACGTGTTCCGCAATGGCGTCCAATGCGACAACGATGCATTCGGCGATCCCGCTCCCGACCAGGGAAAGCGCTGCTACGTCATGCAGTAGCTTCTCAACGCCCACTGACCCGGAGGCCAGAACGGTCTGGGCTCCGGGACCCCGCGAACCCTGAGCAGCCTCAGCGCTTGGCCAGCAACGCCTCGACCTCCTGCAATGTCGGCATAGACGGTGCCGTGCCTGGACGGGTCACCGAAATGCCGGCCACGGCGCAGGCGAAGCGCACCGCCTCCAGCGGCTCCACGCCGCGCGAAAGTGCTGCGGCCAGGCCGCCGTTGAAGGCGTCCCCCGCGCCGGTGGTTTCGACGACAGGGCCGGCACTGATGGCGGAAACATGCTCGGAGCGATCCTTCGTGTGCAGGAGCGCGCCCTTTTCGCCCAGCGTGACGATGACCGTGCCGACGCCTTTTTCGAGCAGCTTGCCGGCGGCGGCGCGGGCCTCGTCGACCGAAGAAACTTTCAGCCCGGTCAACTCCTCCGTCTCTGTCTCGTTCGGTGTAAGATAGTCGCAGAGCGTATAGATGCGGTCGGGTAGCTTTGCCGCCGGTGCCGGGTTGAGGATGGTCGTCACCCCGGCCCCGCGCGCGATCTCCAACGCCCGCATCGCGGCATCGATCGGCTGTTCGAGCTGCGTCACGAAAACACCGGCACCCCTGATAAGGTCGGCATTGGCTTCGATGTCCTCGGGCGTGATCAGCATGGCAGCGCCGGGGCTGACGATGATGGCATTGTTGCCGCTCCCCTCCTCGACGAAGATATAGGCGGCACCGGTGTAGCTGTCCGGCGTGTCGATGGCGGCGCTCTTCACGCCGGCATCCTTCCAGGTCCGCTTGGCCATGTCGGCGAAGGCATCGACACCGAGGCGGGTCAGGAACGCGACGTCGGCCCCCAGCTTGCCAGCGGCCACGGCCTGGTTCGACCCCTTGCCGCCTGGCCCCAGCTTGAAGGAATTGCCAAGGATCGTTTCGCCCATGCGCGGCTGGCGCTGGGCCCTGTAGGCCGTGTCGGCGACAAACACACCGAGGATGACGACCGGCTTGCCCGAGGCCATGCCGCTACTCCGCATCCGGCGGCACGACGCCCTTGCGGAAGGCAAAGCAGCCGTAGAAGCGGCGTTCGCCGGTCTGGATGACGCAATAGGCCTGCTTGGCGCGCTCGTAGAAGGCGTAACGCTCGACCGGCACCATCGGCCAGGACTTGCCCTCCGCGGCATCGATCTCTTTCTGCACTTCCTTCTGCACGGCTGGGATCTCGTCCGGCTTTCCGACGATCTCCATTCGGGCGGCGGAATCATCGACGAACGTGTCCAGCGGGTAGAGCGACAGCACCGCCTTGACCACTTGCGCCGCTGGCGCATCGATGCGCAGCACCCGACCGAGCGCCGTCTGGCGCGCCACCGAATCGGACGGGAAGTTGGTGTCGGCGATGATCAGGTCGTCGCCATGCCCCATCGCCCGCAATGCCTGGAGCACGTCGGCATTGAGCAACGGATCGATCCCTTTGAGCATGATGGTCCTCGTGGAGTGCGTTTGAGATCAGAGACGCTTGCCGGCCTCGGCGTCGAACAGATGGATATGGTCGAGCCTTGGCCGGAGCTTCAGCGTATCGCCGGGCTTGAAGTCATGGCGCTCGCGAAACAGCGCCACCATCTCGCCGTCGCCGAAGCGGAGGAACACCAGGGTTTCCGAGCCGGTCGGCTCGACCACGGAAATCTTCGCCGGCACGCCTTCGGGATGGATTTCGAGATGTTCGGGGCGCACACCATAGACGACGGAGCGCCCTTCCTCGACGGTGTTGTTCGGAGCGACCGGGAATAGCGTTCCGGCAATCTCGACGCCGCCCTTGCGCCCGGTACCCTTGAGCAGGTTCATCGACGGCGAGCCGATGAAGCCGGCAACGAAAAGGTTCGCCGGCCGGTCGAAAAGCTCCAGCGGCGCGCCGACCTGTTCGATGCGGCCATCGCGCATGACGACGATCTTGTCGGCCATCGTCATGGCTTCGATCTGATCGTGGGTGACATAGATGGTGGTGGTCTTCAGCCGCTGGTGCAGTTCCTTGATCTCGGTGCGCATCTGGACGCGCAGCTTGGCGTCGAGATTCGAAAGCGGCTCGTCGAACAGGAATACCTGCGGATTGCGCACGATGGCGCGCCCCATGGCGACGCGCTGACGCTGGCCGCCGGAAAGCTGGCGCGGGTAGCGCTTCAGATAGGGGCTGAGGTCGAGGATGTCGGCGGCGCGCTTGACCCGCTCGGCAACCACGGCCGGATCGGTCTTGCGCAGCTTGAGGGCGAAGGCCATGTTCTGCTCGACCGTCTTGTGCGGGTAGAGCGCATAGTTCTGGAACACCATGGCGATGTCGCGTTTTGCGGGCGGCAGGTGATTGACGACACGGTCACCGATGGCGATCGTGCCGCCGGAGACGGTCTCCAGCCCGGCCACCATCCTGAGCAGCGTGGACTTTCCGCAACCGGACGGGCCGACAAGCACGACGAACTGGCCATCGGCAATGTCGACGCTGACTTCGTGCAGAACCTTGACGGTTCCAAACGCCTTGGCCACATTGCTGATCGCGACTTGAGCCATCGTTCCCCCATCGGCTCCACTGGCCGTAGGCGCAGAAGCTAACCAACGCGACCGGTCAGGGCAAGTCGGTCTCTTATAGATAAAAACCCGTCCTCGTTGACACGGCGTTTGGTTGTGAGAATAGTGACGAGCGCCAATCCGAACGCCGGTACTCTACCCGAAAAAACGGAACGCGAAGCGACGCAGGTCGGGGTCCTGATTTCGCTTCTAAAAAGGCCAGCGCCCGGCACGATTGGCACTTTCGATTCACGACTAACGTTCTGGGAGGAAATAGTCCATGCGAGTAGGTCTTTACGACAAACTGGTACGTGCCGGCGCCACAAGGCGCGACATATTGAAGGGCGCGGCCTCGATGGCCGCGATCGCCGCCGCATCCGGCGCCGGACTTGGCGCGCTGACGCGCCCGGCTTCCGCCGCAAGCGAACTGCGCTCGAAAATCCTGCAGATCCCCGGGGTTGGCAAAGGCCAGCCGACAGACGCCGACTTCCAGAAGGTCGGCGAGCTTTGCCTGGAGGCGACCAAGGCCAATGTCAAGGAAGGCGAGTTCGCCGGCGTCGAGCTCACCTTCATGGGACTCAACAACCAGAACCTGCACAATGTGCTGTTCCGTGGTTTCCTGAAGCCATGGGAGACCTATACCGGCGCCAAGATCAGCTGGATCGACCTGGCGCAGGCCGACTACAACGCCCGCCTGCAGCAGTCGATCGCCACCGGCACCGTCGACTTCGACATTATCGAGATGGGCGCGCCGTTCGAGGGCGACGTCTGCGGCAAAGGCCTGACTTCGGAGATGCCCGACTGGGTCAAGAAGCAGATCGACTTCGACGATCTCGTCAACTACCTCAAGCCGCCCGTCGGCACGTGGGATGGCAAGCAGTACCGGGTCACCATCGACGGCGACGCGCACAATTTCAACTACCGCACCGACGTGTTTGCCGATGCCGACCTCGCCAAGCAGTGGAAGGATGGCGGGGCGACGAGCGAATGGGGCGTGCCTAAGACCTGGCAAGAGGTTCAGGCCGTGACCAAGTTCCTGAAAGGCAAGAAGTTCAAGGGCCAGGATGTCTACGGCTACCTCGACGCGCCCAAGCCCTGGGGCGGGTTCGGCTTCTATTTCCTGGGCAGCCGTGCCACCGCCTACGCCAAGCATCCCGACGACAAGGCCTGGCTGTTCGACGCCGACACGATGAAGCCTCGCATCAACAATCCGGCCTGGGTACGCGCCATCCAGGACGTCATCGACGCCCTGCCGTCGGAGCCGGCCGACCAGATCAATGCCGACCCGAACACCACCGCCTTCCAGCAGTTCCTGGCCGGCACCGGCTCGATGATCCCCTGGTGGGGCGACGTCGGCTCGAACGTCAAGACCAATGACAGCTCGGTCATCGGCGATGTCACCGGCTTCTCGATCCTGCCGGGCTCCGACGATGTCTACAACTCCAAGACCGGCAAGTGGGAGAAGCTCGCCAGCGGCCCGAACTATTCGCCCAACTGCGCCTATCTCGGCTGGGGCGTCTATGTCATGGCCCGCGTCGATAGCGACGAAAAGAAGAAGAAGGCGGCATGGTCGGCCGCCGCCCATCTCGGCGGCAAGGACCTGTCGATCTGGACGGCGATGTATCCGTCGGGCTTCCAGCCCTACCGCAATTCGCACTTCGACATTCCGGAGTGGGTGGCGGCCGGCTACGACGAGGCGTTCATCACCTCATACCTGAAGTCGGAAGGCGACAGCTACAACCATCCCAACGCGGCGATCGAGCCGCGCATCCCCGGCATCTTCCAGTATTACAGCGCCGCCGAGGATATCCTGGCCAACACCTTCGCCGGCAAGATGAAGGCGCAGGAAGGCGCCGATGCCATCGCAGCCGCCTGGGAGAAGCTGACCGACCAGATTGGCCGCGACAAGCAGATCAAGCTCTACAAGGCCTCGCTCGGCATGTAGGCTGCCCTGTGAACCGTGGTCCGGCGGCAGCGCCGGGCCACAGCCTTCCCTTCCAAACGGGCGAGATTTGTGACTGACCAGACTTCGACCGCGACCCGGTGGCCGGCAGACGCCGCCCCCAATGATCTGATCCCGCCGGGCCGCAGGCGTCTGGGATGGGCGCTGATGGCGATTGCCACGTTCGGCCTGCTGGCGACGATCGTGGTGCAGATCCTCTACAAGACCGAGGTCGATACGATCGGCTTCGAGACATGGCGGCCCGTGGTCTACGCCTATGTGCTGTGGGGTGTGGCGATCGGCATCGGCCAGGTTCTTACACGCGGCGAGGACGGCCAGCGCGCGCTGTTCCTGCTGCCGGCCCTTTTGTTCACCATTGCGATGGTGATCTTCCCGACCCTGTTCGGCTTCTACATCGCGCTTACCGATTGGAACCTCTCCTCCTTCAGCGGCCGCAGGTTCAACGGGCTGGACAATTTCTGGCAGATGCTCGCCGACCCCTACTACCGCAACGCCCTGTTCAACATGGTACTCTATGTGCTGGCGGTGCTGGTCGAATATGTCATCGCCTTTGGCCTGGCACTGCTCCTCAACGCGCAGATCCGGGCTCGAAAGTTCTTCCGGGTGGTGTTCCTGATGCCCCTCATGCTGTCGCCGGTCGCGGTGTCGTGGATGATCGGCAAGTCGCTGATGGAATACCGCTTTGGACCGGCAGCCACGCTGGCGCGCCATCTCGGCTGGGAAGACCCGGCCTTCTTCTCGAACCCGATCACCGCCCGCATCTCGATCATGCTGCTGGACGCCTGGACCTTCATCCCCTTCATGATGATCATGCTGCTGGCGGGGCTGCAGGCGATGTCGCGCGAGGTGCTGGAGGCGGCACGTGTCGACGGCGCCACGGCCTGGCAAACCTTCTGGCAGGTCACTTTCCCGCTGATGCTGCCGGTGTCGGTGACGGCGGTGATCCTGCGCATCATCTTCAAGCTGAAGCTTGCCGACATCATCATCACGGTCACCTCGGGCGGTCCGGGCGGCGCCACCGATTCGGTCTCGAGCTTCATCTACCGCGAATACCGCGACCGCTCGAATGTTGGCTATGGCACCATGCTGGCGATGGCCTATCTCGTCATCATCGTGGTGTTCGTGACCTGGCTGTTGAAGTTCGCCGGTCGTTTCGTCCGCAATGTGAATTAGGTAGAGATGAGCGTTCAGACCACCGACTACGTCGCATCCGAAATCCGCTCGCCGGCGAGCTTCCTCGCCAGCCGCGTCTTCATCTATGGCGCGCTCGCCTGCTGGGGCTTCATCTGCCTGTTTCCGATCTATTGGACCATCACCACATCGTTCAAGACGGCGGTGGATGTCACCCAGGGCCACCTGATCCCGTTCGTCGACTTCCAGCCGGATTGGAAAGGCTGGCGATCGCTTGGCCTGTCACCGGACTCGATCTTCCAGACATCGACGGTGCGCGACGAGTTCCTCAAGCGCTTCATGAATTCGGTCATCACCTCGGTTGGCGCGTCGAGCCTGGCGATCATCATCGGCAGCCTCGCCGCCTATGGCCTGACCCGCTACCGCTACCATTTCGCCTGGTTCAAGAACGAGGACATCTCCTTCTTCTTCCTGTCGCAGCTCATCCTGCCGCCGGTGGTGCTGGCCCTGCCCTTCCTGGTGCTCTACCGCGAAGTCGGATTGCTCGATACCCGCGTCGGGCTGATCCTGCTCTACACGCTGATGGTGCTGCCGATCGTCATCTGGATCATGCGCGACCAGTTCAATTCCATCCCCGTCGAACTCGAGGAAGCAGCCCTCGTCGACGGCCTGTCGATCTGGGGCGCCTTTTTCCGTATCGTCATGCCGATCGCGCTGCCGGGCATGGTGGCCGCCTTCATCCTGGCGATGGTGCTGTGCTGGAACGAGTACTTCTTCGCCGCCCTTTTGACGTCCACGGACGCCAAGACAATTCCCGTCATGGTGGCGAGCCAGACCGGCTCGCAGGGCATCAACTGGTGGTCGATGGCAGCCCTTGCCACGGCGGCAATCGCGCCACTGGCGGTCATCGGCATCGCCCTGGAGCGCTACCTGATCATGGGCATGACCGCTGGCGCGGTGAAGTGACCGGGCGTCTTCACCTCCCCTCGGTCGGAGAAAGGTCGCGCTAATCTAAGCCTTCAGGATCGCGCGCAGATGATCCATGATCATGGCGACGCCCTTCTGTCCAAGTGCTGCCGAGGCTTCCGCCGCAGTTGCCGTATACCAGCTTTTGTTGTCCGCGAAATGCGCGGCGTCCACCGCTTCCGGGCATAGCGCCAGCATCAGCGATGTCTCGCCGATGCCGGCATGGTCGAACGGATATTTGCCGTTCATGGCGGTCGGCATCAGCGGGTGCACCTGCACCCAGTTGAAGAAGTTTTCGCCCTCGGCATGTCCGGCATAATAGTCGGCCATCGTCTCTGAACCCCACCAGCCCTCGCCACGCTGCTTCTCGAGGAAGCGGAAGATCGCCTGTCTGCCTGCGGTCTTGAAGGCGAGATCCGTCGGCATGCCGGCGGCGAAATTCTCGGTCTGGTGATGAATGATGGCGTGGATGTTGCGAAACCCAATGCGCAGCAGGCTGTAGAACAGCGCCTCGCCGAATGGCGCCAGTTGATTGCCGCCGACCTGGACGGAGCCGCTGCCTTCCGGCGGTGCCACCGCGTAACTCGCCGCGCCATAGTAGAAGGGCGGCAGGATGACGACATCGCTCTCTTTTTCGAACAGCTCCAGCGTCTTGATGACTGCCAGCGTATCCATGCCGACGGCCATGTGCTCGCCATGGTATTCCAGCACGCCGAGCGGCAGCGCGACCGGCCAATTCTGGGCGATTGCCTTTCGGATCTGGTGCGGCAGCATCAGTTCATAGCGCATGATCTATTCCATGTTGGTGTGGCGGGCGCGCATGGCTTCCGGCGACGCCGCGGTCATCTCCCTGAGTTTCAGCACCATGATCTCGAACAGCACGAACAACGCGCCCTCGAACACCGAGCCCATCGGCAGCACCGACGTCTTTTGCGGCCCCTGGTCGTCGGCCATGGTCTGCGCCGGGATCAGCAGCGTCAAATCGGCCAGCCCTGCGGCGCTGCCGCCTGCCTGGGCGGTCAGGAGCAGGACGGTGGCGCCTGCCTCGCGCGCGATGCGCATCAGGGTGAGTACGGTCGAGGTTTCGCCGGGTCCGGAACTGACAAGCAGGACATCGCCCTGCCCTACAGGCGGGGTGGTCATGTCGCCGACGACCGAAACCGGCAGGCCCAGATGATAGAGCCGCATGGCGAAGCCCTTCACCTGCAAGGCCTCGCGGCCGCAGCCATAGACGACGATCTGTCTGGCACCGACCAGCATCCCACAGGCGGCGTCGATCCGATCGCCATCGACGCGCGCCAGCACCGCGCCAAGCTCGTCGAGCGCGGTCTTGAACATCTCCGAGCTGGAGTTGCTCACGGCCGCGCCGCCTGCGCGCCGGCAATCGAATTGGATTGGCAATTCCTGATCACGCTTTTCCCCGGAACAGCTTGATTTCGTTCATGCTAGCAACCGGGAAAATGCGTGTCCAACGCTCAGCGGCGCTTTTGCCAAGCCACGAGCGTGATAGTGTCATGTCAGACAAATCAATCCGGGAAAATTTCAAGATATGAAGACACGGCATTTCGACCGCATCGGCAATGGCGGCATCACCTTCACGGAGCTGGGTTTCGGTACAGCGCCGCTCGGCAATCTTTACCGCGCCGTCTCCGACGAGGATGCCAATGCGACGCTGGAGGCCGCCTGGGCGACCGGCTGCCGCTATTATGACACCGCGCCCCTCTATGGGCTCGGCCTATCGGAAACGCGCCTCAATCCGTTCCTGCGATCCAGGAAGCGCGACGACTACGTGCTGTCGAGCAAGGTCGGCCGCATCATGCGCGCCTGCCCGCCAGAAGAGCGCACCGGCATCGGCAAGTTCTTCGACACGCCGTCGCGCAAGGAGGTCTACGATTACAGCTATGACGGCGTCATGCGCTCGTTCGAGGCCTCGCTGGAGCGGCTTGGCGTCGACCGCATCGATATCCTGTTCGTGCACGATGTCGATATCTTCACCCACGGCAGCAAGGAGGCGTCCGACCGGCGCATCGAAGAGTTCATGCGTTCGGGCTATTATGGCCTGCTCGCCTTGCGCGACCAGGGCGTCATCAAGGCGTTCGGCGGCGGCATCAACGAATGGCAGGTGGCCCAGACCCTGGCCGAGCGCGGCGATTTCGACCTGTTCCTGCTTGCCGGGCGCTATACGCTGCTGGAACAGGAGGCGCTGACATCGTTCCTGCCGCTTTGCCAGAAACGCGGCATCGGCATCGTTCTCGGCGGCCCGTACAATTCCGGCATCCTGGCCACCGGACCGAAGTCCGGCGCTTACTACAATTATTCCGAGGCGCCGCAGGAAGTGCTCGATCGCGTGGCGCGCATCGAGGCCGTCTGCAAGCGCCATGGGGTCAGGTTGATCGAAGCCGCCCTGCAGTTCCCGCTGTTGCACCCGTCGGTGGTTTCGGTCATCCCCGGCGGTCAGCGGCCTGAAGAGGTCGAGAGCAACCGCTCGCTCCTGGACGCCAAACTCCCTGCAGCGCTCTGGGCCGACCTCAAGAACGAAGGCCTCATGCGCGCCGACGCCCCGACAGCTTGAGGAGCTACCGTCCGGCCCAATACGCCGAAAAAGAAAAGCCGGGCAAGCCCGGCTTTTCTGGTTTTTTCAAAAATAAAAACGCGCTTAGTTGACGGCGTCCTTGAGACCTTTGCCGGCCGAGAACTTCGGCACGGTGCGCGCCGGGATCTTCACTTCGGCGCCGGTCTGCGGGTTGCGGCCGGTGGATGCGGCGCGCTTTGACACGGTGAAATTGCCAAAGCCGACAAGCCGGACATCGCCGCCCTTCTTCAGTTCGCCGGAGATGACAGAAAACACTGCATCGACCGCAGACTGCGCGTCACCCTTCGAAATGCTCGCGGCGTCGGCGACAGCGGACACCAGTTCGTTCTTGTTCATAAAAATTCCCTTCCATGAGAACACCGGAACTCACGACTCATCCGGCAGGAAACGGACTTTAGAAAGAAGCGTTCCCGCAACCAAGTCGAAAAGGCAGGAAAATAGCGGAAAAAGCCCGGAATTCCGGGGTTTTTCACATGAAAAAGCCGGGCGCGAGGCCCGGCTTTCTGTTTGTGCGCTGCAACCTTAGAAAAAACTAATGCGCAAGCGACTTTCCAGCGTCATCGCTCGTGTCCGTGGAAGCCGGCGGATTGACCGGTTCGACCCATTCGATCGGCTCCGGCATCCGCACCAGCGCGTGGCGCAACACCTCACCGACGCGTGAGACCGGAATGATTTCCATGCCGTTCTTCACGTTGTCCGGGATCTCCGCCAGATCCTTGGCGTTGTCTTCCGGGATCAGCACCTTCTTGATGCCGCCGCGCAGTGCGGCGAGCAGCTTCTCCTTGAGGCCGCCGATCGGCAAGATGCGGCCGCGAAGCGTTATCTCGCCAGTCATCGCCACATCGGCCCGCACCGGAATACCCGTCAGCACCGACACGATGGCCGTGGCCATGGCGGCACCGGCGGACGGACCGTCCTTCGGCGTGGCGCCTTCCGGCAAGTGCACGTGGATGTCGCGCTTGTCGAACAGCGGCGGCTCGATGCCGAAATCGATGGCGCGCGAGCGGACATAGGAGGCCGCCGCCGAGATCGATTCCTTCATCACGTCGCGCAGATTGCCGGTCACCGTCATGCGGCCCTTGCCGGGCATCATGACGCCTTCGACCGTCAGCAGCTCGCCGCCGACTTCCGTCCAGGCAAGGCCGGTGACGACACCGACCTGATCGTCAGCCTCGACCTGGCCGAAGCGGTAGCGCTGAACACCGAGATAGTCGGCGAGGTTCGCCGCCGTGATGCTCACCGTCTTCTTCTTCGTCTTCAGGATCTCGGTCACCGCCTTGCGCCCGAGCTTCATCAGCTCGCGCTCCAGGCTTCTGACGCCCGCTTCACGGGTGTAGGTCTGGATGATGGCGCGGATCGCGTCCTCACCGACGGAGAACTCCTTTGGCTGCAGCGCGTGATCGCGGATCACCTTCGGCATCAGGTGCCGCTTGGCGATTTCGATCTTCTCGTCCTCGGTGTAGCCGGCGATACGGATGATCTCCATGCGGTCCATCAGGGGCGCAGGGATGTTCAGCGTGTTCGCCGTCGTCACGAACATTACGCTCGACAGGTCGTATTCGACCTCGAGGTAGTGGTCCATGAACGTCGAGTTCTGTTCGGGGTCGAGCACCTCGAGCAGCGCGGACGACGGATCGCCACGGAAGTCCTGGCCCATCTTGTCGATCTCGTCGAGCAGGAAGAGCGGGTTGGACTTCTTGGCCTTCTTCATCGACTGGATGACCTTGCCGGGCATCGAGCCGATATAGGTGCGCCGGTGGCCACGGATCTCGGCCTCGTCACGCACGCCGCCAAGCGCCATGCGGATGAATTCGCGACCGGTCGCCTTGGCGATCGACTTGCCGAGCGAGGTCTTGCCGACGCCGGGAGGGCCAACGAGGCACAGGATCGGCCCCTTCAGCTTCTTCTGGCGGCTCTGCACGGCAAGATACTCGACGATGCGGTCCTTGACCTTGTCGAGGCCGAAGTGATCGGTGTCGAGCACGTTCTGCGCATAGGCCAGGTCCTGCTTGACCTTGGAGTTCTTGCCCCACGGGATCGACAGCAGCCAATCGAGATAGTTGCGCACGACAGTCGATTCGGCCGACATCGGCGACATCGTCCTGAGCTTCTTCAATTCGGCATCCGCCTTTTCGCGGGCCTCCTTGGAGAGCTTGGTCTTCTTGATGCGAGCCTCGATCTCGGCGGCCTCGTCGCGGCCGTCCTCGCCCTCGCCGAGCTCCTTCTGGATCGCCTTCATCTGCTCGTTGAGGTAGTATTCGCGCTGCGTCTTCTCCATCTGGCGCTTGACGCGCGAGCGGATGCGCTTCTCCACCTGCAGGACGGAGATTTCGGCTTCCATGAAGCCCATCGCCTTTTCCAGCCGCTCCTTGACGGAAAGCGTGGCCAGCATTTCCTGCTTTTCAGGGATCTTGATGGCAAGATGCGAGGCAACCGTGTCGGCGAGCTTGGAATAGTCGTCTATCTGGCTGGCGGCACCCACCACTTCGGGCGAGATCTTCTTGTTCAGCTTGACGTAGTTCTCGAAGTCAGTGACGACCGAGCGGGCCAGGGCCTCGACCTCCACCTCCTCCTCTTCCGGTTCGACCAGAGCCGTGGCCTTGGCCTCGTGGAAGTCGGGACGGTCGGTGAAGGAGACGATTTTCGCACGCGAGGCGCCTTCGACCAGAACCTTGACGGTGCCGTCGGGCAGCTTCAGCAATTGCAGCACATTGGCGAGCGTGCCGATGTCGAAGATCGCATCGGGCTCGGGATCGTCATCGGCGGCATTCATCTGGGTGGCAAGCAGGATCTGCTTTTCCTGACCCATCACCTCTTCCAGCGCCTTGATCGACTTTTCGCGCCCGACGAAGAGCGGAACGATCATATGCGGGAACACCACGATGTCGCGCAGTGGGAGGACCGCGAAGACGCCGTCGCTGGGAGCCTTGGATATTTTGGCCATTGTCCAACCTTTCATGTCGCGGCCACCATCAGGCCAACCGCGAATCTCATATTAACGACCGGGGATCGTTCCGCCTACCACCGTTTATGACGGGAGTTTTACAGCACAGAAATCGGGCACCTCGGCCTTCTCGTGTTAGGTGGAGGCAGGCAGGGCAAAGATCAAGAGTTAACATCGTCCCCAATCCACTCCATCGCGACGCTGTGCCGGTTCCTCACAGCAAAACGGCGCCGCAGGGGCGCCGTTCCATAAAAATATAGGGCCAAGTGCCATATCAGGCGCTGACATTGCCCTTCTTTTCCTTCTGTTCGGAATAGATGTAGAGCGGCCGGGCGCTGCCGGTCACCACCTCTTCCGAAATCACAACCTCGCGCACGCCTTCGAGCGCCGGCAGTTCGAACATCGTGTCGAGCAGGATCGCTTCCATGATCGAACGCAGGCCGCGCGCACCGGTCTTGCGCTCGATGGCGCGCTTGGCGATCGCCGAAAGCGCGTTCTCGTGGAAGGTCAGATCGACATTTTCCATCTCGAACAGGCGCTGGTACTGCTTGACCAGCGCATTCTTCGGCTCGGTCAGGATCTGGATCAGTGCCGGCTCGTCGAGATCCTCCAGCGTCGCCAGAACCGGCAGACGGCCGACGAACTCCGGAATGAGGCCGAACTTCAACAGATCCTCGGGCTCGACCAAGCGGAAAACATCACCCGTGCGGCGATCCTCCGGCGAGGCGACGACAGCTCCGAAGCCGATCGAGGTTTTCCTGCCGCGATCCGAAATGATCTTGTCCAGCCCGGCGAAGGCGCCGCCGCAGATGAACAGGATGTTGGCGGTGTCGACCTGCAGGAACTCCTGCTGTGGGTGCTTGCGGCCGCCCTGCGGCGGCACGGAGGCGACCGTGCCTTCCATGATCTTGAGCAGCGCCTGCTGAACGCCCTCGCCCGACACGTCGCGGGTGATCGAGGGATTGTCGGACTTGCGTGAAATCTTGTCGATCTCGTCGATGTAGACGATGCCGCGCTGGGCGCGCTCGACATTGTAGTCGGCCGACTGCAACAGCTTCAGGATGATGTTCTCGACGTCCTCGCCGACGTAACCGGCCTCGGTCAGCGTCGTGGCGTCGGCCATGGTGAAGGGTACGTCGATGATGCGGGCCAGCGTCTGTGCCAGCAGCGTCTTGCCGCAGCCGGTCGGGCCGATCAGCAGGATGTTGGACTTGGCCAGCTCGACATCGTTGTTCTTGCCGGCATGCGCGAGGCGCTTGTAGTGGTTGTGGACGGCCACCGACAGCACGCGCTTGGCGTAGGGCTGGCCGATGACATAGTCGTCGAGAACCTTGAGGATCTCCTGCGGGGTCGGCACGCCCTCGCGCGACTTCACCATCGAGGTCTTGTTCTCCTCGCGGATGATATCCATGCACAGCTCGACGCACTCGTCGCAGATGAACACCGTCGGACCGGCGATCAGCTTGCGCACCTCGTGCTGGCTCTTGCCGCAAAACGAGCAATAAAGCGTGTTCTTGGAATCACCGCTGTTGTTGCCGACCTTGCTCATTTTCATGTCCTTTCATGGCCGCCCGCCGATGGTCTGGCTGAAAGGGCGCATACTCTATTTATCGCGGGAATCCGCCGCCGCCAGTCTTCCGGCTCCCGCAACGTATTCCGTACGAAACACAAATCAGAAAACGTGGCAATGATTCGCAGCTTCCCCACGCAAAGCTAAGCCGTCGAAAATCAACATAGCCTTAACGTAGGCAATCCCGACCTCCGAGGGAACAGCCAATTGTGGCCGAAATGACGCAAGACACGCCAAAAGCGCGTGATGGTGCCATCCAACTGCCAACTAGCCTTTATGCCAACGCCCCCTCGGCCGCCTCGCGCGACGAAATGACCTTGTCGATCAGGCCAAAATCCTTGGCCTCGTCGGCGGTCATGAAATGGTCGCGGTCGAGCGTCTTCTCGATGTCCTCATAGCTCTTGCCGGTGTGCTTGACATAGACCTCGTTGAGGCGACGCTTCAGCTTGATGATGTCCTGGGCGTGACGCTCGATATCGGACGCCTGCCCCTGGAAGCCGCCGGACGGCTGGTGAACCATAATACGGGCGTTGGGCGTGGCGAAACGCATGTCCTTGTGGCCGGCGGTCAGCAGCAGCGAGCCCATCGAGGCCGCCTGGCCGATGCACAGCGTCGACACGGCCGGTTTGATGAACTGCATGGTGTCGTAGATCGCCATGCCCGAGGTGACGACGCCGCCCGGCGAATTGATGTAGAGGTTGATTTCCTTCTTCGGGTTCTCCGCTTCGAGGAACAGGAGCTGCGCGCAGACCAGCGTCGCCATGCCGTCCTCGACCGGACCGGTGATGAAAATGATGCGCTCCTTGAGGAGGCGCGAGAAAATGTCGTAGGCCCGCTCGCCGCGATTGGTCTGTTCGACCACCATCGGAACGAGGTTCATGTAGGTTTCGACGGGATTCTTCATCAGTTATCTCTTGTCTCGCGGTGGGTTTCCGGCGCCGGACAGGCTGGCAGCTCGGGCAGAATCGGTTCTGGATCGTTAAGATGTAAATAGGATGCCGGCTCATCCTTGTGCAAGGCCGACCCGTCCTAGCCATCTGGGTAAGTCGAATCAAGCTTCCGGGCAAGAATTAGCAGCAGCTGATGCCACGCCGACCTCAAATACCGACCGGCCCCGCCAGGGTAGCAGTTTCTTAACCTCGTCACTTAACGAAATGCGCCAAAACCGCTTTTCTCCGCAACGGCTTCCCCTACAATTCAACGTTGAACTTGTGCCTACAGTTCAGACGGGGAGTGCCATGTCCGGGAAAACCGCATGCTCCACCATTGCAGGGATGACCATGCTCGGCTCGATTTCGCAAACGGCGGCCGGTGGTCGCGCCGTCGAATGCTACGAGCCCGTCCACACACCGGCCGTTTACGACACCGTCTACGAAGACGTCATGGTCAGCCCTCCCGGCCAGCAGATCGTCGACTATGATCCGCCGATCTATGGCACGCGCGAGCGAGTGGTGATGACTGTGCCGGCCCAGGTTCGGTATGAGGTGGTGCCTGCGGCCACCAGGACCGTCTATCACACCGTCAGGGTCGATGGCGGCGGCTATTCCTGGGAATGGCGCGTCATCCATGGCCGCCGCGTGTTGTGCAAGGTTTGGCACAAGGCACGCTTTGAACGCGTCGCCGAGACGGTGGTGATCCAGCCCGAGCGCACGCGGCGCGTCGTCATTCCGGCGCAATATGACACCATCGCCGAGGAGGTGCTGGTGCGGCCCGAGCAAAGGCGCGTCATCGATATTCCCGCCGCGTACCAGACCGTCCCGCGCCGCGTGCTGGTGCGCGAAGGCTCATCCGGCTGGCGGCGGGTGCATATTCCAAGGCACTGCCAGGACTAGGCTTAGGCCACCTCGGCCCGCAGCCAGGCCTTAAGACCGACGACATCGCCATCGCCAATGGCTTTGGCCACACGACGCCCGACCGCCGCGCCGAACTTGTAGCCGTGACCCGAGCACGCCGAGACGACCAGGCACTTGCCGGTCTCATGCGCCAGGAATCTCTCGTCATCGGTGAACGTGTAGGCGCAGGTGACCACTTCGGTCACCTTGTACTCCTCGATGCGGGCGATCGGCGGCGAAAACAGGTTGCGGATCGCCTCGCCCTCGCCGGGCACCGGCTCGCGGTTCCAGTCGGCGTCGCTGGTCGGCACCTTGTGCAGGCCCGAGCCGAATTTCATGCCGGCGCCCCGCGTAAGCGGGATCATATAGCCGTCGGTCGTGCCGCCGACATCGAGAATGACGGGCGCCGCCTCCCAAGCGGCCTTGAGATCGGCCGGCGGCTCGACATAGGCGAGCGCGGTGCGAAAGGTCTTCAATTCGCCGCCGAGTTCGGGGAATAGTTTCAGCACCCAGGCGCCAGCGGCAACGACGATGCGGTCGGCCTGCATCGTCTCGCCGGATTCGAGCACGATATGGCCGGCCTCGGCATCGATCTCCGTCACCTTGCTGTGCTCGTAGACGTTGGCTCCATTGGCACGCAGCCATTTGGCCAGCCCGGCCGCTATTTTGCGGCAATGCAGCGCGCCGCCCTCGGGCGAAAAATAGGCGTAGCGGAACGAGCCGGCCTCAAGGAACGGCCAGCGCTCGACGGCTGCCTCCGGTCCCAGCAATTCGAAAGGGAATTTTCCCTCTTCCAGGCCCTCGCGGTATTCCTCGGCCTCGTCGCCGGGCTCGCGCGAAACGCAGACGAAGCCCCGCGCGTCGAGGTGGTTCTCGCCGAGATCGGCCCACATCTCGTCCCAGGCCTCGTAGGCTTCGGTGATCAGCAGCCCATAGCCGGTTCCAGCGCGGTAGGCGCGGCGGATGATGCGGTGATGGTCGCCCGATGCCGCCAGCGGATTGGGGATCGGCCCCTGCTCGACAACCGACACGGCGTGGCCCGCCTTGACCAGCGACCACGCCGTGGACAGACCGGCGATACCCGCGCCGACAACGATCACATTCATCCGTTCAGACCTTCCGCAACCCTACTGCCTGGCTCAATGCATCGGGCTGTCGGACGCAACATACGGTCTGGAACAGGGCTGGCAAGCCGCGCTATGGGTCTGGCATGACCAAATCGACGCTCTCCTATCTGGCCTTTGATCCAGCCACTCGCCAGCTCAGACTCGACCCGCGCGAACCGGCTTTCTTCCTGAACCCTTACGAGGCCTACGGCTTCCTGCACGAAGCCTCGAATGCGTTTTTCTGGGAAGAGTTCGGCTTCTGGTGCTTTGGCGGCTTCGGCGACGTCAACCGGCTGTTGCGCGACCGCCGTTTCGGCCGCCAGAACCCGGCCGGCATCCCCGACAGCCGCGGTGTCGGACAAGACAGGACCCATCTCAAGGCATTCGACGGCATCGAAGCCAATTCGATGCTCGAGCTGGAGCCACCGGTCCATACGCGGCTGAGAACACTGGTCAACCGGGCTTTCGTCTCCCGTCAGGTCGAACGGTTACGGCCGCGCGTCGAGGCGCTCGCCAACGAATTGATCGATCGTTTCGAACCTGGCAAGGCCGTCGACCTCCTGCCGGCCTTCGCCTCCCCGCTGCCAATCACCATCATCGCCGAAATGCTTGGCGTGCCGGTGGAGATGGGGCCGCGACTGCTCGACTGGTCGCATCAAATGGTTGCCATGTATATCCATGGCCGCACCCGTGAGACCGAGGAGACGGCCAACCGTGCCGCGGGCGAATTTTCCGATTTCCTGCGCGGCTACGTCGCCGAGCGGCGCAAGAAGCCGGGCGATGACCTGCTGTCGCTGCTGATCTCGGCCCAGGAAGACGGCCAGAAACTGTCAGAGGACGAGCTGGTCTCCTCGGCCATCCTGCTGCTCAACGCCGGCCACGAAGCAACCGTGCACCAGACCGGCAATGCCATCCATTCCATCCTGGCACAAGGCGGCGACCCGCGCCGCTTCTTTACCTCGCCCGAGGCGACGGCGGCGACGGTCGAGGAATGCCTTCGTTTCGACGCGCCGCTGCACATGTTCATGCGCTATGCCTACGACGAAATCCAAATCGCGCCCGGCATCGTCGTGCGGCCGGGCCAGACGATCGGACTTCTGCTTGGCATGGCCAATCATGATCCGCATGCCTTCGCCGAACCGCAGACCTTCCGGCCGGAGCGCACCGACCAGAAGAATGTATCATTCGGCGCCGGCATCCATTTCTGCATCGGTGCGCCGCTGGCCCGCCTCGAACTGCAGGTTTCGCTGAGGACCTTGTTCGAGCGGCACCCGCACCTGCATCTCGCCGAACAGCCGCGCTTCCGCGACACATACCACTTCCATGGGCTGGAACGACTTGCCTTCCATTTTTAGCTAGCGAGCTGCCGGGAAATCCGATCGGATTCTCGATATGTGATCAAGCTTCAAAGCTTGATCACATACTCCTTGCGAGTCGTTTCAAGCACTTCCCAGCTTCCCTTGAAGTCCGGCCGCAGCACGAAGCTGTCACCGGCTTTGACGGTGCGCGCTTGGCCGCCCTCTTCGGCGATTACCGAAACACCTGAGAGAATGTGGCAGAACTCCCATTCTTCATAGACGATGCGCCACTTGCCCGGGGTCGATTCCCAGATGCCGGCATAGAGGCCGCCGTCGCGCTCCTCGACATTCCAGGTGCGGAATTTCGGATCGCCCGAGATCAGGCGATCCGGCGCCGGCGCGCCGGATTCGGGTTCGACGCCTTTGGTGTCGACGGAAAGAAACGCGGTCATATCAGGTCAGACCTTGGCGAGCGCCTGTTCGAGGTCGGCGACGATGTCGGTGACATCCTCGATGCCGATGGACAGCCGCACCGTGTCGGGTCCGGCACCAGCCTTGACCTTCTGTTCGTCGGAAAGCTGGCGGTGCGTGGTCGATGCCGGGTGGATGACCAGCGACTTGGTGTCGCCGACATTGGCCAGGTGCGAGAACAGTTCGAGTGCCTCGACGAATTTGATGCCCGCCTCGTAGCCGCCCTTGAGGCCGAAGGTGAACACGGCGCCGGAGCCCAGCGGCGAATATTTCTTCTGCAGCGCGTTGTTCTTGTCGCTGGGCAGGCCGGGATAATTCACCCAGGCGACCTTGGGGTGGTTGGACAGCCAGCCGGCGACGGTGATCGCATTGTCGCAATGACGCTGCATGCGCAGCGGCAAGGTCTCGAGGCCGGTCAGGATAAGGAAGGCATTGAACGGCGAGATCGCCGGGCCGAGATCGCGCAGGCCGAGCACGCGCGCGGCGATGGCAAAAGCGAAATTGCCGAAGGTCTCGTGCAGCACGAGGCCGCCATATTCGGGGCGCGGTTCCGACAGCATCGGGTATTTGCCCGACTTCGACCAGTCGAAGGTGCCGCCGTCGACAATGACGCCGCCAATCGAATTGCCGTGGCCGCCCATGAACTTGGTCAGCGAGTGGACGATGATGTCGGCGCCATGCTCGATCGGCCGGATCAGATAGGGCGAGGCCAGCGTGTTGTCGACGATCAGCGGCAGGCCGTGCTTGCGGGCGATGTCGCCGATCTTCTCGATATCGACGAAGGTGCCGCCCGGATTGGCCAGGCTCTCGATGAAAATCGCCTTGGTCCTGTCGTCGATCTGGTTCTCGAAGGTCGAGATGTCATTGGTTTCGGCCCAGCGCACCTCCCAGCCATAATTCTTGAAGGCATGGCCGAACTGGTTGATCGAACCACCGTAAAGCTTGTTGGCGGCGACGAAATTGTCACCGGGCTGCATCAGATTGTGGAACACGATGACCTGCGCGGCATGGCCGGAAGCGACCGCAAGGGCGGCCGTGCCGCCCTCGAGGGCCGCGACGCGTTCTTCGAGCACTGCCTGGGTCGGGTTCATGATGCGGGTATAGATGTTGCCGAAAGCTTTTAGCCCGAACAGCGAAGCGGCGTGGTCGGCGTCATCGAAAACAAAGGAGGTCGTCTGGTAGATCGGCGTGGCGCGCGCGCCGGTGGCCGGATCGGGCTTGGCGCCGGCATGGACGGCGAGCGTGTTGAAACCTGGCGAACGGGTCACTGAAACCTCCCTTTGAACTTCCTAAATTGGCCGCGCATTCTTGGCGAAGGCGACGTGCGAATGCAAAGAAGAAAATACCTTTCGGCGCCGATCCTTCAATCACACCGCAGGATAATGCGGCGTTCCGCGGAATAATTTTGCGCCTCTGCGCCGCGCCTATTTCTGGCGCACGCCGAAACTCTGAAAACCCTGGCGCATCAGCGGCTTCTTGGACGACAGCACGCCGGAATTGACGCCGGTCCAGCCGATCTCGCCGGAGAGCTTGCCATACTCGATCTTGGGGCAGCGGTTCATCACCACCTTGATGCCGGCCGCTTCGGCATGGGCGGCTGCCTCGTCATGGCGCACGGCAAGCTGCATCCAGATGACTTTCGGCAAGGGATCGAGTTGCAACACCTCGTCGACGATGCCTGGGACCGCCGCGGCATTGCGGAAAATATCGACCATGTCGATCGGCTCCGGTATGTCGGCCAGCCTCGCATAGGTCATTCGGCCGAGGATTTCCTTGCCGGCCTGGCCAGGATTGATCGGGAACACCGAAAACCCCTTGGCCAGCAGGTATTTCAGGACGAAATAGCTCGGCCTGACATCATTGGCCGACGCCCCGACCATGGCGATCGACTTCACCGAATTGAGGATGCCGGCAATGTAGGCATTTTCGTAAGTGTCGTGGTTCATGCGGCAATCATCTTCCTGCGGTAGTGGTATCGGTAGAGTTCGCGATTGAAACCAAGCGAGGCATAGAGCGCGCGGGCCGGAGAGTTGTCGACAACCACTTGCAGACACGCCGCCTCCGCCCCCGCCTGCCGAGCCCAACCGATCAGACCGCCTACGGTCTTGCGACCGAGGCCTTGCTGCCTGAAATGGCCGTCCGTTTCAACCGATTCCACGACGAGCATGCCATCCCGGATAACGCCAAAGGCCACGGCAACAATCGCGCCTTCTAGCTCCGTCGACACGAAAGCCCGCTCCCCGACGATCAACTTCGTCATTTCGCGGACGATCCGGCGATCGGTGTCTCCATAGGCTCCCATGCGAAACCGCGCGTCGAACCAGCTTTCGCTTGGTGCCGGTAAGATGGTAACCCGCGCGTCGGGCGACACCTTAAATTCTTCGATACCGGCAAACAGATGGATCGAGCCGCCCTCGGTGTCATAGCCGTGGCGATCAAGGATGGTGTCCATCTCGCTGGCGATGTCAGGGACCCGAAACAGGACTGCCTGGTCGTGACCGGCATAAAACGCTTCCGCGGCGGCAAGCGTTGAGTCCGGCTCCGCCCGTTTGCCACGCAAAGGATTGACCGAATTGGTGCGGCGGATCTTGCCGCTCGATCGCCGCAGAAGCCAGCCGTCGGCGACCGTCTCGGTGGCCGCCGGCCAGCCTTCACGACAGGCTTGTTCGACCCGCCATTTGAGATCTTCGTCACTGACGGTCATCCCTCGTCTCCCCAAGTGCTTCCTCCATGAAGGATCGCGGGTCATTGCTGAAATCGCGCAGCATGCGGAAGTGGTCGGTATCACGAAAGTCGGCAGGCTCGAGCCCAAAGCGGCTGATGCGGAACAGTTGCGCGCCGGGACAGGCCATCAACAGCGGCGAATGGGTCGCCATGATCACCTGCGCAGTGCCCGATTGGTCCATGCGCCGCAGCATCTTCAGCAATTCGATCCGGCGCGTCGGCGAAAGCGCGCTCTCGGGCTCGTCGAGAATATAGATGCCTTGCCTGCGGCAGCGCTCCTCGAAGAAGCGGATGAAGCCTTCGCCATGCGACCAGGACAGGAAATCCGGCGGCGGTGGCTTGAACGGATCCTCCAGCGCTGCCTGGTCGAGGTAGCGGGCCACCGAGTAGAAGGATTCGGCACGAAAGAACCAGCCGGCGGTGACTTTTGGCAACCAGTGGCCACGGAAGGTGTTTGCCAGTGCGGCGCCACTCTTGTCGATGGCGCCGGAATGGTCGACGGGCCGGTAACCCTTGCCGCCGCCCGCTTCGTCATAGCCGGCCAGCGCGCCGATCGCCTCGAGCAGCGTGGATTTACCGGTGCCGTTCTCGCCGACGATGATGGTGATGGGCGTGGTGAATTCGAGCTCGAACGCGTGGCCGCGAAACAGCGGCAGGTTCCACGGATACTTTTCCCAGTCCGTAACCCGCTCCCGGTCGAGCAAAATCCGTTTGAGGTACGGTGCCTTGAGCCGTGTCAGTTGCTTGCGGTAGGCCATCAATCAGGCAGCGAAATCGTGCCGTCGTCCGCGATCGGAAAGGCCGGGTTATGAGCCACCTCCCAAACATGCCCGTCGGCATCGGCGAAGTACCCATACCAGCCGCCCCAGAAGGCGCGGCCGGCCGGCTTGATGATGCGCCCGCCGGCCTTTTCCGCCTGCGCCAGCACTTCGTCGACCTCGGCATCGGAGCGGGTGTTGTAGGCGAGATAGACGGCCGAGGGCGCCTGGGCGAAGGTGATACCGGAGTCCTCCTCGGCGCTGGGGCGCGGGAACAGGCCGAGGATCGCGCCGCCCATCTGGAAGAAGGCGACACCGTCGGTGATCCCCGCGTGGCGCTTCAGACCCATCGCCTCGTAGAAGCGCACGGCGCGATCCAGATCTTCGGTGGCGATGGTGATGATGGAAATGCGCGGTTCCATGATCCTATTCGTCCGTCCATTCCGGCTTGCGCTTGCCGATGAAAGCGCCGATGCCCTCTTCCGCGTCCCGCGCCAGCATGTTCTCGACCATGACGCGGCCGGTATAGGCATAGGCATCGGCCAAGCCCATCTCGGCCTGCGCGTAAAAAGCTTCCTTGCCGGTCTTGATCACCAAAGAGGATTTGGAAGCAATGGCTTGCGCGTATTTGGTGACAATCTGATTCAGGTACTCGCGCGGCACGACGCGGTTCACGAGGCCGAATTCCTTGGCGGTCGCGGCGTCGATCGTCTCGCCGGTCAAGAGCATCTCCATCGCCTGCTTGCGCGAGACGTTGCGCGACAGCGCAACCATCGGCGTCGAGCAGAACAGGCCGATGTTGACGCCCGGCGTGCAGAAGGTCGCCTCATGCGAGGCGATCGCCAGGTCGCAGCTGGCGACCAATTGCAGGCCGGCGGCTGTCGCCAGGCCGTCCACCTCGGCGATGACAGGCAAGGGATGGCGCACGATCGTCTGCATCAGCATGGCGCAAGCGGCAAAGGTCTCTTCGAAGAAGGCCTTGCCGCGATCGGCATCGGCACGCCGCGAGGTCATTTCCTTGAGGTCGTGGCCGGCGCAGAACACCTTGCCGGCCGCCGACAGCACAATAACGCGAACGGCCTTGTCCGCCTTGGCGTGTTCCAACTCCGCCACGAGCGCCGCCATCACCGAAAGCGACAGGGCATTGGCGGGCGGATTGGCGAGCGTCAGGCGCAGCACGCCCTTCTCCCGTCTTGTCGTGACCGGGCCCTCGTCGGTGGCAGCAGGCTTGATGGCAAGGATTTCGGCCATGGCTAAGATCTCCGCGATTCCGGTCGTGCAGGCAGAGTATCTAATATCGGATCGGGTTTCGTCCAACACCCATCGCTTGCGCCAGCATGATGTATATGTTGCCAGAAACACCCGGCTGCGCCCATACAGGCTTGGCGCAGAACGAGAGACCGATATGCCCGCCCAGACCAACCTCAAGCCGGTGCTGACCGCAACGCAGATCAATTTGTTAATGGAAACCGTCTTTCCCCAACTCAACGAGAGTGCCGCCGCCTACGAGGCGATCGACGTGTTTCCAGGCGGCTGCATCGTACGGCTCAATGCCGGTGAACGGCATTTGCGTCCCGGCGGCACGGTGTCCGGCCCTGCCCTGTTCACGCTGGCCGACATTGGCGGCTATGTCTGCGTGCTCAGCCATGCCGGGCCGGATGCGCTCTCGGTCACCACCAACCTCAACATCAACTTCGTGCGCAAGGCCGAAGCCGGGCCGATCGATGGCCATTGCCGCATCCTGAAGCTCGGCAAGAGCCTGATGGTGTTCGACATTGACATCGTCGCCGGCCCGGAAGGACACACGATCGCGCATGCCACGGGTACGTATTCGATCCCGCCGCAGCGATCGTAACGATTGAACTTCTTGGCGATGCGTATATATATGCGCACAGGCAACTTGTGATCGAGCGTGACAGCCGAAAGATATTGAGGCGCCTCAAGGAGGACGGGTTTGAGTTGATTTCCATCCGCGGCTCTCATCACAAACTCCGAAAGGGCGAGATCGTGCTGATTGTTCCGCATCCCGAAAAGGACCTGCCCACCGGCACTGCTCGTGCGATCGCCAAGCAAGCTGGCTGGATCAGATAGGTCGACCTCTACTGGAGTTCCGTAATGAAGAGCTATTTCGCTTTGGTCGACAAAGACCCCGACAGCGCGTTTGGTATTCGCTTTCCGGACATTCCCGGCTGCTTTTCGGCTGCGGATAGAGCGGAGGACATCGTACCCAGCGCCGTCGAAGCCTTGCAATTGTGGGCGGAGGACATGCCTGTTCCAGAACCATCCAGCCACGAAGCGATTGTCGCTCTCCCCGAAATACGGAACGCGCTTGCCGAAGGCGGCTATCTGGTCTCGGTGCCGCTTATCGACAATGACAGCGCGGTCGTCAGAGCCAATGTGACTTTCGAGCGTGGTGTCCTGCGAGCTATCGACACTGCCGCACGCCAGCGCGGTATTACCCGGTCAGCATTCCTTTCCAGCGCGGCTCGCAAGGAAATCGAGGCAAAGCACTAAGGCGGACCCGAGACACAAACGATTGCAGGTGTGGTAAAATAATACCTTTTCCCAAACATCTGATTTTGCTGCACTTTCTTGGAAATCTGCTTTTTAGCTTGTCTTGACGCAATCGCCACCCTCGCCTATAAGCCTTCACGAAGCAGCGGCCCGCAAAGGCCGCCGTTTTGTTATTGGCTGATGACAAGCGTCTTTCGCCAATCCAAGCAACAAGAAACGCCTTCACTCCCGAAGGTCAGAACCGAGAGCAGAAAACATGACAACCTTTTCGCAGAAGCCTGCGGATGTGGTGAAGAAGTGGATCCTGATCGACGCCGAGGGTCTCGTCGTCGGCCGTCTCGCCACTGTCATCGCCAATCATCTTCGCGGCAAGCACAAGCCGACCTTCACCCCGCATGTCGACGACGGCGACAATGTCATCGTCATCAATGCCGACAAGGTGGTATTCACCGGCAAGAAGTTCACCGACAAGGTCTATTACTGGCACACCGGCCACCCCGGCGGCATCAAGGAGCGCACCGCGCGTCAGCTGCTCGAGGGCCGTTTCCCCGAGCGTGTCGTCGAGAAGGCCGTTGAGCGCATGGTTCCGCGTGGCCCGCTCGGCCGCCGCCAGATGAAGAACCTGCGCGTCTATGCAGGTGCCGAGCATCCGCATGTCGCCCAGCAGCCAGAAGTCCTCGACGTGGCCAAGCTGAATTCCAAGAACAAGAAGGTCGCATAAGATGGCTGAGCTTTCCTCGCTCGCAGAACTGGGCGCCGCCACCGGCAACACCAATACGCAGGCCGCCGCCCCCGTCCACGTCCAGAAGCTCGACAAGTCGGGCCGCGCCTACGCCACCGGCAAGCGCAAGAACGCCATCGCGCGCGTCTGGGTGAAGCCGGGTTCCGGCAAGATCGTCGTCAACGACAAGGAATTCGCGAGCTATTTCGCGCGTCCGGTCCTGCAGATGATCCTCAACCAGCCGATCATCGCGTCCAACCGCTCGGGCCAATACGACATCATCGCCACCGTCGTCGGCGGCGGACTTTCCGGCCAGGCCGGCGCGGTGCGTCACGGCATCTCGAAGGCGCTGACCTATTACGAGCCGGCGTTGCGCGCCGTGCTCAAGAAGGGCGGCTTCCTGACCCGCGACAGCCGCGTCGTCGAGCGCAAGAAGTACGGCAAGGCGAAGGCCCGCCGTTCCTTCCAGTTCTCGAAGCGCTAACCGTTTCGAATTTTCGGACAATCGAAAAGGCCGCCTCCGTGCGGCCTTTTTGCTTGAACGCGGCGGATCAATTGATGCTGGCGGTCGCGGCTGGCTCGATGCGTTCGCCCGTGCCGGCATAGGGCACCCGATAACCATTCGCCGCCAGCCAGCCGATCGCCGCTTTCGGCTCGTCGGTCTGGATGATGGTGGCGCCACGATCGGCCCAGAAGCCCCAGGCTTCGCGCGGCAAGCTGGCCTGGACCGCCAGTTCGTCGCCACGGCCGCCGGCGAGGAAGCCGCCTGGTTTGTTGACGATGGCATAGGTGTCGGCCCAGATATGCCAGTCGCCCCTTACCGCCTCAGCGCGCATGCGCGTGCTGAACAGCGGCCCGCCGGTTTCGGTCAGCGTCTCGGCGCCCGCCCGCCAGTTGATCAGTTCGATCGCGCGCGGCGCGAAGACGTGGTCGACCGTCGAGGCGAAGCCCGCATCATGGACCGCGTCATCGGCGATGATCGGCATGAACTGGAAGCCACCGCCTGCGGCAGTCATGGCCGCCTTCACCGTGCTGATCCTGTTCTGGTCCCAAAGGTTTTCCTTGACGATGACTTGCTCGGCCATGCCGAGTTCGCGCGCTATCGCGATCATGCCCGGGAGGTCGCCGACTTCGAGCTTGTTGTCGAGATTGATGAGGATTCTGTCCCGTGTCGCCATCAGCATCTCGCGCAATGTCGAGACGGTCTCGTTGGTGACGGCATGGGTGCCCTCGATCACCAGCCGGCATCTCTTCAACTCGGCCAGCGTGTAGTTGATGACCTCGCCCTTGCAGGTCGTCGTGCGGTCGAGCCAGCTGTCATGCACGACGATGAACGCACCATCCTTCGAGCGCCGGATGTCGACCTCGACGATTTCGGCGCCGATCGCGATCGAGCCCTCCACGGCGGCAAGCGAGTTTTCCGCATAGAGCGTCTTGCCGGCCTGCATGCTGCCGGCGCGATGGGCGGCCACCATGACATGGTCGCGCCACTGGTTGGCATGTTCGAAGCGGTCGAGGATCTGCCTGGCGCGGGTTTCGCCGGCCAAGGCTTGACCGGAAGCGGCGGAAAGCGCCGTGGAAAGCAGAAGGCTCAGCCAGATCGTCCGCATCGAGAATCGCTCCTTGCCGGATCGAGCCGGGGATAGGCGACATCGGTGACATCCCGGTGAACGAAGCCGGCTAAAGCGCGTCGCGTCGAAACCGATTCAGGCGACGCGCTTTACAGCGTCGCGGCGAATCGGCTTCGCCCGACCCGCTGTAAGCTCCTGATTTTATGCATGTCGTTGTCCCGGAACCGAGGACGCTTCCGGGCGACGTGCATTAGGTCTTTGTTTTCATGCATGTCGTCTTCCCCAAAACCGAGCTCAATTTGGGCGACATGCATTAGCGGTTGGACGGATGCGGGTCAGATGCGCTTCGACAGCCGGCGGAACCAGGCCATCGCAGGCATTTCGACCAGGCGCCATGTCACCCACGACACGGCGATGGTGGCGGCGAGCATGACGACGATCGCCACGGTCCCCGTCCAGCCGGCGCCAAAGCCGGTCGCGGGCTCGCCACGCAGTACGATGTCGCCAACCAGGCCGAGGCCGAGTTTGCGCTCGACCAGCCCGGCGACATTGATCAGGCGCGCCTGAACGAAGATGTGGACCATGTAGATCGAATAGGACAGCGCGCCGAGCGTCAGCATCAACGGCGTCCTCAGCAACGCGCTGATCCAGCCGCCTTCATGGGCGAAGAGAAACAGCGCCAAGGCGAACACCAGGGGCGCGGCGATGCCGGCGTCATTGTCGCCCGCCAGCGAGACAAAGAGAGCGATGACGACCACCATGACGATTTCGGCAACAGTCCAGCTCATCCTCGGGCCGTTTGCGGCCAGAACCTGTCGCGCTCCTGCAATGGAATCATGCTGAAACCAGGCCAGCAGGGCGCCCAGCGAGAAGCCGTAGAGGCAGCGGATGAAGCCGAAATCATAGGACACATCCATATGATGCGTGGAGAAGCCGAGCAGGAACAGCGGCGCGGTGACAGCGGCGGCGACCAACCATATCCAGGCGCGCGCGCCGGCGATGAAGAGCACGCCGGCAAACAGGAGATAGGCAAAGAACTCGGCCGAGATGCTCCAGCTCGGGGCGTTCCAGGTCAACCGATCCTCGAAGCCGACACCTTGCAGCAAAAGGAGATTGGCAGCCAAGCTCCTGAGGTCGAAGCCACCGGTGAAAGGAGCAGCGCCCGTGCCATGCAGCTGCGGCAGCACGAGCCGCAGCAGCTCGAAGGCGGCAAAGGCGGCAATCATGACCAGATGCAGCGGATAGATGCGGCCGAAACGGACTAGCGCGAAGCGGCAGACCTCCTGAGTGCGGCCGAGCCGATCGGCATAGCTGGAGGCGATGACGAAGCCGGAAAGGACGAAGAAGAAGTCGACGAAAAGATAGGACGAACCGATGAAGCTGCTCTGCGAGATCGTCGAGGCGGTCGGGAAATGAAACAGTGCCACCAGCAACGCGCAGATGCCGCGCCACGAATCGAGAACCCGGAACCGATCGCCGGCGATCGTACCGGTGTGGGTCGACACCACGGCATCCGACGGATTAAGAAACGCGGTCTGCGTCATGATGATACAAGTCCTGTCTTGCCGTGGCACCCGGGCGGCGCGGTTTCGTCTCCCCAAGCCGTGACTGGCATCTTCCATGCCGGTTCTGTAGTTGTTGCACCCCGATGAAAACGAGGACCCGTAATGGCGACCAACACCATCGACCATGCCTTCACCACCCGCTCCAAAACGGGTGGTGCCCTCGAGCCGACCTACTCCGGCGCGCTGTCTTTCATGCGGCGCAAATACACCAAGGACGTGAAGGGCGCGGATGCGGTGGTGTGGGGCATTCCCTTCGACGCCGCCGTCACCAACCGACCGGGCGCCCGGTTTGGGCCGCAGGCGATCCGCCGCGCCTCCGCGATCCTCGACAACGACCCGCAATACCCGTTCTCGCGCGATCTGTTCGAACACCTCGCCGTGGTCGATTATGGCGATTGCCTGCTCGATTCGGGCAACCATCAGAAGACGCCCGGCACGATCGAGCGCGAGGCGGCCAAGATCCTGAAATCGGGCGCCTTCCTGCTGACGCTCGGCGGCGACCATTTCGTCACCTGGCCGCTGCTCAAGGCGCACGCCGCCATCCACGGACCGCTGGCCTTGGTGCAGTTCGACGCCCATCAGGACACATGGCCCGATGACGGCAAGCGCATCGACCATGGTTCCTTCGTCGGCCGCGCGGTCAAGGAAGGCATCATCGATCCCGATCGCTCGATCCAGATCGGCATTCGCACCCATGCGCCCGACACATTCGGCATCAAGATTCTCCATGGTCATGAAATCGAGGAAATGCGCGCCTCCGACATCGCCTACGCGATCGTCGATCGCACCGGTGGCAAGAAGACCTATCTGACCTTCGACATCGACTGCCTGGATCCGGCCTATGCGCCGGGAACCGGCACGCCGGTTTCGGGTGGCCCGTCGTCGGCGAAGATCCTGTCGACGCTGCGCCAGCTGAACCAGGTCGATATTGTCGGGGCCGATGTCGTGGAGGTTGCGCCGGCCTACGATCACGCCGATATAACGGCGATCGCCGGCTCGATGGTGGCCATGCAATATCTCGGTCTGCTGGCCGAGCGAAAGGCCCGGCTCGAGGAGCTGAACAACGGCAACCACAATGGCGCCACGATCAATCATGGCAACGGCATATAGTTTCGAGATATCAGGGAATTTGATCAGGCAATGAAACCGAAAATCTTCATCGATGGCGAGCACGGCACCACCGGCCTCCAGATCCGGGCGCTGCTTGCCGAGCGCGGCGATCTGGAGATCATTTCCATCCCGGTCGAGCGCCGCAAGGAAACGGCCGCCCGCGCCGAATTCCTCAACGCCGCCGATATCGCGATCCTATGCCTGCCCGACGATGCGGCCAAGGAAAGCGTCTCGCTGATCGCCAACGAAACCACCAAGGTCATCGATGCGTCGACCGCGCATCGCGTGGCCGAAGGCTGGGAATATGGCTTCGCCGAACTGGACAAGGAGCAGGCGAAAAAGATCGCCACGGCCAAGCGCGTCGCCAATCCCGGCTGCTGGCCGCAGGGGCCGATCGCAACGCTCAGGCCACTGGTCACCGCAGGCCTGCTGCCGGCCAGTTTCCCGATCGTGGTCAACGGCATTACGGGCTATTCGGGCGGTGGGCGCCCGATGATCGAGGATTATGTCGCCAAGGGCGAGGACGCTTCGGAATTCCTGCCCTATGGCCTGACCCTGCAGCACAAGCACGTGCCGGAATTGAAGGCCTATGCGAAGCTGTCGCATGATCCGATTATGCAGCCGGCGGTGGGCAATTTCGCGCAAGGCATGATCACGGTGGTGCCGTTGCAGCTCGGTGGCCTCGACCGCGTGCCGACGGGTGCCGAACTTCACGCCGCCATTGCGGACCATTTCGCCGCGATCCAGGGCGGGGTGGTCGAGGTGGCGCCCTATGCACATCTGGAACGCGTGCCTGACATCGATCCGGAGATCTACAACGGCACCAACCGCATGAAGGTCTATGTCTTTGCCAACGACAGCAGAGCCCAGGCGCTGCTGCTGGCGGTCTACGACAATCTCGGCAAGGGCGCTTCGGGTGCGGCCGTCCAGAACATGGACCTGATGCTCGGTCTCTGATGGATGCACCAGCCTTTCCAGCGCGCTGGAAGGTCAGCGAACCGGAACTCATGGCCGAGACCTTTTCGAGCGGCATCTGGAAGGTGCGGCTCGAGGACGGCTCCCCAGACCGCCAGGTGCATATCGCCGTCGCCCAGGCCAGGCTCGATGCGCTCAAGGCCGCTGACAGGGTTGCCAAGGCAAATCAGGACCAGGCGGCCAGGCCGACCAGGACAAATCGGCACCATCCGCCGCCGCACTGCGTCAGGCTGAATTCGACGGCGAGAAGACGACCCAGTCGAACGAATTCTGGATGTGATCGGCTGCACTCAACGTCCGACGGCAATCTCGTTGGGTAAGGGATAGGCGCCCTTGGTGCCGCGCCAATGCGCGGCGGCAAAGCCCAGCACGACGAGCGCGAAAGCCTGATGGGTCAGCGCCATGTGCAGTGGCACCTGCATCAGCAGCGTACCAATACCGATCGAAGCCTGCACCAGCACTAGAACGAACAACAGTGTCGCGCGTCGCGCATGCGTTGAGCCGGGCAGACGCAGACGCGTGGCGATCATGTGCCAGAGCGCGACGGCGAAGACCGTATAGGCGCCAAGCCGATGGATGAACTGCACCGTTTTCGGACTTTCGAAGAAATTGCGCCACGCTGGCTCGAGCACGAGCAGATCGCCGGGGATGATCCGGCCGTCCATCAGCGGCCAGGTGTTGTAGCTCATGCCGGCGTCGAGACCGGCAACCAGGCCGCCGAGATAGATCTGGACCAGCGCCAGAAGCACGATGAAACCAGCCAGCCGCTGCGTCGAGCGATCGGCCGCGGGCTCGGAATGCGGCGCAAGGCCACGCGCGACGACCATGGTCGCGGTAAAGATAAGTGCCGCCAGCGTGAGATGCGTCGCCAGCCTGTACTGGCTCACCGACACGCGGTCGACCAGGCCGGACGCCACCATCCACCAGCCGATGGCCCCCTGCAGGCCGCCGAGAAGCAGAATGCCGACCAGTTTCGGCCCAAGGCCGCGCTCGATGCGACGCGTCGCGCAGAAGACCAGCAGCGGCAAGGCAAAGACCAGGCCGACGCTGCGCGCCAGCAGGCGATGCGCCCATTCCCACCAGAAGATCGACTTGAACGCCTCGACGCTCATGCCCTTGTTGAGTTCGGCGTATTGCGGGATCTGTTGATAGCGCTGGAATTCCTCCTGCCACTCGGCGTCGTTGAGCGGCGGGACGACGCCATGGATCGGCTGCCATTCGGTGATCGAAAGGCCGGATTCGGTCAACCGCGTGGCGCCGCCAACCAGCACCAGCGCGAACAGCACCAGGAGCACGACGTAGAGCCAGCCGCGCACGAGTGCCCGGTTGTGCAGGTCGCGGTCGCGGGCCTGATAAGGCGCGGCGGCGGTGATGGCGGCCATGGATATGTCCCGGCAGGTTGAATGTCGCGGATTGGTGAACCATCGCACTCCTGCTGGCAAGGCCGCGCAGCGCGGCACGCCGTCGCGCCCGGTGTCGTGGGTTGCGCGTGCTTTGCGTTGGGCCTAAGCGGTAGCCATCAACGAGGCCAAGACATGCCCATTCGCCTGAAAAAACTGATCGGAATGTTCCTGCTGTTGGCGCTGGTCATCATCTACGCGCTGGTCGCCTCGGTCTTCGCCGTCGCCCGCCTGTCGGAATCGGGCGCGCTGGTGCAATTCCTGTTCTTCCTCGTCAGCGGCCTGCTCTGGGTGCTGCCGGCAATGGGCATCATCAAATGGCTGATGCTGGAGCCGCGGACTAAGCGCTGAGCCCTGCCCGGTCACGCCGTACGTCAGACGGTAACGACCATCTTGCCGGCATTGGCGAGCGGGGTCGTCACGCCCGACAGCATGGTGCGGATGTGGGCGAGGCTCTGGTAGCGGCCATTGACCGAAATGCGCGGCAAGGCATGCAGGAAGCCGGCATGTTCGGCGCGCAGCACGCCGTGGCGGGTGGTCACGGCTGAGGCATAGCCGGCGTCGCGCGCAAAGCCCACTTCGCGGCAGCCGACGGCGCTGGCATAGCCATAGGGATAGGCGAAATGGCGCGGCTCCTCGCCAAGTCCGGTCCGCAGCATGTCCTTGACGGCGCCGATCTCGCACCGCGCATCGGCCTCGGAAAGCCGCTTCAGGTTGCTGTGGTTGATCGTGTGGGCGCCTATCGTCACCAGAGGGTGCTCGGCGACGGTGCGGATCTCATCCCAGTTCATCAGCGTGCGCAGGCGCGGGGCGTCGGCGTCGACGCCATTCGACGCGGCGAGACCGCGCAGCACGGTCCGCAGGTCTTCCTCGCGGACCTCGGTGGTGAAATAGGCATGCAGGCGGGCGATGGCCTGATGTTTCCTGGCGGGGGTCCCGCAATCGATCGCCGCAGGGCCGTTCGATGTGGCCAGGGTCAGGCGGTCGCATGCATTGACGATATCCTCCACCACATCCCACCAAAGGTGGGCGGAGCCATCGATCAGCCCGGGCGCCACATAGATGGTGAGCGGCGCGCCATGCTTTTCCAGCACCGGCAGGGCTTCGGTCATGTTGTCGCGATAGGCATCGTCGGCGGTGATGGTGGCGAACCGGCCGCCCTTGCCGCCTGCCTCGATACGCTCCACCGCTTCATCCATCGAAACGAAGGCATAGCCGCCCGCTTTCATGTCGGCGATCACGGCATCGAGGAAACTGGGCGCGATGTTGAGGTGCCGGTTGACGCTGTCGGGCTTTTCGGGCGTCGCCGTCACGCGATGCAGCATCAGGATGGCGCCGATGCCGCCGACAAACGGCCTGGCCAGCGGTGCGAGGCCGGTATAACGGGCGACGTTGAGCGCCAGTTTCCGGATTGCCTCCCCACCGTCGATCATTCATTCACCTTTTGCGCCTAGGCTAACCAAGCACGGAATACGCCCGAGCGCCCCCAAATCGGGATCAATACGCCTTAAGGATTGAGGTATGGTTGACGCAACCGCGTCATTTGATGGCAAGCGGCTCGCGGCGAGCCAGGCCTCGCCACGCACGCTACCCAGAAATGCCGCGGGGCCGTTAGTTTCCATTGCCGCCGCCGAGGGGCTCGCGGCATATGCGACGTTCTGTCGTTCGGCGCTCTATGCTCCAGCGCAAAGTGCGGCATGGGTGTTGAATTGGGCCGCCGAGGTCAGGCCCGATCTGCTCATTGCCACGCTGGAACTGGAGGGCAAGCCGGCCTTCGCACTGGCGTTGGAGGTGGTCAAGCGCGGCCCGTTGCGGGTCGCCCAGTTCATGGGCGGCCGCCACGCCAATGGCAATTTCTGCGCCGCCGAACCGCAATGGCTGGCCAGCGGCGACCTCACGGCCATCCAGTCGATGCTCGCGGCGATCGCCAAATTCCGCCCCGATATCGATCTCATCGCGCTGGAAAGATTGCTGCCCGATCTCGACGGCATCGCCAATCCGCTGGCATCGCTCGATCACTTCGCCAGCCCCAATCTTTCGCTGGCCGTCGACCTCAGCGGCGGATTCGATGCGCTGCTGCTGCGCGCCAGCGGCAAGCGCAAACGCAAGAAGCATCGTTCGCAGACACGCAAGTTCGAGGCTGTCGGTAGCTACCGGCGCATCGAGGCGAGCAGTGCCGACGACGTGGAGAGGCTGCTCGACGCGTTCTTCGAGATGAAGGAACAGCGCTTCCGCAAGATGGGCATCGCCAACGTCTTCGGTGACGACCGGACACGCGCCTTCTTCCGGGGGCTGTTCAAGCAAGCACTTGCCGGGGACAAGCCTTGCTTCGTGCTGCACGGGCTGGAAGTCGCCGGGAAGCTGCGCGCCGTCACTGGAGCGAGCCGCTCGGGCAGGCGGCTGATCTGCGAGTTCGGAGCGATCGCCGAGGATGATCTTGCCCACACCAGCCCGGGCGACTTCCTGTTCTTCGACAACATCCAGGATGCCTGCCGGAGCGGGTTCGCGGTTTATGATTTCTCCGTCGGAGACGAGCCTTACAAACGGTTATGGTGCGATATCGAAACCCGGCATTTCGAAGTCCTCGTCCCGCTGACGCTCAAGGGCCGTGCGCTGGGACAGGCGCTTCGCCAGGGCGCGCGGCTGAAGGCCTTTGTCAAGAACAGCCCGGCAATCTGGAAGCTCGCCAAGCTGCTGCGCCGCAAGGCCGTTGGACAGACAGCGCCCGTGCCCACGGAAGACGAAAACTAGCCCCAATACGCCACAGGATATTCGATGTGACGACGCTGAAACTCGAATAGACCTGATGGGCCTCTGAACAGCTGTTATCTCAAGCAGCCGAACGCCGCCCCGGCACCGGATTGCCTGGCGGCTCGTGGCCGAGCGGCGTCACCAGCGTCAGGTCGGGATAGCCGCTCTCGATCAGCTTGACCGCGGCCTGCGTCACCTCGTCGTCGGCCTCCAGCATGGACAAGAACACCTCGGTGGCCTCGCCGCCCAGACGGCTGATGCCTTGTGCATCGGCCGGCCCGCACTCGACCACCACCAGATCGTAGGCTGTTGTCAGCGACTGCATGATGATCGGCAGCCGATCGGCGGCACGCATGGCACGGACGGGATCGGCCGTGCCGACGGGGATGACATGGCAGTCGGAATAGAGGTCGCCATGGATCACGTCGCTGAACTGCGCCTGCGACGCCAGCAGATTGGTGATGCCCGGGAAAAGCCCGCTGTCCAGCATCGGGCGCGAGGCAGCCCCTGAGGCAGTGAGGTCGAGCAGCAGGACGCGCAGTCCGGCGTCGGAAACCTCGCGCGCCACCAGGATCGCCGACGCCGCCGCTTCATCGCCCTCGGGGGAAACGAATATGGCGCGCGCGGCCCCGCTGGCGATCAGCTTCTCGGCTGCCTTCTCGACGTCGATCTCGCCGAGCACGGAGCGCGGCCGCCGAACCTCCACGGGTTCCGGCTCAGCCATGGGCTCAGGCTCTGCCACGGGTCCAGATTTGGTCAAGGATTCGGATTTGGCCAACGGTTCAGGCTCGGCGATAGGCTCCGCTTTGGCGACGGGCTCGAACTCGGCGGCAGACCGCGGCTGCGCCGGAGTTTCCGTGACCGTTTCGGGCCATGATACGTCGGCGGTGCGAGTGGCGCGCTCAGTGGCGACAGCCGGTTCGAGGCGGGTGGACGGCTCCTGATAGGCGGCCGGCGGCATCGTCACCTCGTCGATCGGCTCAAATCGCGCGCCCCTGGCTGGGCGCATGGCACGGCCCGAGAAAAGCTCCCGCAGCAGCGTGAACACGGCCGCCAGCAGAAGGGAAGCCGCGGCGGCAGCACCGACGATCGGCCCGACCTTGGGGAAGTATGGCTCTGCGGGGACCGAAGCCGGTGAGGCGATGCGGGCGTCGACCGGGATATAGTTGCGATCCTGACGCGACGCCGCCTCGCGATAATTGGTCAGGTAGAGTTCGAGCTGCTGGCGCTTGGCGGCGGCATCGCGCTGCAGCGCGTCGAGACCGACCTGCTGCTCACCGGCCTGCGCCGAAGCAGCCTTGAGTGTGTTGACGTCGGCGACGAGCTGGCTTTCGCGCGCCTTGGCGGCATCGGCCTGCATCGCCAGGCCCTTCATGATCTTCTGGGCTTCGCTGCGGATCTGCGCGTCGAGATCGGTCAGTTGCGATTTGGCCGCGCGAACACGCGGATGATTGTCGAGCAGCGTCGTCGACAGATCGGCGATGTTGGCGCGCAGCTCGACCTGGCGCTCCCGCAAGCGCTGGATCAGATCGGAAGACAGCACTTCCGGCAGCGAATCCAGCGATCCGCCGTTCTGCAGCGCCTTGCGCACGCTCTCGGCCGTGCCTTCGGCCGCGGCCCGGTTGGCCCGCACCCGCGACAACTCGGTCGACAGCTCGGCCAATTGCTGGGTGGCCAGGGTGGAATTGTTGCCGCCCATCAGGAGGTCGGACTGCGAGCGGTAAGCCGCGACCTTGGCTTCGGCATCCCTGACCTGCTTGGACAGATCGGCGATCTCGGGCGCCAGGAAGTCGGCGGCGGCGGTGTTCGATTCGCTCTTAGCCGCGCCCTGCCCCGCAATGTACGCGGCGGCAATGGCATCGGGGATGGCGGCCGCGAGCTTCGGATCTTCCGAGGAGAACTCGATGGCAATGATGCGAGTCTTTTCAACGCCGTAGACGTTGAGCTTCTCGCGCATCTTCTTCAGGACACGTTCGTCGGCCGGAACATCCATCGGGTCGTTCTTCAGGCCAAGCAGGATCAGCACGCGGCTCAGCGACGACATGTTGATCGTCTCGTCGAACTCGGCCAGTCGCGACAGGCCGAGCTTCTGCGCGACCTGCTTGAGGATCTCGTTGGACGAAATTATCTGGACCTGGGTGGCAACGCCCTGCTCGTCGAGGATCGGCTTGTCGCTGTCCGGATTGCTGCTGGCGGGCCGCGTGTAGACCGATTCTCGCGGGGCGATCTCCACCTGCGTCTGGGCCTTGTAATGGCGGGTCGCGAACGACGCAGCCACGAAGGCAAGCCCCGTCACCACCAGAACGAAGACCAGAATCCGCAGCCAGTTGCGTCCCAGGCTGGCGAAGAGCTGCCTAAGATCAACGTCGACGTCTGCGGCCGCGGATTGAACGGACATGCATCCCACTCCGAAACTGGATCAGCATGCACCGTAAACAACTATGGTAACCCAGCCGTTAAGATCACGGTAAGCTTCCGTTAGGATTTTGCCGGGGCCGACAAAAAAATCGATAAAATAGCAAAACCTTGCCTGCTAAAACGCTATTGGCGCGCTCCTTTACCGGCCATTAACCCTAACAGGATGATAACGGACCCGATCCCAGATGTTTGCTGCGACATCGCAGCGGCCAGTCGAAGGTACCTGTCCGGTCATGAAAAGCACTGCTTCCCTGTTTCGCGCACTGCTTGCCGTTTCGATGCTCGCCGGCTGTTCCAGCTACCGGCCGACGCCGGCCGCCTTCCACGAGGTCCTCGAACAGCCCTATCGCCTCGGCGCAGGCGACCGGGTCCGCGTCACTGTGTTCGAACAGGAGGGCCTGACCAACAGCTACAGCGTCGACCAGTCCGGTTATATCTCCTTCCCGCTCGTCGGCGCCATACCGGCACGGGGCCATACCGCGCAGCAGATGGAAAAGGAGATCGCCGACAAATTGCGGCAGGGCTATCTGCGCGACCCCGACGTCTCGGTCGAGATCGATCGTTACCGGCCGATCTTCGTCATGGGCGAAGTGGGCGCCGCCGGCCAGTATTCCTACGTGCCCGGCCTGACGGTGCAGAAGGCCATCGCCATTGCCGGGGGCTTCACGCCACGCGCCAACCAGGAGAGCGTCGACATCACCCGCGATATCAACGGCAAGGTGATAACTGGCCGTGTGGTCACCTCCGATCCCCTGCTGCCGGGAGATACCGTCTACGTCCGCGAACGTCTGTTCTGACAGACACCTCGTGGCGGACAAGCTCAGGATCGTCCACTGCTTTCGCTCACCCGTGGGAGGAATTTTCCGGCACGTGCGCGACCTGGCGGAAGCGCAGGTCGCCGCCGGCCACATGGTCGGCATCGTCTGCGACTCGACCACCGGCGGTGAATTCGAGGAGCATCTTTTCGGGCAGATGAAGGACATGCTGGCGCTCGGCGTTCATCGTACGCCAATGCAGCGTCACGTCGGCCCGGGCGACCTCGCCTCGGCCCGGCGCACCTACAGGATCATCAAGGAATTGCGGCCGGACGTGCTGCACGGACATGGCGCCAAGGGTGGCGCCTATGCCCGTCTGTTCGGCTCATTGTTGCGGGTATCAAGGTCTCGCGTAGCCCGCCTCTATTCGCCGCATGGCGGCTCTCTCCACTATGACGAGAACACAGCCACCGGAAAGCTGTTCTTCGCGCTCGAGTATCTCATGGCGCGCTTCACCGATTGCCTGCTGTTCGTCTCCGACTACGAGCGGCGGACCTACCGCAGGAAGGTGGGTGAACCGCCGATCCCGAACACGCTGGTCTACAATGGACTTCGCACCACCGAATTCGAGCCGGTAGCCGCCAGGGCCGATGCGGCTGATTTGCTCTATATTGGCATGATGCGGGACCTCAAGGGCCCGGATATCTTCATCGATGCCCTGGCCGCCGCCGCTCCCCGGCTCGGCCGCGCACCGAGTGCGGTGATGGTCGGCGACGGCGACGACCTGCCCCGCTACCACGCGCAGGTGAAACGCCTCGGGCTTGAAGACAATGTCCGTTTCCTGCCGCCAATGCCGGCCCGGGAGGCCTTTGTGCTGGGGGCGCTCGTCGTCGTTCCTTCGCGCGCGGAAGCCATGCCCTATACCGTGCTGGAGGCACTTGCCGCGGCAAGACCTGTTATCGCGACCTCGGTCGGCGGCATACCGGAGATTTTCGGTCCAAGCTCCCCCGCCCTGATTCGCCCGGATCCGGCCGAGCTCGCCGACAAAATGAGCCAGGCGCTGGGCGACCTTGCCACCTATCGCCGATTGATGCCTGACGAATCCACGCTCAGGGCGCGCTTCGGCGCCGACGTCATGGCCGCCGAAATCGAGAAGGCCTACTTCGCCGCGCTCGCAAGTTAGCTCGGGCCCTTCCAAAGCCACAGGTTGTTTCAAGGGTTTCTTAGCTCTCTTTTGCTAATCACCCTGGGGAAGCTTGCGGACTGTTCCATGAACGAGATCGACCCCGCGCACCGCTTTTCATCAGAAGCGGTGCGTCACTTCGACGGCCCTGCCGACGGCGACAAGCCCGGCGGCATGAACGACGTTGCCCGGCAGGTCGCGTCGCAATACCGGCGCGATACGATGTCGCCGATCATGGTCAGCGGCGTGCTGCGCATGGTCGAATTCGCGGTGCTGTTCGTCTCGGGGCTCGGCGTCTATTTCTACTATGTCGGATTCTTCAATTATCTCGCCTGGCAATATCCGCTGACGATCGCCGCCGCATCGTTCCTCGCCGTGGTGCTGCTCGATGTCACCGATTGCTACCAGGTGGTGTCCCTGATGCGGCCGCTCGCCAATTTTGGGCGCATCCTGCTGGTCTGGGCCGGCACCTTCGCGCTGATGGCGCTGACGGCATTCGCCATGAAGATGTCGCAAGACTATTCGCGCCTGCTGTTCGGCACCTGGTTCGTCGTCGCCTTCATCTGCCTCTACGGTCTCAGGCTGGTGATGTCGAGGCTGATCCGGCGCTGGGCGCGCGATGGCAGCATGGAACGGCGCGCCGTCATCGTCGGCGGCGGCAAGGCGGCGGAAGTGCTCATCCGCTCGGTGGAAAAGCAGCCTTACAACGACATCCGCATCTGCGGCATCTTCGATGATCGCAACGACAAGCGTTCCCCATCCCTCGTCGCCGGTTATCCCAAGCTCGGCACGATTTCGGAACTGATCGAATTCGCCCGCATTGCCCGCATCGACATGCTGATCGTGTCGTTGCCGCTGACCGCCGAATCGCGCGTGCTGCAATTGCTGAAGAAACTGTGGGTGCTGCCGGTCGACATCCGGCTGTCGGCGCATTCCAACGCGCTGCAATTCCGTCCGCGCGCCTATTCCTACATCGGTTCAGTACCGATGCTCGACATCTTCGACAAGCCGATCAACGATTGGGATTCGGTCGCCAAGCGCGCCTTCGACATCATCTTCAGCCTCATCGGCATCGTCGTGTTCTCGCCTGTGATGCTGGCCGCCGCGATCGCCATCAAGCTCGACAGCAAGGGACCGGTGCTGTTCAAGCAGAAGCGGCATGGCTTCAACAACGAGATCATCGAGGTCTACAAGTTCCGCTCCATGTACACCGACCGGTCGGATCCGACCGCCAAGCAGACGGTGACCAAGAACGATCCGCGCGTCACCCGTGTCGGCCGCTTCATCCGCAAGACCTCTATCGACGAACTGCCGCAGTTCTTCAACTCGCTGCTGGGCTCACTGTCGCTCATCGGTCCGCGCCCGCACGCCATTGCCGCGCAGTCGCACAACCTGCTCTACAACGAGGTGGTCGACGGCTATTTCGCGCGCCACAAGGTCAAGCCCGGGGTCACCGGCTGGGCGCAGATCAATGGCTGGCGCGGCGAGATGGACACCAATGAAAAGATCCGCATGCGGACGGAATACGACCTCTACTACATCGAGAACTGGTCGCTGCTTTTCGACCTGCGGATCCTGTTCCTGACGCCGGTCCGGCTCTTGAACACGGAAAACGCCTATTGAGCGCGATCAGCCATGATCTGCCGCGCGCGGCGGTCAACGCCAAGCTGATCACGCTGATCTCCTCGAGCGCGGTCGTGCTCGGCATTCTTCTGTCCGGCTTCGTCATCAGCGAGCCGGCGCCTTACGAAATCTACATGGCCGCGCTGATCGCCATCTGGGCGCTGTTCGGCCTGAGGATGTCGCGCGCGGCCATGCCGCTTCTGGTGCTGCTGGTGACGATGAACATCGGCGGCATGATTTCCATGACGCAGATGGCGGATCTCGCCAACACCCCGCTTTATCTTGCCGTGTCGCTGTTTCTCGCTTTCAGCGCGGTGTTTTTCGCATCGGTTACGGCCACGCAGCCGAACCTCTACCGGCTGATCTTCAATGCCTATGTCGTTTCGGCGGTGGCGACGTCGCTGCTTGGCATAGCGGGCTATTTCCACGCCTTCCCCGGTGCCGAAATTTTCACCAAATACGACCGCGCCGCCGGCGCCTTCCAGGACCCGAATGTGTTCGGGCCGTTCCTGGTGCTGCCCGGCATCTATCTGCTTTATTTGCTGCTGACGGGCCCAGTCACGCGTATGCCGCTGCTGGCTGTGCCGCTGCTGATCCTCAGCGCCGGCATTTTCTTCTCCTTCTCGCGTGGTGCCTGGGGCATGTTCGCGGTCTCGGCCATCCTGCTCACCGGCTGCCTGTTCCTGCAGAGCGCCAGCGGCATGTTCCGGCTCCGGGTGGTGATCATGACGATCGCCGCGCTGTCGCTGCTGGCCATCGCAATCATCATCATCTTGCAACTGCCCGGTGTATCGGAGATGTTCTCCAGCCGCGCGCATCTGGAACAGAGCTACGACACCGCACGCCTGGGCCGCTTCGCCCGCTACACGCTCGGTTTTCAGATGGCGATGGAGCACCCATTCGGCATCGGGCCGCTGGTCTTCGGCACGATCTTCAGCGAGGACACACACGACATCTGGCTGAAGATGCTGATGGACTATGGCTGGCTCGGCTTCGTCTCGTTCCTGACGCTGGTCGTCTGGACGATCTCAGCCGGATTCCGCATCCTGCTGCGCGACCGGCCGTGGCAGCCTTACCTCCTATGCGCCTACGTCGCCTTCATCGGCAATGTCGGGCTCGGCACCTTCATCGACATCGACCACTGGCGCCATATGTATCTGCTGCTCGGCTTGATCTGGGGCGCCATAGCGCTCGAATACCGCCATCAGCGGCTATTGCGGCCGGTATTGCCGGGTCCACCAGCCATCACATCGGCACCGGTACGATTAACGCCGAATTTCGGTTGACCCGAGCCGGGTTATCACGATACATCGCGACCGGTCCGGAGTGTAGCGCAGCCCGGTAGCGCACTTGACTGGGGGTCAAGGGGTCGTCGGTTCGAATCCGGCCACTCCGACCATTTCGAAGCAGGACTTGTCCCCAAAAGCCCTGCCGCATCACTCGATTGTCGAATCGCCCGCTTTGTCCGGCTCAAGCTCCGGCTACTACGCTTGGCACACATCGACCCACTCGGCACCGGTAAGATCGGCCATGCGCTGTGGTACAATCCGGACAGCGGCATTGGTGGCGCCGGCGGCGGGGACGACTTCGTCGAATTGGCGCAGCGAGACGTCGCAATAAACCGGCAGCGGCGACGGCAGGCCGAACGGGCAGACACCGCCGACCGGATGACTCGTGGCAGCGACAACCTCTTGCGCGTCCAGCATGCGTGGCTTGCCGCCAAACTGGTCCTTGAACTTGCGGTTGTCGAGCCTGGCGATGCCGCTGGTCACGACCAGCATGGTGCGCTCGCCGACGCGAAGGCAGATCGTCTTGGCGATCTGCGCCGGCAACACACCATGCGCCTCCGCCGCCAGCGCCACCGTCGCCGAACTTGATTGCGTGACGACGACCTCGATATCAGGCGCGCGAGCCGCGAAGAAGGCACCGACGGAATCCAGACTCATGTCGAAAAACTCACGGTTCAGACCCGCTGCACGGCGGATGCGTTTGGCGCGGATGGATGCCGCGTATGGACACGTGCGATCTGCAAATCGGCAAGTCTGCAAATCGGCAAGCCCGGCCTGCAGGCGAACGCCATGGCGTCCACAAGAAACCCGCCAAGCGACCTTGGCGGGTTTCTCGCGCATGCCCTGGCGCCGATTCTATGCCTGAGGCCGGCCTTGTGCGGCCAGCGTCGGTACGGCGGAAGCAATAGGAGCATCCTGCGGCAGACGAAGCGCGGACGCAATACGACGCAGCTTCGCCGGGTCGGCCGCCCGGCCGCTCTCGATGTCCTCGATCTCTTCGACCGAGAGGCCGCAGGTCAGCGAAAGCGCTTCGAGGCTGTACCCGCGCGTTTCCCGCATTGCCCTGAGGGCGTTGTAGTCCGGTCCGATCTCGTTGGCTAATGGTTCGGAGGGGGCGTGGCTTTTTGCATTGTTGGGCATTGGCAACTCCGTTGGCTGAAAGCGTTTGATCAAAATGGGATGTTGCCTGAGACGAGCAGGAAGATGCCCTCTCGCCAGCGATTTGCCAAGCGCCAATCTGGCCGTCACGGCATCGTGACCCGGATGCCATGGGGCTGCCACGCCCTGTCCCGATCAAGTTGTTTTGAACGCGCGAACGGGTTTTGCCCGGCAGTTTCGCCCCACCCGTTCGTTATCTCGACGTCGCTGGCGTGAACCATTCCTTCCAGCCAGCCTTTCCCAAAGGATACTCCAATGAGCCTCAAGACACCTCTCCTCGTGCTCGGCACGATTTCCATGCTTTCCGGCATCGTCATGGCCAGCGCGCAGGCGGCGGACACATTGCGCGTGCGCGGCACGGTGGTCAGTTTCGAGCCGTCGCTGCTGACCGTGAAAACCCGTCAAGGCGACACGGCCGCGATCAAGCTGAAAGACGGCTGGAAGCTTTCAGGCGTCGCCAACGCATCGGTAAAAGACATTAAGCAGGGCGATTTCGTCGGCATCGCCTCCGTCTCCAAGGCTGACGGCGGCAGCGGCGCGCTGGAAGTGGTGGTCTTTCCAGCGGCCTTGAAAGGCACTGGAGAGGGTGATCGCCCTTGGGACCTGGAGCCGAACAGCCGCATGACCAACGGCACCGTCGCGGACGTCACCGACATAAACGGGCGTGCCGTGACGCTGACCTATGACAATGGGCAGACGAAGAATATCTCGATCCCCGACGGAACGCCTGTCGTGACTTTCGCGCCGGCCGCCCCGACCGATCTCAAACCAAGTGCGACGGTCTTCGTTACCGCTCAGCGCGAGGCGGACGGCACGCTGAGTTCCAGCCGCGTCGTGGTCGGAAACAATGGTGTGATCCCGCCCATGTAAGCCAAAGCAGCCGGCTTCGGCCCTGGCGATCATGGGGCAGGAAGCCGGTTCCTGGGAAACAGTTCAGAAACAAGATTCTACAATCGGGAAATACTGACGAAAAAATTCAGGAGCGTAATTCCGTTCGCGGCGGTCGGGATATCGGCCCGATCGATACCTGCTTGCGAAAAAGGAAACGATCCAATGAAGAAATCCCTCCTCTCGGCCCTCGGGCTTGCAGCTGCAATGGCTTTCGCGGTGCCGGTGGTCGGCGCGACAAGCGCGGACGCGGCCTCAATGGCAAAGCATCATCACCATCGTCACCACCATCATCACCGTCACCATCATCGCCACCACCATCATCACATGAAGAAGATGGGCAACAAGGCCTAAGCACCGCAACGAGAAGACCAGCCCTGGCTTCTTGTCCAAGGCTGGTTTTCTCCTGGTCACAATGCCAGGCCGGGACTACTGGACAAACCCGGCCATCGCCGCGGAATCGAGCGGCTGTGGCGGATCGATCGATCCGCCTTTCTGCACCGGCAGCACAGCGGTGCCGTGCGCCTCTACGCCGACGCGCTTCGGCCAGATTCCGGAGCGGTATCGCAAACCGCTGACGTCAATGGGAATAGCGGCCGCGCCGGAGGGCGAGCCGCCATTTTCTCTCTGGAAATTCTTGGGTAGCAGTCAGCGCCGGCTGAACAGCAGGCTGGCGACCAGACCGAGTACGACAAGACCGACCGCTGCGGCCGCCGCCGGATGTTCGCGTGCCGATTTCTCGATCACCCTGCCCTGTTTGCGGATTGCCGGCATGGCATCGCGCAGACGCTCCGCAAGATCCGAATACGTATCAAGAGCAGCATCACGGCCGTCTTCATAGTAAGCGCCACCCCGCTTCGACACTGCCTTGCGCAACGCGGCGAGTTCCCTCGAGAGAGCCGCGACCTGCTTTTCGAGGTCGATGTCCGAAAGGGTCGAAAATGATGCCATCATGCGTTTCCTTGTCTTGCAGAAGGAAACCTAACGCCTCACCCCAAAGCGAGTTCCAGTTTCGAGGCTTTAAAGCGCTTCGCGGCGGTCAGCGCACCTGGTCGAGCAGGCGCTTGCATTCCAGGAGGTCAAACAGCGCTTCCTGCAGCAGCGCGCGGTTGTCACGCGAGAGCTTCGACGCGTCCGGCGCAACCGGACCTTCCTCGTCGCCCTTGCCCAGGCCGAAAAAGCGGCGGCTGGGCTTGACCCTTGGCTGGCCAACCAGTTCGTCATCTCCGCCGCGCGGTTGGGCTGCCGGCGTCAGCGGCACCTGATCGGCCTGCTTGCGCTGCGAGATCGCCTCGACGGCGGCCATGTCGCCATTGCCGATGGCGACCAGGAAATGATTGCCGTTTTCCCGCAGCAGCTTTTGCACGCCCTTGATGGTGTAGCCCTGGTCATAGAGCATATGGCGGATGCCCTTGATCAGTTCGACATCCTGCGGCCGGTAGTAGCGGCGGCCGCCGCCACGCTTCATCGGCTTGATCTGGTTGAAGCGCGTCTCCCAGAAACGCAGCACATGCTGTGGCAGGTCGAGATCTTCAGCGACCTCGCTGATGGTGCGGAAGGCGTCAGGGCTCTTGTCCATGGGCGAAATCCTCACGCTGGCGTGTAGCCCGGAACGGTGCTCCGACGAGATCCCGCTCAACAATGAGAAGAGCTTGTTCCGCAGGTGCGGAATCGATCATAAGCCAGAACACCCATCCGGCCATGCTGCCGAATCGGGCCTTATTTCAGCGGTTTGTGAAGCAATATTCAAGTCCGCCGTTGTCGCGGAGCCGGTTTTCAACCGTGCAATGGAGGCTATTTGCCGCCCTTGGCCTTGCTGTTCTGGTGGGAACGCAGGATGCGGTTCTTCAGGACGTTGGACGATTTGAAGGTCATCACCCGGCGCGGCAGGATCGGTACTTCCTCCCCGGTCTTGGGATTGCGCCCGATCCGCTCATTCTTGGAGCGGACATGAAATGTCGCGAAAGACGACAGCTTCACCGTCTCGCCGCGCACGATCGCTTCGCAGATTTCGTCCAGCACCGCCTCGACGAGTTCGGCGGATTCAGTGCGCGACAGACCGACCTTTCGGTAGACGGCCTCGGCAAGGTCGGCGCGCGTAAGTGTCTTTCCCCCCATGCGACCGTCCCATCAGCTCAAACATAAAATCGGCACAACAACGGCAGAGCCTAAGTAATTGATCCGGCAAGGTCAAGGACCGAAACCGGACCGTTCTGCACTTACCAGCGAACCAGAACGGCGCCCCAGGTGAAGCCGCCGCCCATCGCCTCCAGGAGCACCAGATCTCCCTTCTTGATGCGGCCGTCGGCGACGGCCACCGACAGCGCCAGCGGTACGGAAGCAGCCGACGTGTTACCGTGCAAATCGACGGTCACCACCACCTTTTGCTCAGCTATCCCGAGCTTTTTGGCTGAAGCGTCAATAATCCGTTTATTGGCCTGGTGAGGCACGAACCAGTCGAGATCGTCGGCGGTAATACCGGCGGCCGAGAAGGTCGCCTCGATGACATCGGTGATCATGCCGACCGCGTGCTTGAAGACCTCGCGTCCCTCCATGCGCAGATGACCGACCGTGCCCGTCGTCGACGGTCCGCCGTCGACGAAAAGCTTTTCCTTGTGCGAGCCGTCGGAACGCAGGCTGGCCGCCAGGACGCCGCGATCGGCGATCGTGCCGGCCCCCTCACCGGCTTCCAGAACGACCGCACCGGCGCCATCGCCGAACAGCACGCAGGTCGAGCGATCGCTCCAGTCGAGGATGCGTGAGAAGGTCTCCGAGCCTATCACCAGCACGCGCTTTGCAAGGCCACCGCGGATGTAGAGATCGGCTGTCGTCACCGCATAGACGAAACCCGAGCATACCGCCTGCATGTCGAAGGCAAAACCGTGCTGCATGCCGAGCCGGTTCTGGATCTCGACCGCGGTAGCCGGGAACGTGTTGTTGGGGGTCGAGGTCGCCAGTACGACCAGATCGATATCGCCCGGGGTCAATCCCGCATCGGCAAGGGCGGCACGCGCCGCGGCCTCGCCCAGCGAAGCCGTCGTCTCGTCATCAGCCGCGATATGGCGCTGGCGGATGCCGGTGCGCTGAGCGATCCACTCGTCGGAGGTCTCGACCATACCTTCAAAATCGGCATTCTTCATGATGCGGCGGGGCAGCGCGGCGCCCGTGCCGCGCACAACTGATCTGATCAAAATTCTTTCCTATTCCCTTGCGTCGGTAACGACGTCGGATTTCCTTGATGTCAGGGCATGCGGGTTGCGCGCATGAAACAGGTCGAGGTCGGCCTCGATGCGATCAAGCAGATTGTTGCGCACCATGTCATAGCCGAGTTCGATCGCCGCGGCGAAACCGTCCGAGTCGGCACCGCCATGGCTTTTGACGACGATGCCGTTCAGCCCCAGGAAGACGCCGCCATTGGAGCGGCCGACATCCATCTTTTCGCGCAGGCGGTCGAAGGCGCCCTTGGCAAAGACATAGCCGATCTTGGCCATCAGGGTGCGGCTCATCGCGGCGCGTAGATAGCCAGCTATCTGGCGCGCGGTGCCTTCCGCCGTCTTGAGAGCAATATTGCCGGCAAAGCCTTCCGTCACGACGACGTCGACCGTACCCTTGCCGATATCGTCGCCTTCGACAAAGCCATGGTAATTCATCGAGGCCATATTGGCTTCGCGCAACATGCGTCCCGCCTCCTTGACCTCTTCCTGGCCCTTGATCTCCTCCACACCGACATTGAGCAGGCCAACCGTGGGTCGGGCGATGCCGAACACGGAACGCGCCATGCCGGTGCCGAGAATGGCAAAATCAATGAGCTGGTGCGCGTCGGCGCCGATGGTGGCGCCGACGTCCAGAACCACGCTTTCGCCGCGCAATGTCGGCCATAATGCCGCGATCGCCGGGCGGTCGATGGTCGCCATGGTGCGCAGGCAGAATTTAGACATCGCCATCAGCGCACCGGTATTGCCGGCGGAGATGCATGCATCCGCAGCGCCCGACTTCACCGCCTCGACCGCCTTCCACATCGACGATTTCCAGCGGCCATGGCGCAGCGCCTGGCTCGGCTTGTCATCCATCCTGACCGCGATCTCGCAGTGGAAGAACTCGCTGACCTCGGACAATTTGGGGAATTTGGCGAGTTCCGGGCGCACCAGTTCCTCACGTCCGTAGATGACGAAGCGGATGTCGGGACGGCGGGTCGCGACCGTCATGAGCGCCGGAATGACCACGGCTGGTCCGTGATCGCCGCCCATGGCATCGATGGAAATCCTGATCACGCGGTATTCATCTCACGGTTAGGCGGCAAGTCGTTTTAGTGATCGCAAAGGTTCGGCGAAAATAGCGGTTTTAGGCTGTCGCACAACCGACTTTTCCGTCGCGAGCGAGGTTTTCAGGATTTTCGCAGCAAGGATCGCAGTTTTTGCTGAAATTCATTCTCGGCCGGTCCGGTGTCGTCATCGGTGCCAATCGAGGCGCCGGGCTTGCGCGGATACGGATCGATGGCCAAGCCGAAGAACTGTTCGGCAAGTGCCCCGACATCGATGGTGTCGCCCGAAAATGTCTCGGGACTGTCGGGGCCGTCGGCATCGAGCAGGATTTCGCCGCCACCTTCGAATCCCTGCCGTCCGAGTTTGGAGTCCTCGGGCAAGAGCAGCGCCTCGAACGGCTCTTCAACATGCGCTTCGATGGGGTCGAGCGTGACGATGCAGGCCTGGGTAATGTCCGCCTCGACACGGCCGCTGACCTTAACGCCGTTGCGCTTCCATGACGTAACCAGCAGTTCGGCGCGATAGGCTTCGACCGACAGCAGCCCATGGGTCTCGGCAAGTGCCGCGCGCTGGGCGGCATCGGCCTCGATCACAACCGGCAGCCCTTTGTGCGGCAGACGCGCGACATTGGCGAAAAAGGATACCGGACTTTGCATATCCACGTGTTTCATCGATCAGCCTCCGTTGGCTACGGGAAACGCCACAGTGCCGGCAACGATCGATTCGGTCGGCTGCGCACTCAGTTGCCGGCTGGCGTCGGCGACATACCCGGCCAAACGTGACGCTTCCGGCCAGCCGCCGGCGTCGGGACGGACATTGCGGGCAAGTGCCGCGGTCAGACCGTCATGGTCGTTTCGTTCCAGCGCATCATCATAGGCGGCGGTGCGGCCATAGAACATCTTCGCCAGCTTCTTCATGCGTTTTGGCACACCCACGTCACCAATGCCCAGTTCCCGCAGCGAATGATCGACGTCGAGAAAGAATTCGTCGATCAGCACCTGCGCGATCTCTTGCGCCACGCCGTCCTCTCCGCGCAAGCGGTGCTGGACCAGGAACATGTGCAGCGAAAGCATCTCGAAACGGCCAAGCGGCGTGTCCGGCACATTCCAGTGGGAATAAAAACCAGTCTGCCGCGCCGCCGCCACGATTTGTGCGTAAAGCGCGTCGGTGATGGCGCGGTTGGCGTGGCGTTCGCGGCCAAAAAGGCGCTGGAACATGGGGATGGTCTCCGGGGACCGTTTGTTGAATTGGCCTTGTTGCATCGGCAAGCAAGCTGGTTTACCGGTTTTGCGGCCCAGCGCAAGTTGCGGCGATATAATGGAGAATTGTTGTTGCGCGCGCTGAATTTCAAGTCGGGTTTCAATTCCAGGGCTGCCGGCGCGATCTCGCTGCTGGCTATCGTAGCGGCGCTGTCGGCATGCCACACCAACAAGATGATCGGCGACCTCAATCCGAGCGAGACGTTCACGCAAGGCTATGTCCTCGATCAGCAGGCGATCGATTCCGTGCCGGTCGGTTCCAGCCGCGAGCAGGTGCTCCTTGCACTCGGCACGCCGTCGACCACGGCGACTTTCGACAATGAGGCGTTTTACTATATTTCGCAGACGCGCAAGCGCTACGTCGCGTTCGACAAGCCGAGGCTGGTCGACCAGAAAGTGCTGGCGGTCTATTTCGGCCCGGACAGCCGCGTCACCCAGATCGCCAATTACGGCTTGAAGGACGGCAAGATCTTCGACTTCATTTCGCGCACCACGCCAACCGGCGGCAAGGACCAGAACTTCCTCAGCCAGATCATCAACGGCGCCAGCAAGCTGGCGCCCGGCATTCCCGGCGGCGGCACCCCCTGATCCCTAGAATCCTGCTTCCCTGACTTTGGGGAACAGAAATGTCTCAGGCGACCAAAAACCCGTGGGAGCGATCCCACGGGTTTTTGTTAACGGGGCCCGGCTTGCCAGTGATGGGGCAAACCCATATCAAACCGTCAGGCTGGGGGATTTGGACATGAGCAGTGACGACCATGCGATGCCGGTTGGCTGGATGGCGACCGGGACACCCGACCGGCAGACGGTGACATCAGACTGGCTTGCCATCGATCCGCCGTCGATGGATGGCGTCACAATCAAGGAAATCAGGCCGGTCGCTACATCCAACGGCTATCTGACCGAGGTCTTTCGGGATGAGTGGGGACTTGATCCATCGCCTGTCGGCCAGGTGTTTCAACGCACGATGTATCCAGGCGCGGTAACCGGCTGGCATGCGCACAGGGTGACGCTGGATCGGCTCTTCTGCTGTGCCGGCAGCGTCCGCATATCGCTCTATGACGGCCGGAAGGCTTCGCCCAGTTTCGGCACGGTGTGGCACAAGATACTCGGCGCGTTGCGGCCGGCGATCGTCATAATCCCGCCAGGCGTGTGGCACGGCGTGACGGCGCTCGGGCCGGAGATCGCCCTGCTGCTCAATCTCGTCGACAAGGCCTATGCCTACGACGCGCCCGACCATTGGCGCCTGCCACCGGACACCGAACAAATCCCCTACAAGCTGGTGTAGCGTGGAAGGATCGCGCTTGTTCGATGCAACAGGGCAGCGCGTGCCGCTCGTCTCGGTGGTGATCGCCACCCACAATCGTCCCGCAGCCTTGCGACAGACGCTGTTCAGCGTCTTGCGCCAGACGCTGCAGGATTTTGAAATTCTGGTGATCGGCGACGACTGTCGCCCTGAGACACCGGCGATCATCGCCGAATTCGCCGATCCGCGCATCTTCTATATCGACCTGCCCGTCAATTTCGGCGAGCAATCCGGCCCCAATAATATCGGTTTTGCCAGGGCGCGCGGCCGGCTTGTCGCCGTGCTCAATCACGACGACCTCTGGTTTCCGGATCATCTGGCGGCAACCACGGGATGGATCGATGCGACCGGCGCGGATGTCGTCATCGCTCGTGGCGCCATCATCGAACCGGTGCGGACGAGAGACGATGCTCTCAAGACCTCGATTTACGGAATGGGCAAAGACGGTTTTTACGATCCCGTCGTCACGGCCGGATACGGATCGGCACAGGTGGTCAGGCGGGCGTCGCTGGACTGGCTCGGCCCCTGGCGGCCTGCCAGCGAATGCTCATGCGAAAGTTCGCAGGACTGGCTCTTCCGGGCCTGGCGAAAGGGAGCCGTGATCGCGACCATGCCGCACCTGACGGTGCTGAGTATCTTCTCCGGCCAGCGCAGCGGCAGTTATCTCGATGACACGGCAATGGAGCAGGAGGAACTCATCGACCGCATGCGCATACCGGACGACCTGCGTGTCAAGGTTCTTGCCGCGGCGGCGGTGCCGTCTCGCCTGAAGAAATCCAGTTATCTGAAACGCAGGGTTTGGGCTGCATGCGGCGTTCATCCGAGATCCGTGGAGTTTCGCCGCAAATACCAACGCGGTGCTTTTGTCTCCATGCTGCGAAAGGTACGCGGCCTGCCGCCCATGCCTGAACGGGAGCCGACCGTGGATGATCTGTTGGCTATGTACCTCGGAGGCAGCAAGCGGGAAGAAACCGGAGAATAGCGGCTGTCGCGCACGCGGCGTCCAGATGCCGGACCAAGCGACCAGTCAGCTGACATGAAAAACCCGCGGGGATCGCTCCCCGCGGGTTTTTTCATCCGCTCCCGCTCAGCCGTGCGCGAGCACGGCCAGCAACAGGAGCGCCACGATGTTGGTGATCTTGATCGCCGGGTTGACCGCCGGGCCGGCGGTGTCCTTGTAGGGATCGCCGACGGTGTCGCCGGTCACCGAAGCCTTGTGTGCCTCGGAGCCCTTGAGGTGCTTGACGCCGTCCTTGTCGGTGAACCCGTCCTCGAATGACTTCTTGGCGTTGTCCCAGGCGCCGCCGCCCGAGGTCATCGAGATGGCTACAAACAGGCCATTGACGATGACGCCGAGCAGCGAGGCGCCGAGCGCTGCGAAGGCGGACGCCTTCGAGCCCGAGATCAGCAGCACGCCGAAATAGACGACGAGCGGCGCCAGCACAGGCAGCAGCGACGGGATGATCATTTCCCGGATCGCCGCCTTGGTCAGGAGATCGACCGCGCGCGCATAGTTCGGCTTCGAGGTGCCGGCCATGATGCCCGGATCCTCGCGGAACTGCTTGCGCACCTCCTCGACGATGGCGCCCGCCGCGCGGCCGACCGCCGTCATGGCGATGCCGCCGAACAGATAGGGGATCAGGCCACCGAAGATCAGGCCGGCGACGACGTAAGGGTTGGAGAGATCGAAGGAGATTTCGCCCATGCCCTGGAAGTAGGGATATTTGTCGCCATTGGCGGCAAAGAACTTCAGGTCGTTCGAGTAGGCCGCGAAAAGCACCAGCGCGCCGAGGCCGGCCGAACCGATGGCGTAGCCCTTGGTTACCGCCTTGGTGGTGTTGCCGACCGCGTCGAGCGCGTCGGTGGAGTGGCGCACTTCCTTGGGAAGGCCCGCCATTTCGGCAATGCCGCCGGCATTGTCGGTGACCGGGCCGAAGGCGTCGAGCGCCACGATCATGCCGGCGAGGCCGAGCATGGTGGTGACGGCGATCGCCGTGCCGAACAAGCCGCCGAGCTGGTAGGTGGCGATGATGCCGCCGACGATGACGATTGCCGGAAGTGCCGTCGATTCCAGCGAGACCGCGAGGCCCTGGATGACGTTGGTGCCGTGGCCGGTCACCGACGCCTGGGCGATGGAGTTGACCGGGCGCTTGTTGGTGCCGGTGTAGTACTCGGTTATCACTACGATCAACCCGGTCACCACGAGGCCGATCAGGCCGCAGATAAACAGGTTCTTGCCGGTGATCGTCATGCCGGCGACGGTGCCGACCTCGCCCCAGCCGAGCGTGGCCGAGGTGGCGACGCCGAGGCCGACGATCGACAGCAGGCCGGTCACGATCAGGCCCTTGTAGAGCGCGCCCATGATCGAGCCGTTGGAGCCGAGCTTGACGAAGAAGGTGCCGACGATCGAGGTCAGGATACAGGCGCCGCAGATGGCGAGCGGATACAGCATCGCGGCACCGAGGACAGCGGTGCCGCCGAAGAAAATGGCGGCGAGAACCATGGTGGCGACAACCGTCACCGCATAGGTTTCGAACAGGTCGGCGGCCATGCCGGCGCAATCGCCGACATTGTCGCCGACATTGTCGGCGATGGTGGCCGGGTTGCGCGGATCATCCTCCGGAATACCGGCTTCGACCTTGCCGACCAGGTCGCCGCCGACATCGGCGCCCTTGGTGAAGATGCCGCCGCCGAGACGGGCGAAGATCGAGATCAGCGAGGCGCCGAAGCCGAGCGAGACCAACGAGTCGATGACGATACGATCGTTGGGCTGAAGACCCATGAAATGGGTCAGGACGAGATAATAGATGGAGACGCCCAGCAGAGCGAGGCCGGCGACCAGCATGCCGGTGATGGCGCCCGACTTGAAAGCGATGTCGAGGCCGGCGGCGAGGCTGTTGGAAGCCGCTTGCGCGGTGCGTACATTGGCCCGCACCGAAACATGCATGCCGATAAAGCCGGCGGCACCCGACAGAACGGCACCGATCAGGAAGCCGATGGCGGCGGTGATTGACAGCAGCCACCAGGCGAGCACGAGCACGACCACGCCGACGATGGCGATGGTGGTGTATTGGCGCGCCAGATAGGCCTGGGCGCCTTCGCGGATGGCGGCGGAGATTTCCTGCATGCGTGCATTGCCCTGATCGGCCGCGAGGACCGAACGTGTCGCCCAGATGGCGTATAGGATTGAAAGCAGGCCGCAGGCGATGACGGCGGAAATAATGGTCATTGCCGAATTTTCCTCGATTGTTGGCCCAAAAGAACCCCTCCCTGGGCCGTTGAGACAAAGACCGGATTCCGCGCGCGGAATCCACCTCTTCGCATCGGTGTATGCGAAACAGGGCCGCGAACGTCAAGATATTGTTCGGTTTTTGCCCGGCTTTCGCCCAAAAGACAAAACCCGCGACGGCAGAGCCGAAAGGGCCTTCGATTTAGATCGATTGAAATCACGCTAGGGAACCATCCAGGGCAAGACCTCCGGTCTCCCGAGGATCATTCCGCTTCGCGGCCCATCCGGCGCGCCGTATAGCGCTCTACCGCCGACAGTCCGTCATAGATCAGCACGGCAAGGGCCGCCACGATCAGGCCGCCCTGCAGGATGAAGGCGAGATTGTTGGATAGCAGGCCGGCGATGATCACCTCGCCGAGTGTCTTGGCGGCCACCGTCGAGCCGATGGTGGCCGTGGCCAGGCTGATCACCACGGAGAGCCTTATGCCGCCAAGGATGATCGGTGCACTGAGCGGCAACTCGACCTTGGTGAGCCTTTGCCAGCCGGTCATGCCGGCGCCACGCGCCGCCTCGACGACATTGGCCGGCAGCGTCGTCAACCCGGTCAATGCGTTCTCGAAGATCGGCAGCAGTCCATAGAGAAACAGCGCGATCAGCGTCGGCTTCTCGCCGAAGCCGACTGCCGGCACGGCGAGCGCCAGCACCGCCACGGGCGGAAAGGTCTGGCCGATGTTGACCAGGCTGCGCGACAACGGCAGAAATTCGACGCCAGCCGGCCGGGTGACGAGGATGGCGAGCGCCACCGCGACGATGGTGGCGGCGACGGTCGCGATCAACACGGTGCGCAGATGCAGCAGCGTCAGCGTCAGCAGGCTGCCCTGATTGTAGATTACGGGAGCGTTGTTTTCGGTCAGCGGCTTCAGCAACGGCTCGAACCACCCCGGACTGGTGATGAAGGCAACAAGCAACACCACCAGCGCAAGCCTGAGCAGCAGCGGCAGCCAGGCCTTCATGCCGGCCTCGCCGCGCGCTTGACCAGTCCGTCCAGGGTGACGCGGCCGATCGGCTGGCCGTCGGCACCCTTCACCGGCAGCGCCGGCCTGCCGGACCAGAGAAGTTCCGCGAGCGCGTCACGCTGGCTGGCGTCACCAGGGATCGCCTCGCCTTCGGCACCGCCCTGCTCCACCGCATCGCGTACCCGCCCCAGCGACAGTAGCCTGAATGGTTTTTCGCTGGCTCCGACCAGGGTTTCGACAAAGCTGCTGGCCGGGTTCGCCAGGATCTCCGCCGGCCTTGCATATTGCACGAGCTTGCCGGCATCCATCACCGCGATCTTGTCCCCCATGTGCACGGCCTCCTCCATGTCATGAGTGACGAGGATGATGGTGGTGCCGAAGCGCTTCTGGATTGCCAGCAGATCTTCTTGCGCCTTGGTACGGATGATCGGGTCGAGTGCGCCGAACGGCTCGTCCATCAACAGCACGTTGGGTTCGGCGGCGAGCGCGCGGGCAACGCCGACGCGCTGCTGCTGGCCGCCGGACAGTTCATGCGGGTAGCGCGGCCCAAATTCCTGGGGGTCGAGTTGGTAGAGCGTCATCAGCTCGTCGACGCGGGACTTGATGCGTGCGTTGTCCCAGCCAAGCAGCACCGGCACGGTAGCGATGTTCTGCGCCACCGTGCGATGCGGAAACAGGCCGTGGCCCTGGATGGCGTAGCCGATGCTGCGGCGCAGTTCGTACCCCGGCACCGATCGATTGTCGGCACCATCGAGCTTGATGACGCCGGCGGTTGGTTCGACCAGCCGGTTGATCATGCGCAGCAGAGTCGTCTTGCCGGAGCCCGAGGTGCCGACAATGACACAGACCGTGCGCGGCTCGACGACCATCGAGACGTCGTCGACGACAGTGGTCGCGTCATAGCGCTTGGTGATGCCTTCGATTTCGATCATGCCGTTTCAACCCTGCGCTTGGTGGCGGTCATTTCGATCACGGCGTCGAGGATGATGGCGGCGGCAAAGGCGAGTGCCACGGTCGGCACTGCGCCAAGCAGCACCAGGTCCATCGCCGTCTGGCCGACACCCTGGAAGACGAACACGCCGAAACCGCCGCCGCCGATCAGCGCGGCGATGGTGGCAAGGCCTATATTCTGCACCAGCACAATGCGGATGCCGGTGAGGATCACCGGAAAGGCCAGCGGAAACTCCACACCGAAAAGGCGCTGGCGGTCCGTCATGCCCATGCCCCGCGCCGCGTCATTGGCGGCACGCGGCACGCCGGCAAGGCCGACCACGGTGTTGGCCACCACCGGCAGCAGCGAATAGAGGAACAGGGCGACGAAGGCGGGCGCCGTGCCGATGCCCCTGATACCGAGCGCGGCGGCCCCCGGAACGTGGGCCGCGACCCAGCCAAGCGGCGCGATCAGCAGCCCGAACAGCGCGATCGAGGGAATGGTCTGGATGATGTTCAAGACGTTGAGGACGCCGGCCCGCAGGCTCTCGACACGGTGGCACAGGATGCCGAGCGGCAGGCCGACGATCACGGCGGCAAGCAACGAGCCGAGAGCAAGGGTCACATGCTTGGAGCCTTCGGCCCAGAAGCTGTCGGCGCGGTTGGAGTATTCCTTGAGGATCGAGAGGCTGTCCCAGCGTCCCGAAATCAGCAGCAAGCCGATGGCCAGCGCCGCAACGACAAGCACGCCGACGCGCGCCGAGGGCGACAGGTTGAGCCGGGTCAGCACGTCGGCGAGCAACAGCGTGAAGGCGAAGATGAGAATCCAGAAGCCGGATGCCGGCGAGACCCGAGCAAAGGTATTCCCGGCTGGAGTGAGGAATGTGCCGGCGACGCCGATGAGCAGCGCCAGCGCGACAAGCGTCACGACGCTCGCCGCAAGGCGCAAGACGAGCGGCGTTTTGAGGAGCGCGATGATTGCCGCCGCGACAATGATTGCGAGCAGCAACGGCCCTATCGCCTGCGGCAGTGCCTCGACGATAGAGCGTGCCTGGCCGGGAACGATGCGGTTCGCGCGGAAGGTGGCGAACGGCGCGAGAAACGCGGCGTAAGCAGCGAGTGCAGCGATGACCACGCCGAGCTTATCGAAACGCGGGGTCATAAGGCGCCTCGCCCTGACGTCGCTATCGACGCGTCGCTATTTCAAAAACCCGTTCTTCTTCAAAAAGTCCTCGGCGACGCCCTTGACCGGCTCGCCGCCGACCTGCACGCGGCCGTTCAGCTCCTGCAGCGTGACGAGATCGAGCTTGGCGAAGACCGGCTTCAGCAGCGTTTCGATCTCGGGATGCTCCTTCAGCACGGATTCGCGGATGATCGGCGCCGGCTGATAGACCGGCTGCACGCCCTTGTCGTCAGTCAGCACCACGAGGCCCGATGGCGCGATGCCCCCGTCGGTGCCGTAGACCATGGCAGCATTGGCGCCGCTGGTCTGGTTGGCGGCGGCCGCGATGGTTGCCGCCGTATCGCCACCAGAGAGGGTGATCAGCTGGTCCGGCTTCAACGTGAAGCCGTAGGTAGTCTGGAAGGCCGGAAGGGCTGCCGCCGAATTGACGAACTCGGCGGAGGCCGCCAGGACCACCTTGCCGCCGCCGGCGACATATTTGCCGAAGTCCGACAGCGTGACGAGCTTGTTCTCGTCCGTCACTTCCTTGCGCAGGGCGATCGCCCAGGTGTTGTTGGCCGGTGCCGGTGACAGCCAGACGATCTTGTTGGCGTCGTAGTCAAGCTTCTTGGCCGTCTCATAGGCCTTGGCGGCATCCTTCCACACGGGATCATCGGCCTTCTCGAAGAAGAAGGCGGCGTTGCCGGTGTATTCGGGATAGATGTCGATCTCACCGGCGGTGATCGCCTTGCGCACCACGGGCGTGCCGCCGAGCTGGATGCGGTCCGTGGTCTTGATGTTGTTGGCGTTGAGGACGAGCTGGATAATGTTGCCGAGCACGCCACCCTCGGTGTCAATTTTCGAGGAGACGACGACCTGAGCGCTCGCGGAAGCCGCCGTGATGGCGAGCGCCATCGCCGCGCTGGCCAGAACCTTGACTGAAAACATTGTGAAACCCCTTGCTGTAAACCGGAATGCGGGTGGCCGCATATGAGCATGGCTTCAACGGCCAGTCGGGGCACACGGTTTCATAAGAAGGGGGACCAGCGCAATATTTTTGTTCCGGACGCGCCGATTTGGGCCTGGCGGCAACAGCGGGCTGGCGATTGGCCGCTATCGGGTGAATAATGCCACGAGGGTGGCGGCAAACACGGAGAGCGTGTCATGGCCATACACAAGGTCGGTTATCTCATCGGCAGCCTTGCCCAGGCATCCATCAACCGCAAGCTCGCGAAGGCGCTTGTTCAACTTGCCCCTCCCGAGCTCGAAATGACGGAAATCGGCTTCAAGGATCTGCCTCTCTACAGTTACGACTACGACGCCAATTTCCCGCCGGCCGCCCAGGCTTTCAAAAAGGCGATCGCCTCCGTCCAGGCCGTGCTGTTCGTCACCCCGGAGTATAATCGCTCGATCCCCGGCGGACTGAAGAACGCGATCGACTGGGCCAGCCGCCCCCACGGCAAGAATTCATTCGCGCGCAAACCGTCGGCCGTCATCGGAACATCGCCGGGCGCGATCGCGACCGCTGTCGCCCAACAAAGCCTCCGCAGCGTGCTGAGTTTCTGCAACTCACCGCAGATGAATGCGCCCGAAGCCTATATCCAGTTCACGCCGGGACTGATCACGGATGACGGCGAGGTGACGGTTGAATCCACTGAGGATTTCCTGCGCAATTACATGGCTGAGTTCCATATGTTCATAGCGCGGGTGCTTCAGGTTCTGCCGCCGGACGCATAGCTTTCAAATTCGCGTCAAGCCGGCCGCAAGCTTGTGATCTTCAGCGCGCCGAGTGCCACGAAGCAAAGTGCGGCGACGGGAAAGATCATCCAGTTGAGCATGGTCCAGCCCCAGGCGTTGTAGACCATGCCCGACATCAGCGACGCACAGGCGACGGAGCCGAACAGGACGAAGTCGTGGAAGCCCTGCACCTTGCCCTTTTCGGAAGGGTGGTAGCTGGCCGCCACCATGGCGGTGGCGCCGATGAAGCTGAAATTCCAGCCGAGGCCGAGCAGGATCAGCGCCGTCCAGAACTGCCACAGCGCCAGGCCCGACAAGGCAACGACGGCACAGCCGATCAGCAACAGAAGGCCGAGGGCGACAATGCGCTCGGCGCCGAAGCGATGGATCAGCGAGCCGGTGAAGAAGCTTGGCCCGAACATCGCCATGACGTGCCAGGAGATGCCCAGCGTCGCATCGTCCTCCGACAGGCCGCAGCCCACCATGGCGAGCGGCGCGCCGGTCATGACGAAACTCATCAGCGCGTAGCTGCCGACGGCGCAGAAGAGCGCCGCGACGAAACGCGGCTTGGTGACGATTTCGGAAAGGGGTCGGGCATCGCCGTCGGCAACGTCCACCTTGCTCGCGGTCCTCGACGGCAAACGAAGGAACGACAGGATGACGGCGCCGACAGCCGCCAGCGGCAGGATCGAGGCGAAGGAACCGGCAAACATGACTGGTGCGAATAATTCGCGCGTGAAGATGACGATCTGCGGCCCGAGGATGGCGGTGATGATGCCACCGGCGAGCACGAAGGAGATGGCGCGGGCCTTGAACGCCGGCGGCGCGTTGTCGGCCGCGGCAAAACGGAACTGCTGGACGAAGGCGCCGCCGACACCGATGACGAGCAGCGCGAACGCGAACAGCCAAAAGCTGCCGTGGAATAAAGCCAGGGTGGCGACCAGCCCGCCGAGCGCGGTGACCACGGTTCCGGTCATGAAACCGCCACGCTGCCCCAGCCAGCGGATAATGGCGGCCGCGGGCAAGGCGCCTAGCGCCACACCGAGATTGAAGCCGGTGATCGGCGCGGTCGCCAGGGATTTGTCGGCGCCGAGCAGATATTGCCCGGCCAGCGCGCCCATGGAAATGGCGATGGGAGCCGCCGAGCCGATGATCGCCTGCGAGGCGGCGAGGATCAGCGCGGTGCGCCGCGCCTCCTTGCCCGCCTCGACGGCGATGGCGGTCACGAAGCGTCCTTGCCGCGTCCCTCGCCACGCACCCGGCGTGACACGCGGTCGAGCACGGCATTGACCAGCTTCGGCTCGTCTTCCTCGTAGAAGGCCTTGGCGATGTCGACATATTCGGTGACGATGACCGCGACAGGAACGTCCTCGCGCTTCATCAGTTCGTAGACGCCCGCGCGCAGAATGGCACGGAGCGTCGAATCGAGGCGCGACAGCGGCCAGTCGTCGGTCAGGGCCTGGCGGATGATCGGATCGATGGTCTTCTGGTTCTCGACGACCCCGGTCAGGATGGCACGAAACCACTGCGCGTCCGCCTCGCGATAGAGCGCGCCGTCGACTTCCTTGCCGAGACGGAACGCCTCGTACTCGGCGGTGATCTCGAACACGCCGCTGCCGGCGACATCCATCTGATAGAGCGCCTGCACGGCGGCCAGACGGGCAGCGCCGCGCTTGTTGGCGTGGCGCACCGCGGGCTGTCCGGGCGAAGCGGGTTCGCTCACGATTGCGCTCCCAGTTGTTCCTTCAACGCGATCATGGTCAGCGCCGCGCGCGCGGCAAAGCCGCCCTTGTCGCCTTCGGAGCGCTTGGCCCGCGTCCACGCCTGCGCATCGTTCTCGGTGGTCAGGATACCGTTGCCGATGCAGACCGAGTCCTGCACGGACAGGTCCATGAGCGCACGGCTGGATTCATTGGCGACGATGTCGAAATGATAGGTATCGCCACGGATAATGGTGCCGAGTGCGACAAAGCCGTCATAGCCCGTCCCGCCTTCGGCCATGCCGTCGAGCGCGAAGGTGATCACCGCGGGAATTTCAAGCGAACCGGGAACAGTGACGACGTCGTAAGTCGCGCCCGCTTCGTCGAGCGCGCTTGTCGCGCCATCGAGCAGTGCGTCGGCAAGGTCGTCGTGAAAGCGCGCCTCGATGACGAGGAGGTGAGCCTTCTTCTTGGGACGAATGAACGCCTTGCCGTGTTGGGATGTGCCAGCCATAGATGTCTCCGGAGTCGCCGGTGACTTAGGCCGAAGCCGGTTTGATCGCAAGCGGAAGATTGCCCGACGCGTATCAGATTGCCGTGGGTCGGACTGTCCCGCAGGCGATCAAAGCCCCTCTTTCGCCGCCTCCGCCAGCCGGGCGGCGTAGCGGGCCATGGTATCGATCTCGAGATTGACGCGGTCGCCTGCCTTGCGCTCGCCCCAGGTGGTCACGGTCAGCGAGTGGTGGATCAACAGCACGTCGAAGCGGGTGCCCTCGACCCTGTTGACAGTGAGCGAGGTGCCATCAAGCGCGACGGAGCCTTTCGGCGCGATGAATTTCGCCAGATCGCGCGGCGCTTGCAGTGTGAAGCGCACCGCATCGCCCTCATCCCGGCGTTCAACGATCTCGGCGGTGCCGTCGACATGGCCCGAAACGATGTGGCCGCCAAGCTCGTCGCCGATCTTCAGCGCCCGTTCCAGATTGATCCTGGTGCCGGACTTCCAACCGGACGCCGTGGTCAGCCTGAGCGCCTCCTCCCAGGCCTCGACCTCGAACCAGCGCGCGTTCGAGCCGCTGTCGGGCAAAGCCGTGACCGTCAGGCAGACGCCACCGCAGGAAATCGACGCGCCGATGGCGATGGTCTCGGGATCATAGGCGGTGTCGATGCGCAGTCCCACCCCTTCCCGCAGCGGCTTGATGGCGGCCACGGTGCCGATATCGGTGACAATCCCGGTAAACATCGATCGCTATCCCTGAAAATCCCTGATCCATTCGGCGTAACCGTCTTCGCCGAACCGCATCTCGCGCAGCTTGCGAAAACCCACGGGGACATGGTCAGCGTCGACAGGCGATGCAATGCCATCTTGGCCGATCGCTTCCGGTCCCTGGAACAGCACGATGCGGTCGACCAGCCCGTCGGCCAGGAAGGCGCTCGCCACCTTGGCGCCGCCCTCGACCAGCACGCTTGCCATGCCAAGCGCCGCCAAATCCTCGAGCAGCTCCGGCAATGCGACTCCGCCCTCGTGCGTCTCCGTACCGATGAAGCGCACGCCGGCACGCTCGAGCGCGGCCCGGCGCTGCGGATCGGCCTCCAGGCAAGCCGCCACATAAAGAGGTACGCGATCGACGCCCGACACCAGCTTCGAGCCCTCCGGCAGCCTGATCTGGCGGTCGAGCACGATGCGTGCCGGCGACCGGTTCTCCAGTCCGGGCAAACGCACCGTCAGTGCCGGATCATCTTCCAGCGCCGTGCCGATGCCGACCAGGATGGCGTCCGCCTCGGCGCGCATCAGGTAGACTTCGCGGCGCGCCATGTCGCCTGTTATCGCGACCTGGCCGGCGCCTTCCCTGCCGATCTTGCCGTCGCTGGAAAGCGCAAGCTTCAGAATTACTTCCGGGCGCTTTCTCAGAGAGCGAATCAAATAGCCCGCCATCTGTTCGGCAGCTTCCGTGGCGAGGACCTTTTCGACCACTTCGACACCGGCCTCGCGCAGGATGGCGTAACCCTTGCCGGAGACCCGCGGATCGGGATCACTGGCGGCACCCACGACACGCGCAATGCCGGCATTGACCAGCGCGTTGGCACAAGGCGGTGTGCGGCCGTGATGGGCGCAAGGCTCGAGCGTGACATAGGCGGTTGCGCCACGCGCGAGTTCGCCGGCCTCAGCAAGCGCCTCGGTCTCGGCGTGCGGCCGGCCGCCGACGGCGGTGACGCCGGTACCGACGATCATCGGCCCGGTCCCATCATCGCGCACGATCAGCGTGCCGACGGAAGGGTTGGTCGAGGTGCGTCCGGCGTTCTTGCGCGACAGCCGCAAGGCCGCAGCCATGAAACGGCGGTCAAGGGCCGCTTGTTCGGCCTCGCTGCGTTCCGGTGCTGCCATGCTCAGCCGGCGTCCTCTTCGCTCTTTTCTTCGTCCCCCTTCAGCTCGCCGAGCAGCTCGTGGAAATCCTTGGCCTCACGGAAATTGCGATAGACCGAGGCGAAGCGCACATAGGCGACATCGTCGAGCGATTTCAACGCATCCATGACCAGCCGGCCGACCTCGCCCGAGGCCACTTCCGTTTCGCCGGAGCTTTCCAGTTGGCGCACGATCCCGGTCACCGCGCGATCGATGCGCTCGGGGTCGACATTGCGCTTGCGCACCGCGATCTCGACCGAGCGCAACAGCTTGTCGCGGTCGAACGGCACTTTTCGTCCCGACTTCTTGACCACGACGAGGTCGCGCAACTGCACGCGCTCGAACGTCGTGAAACGGCCGCCGCAATCGGGGCAGACACGCCGCCGGCGGATCGCCGCGCCATCCTCGGCGGGGCGCGAATCCTTCACCTGCGTATCTTCGGACTGGCAATAGGGACAGCGCATGGAGAGCCTTGGGTTCGCGAATCTGGTGGGGTGAAAGGCTTAGAACCTTTCCGGTGCGGATTGAAGCAGTTCCGCTTTTCCACGGCCTGCCGTACCTCAGAGATAGCGAGGCGCGAGGAAGATTGCCAGCACGGCAAGCAGTTGCGCCGGCCAGCCCGCTATGGCGCCACGTCCTTGGTTGGAAAGCCACAAGACGCGCCGAGATTGCGATAGGCCTTTGTAAAACCGTCCATCGGAATGCTGGCGACAGCCTGCTTGCCGAAAGCCACATCGAGCGAGGTAACCTGGCGCATGGCCCGCAGCAGCGCAAGACTGGTCTTGGCCTGGTTGTCGACCGTCCAGCTCGGACGGCCGTTGACGGCGTCATTGGAATAGACAGTCGTCGAAACCTTGACGCCGGGATCGCCGAAAGTCGCCGCGATCTTCTTGCCGGTTAGCAGGCTCTTGTTGTCGATGGTGATCAAGATTGCCGGATAAGCATCGGGCGGCAGCGCGTCGCCGGTCGAGATTGACAATGTCAGCGTGCCCGAATTGCCACTCGCATCGAAGAACGCCGTGGAGGCCGCGCAGGTCTTGTGCGCGTCCTGGCCGGTGTCGAGCGTATCGACCATGGTCGTCCACCGGCCGAAAGTGCTTGTGGCAGGCATGTCCGCGGAGGGCTGCGTCTGCGCCAAAACGGGGCCGCAGGCGGCCAGCCAACCGAAGGCGCCGAGAGAAGCAAGACAGAAATTGCGCATCATCAATTCTCCGGTTCGATGCGTCACCCGATCAGGGGTGACGCGATGCCGGTGGATAAAAGATGACGCTTCGCGCCCGGTCAACCGAGATAAGGAATCAACCGAGATAGGGATAGAGGGGGAATCGATCGGTCAATGCGACGACCTTGGCCTTGACCGCCGCCTCGACCGCGGCATTGCCTTCGTCGGAATTGGCGACCTTGAGCCCATCCAGCACCTCGGCGATCAGCTTGCCGATCTCGCGGAACTCGGCCTGGCCGAAGCCGCGCGTGGTGCCCGCGGGCGTGCCGAGCCGCACGCCAGAGGTAACGAAGGGCTTCTCCGGATCGAAGGGGATGCCGTTCTTGTTGCAGGTGATGTTGGCGCGGCCAAGGGCCGCCTCGGCGCGCTTGCCGGTGGCGTTCTTAGGCCTGAGATCAACCAGCATCAGGTGGTTGTCGGTGCCGCCGGAGACGATGTCGAGGCCCGTTTCCTTGAGGCTGGAGGCAAGCGCCTTGGCGTTGGCGGCCACGCTTTCGGCATAGACCTTGAAGCTCGGCTTCAACGCTTCGCCGAAGGCCACCGCCTTGGCGGCGATGACATGCATCAGCGGTCCGCCCTGCAGGCCGGGGAACACCGCCGAGTTCATCTTCTTGGCGATATCCTCGTCATTGCACAGGATCATGCCGCCGCGCGGGCCGCGCAGCGATTTGTGCGTGGTGGTCGTCACCACATGGGCGTGCGGCAGGGGCGAGGGATGCACACCGCCGGCAACGAGGCCCGCAATGTGCGCCATGTCGACCATCAGATAGGCGCCGACGGCGTCGGCGATCTCGCGAAAACGCTTCCAGTCCCAGATGCGCGAATAGGCTGTGCCGCCGGCCAGGATCAGCTTCGGCTTGGTCTCGTGCGCGGTCTTTTCGATGGCGTCCATGTCAAGCAGATGGTCGTCCTTGCGCACGCCATAGGAGACGACCTTGAACCACTTGCCGCTCATGTTGACCGGCGAGCCATGGGTGAGATGTCCGCCGGAATTGAGGTCGAGGCCCATGAAAGTGTCGCCGGGCTGCAGCAGCGCCAGGAACACCGCCTGGTTCATCTGGCTGCCGGAATTCGGCTGGACGTTGGCGAAGTTACAACCGAACAGTTTTTTCGCACGCTCGATGGCCAGTTCCTCGGCCACGTCGACGAACTGGCAGCCGCCATAGTAGCGCTTGCCCGGATAGCCCTCGGCATATTTGTTGGTCATGATCGACCCCTGCGCCTCGAGCACGGCGCGCGAGACGATGTTTTCGGAGGCGATCAGTTCGATCTCGTGGCGCTGGCGACCGAGCTCGTTGCGGATGGCGCCGAAGATCTCCGGATCGGCATCTTCCAAAGTGGTTTCGAAGAAGGATTCGAATTTGTTGGACGCCGCCGCTGCTGTTGCCATGGCCTGAGTTCCCCTAGGGTTGGAAGGGCAAATTCGTGCACGCCGTCGTCCCGAACCACTCAACGGCCTTGGGCGACATGCATTGCGTTCGCCGGGCCATTAACACAGTTGTTTTGGGCTCGCCACGTTTGCAGCGCGAAATTTGCTGGCCGGTTTGCGCCAACAGATCGCGGCGGATCGCTATTTCCTGTCCCGCCGCTGCTTCAACAAGGCCTCGGTCAAGGTGATTTCAGAAAACAGCGCGCGCATCGTGTGATCGTTGATCTCCTGGCTGCGGAACATGGCGCGCAGCGCTGCACGCTCGGCTTCGATGCCGGCCGCCCTGAGTTCCAGTTCCAGCCTGCCGGCCTCGCGAGCCTCGGCGCGGGCCTCGTCGGCTTCGTCCGAAGCCGCGATGCGTCTACGGTAGCCTGCCACGATGCTGTCGGCGACGGCCAGCCGGGCCTGGACCGCCTCGCCCTCGCCTGCCTCGTTGGCGATGCTCTCGATCCTGGCGATCGCCGCATTGGCGGCGCCCACGCGCGCCCGGCGCTCTTCCGCCGCCGCCGGATCCTTGCCCGGCTCGACCAGCCCCCGCGCTATCCTGGGCAAGGCAAGGCTGGCGATCAGAAGCGAGCAGATGATGACGCCGGCGGCAAGGAAGATCACCACATCGCGTGCCGGAAAGGGAGAGCCGTCCTGCAAAGCGAGCGGCAATGACAGGATGCCCGCCAATGTGATGGCGCCGCGCACGCCGGCCACGGAGCCGGCAAGCCGGACGCGAAATCCGAACGGCTCGGCCTCGCGTTTGCCGATGCGCGCCGCGATCGCCTGGGCGATGTCGCCGACCCAGATCCACAGGAAGCGCAGTCCGATCAGGCAGAGCGTCAGGATCAGCACCGTCGCCACCGGCTCGATCAGCCAATGACGGCTGGACAGTTCCGGTGGGACCTTGCGGATGATGTCGGGAAGCTGCAGGCCGAGCAGGATGAACAGAGCGCCATTGAAGACGAAGGTGAGCGTCGCCCAAAGCGACAGGGTCTGCATGCGCGCCGACACGCCGAGGAAGCGGTACATGCCGGAAGCCCCGGTCAGCAGGCCGGCGGTGACCGCCGCCAGGATGCCCGAGGCGCCGACATGCTCGGCGCCGAGATAGGCGACGAAAGGCAGCAGGATCATGACGAGAACCTGCGCCTCGGCCGGCACGCCGCCGATGCGGTTGAGCAGTTGCAGCGCCTTGGCGGCGATGAACAGCGCCGCGACACCGGCCAGGATGCCGGCGGCGACGGCGTAGAGGAAGCTGAGCGAGGCTCCCGCGAAGGAGAAGCTGCCGGTCAATGCCGCCGCCACCGCAAAGCGGAACATGACCAGGCCCGACGCGTCGTTGAGCAGCGACTCGCCCTCCAATATGTGCATCAGCCGGGACGGAACCACATTCCTGTCGACGATCGCGGACACCGCCACGGCGTCGGTCGGCGACAGCACGGCAGCCAGCGCGAATGCGACGACGAGCGGAATGCTCGGCACCAGCCAATGCAAGGCATAGCCGAAGCCGACAATGGTGAAGAAGACGAGCCCGACGGCGAGATCGAGTATGGGTCCGCGCAAGGCGACGAGTTCGCGCTTGGGCGCCGCGAAGGCGTCGCCGAACAGGAGCGGCGGGATGAACACCAGCAGAAAAAGCTCCGGATCTATCTCGACATGCAGGCCCTTGGCCGGCCAGGCAAGGGCCGCGCCGATGGCGATCTGCAGCACCGGCAGCGGCACCCGAACCAGCCGGACGAGCGCGCCCGACAGCGCAACGAAGACGAGCACGACGAGAATGAAGATGGCGACGTCCATGGCACGATCCCGGCTGTTTGCCGACCACCGCCAATCGCCTGAGCTTCGTCCAGCCGGTCGAATGAGTGGATCTGACGGCGTCCGCAACAAAAAAGCCGCCCCTGAGAGCGGCTTTTTGGAAAAAATATCAGCTCGTTACAGCGAAGACGTGATCTGCAGTTCGCTGTTGCCGTCGAGCGCATAGACGTCGTCGCGGAACTGGACGACGCCGGGTCCTGTCGACCAGGCAGAGAGATAGAGGAAATGCACCGGCACCGGGTTGGTGACCTGGATCGGCGTGTTCTGGCCGGTCTTGATGGCCGCCTCGAAATGCTGGCGATCCCAGCCGGGCGTGTCGCGAAGGATCCAGGTGACGAGATCGCGCACGTTCTGGACACGCACGCAGCCCGAGGAATCGAAGCGCATCATCTTGCCGAACAGGCTCTGCTGCGGCGTGTCGTGCATGTAGACGCCGTCCGGGCTCGGGAAATTGATCTTGACCGACGCCATGGCGTTTTCCGAACCGGGATCCTGGCGGAAACGGTACTTGGCCGCATCGTCCGTCGACCAGTCCACATTCATCGGATCGACTTCGCTGCCATCGGGCGCGAACAGGCGGATATGGCTGTTCTTGAGATAATCGGGATCCTTCCGCATCAACGGAATGATGTCCTTGCGTACAATCGAGACCGGGGCGTTCCAGTACGGATTGACGATGATCTCGTTGATCTTGGAATTGACGATCGGCGTCTGGCGATCGATCTTGCCGACGATCGCGGTGTGGCGAAGCACGACGCGGTCGTTCTCGACCGCTTCGATCTGCGCCGCCGGAATGTCGACCAGCACATAACGGCTGCCCAGCGTGCCGGCCTTTTCCTTCAGCCGCTGCAGATTGGTCTGCAACTGGCCGAGCCGGATCTGCGCCGAAACGTTCATCGCGGCGTAGGTGTATTTGCCCATCGAGCCGTCAGCCGGCAGGCCGTGGCGCAACTGGAAGCGCTTGACCGCCGAATCGACGTAAGAATCGAAAGCCGTCGAAATGCCGGCGCTCTGCGACAGGTCGCCCGCAACCATCAGGCGCTTGCGCAGCGGCACCACGTCCGGGTCATCGACGCCGAGTTGCAGCTTCTTGGTTGCGGGAACGTCCGTCCAACCGCCCTGCCCGACAATGTTCTGATACTGCGCGACCGCCTGCTCGGTGAAGGCGACGGTCTGGGGACTGAAGATGGGCAGCGTCGAGGCCACCTTGCCGCCTTCGCTGGCGCGGGCATCGAACTGATCGTCCCAGTTGCCGCGGGCCGAGGATTTCAGGATATCCCCGATCACATCCTGCGCATTCGCACGCCCAGCCATCACGGCGGCGGCGAGCGCGGAGGCTCCGGAAAGGAAAAAGCGGCGGCTGGTTCTCATGGACGTTCCAGACATTCTTGTAGCGGTTCGATCACTTGCTGCGTCGACCATCGCGCGATCTCGCCCGCACTCTAAAATCGGCAATCTTAACAATTAGCCAACCATGGTCCGTATCACATTGGCGACCAAGGCAAGGGGCGCGACACGGTTGCGGGTGGACGCATGGTCTTCACCACAGCATCACTGCCGCTCTCGGTTCCATTGGAATATGGCGGCAACGTGGCCTTGGCCCGTAATTTGCTTTGGCCGAACGCGCGAAAAGAAAAGACCGGTGCTTTTCGGCACCGGCCCTGACTGGAGGTCGCTGTTTCGGCCACGCTTCTGCGGCGGGGCTCCGTTTCCAGGATGCTCTTACATCCGGTAGGCAATCGTGTCGTTCCAGAAGCGGTCGAGGCGCTGCAAAGCGCGGTTCATCTGCTTGAACTCGTCGGTGTTGATGCCGCCGACCTGTTCGATCGAGCCGACATGGCGCTCATAGAGACCGGCAACCACGTCTGCCACTTCATTGCCTTTCGGCGTCAGCGAGACACGGACCGAACGGCGGTCGATGCGCGAGCGCTGGTGATTGATGAAGCCGAGATCGACCAGCTTCTTCAGATTGTAGGAAACGTTGGAGCCGAGATAATAGCCACGCGAGCGCAGTTCGCCGGCGGTCAGCTCGGAATTGCCGATGTTGAAGAGCAGCAGCGCCTGGATGGCGTTGATGTCGGAGCGGCCGTTGCGGTCGAATTCGTCCTTGATGACATCAAGCAGACGGCGGTGCAGGCGCTCGACCAGCTGCAGCGATTCCATGTACAGGGAACGGATAGCCTCGCGGCGATCGTCGGAAACGTTGGCGGTCTTCGCCGCCGGACGCGAATTGATCATTGTCTTTGCCTCTCGTTTGTCGCCTTGGTGATTTTTTGTTTTTCACCTTGATCGCGACACTATCGAATACTCATAAAATTCGACTTAAACGCTAGGGCTAACAAGAGCTTACCGGTAAGAGGTTTCGCAAGACGCTTAACGAACGGTCACCCGAGCAAGGATGATTAACCTAAAGATTTAGGCAATGATCGCCGCGCCGGATTCAGGCGGTCGCCAGGTCGTCAACGCGTACAAGGGCTTGCAGCGTGTCGCGGCGAACAGGATTCGCCCGACCTGCCGCAGGCTTCTGATTTTATGCATGTCGTTGTCCCGCAACCGAGGACACTTCGGGGCGACATGCATTAGTGCCGTGCCGGTCGTTTCTGCAGGTAGATGACGACGCGAAAGACGATATAGAGCAGCGCCACGCAGGCATGCGAGACGATAATCAGCAGACGATGGCCGAAAAGCTCGGGAAAGCCGGCATACATGACCGTCTCCGTGACCGCGCAGATGAACCAGATCACCGGACCCCAGGACGCCAGCATCCACAACCCCGCCGCGGCGAAGGGAAAGAACACGGCGAGCATCACCGCCGCCACCTGCCAATGCACCGGCATAAGGTCGAACCGCCACAGCGAGCCCGGATAGAAGCCGATCAGCTTGATCCAGTAGAGGATGCCGAACAGCAGGCAGTAGCCCGCGATGACGCGCTGGAACCAGGCGAAGATCACCTCGACCGTCGAGGGCTGCAGGATGACGCGTCTCGATGTCACTTCGCTCACAGCTCGAGCTCCCGATCGCCGAGCGGGGCAAAATAGGCCTCGACATCCGCCTCGCTAACCGCATCGATCGCTGCCGGCCGCCATTGCGGCTTCGAGCCCTTGTCGATGATGGCGGCACGGATGCCTTCGTAGAAATCGTGGCCGGCCAGCATCCGGTTCAGGATGCGGAACTCCATCCTCATGCAGTCGTCCATCGACAATGTCTGCCCGGCGCTGATCTGTCGCCAGGCGACGCGAAGGCTGGTCGGCGAGCGCGTGCGGATCGTTGCCAGCGTCCCGGTGGCGAATTCGTCATTGCCCGCGCGGTCCAGGCTGTCGATCAGATCCGGCAGCGACGGTTGGGCGAAATGGCGGGAGATCGCCTCCAGGATCGGCCTGTCGGTCTCCCGCTTGGCCGAGACAAAGAAACCGCGCAGCACCGATTCCGGATCGTCCGTCAGCGCCAGCCGATCGAGGAAGCTTGCCTGGTCTTCAGCCTTGATGGTGTGGGTGGCCAGCCCCGACCACAGCGCATCGCCATAACGAATGCGGTTCCCGGTCAGCGCCAGGTACATGCCGAAGGAACCGCCAAGGTCGGGCAGCAGATGACTGGCGCCGACATCCGGGAAAAAGCCGATGCCGACCTCCGGCATGGCGAACTGGGCATTCTCGGTCATCACCCGGTGCGAACCGTGGAAGGAAATGCCGACCCCGCCGCCCATCACGATACCGTCGATGAGCGCCACATAGGGCTTCTTGAAACGCGCGATGTAGGCGTTGAGGCGATACTCGTCGGCGAAAAATTCGACCGGTGGGTTTCCAGCCCGGCCGGCTTCGTAGATGTGCAGGATGTCGCCCCCGGCCGAAAACGCCCTGCCCTCGGCCTTGACCACGACGACATCCACACCCTCGTCGCGCTCCCAAGACCGCAGGGCCTTGCCCAGCGCCTTGATCATGCGATGGGTGACGGCGTTGAGCGCCTGCGGCCGCGTCAGCGTGACGACCCCGGCCCTGCCCAACCTTTCGAAGCGAATTTCGTCGCCTCCACCAAAATCCATCGCCAGAGAATCCTTGTTCCCGCGCCTGCGGGACTGAAGTGCTAAAGGCGGCACATGGGTGCGTCAATGGCTGCAGCTTGGCCGCCTCGATCTTGGCGGCTAGCGGTCGCCGATGCTAGACATTGGTGGCCGGTACGACAGGCCGAGAGCAGGATAGTTAGCCATGCCGCAATTTTTGCGCTTTGCCTTTGTTCTGAGTTGCCTGCCGTTTTTGTGGGCAACCAATGTCCCCGCGGGGGCAGCCGACCTTGGCGACCTTTACCACTCGCAGACCATTGTCACCGGCCAGGGTGAAGAAAATCGTCAGCTCGGCTTCAGGACCTGCCTCGACAAGGTGCTCGTCCGTGTTTCGGGCGATCAGCGGCTGCTTGCCAGACGCGAAATGGACGCGCTGCGCGACAAGGCCGGCAGCTTTGTCGACTGGTTCCGCTACCATGACCGGATGGAGGGCATTCCGATCCATGACGAGCAAGGGACGCATGACCGGCCGCACGATCTCACCTGCTTCTACAAGCCTGATGTGATCGACAGGCTGCTGGCGTCGCTCGGCAGCAGGCCCTGGCTTGGCGAGCGGCCGACACTCACCGTCTTCCTCACGACCGAACAAGGCGCGCGGCATTTCATGCTGAGCGCCGAGGAAGGGCGTGGCGAGACGATGCGCGAATCCTTCGTCAATGCCAGCGGGCCGATGCTGATGCATGTCGCGCTTCCCAAGGCCGCGCAACTTGCCGGCTTGGGCGAAGAAGCGCTGCGCGCGACGGACATGGCAAGGCTGGATCGAGTGGCGAAGCAAGCCGGAGGCGACCGAGCGCTCGCCGGCAGCATCGTGTGGAGCGACAAGGAACTGGGCTGGGTCGCCGATTGGCGACTGGCCGACCACGGCAAGACCTATCGTTGGCAGGTGCGCGGTGTCAGCTTCGACGACGCGTTCCGTGTGGCAATCGGAGGCGCGGCACAGATCCTTTCGGGCAACGGGCAGCCCTGAACCAATAGGCGTGGCGGGACAGCGCTGTGGCAGCTTTCGGCGCTGGCACAAACGTGTCGCATTGGTCAGCACAAGGGCTCGTGGTAAAAGCCGCGGATCCGGAGTTTTGGCCATGAACAAATTCACCCCAGCAAAAGCTGCCGGCACGCGCAGCGTCGATGACGTCACCGGCAGCCGCCGCCTGCGCCGCATGCGCAAGGCCGACTGGTCGCGCCGGCTCGTGCAGGAGAACAGGCTTTCGGTCGACGACCTGATCTGGCCGATCTTCGTCGTCGAGGGCAGGAATGTCCGAGAGCCGATTGCCGCCATGCCCGGCGTCTTCCGGCTTTCGGTCGACCTTGCCGTCAAGGAGGCCGAACGGGCGGCCAAGCTCGGCATCCCGGCCCTTGCCACCTTCCCCAACGTCGATCTCGGCCTGCGCGACCAGACGGGTTCCCACATCCTCGACCCTGAAAACATCATCAACCGCGCCACACGCGCCATCAAAGACGCGGTACCCGAGATCGGCATCATCACAGACGCCGCACTCGACCCGTTCACGAGCCATGGCCATGACGGCATCCTGCGCGATGGCATCATCGTCAATGACGAGACCGTCGAACAGGTCGCGGCGGCGGCCGTCATCCAGGCGGCGGCCGGCGCCGACATCATCGCGCCGTCCGACATGATGGACGGCCGTATCGGCGCCATCCGCGACGCGCTCGACGCCAACGGTTTCCAGGACGTGGCGATCATGTCCTACGCCACAAAGTTCGCGTCGGCCTTTTACGGCCCCTATCGCGAGGCGGTCGGCACCGCCGGTCTGCTCAAGGGCGACAAGAAGACCTATTATATCGACCACGCCAATTCGGACGAGGCGGTGCGCGAGGCCGAACAGGACCTCGCCGAGGGCGCAGACATGCTGATGGTCAAGCCCGGCCTGCCCTATCTCGACATCATCCGCCGGCTGAAGGACGAATTCCAGATGCCGACCTTCGCCTACCAGGTCTCGGGCGAATATTCGATGATCAAGGCGGCTGATTCCAATGGCTGGATCGATGGAGAGAAGGCGATGCTGGAATCGTTGCTCGCCTTCAAGCGCGCCGGCTGCGACGGCATCCTGACCTATTTCGCACCCGAAGTGGCTGTGATGCTGAAGGGGTAGCCCGACTTCCCGGGCAAGGCACTTCAGTAGATGTCACCACTCTTTCGACTGGTCGGCGGTTCTATCGAAAACCCGCTGACAAAAACTGGCGGCTGCAGCTATGATGGGAGCGGCCGGCAGCCCGCACCTCGGCCAAGAGGTATGGCGAACGCCTCCTGAGGATGCTTCCTGACCCGTTTCACCGTCGGGCGAAGGTGTCGGCATTGCGGGCACTGACAAAGGCTTCGCCGTGACCCGAAGAAACGGACATGCTTGCCTATCGCGATGCCAAGACGATGGCGAAAGCCATGCGGGAGGCGCTTGCCGCCCGCGACCTGCCGATCAGGCACAGCGAGGCCCTTGAGATCGTCGCGCGCCACTGACCGGCCAATGAGGCGGCGACCGTAGCTTGGCGGCAAGATTCGGAAATACCTTTTTTCCGCCTCGAAAACCGCTTGCAATTCAAGATCAGTTTGATAGAAGAAACCACTTGCAAAATACAACCGGTTCTCAAGGAGGAGGTCCTCATGTCCAAACTTCGCGTCAACGCTTTCAGCCTGTCGCTTGACGGCTATGGCGCCGGTCCCGATCAGAGCCTTGAAAATCCGCTCGGTGTCGGCGGACCGGCCCTGCACAAATGGGCTTTCAGCACTCGCACCTTCCGCAAGATGTTTGGCCAGGAAGGCGGCGAGACAGGCGTTGACGAAGACTTTGCGGCGCGCAGCTTCGAGAATGTCGGCGCCTGGATCCTCGGCCGCAACATGTTCGGGCCGATCCGGGGCGAGTGGCCTGACGACAGCTGGAAGGGTTGGTGGGGCGACAATCCGCCCTATCACGTCCCGACCTTCGTGCTGACTCATTACAAGCGCGATCCCATCGTGATGGAAGGCGGCACGACTTTTTATTTCGTAACCGACGGCATCCATTCGGCTCTCGAACAGGCCAAAGCCGCCGCGTCAGGCAAGGATGTGCGGGTCGGCGGCGGCGTCTCCACCATCCGGCAGTATCTGCAGGAAAAGCTGATCGACGAGATGCACCTGGCGATCTCGCCGGTGCTGCTTGGCAGAGGCGAGAACCTTTTTGCGGGCCTCGACATGCTGAATCTGGGCTACCAGTGCGGCGAACAGGTGGCGACGGCACTGGCCACGCACGTGGTGATCAAGCGGGCGTAAGGTGGCGAAACCCTCGACGAAAGCCCATTTCTCCCCGTCACTATACGGGGAGAAATGTCCGGCAGGACAATGAGGGGCGGCGCTAGCGCTAGAAGATTGCGCTGTCGAGCATGTCCGATGGCAATGTGTCAGCAGAAGAAGATAGCGCGCGCGGGGGTTTATCCGGGCTCAATTGTCAAAGCCAGCGCCGCCCCTCATTGTCCTGCCCGGCACCTTCTCCCCGTATAGTGACGGGGAGAAGGACAAACTCTCGCTCAATACTTCTCCGGCACGTAAAGCTCGCGCGGCAGCACCTGGCGCTCGTATTCCGGGTTGAAGACGCGCTCCGGCAGCGTGATCTCCTCGTGCGGGACCTCTTCATACGGCAGCTGCTTGAGCAGATGGTCGATGCAGTTCAGCCGCGCGCGCTTCTTGTCGTTACCCTCGACGATGAACCAGGGCGCCTCGGGAATGTTGGTGCGGGCGAAGGTCTCCTCTTTGGCCTTGGTGTAGTGTTCCCAGCGCACCCGCGACTGCAGGTCCATCGGCGACAGCTTCCACTGTTTCATCGGGTCGTGGATCCGCATCAGGAAGCGCATTTGCTGTTCCTCGTCGGTGATCGAGAACCAATATTTGACCACGGTGATGCCCGAGCGCACCAGCATGCGCTCGAACTCCGGCACGTCATGGAAGAACTCCTCGACCTGCTCGGGGCTGGCAAAACCCATTACCCGTTCGACGCCGGAGCGGTTGTACCAGGAGCGGTCGAGCAAAACGATCTCGCCGCCTGCCGGCAAATGCGGGACATAGCGCTGGAAATACCATTGCGACTTCTCGCGTTCGGTCGGAGCCGGAAGCGCCACGACGCGGCAGATACGCGGATTGAGCCGCTGTGTGATGCGCTTGATGACGCCGCCCTTGCCAGCGGAGTCGCGGCCCTCGAATATCACCACCAGTTTCTTCTTGTGGTAGGCGACCCAGGATTGCAGCTTGATCAATTCGGACTGGAGGCTGATCAGGTCGCGAAAATACTGCATGCGATCGATCGAAGGCGGATGCGAGTTCTTGTAGATCTTGGCGATCTCCATCGAGAGGGCCGGCTCCGACATTTCGAGCTCATAGTCCTCGTCGAGCGTGTCGGCGAGCTCGGCTTCAAGCCAGTCCTTGGCAGGGGAATTCTGTTTCAGCTCGGTCATATCAACTGCTCCGCTTGCAAGCCCTGTCGGTTACCACTGGGCGCTCCAATTGCTGGCCAATGGAAACACCTGAGCCGACTTCAATATAGGCCGGCAGTGACGGTTTTATTGCAGCACAGGCGCAATTGCCGGCGTTGCAAATTCCGCAATGTACGATCGATCGACCGTCGTCGCATGGCGACAAGCCGGCCGAATTGTCCTACAAATGCGCGGTCGCCTTCCAGGCCTGCCTTGCCGGCACGCCTCTTCAACAAAATCGTGAGGATCTGACATGGAATACCGCACCCTTGGCCGTTCCGGCCTGAAGGTTTCGACACTGACGCTTGGCACCATGACATTCGGCGGCGCCGGGCCCTTCGCCGCGGTCGGCAACAGCGATCTCGCCGAAGCCAAGCGGATGATCGATATGTGCATCGATGCCGGCATCAACCTCATCGACACCGCCAATGTCTATTCCAACGGCCTCTCCGAAGAGATCATAGGCGAAGCTCTCGGCGGCAAGCGCAAGAACGATGTGCTGATCGCGTCCAAGGCGCGGATGCGGATCGGCAAGGGCCCGAACGACGAGGGCCTGTCGCGCCATCATCTGATCCGTGAATGCGAGAGCAGCCTGAAGCGCTTGAAGACCGATGTCATCGACATCTATTTCGTCCACCAATGGGACGGCCTCACTCCGCTCGAGGAGACCGTTGCCGCGCTCGACAGTTTGGTCAGCCAGGGCAAGGTGCGCTACATCGGCTGCTCCAACTATTCCGGCTGGCAGGTGATGAAGGCGCTTTCCATCAGCGACAGCCGTCACCAGCAACGCTTCGTCACCCAGCAGATCCACTATACGCTGGAAGCGCGCGAGGCCGAGTACGAGCTCTTGCCGATCTCGGTCGACCAAGGGCTGGGCGTTTTGGTCTGGAGCCCGCTCGCCGGCGGCCTGCTGTCGGGCAAATACCGCCGCGACAGCCCGACCGCTCGCCAGCTTGCCGGCTGGTCCGAGCCGCCGATCCGCGACGAGGACCGGCTGTGGCGGATCGTCGATGTGCTGGTCGAGATCGGCAAGGATCGTGGCGTCTCGGCGGCGCAGGTGGCGCTCGCCTGGCTGCTCGGACGCCCTGCCGTCTCCTCGCTGGTGATCGGTGCCCGCAATGACGTTCAGCTCAAGGACAACCTTGCGGCGGCGGCCCTGAAGCTCGGCACCGAAGAACGCCAGCGCCTCGACGCGGTCAGCCGGCCGGCTCTGCTCTACCCCTACTGGCACCAGCAACTGACAGCGAAGGATCGCTTCGGCCCAGCCGATCTGGTTCTCGACCGCAGCGATATCTGATCAGCGTCAGGCAGAGAGCAAGAGCTAGCCGCCGATAAACCGCCAGAGTTCGGGATCGGGTTCGATCTGGCCGCCGAGCACGAAATATTTGTAGAGGACGAGCAAGGAGATCGCATGCTCGTCCCGTTCATTGGAGAATTTGCGGCAATAGGCATTGGCTGCGGCGATGATGCGCTCCGCCGCGGCCGGGTGCGCTTCGAAATAGCGCACTTTTTCGCCGAGATCGGCAAAATCCGGGTCAAGCGGCGCATAGTGGATACCGGCCTCGAGCTGGCTCTCGCCGAACCATGTTTCGTAGGTCGGCGGCGGCATCAGACAGAGCGAGTTGGAATTCATGATCCATTTGAGGTTGGTCGCCACGTCATTGCCCTCCAGCGAGACGATGTAGCGATAGCGCAGGTGCTGGCTGATGCTGAGGAAAGGCTTGCTGTACTTAGCCGGTGCGCTGCGCTTGTGCGAACCGGCATCGCAGAACGGCAAGTCGCGCGCGACATCCAGGAACCGTGTCCTGATCGGGTTGTTGAGGTCGCCGCGCCAGACCACGGCAGGGCGCTTGTCGGCGAAGGCGACGGTATCGAGGGGCATGTGGAAGTGGCGGAATTTGTTGAACTTCATGACGACGGCATTGCCGTTGTCGGCGCGGATCGGCCGGTCCTTGACGAGGGTCGGCAGCTTGGGCACGCCGATGACATCACCGAACTTCAGGTCGATGAGCAATGATGGATCGAAATAGCGGGCAAATTCCTTCAGGTCGTAATAGTACATGCTCGGTTCAAACGGTATCTTGTCGATGCGCACAGCATCCGGGCCTGGTGTAAAAGCGTCCTGCAGCTTGTTGTAGTGATTCAGTCGCCGGCGCACGGCCTCGTCCGAGAGCCTGGCCTGCTGCAGGCGGCTGGCCAATCGCCGCCGGAAGATCGCCTGGGGCGCGATATCGCGCATGACGTTCCGCGCATAGTAGAAGACCTTTGCCGTCGTTCGTTGGAGGGTGGCCATGGACTCTTTTGATCAAAGATAAACGCGGTTGAACAAGTGAAGGTCGGGATGGTTCCCGCAGCATGATGCCCTACCATCCAGCCACGCATTCCGATAGCGCCCGAATGCGGCTGGCGGCCTCGACCGAGCGCCGCAACTAGCCCGTTATGTAGCGCCACACCTCGGCATCCGGTTTGATCTGGCCCGAGAGCACGAAGTATTTGTAGAGCACCAGCAGGGAGATCGTCTGCTCGGTCTGTTCGTCGTCGAATGTCCGGCAATAGGCGTTCGCAGCCGCGATGATGCGCTCCGCCTCCGCCGGATTCCGCTCGAAATAGGCGACGTGGTCCTCAAGGTTCGAGAAATCCGCCGCGAGCGGCACATAGTGGACGTTGGCTTCGAGCTGCCGCTCCGCAAACCAGGTCTCATAGGTCGGCGGCGGCATCATGCAGAGCGACTTCGAATTCATGATCCATTTGAGATTGGTCGCCACGTCGTTGCCCTCGAGCGAGACGATGTAGCGATAGCGCTGGTGCTGGCTGATGCTGAGAAAAGGCCTGGCGTATTCGGGCGGTGCGTTCGGCTTGTGCGAACCGGCATCGCAGAACGGCAGGTCGCGCACAGCGTTCAGAAATCTTGTCCTGATCGGATTGTTGAGATCACCGCGCCAGACAACGGACGGCAGCTTGTCGGCGAACGACATCGCGTCAGCCGGCATCTGGAAATGACGAAACTTGTCGAGTTTCATGATGATCGCGTTCTTGTCGTCAGCACAGATTGGCCGGTCCTTGACGATCGAAGGCACCTTGGGGACATTCCTGACGTCGCCGAATTCCAGGTCGATGAGCAGGCCGGGATCGAAGTAGCGGGCGAACTCCTTCAGGTCGTAATAGTACATGGTCGGCGTGAAGGGCAGTTTGCCGATGCGCATGGCATCGGCGCTTGGCGCGAAACCATCCTGCAACTTGTTGTAGTAATTCAGCCTGCGGCGCGCCGCCTCACCGGAAAGCCTGGCCCTTTCGAGACGGCCAGCCAGCCGGGCACGAAACAACGCTTGCGGAGCGACATCGCGCGCGACGTTTCTCGCATAATAGAAAACTCTTGCTGCGGTCCGCGAAATTGTGGCCATCGGTCACTTGATCAAAACAAACGGGCGGTTCTCAATTCATGGCGCCCGCATGTCCTACATCATTGTGGCGCCGATCTGGCAAGCGCCCCCATCTCTTCGATGCCGCAGCCACGCATTGTCGCTTCGGCTGTTGTGTTTGACGGCTAATGCTCCTAGGCAGGCTCAGGGCCGCAAGGCAGTCACAAAAGGAGCCGACATGGCGCGAGCACCAAACTACGATCAGGAACGCAAGGAGCGCGACCGCCAGAAAGCGGCCAAGAAGGCTGAAAAGCTGGCGGCCAAGGTTGCCGCGCGCGAACGTACGAAGCCTGAAACCGAGACTGAGACCGAAACGAAGGATTAACGGCATCCGGCCCGCTAATGCGGGCCGAGCCTCAAATCCAATTGTCAGCCCAAACCGCGAGCTAATATCAGGCTGGCGCCTTGTCGCTGATGAAGACATCCACTTCCCGCGCCGCGGCGATGAAAGCGCGCCTGGCATTCATCGCCGGCTTGTCGCCGGCGAGCGCGTCGTGACAGGCCTGCAGCGCCGCACGATGCTTGGGGCTGCGCTTGCCGGGCCAGTTGTTGAGGAGGTAATCGGAAGCCTCCCTTGCCGAACGCAAGAGCTGAGTGCTTCCCGCCGTGACGGATTTGACGGTCACAGGTGTTTCAAACCGGTTGTTTTCCATCGCCGCTCTTACGCCATCGGCCTCCTTGAAGCGAGGCCGAAAGTGCGCTTCACGTCAGACCCGTCTGTTTTTCCGGCCAGCGCGCCGCAGCGCATGGACCGCATTAAGCGGCGACGACGGCAAATCCCCTGGCGCGAAGGCCGCGTCGATCGTTGGCAAGCGACGTCACCAGCCGATCACGGCTGCCGACGATGTGGGCCGACAGCAGCCGCGCGGCTTCATCGGCCTGACCGAGGCGTGTCGCGGCAAGAATGGCGCGATGTTCGACCCAGGCACGGCCAAGGGCCGTCTCGTCACGCACTTCCAGCCAGCGGGCGCGCGACAGACGCGTCATCGCGTCACGAACCGCCCGGAACAGGAATTCGTTGCCGGAGAGCCGCGCCAGCTCGATGTGAAAATCCATGCCGACACGATGCCACTCCTCGCGCGGCGTATTTTCGTCGCAGGAATCGAGCATCGCCTCGATGACATCGATGGCGCTCTTGTCGGCTTGCCCGCACGTCAGCCGCAATGCCGCGATCTCGACCGCCTCGCGATAGACCGCAACCTGCTCGAGTTCGGCCAGGTTGATGGGCGAAACGGTCCAGCCGCGCCCGTCCCTGCCGACCAGCCCCTCGGTCTCCAGCCGCAGCAGCGCCGCCCTGACAGGCGTGCGCGAGGCGCCGAATTGGCTTTCGATCCAGCGTTCGGTCAGCCGCTCTCCCGGCCCGATCTCGAGCGCCAGGATCATCTCGCGAAGCTGCCGTTCGACATTCTGCATCTGCGACATCGCGCGTCCTTTCCGAAGCCGCATTGACAGCGGCCGGCGTGAAGTTCATGACGGAGACCAGTTTGGTATCCCAAAATGGTATCCGCAACAAGCGCTGATACCGGGCAGGCAGGGCATGACGCAGGAAGACAAGCAGCAAAGCGGCTACAACATTCACTGGCGGCGCAATCTCGCGGTCTGTTTCGCGGGCTCGTTCAGCACGCTCATCGCCATGACCCTGCTGTTGCCATTCCTGCCGCTCTATGTCGAACAGCTCGGCGCACAGGGCCACGCGGCAATCGTGCAGTGGTCCGGCGTCGCTTATGGCGCCACCTTCTTCGCCGCGGCCACAGTAGCGCCGCTATGGGGGCGCCTGGGTGACCGCTACGGGCGCAAGGTGATGCTGGTGCGCGCCTCCTTCGGCATGGCGATCTGCATGTCGCTGACGGGCATGGTCGAGACGGTCTGGCAACTGGTTCTGCTGCGCCTGCTGATCGGCTTCGCGGGCGGCTATTCCTCCGGTTCAACCATACTGGTGGCCATGCAGACGCCGAAGGAGCGTTCCGGCTGGGCGCTTGGCGTGCTGTCGGCGGGCATTACGGCGGGCTCGCTGGTCGGTCCCCTGTTGGGCGGCGTGCTGCCGCCGGTGATCGGCATTCGCGCCACCTTCCTCTTGTCAGGCGGTGTGATCTTCCTCGCCTTCCTGGCAACGACCTTCCTCATCAAGGAGAGCCCGCGCCCGAAGCCAGCCAAACCGGTGTCGGCGGCAAAACCGAAAAGCGGCTGGTCGCAGATCCCGGACAAGCGCCCGGTCGTGGCCATGCTGACCACCGGCATGCTGCTCGCCTTCGCCACAATGTCGATCGAGCCGATCATCACCGTCTATGTGCAGCAGCTCATTGAGGACCAGAGCAGGGTGACGCTCGTCGCCGGCGTTGTGATGTCGGCCGCCGCGCTGGGCACCATCCTCTCGGCGTCCTGGCTCGGCAAGCTCGCGGACCGGATCGGGCACTGGAACGTTGTCGTGGGAGCACTGGCGGTTTCGGCGCTGCTCCTTATCCCGCAGGCTTTTGTCACCAATAGCTGGCAGCTTATCGGCCTGCGTTTCCTGATGGGCCTGGCGCTGGGCGGCCTCCTGCCCTGCATCACCAGTGTCATCAGGCACAACATCCCCGACGGCGTTGGCGGCAACGTGCTTGGCCTTGCGATCTCGGCGCAGTATGTCGGACAGGTCGCGGGGCCACTGGCCGGCGGTTTTGTGGGCGGCCATTTCGGCATGCCGGCGGTGTTTCTCGGCACGTCGGTGCTGATGGCGCTCGGGGCGGCCTACAACTGGATCGTCCAGTCGCGGCGGACGCGGCATATGGCGCTGGAAGCGCGCAAGCCCTGACGCTTGCTGAAGAAAGAAGGAGCACGCCGGCCATGAACCCCGATCCAAACGGCAGCCGCCTCCTCGTGCTTGCCGGCGGCCTCGTCGGCGCGGCGGGGGTGGCGCTTTCGGCGGCCGCCGCCCACCGCGGCGGCGCCTTTACCGGCACCGCCGCGTCGTTCCTGCTGATGCATGCGTCGGTCTTCCTCGCCATCGGCCTTATCGGCGCGAACCGCTGGCTGCGCATCGCCAGCCTCATTCTGCTCGCCGGGCTGCTCCTCTTCGCGGGCGATCTTCTCGCCCGCGATTTCTGGGGCTCAAGGCTGTTTCCGATGTCGGCGCCGATCGGCGGCACCCTGCTCATTGCAGGCTGGCTGGCGATAGCGATCTCGGCCGTGGCACGTCCACGACCCTGAAATGAGTGCTTGAGGTCAATCCCGGCGGCGTTCCGGGCGAACCCAAAGGGCACGGCCGCCAACAGCAGGTTTCACCCGCCGTCGCGCTTCCGGTCGCTCGGTGGCCGGTGCGATGCCCCAGTAGTTGCGGTAGATATCTTCGAACAGTTGCTTGATGGGATGCATGACTCATCCTCCTTGTCTTTGAATCGATCCAATCGTCGGGCGCGAAAAAAGCCGGTTTGATCAGCTCCGCTTGCGCGCCACCAAGAAGCGAAGATCGCGAACCCATGGGCCCGTCTCACCACGATGCCTAGCCTTGTTGGTGGCTGACCCGATATTCCAGTCGTTGCGGTAGATGTCGGCGAACAGGTAGTTGACGGGATGCATGGCGCTCCTCCCTTTTTGGCCATTCAGCAGAACAAGCTGCCACTTGGATCGATTCAAAATCTAGGATCGAAACCGGCGTAGGTCAAGCAAAATTTGAATCGATCCAACGAAAATACTAGATGCGGCGGAAGAACGTGCTACATGGATGTCAGGAGGCACGCACAAATGGCGTCACTCACCGCAGGCAATCGACGACCCGTACGGCTGGCCGACATCGCCAAGGCCGCCGGTGTTTCGCACGGCACCGCGTCCAACGTATTCAGCCGCCCCGAGATCGTGCGCGAGGAGGTCCGCGAACGGGTTCGCGCCGCGGCCGAGGCAATGGGTTATGGCGGCCCCGATCCAAAGGGCAGGCTGCTGCGGGCCGGCAAGGTCAACGCCATCGGCGTGGCCACCGCCGAGCCCCTCTCCTATTTCTTCGACGATCCGTTTGCGCGCGTCATGATGGCGGGCATCTCGCAAGCTTGCGATGCGACCGGAGCCGGCATTTCCCTGGTCTCGGCCGCCAACAACGAGCAGCTTGCCTGGAACATCCAGAGCGCTCTGGTCGACGGCTTCATCGTCTTCTGCATCGAAGGTGGCTCGCGCCTGGTGGAGTTGGCACGTGAGCGCAAGCTGCCCTTCGTCGCGCTCGACCTCGACTCCGAGGACGGCTCGGTCGCCGCGATCGGAGTCGACAACATCGCCGGCGCCGGCATGGCGGCCCGCCATCTCACGGATCTCGGCCATCGCCGCTTCGCCGTCATGGCCCTGCCCTTCGCGGACAACAGGACGGGCCTTGTTTCGGCCGAACAGGTTCGGGCGGCGACCTATGCCGGAACGCGCGACCGCCTCACCGGCTATCTCCGGGAGCTTTCGCGGGTTGGCGTCGACATAACCAAAGTGCCTGTCTACGAGACCGCCAACGACGTGGCGAGCACGAAGGCGGGGCTCGAGACCATCTTCGCCTCCGACACGCCGCCCACCGCCATTCTGGCCATGTCGGACAGAATAGCCCTGGTGGCGCTCGAATGGCTGAGCGCACGCGGGCTGAGCGTGCCTGACGACGTTTCCATCGTCGGCTTCGACGGTGTTCCGGAAGCAGCGGTGTCCGAGCCGCCATTGACCACGATCGCCCAGCCGATTGCCGAGATGGGCCGCCTTGCCGTCAGGGCGATCCTGGAGAGCGACGGGCCGGTCAGCCGGCATCAACTGCCGGTCGAACTGATCGTGCGAGCCTCGACGGCTTCGCCACGCGGCTGAACCGCACGGCCGAACCGCCTACCGATTGGCTCTTGCCATGGCAGTCCCCAAAGGCGCACGAACCGGCGCGGGAACCGTTTGGGCCGTGCGGGCCTTGCCCGAACCGCCGATGGTCGACAGCCATTCGAGATAGAAGGCGAGCGCGAACTGCATGGCGATGCCGGCCGATATCAGCAGGCTGTCATAGACGAGCCCGCCCGGATTGATCAGCTTCATCACCTGCGCGACCATTGCGATCACCGTGCCGGCGATGAAGACCGGCAGCGATCTTTTGCCCAGTATGGCCAGCGGATGGTCGGGGCTGGTGCGGAACACGTTTGACACCGTCGGCAGGGCGACGACGAGGTAGCTGACCGCCAGGATGTGCAACAGCCGCGGCAACGACAGGAAGGTCTTGTCGAAGCCGCCGATCACCACCGGCAGGTTGAACCACGTTATCTGTCCCCAGAGCGGGCTATGCACCCACACCAGAGCCGCCAGCACATAGGCCGAGGCCGCGCCGACAAGCCAGCGGTTGACCGGAATGACACCGCCGCGCCTGACATGCAGCATGGCGGCAAGGCCGATGTTGAACAGGAACTGCCAGGACAACGGGTTGAGGAACCAGAAACCGGGCTCGGGGTAATTGGGCGGAGCGATCTCCCAAATTCCGGCAACCAGCCATAGCGTGCCGGACACGACAAGCGCCGCGGCGGGCCTGGAGCTGACGAACAGGACGAACGCCGGCGCCATCAAAAGCAGCGCCGCATAGACCGGCAGGATGTTGTTGTAGCCGAGCTGGTGGCCGAGCGTGACGATGCCGACCAGCACTTGCGGCGTGTTTTTCATCAAGGGCTCGATGTTGATGAGCGTCAGCAGTTCCGGCCGCCTGGCAAACACCGCCACGGCGCAGAAAAGGGCCATCACCACCATCGTCGTGACGATGTGGGCGACGTAGAGCACGCCCGCCCGCCGCCACATTTTCAAGGCCGCCAGAAGCCGGCCGCCCGGCCGGAACTTGGTGCCGTAGGCGAGCGCGACCGAAATGCCTGATATCAGCACGAACGCCTCAGCCGCGTCCGAAAAACCGAAATTCTTGTAGGTCAGGGTCTCGAAAGCCGTGCCCGGCACATGGTCGACGAAGATGGTGAGCAGTGCCAGCGCGCGCAGCACATCGATACGCGTGTCGCGTTCCAAGACACGCAAATCGCGATCTGGCGAAACAGGGGTAGTCATCGACAAAAGGCCTCAAAGCTGGTTGTTCATGTCCAGCAATGCGACCCCCGACGCACCGCTTCGATTCCTCCCACAGGGAGTGTATCGGCGCAGAAACGGGCCGGAATGAGCCTGGTTCAATCAACTTTCGCGGAGCATGAAAATATTGCGTTTTGAAGCCGGCAAATTGAGCGAAACCTCATATAATCAACGGGATGCGGTATGACTGGCGCCAGTGTCGAAAATGGCCCTCCGATGCTGGATCTAGCCTTTCCTTATCGCCTCCTCGGTGCCGGCAAAAGCGGCCGCGCGTGCCTGTTCCTGCTGCATGGATCGGGTGTCGACGAGACAAGCATGGTGCCGCTGGCGAGGCGCATCGCGCCCGACGCCCCCCTGATCGCGGTACGGGGCCGCATCCCGCAGGAGGACGGTTTTCGCTGGTTCGAGCGAATCACGCCGACGCGCTTCGGCCAGCAAAGCATCCGTGTCGAAACCGCCGCCTTCGCGGCATTCGCAAGCGAAGTCGCCGCGCGCCATGGGCTCGATCTCGCCCACGCGACATTCCTTGGCTATTCGAACGGCGCCAATCTGGTTTCGAGCCTGATGCTGCTCCATCCCGGCATTGTCCGGAGCGCGGCGCTGCTGAGGCCAATGCCGGTGCTCGACAAGGTGCCTTCAACGGACCTCATGGGCACACGGACGCTGATCATTGCCGGGGCGGCGGACGAGACCTACGGGCCTTTCGCGTTGGCGCTGGTGACGCTGCTCAGCCGGCACGGTAGCGAGATCGACGCCCGGATCGTTCCATCAGGCCACGAAATCGGCGACCCGGACGCCGCGATCGTCGAGCGATGGCTGGCCGGAGCGGCACAGGGAGGCTGACCGCCTTTGCGACCGCTCGCTGCCCAATCAGCGTTCGGCCACCATTCGAACTTCTGCCCCGGCGATCAGCAGGGCGAGCCCGCTTTCAAACAGCGCCTCGTGTCCGCCGGCACGGTAGTGCACCAAGGCTTCGCGCAAGAGCGGATGATCATGCGCCGCGGCATCCAGCGCTTCGCCACGCCCCGGACCTGACGGATATTCGGCTTGCTCCTCTGTGACACAGCCGACCGTGTAGCGGCCGACCGTCATCAGCAATTCCATGGCTGGAATCGCCGCCATGCCCTCGCCCGCCAGGAATTCCAGCAGCCGCTCGAAGTGGCAACAGAATGGAGGGGAGTGTACGGCTCCCCCCGAACTTGCACCAGACAGGGCTACCCTCTTCCCATCCTGTTCCAGGCGTCGAGGCCGGCGATCTTGTAGGCCTCGGCCAGGGTTGGATAGTTGAAGGTGTTGTTGACGAAGAAGTCGACCGTGCCGCCGAGATTGATCACCGCCTGGCCGATATGAATGAGTTCGGTGGCGCCCTCGCCGACAATGTGCGCGCCGAGCAGGCGCCGCGTCTTGATCGAGAACAACAGCTTCAGGAAGCCGGTGTCGACGCCCATGATGTGGCCGCGCGACGTCTCACGGAAGCGCGCGACGCCAACCTCATAGGCGCCGCCGCTCTGACGCACCTGCTCCTCGGACTGGCCGACCGTCGAGATCTCCGGCACCGCGTAGATGCCGTAGGGGAAAGTCTCCGGCGGCGCGGGCAGGGTCACGCCAAAGGCATGGCAGGCGGCCACCCTGCCCTGCTCCATGGAGGTCGAGGCGAGGCTTGGAAAACCGATGACGTCGCCGGCCGCGTAGATGTTGGGCACGCTGGTCTGGAAAGTCTGGGGATCGACCTTGATGCGGCCCCTGGAGTCGGCTTCGATGCCGACCACGTCGAGGCCGAGGCTGCCGACATTACCGGTGCGACCGGCGGCGTAGAGCACGACCTCGGAGCGGATGGTGCGGCCATCGGCCAGTTCCACCTCGGCGGCATCCGGCTTGGAGCGGATTTCCTTGACCGCGCTGCCCAGTCTTATCGTCATGCCGCGGTCGCGCATCTGGTGGATGAAATCGTCGACGATCTCCCGGTCGACGAAATCGAGGATGGAGTTGCGCGGCTCGACCAGCGTCACCGGTACGTCGAGCGCGGAAAAGATCGTGGCGTATTCGACGCCGATGACGCCGGCGCCGATCACCGTCAGCGTGCGTGGCAGGCGGTCGAGTTCAAGCATTTCGTCGCTGTCGAAGACACGGGTCTTGTCGAAGGGCACGTCGGCCGGCCGATGCGGCCTGGTGCCCACGGCGATCAGTGCGTTGGCGAAACCGACTTCGCTGTAGTCGCCATTGTCCGATGTCAGGCTGACCTTGTTGGAGCCGAGAAATTTCACCGCCGCGCGCGCGCTTTTGACCGTGTTGCGCATGAACTGGTGTTGCAGCACCTCGACCTCGTGGTCGAGCGTCTTGTGCAGGCGCTCGATCAGGTCGCCGACCGAGATATCCTGCTTGACCCGATAGCCGCGTCCATAGAAGCCGCGCTCGCGCCAGCCCGAGAGATTGAGCACCGTTTCGCGCAGCGTTTTGGAAGGAATGGTGCCGGTGTGCACCGAGACGCCGCCAAGGCGCCGGCCCCGGTCGACCACCAGCACCGATTTGCCGAGTTTGGCCGATTGCACGGCGGCGCGGCGGCCGGAAGGGCCGCTGCCGATGACCAGCATGTCGTAGTCCATATTGCCCCGTCCCCTCGGCGTCTTGTTGCGCCGCAGCAAGCTAACGCCATCCGTGCTGCAAATTCAACCGCTTCGGACCCTCAGCCCATTCTGTCCCGCCTGGCGCCGCGGCGAAACGGTCCGATCTTGATTCCACCATGAGCCCTCACCATTTCTGGTGCGGTGGGGCGCAGGCTAAGCAGGCCCCTGTTACGAGGAAATGACATGAACGCTCGCGTTCTCGACGGCGAAATCATCAACACCCGGCTCGACGATGTCAGGGCTTTTGAAGGCGTGCGCACAAGGCGCATTCTGGCTTTCGTGCTCGACTATCTCATCGTTGGCCTGCTGAGCATTCCGGTCGCCATCCTGGTGTTCTTCCTCGGGCTCTTGACCCTCGGCCTGGGCTGGATGCTGTTCGGCGTCCTGGTGCCGGCAGTCGCCATCCTCTACATCTGGAACACGTTGGGCAGCGCCGACCAGGCCACCACGGGCATGAAGATGATGGGCATCCGCCTCGACCGTCTCGACGGCACCCGCATCGACGGGCTGACCGCGGTCGTCCATTCCGTATTGTTCTGGGCCGGCAACGTCATCCTGTCGCCGCTGGTCCTGCTGGTGACCCTGTTCTCGGACCGCAAGCGCACGCTGCACGATCTTTTGCTCGGCACTGTCGTCAGCCGCACCGGCCGCTGAAACCGCCCTGAAGCAAAGCCGCAGCCCCCTTGAGCGCAAATGTGAAGGTGTTGAGTTGCCCACACCTTCACAATCCTGTTGAATTTTTCGCCGCTGGAGCCAAAGGTAGAGCGATTCGAAGGAGTGTTTCCAAGGCTCGATGACGCAGCACCCGACCCAGTCGCCGCAGTTCTTCCTGACCGCGCCGTCGCCGTGCCCCTATCTCGACGGCCAGTTCGAGCGCAAGGTGTTCACGCATCTGGTCGGCGACAAGGCCTCGGAGATGAACGACCTGCTCACGCAAGGCGGCTTCCGGCGCTCGCAGAACATCGCTTACAGGCCAGCCTGCGAGACCTGCCGCGCCTGTGTGTCGGTGCGTATCCTGGCACAGGAGTTCACCGCCAGCCGCAACATGAAGCGCGTGCTGCAGCACAATTCCGACCTCGTCGGCGCCATGCACAACGCCGAGCCCTCGACCGAACAATATTCACTGTTTCGCGGCTATCTCGATGCCCGCCACCGCCGCGGCGGCATGTCCGACATGACGGTGCTCGACTACGCCATGATGGTCGAGGATACCCATGTCGACACCAAGGTGATCGAATACCGGCGGCGCGGACCCGACACCTTCATCACCGGCAAAGGCCAGGGTGAACTCATAGCGGTGGCGCTCACCGACAAGATGGCCGACGGCTTGTCGATGGTTTATTCCTATTTCAATCCCGATTTCGAAAGCCGCTCGCTCGGCACGTTCATGATCCTCGACCATATCGCCCGTGCCAAGGCGATGGGGCTGCCCCATGTCTACCTTGGCTACTGGGTCAATGGTTCGCGCAAGATGAATTATAAGATGCGCTTCATGCCGCAGGAGCATCTCGGCCCAAAAGGCTGGGAGCGCTATACCAACGAAGCGGTCTGACGCTGAGTTTTCCCCCGATCCACGCTTAAACTGTTTCAAGGCAGGGGATGCTGGTCTTTCAGCCGCTCGGCTGGAGAGAGTGCGCGCTTGCGCCGACCGGCCGCCTGCAATTCAATTGCGAAAGTTCCTGCATGTCCTCTCACCATGATCACCAGAAGGGCCTTCTGATAACCGCCATCGGCGGACTGATACTGACCGTCGACATACCGTTGATCCGCCTTGCGGATGGCGGCGCGTGGACCATCCTTTTGCTGCGAACCGGAACCACCTTCATCGCCGCGATGATCATCTGGTCGGTCTGGCGCGCGCTGAGCCGGAATGTCCCGCCGCTTATCCCCGGCTGGTCCGGGCTGATCGTGGCGATATGCTATGGGCTGACCTCGATCACCTTCGTTACCGCGGTCTTCCACACCTCGACCGCCGACCTGGTGTTCATCCTGGCCTTCAACACCGTCTTCGCCGCACTCTTGTCCTGGATATTCCTACGGGAAAGGCCGGGAGCGGTGACGATCGCGGCCATGCTGGTCATGATCCTCGGCGTGCTGGTCATCGTCGGCGGTTCGGTTGGCAGCGGCAAGCTGTTCGGTGATTTCATGGCGCTGTGCTCGGCTTTCTTCATCGCGGTCGCGATCACCCTCTCGCGCGCCAGCGGCAAGGATATGGGATTCACCTCGCTGATCGGCGTACTTCTGCCGCTTGGGCTGGCGGCCTTCATGGTGAGCGGCGAAGGCTTTCACGTAAACGCGCCATGGTGGATCATCTTCAACGGCGCCGTCATCATGCCGATCTCGTTCTTCTGCCTCGCCGCCGGGCCGAAATACATTTCAGGACCGGAAGTGGCGATGTTCTACCTGCTCGAAACCGTGCTGGCGCCGATCTGGGTATGGATGATCTTTGCCGAGACGCCGACCCGCAACAGCCTGATCGGCGGCGGCATCCTGATCGTCACGCTCGTCGCCCATTCGGTCTGGCAGTTGCATGATGGACGCAAGCGCCGAGGCGACCTCGCGGTACACCATCCGGCGTAGAGGTCGAGATTCAGGCGCTGGCTTTCTTGACCACGCTGGGTTCGGGCAGGACTTCGATTTGTGGACCGGCTTCGATTTCATTCGGCGGCACGATCTCGTCGGCCAGTTCCACCTCGCGCAGCCACTCGCGCCAGATCGCGACCAGCAGCGCCATCAGCACCGGGCCGATGAACAGGCCGAGAAAACCCATGGTCTTGACGCCGCCGATCAAACCGAAAAAGGTCGGCAGGAAGGGCAGTTTTATCGGGCCGCCGACGAGCTTGGGGCGCAACGTCTTGTCGACGACGAACAACTCGACCGTGCCCCAGATGAACAGCGCCAGGCCGGCCATCGGTGAGCCGCTGGCGGCGAGGTAGATCGAGACCAATGTGAAGGACAATGGCGCACCGCCGGGGATGAGCGCCATCACGCCGGTCAGCGCGCCGAGCGTCACCGGCGACGGCACACCAGCCAGCCAGTAGGCGATGCCCAGCACCAGTCCCTCGCCGATGGCGATTACCGTCATGCCGGTCACGGTCGAGGAAATGGTCGCCGGCACGACGCGCGAGATCCGTTCCCAGCGGGTGGGCAGGATGCGCTCGCCGAGGCGGTCGATCTGGCCGGCGAAATTCTCGCCGTCGCGATAGGCGAAAAACAGGGCGATCATCATGAACAGCAGCGTCAGAAAGAGGCTGAAAGCACTGCCGCCGGCGGCGAGCGCACCGCGGTAGATGCTGCCTATATTGGCGCCGCTGACCAGCTGGATCAGTTCGCCGATGCCGCCGGGATGGCCGAGATTGGTCGTCCACTGCTCGTTCAGCCATTCACCCACCACAGGCAGGGTGGCGATCCAGTGCGGCGTCACCGCACCGTGGCGGTTGGTCTCTATCGCCCAGCCGACCCATTCGCGCACCTCGTTGATGGCATAGGTGCCGGCAAGCGCGATCGGTATCACCAGGAAGGCCAGGATGAACAGGATGGCAAATGTGGCGGCGATGGTTCGGTTGCCGCCGACGCCGACCAGCAGCCGTCGGTAGAGCGGCCAGCTGGCGAAGGCGATAACGAGGGCGGCCAGCACCGGGAACAGGAAGCCATGGAAAAAATAGACGCCGGCGGCAACGATCAGCACCAGCAGCCAGCGCGCCGCCGAGAGCGGCGGTATGACGGCCGAACGAAGCGGTGTGGACAGCCCGAAGAGGCGCTGCTGCCGTTCCGGCTTCTGGATCTTTGCTTCCTTCAAACGCCCTGTTCTCCCCGGCCCATCCGGTCAGTTATGCACCGATATAGTGCAGCAGTCGTGACGATACTCCAAATGGTGATGGCGCAGCTGCCAATCTCCCCGCTCGTGGGGAATCTCCTGCAGGACAGAGGGGGCGTGAACCTCTGATCCGATCTTAAGGACCGAGAATTGCGAGAGGTGTAGCCAGCCATTTGATGCGCTGGCGGGACAGCGCCTCCTCTGGCCAGCCGGCCATTTCCCCCACGAGGGAGGAGATCGGCAGCTTCTAGCCGAACTTCCCAGTCCTTGGGAATCCCTTAGGCACCATCCGTCCCGCCGACGCCCGGGCGCCGATCCATTCAGCCAATTCCTCGCGCGACCGGGTGAAGGTACGGTCGGCCGAATCCTGCCAGGAGAGACCGGTCTCCAGCGTGAACGGCTTGAGGTCGAGCAGGCCGCCGTCCTTGTATTTCTGCAGCCGCACACCCTTGCCGCGACCCATCTCCGGAATTTCCGAGAGCGCGAACACCAGCATCTTGCGGTTCTCGCCAACGATGGCCAGGTGATCGCCGGTGACCGGCACGCAGCGCTTGGCCTCGTCCGGCGCCTTGACGTTCATCACCTGCTTGCCCTTGCGGGTGTTGGCGACCACCTCTTCCTCGGGAACGATGAAGCCGTTGGCGTCGAAAGAGGCGAGCAGCAGCTTGCGCTTGGGATCGTGGACGAAGGCGGTGACGATGTCCTGGTCATTGTCCATGTCGACGATGATGCGGATCGGCTCGCCATGGCCGCGGCCGCCCGGCAGCCGGTCGGCGCCGATCGTATAGAACTTGCCGCCGGTCGTGAAGACCAGAACCTTGTCCGTCGTCTGGGCATGGAAGGCGAGCTTGAGGCTGTCGCCCTCCTTGAAGGTCAGCGTCGAAAAATCGGCCAGATGGCCCTTCATCGCCCGCAGCCAGCCTTTTTCCGAAACCACCACGGTGACCGGCTCGCGCTCGATCATGGCGTGCGCGATATCGGTCAGGTCGTGCTCGGGCGCGTCGGCGAACTGCGTGCGGCGCTTGCCGAGCTCGGTCTCCGGACCGAACTTCTCGCGAACCTGAGTGACTTCCCACTTGATGGTCGACCACTGCTTGGCATCGGACGCCAGCAGTGCCTCGATCTGCTTCTTCTCGGCAGTCAGGCCGTCGAATTCCTTGCGGATCTCGAATTCTTCCAGCTTGCGCAAGGCGCGCAGCCGCATGTTGAGGATCGCTTCGGCCTGGGTGTCGGTGAGCGACCAGCGGGCCATCATGACCTGCTTGGGCTCATCCTCCTCGCGGATGATCCTGATCACCTCGTCGATGTTGATATAGGCGATCAGGTAGCCGGCAAGGATTTCCAGCCGCCTCTCGATCTCGCCGAGGCGAAATTTCGAGCGACGGATGAGGACGTCGCGGCGGTGGTCCAGCCATTCCTGCAGCACGCCCTTCAGCGACAGCACGTTGGGCACCTTGCCGCGCGACAGCACATTCATGTTGAGCGGGAAACGGCTTTCGAGCTCGGTCAGCTTGAACAGCGATTCCATCAGGATGCCTGGGTCGACCGAACGGCTCTTCGGCACCAGCACGACGCGGATGTCCTCGGCGCTTTCGTCCCTGATATCCTCGAGCAGCGGCAGCTTGCGGGCCATCAACAGCTCGGCGATCTTCTCGATCAGCCGCGCCTTCTGCACCCCATAGGGGATTTCGGTAACGACAATGCTCCAGGTGCCCCTGCCCTGGTCTTCCTGGTTCCATTTCGACCGCACGCGAAACCCGCCGCGGCCGGTCTCATAGGCTTCGAGGATCGAGGCACGGCTGTCGACGATGATGCCGCCGGTCGGAAAATCCGGGCCCTGGACGAAATCCATCAGCTTCGCCACCGGCGCATCGCGATGCTCGATCAGATGCAGCGCCGCGTCGCAGAGCTCTGCGGCATTGTGCGGCGGGATCGAGGTCGCCATGCCAACCGCGATGCCGGACGAGCCGTTGGCCAAGAGATTGGGGAAGGCACCGGGGAGCACGACCGGCTCCTCGTCCTCTTCATTGTAGGTCGGCCGATAGTCGACCGCGTCTTCGGTGATGCCGGCAAGCAGATCGGTGGCCACGTCGGTCATACGCGCTTCGGTGTAGCGCATGGCGGCGGCGTTATCGCCGTCGATGTTGCCGAAATTGCCCTGGCCGTCGACCAGCGGATAGCGCATCGAAAAATCCTGCGCCAGCCGCACCAGCGCATCATAGATCGACTGGTCGCCATGCGGGTGGAACTTGCCCATCACCTCGCCGACGATACGAGCGCATTTGGCGAACCCCTGGTCGGGGTTGAGGCGCAACAGGCGCATGGCGTGCATGATGCGGCGATGGACCGGCTTCAGTCCGTCGCGCACATCCGGGAGCGCCCGGTGCATGATGGTCGACAGCGCATAGGCGAGATAGCGCTCTTCCAGCGCCTTCTTGAGGTCGACTGGTTCGATATGATCGCCGCCGCCATTGTCAGGCGGCAAAAGCCTTTTTCCCATGGGCTGCACCTAGCCGAGCGGGTGATTCGCGGCAAGAGGCGCGCACCGGAGCAGTCGATTTGCGCGCAATTCTGCAACAGAAAACCGCAAGGTCGAGCTTGCCGGCCAACATCAATCTGTTACATGCCGCATCTATTGCGAAGCACGCTGGCGGCTCGACCTTCATGCCAAATTCACTGCATTCTCCAATAGCGGTCGGATCGGGTTTGCCTTTCAGCGCGATTTTCGACCATTGTGCCGGGACACGCCTTTTTCCCGTCCAGTTCGTCACGGAATGGTGATGGCGCAAAGAATTGAAAAATAATTTCAGGACACTCTCAGGGACCTTGCGATGACAATCAACCGCTCAACTCTCCGGAAATTCGCACTTTCGACCTTCTTGCTCACGCTGCCGCTGAATGCGGCCCTTGCCCAGGACGCGGCGGTCGCGGACCGGCTGAAGGCAGCACTCTCCGCCCAGGGCGTCGACATCTCCTGGACCGGCGTGACCGGCGACAACACCAGCATGGTGCTGCAGGGCGTGTCCGTGAAACCGGCCGCGGAAAAGGAAGCGCTGACGATCGGCGACGTCAAGCTCGAGAACATCACCGAAGCCAATGGCGGCTATGATATCGGCACCGTATCGACCTCGGCCTTCGAACACAGCAAGGACGGCGTCACCCTGGATCTCAGCCCCTTCGTCATCCACGACATGACGGTGCCGGCCGACGGCTCCACCAGCCCGCTTGGCTCGCTGATGATGTACAAATCCGCTGAACTCTCGAACATGACGGTCAAGGTCGCCGACAAGACCGCTTTTTCGATGGACGGGCTTGCCATCCAGATCACGCCGCCCGCCGACGGCAAGGCGATGGAATTCACCGCCAACACGGAGAAATTCACGGCCGATCTCTCGCTGGTCGAGGACCCCAAGTCCAAGGAGGTCATCAACGCGCTCGGCTACCAGAACATTTCGGGCAATCTTGAAATGGCCGGCACCTGGCAGCCGTCGGACGGCAAGATGGAGCTGTCGAAATACGACATCTCCGTCGAGAATGCCGGCACGCTCGGCATGACGTTCGACCTCGGCGGCTACACGATCGATTTCATCAAGTCGCTGCAGGAAATGCAGAAGAAGATGGCCGCACAGCCGGAAGGCGCCGACAATTCGGCGCAAGGCATGGCCATGCTCGGCCTGTTGCAGCAGCTTTCGTTCAACAGCGCATCGATCCGCTTCGACGACGATTCGCTGACCGGCAAGGTGCTGGACTATGTCGGCAAGCAGCAGGGCATGTCGGCCAAGGACATCGCCAACCAAGCCAAGGCAATCGTGCCGTTCGGCATGGCGCAGCTCAACAATCCCGAGCTGACGGCCCAGGTTACGGCGGCGGTCAGCAAATATCTCGACGATCCGAAGAGCCTCGAAATCTCGGCCGAGCCGCCGGCATCGGTGCCGTTCGCGCTGATCATGGCGGGCGCCATGTCCAACCCGCTCGACCTGCCGAAGACGCTCGGCGTCAGCGTCAAGGCGAACGAGGACTGATCGAATTAGCTGCCTTCTCCCCGTCACTATACGGGGAGAAGGTGCCGGCAGGCGGATGAGGGGCAGCGCCGACGCTTGCGAATATGAATTCCAGTCTGAAACGATTGCCTGTCAGAAGGCCTCGGCTGCTACGATCGCTCGCAAATCGCCAGCCCGCGCTGCCCCTCATTGTCCTGCCGGACATTTCTCCCCGTATAGTGACGGGGAGAAAGGGCAGTTGCACCCGTCAGTCCTTCTTCACCGGCGCTACGCGCAGCGCCAAATCGCGAAGCTGCTGCGGCGAGGCTTCCGACGGCGCGTTCATCAACAGGTCGTAAGCCTGCTGGTTCATCGGGAACATGGTGATTTCGCGCAGGTTCTTGGCGCCGACCAGCAGCATGACGACGCGGTCGACGCCCGCAGCCATGCCGCCATGCGGCGGCGCGCCATACTGGAAGGCACGGTAGAGGCCGCCAAAGCGTTCCTCGACCGTGGCGCGGTCGAGCCCGACCGTCTCGAACGCCTTGACCATGGTTTCGGGCAAATGGTTGCGGATACCGCCGCTGGCGATCTCGAAACCGTTGCAGACCATGTCGTACTGGAAGGCCTTGATGCCGAGCAGATCCTCGCCGTTCAGCGCGTCGATGCCACCCTGCGGCATCGAGAACGGGTTGTGGGCGAAGTCGATCTTCTTCTCCTCCTCGTTCCATTCGAAGAACGGGAAGTCGACGATCCAGCACAGTTCGAAGCGTTCGCGGTCGACGAGGTTCAGCTCCTCGCCGGCACGGGTGCGCGCAGCGCCCGCGAACGACACGAACTTCTTCGGATCACCGGCGACAAAGAAAGCGGCGTCGCCGTCGGCAAGGCCGAGCTGCAGGCGGATCGCCTCGGTACGTTCCTCGCCGATGTTCTTGGCGAGCGGGCCGGCGCCTTCGAGCTTGTCGCCTTCCTTGCGCCAGAAGATGTAGCCCAGCCCCGGCTGGCCCTCGCCTTGCGCCCAGCTATTCATGCGGTCGCAAAAGGCGCGGCTGCCGCCGGTCTTTGCCGGAATGCCCCACACCTCGGCCTTCGGATCGTTGGCCAGGATGTTGGCGAACACCTTGAAGCCGGAATCGCGAAAATGGTCGGAGACGGCTTGCATCTCGATCGGGTTGCGCAAGTCCGGCTTGTCGGAGCCGTATTTGCGCATGGCGACATCATAGGGGATGCGCTGGAATTTCTGCGTCACCGGCTTGCCGTTGGCGAAGGTCTCGAAGACGCCGCGCATCACCGGTTCCATGGTCGACAGCACGTCGTCCTGCTCGACGAAACTCATTTCGAGGTCGAGCTGGTAGAATTCGCCGGGCAAGCGGTCGGCGCGCGGGTCCTCGTCACGGAAGCAGGGCGCGATCTGGAAATAGCGGTCGAAGCCCGACACCATGATCAGCTGCTTGTATTGCTGCGGCGCCTGCGGCAGCGCGTAGAAGGTGCCGGGATGGATGCGCGACGGCACCAGGAAGTCGCGCGCGCCTTCCGGCGACGAGGCGGTCAGGATCGGCGTCGAGAATTCGGTGAAGCCGACCTCGCCCATGCGCTTGCGCATCTCGGCGATGATCTTCGTGCGCGCCACGATGTTCTTGTGCAGTGTCTCGCGGCGCAGGTCGAGGAAGCGGTATTTCAGCCTGATGTCCTCGGGATAATCGGGCTCGCCGAACACCGGCAGCGGCAATTCCTTGGCCGCCGACAACACCTCGATCTCGCGGGCGAAAATCTCGATCTCGCCGGTCGGCAAATTGGCGTTCGTGGTCTCGGGCAAGCGCGCCTTGACCTCGCCATCGACGCGGATCACCCATTCGCCGCGCAAGGTCTCGGCGATCTTGAAGGCAGGCGAATCGGGATCGGCGACGATCTGGGTCAGGCCGTAATGGTCGCGCAGGTCGATGAACAGCAGGCCGCCATGGTCGCGCACGCGATGCACCCAACCCGACAGGCGAACGGAATTGCCGACGTCGCTCTTTCGCAACTGGGCACAGGTATGGCTGCGGTAACGGTGCATGGTCATGGATAAAAGTCCGGGATTGTGAGTGGCGGGCCAAAGCATCGCAGCCCGGCCCAAAATTTGCGCGAAAAGCGCATGAGAGGCATGGTTTGTCAAGGCAAAGGGACGGAGGGGCGATCTCTCAGCTTGGAACTTCGGCTTTCAATTTATGGCCGGTCATGTGGCGGAACGGTGAACCGCCTGTCGCGTTAGCGCATGATGGACCGAGAGGAGGCAAACGTGTTTTCCTGGAAGGGCACTTGGCGCAATCAATACGGTTCGGTTGTAATTATTGAGGACGATAGTGAGGGTTTGATCCGCGGTGTCTTCAAGACAGCGTTGCCCGACAGCAGCTTTTCCGGGATGGAAGTGCCTCTTCACGGGGCCGCTCATGGAGATGTGATCGGCTTTACTTCCGCGGCGTCAGGAAAGACGGGGCCGGCGGCGGTCAGCTATACCGGCATTTTTCGAGACGGCAAGATCGAGATGTTGTGGCACACGGTGGCTGGCCTGGCTCTTTCAGCCGATGCCGAGGGTGAGCCCGCAAAGCTGACCACGGTTGGAACATGGCGCGCCTTCGGGACCAGCCTAGACATTTTTGAGCGCGTCGATTGATACTCTGACCGATTAACCGGCGCTGCCGGTCGCCATCGACATCTGTTTCATCCGCCGAGCTGAATTCGGGCCGAGGCCTTGCTGCCTTTTCATTGGCAAATGCCGCTGGCATCGACGGAGACGATGGTCCAAAAAGGATCAACGATGAGCGGCTGTATTCCTTTATGTCCTCCATCCGTCCCCTGATCCCGCTTCTTCTCGCCGCAGGCATCCTCCTCGGCGGCAATGGGCTGCAGAGCACGCTGATCGCGCTGCGTGGCGCGCAGGAAGGGTTTTCGGCTTCCGACATCGGCCTGATGGGCACCTTCTATTTCGCCGGCTTCCTGCTCGGCTGCCTGGCCATCACCCGCATCATGAAGGCGGTGGGCCATATCAGGGCGTTTTCGGCGCTGGCGGCGATCGCCTCCGTCGGCACCTTGCTGCTCGTGCTGGTTCTCGATCCGGTGATGTGGTGCGCGGTGCGCTTTGCCGGCGGCTTCTGTTTCGCCGGATTGTTCACCATCGTCGAAAGCTGGCTGAATTCCGGCGTCACCAACCGCGACCGCGCCCGCGTGCTGGCGATCTACCGGATGGTCGATACCGGATCGGTGACATCAGCCCAGTTCCTGATTCCCGTCTTCGGCGCCGGTGGCTTCACCATCTTCGCAATCATGTCGATCATGATCACGCTGTCGTTGGTGCCGGTCTCGCTCGGCGACCGCTCCAACCCGACGCCGCCGGAAGAGGTCAAGCTCGATCTGGCCCGCGTCTGGCGGATTTCGCCTCTGGGCTGCTTTGGCTGCATCGCCGTCGGCGTCACCAACAGTGCCTTTCGCACCTTGTCGCCGGTCTATGCGGAGCAGATCGGCATGTCGGTCGGCGATGTCGTCACCTTCGTCAACGTCGGCATTTTCGGCGGCGCCATCATCCAGTATCCGCTCGGTTACCTCTCCGACCGCTGGGATCGGCGCCGGGTGCTGCTGATGACGACCTGCTGCGCGATGCTTTCGGCTCTGGCGCTGGTGTTCATCGCCGGCAGCAACCCGCTGCTCAACTTCATCATCATCTTTATCTTCGGCTGTTTCGCCATGCCGCTGTATTCGCTGTCGGCGGCACATTCCAACGACCGCGCGGATGCCGGCGAGTTCGTGCTGATCAACACCGCCCTGATGCTGTTCTACTCCTTCGGCGCTATTGGCGGCCCTTTCGCGGCCTCGACCGCGATGCAGTATTTCGGGCCAAGCGCGCTGTTCGTCTTCAGCGCCGTGGTCTACGCGATCTTCATCGCCGTCATCCTCTACCGCATGCAGGCACGCTCTGGAGTACCGGCAGGCAAGCGCAGCCGCTTCACGGCGCTGTTGCGCACGTCGACCATTTTCGCACGGCTGGCGAGGAGAAATAGCGATCCAGACAGTCCGGAAGGACCGTGACGGTGGCGCCACAGCTTGACGAAAGCCTTCCCGGCTGAAATCTAGGAAGACCCTACTCCTGCCAAAAGCGATTTGATGCACGTCATCACCACCCAGAAAGAACTCGAGACCGTTCTCGCCGCTTTCGAAAAGTCGGATTTCGTCACCGTCGACACCGAATTCATCCGCGAAACGACCTTCTGGCCAATCCTGTGCCTGATCCAGATGGCCGCGCCCGGCGTGACCGCGCTGATCGATCCGCTGTCACCTGACATCGACCTGGCTCCCTTCTTCAGGCTGATGGCCAACGAGGCGGTGGTCAAAGTCTTCCATGCGGCGCGCCAGGACATCGAAATCATCGTCCATCTCGGCGACCTCGTTCCGCACCCGGTGTTCGATACCCAGGTGGCGGCGATGGTCTGCGGCTTCGGCGACAGCGTTTCCTACGATCAGCTGGTACAGCGCATCACCGGGGCGCGGCTCGACAAGTCGTCGCGCTTCACCGACTGGCGCCATCGGCCGCTGTCCGACAAGCAGCTTGATTACGCGCTGGCCGACGTCACCCATCTGATCGAGGTCTATCAGCATCTCAACGCCGAGCTGGCGCGGGAAAACCGCGCTCACTGGCTGAATGAGGAGATGGATGTCCTGACCTCGCGGGAGACCTACGATCCGCACCCCGAGGATGCCTGGAAGCGGCTGAAGATGCGGCTTCGCAAGCCCCAGGAACTGGCGATCGTGCAGGCCGTGGCGGCGTGGCGCGAACGCGAGGCGCGCGAGCGCGACGTGCCGCGCGGCCGTGTGCTCAAGGACGACGCGATCTACGAGATCGCGCAGCAAGGACCGCGCGATGCGGCAGCCCTTGCCAAGCTGCGCACCACGCCAAAAGGCTGGGAACGCTCCTCGACGGCGACGGCATTGCTCAGCGCGGTCAACACCGCGCTCGCCCTGCCCAAGGAGCAGATGCCGAAACTGCCGAAAAACTTCCAGCCGCCCGAGGGCTCGAATGCGGCCGCGGAACTGTTGAAGGTCCTGCTCAGGATCGTCGCCGAAAAGCAGGGCGTCGCCTCGAAGGTGCTGGCCTCCAGCGATGACATCGATCGCATCGCCGCCGAGGGCGAGGATGCCGATGTGCCCGCGCTGCAAGGATGGCGGCGCGCCGTGTTCGGCGAACACGCGCTGAAGCTGGTACGCGGCGAGATCGGCATCAAGTTCGACAATCGCAAGATCGCGGTGTTCGATCTATAGGCGCCGGCCTTTCCCTCTTCCTTTTTCGAGAAGGTGATTAGCGCAGCTCATACGATCGCGAGCAAGTGCAGGGCCAGCCAGATCCAGCCCAGCGCCAGCACCACCGCGCCCAACCCGAAGGAGCGGTTGCGCACCAGCAGCTTGTTGCTGGTCAGGTGAAACCAGGCGTGAAAATAGCGCGACGCGACAAAAATCCACATCAGTGCGAGGGTGATGTAATTGACGCCGTTGGTCATGTGCAGTGTCAGGCACAGCACGTAGAAAAGCACCGGCAGTTCGAATTGGTTGATCAAATTGTTCGCGACGGTGACAGTTGAGGCCGGCTCGGTCGAACGAACCTTGTACTGGCCGACCTTGGCTTCACCCGACTTGACAGCAAAATAGCGGCGCCGGCCCATGACGATATAGACGATGTAGATCAGCAGCACGTGAGCCAGCACAGGCCAGAAGATCGTGGTCTGGTTCATGAAGCCGCCCCTGCCCTGCTCCGCTTCAACTCCGACGTCTTTGGCCTGCCAGCCAGAAAGCGGCAATGACGATGACCGGGACGGCGAGAAGCGCGAATTTGGTGACGATCAGCGCCGAGGCAAAGGACAGCGAGTCCGGGTTGGCGTAGAGGAAATCGGACAGAAGGCGCGCCACGGCGATGTTCTGGGCGTAGTCGGCGAGTGTATAGGGCAGCACCAGGATCAGCGCGAAGACCGCCTGCATCTGCGCCGGCAGCACGCGGAAATTCTTCAGGCGCCGGCCAGTTGCCAGGATCAGGCTGACCAGCGTCAGCGACAACAGCGCCGGAAACAGAAGATCGAAGGTCAGGTAGTGCCAGACCAGGATGATCTCGCTGCCGCGCCGGCCAAGCGCCGTCAGCCAGGCCATGCCTTCGTCGGGCGTGAATCCGAAATAACGCATGTCGAGCGAAGCCAGGCCCCCGCTCAGTCGACGGAAATAGAAGAACTCCATCCCCGTCATGGCGACAAAAACCGCCGCCGAGAGGAAGCAGAGCGCCCCGACATGGCGCGACAAGCGCAGCACCATGGCGGTCAAGTTCCCCCAAAGTCCGGAAGAATCAGGCTCCGCCGGGATAGTTGGGGCTTTCGCGGGTAATCGTGACGTCATGGGCGTGGCTTTCACGAAGTCCGGCGTTGGATATGCGCACAAAGGTGGCGCGGTCGCGGAAATCGGCAAGGTCGCGGCCACCAACATAACCCATAGCGGCTTTCAGCCCGCCCGCAAGCTGGTGCAGCACGCCAGACACAGGTCCTTTATAGGGAACCTGCCCTTCAATGCCTTCCGGCACCAGTTTCAGCGTGTCGCGCACCTCGGCCTGGAAGTAGCGATCGGCGGAGCCCCGCGCCATGGCGCCGACCGAGCCCATGCCGCGATAGGCCTTGAAGGAGCGGCCCTGGTGCAGATAGACCTCGCCCGGGCTTTCGTCGGTTCCGGCAAGCAGCGAGCCGATCATGGCGGCGCTGGCGCCGGCGGCGAGTGCCTTGGCGAGATCGCCGGAATATTTGATGCCGCCGTCGGCGATCACCGAGGCGCCTGATTTGTGCGCTGTCTCGACCGCCGACATGATGGCCGAAAGCTGCGGAACGCCGACCCCAGCCACAATGCGGGTAGTGCAGATGGAGCCCGGGCCAATGCCGACCTTGACGGCGTCGGCGCCGGCGTCGATCAGCGCCCGCGTGCCTTCCGCGGTGGCGACGTTGCCGGCCAGGATGCGCACGGAATTGGAAAGCTTCTTCGCCCGCGTCACCGCGTCCAGCACATGCTGCGAGTGGCCATGCGCTGTGTCGATCACCAAAAGATCGACGCCGGCCTCGATAAGACGCTCGGCGCGCTCGAAGCCGTCATCACCGACACTGGTGGCGGCCGCGGCGCGCAGGCGCCCCTGCGCATCCTTGGTCGCGTGCGGGTTGAGTTGCGACTTCTCGATGTCCTTGACGGTGATCAGCCCGACGCAATTGCCCGTTTTGTCGACCACCACCAGCTTCTCGATGCGGTGCTGGTGCAGAAGCCGCTTGGCCTCGTCCTGGTCGACGTTCTCCTTGACCGTGATCAGGTTCTCACGGGTCATCAATTCGTAGACCTTTTGCGCCGGATCGGAAGCGAAGCGCACATCGCGGTTGGTCAGGATGCCGACCAGCCGCCCGGTCTTGTGGCCACCGGCGCCGCCATTCTCGACCACCGGAATGCCCGAGATCGAATAGGTGCGCATCAGCGACAATGCGTCGGCGAGCGTGGCGTCGGGCCCGATCGTGACCGGGTTGACCACCATGCCGGATTCGAATTTCTTGACCTGCCGCACCTGCTCGGCCTGTTCAGCGGGCGAGAAATTGCGATGGATGACGCCGATGCCGCCGGCCTGCGCCATGGCGATGGCGAGCCTTGCCTCGGTGACCGTGTCCATCGCCGCCGACAGGATCGGCACGTTGAGATCGATGTCGCCGGCGATGCGAGTGCGGATGTCGGTCTGGCCGGGCATGACCTCGGAATGACCGGGCTGCAAAAGCACGTCGTCAAAGGTCAGCGCCAGTGCGCCGGTAGACGTTTCAATGATTTTTGCCATGGCCAGCCCTTTGAATGCGAAAAAGCGCTGGACCGGAATGGACAGCGCCGACTCGTTATTCCCTTTCAGGATTGGCGGTGGCTGGTAACACGTCGCGGGACGGATGAAAAGCCGATCGTTGCGTCGCTCCGCGTTCTAGTCGCCAGACTTCCCCGCTAGAGCATCAAGCAATGGGTGACGCGGCGCTGCGAAAGGACTGACGACAGTGACCGCGCCCCATGTGAAGCCGTCTTGCAGATCTTCCGAGACCAGCAGCCGACAGCCAGCTTGCGAGGCCGTGGAGAGAATGACCGAGTCCCAAATGCTGAGTCGATGATCGGTAGCCAGATCAGCGGCCATCATCATCACGTCTTGCGTCGTCGCGGCAACGGAAAATGCGTCGCTCCAGCTCAGAAGGGCATCCCGTGCCTCCAGGGGCGGTCTTCCTGCTTTGCGGACCAAAACTTTGAAGAGTTCACCAAGAACCTGAACAGGAATAACCGCGTCATCTTGCCGGAGATCGCGCAGCAATTCGAGAACGATGTCGCGCTTCTCCGCACCGTTCACCCCTTCCGCGTAAGCAAGGATATTCGTATCGAGCGCGATCTTCAATGCTCGTCCTCATAAAGCTCATCGCGCGTCCACTGCCCGGCATTCATGACAGGCTGGCGCTCAAGGCGCGACAACAACGCCGCGCGCGATCGGGCAGCCACACCCTCCTGATGATCCGCGGGCACGATCCGAGCGACCGGACGCCCGTGACTGGTCACCACGTAGCTTTGTCCTTCGCGAACGCCGCGCAGTAGGAGAGAAAACCTGCGATTGGCATCGGCCGCCGAAACACCTTTTTCCATGGCAATGTCCCATAGTAGTTATATTCACTACAATAATGACGTGTGTCGTTCCATGCAAGGTGTCCCTTGCCTGGCAGGGATCTCTGCCGGCATGGGGCATGCCAAAGCGAAAGGCCGCATCCTTGCAGTCGCACAAAAGTGACAGCAATTTAACACGACATCACCCTCTGCCCGTGATAACCGCCCTGCGTGCCGGCTTGCCCCAGCCGACGACACAGAGAATCAGTCCGGACGCGTCTTGTGAACCGCACCATTCCGCTCATATTGGCGGTCGCTCTCTTCATGGAAAACATGGATTCGACCGTCATCGCGACATCGCTACCGGCGATCGCCATCGACATCCACACCAGCCCGATCGCGCTCAAACTGGCGCTGACGGCCTATCTGGTGTCGCTGGCGATCTTCATTCCAATCAGCGGCTGGATGGCCGATCGCTTCGGCGCCAAGACCATCTTTCGTGCCGCGATTGCAGTGTTCATTGCCGGTTCGGTAGCATGTGCCCTCTCCGGTTCTCTGCCCGCCTTCGTGGTCGCGCGTTTCCTGCAAGGCATTGGCGGCGCCATGATGACCCCGGTCGGGCGCCTGGTTCTGGTACGCGCCACGCCCAAGAGCGAACTGGTCGCCGCCATGTCGTGGCTGACCGTTCCCGCACTGGTCGGCCCGCTGGTGGGTCCGCCGATCGGCGGCTTCATCACCACCTACTTCACCTGGCACTGGATCTTCCTGATCAACGTCCCGATCGGCCTGATCGGCATTTGGCTTGCCACCCGCTTCCTGCCGGAAACCGAGGCAACCGAGACGCCGCCGCTCGATTTCGTCGGCTTCGTTCTGAGCGGGCTGGCCGCTTCCGGCGTCGTCTTTGGCCTGTCTGTGGTCAGCCTGCCTTATCTGCCGCCGGCCACCGGCTTCATCACGATCGCCGTGGGACTGCTGTCGGGCGGGCTCTACCTCATGCATGCGCGCCGCGCCAAAAATCCGCTGCTGGCGCTCGAACTGTTCCGTAACCAGGTGTTCCGCTCGTCGGTGCTTGGCGGCTCGCTGTTTCGCATCGGCATCGGCGCCGTGCCCTTCCTTTTGCCTCTGATGTTCCAGATCGGGTTCGGGCTGACACCGTTCCAGTCCGGCATGATCACCTTTGTCTCGGCGATCGGCGCCATCGGCATGAAATTCGTCACCGCGCTGATCTTCCGCGTTGTCGGCTTTCGCCGCGTGCTGATCGTCGGCTCGCTGGTCGCCGCCGCATCGATCGCCATCTACGGCCTCTTCACCCCCGAAACACCTTACGCGCTGATGCTGGCCATATTGCTGGTCGGCGGCTTCATCCGCTCGATGTTCTTCACCGGCGTCAACGCGCTCTCCTATGCCGAGGTGTCGGCCGAGGATACCAGCAAGGCAACGCCGATCACGGCGGTGTTCCAGCAGCTCTCGATCGCGCTCGGCGTGGCGCTCGCCGGCGGCATTCTGGAAGTCTCGACCTCGATCCATGGCGGCCCGCTGACGCTGCGCGACTTCCATACCGCCTTCTTCATCGTGGCGGCGGTGTCGGCGGCGGCGTCGCTGTCGTTCATGCGGATGGCGCCCGACGCCGGTAACGCCGTCTCCGGCCATGGCCGGCTGACGACGCCGAAGACGCTGGAACCCGTCAGATCGCCGGGAGAGTGATAAGTCGCCGTAGAGCGATCAGCCGCGGCGTCCCCGGCCGTTCGCCATGGCTCCGGGCGCTCGAGTCCTTCGGAACGTCCACTGGACGTTCCGATCCGCCTGGCGGCGGACCGGCGGGGAGCTGGCCTTTCAGCCGTCGGCGTCCCCCGGCCCTTCGCTATGGCTCGGGGCGCTCGAGTCCTTCGGAACGTCCACTGGACGTTCCGATCCGCCTGGCGGCGGACCGGACTCTCGCCCCTTAAAATCCTTGGCCAACAGATAGAGCTCCACCGATTCATCGCGTGAGGCCGGCGGCTTGACGTGATGGACGGAGCGGAAATTCTTCTTGAGCATCGAGAGCAACTCATTTTCGGCGCCGCCCTGGAAGGTCTTGGCGAGGAAATGGCCGCCCGGCTTGAGGACCGAGAGCGCGAAATCGGCCGCCACCTCGCACAGATGCATGGTGCGGATATGGTCGGTCCGCTTGTGGCCGGTGGTCGGCGCCGCCATGTCGGACAGCACGACATCCGGATCCCCGCCCAGCGCCTCGGCCAGCCTTTGCGGCGCGTCGGCGTCCAGGAAATCCATCAGCAGCACCGGCGCACCGGGCACGGCGTCCATTTCGAGATAATCGATGCCGACGACATGCGGGTTTTCGGCCGTCGATTTCGTGCGCGCGGCCGCGACCTGGCACCAGCCGCCGGGGGCGGCACCCAGATCGATTACTTTCATGCCGGGCTTCAAGAGGTGGTGCTTGTCGTCGATCTCGATCAGCTTGTAGGCCGCGCGCGAGCGATAGCCGTCGGCCTTGGAGCGCTGGACATAGGGATCGTTGATGTGGCGCTGCAGCCAGCGGCGCGACGATTCCTTCAGCCCGCTTTTCTTCTTGATCCGCGTCTTCAGCACGCGAATGCTGGCGGACCCTGGCTTTTCCGGTTTCTTCGTCATTGCCTGATTTCTTGTTTGAGCATGATCATGATGCCCTAGCACGCCCGTCATTGCGCCAGACGCCGTCATCGGCCATCAGCTCACTCAATATTCCTTCGCGCAAGCCCCGGTCGGCGACGCGCAGCCTCTCCGAGGGCCAGACGGCGCGGATTGCTTCGAGGATGGCACAACCGGCCAGCACGAGATCGGCGCGGTCGGCGCCGATGCAGGGGTTGGCGCAGCGCTGCTGGAAATCCCAGCCGACCAGTTTCTCCACCATGCGGTCGACGCTGTCGCGGTCCATCCACAGGCCGTCGACCCGTCGGCGATCGTAGCGCTCGAGGTCGAGATGGACGCCGGCCAGCGTCGTCACCGTGCCCGAAGTGCCCAGCAGATGAAAATTCGGGCTGGCCTTGAGATGGCTCAACCGATCGCGGCCATCGAAAGCGGCCAGCCTGCCGGCGACGTCGTCGACCATGGCGGTGAATATCTCGCGCGTCACGGTGCGGCCGCCAAAGCGTTCCGCCAACGAGACGACGCCGACCGGCAGCGAGGTCCATGAGACGATGTGATTGGCCAGCCGCGGCGAACGGCGGCCGGTGAGATCGATCAGCGCGATCTCGGAAGACCCGCCACCGATGTCGAACAGGACGACGCCCTGCGTGTCGCGCTCGACCAGCGAACCGCAGCCGGAAACCGCGAGACGGGCTTCGGTCTGGCGGTCGATGATCTCGAGCTTCAGGCCGGCTTCGCGTTCGACGCGATCGAGGAACTCCACGCCGTTTTCGGCTGTTCGGCAGGCTTCGGTGGCGATCAGCCTTGCCTTCCTGATCTTGCGACCGCGCAATTTATCGCCGCAGACCTTCAGCGCCTCGACCGCGCGGTCCATCGCCGGCTGGCCGAGCCGGCCATTGGCGGTGAGCCCCTCGCCCAGCCTGACGATGCGCGAGAAGGCATCGATGACGCGAAACTGGCCATGACGCGTGGGAACGGCGACCAGCAGCCGGCAATTGTTGGTGCCGAGGTCCAGCGCGGCGAAGACGGGAAGCTCGTGCACCGGGGGCCGGCGGTGGCCTTGTTCGGGGCGAGGCAATGAGGCGGCGGGCGAGATTGTCGCCGCGGCAACAGGCTTCAAATCCACCACCGCGACATGAGCCTTGCCTTGCACCGGCGATAGATTGTCCCCTGGGCGCGCCTCGTCGCGCGCAAAAACCTTGCGTCCACGCCTTCGCTTGCGCCGTTTCTTGGGCTTGCCCTTCTGGGTCGCGTCGCCAGCCTGCCCATTCACGGAGCGAGGCTCCGTTGGGCGGCGTTGCTGCCAACCGGCTGTCCCCGGGCCTGATGGCCCCAGGGAAGCGCTGGACGCGCCCACCTCCGGCGCGCCTGCGCCGGTGTCGCGGTCTTCCACTGTCGTTCCTTCCGGCGCCGCGCGAACCGGTGAAGGACGCAGCAGGCGCTTTGGCATGTTTCAAGTTGCCGCCAGACTAACAGCGCCGTGCCCGATCACCAAGAGCCGCATGCTGAATTTTGCCGGCTGGGTGCGCGGGCCTGTTTTTGCACTGGCGTAATGCACCGGCAAGGCTGGGCTGGTAGCGCAACACCGTCGCGCCGCCCGGCAAACAGGGATGGCATCAGGCGCGACAAGTGTTCGCGGTTGAATAGCCGGCTTCAATAAGGCATTTCTGAAATGAATGGGGAATCCGGGGCGGACGGCCTCTCGATGGAAAGGAAGCGGATACGCAACGCATGGCAGTCGGGCAATGAACTGGAAACGCTATTTCTGGCCGGTCGTCGGCATCGGCGCGGTGATCTTCTCGCTGCTGCTGCTCTGGCATGAATTGCGCGGCATCTCGCTCGACGACGTCTGGGACGGGCTGGCGGCCATTCCAACTCGTGGCTGGATCCTGGCGGGTTTGAGCTCGGTCGTCGCCTATGCCGCGCTCGCCGGCTACGATCACATCGCGCTGCTGCATATTGGCAAGAAGGTGTCGTGGCTGTTCGTGACGCTCTGCTCCTTCACCACCTACGCGCTGTCGCACAATATAGGCGGCTCGGTTTTCTCCGGCGCCGTCATCCGCTACCGTGCCTACGGCACAAGGGGGCTGACCGGCCAGGAAGTCGGCGTGCTGGTGGCGATCTGCTGGATAACCTTCGTACTGTCGACGTTACTGGCCTCCGGCCTTGTGCTGGTGTTCGAGCCGCAGATCATCGACCGCTTTTCCGGCATTGCCCATCACGGCCTGTCGAAGGCGGCAGGCATTGCGATGCTGGTCCTCATCGCAGCCTATGCATTCGGCAGTTGGCTGCACCTGCGCCCGCTGAGGATTGCCGGCTTTCAGTTGCACTATCCGGCGCTGCCGATCGTCGCCAGGCAGTTGCTGATCGGCCCGATCGAACTGCTCGCGGCCGCGGCGATCATCTTCTTCGCCCTGCCCGAGGTGCACAATCCCGGCTATTTCGTCGTGCTGGGCGTCTTCCTGGTCTCCTTCTCGGTCGCCCAGATTTCGCACGCGCCAGGCGGCCTCGGCGTTTTCGAGGTGGTGTTCCTGGCCGGGCTTTCCGACATGGACCCGGTCGGCGTGGTGGCGGCGCTGCTGGTGTTCCGGCTGTTTTATCTCATCGTCCCGCTGTTTCTGGGCCTGGGCATCGTGCTGTTCTTCGAACGCTCGCAGTTCAGCCGCAAGGAGAGCTGAGGCTTGGAGGTTCGCACGCCACGGGAAAAGCTGGCGTTCGAAACCGGTGACAAAACCTGGCAATTGAACCGCAAAGCAGACTTGACTATTTTCCACTGGCGGCTACAAGGCAGCGCTCAAGCGGCTCAGCCGTTCAGCCCGCGCGATTTTCGCCTTTATGGCGATAGTCACGCCTGCTGGGGAATAGGTTAACGGTAGACCCACGGACTCTGACTCCGTTAGTCCTGGTTCGAATCCAGGTTCCCCAGCCACACCTCTTTAATCGTTGTTTTTCAGTTTCGCCCCGGCCGGCTCGCATGAGGCCGCCGCAGCTGCCGATCCTGCAAGTCCACGAGGTGAGATTGTCGTTCGCAGGAAGCTGACGCGTGGGCGCGTGCTGCCATTCTTCGAGGGCCTGCCACGCTACCTGGTCGGGATCGAAGCCTGCAGCTCATTGCGTTGTTGGGCGAGAATTGACTGCACGTGGCCATGACGTGCGGCTGCTGTCGGCACAGTATGTTGAAGCCCGTACTCCATGGTCGTGTAACTTCATCGTGACCCGATCTCCAGGGAGGAACAATCGGAATGAACTCCAAGTTGGGGGCCAGCCAAACAGCTTGAGGCAGACCACGACCAACCAATGGAGCATGTCATGAGATTTCCACGCTGCACGACCACCGCGGCCGCCGCTTTGATGTTCGCGGCCTTCCCCGCGCTCGCCCAGACGAACGGAACACCTGCACCAACCCCGGCGACCCAACAGCCCGGAACTGGGCAACTGCCGGATGTGAGCGGACAGACGGGTGGGCCGACGCATGAAATGATTCGCCAGATGATTGAGCAAGCCGTCCAGGAGAGAATGCAACAGGATCGGAGCTCTAACGAAGGTAACAATCGGCAAGAGGAGGGTGACAACCGTCAAGAGGAAGCTTCCCGTCATGGAGACGGTTGGCAGCGGCACCGCAATGGCGGCCCGGCCGGTGAGCATGGAATGGTCGGAAATCATGGTCCTCGCATGATGCGCGGCACCGGGATGCGACTTGTACTGGCGCTTCTGGACACGGATGGTGACGGATCGCTGTCCGAGAACGAGGTCCAGGAGGCTGTCGGCAGAATCTTCTCTGCAATCGACCAGAACGGTGACGGGAAGATCGACATGGATGAAATCCAGTCCTTCTCGCATGGCTCTGGCGGTCGTGAAGAAATGCCGTGATTGGCTAGTGTCTTAGCTTGAAATCCGGCTAGTCAAAAAGCGGCTCGGAGTTTGGCGAACGCCACAGGCGCCATGAGGCGCTTTGGGGAGAGGCAATACGGCCGTCGGCGCGTTCTCCCCCCGAGCACGCTGCCGGTTCCCAATCGCCCATCCAGTGACTTGAGGTCAAGTTGATCGGGGCATCCGGCCAGATGTCCTCACATGGATCCTTTCAACGCAGTCATCCGTAAAGCAGCCGGATCGGGCGAGGCCCGGGCCAGCCGCCAGGACTCGCAGACACAGTCGGACCAGCCCGTCACCGACAAGCCTTCCATCAAGAACTGCAGTGTTACTTTACCAGCAGCGCGCCGTGTTTCGCCCAAAGTTGCTCACATTGCTTCGCCCTCAAGCATGGCGCTCCCGCAACTCCATGAAAGATTATCGCAGAACGAACGTCGTAGCCCAATACCGACGCGTTGGCCAAAAAGTGAACTGCCTCTCCAAGACGGCGAAGTTCAAGGGCGGCTTCTTTCTTGTTCGCTGCGTCGAATACACCGAGGACCTGCACTTCATCATCGCGTGAGGCCAATACGGCGGCCATGGCCTCGTCACTCATCACCCCCACGACTGTTCACGCGGTTGCTGCTGAAGAAACCCACCGCTACCCAGTACGCTGATGCTCGATGCATGCCGGCAACGGTTTCTTCTTTCATCGTCGCTGGCTCTTGCCGAGAGCCAAATAGCGGCGGCCTTTGTCAGACCAATGAGGCACTCACCTGCAAACTCGGCCGGTTCGTCGCTCGTGGTGTCGAATACCGCCCATGTGTCGCACGGTTCCAGAACGGGTAAGAATTTCATATTAGTCTCCGCTAATTTTTCTCCCAACATTAGCGGAACCACTTTGTTCCTGGAGCTTCGATGCCGTGCTCACGCGTACCCGTCTCGACGGATGCCGGCAGCGAAGGGCCTCGCCGGCGAGCGGTCGCGTCCAGGGCCGTGACTCTCAAGCGTGGACAACCAGGAGGCGTAGAACCGTTGACGTCGCTTTGATCGGACTGGCCTCTGGAGATCGATGCGATGCCCTACCAGCAGGACATGCAAGCAGCGCCATCCAGCCGGGTCGTATACAGCTTGGTTAACAACCATCGGCCCTTAGCGATTTTACCATGCGAACGACAATCGGATCGTAGGGGAGCTTTTCGTCACGATTGTAGGTGGCCGTAAACAGTGCTGCGCGGCCGTCGCAGACTTTGACGGCCCGGACATACAGTATCTGACCGTCCTTCAGCCCAGAATAGCTGGCCCATTGCGGCGTCACTCGCTTATAGGTCAACCTCCAGCCGTCGTGCTCATTCACTGCCATGCGATGCTCTATCTCGGTGCGAAAACTCGCCTTGCCGAGTTGCGCCCCCCATACTGCGAGAAACGCTTTGTTTTTGCCCTCGAAGGCTGCCCCTTGGTCGGAGCGCTGGGTAAGTACAAACCCCGGGGGGACATCGAACACGAAGCCGAGATGTTTGATCCCGAAGCCCTGCCATCCCTGAGCACCGAGCAGCGACGTGGGCACCATGGTGACAAGTAAACTCAGCAGAATATGGGGACCATATCTCATAGCCTGTTCCTATTGCTTCGGCGTCCCGCTCCCGGTCCGTGGCACGTCGTCTAGTAGGGTCGGCTCGACCGAGTCGTTCGTTCGGTGATCTGCTGGCAGCTTGCCGTTTGGGGTCATCTGGTTAACGGCGTCCGGCAGATCCCTGGTGATCCTCGCAATGAGCTCCTCGCGCGAGAGGCCAGTCTGCGTTGAAAGTGCCTCCAGCGTCTGCGCGTCAATAGCCTTTTCCACCTCATGAGGCTCGATCGGCTCGTTCGGCCCGGTGCCAACCCAGGAGTCCACCTTCGGGCCAGCACCTGCATTTTTAAAACGGTCGAGAATATCGCCAAGCGCGGTGCCGGCAACGCCCCTGGACACCTGGTCCAGTATCCCCCCTTGCGGATTGTTTGCATCGCGCTCTCCCGCTCCACGGATCATCTCTGCGATCTTGTCGCGGTTTTGATAAGCCAAGACCCCCAGCATAGCGATCGCAAGTCTTCCAAGATTGGCCACTCGTTCCTCCTGTGGTCTCGAGCTTGGAGAAGCTCTCGGCCTGCCAAAAGTTCCGCATTGGCCACCAAACCTTAGGCAGAGCTTGGAAATCGACCGAGCTTGGCTTCGCAGTGCGGACACTGATAGGTCAGATCTCTGTCGAGCAGGCGACTTACAAGCTGTTGCGGACTACGTCCGCTTTCAGGCAGTGCGACGGGATGCTGAGTGGCCGATGAGGCGCAAAGCTGCCAATCACATTTGGATACCTCCGGACGTGCACATGAGGTGGGCAAACGCGCCAGGAAGTCGATGCCTCACAAACCCGAATCTAGTATCCTACTTTGTCCATAAGCACCCGCAATTCAGGCTGAGGCGCGACCCAGAAAGTTTGAAAAGCTTCCAGGAACCCCAGCCAAGCATTTTTCAATGAAAATGGTCACTTAGCGAAAATCGGAACCGGAACACTTTTCTGGTGCATAAATCCGGCACATCGCTGTCGCTACGCTTCGCGAACGAATCCTGCATAAGGCCCCCTGATGGTCACTGACACCGAGTTCATCGTCGAAAGCATCAGCCAAGGCTGCGTGATGCTTGCCGATGGCGAGTTCTTTATCGACAGGCTGGTGAAGTATGTCGGCAATGGGAGGATCCGCTGGCATGTCGAATTCCGTGGACATCGCATCGAGCTGACGACCGGCCAGCTCAAGAAGCAGCCTACCTTCCGACGGAAGATGCTCGAACAGGCCGGCGTGCTGCCGCCCCAGCGTCCCGGGGCCAACTACAGGCGATGGGCCATCGATCTGAGGAGGAACGCCATCGAGCTTCCCTGGCGGGAGAGACCGGTCGATGCCGGTTTCGCCGTAGAAAGGCTTGCCGGCCATGGAGGCGACCGCTGGACGGTTGAATATCAAGGCAAGGCTATCAAGTTCACGACGACCAAACTGCGCAGGCAAACCAGCTTCAGCAAGAGGATGCTGCTGAAGGCCAAGGTGCTGCCGCCCCGGATGGACCCGGTTGCCTATCGGAAGTGGGTGGATTGGCTGATTCAAAACGCCACCGAGGCCGCACCGCGGGCCGGCGATGCCGTGATGACCGAGAAAAGTTGGCTTGACGACCTGCCGGAGTTAGGCGGCTGGCAAGACGAAGCGGCGCCCGAGGCAACCGACTAGGACGGCGCGCTGCCGCTCTTCACATTCACCCCAAAACCATGGTGTTTGCCATGGCTACGAATTTCGGAACACATTGATGGCGAAGAATCTGGCCAGGGCTTGGCTCGCGGCGAACCGGACTTGAATGAGACCCATGGATCGCTTCAATCTCGGCGCTTACCGCCGCCCGATCTCCACCCGCTCCTCCGAGACCCAGCGCTGGTTCGACATCGGTCTGAACTGGTGCTACGGCTTCAACCATGAGGAAGGCATCAAGTGCTTTGAGAAGGCGCTGGAGACCGATCCGGACTGCCCGATGGTTCATTGGGGCATCGCCTATGCAGCCGGGCCTTTCTACAATCTGACCTGGAAGGAGCATGGCGAGGCCGAGGCAAACAGCGCGACGAAGCGTTGCTTCGAGCATGCCCAGCTCGCGCGCGCCAGTGGGGCTGCAGCCAGCGAGGTCGAAAGGCAATTGATCGAGGCATTGGCCTGCCGTTTCCAGAAACCGCACCGGGTGACGCCACAGGAATTCGAGCAATGGGACGACGCCTATGCCGCCACGATGCGGCGGGTCTATCAGAGTTTCCCGACGATCACGATGTGATGGCGCTTCTCGTCGAGGCGCTGATGATGCGCACGGTGCGGCGCCTGTGGAACCTCAAGACCGGTGAACCGGCGCCGAATTCCGATGTCGTCGAGGCGCTGGAGGTTTGCGAGCGGTCAATCCGGCTCGCAGACGAAGCCGGCATCACGCAGCATCCGGCGATCGTCCACCTGCACATCCATCTGCTGGAAATGTCGACCCAGCCGGAGCGCGGCATGCGCTCGGCCGATCTGCTCGGCGAGATGTGCCCCGATGCCGGGCACATGAACCACATGCCGGGGCATATCTATGTGCTGTGCGGCGAGTATGAGAAGGCGAAGCTCGCCAGCGAAAAGGCGGTTCGGGCCAACGACCTTTATCTCGCCTACGCCAATGAGCCGACCTATTATCTGCTCGGCTGCTGCCACGATCTGCACCTGATGATGTTCACCTGCATGTTGTCGGGCCAGTACCAGCCGGCGCTGTGGGCCGCCGACAAGGTGCGCAGCCTGGTGACGCGCGACGTGGTCGCCATCCAGGATCGGCCCAAACTCACCCAGACCGTGGAAGGCTATCATGCGATGAAATCGCACGTGCTGGTGCGCTTCGGTCGCTGGCGGGAAATCATCGGCGAGCCGGCAACCGAAGAGCCCGGCCTCTATACGCTGACGGCGGCCATGCAGCATTACGCCAAGGGCGTGGCGCATGCGACGCTGAGGCAATTCACCGACGCCGAGCGCGAGCGTGAACGCTTCCACCAGCATCTCGAAGGCATTCCAGCCGAGCGGCGTTTTCTCAGCAACCCGGCCCGCGCCTCGCTCGCCGTCGGTGCCGCCTTGCTCGACGGCGAGCTTGCCTATCATCAGGGCCTGCACGAGCAGGCCTATGGCCATCTCAGGCACGCGGTCGAGCTGGACGACAATCTGTCCTACACCGAGCCGTGGGCGTGGATGCACCCGCCGCGCCATGCGCTGGCGGCGCTGCTTCTCGACCAGGGCCACGCGCAAGAGGCCGAGCAGGTCTATCGCGACGATCTCGGCCTGAGCGGCAATGTGCAGCGCTGCGCCCGGCACCCGGACAATGTCTGGGCGCTGCACGGGCTGGTGGAATGTTTGGGGCGGCGCGGCGAGAGCCAAGAGCTGCCTGCACTGCAGGCAAAACTCGCCACGGCGCTGGCCAAGGCCGATGTGCCGATCAGCTCATCGTGCCTGTGCCGGACGGGCGTGCAATCGGCACTCAGCTGTTGTCCTTGATGCCCATCGCACCCTTCCCGGGCAGTTCAATCATGGAATGCTGAAGGGCACCGATTCAGCAACCGTTCCATCGATGGCCAAATCAACCCGATAGGTGCCCTCCGGCCATCCCGCCGTGGGTTTGCTGAGTTGTGAATCAGCCTGATTGTTGGCTCCTACGTCGAGGTCGACCTTGTCGATCGTATAGTTTTCCGGCGCGGCACCGTGGGAATCAACCGAGACCCAGGAGAATGTGATTTTCGAGGTTGGCGCGATATCCACAAGGTCAGCCGAGACGTAGATCACCGGTGTCTCGACAGGGAAGTTGCTCTGAGGCGTTCCCCCGTCCTTCGTCGCGGAAAGGACGATATTGGTGAAGCCCGCCGCCTGGACCGGCATACCGAAACCGAGCGCCGCCAAGGCGGCAATGGCTAGAACCAGAGCTGATTTCAAGACTTATTTCTCCTCGGGCTTGGTTTCTGGCCCGCAAATCGGGGGCGAATTGGTTGAGGACGGGTGCCCTCAGCCCAGCCATTTGTCGTAGTCCGCCACCAATAGATGCAGGGGCGGTGTGTCTTCCTCGATATCGGCGAAACGGCCGATCGGCTCGCGGAAGACGTTGTCCGTGCGATCGTCATTGACGGTCGACACCTCGCCGATCAGGACATCCTTGCCCTCGGCCCAGAAGGCGTGCCAGACGCCGGGCAAGAGCGTGACGCTTTGGCCCGGATCGAGCTTCAGCAGTCCGCCCGCCGGCAGCCTGTGGATGGTTCCGTCGACCGGCACCGATACTTCGGCCTTGGGGTCGATGCCGCCGTCGCGATCATGCATGAACAGTTCAAGCACCAGCTTGCCGCCGCCGCGGTTGATGATGTCCTCGGCCTTGATGTTGTGGCGGTGCATCGGCGACATCTGCTCCTTGCGCGAAATCATGATCTTCTCGGCATAGAGCATGCCCATGCCCTTCTTCATGTCCTCGTAGCGGCCGTTGCGAACGGTGAAAAGGAACAGGCCGAGATCGTCGAACTTGCCCTGGCCGTAGTCGGTGATGTCCCAGCCGAGCCGCGAGGTGAAGATGGCCGAGGAATCGACCTGGCGCGCCTTCATCTCTTCCGGCGACCAGTAGGCGAAGGGCGGCATGATATAGCCGAACGAGCGGATGAAAGCGTCGGCTTCGCGGATGATGTCGTTGATGGCGGAGCGTTTCATGATGATGACCCTCGTGTCGATTTTTCCGACAATCGCATAGCCGAACGCCGGTGCGGTGTCGATCCATCTTGCCTGATCGAGCCCTGCCTGTTCGAGCCTTTCGCGCGCCAGTCATGGCCAACAGATCGCGGCCCGCTGGCCGCGTGACATCGCTTGCTTTGAGGCTCATAACCCCTTGCGAATTGCACAGGGATAGCCGATGCCGACCATCCATGACCTCGATACGCCTTCGATCCTGATCGACGTCGCACGCGCCGAAGCCAACATTGCTCGTGCACAGGCTCATGCCGACAAGAACGGACTGAAGCTCAGGCCGCACATCAAGACGCACAAGCTGCCTTATTGGGCGAAGAAGCAAATGGCGGCAGGTGCCGTCGGCATCACGTGCCAGAAGATCGGCGAGGCCGAGGTAATGGCCGACGCCGGGCTGACCGATATCTTTCTTCCCTACAACATCCTGGGGCGCGCCAAGCTCGCGCGGCTGAAGGCGCTGCATGGCCGCGTGACCCTGTCGGTCACGGCCGACAGCATGGACACGCTGGAAGGGCTCGCGGCAGCTTTCACCGATGCCGGCCATCCTCTGTCCGTGCTGGTCGAATGCGACACCGGCATGGGTCGCTGCGGCGTACAGACAGCCAATGAAGCAGTGGCGCTGGCAAGGCTGATCGACAAGGCTGGTGGCCTCACCTTCGGCGGACTGATGACCTATCCGGCCGCCGGCCGCGCGGCTGAAGCCGAAGCCTGGCTCGCCACCGCCAAGCAGGCGCTGGCTGCCTCGGGGCTTGCCTGCGAGCGCATCTCCAGCGGCGGCACGCCTGATATGTGGCGCTCCGTCGACGCATCCGTCGTCACGGAGTATCGCCCGGGAACCTACATTTATCTCGATCGCTACCAGGTCGCCAAAGGCGTCGGCACCTTGGACGATTGCGCGCTGACGGTGCTCGCAACCGTGGTCAGCCATCCGTCAGCGACGCGCGCCATTCTCGATAGCGGCAGCAAGGCCCTGTCCAGCGATACGCTAGGGCTAAAGGATTTTGGAGAGTTGATGGGCGTCCCCGGAGCACTGGTGACGGGCCTGAGCGAGGAGCACGGCACGGTCACGCTTTCCGGCGACGGCAGGCTGCGCATTGGCGAACGCGTGCGCGTGGTGCCGGACCACTGCTGCGTCGTCACCAACCTGTTCAACGAGGTCAATCTGATAGACGGCGAGAAGGTTCTCGAAACGCTGCCAGTGGCGGCTCGCGGGCTGATGACATGAGGTTTTAGACCGGACGCTCCGCCTGCCGCGCCGCCACCCGCCGCATGGCTATCACCCGGCGGCGGCGGATTTCGGTGCGCATTGCCATCAGGTGCAGCGCGAAGAACAGCACGGTAAAGCCGAAAGCCATCACCAGCAGAGGCCAGAGCAGGCTCGGGTCGATGGTAGGGCCGCCGAGCCGGAACACCGAGGCAGGCTGGTGCAGCGTGTTCCACCAGTCGACCGAGAATTTGATGATCGGGATATTGATGAAGCCAACCAGCGTGATGATAGCGGCGGCCCAGGCGGCGCGGCTGGCATCATCCAGCGCACGGGTCAGCGCAATGATGCCGAGATACATCAGGAACAGCACGAAGACGGAAGTCAGGCGGGCGTCCCACACCCACCAGGTGCCCCACATCGGCTTGCCCCAGATCGAACCGGTGATCAGCGCCAGCGCGGTGAACACCGCTCCAATGGGTGCGGCCGATTTCAGCGCGACATCGGCCAGCGGATGGCGCCAGACCAGCGTGCCAAGCGCGGAGACCGCCATCAGCGTGTAGCACATCATGGCGAGCCAGGCGAAAGGCACGTGGATGTACATGATGCGAACGGTGATACCCTGCTGGAAATCCTCGGGCGCGGTGAAGCTCATATAGAGGCCAATCGCGAGGGTGAGCGCGGCGAGCGCCGCCAGCCACGGCACAAGCTTGTCTGCAAGCCCGACGAACCGCGTTGGATTGGCGAGATCGGTCAAGCCGCTCAGGCGTGAGGTGATGTCACTCATGCGACTTTACATAGACCGCCGATGCGTTTGGGGCAATCGAGCGGCGGTGTCGCAGCTCTGGTCTTGCCTCCTCCCGTTCGGGAGAAGGCGGAACCGTTAACGGCTCAGGCGGCCTCGCCCTGCACCGACCGGCTGAGGCGCCGGACTTCCTCGTCGTTGAGCAGGCCGCCGGCGCGCAGCAGGCTGGCGAAGCGGCCGTTGCGCAGCGACAGTTCGGCAAAGCCACCCATCTCGACCACCCTGCCCTTGTCCATGAACACGACCAGATCGGCGTCGCGGACGGTGGTCAGGCGGTGGGCGATGATGAAAGTGGTGCGGTCGCGGCGCAATTCGTCGATCGCTTCCTTGACGCGGTCCTCGGTCTCGACGTCGAGTGCGCTGGTCGCCTCGTCGAGCACCAGGATCGGGGCATCCTTCAGCACGGCACGGGCAATGGCGATGCGCTGGCGCTCGCCGCCCGAGAGCTGGCCGCCACGTTCGCCGACCACCGTGTCGTAGCCATTGCTCTTGGCCAGGATGAAATCCTGCGCCGCGGCCGCGGTGGCGGCGGCATGGATCTCGTCGTTGGTCGCATCGGCGCGGCCGACGCGGATGTTGTCCTCGATCGAGCGGTTCAAAAGCCCGGCGTCCTGGAACACGGTGGCGATCGAATGGCGCAGCGACTTGCGGGTCACCGTGCGGGTATCGATGCCGTCGATCAGGATACGGCCACTGGACGGCGAGAAGACGCGCTGCAGCAAGTTGATGAGCGTGGTCTTGCCCGCACCCGTCGGTCCGACGATCGCGACGGTCTGGCCGGCCTGCACCTCGAAGGACACGTCGCTGACGCCCTGCCCCGAATTGGCGAACTCGAAGCTGACATCCTCGAAACGGACATGGCCGGTGACGTTGGCAAGGTCGCGCAGACCATCCGGCTCGGCGGTATCGGCGGCCGAGTCCTCGAGCTTGTAGAAATCCTCGAGCTTGGCGCGAGCTTCCGAAATCTGGTTCGCGAAAGCCGACATCTGGTCGAGCCGTGAGATCAGCAGCGTGGCGAAGCCGGTGAAGGCGATGACGTCACCGATGCGCAGCTGGCCATGAGTGACCAGGTAAGCGCCGATCAGAAGCACCACCATCATCGAGATCGTCGACGACAGCCGATTGAGCGCATTGGCGATAGCCCACCAGTCGAGCACCGGGTTCTGCGCGTCGAGCAGGTTCTTGACGTAGCCACGCAGCGCCTCGGCCTCGTAGCCGAGACGATTGTAGCTCTGCAGCACGGCGACGTTGCTCACCGAGTCCGTCACATGCGCGAACACCTTGTGATAGTGACGCTCGACCGCGGCTTGGCCTTCCTTGGTGCGCTTCATCACCAGGCGGCCGATGCCGACGTAGAGCACGCCGAGCACGAGCAGAACCATCGACATGCGCACATCCATGCTGAGCGCCGTCGGAACCAGCAGAACGAGCGCGACAGCGGTCGACAAGTGCTGGCGCATGAATTCAAGCCAGAGACTGAACAGAGTCTCGACGGCGCGCAGCAGCGTGTGGAGGGCATTCGAGGTGCCACGCTGATGATGCCAGGCGAGCGGCATGGTGATGACGCGCTCGAACGACTGACAGAGCACTTCGCTGCGCCGGGCGTGCGCGAACCGGTCGGCGCCGCGCGCCACCAGGACGAAAGCCATGACATTGAAGGCGCCGAGGCCGGCCCACACGGCGAGCGTGGAGAAAACCGAACCGTGCGCGGAAATCGCGTCGATGACCCGGCCGAACATGATCGGCTCGAGGATCGCGATGGCTGCAAGAGCGACGTTGGCCGAACAGATCAGCGCGACGCGCTTCTTGTCGGCAGCCAGATACCCCAGCGCTCTCCAATAGATCTGCAGAAGTGACACTTCAGCTACTCCGCCAACGTTCTATTGTGCCCAATACCAATATTGTGCACCGCACCATTTCCTGACACGTAACGGTTGATGCGTCGCAAAACAATGCCCGTCTATCTCTTCCGTTCCCATTTAGCGAACAAAAGATGACGACGATACGAAATCTGGCGTGATCACCTAACAGTTTGAGATAAAAGGTGAAATGTCAGCCTTGCGGCAAAATCATGGCAGTGGTCGAGCTGTGCCACATTTTTAATCACGGCAGGCCGGCATGACTTGGTCCGGGCGGCTGGCCAACGTCGTCGGCACCCCGCGCGCAAGTAAACAATGCACGGCATCGCGCGTCCCGGAGGACGCGCGATCTAATCACTAAATGGTTGATTTCATGCCGGTATCTTGACCACGACCTCGGTCTGGTCACCAGCTTTGGGTGCGAAGGACGTCGATTTTGTCTTCGAACCATTGACTTCGAGCGAGATCGTCTTGACCTTTTTGTCGCGAATGACCTGGACCTTGATCTCGGCGCCCAGCATCTTGAGTGAAGCCTGGTAGCCATCCCAGTGGCTGGGCAGCTTCGGCCGGAATGTGATCTGCTTGCCGCGCCGTTCGATGCCCAGGATGCCTTCGACCGCCGCCCGGTAAAGCCAGCCCGCCGACCCGGTGTACCAGGTCCAGCCGCCGCGACCTCCCTTGTCGTCCCCGGAGTAGATATCGGCCGCCACCACGTAGGGCTCGACTCGGTAGTGCTCGGCCGAGGCCTCGTCGAACGCGTGGTTGACCGGATTCAGCATTGAGAAGCAGCGATAAGCTTCATCGGTCTGCCCCATCTCGGCCAGCGCAATGACGAACCACGTCGCCGCGTGGGTATACTGGCCGCCATTCTCGCGCACGCCAGGCGGATAGCTCTTGATGTAGCCGGGGTCCTTCTGTGTCTTCGAGAAGGGTGGCGTGAACAGTTTGACGATCTTGAGACGGTCGTCGACGAGCAGCTTCGTCGCCTGCTGCATGGCCGTGGTCGACCGCGCCGGGTCGCCCTCGCCCGACAGCACGCTCCAGGACTGGGCGATGGAGTCGATCTTGCACTCCTGCGATGTACGCGAGCCCAAAGGCGTGCCGTCATCGAAACTGCCGCGCCGGTACCATTCGCCGTCCCATGCCGTGCTTTCGAGTGCCCGCTTCAGCGCGTCGGCATGCTTTGCCCAGGCCTGTGCGCGCTTGGTGTCGCCCTCGGTCTTGGCGACCGCGGCGAAGTCGCCCAGCGTCTTCAACAGGAACCAACCCAGCCACACGCTCTCGCCCTTGCCGTGTTCGCCGACACGGTTCATGCCGTCGTTCCAGTCGCCGCCAAGGATCAGCGGCAGGCCGGCTGGACTGCTGCGCTTGATGGCAAGGTCGAGCGCACGCGCGCAGTGGTCGTAGAGCGACACTGTCTTCTTCGAGATTTCCGGGGTGAAGAAGGCGTCGTGCTCGCCTTCACCCAGCGCCTGTCCATCGAGGAAAGGCAGTTGCTCCTTCAGGATGGCGGCGTCGCCGGTCACCATGAGATAGCGGGACGTGGCGTGGGCGAGCCACACCACGTCGTCGGAGATCAGGGTACGCACGCCGGCGCCGGTCCGCGGCAGCCACCAATGCTGCACGTCGCCCTCCGGGAACTGCCGCCGCGCGGCGTTGAGGATCTGGTCGCGCGCCAGCGTCGGGTCGTGCGCCAGCAAGGCGAGCGTGTCCTGCAACTGGTCGCGGAAGCCGAAGGCGCCGCTTGCCTGGTAGAAGGCCGAGCGGGCGCGGATGCGGCAGGCAAGGCTCTGATAGGGCAGCCAGTGATTGACCATGGCATCGAGTGCCTTGTCCGGCGTCTCGACCTGGATGGTGTCGAGGAAGGCGCGCCATTCGCGCTCATTGTCGGCCAGGCGCTGGTCGAAGTCCTTGCCCCGGTGCGTCTGCACCAACGCGCTCGCCTGCGCCGCGGAATCGGCATCGCCGAGCAGCCAGATAAGTGTGACGTCGGCGCCGGCCGGAATCTCGACGTCGCGAGCGATCGCCGCGCAAGGATCATCTCCGGCCTCGACGCGACCCGACAGGGCCGAACCGCTCAGCACCGCCTGTGGCAGCTCGCTGGACCCGTGCCGGCCGAGGAATTCGGCCCGGTCTGACGTCACCGAGTGGACGCCGGTGTCGGCGGCGAGGAAGGCCACCCGCTCGCTGAAATCGAGCCCGTAGGGATTTTGCGCCAGCAACGCGCCGGTGGCTCCGTCGCGGGACGGCACTATGGTTGCCGCGGTGCGCGACCGATGCCCGCCAAGCACCCATTCGGCGTAAGCATAGACGCGCAGCCGAGCCGGTACCGGGCCGGAATTCTGGATGCGCAGCCGCGTGATCTTCACCGGATCGATGGGATCGACGACATGGGTCAGGTCCATCGACAACGGTCCGCGCTTCGAGCGGAAGGTCGAGAAGCCCTGGCCATGCCAAGCCTCGTAGGTCATCGCGGGATCGCGCACCACCGCTGCGAGCGGAGAGAACGCCTTGCCGCTGGCCTGGTCGTAAATATAGACGCCCTCGCCCGGCCGGTTGGACACCGGATCGTTCGACCATGGCGTCAGCTGGTAATCGCGGCTGTTGCGGCTCCAGGTGAAGGCCGCTCCCTCGGCCGAGGTGTGGAAGCCGAACGACGCGTTGGAGACGACGTTGATCCAGGGTTGCGGCGTCGTGCGCCGGCCAGCCAGGCGCACCACATAGTGCCGCCCGTCGCCGTCGAAGCCGCCGAAACCATTCCACAGGCTGAGGCCGGAGCCATCGGCGCTGACGTCGGCCACCGCCTGCGAGGCAAATGCATGCATCTGCGGTGCGAGCGCCGCGATTTCGCGCGAACCCGGCAATCCTGCCGGCTGCAAGCCATCGCGCGCCTGCAGCGCGGCCGCCTCGGCCCGTTCGATCTGGTCGAAGATGGTGCCGTTACGTGTATGCAGCACAACCCGGGCGACGGCGAGCAGCGTCTTGTAGGTGGTTTCCTCCATCAGGTCGCGGCGCACCGCGAAAATGTGCTGGCGGGGTCCGAGTTCCTTGCCGCGCAAGCGGCTGTTTTCGCACAGCGTCTCGACCGCGCGCTGCAGATCCTGGACATAGGACGAAGCCTGCTCGTTGACCACGACGAAGTCGATCATCATGCCGCGGGTGCGCATGTATTCCTGGAAGCGCAACGCCTGGGCTACGATCTCGAGATCGGCAACGTCACCGATCCTGACCAGGAAGATCGGGTAATCGCCCGAAATACTGGTCGGCCACAGGCTCGACTGCTTGCCCAACCCGGAAGCGATGGACTCGGCCGGCAACCGCAGGAACGGGTCGGGATAGATCAGATAGCGCGCCAGCTTCTGCACATTGGCCGCGTCGGTCAGACTGAGGCCCATATGGCGGGTCTGCACCTGGCTACGCGTCCAGGCAAGCATCGCCTGCCGGGCAAAGCTCTCCTGATGGTCGAGCCGGCTTATCGCCTCCTCCAGCTCGGCACGGTTTGCCCCGACGACGGTCCAGAAGGTCAGCGATACTTTCTTGTTGGCGGGTACGCGCACCTGACGACGCAGTGAGGCGATGGGATCGAGCGTGAAGCCGGAATGGCCGCCAAGCCTGGCGCCTGGATCGAAGGCGGCGGCATCGACGATGGTGCGGCCACGGCCGATGAAGGCGCGCCTGTCGGTCTCGGCCTCGGCATCACGCGCCGGTCCCGACGGATCGGTGACGAAATGCACCAGCGTCACATCCGGTTCGCTGGTTTCACGCTTGCGGCGCGTGGCGAAGATCGCGCCGTTGTTGGCGGCGATTTCCGTTTCCACGAACATTTTCGAGAAGGCCGGATGCGCGTTGTCGGAAGCTTCCGAACCCAGGACCAGTTCTGCAAAGGACGTCACCTCGATGTGACGGTCGGATGTGCTCTCATTGTAGAGCGTGATGCGACGGCCTTCGCCATTGCCCTCGGAGATGACGATGCACTCCACTTCGGAGCGCAGCGTGCCGACCAGCTTCACGAAGCTCGCCTTGTCATCGGAAAACAGGGCCTGCGTCTTTTCCTCGGCCGCGCGCCTGGGTTCCGAAGTCGCGGACCACCAGTCGCCAGTGGCGGCATCGCGCAGGAAGATGTAGGAGCCAAGCCGATCCTCGACCGGATCGGGCTGCCAGCGGGTGACGGAAAGATCGCCCCAGCGGCTGTAGCCGGAGCCGGTCGCGGTCACCATCACCGAATAGCGGCCATTCGACATCACATTGGTCGAACGCAACGCCCGCGCGGGATCGAGCACGATGCGGGTGTCAGGGCTCTCGGTCTCGGTCTCGTCCTTGGAGCGCTCGTCGGCCTCGGTGCGGACGGTCGCGGTCGGAATGTCGCGTGGCGCCCTCTCCTGCAGCAGCAGTTCGGCCGATTCAATGACCGGATCGCTGTGGAAGCGATCGCGCAGGCGACCTTCGAAGATGGCGTCGGCGACGGCGGCGATCGACATGCCCGAATGGTGGGCATAGTAGTTCAGCACGACCGCGTGGTTGGTGCCTTCCGGTACGCGCTGCGGCGTGAAGTCGACCGCATCGTAATAGCCATGACGGCCAAGCGCGCCGATCTCGCGCAGCCGGGTCAGATTCTGCACCGCCTCGCGCGGGTTGAACTGCGCCGCCATGATGGTCGCGTAAGGCGCAATCACCGTGTTCTGGCCAAGGCCACGCTTCAGCCCAAGCCCCGGCACGCCGAAATTGGTGTACTGATAGGTCAGTTCCCGGTCGCGGGCGTTGTAGGCCGCTTCCGAAATGCCCCACGGCACATTCTTCTGGCGGCCATACTGCATCTGGCGCTTGATGATCAGCTTGCTCGTCTGGTTGAGGATCGAGCCTTGCGGCTCCTTCATCACCAGCGGCGGCATCAGATATTCGAACATCGAGCCGGACCACGACATCAGCGCACCCTGGAAGCCGATCTCGACGATCGGGCGGCCAAGCCTGAACCAATGTTCGGTCGGCAGATCGCCCTTGGCGATGGCGAACAGGCTGGTCAACCGCGCCTCGGAGGCGAGAAGGTCGTAGCAGCTTTCGTCGAGCTGATGTTCCTCGACCCGGTAGCCGATCGACAAAAGCTTGCGCTCCGGCCGCATCAGGAAGGCGAACTCCATCTCGAAGGCGAAACGACGGGTGCGCTCGCGCAAGGTGAGCAGCTTGGCACGCAGAGCCTCGACGGCGTTCTCGTCACTGTGGGCGTCGTGGACGTGCGCCTCGCAGGTGGTTTCGAGCCTTGCCGTCCAGTCTACGATGACGTCGCTCTGCGGCGATGCGGCTTCGGTGTGAATGGCGGTGGCGAGCTTGCGGATTTCGCCGGCCAGGACCGCCAGGTTGATGGTGCGGATGGAGGCCATTTCCGGCTGTGCCTTGATCGTCTCCACCGCGCGCCGCATGCCGTCGAGGCGATCGACAAGGCGTTGGCGCAACGGGCGCAACTGACGGCGGTCGTCGGGCAGTTCATCGAGGCTTTCGCTCAGGATGGTCACCGTATCGAGGATGCCCTCGAAATCGCCCTGCAGGTGGACGGACGGGGCCTCCGCCCATTCGGCGCAGGCAGCCGCCACCGCCACCAGGTGGCCGGCGAGATTACCGCTGTCGACAGCCGAAATGTAGAGCGGATAGAGCGGCTTCAGCGTCGTGGTATCGTACCAGTTGAAGAGATGGCCACGATGGCGCGGCATGCTCTCGATGGTGGTCATGGTGGCGTCGATGCGGGTGATGGCATCGGACAGGCTGATCCAGCCGAAATCGCGTGCCGAGACGACCGAGAGCAAGTAGACGCCGATATTGGTCGGCGAGGTGCGCGGCGCCACGACTGGCGCGGGGCTCTCCTGGAAATTGTCCGGCGGCAGATTGTGATGCTCTGCCGTCACGAAGCTCTCGAAATAATGCCAGGTACGGCGCGCCACGGTGCGCAGCGTGTGGATGTCGGCTTGCGATATGCGCAGCCGATCCTCGGTTTCAGCGGAGCGGCTGATCCAGCTGGCGATCGCCGGCGAGCCGATCCAGAACAAGGCAAAGAAAAAGGCGACGAAGGCACCGGTGGAATCGGCCAGCACCGGAATGGCGAGGCCGACAAAGCCGATGATCACGGCGCCGTACATCATTCCGTAGTAGGAGCCGACATCGTTGTCGCCGGCCTTGTGCGCCTGCGAGGCGGTGCGCCATTCCAGGAGGTTCTGCCGGCTGACGAACAGCCGGTAGAGCGTGCGCACGATGGCATCGCCCATCATCCAGGCGTTATGTGCCATCAGCACGATCTTCAGCGCCACCATGGCGGTGCCGAAGGCGACGTCGCGCGCCAGCGCCGAGAAATGGCCGCGCGGCGTCTGGTCGCCGCTCTTGGGCAGGATGGCGTTGACGACGTCGAAGGTCGGCGCCATGAACAGGCTCAGGATCAGCAAGGCCTGCCACTGCGCGGCCTGCGTGAAGGGCAGCAAGGTCCAGCCGGCGATCGCCGCCATCACCCAGAAGATCGGCGTCAGCGAGCGGCGCAGATTGTCGACCATCTTCCAGCGCGACAGGGCCGGAACGCCGGAGCGCGGGTTGAAGATGTATCCCAAAAGCTGCCAGTCGCCGCGCGCCCAGCGATGGTGGCGCGAGGCATCGACCGAGTAGCGGGTCGGGTAATCCTCGACCAGTTCGACGTCGGTGACCAGCGCGGCGCGCGCCAGCGCGCCTTCGAGCAGATCGTGGCTGAGAATGGTGTTTTCCTCGATGCGGCCCTGCAAGGCGGCCTCGAAGGCATCGACATGATAGAGGCCCTTGCCGGTGAAGGACCCGTCGCTGAAGACGTCCTGATAGAGGTCCGAAACAGCGAAGACATAGGGATCAAGGCCGCGATTGGCCGAGAAGACGCGCTGGAAGAACGAGGCTTCGTCGCCGCTGGTGAGCGAAGCGGTGATGCGCGGCTGCAGGATGGTGTAGCCGGCGGTGACGACACGCCTGATGGCGTCGAAATGCGGGCGGTTGAGCGGATGGCAAAGCTTGCCGACAAGGCTCGATACCGCATCGCGGGTGGTGCGGGTATCGGCGTCGAGCGTCATCACATGGACGACTTTTTCCGGCAGCGGCACTTCGAGCGGCAGGAAGGTGGTATCGCTGTCGCCGCGCAGCAACAGATCGAGTTCGTGCAGTTTGCCGCGCTTGCGCTCCCAACCCATCCAGGACCCTTGAGCGGCATTGTAGAGCCGGCGGCGGTGCAGGATGTAGAAGCGCGGCGCGCCTTCGGAGGGATAGCGCGCATTGAGGCGGGCGATTTCGGCACGGGCGAAGTCTAAGATCTCGGTATCGGCCGCATCGATCTCGATCTTGCTGTCGGGCCAATCCGAAAGCAGCGCGAAATGGATCTCGTCCGCCAGATTGGCAAGGTAATGCACTTCGATGTTGCGGATGTTTTCCTCGACATCGTCACGCGAGCCGATCAGGGACGGCACGACCACCAGGGTGCGCGCCTCTGGCGGCACGCCGTGCCGGTAGTCATAGCCGATCAGGCGTGTCGGCTTGAGGAAGAGCGAGACCACGGTGTTGAAGAAAGCGAGCGCGCCTTCGCTGGCCGGCACGGCAAACAGGGCCAGCATCAGCACGATGGACGGAACCGACAGGCCGAGATTGGAAAGGGCGTTGCCCGACAGGACGAGCAGCAGGACGGTCAGGGCGAAGACGGGCAGGACGATGCCAAGCCATCCGGTTTTGGCGAAGGTCCGCTTGACGATCTGGCTGATCGTGGGCCGATAACCGATCGTCTTTTCGAGTTCCAGCCGACGCGGGCCAACGAGATAGAAACCGACATCGGTGTGAACGGATGCAGCCTGGGCATCAACCCCCTCACCGCTCTCCGGGACGGTTTCGCTGACAGCATGGCCGGCCAGTTCGATGGCTTTTTCGGCGACACGGTACTCCGACAGGTTCGAGCGGCGTGCCAGTTCCTCGATCGCGGTGCGGTATTGATCGCGCGAGAAGAAGTCGAGCGCGGCGAAATCCGTGCGCTCGCGCAGCACGGTATCGATGCGACTGACGCCCTCGAACCACACCGTCCAGTCGACGTCGTTGATGAGGCGCAGGCCGCGAACGATGTTGCCGGTGGTCACATTGCCGCTGGACAGCGTCTGGTGCTCGGAAATGATGATTTCCTCGGCATCCGAGCCGGTCTTTTCGAGTTCGCCTTCCAGCCACTCCAGCGCCTTGCCGGCATTCTGCGATCCGTCACGCAGGCGATAGAGCAGCTGAGTGGCGAAGGTGGTGTCCTGTGCATGCGCGCTGAAATTGGCAAGGATCGCCTGCCGGTCCGGATTGTCGTCGGTCGCCAGCACCTTGTCGGCCACGTCGTTGGCGATCTGGCGCATCTGGCGGGTGCGGTTGACCCTGACCGCCAGGCGGCGGAGGTTTTCGATGAGCACGAAGCGCAAAAGGGACGGCAGTGCCCAGAGTTCGCCGATTTTCAGCGGCTCGACCGACTGAAAACCCTGGACGATGGACTTGAACATGGTCGCCGAGACGGAACTGTCGGAATGCGCGACATAGGTCCAGGCCAGAGCCAATGCGCGCGGCACGGTGCCGCCGTCGGGCAGTTTCAGCGTTGGCAATTGCCGGTAGAAGCGGCGCGGCAGGTCGCGTTTGACCTGGAAAATGGTTTCCTCGATCAGATAGTTGTTGTCGAGCAGCCACTGCGCGGCCGGCGTGATGGTTTCGCCCCTCCCCTGCGCGGCATTGGTCGACCGGTAGACTTCGAGGATCTTCTTGGCGCTGTCACGGATGCGGGCCTGGAAGTCGAACGGGATCAAGCCGAACAGATCCGTCAGATCGCCCTTGGCCAGGCTCTCGCCGAGCAGCCGGAGCCGTTCCTCCGGCAGGAATACCGATCGTATCGGCTCTTCCGTGATGGCCGGGAAGCTCGCGCTTGTCTTCTCGATCTGGGCTGGGTTCGTCTGAATATTCATTGAAAATTCCGTAAGCGGGCACTCAGCGGCGTCACCGCCACGGCAATGGCCCTAAAACCGGTTCAAATGCAATCGGCTGCATCAACCCCTATGCCGAAAGTTTGTTTCCGCACCACGACGGAGCGTCATCTTTCGACCAACTCAAAGACGAGCGCCCCTCGCTCCCGTCGGGACCGATCGACGGAGAGGATTCGGGCTTTTTCGTGATGCCATCGTCAGTGTACGCTATATTTCGCCGGCATCACGATCATGTTTGGAAACAGGCGGTAACCGTTGGCGGCAAACCCGTCAGGCGGCCCTGATTATGCGGACCACGAAAAGGGTCGCATCCGGGGCGGGCTCAACCCGCAAGATAGGCACATCCGGCCCGAGCAGCAGGGTGTCGAGCGGCTCGAGGCGGACAGGCGTGGCGCCGGCGAAAATGGCATGGCCTCTGTGGCAAAGGATGAGGGTGGAACAGGCCTCGGTCGAGATTTCCACAGGCGCCGAAACCGGCAGGCGTTCGACTTGATGCAACATGCGGCCGCGGCGGGTCATGACGTTGAGATCGGTAATCGGGCCGGCGATCAGCGCGGCACTCGTCGGCTGGTCGGCTGGAAAGGAAAAAGGCTGGGAAGCCGCTGTCATCCGCTCGGGCGGACGGCCGGCGACATTAAGCACGATCCCCTCGCCTTCCAGAACCGACAGGGTGCGGTCGATGCCGGTAAAGCTGGAGAACGGCCCGCTCGTCTCGACCCGGGCCATCGAGACGCGCCAGTCGAAATCGTCGAGCCCAGCGCCAGCGGGCGAGACGGCGATCTCGGTCGTCGTACCGCCGCCGTTCTTCCACGGCATGACGCGGTAGTCGGCGGCACGAAGAACGCGCATGGCTTAGCCCAAAATGCCAGGCAGGTTGAGCTGGTGCTCCTTGGCGCATTCGATCGCAATGTCATAGCCGGCATCGGCGTGGCGCATGACGCCGGTCGCCGGGTCGTTCCACAACACCCGTTCCAGGCGCCTTGCAGCATCCGGCGTGCCGTCGGCAACGATAACCATGCCGGCATGCTGCGAGAAACCCATGCCGACGCCGCCACCATGATGCAGCGACACCCAGGTGGCGCCCGAAGCTGTGTTGAGCAACGCATTGAGCAGCGGCCAATCGGACACGGCGTCCGAACCGTCCTTCATCGCTTCCGTCTCGCGGTTTGGCGAGGCGACCGAACCGGAATCGAGGTGATCGCGGCCGATGACGACGGGCGCCTTCAGTTCGCCCTTTGCCACCATCTCGTTGAAGGCAAGACCCAGCCGGTGCCGGTCGCCGAGGCCAACCCAGCAGATGCGCGCCGGCAACCCCTGAAAAGAAATCCGCTCGCGGGCCATGTCCAGCCAATTGTGCAGATGGGTGTTGCCGGGAGTGAGCTCGCGGACCTTGGCATCGGTCTTGTAGATGTCCTCCGGATCGCCGGAGAGTGCCGCCCAGCGGAACGGGCCGATGCCGCGGCAAAAGAGCGGACGGATATAGGCCGGCACGAAACCGGGGAAGGCAAAGGCGTTTTCAAACCCTTCATCCTTGGCGACCTGGCGAATATTGTTGCCATAGTCGAGCGTCGGCACGCCGGCGTTCCAGAACGCCACCATCGCCTCGACATGTTCGCGCATGGAGGCGCGAGCCGCCTTCTCGACCGCCCTGGGGTCGCTGACACGCTTTTCGCGCCACTCGGCAATCGTCCAGCCCTTCGGCAGATAGCCGTTGATGGGGTCGTGGGCAGAGGTCTGATCGGTGACCATGTCGGGGCGGATGCCGCGACGGAACATTTCGGGTACGATCTCGGCGGCGTTGCCGAGCAGGCCGACGGACTTCGCCTCGCCGGCCTTGGTCCAGCGCTCGATCATTTCCATGGCTTCGTCGAGCGTCTCGGCTCTCTCGTCGACATAGCGGGTGCGCAGGCGGAAATCGATCGAGTCGGGATTGCATTCGATCGCCAGGCAGCAGGCGCCGGCCATGACGGCGGCCAACGGCTGCGCGCCGCCCATGCCGCCGAGGCCGCCGGTCAATATCCATTTTCCCCTGAGATTGCCGCCATAATGCTGGCGGCCGGCCTCGACGAAGGTCTCGTAGGTGCCCTGCACGATGCCTTGCGTGCCGATGTAGATCCAGGAGCCGGCCGTCATCTGGCCGTACATCATCAGGCCCTTTTTATCGAGCTCGTTGAATTTCTCCCAGGTCGCCCAGTGCGGCACCAGATTGGAGTTGGCGATGAGCACGCGTGGCGCGTCCGGGTGGGTGCGAAACACGCCGACCGGCTTGCCCGACTGCACCAGCAGCGTCTCGTCCTCGCCAAGCATCTTCAGCGAAGCAACGATCTGGTCGAAATCGTTCCAGGTCCGCGCCGCCCGGCCGATGCCGCCGTAGACGACCAGTTCGTTGGGGTTTTCGGCAACGTCCGGGTCCAGGTTGTTCATCAGCATGCGCAGCGGCGCTTCGGTGGTCCAATACCTGGCATTGAGCTTGTCGCCGCGCGGGGCGCGCACTTCGCGTATGTTGTGACGGGGATTGTTCATCATTGTCCCTTTCGGACGAGGCGGCGCGTCAGTGCCCGGCCCAGTCAATGGCGGTTTGAAGAATTCGCGTCAGCGTGGCGCGGATCGGAGCGGCGAACGCGGCGTCGTAGGGCACCGGCCAATTGTCCGGCGTGCCCTTCCCCTCGGGCTCGCGCATATAGCCTCGATTGGAGAGTTCCATCTGCAGCGCGTGCACGCCCTGTAGCGGCTGGCCAAAATGGCGCGTTATCCACCCACCCTTGAAGCGTCCGTTGACGACAAAAGTCTCGCCGGTTTCGGCCATGATCTGGTTGACCATCGCCTGCAACGTCGGATCGGCGCTCTTGCCGTCATTCGTGCCGAGATTGAACACCGGCAGCGTGCCTTCGAACAGGCGTGGCAGCACCGAGCGGATCGAATGGCAGTCATAGAGGACAATCTTGCCATGCAAGGTGCGCAACCTGTCGATCTCGGCCTGCAAGGCGGCGTGATAGGGTGCAAAGAACTTCAGCCGGCGCTCGTCGATCTCCGATGGCCCCGGCTCTTCGCCGTCGCGGTAGAGCGGGTCGCCGTCAAAGGTTTCGGTTGGGCACAGGCCGGTGGTTGCCTGGCCGGGATAGAGCGAGGCGCCGGATGGATCGCGGTTGACATCGATGACGGTGCGCGAGATCGCGGTGTGCACGACAGTGGCGCCGAGACCGGCGGCAAAATCATAGAGATCGTCGATCCACCAGTCGCAATCACGACGGCCGAGCCAAGGCGAGGCCAGCCGGTTTTCGAGGCCGGCGAGGTCGATACCTGTGTGCGGGATCGACACCAGCAGCGGCGCCGTGCCGCGTGTGACCGTGAGCCAAGGGGTGGCCGTCATCACGCCGCTCCGGCAATCGAGGGCAGTGCCACCGCGCTCGCGGCTTTCACAACCGCACCGCTGCGCACCATGGCGATCGCCTTTTCCATGTCGGGGTGGAAGTGCCGGTCGTTATCGAGATGCGGCACCTCGGCGCGAACCAGCTTGCGCACGGCTTCCAGTGCTGCGCTCGACGCCAGCGGCTGATGGAAATCACAGCCTTGGGCGGCGGCCAGCAACTCGATGCCGATCACCGCGGTTGCGTTCTCGACCATGCCGATCAGGCGGCGTGCGCCATGCGCGGCCATCGAGACGTGGTCTTCCTGGTTGGCCGAGGTCGGGATGGAATCGACGCTGGCCGGATAGGCCTTCTGCTTGTTTTCCGAGACAAGCGCGGCCGCCGTAACCTGCGGGATCATGAAGCCGGAGTTCAGACCGGGCTTGGGCGTCAGGAAAGCGGGCATGCCTGACAGCGCGGGATCGACCAGCATGGCGATGCGGCGTTCCGAGAGCGAGCCGATCTCGCAGACGGCCAGCGCGATCATGTCGGCGGCGAAAGCCACCGGCTCGGCGTGGAAATTGCCGCCGGACAGAGCAGTATCGTCTTCTGCGAAGATCAGCGGGTTGTCGGTGACGCCATTGGCCTCGGTTTCGAGCGTATCGGCGGCCTTGCGCAGGACATCGAGTGCGGCGCCCATCACTTGCGGCTGGCAACGCAGGCAATAGGGATCCTGCACACGCTCGTCGCCGACCCGGTGCGACTCGCGGATGGCGCTGCCGGCCATCAAATCGCGCAGCGCGTCAGCGGTCTCGATCTGGCCACGGTGCTTTCTCAACAGATGAATGCGCGGGTCGAACGGCGCGTCGGAACCCCTGGCCGCGTCGGTCGAAAGCGCGCCGGCGACAAGCGCCGACTGGTAGAGCACCTCGGCATCGAACAAAGCGGCCAGTGCATAGGCCGTCGAAAACTGGGTGCCGTTGAGCAGCGCAAGGCCCTCCTTGGCGCCCAACGTGACCGGCTCCAGCCCGTGCGAGACGAACGCGACCTTGGCCGGGAAACGGCCATGCGGAGTAAAGCATTCGCCGACGCCGATCATCACCGCCGTCATGTGCGACAGCGGGGCAAGGTCGCCGGAGGCGCCGACGGAACCTTGCGCCGGCACGACCGGGATGACGTCGTTGGCCAGCATCGCTTCAAGCAGCTCGATGGTCTGCGAGCGCACGCCGGAGGCGCCCTGCGCGAGGCTCGCAAGTTTCAGCGCCATCATCAGCCGGGCAACGGCAACGGGCATCGGCTCGCCCACGCCCGCGGCATGCGAAAGCACGATGTTGCGCTGCAGGGTCTCGAGATCGTCGGCGGGGATGCGCACGCTGGCCAGCTTGCCGAAACCAGTGTTGATGCCATAGACCGGCTCACCCTTGGCAACGATGCGCGCGACAGCTTCGGCACTCGCCTTGATTTTCGGACGGCAGGCATCGTCCAGTTTCGGCACGGCGCCACGGTATATGGCGCGCCAGTCGGCCAGCGTCGCATTGCCGGGCTTCAGGGTCAGTTCGGTCATTGTCCTCTCCAGATGCGGGCATGCAGCGGGTTGAAGCCCATGCGGTAGACGAGTTCGGCGGGGCGCTCGATGTCCCAGATCGCCAAATCGGCGGATTTGCCTGATACCAGCGTGCCGGTCTCGCCGAGCAGCCCCAGCGCACGCGCGGCTTCGCGGGTGACGCCAGCAAGACATTCGTCGACCGTCATGCCGAACAGGGTGGCCGCCATGTTCATGGTCAGAAGCAGCGAGGTCAGCGGCGAGGTGCCGGGATTGTTGTCGGTGGCAACAGCCATTCTGACGCCATGCTGGCGAAACAGGCCGATCGGTGGCTTCTTGGTCTCGCGGATGAAGTAGTAGGCGCCGGGCAGGATCGTCGCCACGGTCCCCGCCTTGGCCATTGCCACCGCGCCTGGCTCGTCGGTATATTCGAGATGGTCGGCCGACAACGCGCCATAGCGGGCGGCAAGTTCAGCGCCATGCAGATTGGACAGCTGGTCGGCGTGAAGTTTGACGGGCAAGCCAGCCGCCTGGGCGACATCGAAAACGCGCGCCATCTGCTCCGGCGAAAAGGCGATGCCTTCACAGAACCCATCGACGGCATCGGCCAAGCCTTCCTCGACGACGCCGGGAAGGATCGTTTTGGCAACGAGATCGATGAAGGCATCCTTGTCGCCCTTGGCTTCCGGCGGCAGCGCGTGGGCGCCAAGGAAGGTCGTGCGAACCGTCACCCGGCGTTCATTGCCCAGCTGTCGCGCGGCGCGCAGTGACTTCTTCTCGTTTTCGAGATCGAGGCCATAGCCCGACTTTACTTCCACTGTGGTTACGCCCTCGGCAATCAGCGCATCGAGGCGCGGCAGCGTCTGGGCAACCAGGTCGCCCTCGCTGGCAGCACGCAAGGATTTGACCGACGAGACGATGCCGCCGCCGGCCCTGGCGACTTCCTCATAAGTGGCGCCGGCCAGCCGCATCTCGAATTCGTTGGCGCGGTTCCCAGCGTGGATCAGATGGGTGTGACAGTCGATCAGGCCGGGCGTAATCCAGCGGCCCTCGCAATTGATGATCTCGCCTTGGGCAAAGGCCGAGGGCATCTCGGATTGCGGACCGGCATAGATAATGCGGCCGTCGCGCGCGGCGAGCGCACCATGCTCGACGATACCCAATCCGGCAGAATTTTCAGCCATGGTCGCCAGACGCGCATTGCGCCACAGGCGAAGCCCCCCTACGTGGTTTTTGCTGCTCTCTACGGCCATCATCTTTTCCGTTTCAATCGGTGGCGATTATGTATATACATATTGAAACGCACTGCAAGTGCCATCATCACATACGAGACCGGAAAGCGGAGAGAAAAGTGACCGATATCTTTGCGGAACAGGCGCTTCTTCCTAACGGCTGGCACAACAATGTGCGGATCACTTTTGCCAATGGGCGCATTACGGCCGTGGAGCCTGAAGCCGCCGCCTTGCCCGGTGATGAACGCCATTCCATTCTGCTGCCAGGCATGCCCAACCTGCACAGCCACGCCTTCCAGCGCGGCATGGCCGGCCTTGCCGAGTTGCGAGGCCCCTCCGCCGACAGTTTCTGGAGCTGGCGCGAGGTGATGTACCGCTTCGCGCTGTCGATGACTCCCGACCAAGTCGAGGCGGTGGCGGCGCAGCTCTATGTCGAAATGCTGGAGGCCGGTTTTTCCCGCGTCGGCGAATTTCATTATCTGCACCATGATCGGGATGGACAACCCTATGCCAACCCAGCCGAGATGGCCGAGCGCATCGCTGCCGCGGCTGGCGAAACGGGTATCGGCCTGACGCTGCTGCCGGTGTTTTACGCCCACTCCTCTTTCGGCGGCGCAGCTCCGAATGAGGGCCAGCGCCGATTCATCAACGATGTGAATCAGTTCGCCCGGCTTGTGGAGAAAAGCCGTGAATCGGTTCGCGCGCTGAATCAAGCTGTCGTCGGCGTCGCGCCGCACAGTCTGCGCGCCGCGACGCCTGAAGAGCTGATCGAAGTCACCGCCATGGCGCCAAACGGACCGATCCACATCCACATCGCCGAACAGGTCAGGGAAGTCGAGGACTGCCTTGCCTGGTCCGGCGCGCGTCCGGTCGAATTTCTGCTTGGGGCTGCCGCTGTCGACCAGCGTTGGTGCCTGATTCACGCCACCCATATGACGGATGCCGAGACCATCGGCATGGCGAAGACCGGCGCCATTGCCGGCCTTTGCCCGATCACGGAGGCCAATCTCGGCGACGGCACCTTTGCCGCGCCATTGTTCAGGGAGCATGGCGGCCGCTTCGGCATCGGCTCCGATTCCAATGTGCTGATCGGCCTGCCCGACGAATTGCGCCAGCTCGAATATTCGCAGCGCCTCGCGCACCGCGCCCGCAATGTGCTTGCGGTAGCCGGCGGCTCAACAGGCCGCGCCCTGTTCGACGCAGCGCTTGACGGCGGTGGCGTCGCCCTTGGTGCCGGCGCCTCGCAAATCGCGACTGGGGCATCCGCCGATCTCGTCTCGCTCGACGTCGGTAATCCCTCGCTGGCTGGCAAGACCGGCGACGCGATCCTCGATGCCTGGATCTTTGCCAATGGCAGCAAGGTCGATTGCGTCTGGGTGCATGGCAAGAAACAGGTCAGCGCTGGCAGACACGCCAAGCGCGGGGCTATCGCCGCACGGTTTCGCAGCGTGATGACTGCGCTTTCCGAGGGTTAACGCAGATGAGCATGGCTGAACGGACGGACATAGACGACAGCGAGACCGTCTCGCTGCATCAGCGCATCCTGTCCGATATCCGCGAAAAGATCCTGTCCGGCACCTGGGCGCCCGGCCACCGTATCCCATTCGAACATGAGCTGACCGCCGAATACAAATGCTCACGCATGACGGTGAACAAGGCTCTGTCGCAGTTGGCCAAGGCAGGTCTGATTGAACGCCGCCGCCGGTCGGGCAGTTTTGTCCGCCAGCCGCAATCGCAGGCAGCGGTGCTGGAGCTTCACGACATCAGGATCGAGGTCGAGGCGCTCGGCCTGCCCTATCGCTACGAACGGCTGGAACGCCTGAGGCGGCGCAGCAACGTGGAGGACAGGGCGTTGCTCGGATTGTCCGCCGCGGGTTCGGTGCTGGCGGTCGAAGGCCTTCATTTTGCCGGCGAACGGCCATTCGCACTCGAGCAACGTCTGATCAATCTTTCGGCGGTCGCGGAAGCCGGGGACGAAGAGTTTCTGGAAATCGCGGCGGGTCCATGGCTGATCGGCCGCGTGCCGTGGAGCGAGGCCGAACATCGGATACGCGCCGTGGCCGCCGATGAGACTATCGCCGACGTGCTCGATATCGATCCTGGCGCGCCTTGCCTGGTCGTGGAGCGCCGCACCTGGAGCGCGGAGCACCCGGTTACACACGTGCGCTTCATCTATCCGGCGGAAAGCCACACGCTGGTGGCAAGGTTCACGCCGTCGCAGGGGTAAGCCGATCTCCCGCTTGGGGAAGATCGGCACCTACAGCCGCTTTACAGCGCAGCCGTAATAATAATCTCGACCAGATATTCGGGGCCGGCGAGCTTCGCCTCGCCGGTGGCGCGAGCGGGTGTGTGGCCCTGCGGCACCCATTTGTCCCATTCGGAATTCATCTCGGCGAAGGTGCCCATGTCGGCCAGCCAGATGATCGCCTGGACGATCTTGGTCTTGTCGGTGCCGGCCTTGGCCAGCAATTCGTCGATGGTCGCGAGGATGTCGCGGGTCTGCGCGGCGACGTTGCCGCCGGGCTCGCCGACCTGGCCGGCCAGATAGACGGTGTTGCCGTGTATGACGATCTGGCTCATGCGCGGGCCAACATCGATGCGACGAATGCTCATTGCGAGGTTCCTTCGTTTGAGGGTTGCGCTTGTTTAGAGTCGGCGTGGGCTTCGGGCAAGGCCGCCGGCGCCAAATCTCCTTGGACCAGCGCGGAAGAAACTCACGGCAAGTTGAGCCGCCGGGTCGCAAATCCACCGGATTGGCCTGTTGACTAATGTAATAACATCACATATCCAACGGCCACTATCGCGGCCAGGCTCGACTTCCCAACGGAACGATATGACCCAGACCTGCCTAACCTTCCGTGACCTGACGCTGGGCTACAACAGTCATCCCGCGATCCATCACCTCGATGGCACGATCCGCAAGGGTTCGCTGACGGCCGTGGTCGGGGCCAACGGCTCCGGAAAATCGACGCTGATGAAGGGTATTGTCGGCGTGCTGAAGCCAATGGCCGGCGAGGTCATCCGCGCGTCGGGCGTGCGGGCAGCTTATCTGCCGCAGCAGTCGGAACTCGATCGCTCCTTTCCCGCCCGCGTCGTCGATCTGGTCTCGCTTGGCCTGTGGCCGAAGCGCGGCATGCTCGGCCGCTATACCAGGGAAGATCGCGAAGCCGTCAGCCAAGCATTGATGGCCGTCGGCCTCGGCGGCTTCGAGAAGCGGCCGATCGACACGCTGTCGGGCGGCCAGCTGCAGCGCACGCTGTTTGCCCGCGTGCTGTTGCAGGATGCCGACCTGATCCTGCTCGACGAGCCCTTCAACGCGGTCGACGCCAAGACGGTCGGTGACCTCATTGCCCTGATCAAGCGCTGGCATGGCGAAGAGCGCACCATCATGGTGGTGGTCCATGATCTGGACCTGGTGCGCCAGAATTTTCCCGAAACACTGCTGCTTGCCCGCCAGCCGGTTGCCTGGGGCGATACCCGGGAGACGCTGAAGCCTGAGAACCTGCTGCGCGCGCGCCGCTTCCACGAAGCCTGGGAAGAGAACGCCCCCTGGTGCGAGCCTGACGAGCACGCTCATGGCCATGATCATGATCATCATGGCCATGATCACGACCATCACCATGGCGCCGGACCGAGGGCCGCCTGATGGACGCGCTCTACAGTCTCTTCATTGCTCCCTTCGCCGATTTCGGCTTCATGCAGCGGGCGCTGTTCGGCTCGCTGATGCTGTCGCTCGGCGCCTGCCCCATCGGCGTCTTCCTGATGCTGCGGCGCATGAGCCTGTCGGGTGACGCCATGGCGCACGCCATCCTGCCAGGGGCGGCCGCCGGCTTCCTGTTCTATGGCCTTGAAATCCTGCCTATGACCATTGGCGGCCTGATCGCCGGCGTCATCGTCGCGCTCGGCGCTGGCGCTGTCTCGCGCTTCACCATCCAGCGCGAGGACGCCTCGATGGCCGCCTTCTATCTGATTTCGCTCGCCATCGGCGTGCTGATGGTGTCGATCCGCGGCTCCAGCGTCGATCTCATGCATGTGCTGTTCGGCACGGTGCTGGCGCTCAACAACGAGGCATTGATGCTGATTGCCGGCATCGTCGCGGTGACGTTGGCCAGCCTGGCCATCTTCTGGCGGGCGCTGGTCGCCGAATGCCTCGACCCGCTGTTCCTGCGTTCGGTCAGCCGCATGGGCAGCCCGGTGCATTTCATCTTCCTCGGCCTCGTCGTGCTCAATCTCGTCGGCGGCTTCCAGGCGCTCGGCACTTTGCTATCCGTCGGATTGATGATGCTGCCGGCGGCAGCCGCGCGATTCTGGACCGCACGCGTCGAGCCGATGTGCGTGCTGGCGGTGCTGATCGGCTTTGCCTCCTGCATTGCCGGATTGCTCTTGTCCTATCATGCGTCGTTGCCCTCCGGCCCGGCCATCATCCTGTCGGCCGGTGTCGTTTATTTCGCCTCGATCCTGTTTGGCACGCGCGGCATCCTGCGCGGTCGCATCATCCATCACCGTCACAGAACGGCCTGATCCGCCTCACCCCCTAGAAGGAACCCCGCTTATGCTGAAAACGATCCACGCCGCCCTGACATTGAGCGTTATAACATTAACCGCCTTTGGCGCATCATCGGCCTTGGCGGCGCCGCTGAAAGTGGTCGCCAGCTTTACGGTCATTGCCGACTTTGCCAAAAACGTCGGCGGCGACCGCGTCGCGATCACCACGATTGTCGGGCCGGATGGCGACGCCCATGTCTATGAGCCAAGCCCTGCCGACGCGGTCGCCATGGCGAAGGCCGACATCGTGCTGGTCAACGGCCTGCATTTCGAAGGTTTCCTGCAGCGGCTGGTCGATGCCAGCGCCACCAAGGCCTCGATCGTCACGCTGACCAAGGGAGTGACGCCGATCGACTTCAAGCCTGAATTCGCCGAAGCCGACGCGGCCGAAGGCGCCGGCACCGGCGGCGGCAAGACGGTCACCGACCCGCACGCCTTCCAGTCGATCGCCAATGCCAGGATCTATGTGAAGAACATCGCCGAAGCTTTCTGTGCGGCCGACAGCGACGGCTGCGTCAGCTACCAGACCAATGCCGCCGCCTACACCAAGAAGCTCGACGCGCTGGAAGGCGAAGTGAAGGCGGCGATCCAGTCGATCCCCGAGGCAAAGCGCGTCGTCATCACCTCGCATGACGCCTTCGGCTATTTCGAGCACGAATACGGCCTGACTTTCCTCGCCCCGCAAGGTATCTCGACCGATTCCGAGCCGTCGGCCGCCGATGTCGCCAAGTTGGTCGAGCAGGTCAAGCAGGACAAGGCCGCGGCCATCTTCGTCGAGAACATCACCAACACTCGCCTGATCGAGCAGATTGCCAGCGAGACCGGCATCAAGGTCGGCGGCACGCTTTACTCGGACGCGCTGTCGCAGCCCGACGGCCCTGGCTCGACCTATATCGACATGATGCACAACAACATCCGCCAGATCAAAGGCGCCATTCTCGGCAGCTGAGTTTGATCTGCGGCCAGCCGGGCCGTATCGGCCCGGTTGGATTTTCTGGCGCGCAATATCTATTTGGCAGAGAATTCCTTCGATGCGGATTGCCGCCCCCCTCCCGGAGTGGCAAGACTGCCGTCAAAGAGATCGCGAGGATACGAGCCATGGAATACCGCCAGATCAGCGAAGACTATTCGGTCTCGGGCCAGATCCAGCCCGAGGACGTTGCCGCCATCAAGGAAGCCGGCTTCAAGAGCGTGATCTGCAACCGGCCTGATGATGAGCAGCCGGGACAGCCTTCGGCGGACACGCTCAAGGCCGCGGTCGAGGCCGCTGGCCTCGCCTTTCGCTACATTCCGGTGATCAGCGGCCAGATCACGCGAGCGAATGTCGACGACCAGGCCGAGGCGCTCGATGAGCTCGACGGCCCGGTGTTCGCCTATTGCCGCTCCGGAGCCCGCTGTACCAATCTGTACGGGCTGATCCAGCAGTCGAAGGGTTAAATCGGCAGCGCGCCGGTCTCCTTCAGCGTCTCCAGCACGATCGCCGTCTTCACATGCTGCACGGATTCGTGCGGCAGGAGCACGCCGTTGACGAATTCCGACAGTGATTTGAGGTCTGGCGTTACCACCTTCAGGATGTAATCCATCTCGCCAGTCAGCGCATGAGCCTCCTGCACCTCGGGCAGCCGTGCCACCAATTCGCTAAAGCGGCGCGCATTGTCGCGATTGTGGGTGGCCAGTGTCACCGAGATGACGTTGACCAGCGAGAAACCGAGCTTGTCGCGGTCGAGCACCGCTCGATAGCCCTTGATGTAGCCGTCCTCCTCCAACCGCTGGCGTCGGCGCGAGCATTGCGAGGCAGAGAGGTTCACCCGCTCGGAGAGATCGTTGTTGGTGAGCCGCGCGTCGCCTTGTAAAAGCGCCATTATCTTGCGGTCGAACTGATCAATGCGCGCGTCATCCATGGCTTTGGCCTTCATCATGCACGATTCGCGCATGAGATCACCATTTCAAGCGTTTGAATGCAAGCACCGTGCGCCGGCTCCGCGCTATTATGGTTTCAGACGGTCTTTTCAGGCCGAGCAGCTTCCGGAGGATATCATGGGTCCTTTCCCGCACGACGCGCCGCCCGCCACGATCAGCAAAGACAACCCCGCCGGCACCGACGGTTTCGAGTTCGTCGAATTCGCGCATGCGGAGCCGCAGAAGCTGGCCGAGCTGTTCACCCGCATGGGTTATGTCGCGGTAGCCAGGCATCGCACCAAGGACATCACCGTCTGGCGCCAGGGCGACATCAACTATGTCGTCAATGCCGAGCCCGGCTCGCATGCGATGAAATTCGCCGACAAGCACGGCCCCTGTGCTGCCTCGATGGCCTGGCGGATGGTCGATGCCAAGCACGCTTTCGAGCATGCCGTCTCGAAGGGCGCCACGCCTTACGAAGGCGACGACAAGGCGCTCGACGTGCCTGCTATCGTCGGCATCGGCGGCTCGCTGCTCTATTTCATCGACAGCTATGGCAAGAAGGGCTCGGCCTACGACGCCGAATTCGAGTGGCTCGGCGAACGCGACCCCAAGCCGCAAGGCGTCGGCTTCTATTTCCTCGACCACCTGACCCACAACGTCTATCGCGGCCAGATGGACAAATGGTGGGATTTCTACCGCAATTTGTTCGGTTTCAAGCAGATCCATTTCTTCGACATCGACGGCAAGATCACGGGCCTGGTCAGCCGGGCGATCACCTCGCCCTGCGGCAAGATCCGCATTCCGCTCAACGAGTCCAAGGATGAAACCAGCCAGATCGCCGAATATCTGAAGAAGTACAATGGCGAAGGCATCCAGCACATCGCGGTGGGAACCGACGAGATCTACGCCGCCACCGACAAGCTCGCGGAGAACGGGCTGAAATTCATGCCCGGCCCGCCCGAGACCTACTATGACATGTCGTATGACCGCGTGAACGGCCATGACGAGCCGATCGAGCGGATGAAGAAGCATGGCATCCTGATCGACGGCGAAGGTGTGGTCGACGGCGGCATGACCAAGATTCTTTTGCAGATCTTTTCGAAGACCGTGATCGGGCCGATCTTCTTCGAGTTCATCCAGCGCAAGGGCGACGAAGGCTTTGGCGAAGGCAATTTCCGCGCGCTGTTCGAATCGATCGAGCAGGACCAGATCAAGCGCGGTGTGATCAAGGTTCAGGCGGCAGAGTAATTTCTCCGGCTCCGCTTGCGGCTCGACTAATTATGACCTAAATTTTGGTCATAAGAGGTCGAGCCCGTGAATGTTTCCATTGCAGAAGCCAAGGCAAAACTGTCGGAACTGATCAGCCGTGCGGAAGCTGGCGAAGAGATCGTGCTTACACGTCACGGCAAGATCGCGGCTCGGCTGGTGCCACCGCTCGGCGAAAATCTCCTGCCCCGTATTGGCGCCTTAAAGGGCAAGATTTGGATAGCGGACGATTTTGACGAACTCGGTCCCGAATGGGACGAATACGTCAAATGACTGCCGGCTCCTTTCTTGCCGATACGCAAATTATCCTTTGGTCTATTAAGGACGACCCTCGACTCAGCGAGGAGCACCGGGCTGTCCTTGCATCGGACGCGACCGTTTACGCCAGCGCGGCAAGCGTTTGGGAAATCGCGATCAAGCGATCGATCGGCAAACTCGACGTTCCGGACGACCTGCCGGCGTTACTCCCGAGAATGCAATTCCAGCCGCTGACCATCACGTTTCAGCATGCGCATGTTGTCGGCCGCCTTCCCCGCCACCATGGCGATCCGTTCGACCGGCTGCTGATCGCCCAAGCGCAGGTCGAAAATCTCACCATCCTGACAGCGGACAAGCAATTTGCTCTCTATGACGTCGCGCTGGCATGACGTTTCATAATCCCAGCCGTTCGACCTCCGCTGTTCTCAACTTAACGTCATAATCGAGCAGGAACTCGTCGAGCTGCGGCGGCGCTACGGAGGTACCCGCGAGCATGGCATGCACCTGGCCCCGATGGTGGATGTCGTGCAGGAAGACGTGCGCCAGGATATCGCCGGTCTTTTCCGGGATCATGCCGTCCTCGCGCCGGTCGGTGACGACGCTGCGATCGAGATCGGCCTTCGACAGGCCATCGCAGAAGGCGATCAGCCGCCGGTCGGCCGCAAGCTGAGCCAGGTAAAGCTCCGGCGCGGCATCGAAAGGCACGAAGTCATCGTAGGCAGCCGCACCGAGGCCGCCGTCTTCGAGAAAATCGAGATAGAGATGATCGACCGCGAGGACATGGTTGAGCGTTGCCTTGATCGACGGGAAAAAGTTGGTGCGCTCGGCCTCGAATTCACCGGGCTTCAGCGCAAGCACGGCGCGATAGAGCCGGTCGTTCGACCAGAGATTGTTCTTCGCCATGCGACGCAGATGATCCAGCAGGTCCATCACTCAAACCTCTCATTGTGCCTACCGCTGGTATTTCTCGACCTTCTGCTCGATGGCGCCGAAGATCGAATGCCCTGATCTGTCCTTCATCTCGATGCGCACGGTGTCGCCGAAGCGCAGGAAAGGTGTCTTGGGCTCGCCTGACACAATGGTCTCGATCATGCGCAGTTCGGCGATGCAGGAATAACCGGCTCCGCCCGCAGAGACCGGCTTGCCCGGGCCGCCGTCGAGTTTGTTGGACACCGTACCCGAGCCGATGATGGTGCCTGACACCAGCGGCCTTGTGCGGGCAGCGTGAGCAATCAGGGCCGGAAAATCGAAGGTCATGTCGACACCGGCATCGGCGCGGCCGAACGGCTTGCCGTTGATGTCGGCAAGCAGCGGCAGATTGACCTTGCCGCCGTCCCAGGCATCGCCCAGCTCATCCGGCGTCACCGCGACCGGAGAGAAGGCGGAGGACGGTTTCGACTGGAAGAAGCCGAATCCCTTGGCCAGTTCCGGCCCGGTCAGCGCGCGCAGCGTGACATCGTTGACCAGCGTGATCAGGCGGATCGCGGCGCGCGCCTCATCGTGGCTGGCGCCCATCGGCACATCGTCGACGATGACGGCTATCTCGGCTTCCATGTCGATGCCGAAGGCCTCGTCCGCTAGACGGATCGGATCGCGCGGGGCAACGAAGGAATCCGAGCCACCCTGGTAGATCAGCGGGTCGGTCCAGAAGCTTGCCGGCATCTCGACGCCGCGCGCCTTCCGCACCAGTTCGACATGGTTCACATAGGCCGAGCCGTCGGCCCATTGATAGGCGCGCGGCAGCGGTGAATGCGCGTCATGCTCGTGAAAACGGGCCGCCGGCATCGCATTGTTCTCCAGCGATTCCGCTATGGTCGCGAGATGCGGCGAGATCCTGCGCCAGTCGTCGAGTGCGGCCTGCAGCGTGCGCGCCAGGAACGAGGCGTCGGTGTATTGCGTCAGGTCGCGCGAAACGACGACGAGTTTTCCGTCGCGTGTTCCGTCCTTCAGCGTGGCAAGCTTCATGCGGTTCCCTCTCCTGATGCGGCCTTGGCGCCGCTTAACTCCACAACAAGGCCGTCGCGAGCGATCGTCAAGTCGCCGGCCCATGTTTTCCTGACAGCGGCGATCCAGTCGACCTCGCCGATCTCGGCATCGTCGGCTGGAATGAGGTGATTGAGCACCAATCTTTTGACGCCGGCATCGCTGGCGATACGGCCTGCCTCCTCGGCAAAGCTGTGACTGGCGAGCAGATGTTCCCTGAGCCGCGCGCCATTGCCGGTTCTGGCAACCAGCCGCTCGATGCCTTCTTCCAGCATGGCTTCATGGACGAGGATAGCAGCGCCATCGGCAAAATCGGCCAGCGGCGGAAAGAAGGCAGTATCGGCCGAGAACACCACGCTGTTTTCGCCATGCTCGAAGCGCAGGGCGAAGCAATCGGTCACCGGCGGATGGTCGACACGCAGCGCCGTCACCTTCAGTCCGCGCTGCTCGACCACATGCCCTTGGACGAATTCGTCGATAGAGACCAACTCGCGAATATCGGGGCGGCCCTCGTCGGCGATGCGGATCTCGATGTCGAATTCCATCGCCTGACAAAAGCGCCGCCAGTAGTGGCCAAGCCCAGGCGGCCCGAACACGGTGACCGGCGTCGCCAAGCCAGCCGTCCATGCGGTGTGGATCAGCGGCCCGAGTTCCAGCACATGGTCGGAATGCAGATGCGTGATGAAGATCAGGTCGAGTGCCTTCAGGCTGACACCGGCATCGACCAGACCGCGCGTCACGCCGAGCCCGCAATCGACGACGATGGCTCGCCCGCCGATTTCGAGCAGCGTCGAGCTCGGCCACGGCCCGCCCGGCCGCAGTGCCGGACCGCCTTTCGACCCGAGCAGCACCAGCCGGTCCGGCATTGGCTTGCCGCTCAAGACCAGTCGCCCTCGGGCGTGCCATTGAACCGCTTCTTCAGGTCGGCCCAGCAATCGATGTAATTGTCCTGCCGGGTTTCGAGTTCGGCGCCGTAGCGGGTCAGCATCTGCGGAAAGCGGGTTTCGAACATGAAGGCCATGGTGTTGTCGAGCTTGACCGGTTTCAGGTCCGCGCGCGAGGCTTTTTCGAAGCCAGGCGCATCCGGGCCATGGGCCAGCATCAGATTGTGCAGGCTGATACCGCCGGGGACAAAACCTTCCTCCTTGGCGTCGTACTGGCCATGGATCAGGCCCATGAACTCGCTCATGATGTTGCGATGGTACCAGGGCGGCCGGAACGTATTTTCTGCCACCAGCCAGCGCGGCGGGAAGATGACGAAATCGATGTTGGCGGTGCCTTCCTCGCCGCTCGGCGCCGTCAGCACGGTGAAGATCGACGGATCGGGGTGATCGAACAGCAGCGCACCGACCGGCGAAAAGGTCGCCAGATCATATTTATAGGGCGCGTAGTTGCCATGCCAGGCAACGACGTCGAGCGGCGAATGGCCGATCTCGGTGACGTGAAAATTGCCGCACCATTTCACGATCAGCCGGCACGGCGTCTCCTTCTCCTCGAACCAGGCGCAAGGCGTCTTGAAGTCGCGCGGGTTGGCCAGGCAATTGGCGCCGATCGGGCCGCGGTCAGGCAGCGTCAGCTTGGCGCCGTAATTCTCGCAGACATAGCCGCGCACTTCGGCGTCGACCAGTTCGACCTTGAAGACGAGGCCGCGCGGCAGCACGGCGATTTCACCGGGCCGAAGCTCGATGACGCCCATCTCGGTGATGAAGCGCAAGCTGCCCACCTGCGGCACGATCAGCAGCTCGCCGTCGGCGTTGAAGAAATGATCGTCGGTCATCGAGCGGTTGGCGACATAGACATGGGCAGCCATGCCGGTCTGGCCAAGCACGTCGCCGGCGGTGGTGATGGTGCGCATACCCTTGATGAAGTCGGTCGGCTCTTTCGGCATCGGCACCGGATTCCAGCGGTACTGGCCAAGCGCCAGCTCGTGGTCGCCGACATTGGGGGCGCTCTTCCACAGGGGATAACTCGCCGCCTTGAACCTGCCCGTGTGCTTGACGCTCGGCCGGATGCGATAGAGCCAGGAGCGCTCATTGGTGCCGCGCGGCGCGGTGAAGGGCGAGCCTGAAAGCTGCTCGGCATAGAGGCCGTAGGCCGGCCGCTGCGGCGAGTTGCGTCCCTGCGGCAGTGAGCCGGGCAAGGTTTCGGTTTCGAAGTCGTTGCCGAAACCCGGCATATAGGAAAAGGCCATTGCTTCCTCCCGGATTGACCAAATTGGTTTCATTTGTAACCATCGAAAATGTAACTATCAATCTTCCGTTTTTCCCGGATGCGGACAATGGACATTCTCGAACTCGAAAGCTTTCTGCCCTACCGGCTCTACCGCCTTGCAGATGCGGTCAGCCGCGAATTCTCGAAGGTCTATAAGGACCGCCATGGCCTGACCCGGCCCGAATGGCGCACGTTGTCGGGATTGGGACAGCGCGGCACGATGACCGCGACGGAACTTGGCGAGCAGTCGGCCATGCACAAGACCAAGGTCTCGCGCGCCGTGGCCGAGTTAGAACGGCGGCGCTGGCTGGTACGAACACCTGACGAGAACGACCGCCGCGTCGAGCACTTGACGCTTACCAAAGTCGGGCTTGCAGCCTATCGCGAGATGGTGCCGCTAGCGCAGAGTTTCGAGCGGGAACTGCTGGCGAAACTTGGCGTGGACGAACGTGCGGCGATTGTGCGTGGGGTGGCGGCACTTGAAAGGGCATTGGAACAAAAGTAGCGCTGAAAGAATGGGGATAGGCTGGCGGGACAGCGCGCCCCTCCGTCCTGGCGCAAAGCTATCCCGTTATTTGATCTCCCCCTTGAGGGGAGATGTCCGGCAGGACAGAGGGGGCGCCTCGCGCAGACCGGATGGCGCTATGCGCGCGGTTACCAGTCCATCACCACCTTGCCGGAACTGCCGCTGCGCATCGCATCGAAGCCGGCCTGGAAATCGTCGATGCCGATGCGGTGCGTGATGAGCGCCGAGACGTCGAGCGGGCCCTGCACCAGGGCGATCATCTTGTACCAGGTCTCGAACATCTCGCGGCCGTAGATGCCCTTCAAGTGCAGCATCTTGAAGATGACCTTGTTCCAGTCGATCTCGAAACCAGTCGGGGCGATGCCGAGGATGGCGATCTTGCCGCCATTGTTCATGGTGTCGATCATGTCGCGGAAGGCAGGTGCGGCGCCCGACATCTCCAACCCGACATCGAAACCTTCAGTCATGCCGAGTGCTGGCATGACGTCGCGCAGCTTCTCCTGCGAAGCGTCGACGACATGCTGGACGCCGAGTTTCTTCGCCAGCGCCAGGCGCACCGGGTTGATGTCGGTGATGACAACCTTGCGTGCGCCGACGCACTGCGCCACCAGCGCGCCCATGATGCCGATCGGTCCGGCGCCGGTGACCAGCACATCCTCGCCGACCAGATCGAAGGACAACGCCGTGTGGACCGCATTGCCCAGGGGATCGAAGATCGCGGCAATCTCGTCCGGCACATCGTCGGGGATCGGCACCACATTGTGCTGGGGAATGGCCAGGTACTCGCCGAAGGCGCCCGGACGGTTGACGCCGACGCCGAGCGTGTTACGGCATAGATGTCCCCTGCCCGCGCGGCAGTTGCGGCAATGACCGCAGACGATGTGTCCCTCGCCCGACACCCGCTGGCCGACCTTGTATTCGGTGACCGCGGCACCAAAGTCGGCTACCGTGCCGACGAATTCGTGGCCGGTCACCATCGGCACAGGAACCGTCTTTTGCGCCCACTGGTCCCAGTTGTAGATGTGGACATCGGTGCCGCAGATCGCGGTCTTCTTGATCTTGATCAGCACATCGTTCGGGCCGATCTCCGGCACCGGAACCTCTTCCATCCAGATGCCCGGTTCGGCCTTGGCCTTCACCAGTGCCTTCATCATGTTCGACATTCTCTTGTCCCTTGAATCTCTTGATCCGGAATCGCTTTTCGCTACCGGCCCTTCAGGAAATCACGCCCAATTCCCTGCCGACCGCTCCGAACGCTTCCACGGCCCGGTCGATGTCGGCGCTGGAGTGCGCCGCCGACATCTGGGTGCGGATGCGGGCCTGGCCCTTCGGCACCACAGGGAATGAGAATCCAATGACGTAGATACCACGCTTCAGCATGCGCGCCGCCATCTCCTGCGCCAATGTGGCATCGCCCAGCATCACCGGGATAATCGGATGGTCGGCCCCGGCCAGCGTGAAGCCAAGCTTGCCCATCTGGGACCTGAACCGCGCCGCATTGGCATATAGGCGCTCGCGCAATCCGTCGCCATTGCGGATCAGCTCGAACACCTTGATCGAGGCGCCGGCGATCGCCGGCATCAGCGTGTTGGAGAAGAGATAAGGCCGCGAGCGCTGGCGCAGCCAGTCGACCACCTGCTTCTTGCCCGAGGTGTAGCCGCCCGAAGCGCCTCCGAGCGCCTTGCCGAGCGTGCCCGTGATGATGTCAACCCTGCCCTCGACACCGCAATGCTCGGGCGAACCGCGCCCGTTTCCGCCGACAAAGCCGACCGCATGGCTGTCATCCACCATGACCATGGCGTCGTATTTTTCGGCCAGGTCGCAGACGCCTGAGAGATTGGCGATGATGCCGTCCATGGAAAACACGCCGTCGGTGGCGATCAGCCGGAAGCGGCAATCCTTGGCTTCCTTCAGGCGTGCCTCGAGATCGGCCATGTCGTTGTTGGCGTAGCGAAAGCGTTTGGCCTTTGACAGCCGGACGCCGTCGATGATCGAGGCGTGATTGAGCGCGTCGGAAATGATTGCGTCTTCCTCGCCAAGCAGCGTCTCGAACAGGCCGCCATTGGCGTCGAAGCAGGAGCCGTAGAGGATGGTGTCCTCCAAGCCGAGGAACGACGAAATCGTCGTCTCGAGCTGCTTGTGTTCTTCCTGCGTCCCGCAGATGAAGCGTACCGAGGCCATGCCGTAGCCGTAGCGGTCGAGCGCCTGCGTGGCCGCCGCGCGCAGTTCCGCGCTGTCGGCAAGGCCGAGATAGTTGTTGGCGCAGAAGTTCAGCACTTTCTCGCCGCCGACCTCGATCTCAGCCGACTGCATCGAGGAAATCACCCGCTCGGACTTGTAGAGCCCGGCGGATTTCAACCCGGCAAGCTCGCTGTCGATATGGGAGAGAAATGCTGCGGTCATGATCGGGCCCCGTTTGACGTCGGCAGACTGTCGTCCCGCCCGCACAAAAAATCCATCGCAAAAGCGACGGATCAGGTGGCCGGGCAGCATCAGCTGGGACGTTCCGACATTGCCCAGGTGACCACCCGGAAACGCATGGGCCGACGAATGCTCAAATGCAGGCCGGCCGCGAAAGAACCCGATAACCATTTCGTGATCTTTCCGCCTCTCGTCCGCGCCGGCCGGCCGTCGATTTCCAGTCCTGTTAACGTTTGCAGTTCAATGGTGCTCGCATAAATCCGTTGGCGAGAGGACCGCCCCCGAACATGTCTCAGCAGCCGGTGCAAACCGTTTCAGGCAAGCTCATACTGCTGATCAAGGCTGGCTACTGGCTGGCGCTGCTGATCATTGCCGCCATGGTCGCGGCCTCCTTCGTCCTGCTGCAGCAGACGATGGCCACGCAGCAGCACAACAACACCTTGCTCGACATCGTCGGCACGCAGAAGACGCTGTCGCAGCGCATCGTCTTTCTGGCCAACGCAACGGGCGCCGCCTCGCGCGACAAGCAGCCGGCGCTGGTCAGCGCGCTGAAGCAGGCCACGGCGGAGTTCGAGACGAACTACGATCTGCTGCTCAAGCAGACGGGCGCGGATCCGCAATCGCCGGCCAAGCTCGATGCGAAGTCGATCCAGAGCGTGCTTTTCGCCAAGCCCTTCCATCTCGACTATTTCTCGGTTGGCCTGATCGCCAATGGCGACCGGCTGGTCTCTGCACTGGAATCGCAGCTCAATCTTGGCGACAATGGCGGCTACAAGGGCGGCGCCGACCGCGTCAATCTCGATGCCTCGGTCGCCAATGCCACGCTGTCGGGCTATGCCGCGCTCGGCCAGCGCATCAGCGCCGATGCCGACGAGCGCTCCGAAAAGCTGCTCTCCCTCCACCGCACGCTGTTCTACGCCACACTCGGCGTCATCCTGCTGGTGGCGCTGTTCATCTTCAGGCCGATGTCCAACGCGATCCTGCGCAAGACGCGTGAGTTGGTCGACGCGCGCAATTCGATGGCCTTCATCGCGGTGCATGACGGCCTGACCGGCCTGCACAACCGCACCTTCCTCACCGACCATTTCGAGACGCTGATCAAGGGCGCGCATCGCCGGCGCGAGCGCCTGGCCGTAGTCCAGCTCGACCTCGACCGCTTCAAGCAGATCAACGATACGCTGGGTCACGCCGCCGGCGATTATGTCCTGGTCGTGACGGCACAGCGCATGCGCGATTCCTGCCGCGCGTCGGATCTGTGCGCGCGGCTCGGCGGCGACGAATTCGTGATGATCCTCAACGGAGCCGGCAGCACCGAGGACATCAACATGCTGGCACGGCGCATCCTGGTGCACATCAACGAGCCGATCGTGTTCCAGGGCACCACCATTCTCCCGGGCGCCAGCGGCGGCATCGCGGTCTATCCGATCGATGCCGACAATGCGCAGGACCTGCTCGTCCATGCCGATCTGGCGCTCTACTCCGCCAAGAAAATGGGTGGCGGCAACTTCTCGTTCTTCTCCGAGGAACTGCGCCGCGAACTCGACTACCGCAAGCAGCTCGAACACGACATCAAGGTCGCCATTTCCGAAAAGGCGTTCCAGGTCTATTTCCAGCCGCAGGTCTCGCTGACCGACGGCACCATCAGCGGCATCGAAGCGCTCGTGCGCTGGAATCATCCCGAGCGCGGCATGATCTCGCCGGGCGAATTCATCCCGGTCGCCGAGAAATGCGGCTTCATGCCGGAGATCGGCCGTATCGTGATCAGCAAGGCGATCAACGAGGCCGCCGAATGGAACCGGACCGGGATTGCTTTCGGCCGGCTTGCAGTCAATGTCTCGGGTACCGAGTTGCGCGAGCATGATTTCGATGCGTTTTTGTTCGATACGCTGGAGAAAGCCGGACTGCCGCCGCAGAAACTGTCGCTGGAAATCGTCGAATCCGTCATTCTGGACGACGAGAAGACCGGCATCGCGGCGAAGCTGCGTCATATCAGGGCGGCCGGCGTGCATCTGGAGCTCGATGATTTCGGCACCGGCTACGCTTCGCTCAGCCACGTCAATCCCAACGAGATCGACAGGCTCAAGATCGACCGTCGCTTCGTGCAAAACATCCATGAGAATGGCGACAACTCCAAGATCGTGCGCGCCATCACTGAACTTGCGCGGGGGCTGGGCATCTCCATCGTTGCCGAGGGTGCCGAAACCGAGGCCGAGCTCGATTCGCTGATGGCGATCGGCTGCGACCAGGTGCAGGGCTATTCCATCGCCTTCCCGATGCCGCATGACAAGGCGCTGGAATGGCTGACCGCCCGCATGCCGAAGAAAGCCAGGCTGACGGTATTGCAGGGAAGCCTGGCGTAACCCGGCCAGCCTTGACAAGCAGCCGCGGAAATGGCGGCCTGTCCTGATCGCGAGGGGATAGCGGCCCCATGACATTCTTTCGGCTTGCCCTGGCAGCCATGTTGATGTCGGCGTTGCCTGCCCATGGCGCGGATCGCACCATCTATCTCACCTTCGACGACGGTCCGCTGAACGGTACAAGCAACATCCTCGACGTCTTGGAGGCCGCGCAGGTTCCGGCAACGCTGTTCATGGTCGGTATGCATGCCGAGGCCAGTGCGTCCAACAGGCCGGCATTCCTAGCTCTCTACGTTTTTCCGCAACGCCGCAAGCACCTGCGCAAATTCCGCCAGACGCTCGTCGGACAGTCCTTTGCGAAGCCGCTTGTCGAAGACGAGTGCCGCTTGCCGCAACGTCTCGAACAGCGCTTCTCCCGTCTCCGTCAATTCGACCAGGTGAACCCGGCGGTTAACGGGATCGCGCCGCCGCGTCAGCAGGCCCTGCGCTTCCATCGCGTTGAGATGATGGGTCAGCGTCGCGCCCTGGATGCCTATCATGCCGGCGAGTTCGCGCTGATTGGCAAGCTCGCTCGACTTGACAGACAGCAGCGTGAGCCAGACCGGCAATGTGCCGCCTGCTTCAACCAAGGCAGCGTCGAAGGCCTGGGCGACAAGCTTGGCGGTTCGGCCGAGATTCATGCCGACCGGCGGGCGGTCAAATGGTGTCATGATCTGACAGTAGAGCAAGCAGTGGGAATGTGAAACTTGGCTTCATGGTTGACATCTAACCGTTAGATATCTAATTTTGCCTTATTGATGGCATCGCAGCATGGTTGCGGCGCGTAGGCGGTGGGCGAATGAGAGGAATGCGGTCATGCAATATGTTTATATCGCCGTCATCGGCCTGCACGTCATGGCCGGCGTCTTCTGGGCCGGCACGACCATCGCGGTTGGCCGCGATCCGGACATCCGGGCAGAGCGGTTCTTCCGGCCGCAAATGGGCGCGGCCGGTTTGGCTTTCCTGACCGGTTTGCTGCTCTGGTATTTCTTTCATGAGGGTGCTTTTGGCTCGATGGAAAAGATACTGGCGCTCGGCATTTTGACGGCGCTGATCGCCGCCGGCGTGCAAGGCGCGCTTGTGGGCTCCGCCAGCAGGCAGCTTGCCGGCGCCGATGCCGCGACCCAAACGGCGCTGCGCGCGAAAATGACCAGGGGCGAACGCATAGCCGGCGGGCTGCTGGTCATCACCGTGCTCTGCATGGCGACCGCCAAGATGTTTTAGAATCGCACGGCCGGTGAAAGCCGATCATGCGCGGCGCGCAACGGACCAGAGCGGCAGGTGGCTCTCCTTGCAAAGGTCGTTGCGCGCCACCCGATCGTGATCAAATCCTGATCCCGAACCTGATCCCGTCATAGATGGCGGCGTGAATGTTGCGCGAGGCAACCGCGTCGCCGATGCGCAAGAGCACGAAGCCGCCATCCGCGTTGCGCTTGGGAAAAATGTCGCCGCCGTTGGCCAGACGCTCATAGTCGACCGCACCACCGTTCTTCGACAGCGGTTTCAGCGAAAGATACAGATCGTCGAGCGGCGCCGTGCCGTGCTCGACCACCACCTGGTCGACCCTGCGCTCTCCGCGCCAGCCATCGGCGAAATCCGAAGCGAGTTCCGCGATCAGTTGATTGCCCTCGCGCCGCACCGAGCGCAGGCGGGTATTGATGGTGACGGTGACGCCCTTTTCCTGGAAGGCCCTGACATAGGGTACGTGATTCATGCCGCCCATTTCGGGGGCGAAGAAGCGTTCCGGCGAAACCAGTTCCAGCTTCGAGCCGCTGTTGGCAATCAGTTCGGCCGCGCCCATGCCCTGATGGCCGCCATTGTCGTCGTAGAGCAGCACATTTTCGGCCGGCTTGACGCTGCCGGCCACGATGTCCCAGCTCGAGGTGACGAGATTGTCGCCGGAGGCCAGCGGCGGGTTCTGCGGCAGGCCACCGGTGGCGATCACCACGACGTCGGGCGCCAGCGCCAGAACATCGTCCTGTTCCGCCCAGGTGTCATAGCGGATCTCGACGCCGAGCCGGTCGAGTTCGGCCAGCCGCCAGTCGATGATGCCGATCAATTCCTTGCGGCGCGGGTTCTGGGTCGCCAGACGCACCTGGCCGCCAGCTTGTGATGATGCCTCGAGGATGGTGACTTGATGACCGCGCTCGGCTGCGACGCGCGCCGCCTCCAGCCCACCAGCGCCGGCGCCGACGACCACCACTTTCCGCTTGGGCCCTTCCGTCTTGACAATGACGTGCGGGATATCCGCCTCGCGGCCGGTCGCCGCATTGTGAACGCATAGCGCCTCGCCGCCTTCATAGATGCGGTCGAGACAATAGGTAGCGCCGACACAGGGACGTATCTCGTGCTCGCGGCCCTCCATCACCTTCTTGATGATGTGCGGATCCGCGATATGGGCGCGTGTCATGCCGACCATGTCGAGCTTGCCGGTGGCGATCGCATGGCGCGCGGTGGCGACATCGGAAATGCGCGCCGCGTGGAAGGTCGGGAATTTCGTCGCCGCCCTCACCTCGCCGGCGAAATCGAGATGCGGCGAAGACCGCATGCCGGTCACCGGAATGACCTTGGTGAGCGCCGCGTCGGTCTCGATCGAGCCCCGGATGATGTTGAGGAAATCGAGCTTGCCGGAGCCGGCCAGCCGCCTGGCGATCTCGACGCCCTCCTCCTTCGACAGGCCTTTGTCGAAATCCTCGTCGGCGACCATGCGGATGCCGACGACGAATTTCTCGCCGACCGCCGCCCGCACCGCATCGAGCACCATGTTGGTGAAGCGCAGGCGGTTGTCGAGCGAACCGCCATACTCGTCATCGCGATGATTGGTGGCAGGCGACCAGAAGCCGTCCATCAGATGGCCGTAGGATTCGAACTCGATGCCGTCGAGCCCGGCCGCCTGGCAGCGCTGGGCGGCCGACGCATAGTCGGCGACGATGCGCTCGATGTCCCAGTCCTCGATGGTCTTGGGGAAAGCGCGATGCGCCGGCTCGCGCACCGGCGAAGCCGAGAGCACCGGCAGCCAGTCGGCCTTGTTCCAACCCGTGCGGCGGCCAAGATGGGTGATCTGGATCATCACCTTGCAGTCATGCTCATGGCAGGCATCGGTGAGTTCGGCCAACCACGGCACGATGCGGTCGTCATAGACGTGCAGATTGCCGAAGGCAGCCGGGCTGTCGCGCGAAACGATCGCCGAGCCGGCGGTCATGGTCAGCGCCATGCCGCCCTTGGCCTTTTCGGCATGGTAGAGCCGGTAGCGCTCCTTCGGCATGCCGTCCTCCGAGTAAGCCGGCTCGTGGCTGGTCGACATCACCCGGTTCTTCAGCGTCAAATGCTTGAGCTGGTAGGGTTGGAGAAGCGGGTCGTTGCTGGTCATCGTCTTCCTGCCGTTTTAATTTGTGCTATGAGCGGCAAATCCAAGGGAAACCGCATATGATCGATACCAAAAATCTCACCCAGCTCGGCACGCACGTCGAGACGCCACAGAGCCCCGAAGCCGCGGTCCTGGAAACCGTGCCGTTTTCGCGCGGCGACGGGCCGCCGGCGATCGTGCGCTTTACCTGCCCGGAATTCACCTCGCTCTGCCCGGTGACCGGACAGCCGGATTTCGCCCACATCGTCATCGACTACGCACCCGATGCCGCCCTGGTGGAATCGAAGTCGCTCAAGCTGTTCATGACCTCGTTTCGCAACCATGGCGCCTTCCATGAAGACTGCACGGTGATGATCGGACGCCGCATCGTGGCCGCGACCAAGCCGCTCTGGTTGCGCATAGGCGGCTATTGGTATCCGCGCGGCGGCATTCCGATCGATGTGTTCTGGCAGACCGGCGCTCCGCCCGAAGGCGCCTGGCTGCCGGATACCGGCGTCACCCCCTATCGCGGGCGCGGCTAGTTCGGCCATCATTCGCACTGGTACTGGCTGAGCGCCCATTCGCCGGTCACCGACAAAAGGTCCGCTATCTTCCATTCGCCATCGACCTTCTTGAACTTCCATTCGAGGCGGTGCGGGTTACCGGCGACGACGAAGGCGACGATCACCTTGGCCTGGTCGCCATTGATCGCTTCGAGCGTCTTCAGGCTCTTGTCGATCTCGGCCTTGTCGTAGTCCGCATTGTCGAGCGCCATGTTGGGGTCCAGGCACTCGCCCTGCCCGGATTTGCGCAAGGCATCGCTCTTGTCGAGCACGGCTTTCGCCGGATCGATGAAATGGCCGCGCTGAGCAGGATCGACCTCCAGGCCGACCTGATCGTAGAACGGCCGCACCACCGCGGTCGGCGACCCCGGCTGGATTGGAGCGGCAGGCTCGCTTGGCGGCGATGCGACGGGTGGGGTCGGCGGCTCCGCGGCGCCGCCAGGCGGGGTTGCCGGCGGCGTCACGCTGTCATCGGGCGCGGTCCCGGCCGGAGCTTTTGCCGGCGGCGCGCCCAACAGCCCCTGAGCGGCCGCGCCGTTCAAGTCCGCCGCCAGCAGGCACACGGCCGAGAACAAAAGAAGCGTGCGACCGGCCATCGCATCACTCCGGATCTTGGCCCGCCATGCATTCGAGCTGGCTCAGCGTCCAGTCGCTGGTCTTCGATGCAATGTCCGATATCTTCCACTTGCCGTCGACCTTCTTCAGCGACCAGTGCATTTCGCGCTGCGAATCGTCTCCTTCCGGAAAAAGACTGAAACTCGCCACCACCTGCGCCGTATCGCCCTCCACCGTCTCGGACAGCTTCAGTGTCTTGGAAAGGGCCTTCTGGTCGAAATCCTGCGCGTCGAGGCCGGGGTCGAAGTCGATACAGGCGACCTGGTCCGGATTCTTCTTGGTGGCCTGGTCGTTGAGGTCGAACAGTTTCGTCACCGGCTCGGTGAAGCGATCGCGGTATTGCGCGTCGGCCTCGAACTTGACCTGCGGGACATAGAAGAACTTCACGGCGTCGGACGCCGGGCCGGCCAATGCAGCGGCTGGTGCGGCAATCGACAGGATGGCAGCGAGCAGCAGTTTCATGGATTTCCCCGAATGTTTGACTGCGGAAGGCAATCAATACCACGCATCGTGCATATCGGCTTTTTTGCGGCTCATGAAGCCTCCTCCGGGCGGCGCGTCTGCTTGCATAGATCAAATCCAACGATCCTTAGTTTCCGAAAGTGGCGATCGGCGCGTTGAGTTGGGAGCGCTCAGGCTTGACACCGAGCCCTGGGATCTGCGGGACGCGTATATGCCCGTTCTCGATCACGATCGGGTTTGCGGGATCGGTATGCCCTTCGATGTACTCCTGCGCGATCCAGGCTCCCTCAAAACGTCTCGGCTCGACGGTAGCGGCGAGGTGGACGCATGCCGCGGCGATGACGTCTCCGCCCCAGGCATCGTCGCAGCTGTGCGGAAGAGATCGTATCGCACACAGGTCGCGGACCGTGGCCATCTTGGTCAGACCACCAAGACGGGTGACCTTCAATCCGAATCCGTCGGCGATACCTGACGAAACTGCCCGAAGCACGGCATTCAAATCCTCGGTACTCTCATCGAGATAGATCGGATGCGTAACGCGCCCTTTGAGACCAGCGACTTCCTCCATGGTGTTGCAAGGCTGTTCGAACACGAACGGGATTGCCTGGCAAAGCCGATCGATGTGCAGCGCCGCGGCAGCGGTCAGGCCGCGATTGGCGTCGACGGCTATGCGGGCCCTGAAGCCAACCGCCTCCCATACTTTGTGCACAGTGGCGACGTCTTGTTCGAGATCCCGCCCGCCGATCTTGATCTGAAGCCGTGGATATCCGGCATTGACCTTGTCGGCGGCAATACGCGCGGTCTCGTCCGGAGCACCGACGGTCGTCGAGTAGTATGACGGCACGCGATCGGTGAGCGCACCACCGAGAAGTGTTGAAACAGGGACGCCCAGCCACTGGCCGGCGAGGTCGAGGAGAGCTATGTCCAAGGCCGCCTTGGCATAGTTGTGACCGTTCAGCCGTTCGTCCATTCGTTTGGCGAGGCGGCGCATGGACGCTGTGTTCTCGCCGATAAGTCCCGGCGCTATTTCAGCAATTGCCGCTCTCGCGCCCAGAGCATGCTGGGGTTGATAAACAGGGCCGATCGGGCAAGTCTCACCCCAGCCTGACAGTCCATCCTCGGTGGTGACTTCAACCAGCGTGCTGTCCAAATTCTGCACGGTGTCGCTGGCCATCCGGTAGGCACCGCCTTTAACAGGCAGAAGCATCTGATAGACTTTGATTGACCTGATACGCATTCAGACATTAGCCTCGTTCATGCCTTGCCTGGTCTGGCGCCTTTCGCCATGGTCAAAGACCAAGCGCCACCTTGCGCCCGTCATGAATGGCAAATGCCGCCTGTCTGGAGGCGGTACAATCGCCGATGGAGGTATGCGCAATTCCGCGCCTTTCGAGCTCGATGGACAGGCTGTCCTGCGCCATGCTGGTGGTGGCGAAGACCAAAGCGTCGGCCTCGACCTGCTGCCCGGTCCCGTCGAGCAGCGAAGCGATCCTGGCCACCCTGCCGTCCCAATGAACGACGGCGCTCTCGGTCACAAACCGCACCTTCAGCTTGGCGAGTGCCCGTCGCAGCGGCGCATCGACGGCCATTCGCTGAAGCTCTTTGCCGACCAGGGCGTCCGGTGTCACAAGCGTTACATTGTGACCATCCTCGGCGAGTTTCCAGGCGGTGCCGCAGCCCTTCCAATTGCCGCCATCGTCCAGCAAGAGAACATTTTTTCCCGGCCTCGCCTCGCGCGCCATCACCGCTTCGGCCGAGAGCACCGGACCGCCGCCCGGAATGCTCTCCCAGTGCGGCAAGGCCCGCTGGAAAGCGCCGTCCGGTGGCATCGAGCCGGTCGCCACGATGACGTGATCGGCGCCTTCGCGCTCGACATCGTCGGCCTCGACATACTGCCCGTAGCGGATATCGACCTGGAGCTGGCCGAGCTGGCGCTCATACCAGTCGATCAGGTCCAGAATCTGGGCACGGCGCGGCTGCAGCCCGGCAAGGCGGAACTGCCCCCCAAGGCGATCGGATGCCTCGGCCAGCGTGACGCGATGGCCGCGCTCGGCCGCGGCGCGCGCCGCTTCGAGACCGGCCGGGCCGCCACCGACGACCAGTACGCGCTTCGGCTGGCCGGCCGGAGCAAAGCGGTCGCCGCCCCACTCCCATTCCCGCCCCGCGGAAGGATTGATGACGCAGCTGATCCAGTAGTCACGGCTGCGCCGGCCCCAGCACATCTGGTTGCAGGACAGGCAGCCGCGAATGTCCTGCGGCCGGCCGGCGGCAGCCTTTGCAGCCAGATGCGGATCGGCGATCTGCCCACGCACGATGGAAACGAGATCGGCACGGCCTTCGCTCAGCACGCTCTCGGCGTTCTCGGGCGTGCGGATATGGCTCTCGGCGGTGATCAACGCGTGACGCACGGTGGATTTGAGCACGGACGCCAGGTCGGCACCGAGCTTCTCCGGGTAAACGAAGGTCGGCATGATCTTGTAGAAATCGAAGTAGGAACCCGTTCCGCAAGTGACATAGTCCATCAAGGCATCGCGGTCGTGGAGGTCGATGATCTCGGCCAGCGCTTCGCGCTTCAGCGCCACTTCGACTTCGGGCTCATCATTGATCGCGAGACCGATGATAAAATCATCGCCGCATTCCCGGCGAATCCTGGTCATCACCTCACGGCTCATGCGGGTGCGGTTTTCGAGGCTGCCGCCCCATCGGTCGTCCCGGCGGTTCGACCAAGGTGTCCAGAACTGGTCCAGCATCGAATGGTACGCCGCCCAGACCTCGACGCCGTCGAAGCCGGCCTGGTGGCAACGGCGCGCGGCCTGGACGAAGCCGTCGATCGTTTCTTCGATCTCGGCTTCGGACATCCGATGCGAGCCGTCGGAATCGTGGTAGCTCGGCAGGCCGGAAGGCGACCAACCGGGGTGAAACGAGTTGTCCGCGTCCGCGTGCTGACCGACATGGTAGAGCTGCTGGATGGCGACGGCGCCGTTGCCGCGGATCGCCTCCGTCACCTTGCGGAAATACGGGATGACGCGGTCATCGGACGGGCTGAAATTGCCACGGGTAAGCACGGCGGCCTGATGCACGGGCATCGGCTCGACCACGATCATGCCGGCCCCGCCGATGGCGCGTTCGGCGTAGTAGCCGACATGGCGTTCGGTCGGCAGCCCGTTCTCGGCCATGTTCGCCGTATGGGCTCCAAACACGATCCTGTTGCGCAATGTTTTGCCACGCAAGGTGGCCGGCTCGAACAAACGTTTGAAGACCCGGCCGGACATGCAAATTCTTCCCCATCGGCGGCATTGCGCCGGCGCAAGGGAGCGCCGGCGCTGTGTGGCAGAACTTCTGGCGTCAGGCGTCCAGCCAGACGTTCTGGAGGTCCATCTCGAAGGTCTGGTGGACGCCGAAGTTCTTCACCTTCTTGTTCGTGTGGCTGTAGAGCTTCTGCCAGAACGGCTGGATGATGACGCCGGAGTCCTGCAGGATCTGCTCGACATCCTTCATCACCTCCTTGCGCTTGGCGACATCGATCAGCGAGAGCGCCTGCTTGAGCTTGGCGTCGAAGTCGGGGTTGGAATAGGCCGATTCATTCCAGGCCTCGCCGGTGCGATAACCCAGCGCCAGCACCTGGACACCGAGCGGGCGCATGTACCAGATGGTCATCGAATAGGGATATTTCGTCCAGTCGTTCCAGAAGGTCGAGCCCGGCAGCACCGTGCGCTTGACCTTGATGCCGGCGTCACGCAGCTGGCCGGCGATCGCGTCGCCGGTGTTCTTCTGCCAGTCGTCCTCGATGGTGATCAGCTCGTGCTCGAAGTCGGCCTGCCCGGCGTCCGCCATCAGCTTCTTGGCGCCGGCGGCGTCGCGCTCCTTCTTGGGCAGGGCATAGTATTCGGGATGGATCGGGCTGACATGGTGGTTCTCGCCGACCGTGCCGCGGCCGTTGTAGCCGAGCTGCAGCACCGCGTTGTTGTCGACCGCCATCTGCAGCGCATTGCGAACGCGCTGATCGTCGTATGGCTTGTGCGTGATGTTGGTGCGGGCAACCAGCGTGGTGGCGGTCGCGACCTCAGACTTCTGCAGCCCCATCTTGTCGAGAATGTCGATGAAGTCGGCGGGCGACTCGAAATTGAGGTCGATTTCACCGGAATCGAACGCGTTCACGGTGGCGTTGAAATCGGTGCCGTAGTCGATGAATTCGATACCGTCGAGTGGCGCCTCGCCGCCCCACCATTTGCCGTTCTCGCGGCGCTTGACCACCGCCTTCTGGCCGACGTCGTAAGAGACCAACTCAAACGCTCCCGTGCCGATCGGCTTCTTGATCGGGTCGGCGCCATCGGCGTCGAAATTGCGGTGCACGATGAGCGCCGGATAATCGGTGAAATTGGGAATGAGCGAAATATCGGGCTCGCTGAGCTTCAGCTTGACCGTGTTGTCGTCGACCTTGGTGATGGCGCCGTCCCTGGCCTTGCCGGTCTTGGCATCGATCAGCGCACCGACGCGGGCCGCCATCGAGTTGCCGGCGACGCCCTTCTCGCACCAGCGCGTCACATTGTGCACCACGTCATCGGCGCTAAAGGCATCGCCATTGTTCCAGGCGACGCCCTTGCGCACATGCAGCGTGTATTCGGTGGCGTCGTCGTTGATGTCCCAGCTTTCGAGCAGCACCGGCTCGAAGGTGAATTGCCTGGTGTAGCGCACCAGCGGCTCCAGCCAGCAACGCGAGATATTGGCCAGTTCCACCCAATCGTAAGTGCGCGGATCCTTCTGCGCTTTCACCGCCATCGAGACGTGCAGCGTCCCGCCCTTCTTCGGTTCCTCGGCCACAGCTTGCGTCGGCGCGGCGAGGCCGATCATGCCATAGGCAAATGCCGTCGACGCACCAAGCGCGCTAGCCAGCGCCAGGAACTCGCGCCGGTCCATGCGACCCGCCTTCGCTTCCGCCGCCATCGCTTCGATAGCGGGCGGCACACGATCGCCGTTGCTTCTGAAAATCGTCATGTCATTCTCCCCTTGTTGTTCCCGTGAGGTCTTTGCCTGCTTTTTCAACTAACGCTGTCAGGCAGTTTTTCCTCGCGCCGCGCGATCAAATCCTTGAGACCGTCGGCAATGCCCTCGTCGAGTTTCGGCTCCTCATAGTCGGCAAGCATGTTGCGCGCCTTCTCGCGGCCGCGCGTGTCGTGGTCCTTCGCCCCTTCCGCCTTCCATTGTTCGTAGGAGTTGAAGTCCATGATGCTCGGCATGAAGAAAGCCTTCTCGAAATGCTCGAGCGTGTGCTGGGTGCCGAGGAAATGGCCCTGCGGCCCGACTTCGCGGATCGCTGCCATCGCTTCCTTGAAATCGTCGAAAGGCAGGCCGCCGGCATATTTGTACCAGCCGACAAGCTGTTCGCAGTCGGTGGCGAATTTCGAGTAACCGCAGGTGAGCCCCGCTTCCAGCCATCCGGCCGAATGCCAGATGTAGTTGGCGCCGGCGAGGATGGCTGCATGCATCAGCATGTTGGATTCGTAGCCGGCCTGGGCATCGTTGAGCTTGGAGCCGACATGAAAGCCCGACGTGCGCCAAGGCAGTTGGTATTTCCGCGCCAGCGCGCCCATCAGATACATCATCTGGGCGGCCTCCGGCGTCCCGCCCATCGGCGCGCCGGTCTTCATGTCGACCGTGACCATGAACTGGCCGTAGATCTGGGGCGAACCGGGACGGATGAGCTGGGTCAGGGCCACGCCGGCGAGCGCCTCGGCATTGACCTGCGCCACCGCGCCGACGGCCGACGCCGCGGTCGAGGCGCCGCAGAGCGCGAACGGCGCCAGGATCAGCGGCTGATTGTGGCTTGCATAGACCCGCATCGCATCGATCATGGTGGCGTCCCAGACCAGCGGCGAATTGCAGTTGGTGATCGCCACCAGCACCGGGTTTTCGCGGACGAACTCCTCGCCGAAGACGATTGCAGCCATCGCCATCGTGTCCTCGGCGCGCTCCTTGGACGTCACGATGCCCATGAACGGCTTGTCGGAATGTTTCAGCGCCGAATGGATGATGTGCAGATGCCGCTTCGGCACGGCGATTTCCATCGGCTCGCAGATGACCGAACTCGAGGAATGCAGCGCCGGCGCCATGTAGGCGAGTTTGTGGAAATTGTTGAGGTCGGCAAGCGTGCCGTAGCGCCTGTTGTTGTCGAGGTCGCGTATGTAGGGCGCGCCATACATCGGCACGAAGATCGAGTTCTTGCCGCCAACGCGGACCGTGCGCTCGGGATTGCGCGCATGGAGCGTGAATTCGGATGGGACTTTCGAGACGAGCTCCATCAGCAGCGCGCGGTCGATACGCACGCGCGTTTCCCTGACATCGGCCCCAGCCGCCTTCCAGAGCTCGATGGCTCCGTCGTCGCGGAATTCGCAGCCCACTTCTTCGAGTATCTTGAGCGACTCCTCGTGGATCAGTTCCACCGCCTCATCGGGAACGATCTTATAGACCGGAATCTGGCGCACCAGGGTCGGGAACGAGGCAATCGGCGCGCTCCTCATCGCCTTGCGCCCGAGACGGCCACCACCACGGCGATGGGTTTGCTCGGTCAATTCAGCGGCCGGTGCGTTCATGGAGCCTCCATCCCTTCGATCCCGGTCAACTTAGCGAGGTGAAATTCGACTGTGACGCTGGAAAATCCTGATCTCTTGTATAAGCTGAGCTTATGCGAAGCCTTCGCCACCTCCTGCCCTCCGCCGGCAGCCTGATCGTCTTCGAGGCGGCCGGCCGGTTGTCGAGTTTCACCGCCGCCGGGCGCGAGCTCGGCATGACGCAGGCCGCAGTTTCCTATGCCGTGCGCGGGTTGGAGGAACAGCTTGGCGCCACGCTGTTCCAGCGCCGCCACCGCCAGGTCAGCCTGACCGAGGCCGGCGAGCGCTTCCATGCCGACGTCTCGCTCGGCCTTTCCCACATCCGCAAGTCGGCGGAGGACCTGCGTCTGCAGGCGACTGGCGGCCATGTGACGCTCGCCGCCTCGACCGCCTTCGGCTCGTTCTGGATGATGCCGCGCCTGCAGAGGTTCCGCGACGAACTGCCGGGCATCGATCTGCGCATCCAGACCGGCGACCGAGATCTCGACATCATCGCGGAAGGCATTCCGCTTGCCGTGCGCGGAGGCGTGCCACGCGACTGGCCGGACTACCACTCGCTAGCGCTCTCCGACGAAGAGATCTTTCCGGTCGCGGGTCCCAGTTATCTGACGAAATTCGGCCGGCCCGAGACCGTCGAGCAACTGGCGACACACCGCCTCATTCATCTGGAAGAGCCCTATCGCGAGGCCCCGAACTGGGACGAATGGTTCCAGTCGGCCGGAGCCAGCCTCCGCAATGCGGAGCGTGGCTTGCGCATTAATGACTATGCGATTGTGATCCAGGCGGTCATGGAAGGGCAAGGCATCGCGCTCGGCTGGCGCCACCTTGTCGAGCGGCTGCTGTCGACCGGGCTGCTGGTGCCGGTGACGGACCATGTCATGAAGACGGGCACCGCGTTCTACGTCATCTGGCCGAAGAACCGCGAGCTCAGCGACAATGCGCGCAAGGTTAGGGATTGGCTGCTGGCGCAGGCGTAAAGTGGCCTCGCGCGCGCCCACCGAATCCGTGTAAGATCAGAGCATGCCCATCCGCCAGCTTTCCGAAACGATGATCAACCAGATCGCCGCCGGCGAAGTCATCGAGCGTCCGGCGAGCGTGGTCAAGGAACTGGTCGAGAATGCGCTCGATGCCGGGGCCAGCAAGGTAGAAGTCGTCACATCGGGCGGCGGGCTGAACCTGATCCGCGTCACCGATGACGGCTTCGGCATTCCTGAACGGGAACTGGCGCTGGCCATCGCACGCCACTGCACCTCCAAGCTCACCGAGGATATCAACGACATTCGTTCGCTCGGCTTTCGCGGCGAAGCGCTGCCATCGATCGGCTCGGTGTCGCGGCTGTCGATCCGCTCGCGCACGGCCTCTAGCGACAGCGCCGCAGAGATCGGCATCGAGGGCGGCCGCGTCCTGCCAATCAAGCCGGCGGCGGCCAATCGCGGCACCACGGTCGAGGTGCGCGACCTGTTCTTCGCCACGCCGGCACGGCTGAAATTCATGAAGGGCGAACGCGCCGAAAGCTCGGCCATCAGCGACATCGTCAAGCGCATCGCCATCGCCTTCCCCACGGTGCGTTTCACGCTGGCCGGTTCCGACCGCACGACTCTGGAACTGCCGGCTACCGATGACAGCGCGGACGGCAGCCTGCGCCGGGTCGCGCAGGTGATGGGCGCCGACTTTCCCGACAATTCCATTGCCATCGACGCGATGCGCGAAGGCGTGCACCTGACCGGCCATGTGTCGATCCCCTCCTTCACCCGCGCCAACGCATTGCAGCAATATGCCTATGTCAACGGCCGCCCGGTGCGCGACAAGCTGATCGCCGGAGCGATCCGCGGCGCCTTCGCCGACGTCCTGCCGCGCGACCGCCATGCGGTGACGGTACTGTTTCTTTCGCTCGATCCGGCCATCGTCGACGTCAACGTCCATCCGGCCAAAGCCGATGTCCGCTTCCGCGATCCGGGCCTCGTGCGCGGGCTGATCGTCGGCGCGATCCGGCAGGCGTTGGCCGATGCCGGCATCCGCTCGGCCACCACCGGCGCCGCCGGCATGATGGCAGCGTTTCGGCCGGGCAGCCCGTCCTATGCGCATCCCGGCCCGGCCAATGGCCATCGCAGCTACGACGCGGCCTATCGCGCTTCAGGCGCCGCCGGCTTCGATCCCGCGCGCTCGCCGCAGCGGCCGCTCGACATGCAATTCGACAGCCCGGGCTTTGAACACACCGGCGCAAGACAGGGCGGATTTGGCGAAAATGAGCAAGCTGCGTTCGATGCCGGCCCGCTTGCCAGCGCCGATGCGCGCGCCGGGCAGAGCGAGGCGGCGGAGACGCTGCTCGGCGCGGTGCTGGGGGCCGCGCGCGCGCAGGTGCATGAGAACTATATCGTCGCCCAGACCAGGGATTCGCTCATCATCGTGGACCAGCACGCGGCCCATGAGCGGCTGGTTTACGAGGCGCTGAAGAACGCGCTGCATGCGCGGCCGGTGCCGTCACAGATGCTGCTTCTGCCCGAGATTGTCGACCTGCCGGAGGAGGACGCCGAGCGGCTGGCCGTGCATTCCGAAACGCTCGCCCGCTTCGGCCTCGGCATTGAGCGTTTCGGACCGGGTGCGGTCGCCGTGCGCGAGACGCCGTCGATGCTCGGTGAGACCAACGTCCAGCAATTGGTCCGCGACCTCGCCGACGAGATTGCCGACAACGACACGGTCGAGACGCTCAAGGAACGGCTGGACAAGATCGCCGCCACCATGGCCTGCCATGGCTCGGTGCGCTCCGGGCGGCTGCTCAAGGCCGAGGAGATGAACGCCCTGCTGCGCCAGATGGAAGCGACGCCGGGCTCAGGCACCTGCAATCATGGCCGCCCGACCTATATCGAGCTGAAGCTGGCCGACATCGAGCGGCTGTTCGGACGGCGGTGAAACGGCTGCCCGGCGGCCAGCCCTCACTTCCTCCGCTGATATTTCCTTGTCCGTGAATTGAAGACGTAATCGACCGCGGTTCCGGCGCCACCGCCTCGAAAATTCACGGAAATGACGTCCTTGCCTCGCTCCACCCATTTCTCGACGTTCATATAGATGGTCGTCATCAGCATGCCGGCACTGCACGCATCGTCATCGGCGAAGGTAATTTCCTGGACAACCTTGCGGCTGCTCTTTTTGACGACACGCATTTTTTCCATGCAAAGGCCGGCGCTGGTATTCGTGTAAATTCCCGAAAACCTGTCGGTGGCTGTCTGCGCCCAGAAGGAAATCTCGACCGTGCCATCGATCTTCGCCTCGCCAGTGTCATCCAGGCTCGCTATTTTCTTGAGGGTGACGGGATATCTATCAGTGCCCTTGCTCCAGCTTCCGGTCATAGCGTTTCCATTGAGGTCGAGGGAGAATGGCAGCTTGTGGCATCGACAGCGGGTCTCGGCCCCTGCACAATTATCCGATAGAATTCCTTGTCGTCTGAAATCTCGCAAAGCACGAACTTGGTGCCGCTGACCGTGCCATACAGCGCAATCGGGCTCTGCTTCGCGTCGTAGAAGTAGCTTCCATCGACCTTTGGCGCGCTGCCTAAGCTATCATATGTCTGTATGGAGAAATGGATGGGAGACGGCCCGAGGAAACCCTCGTAGTTTTCCACGTGGTACCAACCCGCGACGGCTTTCGCGTTAAGCAGCAACAAGCAAACGACCGTTGAGATAAAACGTCTTCCCATCCCGACCTCGCAGCGCCCGCGACGACCATCCGCCAAGACCGAGTGACAGTTGCCTTGCCTTGCGGCAGCCGTCAACTGGCGATGAAATCGGTGGTTCCCGACACGAGTCAGGGAAAGATCGCAAGCTTTTGAATCAGCGTTTCAAATTCACCACGATGACACCGCCGAGCGCCAGCGCGCCGCCGAGGATGCCGAGCAGCGTCGGCACCTCGCCCAGCCAGAAGAAGCCGATCAGGGCCGACATCGGCGAGACCAGATAGAGGAAGTTCGAGGCACGCGCCGCCGGCAGGCGCGACAGCGCGGTTGCCCACGCCGCATAGGCAATCAGGCTCGGCACGATGCCGAGATAGATGACGGCGCCGAGGCCGGCAGTGTTGGCGACAGCGGCCTGCTGCAGAGCGGTGGGCAGGAAGGGCGCCAGGCAGAGCGCGCCGAGCACCATGTTGGACGCCGCGATCGTCAGCGGATGATGACGGGCAAACAGCGGCTTCTGGACGATGGTGTTGACGGCCGAGCAGAGGGCCGAGCCAAGTACCAGCAGCGCGCCGGCATTGAAATGAAGGCCATGCCCGTCGGCGACGGCGATGATGCCGATGCCGGCGAAGGAGATGACCGTGCCGATCCAGGCCAGGCCGGAGAAGCGCTCGCCGAGCAGCGCCATTGCCATGATGGCGGTAAAGATGGGACTGACATTGATGATGAAGCCCGCCGCTCCGGCCGAGACCGTCAGTTCGCCAAAATTGAGCATCGCCGTGTAGAGCGCGACGAAAATGGCGCCGCCAAAGGCGAAGCGCCAGAGATCGCCGATCCTGGGCAGAGCCGGACGCTTGACGGCAAGGAAGATCGCCGCCGGCACGGCGGCGATGGCAAAGCGCAGGGCGCCAAGCTCCAGCGGCTGAAAGGCGGCGAGCCCGGCCCGGATCGCCGGGAAGGCGGAGGCCCAGCCGATCACCGTCAGCGCCACGGCAATGGCTGCCGTGGTGTCCATCCGCTGTGTCGAATTCAACGTGCCTGTCGTCGTGCTCATCCCAGTGCCTCGGATTCTTCAGGTCTCGGGAGCAGGAAACGCCTTTCCAGGTCAATTGACAAACGACCAAATCGAGGGTCACCTGTGAGCATGGATCACAGCTCGAACAGTATGCTGCCCTTGGAGACGTTGCGCGCTTTCGACGCGGCGGCGCGCACGGGGAGCTTCTCGGCCGCCGCCGAAAAACTCAACCTCACACATGGCGCGGTCAGCCGGCAGGTCGCCAAACTCGAGGACTGGCTTGGCCTGAAGGTTTTCGAGCGCGGCGCGCGCGGCGTGACGCTGACCAACGAAGGCAATCGCCTGCATCTCAGGACCACCGAAGCCTTCGCGCTGATCTCGGTCAATTCCGACCGGTGGGTGGAGCCGCGCGGCACCGCGGTGGTGCGCCTGGCCTCCATTCCTTCGGTGAGCGGCCTGTGGCTGATGCCGCGCATGGCGGCGCTGGAGAACGATCCCACCCGCCTGCGCATCGTGCTCGATGTCGACAACCGCCAGGCCGATCTCGCCGACGAAGGCATCGATCTGTCGGTGCGCTGCGGTCGCGGCCGCATCCCGGGCCGTGTCTCGGTGCAACTGTTCGAAGAATATCTCTTCCCGATCGCCTCGCCCGGCCTCGCACGGGAGATCGGCAGCGGCGATCCAGCCCGGCTGCTCAAATTCCCGCTGATCAACGATTCCGACGCTTCGGGCTGGCGCGCCTGGTTGGCCGCGCAGGACATGGACTACCGGCCGCGCCCGCAAGACCGTCGTTTCGAGGATTACAATCTGGTGCTCGATGCAGCGGCTCATGGCCTCGGCATCGCGCTGGCGCGGCCGCCGCTCACCGAGCACCAGATACAGTCCGGCCGCCTCGTCGCCGTTGACGATCGCACCGTGCTCAATCCCGTTTCCTACTGGCTGGATCGTCCGGTGGGCCGGCCGCGCGCGGCCGCCGCGGATCTCGCCAGGCGCATTGCCGAACAGGCCGGGCTTGCTTCGGCAAGGCTGGAAGCTTTCCTGCAGGATGAGGATTAGGCTCTGACGCATCTCGGAGAATACGTGACGGCCGCTGCTGGAAATCGCGTGATACTCGCTTAACGGAACAGCAAAAGCACGATCGTGGTGGTTGCGGCCGAGACGATGGCCGTCACGATCGATATCGTCCACAGCGACGACGGAACTGGCTCGGATCGGGGAGCATGGCCCGCTGGACGGATGGAGGCGCCGCGCGGTTGCGGCGCGTTGACATTGGCCGCGACCAGCACCGCGGCCGAAGCGACGGCCGGCGAGAATGTGGATAGGGCCGGCGGCGCCGCGAGTTTGGGGGTGCTGTCGTTGGCCGTTATCCGCGGCGGAGCGAAGCCGCGCGAAGCCTGATCGGTGTCCGTCCCTGCCCCACCCGTCGAGGCTCGTGCCAATGCATGGTGGGTGGCGGCGTCAGGTTCCATGACGGCCCGGTAGGCATCCTCGATCTCGGGGGAGGACAGGCGTTGCGAGGTTTGACCGGCCGGCCGCGGTAGCGAGCCTTGCAGCGCCTGGGCGGCGAACTGCGCCGATTGCACCATCGCGGGCGCCGCCGGCTGGACGAGCGCTTTGACCAGAGCCGCGGTCGCGGGATCGGCCCTGGGCGAAGGCACCGGCCCGGGAATGAGCGCTTCTTTCAGCAAAGACGTCATACTGGCATTGGCGATGTCCATGGCGCTTCCTGACAACCATTGTGCCATACCGCAATATTATATGAGCATTGCGCCAAGCTTGACCTTGCCCACGATTTATGGCGATTGAATCCCGATGAACTCAAGTGCCGTTGCATGATGAACCGTTTCGAAGGCCCGGGCGGCAAGGAAGCCCGCATCCGCTATCTCGATGGCGATTTCCAGGTCACCAGCCCGGGCTCGTTCGTGCGCTGCGCGGTGACGGGCGAAAACATCCCGTTGGACGAGCTGAAATACTGGAGCGTCGCCAGGCAGGAACCCTACGTGAACGCCACCGCATCGCTGCGCCGCGAAATCGAGGTGCATCCGGAGTTGCGCAAACGGAGTTAGAGCGGCCCAGCGTTTGATAGAATCTGACCCGCTCTCCTTCATTGTTTTACGCAATTCCGGACTGAAGACCGCCACGCACTTTTTCCTGAAGTAGCTTCATCTCCTCAACTTGCGCTGCCGCCAGGCATCGAGCGTTTCCTCGATGATGCGTTCGGGCACGTGATCAAGCTCGAACACCGTGTCGATTTCCAGCACGTCGAGACGGTCGAGAAAGTCCTGCGGGGCGCCGTGACGCAGCCGGGCGGCGTCCTTGGCGGTGGTGATCAGGCCAAGGCCTTCGGCGCGTGCCGTCGCGGCCAGTTCGGCAAGCTCGTCCTCGGCGTAGAAGTGATGGTCCGGAAAGGGCCTGGACAGGACCACTTCGCCGCCGGCGTCACGCACCGTGTCGAAGAACTTTTCGGGATGACCGATGCCGGCAAAGGCCAGGAACCGCTTTCCGGCAAGCCCGGCCGTGCTGCTCGGCTCCGTGTGGGCCTCGAAGATCGGCCGGCCGGCACGCGCGGCTCGGCGGACCACGGCGTCGGCGGCCGTGCCCTCGCCCATCTTCAGCAGCCCGCTGGTGAAGACCAGCTGGTCGACGATCTTGGCCCTGAGCGGACCGGCCGGGATGACGCGGCCATTGCCGATCCCATAGCGGGCATCGACCACGACCAGTGCATAATCGATGTGGATGCGCGCGCTCTGGAAGCCGTCGTCCATGATCAGGAAATCGCAACCGTGTTTTTCCAGCAGCAGCCGGGCGCCGGCGGCACGGTTCGGCGTCACCGCCACCGGGGCATGTTCGGCCAGCAGCAGCGGTTCGTCGCCGACATGCCTGGCGCTGTCATGGCTGACATCGACGACATGCGGCTCGGCGAAGGAACCGCCGTGGCCGCGCGACAGGAACCCGGGCTTCAGATGCATGCGCTTGGCCTGTTGGGCGAGCGCGATCGCCACCGGCGTCTTGCCGGTGCCGCCGACGGTGAAATTGCCGATACACAGAACCGGCGCCTGGATCTTCTCGCGCCGGGCCCGCCGCATGCCGCGACCGGCAACCAGCGCATAGACAGCCGACAGCGGCGACAGCGCCAGGACCTTCCAGTCCGGCTCTTCCCACCAGAATGGCGGTGCTTCGGAGGCCATTCTAACGCCCGTTGGCGCCCTTCAGGCGCGCCTTGACCACCAGCGGCTGGATATAGGGTTCGAGCGATTTGAGCGTGTGTGCCAGTGCGCCGCGCATCTCTTCGACAGTCGCGATCCCCGCAGCCATCATCTCGTGGCGCGCCACTTCGTTGGTCAGGAGGAAATTGACGGCGCCGGCCAGCATGTCGCGGTCGCGCACCAGCTTGGCGCCGCCGCTGTCGAGCAGGCGCTGGTAGGCCTCGCGAAAATTCTGCACGTTGCGCCCGGCGAGAACGGCGGTGTCGAGCATGGCCGGCTCAAGCGGATTCTGGCCGCCTTCGGAGGTCAGCGAGCGGCCGACGAAAGCGATTTCGGTCAACCGGAGATACAAGCCCATTTCGCCGATCGTATCGCCAAGCAAGATATCGGTATCGGCCCCGATACGGTCGCCCTTGCTGCGCCGCGCGACTTTAAGGCCCATGCCGGAAATCTGCGCGGCAAGGGCTTCGGCCCGATCGGGATGGCGCGGAACGACGATCGTCAAAAGGCCGTGGTGACGCCTGTGCAGCGTCGCGTGAACTTCCGCGGCGACCACTTCCTCGCCATCATGGGTCGAGATCGCCGCCCAGGTCGGCCGATCGCCGATCTGCCGCTGCAATGTGCCAAGCGCTCGCAAGTCGACCGGCGGCGGGTTGGTGTCGACCTTGAGATTGCCCGACACCGTCACCGGCCGGGCGCCGAGCGCCCGAAAACGCTCGCCGTCGACGTCGGACTGGGCAACGACATGGGCCAGATTCTCGAACAGGGCCTCGGCGATGTTGGCCCGCTTCTTCCAAGACATGAAGGAGCGATCGGAGAGCCGGCCATTGACCAGCACCTGCGGCACGTGGCGGGCACCAAGTTCGAGGATGGTCATCGGCCATATCTCGGATTCGGCGATGATCGCCAGATCGGGTTTCCAGTGATCGAGGAAGCGGCTGACCGCCGGCTTCAGATCGAGTGGCACATATTGGTGAATGATGCGGTCGCCGAGCCGCTCGTCGACGACCTGGGCCGAGGTGACCGTACCGGTCGTCAGCACGATGTTGACGCCATAGTCGAGGATGCTTTCGACAAGCGGCACGACGGCCAAGGTCTCGCCGACGCTCGCGGCATGGATCCAAATCACCGGGCCCTCGGGGCGCGGCCGTCCGGCGACGCCGTAGCGCTCGCGCCGGCGATTGCGGTCTTCCTTGCCGCGCGAGGTGCGCCAGGCGACATAAGGCCCGACCAGCGGATAGGCTGCCGCGCCGGCAAAACGGTATGCCGACAACATGGTGCGGGCCCAGCGGCCGCTCACTGCGGAGCATCCACGAGGCGGTAGGCCTCGGCGGTCGCGGCATTGAGGGCGGTGGTGATTTCCTGGCGCTTGCGTTCCATTTCGGCGTCATCGGCATCCGCCGCCACGAAGATCGGCGTGCCGATGGTCACGGCGGAGCGGCCGAAGGGCAGGTTGATGGTGGTCTTGTCCCAGCTCTTTTCCAGCACCTTGCGGCGGCTGGTGGCGATGGCGACGGGCAGCAGCGGCCGGCCGGAGAGGCGAGCCAGGAGAACGATACCGAGCCCTGCATCGCGCGGGGTACCGTGAGGAATGTCTGCGATCATGGCGACGTTCTTGCCTGATGTGAGCGACTTTTTGAGGGCGATGAGCGCCTTAGCCCCGCCCTTGTCGAGATGCCTGGCATTGTCGCGCCCACCCGAACCGCGCACCGCCTCGATCCCGAATTTCTCCAGCATCAGGGCGTTGAGCTCGGCATCGGCGCTACGCGACACCATGGCAACCAGCGGCTTGCGCTTGGGGTAATAGGCCGGCGTCAAAAGGTGCTGGCCATGCCACAGAGCAATGATCCCCGGCTCGAACTCGGCATAGGCGCCGCCCGAAAAGCGCGCCGATCCGGCGACCAGGGGGCTGGTCAGGCGAACCAGCCGCACGAACTGCGCGAGCAGGCTGGCAATGGCGTTCTTGACGAATCGCGACTGCGCGAGCGGTTCGCGAATCCTGCGCCAGAAGGCCTTGGTCGTGCGGCTGCGGCCCCTGCCCGTGGGCGCGGCCTCGCCGGCTGGCTCTTTCGCCAGATCATGCTCCATCGAAGTCAACCGGTGGCCTTGCTATCGGGATCCAGCAGACGGTGCAGATGAACGACGAAATAACGCATATGAGCATTGTCCACGCTGGCCTGCGCCTTGGCTTTCCACGCCGTGTGCGCGGATTGATAATCCGGATAGACGCCGACGATGTCGAGCGCATCGAGATCGCGGAACTCGGTGCCGCCAAGCTTCTTCAGTTCGCCGCCGAATACCAGATGCAAAAGCTGTTTCTTTCCGTCTTCCGCGGCCATGTCGGTCCTTCACATATCGTGAGTTTGTGACAGGTCTAGACCAAAGCCGCCGACTTTGGAACCTTCGAAAACGCTTTCAGCCATCCAGCCCGGCAATGACGTCGACCAGCACCGCCAGCAGTTCGCCGCTGCCGGCCGCGAGCGCACCGTGGCGGGTCACCTCGCCGGCATAGGACGGCGCGTGGCCATGCGGGTCGAGCAGTTGGCCACCTGCCTCGCGCAGGATGAGGTCGGCGGCGGCGATGTCCCAGTCATGCGCGTTCGGCTTGACGAAGGTGCCGTCGAGCGTGCCGTTGGCGATCATCGCCAGGCGGTAGGCAAGCGAAGGGCTGTAGGGCGCCCGTTGCAGCCGCTCCTGCCAGCCGGCCGGCATCAGGTCGATCAACTGCTTCAGGCCGGAAATCTCGGGCTTGTCGCCTGGCTTGCGCACCGCAATGCGCTTGCCGTTGCGGAATGCGCCCTGGCCTGGCAGCGCGGAATAGGTCTCGTCCATCGCCGGGCATTCGAGCACGCCGGCGAGCGTGCGGCCATTCTCGACGACGGCGACGCTGACGCACCAGGCGCGCTGGCCTTCAAGGAAGCCGCGCGTACCGTCGATCGGGTCGACAACGAAGGTGCGGCGCGCCGAAAGCCGCGCCGGGTCGTCGGCCGTCTCTTCCGACAGCCAGCCATAATCCGGCCGTGCCGCAAGCAACGTCTGGCGCAGATACGCATCGGCGGCATGATCGGCTTCGCTGACCGGCGAGGTGCCGCCCTTCATCCAGACCTGCGGATTGTTGCCGAAGTAGCGCATGGCGATGAGACCCGCCTCGCGGGCGGCGTCGCGCAGCAGCGGCAGGTCCAGATCGGCACCGGCGGTGGTCAGCTCATGCTCCGGCAAGGGTCATGCCTTCGATCAGGAGCGTCGGGGCGGCGGTGCCGAAATTGCGATCAAGGTCATTCGCGGGCATCATGTTGAGGAACATCGTCTTCAGGTTCGAGGCGATGGTGACTTCGGCGACCGGATAGGCAAGCGCCCCATTTTCGATCCAGAAGCCCGAAGCGCCGCGGCTGTATTCGCCGGTGAGCATGTCTACGCCCTGGCCAAACACTTCGGTGACGTAGAAGCCGCTCTTGAGCGAGCCGATCAGGTCTTCCGGCGACCTTTCGCCTGGCTCGATGGCAAGATTGGTGGAAGACGGTGAGACGGAGGAGCCGCCGCGCGTGCCGCGCCCGTTGGTGACGAGGCCGAGCTCCCGGGCCGCCGATGTCGATAGGAACCAGTGATTGAGGACGCCTTTTTCGATCATCAGGAGCTTCTCGCCCTCGACGCCTTCGCCATCGAATGGGCGCGAGGCCTGGCCACGGCGCCGCAGCGGCTCGTCGGTGACGGTGATGGCGGACGCGGCCACCTGCTTGCCCATCATGTCGCGCAGGAACGAGGTTTTTCGCGCGACGGAAGCGCCGTTGATGGCCCCGGCGATATGGCCGGCAATGCCGCGCGCGACGCGCGGGTCGAACACCACGTCGACCGATCCGGTCGCCGCCTTGCGCGCGCCAAGGCGACGCACGGCCCGTTCGCCGGCCCGGCGGCCGATATCCTCGGCCGCGTCGAGATCGGCAAAATGCTGGCGCGAGGAGAATTCGTAGTCGCGTTCCATGCCGGTGCCCTCGCCGGCGATCACGCTGGCCGAGCGCGAAAAGCGCGAGGCGACATACTGGCCGAGAAAACCGTGCGAGGTGGCCAGAACCAGCCCGCCCAGCCCGGCGCTGGCATTGCTGCCGGCCGAATTGGTTACGCCGTTGACGGCGAGAGCCGCCGCCTCGGCCGCAAGGGCCGCCTCCTTCAACTGGTCCGCCGACACTTCGGTTGCATCGAACAGGTCCAGATCGCGCGTCTGTCTGGCGAGCAGCGCGGGGTCGGCAAGACCCTGGTAGGGATCCTCGGGGGACACTTTGGCCATGGCGACGGCGCGCTCGGCAAGGGCCTTCGGATCGGACACTGCGGTGGCCGATACACTGGCCACACGCTGGCCGACGAACACCCGCAGCGAAACGTCGTCGCCCTCGGACGCCTCTGTGTTTTCGACCTTGCCAAGCCGCACCGAAACACCGGTCGAGCGGCCACGCACCGCGACGGCGTCCGCGGCATCGGCGCCAGCGCGTTTGGCGGCCTCGACCAGGGCCGCGACACGGTCCGTCAATTTCGCGGCGTCGAGCTTGTCGGTCATGCACTTGATCCTGTTTTCTTCAGCCTGTCCGGAAGGCAGGTGCTGCCGCACCATCTATTGTTCCACTGCCGCTTGTGCAATGGCCGAAGGGCAATCAGGATGTTGCGACCAAATCGCCATCGAAGCGCCCGCAAAGAGCGGACGTCGCGGTTTTTGCCTATCTGGAGCCTTCGCCATGACGCCTTTCCATCTTGCCTTTCCAGTCCGTGATCTCGATGAAACCCGAACTTTCTATGGCGAGGTACTGGGCTGTGCGATCGGCCGCTCGTCGGCGACCTGGGTCGATTTCGACCTCTACGGCCACCAGATGTCGGCGCATTTGCGGCCGCAGGCCGCGCAAGCTGCAAGCGACGGCAAGGTCGACGGCATTTTGGTGCCGATCCCGCATTTCGGCGCTGTGCTCTTGATGGACGACTGGCAGCGTCTGGCGACACGGCTGGAAGCGCGCGACGACATAGACTGGCTGGAGCGGCCGATGGTCCGCTTCAAGGGCGAGCCCGGCGAACAAGCGACATTGTTTATCCGGGATCCCTCGGGCAATGCCTTGGAATTCAAGGGCTTTCGCTCGCTGGAGCAGGTATTCGCGCATTGAGATCAAAGGGGCGGCAGCCCGTCTTCAAGATGCCGCGACCGGAGTCCAGATCACGTCCTCGATCTTCTGCGCGCCGGTCGCCAGCATCACCAGCCGATCGAAGCCGAGCGCGATGCCGCTGGCCTGCGGCATGATGGCCAACGCGGCGAGGAAGTCCTCGTCCAGCGGGTAGCGCTCACCATAAACGCGCTCTTTCTCGTCCATCTCGATGACGAAGCGCCGGCGTTGCTCGGCCGCGTCGGTCAGTTCGCCAAAGCCGTTGGCGAGCTCGACGCCGCAGCAATAGAGCTCGAAGCGTTCGGCGACGCGCGGATCCCTCGGGCTCGGCCGCGCCAGTGCCGCCTCGGCGACCGGGTACTCGCAAAGAATGGTCGCGCGGCCGAAGCCGAGATTGGGTTCGATCTTTTCCACCATCACGCGGCTGAACAAATCGGCCCAGCTGTCGTCAGGCGCGGTGCGCAGACCGGCCTGGATCAGAGCGGCATGCAGCGCGTCCCGGTCCGTGCCGCCGTCGGGCGCGACCGTGGCCAGCAGATCGATCCCGGCGTGGCGGCTGAAGGCGTCCGCCACGGTCAGTCGCTGCGGCTCGGAAAACGGATCGCAGTCGCGGCGCCTGAAAGAGAAGTGCGTGGCCCCTGCCCGTGTCGCGGCCAGCGCCAGCAGATCGCCGCAATCGCGCATCAGGCTTTCATAGGTCTCGCCCACCCGATACCATTCGAGCATGGTGAATTCGGGATGGTGCAAGGGGCCGCGCTCACGGTTGCGGTAGACGGCCCCCAGGCTGAAAATGCGCTGCTCCCCCGCCGCAAGCAGTTTCTTGCAGGCGAATTCCGGCGAGGTGTGGAGATAAAGCGGCGAGCGGACGCCATCCGGCCCGACCGCTTCGGTGGCGAAGGCCGCCAGATGCGCCTCGTTGCCGGGCGAGACCTGCAGCGCCGCCGTCTCCACCTCGATGAAGTCGTTGCGGGCGAACCAGTCGCGCAAGGCAGCCGTCATCCCGTTGCGCAGCATCAGGCGCGGACGGCGGTCGGCATGGACATGCGGCGTCCACCAGGGCGACGCGGCGGTCATCAGCGCGCTTCGGTTCGCCGAGGGGGCTGGCGGTTCGCGCCAAGATGCGCTAGGCCCCCATCCAGCGCCGCGCAAGCCGGCAAACGCCAGTCAACTCTCGCAGGATTTAAAACCGTGGTGAAAGTCATCGCCAGTTCGCTCCGCAAAGGCAATGTCGTCGACAAGGACGGCAAGCTTTATGTGATCCTCTTCGCCGAAAACATCCACCCCGGCAAGGGCACGCCCGTGACGCAGCTCGATATGCGCCGCATCGGCGACGGGGTGAAGGTGTCGGAGCGCTACCGCACCACCGAACAGGTGGAGCGCGCCTATGTCGAGGAGCGCGAGCACACCTTCCTTTACGCCGATGGCGAAGGCTATCACTTCATGAACCCGGAAACCTACGACCAGGTGGCGGTGTCTGAAGCCGTGGTCGGCGACGCGGCGCCCTATCTGAAGGAGGGCATGCCGGTGCAGGTGTCACAGTTCAACGGCATCGCGATCGCCCTGGTGCTGCCGCAGCGCGCCACCTTCGAAGTGGTCGAGACCGAGCCGACGACCAAGGGCCAGACGGCATCGTCTTCCTACAAGCCGGCCGTGCTTTCCAATGGCGTGCGCACCACCGTGCCGCCGCACATCGCGCCTGGCACCCGCGTCGTGGTGATGACGGCGGACGGGTCCTATGTGGAGCGGGCGAAGGACTGAGCGAGGCGGAGGCATTGTTGCCGCCTCGGCATGATGCCCCGCCGACACGGCACAAAGTAGCCTCGCAGTCTCGCTGACCGCGATCACGACCTGGCTGGTGTTCTTGTCCTTTTTGCCTCGACGTTGGCGGAACGCCGTTCAATTGCGACCTCCACCTCCCGCTTCAGCCGATCCTTGATTTCAACCGTCTCGCTCATCAGGGCCTCGATCTTCAGGAAATCGAGGACGCGGTATTTCGATACCGCTGGGCGGACCAGTATGTCAGGCTGGCACTGTTTCAGCTTGTTGGCGATGATCGACTGCATCATCAATTGCGTGGCGCCGAACATCAGGTCGACGGAGGTCGGCTGCTTGCGGTCGGCCTCTTCCGGCGCGCCAACCACGTCGACGCCGATGATGATATCGGCATCCTTCTCGATCAGGTCGAAGGGCACGGGGTTGTAGATGCCGCCGTCGATCAGCAGCCTGCCGTCGCGCGTCACCGGACGGAAGACGGCAGGAATGGCGGCAGAGGCCGCAAGGGCGGAATGCAGGTCGCCATCGTCGAACACGGCGAGCTTGTGGCCGAAATAGTCGGTTGCTGTCACCTTCAGCGGGATTTTCAATCCGGCGAAGGATTCGGGAATAGCCTCGGGCAGAAACGCCTTCAGGATGCGCTCGACATTGAACTGGCTGACGCGGATGCCATTTTGCATGGCTTCCGCGATCGTGCCCGGCCGCGCCCGCCACATGCGGCTCGCCACCTCGGCACGGCGGCCGAGGATCGAGCGGGCATAGTCGTGGATATCCTTGCCGGTCATGCCCGAGGCCATGCCGGCGCCCATGATGGCGCCGATCGACGAGCCGGCTATCGCCACCGGCTTGATGCCGAGCTCGTCCAGCGCCTCGATGACATGGATATGCGCCAGACCGCGCGCGCCGCCACCGCCGAACGCTATGCCGAAAGTGGGGCTCATCCCTTGCCGGCTCCCGCCAGCGGCGGCCCGACCACCATGATGGTCGGCTCGGTCGTCAGCAGCTTCTTCGCCGCCGCCTTGACCTGATCGATCGTCACCGCGTTGATATAGCCGGCCCGGCGCTGCATGTAGTCGATGCCGAGATCGTCAATCTGCAGCTCGACAAGCGTGGCGGCGATGGAACTCGACGAATCCAGATTGCTGATCGCATAGGCGCCGATCAGATATTTCTTGGTCGCCGCCAGTTCGGCCTCAGTCGGGCCATCCTCGGCCAGGCGCTTGGCGACGTCGCGCACGATGGCGAGCGTCTCGGCCGCGCGATCGGAGCGCGTCCCAGTGGTGACGATCAGCGCATTGGCATGGTCCTGGTTGACCAGCGAGGAATTGACGCTGTAGGCGAGCCCGCGCTTTTCGCGCACCTCCTGGAACAGGCGCGAGGTGAAAGTTCCGCCGCCGAGGATCTCGTTCATCAGCACCGCCGGGAAGAAATCCGAGGCCTTGCGCTTCACACCCGGCCAGGCGAGCTGCAGCGATGTCTGCGGCAGGTCGTAATTCACCTCGATATGCTGCGCCAGCTTGGGCTCGACATCGGCTACAGGAGCGAGCGCCTGGTCCCGCGGCAAGTCGCCGAACACCATGTCGAGCTTCTTCTTCAGGGTCTCGGGGTCGATGGCCCCGACCACGGCGACATGCAGGCCGCCGCGCGCGAACACCGCCTTGTGCAGGGCCTCGAGATCGGCCTGCGTGACGGCGGCGATGCTCTGCCTGGTGCCCTGGTCGGAACGCGAATAAGGGTGGTCGCCATAGACGGCGCGCGCCCACCGGTTCTGCGCCACCGTGTCGGGATCGTTCTCGTTGGCGATGATGCCGGACAGGACCTGCGCGCGGATGCGGTCGATCGGCGCCTGGTCGAAGCGCGGCTCATTGACCGCCAGACGCAACAGGTCGAAGGCTTCGTCGCGCTGTTCGGCCAGCATGCGCATGGAACCGTAGATGCCATCGCGGGTCTCGTCGAAGCTCATTTCGGCCCCGGCATCATCGAGCTTGATCTGGAAGGCTTCCGAGTCGAGCGGGCCGGCACCCTCGTCGAACAGGCCGGTCATCAGGTTGGCGAGACCTTCCTTCCCCACCGGATCCTGCGTCGAGCCGCCGCCGAAGACGAAGCGGACGGCGACCACCGGCACGGAATAGTCCTCGACCAGCCAAGCCGTGACGCCTTTCGAGGAGGTAACGGACTGGATCTCCATGGCGCGGGCGGCAAGCGCCGGCAGAACCAGGAAGAGCACGGAGAGGAAGAAGGTTGCGAGGGCGTGGAGGGCCTTCCCTTCTCGCGCGAGGGGAGAAGGGGGAGCCTGGCGGGGAGACGTCAACGCGCCGCTAAACTGGTTCGTCATCATCAATTCCCCGCCTGTTGCTGCGGCAAGAGATAGCCGGTCGTCGAGCGGCCCAATACCAGATAGCGCGCGGCAACGGCCTTGACCTCGTCGGTGGTGACCTTGCGGATGCGGTCCGGCCATTGCTGCACGTCCTGGACGTTGCCGCCGGTGGCAAGCGTCGAGCCATAGATGTTGGCCATGGAATCCTGCTTGTCGCGAGCAAAGATCATCGACCTGACATAGCGGTCCTTGGCTTTTTCGAGCTCGTCCGGGGTGACGCCGTCGCTGGCGATGCGCGCCACTTCCGCATCGACCGCGGCTTCGACGTCGGCCAGTTTGGCGTCACCGCGCGGCGCGCCGTAGACGGTGAAATTGGTGTCGTCGAGCATGGTGCCCTGGAAGTACGCACCGGCGCCGGAAGCAATGCCCTGCTTGACGACAAGGGCCTGGTAAAGCCGGCTGCGGTTGCCGCCGCCGAGGATCTCGGCCAGCAGATCGAGCGCTTCGGCCTCGCCGGGCTTCGCAGTGTGATAGGAGGGCACGACCCATTGTGTCGAGAAACTCGGCACGCTGACGCGAGCGTCGGAGAGCGTGACCGTGCGCCTGGTGTTCTGCTCCGGCTCGACCGGACGGACGCGCGGCGGCAGGTCCGGCCCGCGGGCCACCTTGCCATAGGTCTTTTCGGCCAGCGCCTTCACCGTGTCCGGTTCGACATCGCCGGTCACGATCAGCACGACGTTGTTGGGCCGGTAGTATTTGTTGTAGAACGCCACCGCGTCGGTGCGGTTCAGCTGCTCCATCTCCTGCATCCAGCCGATGACCGGGATGCGATAGGGCTGGTTCTGCCATAGCGTGGCATCGACCTCTTCGTCGAGCACGGCCTGCGGATTGTTGTCGATGCGCGAGCGGCGCTCCTCCAGGATGACATCGCGCTCGGTCTTGATGACGTCATCGGTGAGGATGAGGTTGCGCATGCGGTCGGCTTCGAAGCTCATCATCAGCTCGAGCGCCGACGGTGCCACCGTCTCGTGGAAAGCGGTGTAGTCGTAGGAGGTGAAGGCGTTGTTGGAGCCGCCAATGTCGGAGACGGCGCGGTCGAACTCGCCGGCCGCGTGGTGGGCCGTGGCCTTGAACATCAGATGCTCGAAGAAATGGGCGATGCCGGATTTGCCCGGCGGCTCGTCGGCGCTGCCGATCTTGTACCAGACCATGTGGGTGACGATCGGCGCGCGGTGATCGGGAATGACGACCACTTCCATGCCGTTGTCGAGCAGGAAGTCCGTGACCTTGAACTCGGCCGGCACTGTGCTTGGCAATACGGGGCCGTCCGCCAGGACGGGGGCGGTCATGAACAATGCCAGCGACGTCGCCAGCAGCGTGGCCCGAAGCCATTCAGTCCTTGATGTCATCGATGGCTCCGGTTTCATGCAGCGACGATAGGCAAGGCGCTGGCGACAAGCAAAGTGAATTGTTGGTCATGTTGCCGGCAAAGGCGGCGGCAAAGAGGCCACGGCTGAAAGCAGGCCTCTCAGGCAGCTTCGATGAAGCGGATCACGGTCTCGCCATAGTTGCGCTCATCAAGCACGGAAAAGCCCGGGCCTGGCTCGAAGGGAACCACCGCCGTCTCCTCGACCACACAGAGTGCGCCTGGCCGCAGCCAGCCGCCGGCCTGGGCCGACCGCAGGGCTAGCTCGCCAAGGCCCTTGCCATAGGGCGGATCGGCAAAGACCAGGCCGAACGGCGCCAGCGTGCCCGCCTCGCCAAGGCCGGTTGCGTCGCGGCGGAAGATCTTGGTGCGTCCGGTCAGGCCGAAGGCTTCGACATTGTCGCGGATCAGACCACGGCCCTCGGCCGATTCCTCGATGAAGACGCCATAGGATGCCCCGCGCGACAGGGCTTCCAGGCCAAGCGCGCCGGTGCCAGCGAACAGGTCGAGCACGCGCGCGCCGTCCAGTTGCCCGGCAAAGCGATGCGCCAGAACGTTGAAGACGGCCTCGCGGGTGCGATCGGTCGTCGGGCGGATGGCGCTGCTGCGGGGCGTCGCCAGCGGACGCCCGCGAAACTCACCGCCGACGATTCTCATCTTGTCCGGGGGCCCTTGGGGCCGCCGCGCGGCCGCTCGCCGCCACCGGCGCCTCCTGGACGCTCGCCACGCGGCTTGCCGAACGGTTTCGCGCCACCTGGCTTGCCGGCGGGCTTGCCATAAGACGGCTTGAACGAGGCCTTGCGTGCCTTGTTCTCGGCCGCCTTGGCCGCATCGGCCTCCGCCCTGCCCTTGCCGATCGGCCGGGCTCCCGGCGCCATCCAGACATTGGCCTTGCGCTGGCCGGGCGGCTCGATCGGCCGTTGCTCGCGCTCGGGTTTCTTGCCGCCGCCGCGAGGCTTGTCACCGAATCCACCGCGCGGCTTGTCGCCAAAACTTCCACGCGGCTTATCGCCAAAGCCACCGCGCTCCGGTCGCGGACCGCGATCGCCGAAGCTCTTTTCTTGTCTCTCACCCCTGTCGGGGCTCGTCGACAGTTTGCCGAGCGCCTCGTCGCGGCTGCCTTCCCGGCGTTTGCGGTTCTTGATCAGCCCACCCTCGCCGATCGGCCGGCGCTCGCCGTCTCGCGTAAACTTCGGCCGTTCGGGCTCGACTTCTCGGACTTCGGTACGCCGCACCGGCTGATTGGAAAACGGTTTTGTTATCTCGGCGTCGAAATTGGCGCCGGATTCCTCGACCAGGCGCTCGCCGAGCTGGTCGCGCAGCACCCGGCCCTTGATCTCCAGAACATGGCCCTCGGCGAGATCCTCGAGCTGGAACGGACCGTAGGAGATGCGGATCAGCCGCGTGACGTCGAGGCCGAGCGCGCCGAGGATGTTCTTGACTTCACGGTTCTTGCCCTCGCGCAGACCGATCGTCAGCCAGGCGTTGGAGCCCTGCTCGCGATCCAAGCTGGCTTCGATGGCGCCGTAGAAGACGCCGTCGACGGCAATGCCTTCGCGCAGGCCGGCGAGCGCGCTTTCCTCGACCTTGCCATGAACGCGCACGCGGTAGCGGCGCAACCAGCCAGTGGCCGGCAGTTCGAGTACGCGCGACAGGCCGCCATCATTGGTCAGCAGCAGCAGGCCTTCGGTGTTGATATCGAGGCGGCCGATGGTCATCAGCCGCGGCAGTTCGGCGGGCAGCACGTCGAAGACAGTCTTGCGCCCTTCCGGATCGCGGTTGGTGGTGACGACGCCGGCCGGCTTGTGGAACAGGAACAGGCGCGTGCGTTCGATCGGCGGGATTTCCATGCCATCGAGATGGATGATGTCATTGGGCATGACGTTGAACGCCGGCGAGGCCAGCACCTTGCCATTGACCTTGACGCGGCCGGCGGCGATCAACTCCTCGGCGTCGCGGCGCGAGGCGAGCCCGGCGCGTGCCAGCCGCTTGGCGATGCGCTCGCCGGCTTCTTCCGTTGCTTCGGCAGGCCGCGAGCGCGGCTTGAAGCCGCCGCCAGACGCGCCTTGCGACCGATCACCGAAATCACGCTTGGGTCTGTCGCCGCCAAAGTCACGCTTTGGACGGTCAGCGAAATCCCGCTTCGGACGATCTCCGAAATCACGCTTGGGACGGTCGAAGCGCTTTTCACCGCCCTCCGCCGATGCAGAAACCGGACGGTCGCCACGCGGCGCGTAGGGCTTGCGTGGTCCCTCGCGCTTCTCATAAGGCTTGCGTTCGCCTTCGGCTGCCATCGGGCGGTCGCCGCGCGGCGCGTAGGGCTTGCGTGGTCCCTCCCGCTTTTCATAAGGCTTGCGTTCGCCTTCGGCTGCCATCGGGCGGTCGCCGCGCGGCGCGTAGGGCTTGCGCGTGCCTTCGCGCTTTTCATAAGGCTTGCCTTCGGGGCGCGGTCCCTTGCTGAATGGCCTGTCGCCGCCCTTGAAGTCCCGCTTCGGCCGGTCGCCGTCGGCGGCCATCGGCCGATCGCCACGTGGCGCATAAGGTTTTTTCGCAGCAAAGGACGGCTTCCCGCCCTTGCCGGCATCGCGGCCACGTGCACCTGCCGATTTCGGGCCACTCCTGCCCGGGCCGGCTTTGCGCGGAGATTTCTTGTCGTTGTCGTCCATGTGGCCTTTGTCCGTTTGCGCTGCTACAGCGTGGCGCATCCGTTCGGCGCGCAACGAACGCTGTAGCACTTTTGATTTGGCGCATGATCATTTCCGAAAATCGAGTCCGATTTTTCGGGTTGATGCGCTCCATAACAGGATCACCGCCGGGTGGCGAGGATATAATGGGAAGACAAACCCCTTGAAGAGGCCGGATTTCATGGCCCTGGCGCTAAAAGAGGCCGAAGCGGCAGCCTTGCGTGGCGAAGTGCCGGTCGGCGCGGTCATCGCCAATGGCGGCGCGGTTATTGCCAGTGCAGGCAACCGCACGCGCGAGCTTGCGGACCCGACGGCCCATGCCGAGATGCTGGTGATCCGTGAAGCCTGCGGCAAACTCTCGAGCGAGCGGCTCACCGGCCACGATCTCTATGTCACGCTGGAGCCCTGCGCCATGTGCGCCGGGGCAATCTCCTTCGCCAGGCTGCGCCGTCTCTATTTTGGCGCGGCCGACGAAAAGGGCGGCGCCGTCGTCAACGGCGTGCGCTTCTTCGCCTCTCCGACCTGCCACCACACGCCCGACATCTATCCGGGCATGGCCGAGACCGAAGCAGGCCTGCTGCTGAAGGATTTTTTCAGGGGACGTCGAGACTGAGCCAAGGCCGCCGCAAGACCTGCGCGACTTGTTCTTACTGCAACCAGTCGAACCAGCCGCCCTTCTTGCCCTCGGCCTTTGCCTTGAGAGCGCGTTCTTTCTTGTACTCGTCTTCGCCGAGTTCGTTCTGCGGCGCGGCATCGGAGGCGACACGGTAGGCCAATGGCGGCTCGCTGAGGTATTTACGCGTGTTCGGATCGCCCTGCTTGCTCTCGGCAAGGCGGCGCTGGATCTCGGCGGCGCGGCCCTTGTCGGAATCGGCGGGTTTCCACGCCGGCGGGTGGCTGGATCCTGATTCCTCCATCGCCCTTTTCACCGAAGCCGGATCCGTCTGCACGTCATCGACGATCTCCGACTGGTAGGCCGGATCATTCTGGTGTGCGGTGGCGTCGGCGCGCAGGCGCGCGCGGCGCTGCTCGGGCGATTCGGGCCAACCGGCGTTTGCCGTCTGGATGCTTTCCTGCGGGGCAGGCAGCGCTTCCTTCTGGCCAGGTGCCGGCTTCACCAGGGTGGGACGCGGCTTGTAGTCGATCGGGTCCTTGCGCTTCGGCGCGAAGGAAACGGCGCCTGTAAGATCGCCGGCCAGTTGCTCGGCGGCGGTCTTGTCGGTGCCGTAGGTCGGAGAGCCCATGCAGCCGGACAAAGCGAGGCCCGATGCGACAAGCGGCGCCAGCAGCGCAAGGCGCGCGTTATATCTTTCGGTCATGCCAAAAAGTCCCACTCTAGACAACCTCTCGATCGCACCGGCCTTGTGTCCGGTCCCCATCGTGCAAGCACTTGCGACGGAAATCCGGCGACAATTTGTCTGCCGGAGTTTCGCGTGTTTACCTCAACCGCTCGTTAAGGGCAACGCACGGGCGGGTTTGCACCCGCGCGGCGTGGCATTTGTGCACTTCTTTGGGCGACAGGCACTAGAGCCTTCCCACCGCTTTCAGTTCGTGCAGCACCGCGGCATCCCGTGCCGAAACATCCGGAAACTCGGAATCCTGCCCGACATCGGCGGTGTAGCGCCAGGAACGCGCGCATTTGACCAGGCCGCGATCCTGCGCTTTCTCGACGACCACGGCAACGCCCTTGACATCATCGAGGGCGAAGGCGGTTCGCGAGGCCTCGCCATGGGCAATGACGAGATCGCTGGTGATGGCCATTTCAGCCATGTCGACGTCCGATATCGCCGCCTCGAGCGCCGCATCGTTGATCGTGACCACAGGGACGGCCTCCAGCGAGGAGCCGATCACCTTCTGGGCACGCGCAATCTCGAGCGCGCCGGTGACGACGCGGCGCACCTGCCTGACCTTGCGCCATTTCTCCGCCAGCGCCTCGTTCCTCCAACCCGCCGGGATTTGCGGGAACTGGTCGAGATGCACCGACATCGCATCGGGATGACGCTCGAGCCACGCCTCCTCCATGGTGAAGGGCAGCATCGGCGCCAGCCATTTCACCAGGCAATCGAAGAGATGGCGCACCACCTGGACCGAGGCCTTGCGCTTCACGCTCGACGGGCCGTCGCAGTAGAGCGCGTCCTTGCGGATATCGAAATAGAAGGCCGACAGCTCGACCACCATGAAATCGAGCAGTGCGCGCGTGATGCGCTTGAACTCGAAGGCGTCGTAGCCCTGGCGTACGACCTCGTCGAGTTCGGCCAGCCGGTGCAGCATCAGCCGCTCAAGCTCCGGCATCGTCTCCAGGGGAACGACCTCACCATCGTCATGGGCGAGCGTGCCCAGCATCCAGCGTATGGTGTTGCGCAGCTTGCGATAGGCGTCGATGTTGGTCTGCAGCACGTTCTTGCCGAGGCGCTGGTCTTCCCAATAGTCGGTCGTCACCACCCAGAGCCGCAGGATATCGGCGCCGGACTGCTTGATCACATCCTGCGGCACGACCGTGTTGCCGAGCGATTTCGACATCTTGCGCCCATCCTCGTCCATGGTGAAGCCATGGGTGACGACGGTGTCGTAAGGCGCCCTGCCCCTGGTGCCGCAACTTTCGAGCAGCGAGGAGTGGAACCAGCCGCGATGCTGGTCGGAGCCTTCGAGATAGACGTCGGCCGGCCACTTCAGGTCGGGCCGGTCTTCCAAGGTGAAGACATGTGTCGAGCCCGAATCGAACCAGACGTCGAGAATGTCCATCACCTGCTTCCATTTGGAGGCATCGTGATTGCCGAGGAAGCGCTCCTTGGCGCCGGGCGCGAACCAGGCGTCGGCGCCTTCCGCCTCGAAGGCGTCCATGATGCGGCGGTTGACGGCCTCATCCTTCAGCACATTGCCATCCTCGTCGGCGAAGACGGCGATCGGCACGCCCCAGGCGCGCTGGCGCGACAGCACCCAGTCCGGGCGCTCCTCGATCATGGCGCGAATGCGGTTCTGGCCGGCGGCCGGGACAAAGCGCGTCTCGTCGATGGCCTTCAGCGCGCGGCCCCGCAGCGTGGTGCCGTCGCCGAGGTCCTTGTCCATGTAGACGAACCATTGCGGCGTGTTGCGGAAGATGACCGGCTTCTTCGAACGCCATGAATGCGGGTAGCTGTGCTTCAGCCGGCCGCGCGCGAACAGCGCATTGCGCTTGATCAGCTCATCGATGACCGCCTGGTTGGCGTTGCCCTTCTTGCCATTGTCGTCGATCACGCGCGCGGCTCCGCCTTCGCGGTCAGGGCCGAGGCCCGGCGCGTCCTTGGTGAAGAAGCCGGCATCGTCGACGGTGAACGGGATTTCGGTGTCGATGCCACGTTGGCGCAGCGCGGGCGCGGCGTCCATCCAGGCATCAAAGTCCTCCCGGCCATGGCCGGGAGCGGTGTGCACGAAGCCGGTGCCGGCATCGTCGGTGACATGGTCGCCGGCAATCATCGCAACCGGGAATTCATAGCCGCCACCGAGGCCCTTGAAGGGATGCGAAAGCACAAGATTTCCAAGCTGTTCGGCGCTGATGCCGTGAAGACGCTTCAAGGTGACCTTGGCCTTGGCCTGGCTTTCCTCTGCCAGCGCATCGGCAAAGATCAGCTTCTCGCCTGGCTGCGGGCCAAACGCATTCTCGGCCGCCGTCACCTCGTAGAGGCCGTAGGCGACACGCGGCGAATAGCTGACGGCGCGATTGCCCGGGATGGTCCACGGCGTCGTCGTCCAGATGACGACATGAGCATCCAGCAGGTCAAGCGACCGACCGCTCAGGTCCGGATCGAGCTCCGCCGGCTGCCCGTCCACCACACTGGCGACGACGAGATTGGCCACCGGAAACTTCGCCCAGATCGTGTCTGACTCGTAGTCCTGGTACTCGATCTCGGCCTCGGCGAGCGCAGTCCGCTCGACGACGCTCCACATCACCGGCTTGGAACCACGGTAGAGCTGGCCGGACATGGCGAACTTCAACAATTCACCGGCGATGCGCGACTCGGCGTGGAAGGCCATGGTCGTATAAGGGTTCTTGAAGTCGCCGATGACACCGAGACGCTGGAACTCTCCACCCTGCACCGAGATCCAGTGCGCGGCGAATTCACGGCATTCCTGGCGGAATTCGTTGACCGGCACCTCGTCCTTGTTCTTGCCCTTGGCGCGGTATTGTTCCTCGATCTTCCATTCGATCGGCAGGCCGTGACAGTCCCAGCCGGGCACATAGTTCGAGTCATAGCCGCGCATCTGGAATGAGCGGGTGATGACGTCCTTGAGGATCTTGTTCAGCGCGTGGCCGATATGGATGTTGCCGTTGGCGTAGGGCGGGCCGTCATGCAGCACGTATTTTGTACGCCCCGCCGCGCTCTCGCGCAGCTTGCGGTAGAGGTCCATGTCCTGCCAGCGCTTGACCAGCACCGGCTCCTTCTCGGGCAGGCCGGCGCGCATCGGAAACTCCGTCTGCGGCAGATAAAGGGTCTTCGAATAGTCGATCTTCGATTGGGTTTCGTCGGTCATTGGTCTGCCATGTGCATGCCGGGCCACGTGGCTTGCGGCGTGAAACTCTATTTTACACGCATGCCGTTCCCAAAAACGGGGCCCACTCGGGGCGACATGCTTTGATGATCTGGAAAAGCGCGAGAGGCCGCGCGCAATATTCCCGGCGGCTCCTACAGCCTTCAGGCTGCTGGGAACACCGGGCTGGTAATTCGTATCGTTGGCGCGTGAAGGCGCAAAAAGCTCGTCATTGCTGGGCTTTTAGCGGAGAAGAGCGCAGGAATAAAGCGTCTCGTTCGATTCGCTTACATCTTGAAGTCGAAGCGGTAGGTGGTCGACACGCCGACCATGAACTGGTTGCGGTCGCCACGCTCCCTGACCAGGCTGGAATCGGCGGCCGGACCCTCCAGGCGCGAATATTCGCCAAACAGGCTGGCAGTCATCGGATCGGTCACCTTCCAGGTCACCGCGCCACCGAGGCCGACGGATTTCAGGCCGCCGCCGGGATTGTACTGGCTCAAGCCCGAGGCCACGGCTTCCTGCGCGTTGACACCGTAATAGGCATCGAAATAGTTCGCCGAGGCGAACGACACGCGCGGACCACCTGAAATCCTGACGGTTGGCGTCACATCGTAGAATGCATCGGCGGCGATGTCGGCGACAAAGCCGTTATGGGCTCGGATGCCATGCCGCAATTCGGCACGCGCGCGCATCCAGTCCGTCGGATAGAATTCGAAGAAGCCGCCGACCTCGCCGCCCCAGCGGACCGGGTCGAGCCCCCTGAGTTCGTCGGCATCGCCGTCGTCGCGCGAGAACAGGAACTTGCCGGTCAGGCCGGCACGGACGCCGCCATCGTCGACAAGCGCCAGCGAAATATTGTCGTTGCGCGAGGTGAAGCGAGCAGCGGGGCCGGCCTTGCCCAGCGAAATGATGGGCTGGGCGCTCAGCATGTATTTCTTGCCGCCTTCGAAATTGGGCGCCACCAGGCCGGTCGCGCCGACCGTCAGATACCAGTCGCCGGACAGCCAGCCGAAAGCGCCATCACCGGCTTCGGCCGCGCCTGACATGGCGAGCACGACAGTAGCCACGGCTACAGAAATCTTCCCGACCTGACTCATGGTCACTCCACTAACACGATACAACTGCCCTGCGGCGACAGCTTTGACGAGGCTTTGGTAAAATTTGATTTAAGGGCGAGACATCCAGCGCGCATTGCCTGCACCATCGCGCCCGCCATCGGCTGGACGCGGGTCGGCGCCGAGGGTAACCTCCCTGCATGCTGGCGGTCCTCTATGGAGGTGGCGACATGACCTTGCACGGCGATACTCTGAAGAACGCGATCGGCCGGACGCGTGACAAATGGGGATGGTTCGTCGGTCTGGGCGTGGTGCTGCTGATCCTCGGCGGTGTAGCCTTCGGCAATCTGTTCATCGCCACGGTGGCTTCCGTCTACGTTGTCGGATGGCTGATGCTGGTGGCCGGCATCATCGAGATCATGCATGCTTTCGGGGTCAAGACCTGGGGCCGCTTCTTCTACTGGCTGCTCAGCGGACTGCTTTATGCGGTCGCAGGGTTCTTCGCTTTCGACAATCCGCTGCTCGCCTCGGCGGTGCTGACCTTCCTGCTGGCCATCGCGCTCGTAGCTTCCGGCGCGCTGCGGGCCTGGGTCGGCTACAGCCACCGTCCGGAGCGCGGCTGGGGCTGGATTGTCGCGGCGGGCGTCATCAGCGTGCTCGCGGGCCTGATCATCGCCATGGGCTGGCCGGTCAACAGCCTGTGGGTGCTCGGACTGTTCCTGGCGATCGACCTGATCTTCCAGGGCTGGACCTTCATCGCCGTCGGTCTTGCGTTGAAGAAATAGGAACTCGTTTCCCCTTTCGGGATCATGCTTCAGAACGCCACCGCGGCGTCCAGGCCGGAGAGCGGCTTGACGCCGCCAAGCAGCGCGCGGGCCTCGGCTTCATCGCGCTTCATCTGCACGACCAATGCGTCGAGCCCGTCGAACTTGATCTCGCTGCGCAGGAAGCCGAAGAACGACACCTCGCAAGTCTCGCCATAGAGATCGCCGGAAAAATCGAAGACGAAGGTTTCCAGGAGCGGCGCGCCATTGTCGTCGACGGTCGGGCGGCGGCCAAAGCTGGCGACGCCGTCGTGCAGCGTACCGTCCGCGCGACGGAAGCGGACGGCGTAGATCCCTTCCTTGAGCGTGGCTTCCGCCGGAAGCCTCATATTGGCTGTGGGAAAGCCGAGTGTTCGCCCGAGCTGCTGGCCGCCGACAACCTCGCTTTCCACCGTAAAGCGATAGCCAAGCAGACCGGCGGCCTCGGCCACCTCGCCCTTGCAAAGCAAGGCACGGATGCGGCTCGACGAAACCACCTCGGCGCCTTCGTCGCGAAAGGCGTCGACAAGGGTGACACCGAAGCCGTGGCGCTCGCCGGCAGCCATCAGATAAGCCGGCCCGCCCTGGCGGTCCTTGCCGAAATGGAAATCGAAACCGGTCACGGCATGGGTAATGCCCAGCGCACTCTCCAGCACATTGGTGACGAAGGCTTCCGCCGACAGCGAGGCGAAGTCGCGCGTGAACGGCTGCTCGACGAGCGCGGCAAAGCCCAGCAGCGACAGGAGGCGCGCCTTCATCGGCGGCGGCGTCAGCACGAAAAGCGGCAGATCAGGCCTGAAAACCGTTCGCGGGTGCGGTTCGAAGGTCAGCACCAAGGCCGGTACGCCACGCCGCACGGCCTCCGCCAATGCCCGTTCGAGCACGGATTGATGGCCGCGGTGGACGCCATCGAAATTGCCGATCGCGACCACGCCCCCTCGCAGATCGGCGGGCAGCGGCGCGGTTGTCGTAAGATGCTGGAACGCGACCATTGCCACCTACTGCAGTCTTGCGATCACGGCCACCGGACGATAGCCGTGCCGCTCCAGGAAGAGCCCGAGCTTTGCCGGATCCGGCCGGGATGGATCGCCATAGTCGCGGGCATGAATGCCGCCAGAGACATAGAGGACGTCGAAACCATTGTCGGCAGCGCCCTTGACGTCGGTCATCATGCCGTCGCCGATTGCCAGTATTCGCGAACGCTCAACCGACCGGCCGAGGATCTCGGCCACCTCCTTCATCGCGACCTCGTAAATCGGCGCGTAGGGTTTTCCGGCGATCAGCGTGCGACCGCCGAGCTGCGCGTAGTCGCGCGCGAGCGCGCCGGCGCACCAGATGATCCGTTCGCCTCGTTCCACCATGATATCGGGATTGGCGCAGATGAACGGCAGATTCCTGGCGCGCAACCGGCGCAGCAGTTCCGTATAGTCATCGGGTTTTTCGACCTCGTCGTCGAACAGTCCGGTGCACACCACACCGGTGGCCTCGAACTCCTCGACGAGTTCGACATCGAGGCCGTCATAAAGGGTCAGATCGCGGTCGGCGCCGATGTGGAAGACCTTGCGCGGGCCCTCCGCGATCAGATCACGGGTCACGTCGCCCGAGGTCACCACACGGTCATAGGCTGATGGCGGAACGCCGATCACGCTCATCTGCGCCACGACATCGGCGCTGCGGCGCGGCGAATTGGTGATCAGAACGACAGGAGTGCCGTCCGCCCTTGCCGCTGCCAGCGCAGCCGCGGCAGCCGGAAAATGCCATTCGCCATTGTGCACCACCCCCCAGACATCGCAAAGAATTGCCGAATAGGCTTTCGAGACGTCTTCGAGCGAGCCGACGATTTCAGGCGAATCCGCCATGCCGTTTCCTTCAGTGTGATCGTTGCGGTTACAGCGGCCGACGGTTCCCCGCGGCCGGTTCGAATTATCCGAACCAGCCCATGCTGTCACCAGCTTTCGCCTTGATCGGCGCGAATTGCGGCGCAAGCCGCGGCCTTGATTGGTTAGCGGTTGGTGAAGCGCCGACCAAGCAATAGAGCGGTTTCCCAAACCCGTCCTTCAGCGTTTTGTGGAAAGCTGGCGCCGGCCGAGAATCCGTCGGCGGGGGCTGCTGCAAGCATGTTTGAAATCTGGCGTCAGTTCCGCCGCGACAGGCGCGGCAACTATGCTCTCATGACGGCTGTGGCGATGGTGCCGCTGATGGGCGGCCTGGCGATCGCCGTCGATTTCACGGAAATGAACCGTGAAAAGCAGATGGTGATGAACGCGCTCGACGCCGCCAACTTCGCCACGGCCCGCCGGCTGACGGAAGGCGCCACCGACGATCAGCTGAGAGCCTACGCGTTCGACTTTTTCAACGCCAATTTGAACAGCATCGATCCCGCCAAGGCGACGCTCAATCTCACATTGCCCAGCAGCACCGCTGGCGGCGGAACAATGAAGATTTGCAGCACCTTGACCTACGATCCTTATTTCCTGCCGACGGCGAAGATACTGCTCGGCGGCACCGGCGAAACCGATATCGGTTTCACTGCATGCTCGGAAGTACGGCTGAAAAATACGCTGGAGGTTGCCTTGGTGCTCGACAATTCCGGATCGATGGTCACGCCCGGCACCGGCTCAGGACAAATGCGCATCGATCTGCTCAAAACAGCGGCCAAGCAACTGGTCGACACGCTTGCCCAGCAGGCCGCGATGATCAAGCAGGTCGACAGGCCGGTGCAATTCGGCCTCGTGCCCTTTGCCGCCTCCGTCAATGTCGGCCCCGGCAACGGCAACGCCTCGTGGATGGACACCGAGGGTCTGTCGCCGGTATCGAACGAGAATTTCGACTGGTCGACGCTGAACGGCGCCAACAAATACGCCCAGCAGACCAACGGCATCTGGTACAAGCGCGGCACCGGCTGGGGAACCGAGGAAGGCCAGATGCTGACCCGGTTTTCGCTTTATCGCGACATGAAGGTCGTCACCAACCACGAGCGTATCGTCAATAGCAAGCGCGTGGTCTGCGACGCATACAATTCGAACAACACCTGCAAAAGCAGCCACAACGAATATGACTATGTCGACTCCTACGGTCCGTTCGCCAGTTGGCAAGGCTGCGTCGAGGCACGGCCCTACCCTTACAATATCAACGACGCCACGCCGTCCGGTGGCTCGGCCAACACCGGCATCGGCGTCGGCGATCCGGCAACGATGTTCGTGCCGATGTTCGCGCCCGACGAACCCGGCAATCACTGGAAACTCACCCAGGACCCCGACGAGGCCGCACCGGTAACTTATGGTGCCATCAACAGCTGGTGGAACGACGATCCATCAAGCAGCAGCGGCCAATCGCGGCTGCGCAACATGGCCAAATATTTCCAGCCGCGGCCGATCGATGCGCCGGCACTGCCTGCCGGCAACGGGCCGAATTACAGCTGCACCACCAACCCGATCACGCCGCTGACCGATGTCAGCGTCGCCGACGGGCTCACCTCGATCAAGGCGGCGATCGACCTGATGCAGCCGAATGGCGGCACCAATGTTCCCGAGGGCATGGCCTGGGGCTGGCGGGTGGTCTCGAGCGGAGAGCCGTTCACGCAAGGGCGCCCGGAAGCCGAAAGAGGCAACGACAAGGTGGTGATCGTGCTGACCGACGGCGCCAACACCTATTATACGCCATCCTCGCTGGGCTATTCCGACCCCGCCAATTCGAAATCGACCTATGCGTCCTTCGGCTACCTCAACCCCGGCTACAACGGCACCTCGGTCGGCCGCCTGTTCATGGGCACATCGAGCGCCATCGGTCAGTTCGACTATTCGAACGGCAACTACACCAATGCCCTCAACGAGCAGATGGCCACGCTCTGCAACAACGCCAAGGCAGCCAACATCATGGTGATGACGGTGGCGCTCGATCTGTCGACGACCAAGGCCAGCGACAAGCTGGCGATCGATGCGCTGAAATCCTGCTCGTCGAATTCACGCTTCCGCAAGGATGCGACGGATCCGAGCAAACCGGCGAAGCTGTTCTGGAATGCGACCGGCGCCAGCCTGGCAAACGATTTCAAGGAAATCGGCAACGAGCTGTCGAACCTGCGCGTCGTCGGCTAACCCGAGTTCCTTCCCCTGGCGCAACGCCCGGCGCCGTCAAGCCCTTGCGGGCGGCTGCCGTGACAGGCACAGATTGGCCGCTCGCATGGTCTCTCATCCATCGCGGCAGGCTGGGGAACGAACAATGCCCGATACCGCCAACCATCTCGCCTTCGCGCTGGTCTGCCTCGGCATGGTGCTGACGCCGGGTCCGAACATGATCTATCTGATCTCGCGCTCACTGTCGCAAGGGCCGAAGGCCGGACTGATCTCGCTTGGCGGCGTTGCGGTCGGATTCCTGTTCTACGTGCTGTCGGCCGCGTTCGGCATCACGGCGCTGCTGATCGCGGTGCCCTATGCCTATGACGTGCTGCGCTTTGCCGGCGTACTCTACCTCTTGTGGCTGGCCTGGCAGGCCGTGAAACCGGGCGGACGCTCGCCATTCCAGGTGCGCGATCTGCCGAAGGACCGGCCGCGCAAGCTGTTCGCCATGGGATTGATGACCAATCTGCTCAATCCCAAGGTGGCCGTTCTCTATCTGTCGCTGCTGCCGCAGTTCATCAGCCCCGGCAAGGGCCATGTCCTGTCGCAGCTTCTGGTGCTGGGCGCGACGCAGATATCGATCAGCCTCAGCGTCAACGCCGTCATCGCGCTGACGGCCGGCTCGATCGCCACCTTCCTCGCCGGACGCCCGCTGTGGCTGGTCATCCAGCGCTGGATGATGGGAACCGTGCTGACGGCGCTGGCGCTGAAGATGGCGACCGACGCGCAGCGCTGAAGCGTCACATCGGCCGGCGCGGCGGCCGGATCTGGGCCGGCTCGACCACCTTGCGGTAGAGATGCCAGGTCGCGTGGCCGAGGATCGGCATGACGACGGCGAGACCGGCAAACAGCGGGATCGAGCCGATCACCAGCAGCACCGCGACGATGAGGCCCCATAGCGCCATCTGCAGCGGATTTGCCATGACCGCGCGCGCCGAGGTCTCTATCGCCGAAACGGCGCCGACATCCCGATCGAGCAGAAGCGGAAAAGCAACGACCGTGGTCGCCAGCACGACCACCGCGAAAACCAGGCCGGCCGCGTTGCCGAGAAGGATCAGCCTCCAGCCCTTGCTGGTCGTCAGCACATCGCGCAGGAAGGCCCCGACCGAAGCCGGCGGCTCGCCGCCGAAAAGGCTGGTGTAGATCGACTGCGCCGTGAACAGCCACAACAGGAACAGCGCGAACAGCATGATTCCGATAACCGCTATCGAGGGCAGCGCCGATGAATGGCGAACATCGAGCGCATGCCGCCAGTTGGTGTTCATGCCGAGCTCGCGCCGGCGGCTGATCTCATAGAGTCCGATCGCGGCGAACGGCCCGACCAGGGCAAAGCCCGACATCAAGGGATAGACGAGCTGGATGGCGTTGGAGCCGGACGTCCACTGCGTCAGGATCAGGCCGGCGACTGGATAGATCAGGCACAGGAACACGTAATGCGAGGGCTTGGCCCAGAAGTCATCGGCGCCAAGTCTGAGCGCGTCCCAGAGGTCCGCCGTGGAAATGCGGCGGACCGCTGGTTGCACATGCATCCCGTACGCGTCCGCCATGACATGAAAGCCGGCCATAACCTTCCTCCGTTTTTCTCGGGGGGCGGTCACCGCCTAGGGTGGCTGCCCGTAGCTGCCACTTCAAGAACGCTGACATAATAGCCGATCTTCCCGGGATTGTCGCCGCGTCTCATAAGGTTTGCTGAGCGGTCATCGTCTGGCGAACCACTGAGTTCATTTTAGAATCCATGCATTTTAGCTATTGCTTAAATTACTCGTAGAGACCCAGAGCGTATCACCTGAGCTTTACAAAGGTTGGCGAGGGGCGATGTTCACGTTGAAGGGCTTCTGGTCTTGCGAACGAGGCAATTTCGCCATGGCGACCGCCGTAGCCTTGCTGCCGATAATGGCAGTCGTCGCCGGCACCCTCGACCTGACGGGCACGAGCGATGACGCCGCGCAACTGCAGAACTCGCTGGACGCGGCTGGCCTTGCCGTCGGCACCAAATACCTGCCCAGCATGAGCGCGAGCGATGTCCAGGGGCTTGGGCTGACATTCTTCGCAGCCAATTTGAGCATTGCCGACCAGCAGGAATATTCAGACAGCGTTTCCGCCTTTTCGGCCACCGCCAGCGGCGATCCGAGCGCCTATTACATCTCGCTGTCGTCCGGCATCAACCGTCCGAGCTTCATCAATGGCGCTGCCCCCTGGCCAGCTCACCGGTCGGCAACGGTCAAGATGCACCCGGGCGCGCAGGCCTGCGTGCTGGCGCTCGATCCGCATGCGTCGGCGGCGGTGAGCCTGCAAGGCTCGACCGATGTCGCCATGAGCAACTGCGTGATCGCGGCAAACTCGGACGCGTCCGACGCCGTCAGCAGGGGCGGTTCCGCGCAGGTCTCGGCGGGCTGCGTATCGGCCGTCGGCGGCACTTCCGGGCTTTCTCCGCCCGCTGCCAATCTCACCTGCGGCGCGCCGCTCGAACATCAATATGCGTCCTTCGATCCCCTGGCCGACATCGTCCCTCCCCCCTACACACTTTGCCTGCCGGTGCCGAACGGCAAAACCTACACGCTGTCGCCCGGCACCTATTGCGACAAGACATTGTCAGGAAACATCACGCTCAACCCGGGCGTCTACATCTTGCGCGGCGTCACCCTGAAGCCGGGCGGGAACGGAAGCCTGAGCGGCCAGGGCGTAACCATATTCCTCACGGAAGGGGCACAGATCATTATAAACGCCAATGAAAAGGTGAACCTTTCCCCGCCCACCAGCGGGCCTTACGCCGGCATCACCATCTTCCAGAGCCGCGGGAACATTTCGGCCCTGACCCTGAATGGCGGCGCAAATTCCGCGATCAGCGGATTCGTCTATGCGCCTGACGCGGCCGTTTCGTTTGCCGGCAATTCGGACATGAGTGGTCAGGGGGACTGCCTGAGGCTTGTTGGCTTGACCGTGCAGATGACAGGCAACTCTTCCATCAAGACCGACTGCACGGCGGTGTTCGGAAATCGAGAGATGTACTCCAGCCGCCTCATCACGCTTGTGAACTAGGGGCCGCTTCGATCGAGATTTTTAACCGCCTGCCCGGCAAAAGCCATGATCGCGACCGAGTCAGGCACGCATGACCACTTCAAAAATCGATTGCGACCAGATCGCGAACTTGAACAGGCGCAGCTGGCTCAAGGCGGCTGGGCTCAAGGCGGCTGGCCTGGCGGCCTTGCTTGGGCTTGCCGCCTGCAGCACCGTCTCGCTGCCGACAGGGCAAGGCGCCGGGGTTTCCTCCTCGGCAACCGGCACGCTGGCAAGCCTGCGCGCCACGGCCGGGCGCGGCCCGCTGACCCCGGACGCGCAGTTGGAGCAAGCAGCATTGCAGCAGGCCGGCTACATGGCGCAGCGTGAAAACATGAGCCACACCACCGGCTGGGGCGAGGATTTCGCCTCGCGCATGAGGGACAATGGCGTACACGGTGCCGCGGCCGAGAACATCGCGGCCGGCCGCTTCGACCAACAGAAGCTGTTCGATATCTGGATGCACTCGCAGGGACACCGGCGCAACATACTCGATCCGGACTTCAGCCGCTTCGGACTTGCCTATGTCCGTGACGGCCGCGACCCCAACCTGCGCTACTGGTCGCTGGTGCTCGGCAGGTAGCAAAGACATCGCCGGCAGCGGACATCCGCTGACGAGCAGCCGCTACATCAGTCCATATGAGCGGCAGGCGCGCCGCCGGCCGGCGCTGTTTTCGGCTTGCGCAGCAGGAAGACGAACGGGATGGCGGCCAGCGTCATGATCATCAGGATTTTGAAGTCGTTGACGTAGGAGATCATCATCGCCTGCAGATTGACCATTCGGTCGACCTGCGACAGTGCCGTCGGGTCGCCGCCGGCGGCTGCTGGCGAGACCGCCCAGAGATTGGGATTGAACGGGTTGATGAAGGTCGAAAGCTCGGCGTGGTTGATCTGGGTGTTGCGCACCAGCAGCACGGTCACGACCGACACGCCGATCGACGAGCCAAGATTTCGCACCAGGCTGAACAGCGAGGTTGCATCGGTGCGGTAGCGGGCGTCGAGCGTGGCGAAGGCAACCGTCGACAGCGGCACGAACACCATGCCCATGCCGAGGCCCTGGATCACGCCGGAGCTGAGGATCAGCCAGTTATCCATCTGCGGGGTGAAGCTTGCCATGGTGTAGAGCGACTGCGCGGTCAGGAGGAAACCGATGACGACGAGAATCCTGGCATCGACCTTGCCCATGATGCGCCCGACGACGAGCATCGAAATCATGGTGCCGACACCGCGCGGCCCGATGACGATGCCGATGGTGACCGTCGGATAGCCGAAGATGGTCGACAGCATCGGCGGCAGCAGCGACATCGAGGCCAGGATCAGTACGCCCATGACGAAGATGAACGCCAGCCCGGTGACGAAATTGCGATCGAGGAAAATCTTCGGATCGATAAACGGATGTTCCGATGTCATCGTGTGGATGATGAACACCCAGAAGCCGGTGAGCGAAAGACCGAGCTCGATCCATATCTCGACCGAGGAAAACCAGTCAACCTCGCCACCGCGATCGAGCATCAGCTGCAGGGCGCCGACGCCGAGCGATATCATGGCAAAGCCGAAGAAATCGAAGCTGCGCACCCGCCGGGCGACCGCCGGCAAATAGGCCGCCATGCCAAGAAAGGCGACGATGCCGACCGGCAGGTTGATGAAGAACACCCAGCGCCAGTTGAAATTCTCGGTCAGCCAGCCGCCGAGCGTGGGGCCGAGGATCGGTCCCAGCATGATGCCGGCGCCCCATATGGCCATCGCCTGACCATGGCGCTCCTTGGGGTTGATGTCGAGCAGGAAGGTCTGCGACAGCGGCACGATCGCGGCGCCGAACACACCTTGCATCAGCCGGAAAAGCACGATGGTTTCCAGGCTCCACGCCAGGCCGCACAACATCGAGAAGATGGTGAAGCCGACCACCGCCGTCAGGAACAGCTCCTTGCGGCCGAAACGGTCGGCGAGCCAGCCGGTGACAGGCGTCATGATGGCGGCGGCGACGATGTAGGAGGTCAGCACCCAGTTGATGTTGTCGGGCGAGGCGCCGAGATCGCCGGTCATGGTCGGCAGCGCGACGTTGGCGATGGTGGTGTCGAGCGCCTGCATGACCGTCGCCAGCATGAGCGCGACCGTGATCAGGCCACGATGCGGCACTTCTTTGAATGGTTCGGACGTGCTCATGGCGCAGAACTTCCAGAAGGTAACAGAAACGTGTACAACGGGTTTCCGGGCGGCAAAGCCTTCCGTTGAGAGACCTTCGTCGCGGTGGGACGCGATTATCGATGTGGGGGTTACATCGACTGAAAGTCTCTGATGAGCGGATGCCTGCCGCCCGGAAACCTGAGGACCGACAGGTCCGTGTCGAAGTTTTCAGATTTTGGACCGCAGCCACGCGGCTCGGCCCAAACGCTGATCCTTCCCACCCCTCCCGTCAGACCAATCCTTCAACTCGCTTTCACCCGCCCGGTCTCCGCGGGCTTCTGCCGACTACTTCGCGGGCTCGCCGGCCGTAGCGTGACCGAAGATCGACGGCCAGCCACGCGCGACGCCCGTATCGACCGTAACAGAGGCGCTCATGCCGGTGCGCAGCGCCACCTTGGCGTCGGGGTCGGTCAGTTCCAGGCGCACCGGGATGCGCTGGGTGACCTTGACCCAGTTGCCGGTGGCGTTCTGGGCGGGCAGCAGCGAGAAGTCCGCGCCGGTGCCGGCACCGATAGCCCTGACCGTCGCCTCGAAGGTCCTGCCCGGATAGGTATCGACCACGATCTCCGCCTTCTGGCCCGGCTTCATGTTGGTCAGTTGGGTTTCCTTGAAATTGGCGTCGACCCAGGTGTCGCCGGTCTCGACCAGCGCAAACAACGGTGTGCCGGAGCCGACATACTGGCCGACCTTGAAGGACGCGGCTTGATAGACGACACCATCGGCAGGCGCCTTCACGGTGGTCTGCTCCAGATCATAGGCAGCCTTGTCGCGCGCCGCGAGCGCCGACATCACCGTCGGATGCTTGTCGGTTTCGATGTCGGGGTTGCCGCCGAGTGCCGCCTTGGCGCTGATGATGCCTTGCTCGGCAACAGCCAGTTGCTGCCTGGCTTTGTCGAGATCGTTCTTGGCCTGATCCAGCGACGACTTGGCGTTGATGCCCTTCTGGGCAAGATCGGCGGCGCGATCGAATTGAGACTGCGCATAGTCGACCTCGCTGGCAGCGGACTTCTGCTGCGACTGCGCCTGGCTATAGGCCGCGCGCAACTGCTCGACATTGAGACGCGCGGTAGCGACCGCGGCGTCCGCCTGGGCGAGCGCGATCCGGTAGGGCTCGGGGTCGATGGCGAACAGGAGATCGCCCTGCTTGACCGTCTGGTTGTCCGTTATGGCGACCTGGACGATACGACCGGCCGTGTCAGAGGCGATCGACACCTTGGCCTGCTGCAGATTGGCGTTTTCCGTTTCCTGGTAGCGCCCGCCCGTCACCCAGACATAGCCGCCGCCGATGATCAATGCCGCCGGCAAGGCGAACATCAAGAAGAAGCGGCCGAAGCGGCGCTTCTTCTTCGGCGCCGGCGCGGGTTGCACTGGAGGAGCGACCGCGACCGGGGCTGATGCCGGCTGGACCGGCGCTTCCATCTCCACCTTGGGAGCGTTTTCTTCTACCTTGGCTACCGCGTTCATGCTGCCGCACCTTCCGCACTCTTGATCTTTTCAAGCGACGAAGCTTCGCTGTCCGTCAGATTTTGCACGATTACATCCAGCGCCCGGATCAGGATGCGCCGGTCTTCCGGCGAAACGCCGCTGAGCGATTCCTCATAGACCTCGCCAGCAAGGCTCTTGACGTCCGCATAGGCCGCATTCGCCTTCTCGGTCGGGAAGATCATGCGCACGCGCCGGTCGGTCGCGTCGGAGCGGCGTTCGATCCAGCCGCCCTCCTCCATCCGATCGACCAGGCGTGAAACGCTGATCGGCTCGATTTCGAGCAGTTCGGCGAGCCGCGCCTGTGCAACGCCCGCCTCCTTGGCAACGCGGACCAGAAGCCGCCATTGCGCCGAAGACAGGCCGAGCCCGCTGGCGCGCGCCTCGAAGCGCTTGCGCATCAGGCGTTGCACGTCGTGGATCAAAAATCCCAATCTATCGATGCCATCTGAAACCATGAGCGATACATATAATAAGCGTGCTTACTATTCAAGATGCCACTTCGCTATGAAAGCCGGCAAATGCGGATGGCGGAAACAGGCGTGTGGTCAATCGCTGTCGCGCGCGACCAGTTCCAGCGGCCAGACCTCCCTGATGGTCTGCGGCCCCGTGGGCCCGGCGAAAGCCGGCAGCGAGGCGAGCAGGATTTCGCCGAGCCGCCGTCCCATCGGCTCCAATGCCGGGCGGAAAGCGGTCAGCGCCGGGGAGAAATAGCGGCAGAGCGGCGTATCGACGATGACCATCACCGCGATGCCCTGGCCGGGCATGATCCCCATCTCGGCAAGCGCCTTGCAGCCGCCGAGCGCCATCGCGTCATTGTTGAAGATGATCGCTGTCGGCGGATCCTTCGAGCGCATGACTTGCGGCGTCACGGCGTAGCCGCCGGCTTCGTTGATGAAGCCGTCGGCGATCAGCTCGGGATCGATGTCGATGCCGTGCCGCCGCAGCGCCTTGCGATAGCCATCAAGAAACAGATAGCCGAAGTTGAGGTCGAGCGACGGCCGGATGGCGGCGATGCGGCGGTGGCCGCGTGCAACCAGGCGGTCGACTGCGTCGGCGCCCGCCTTCTCGAAATCGAGGTCGAGCGAGGGATAGGTCTCGTCACCGGACTGGCTTCGGCCGAGCGTCGCAAAGGGAAAGCCGGCCCTGCTGAGATAGTCGATGCGATCGTCCTCACGCCGGGTCCAGGCCAGCAGCACGGCATCGGCGCGGCGTGTCTCGACGACCCGTCGCAGGCGCTCCTGCTGATAGTCGGCGGGCGCGCCCATGACGATGATCAGGTCGAGCCCGTGCTCGGCCAGTGCCGCTTGCAACCCGCTCAGGAACGGAATGAAAAACGGCTCGCCATATTGCTGATCACCCGGGTGGGGCTGCAGCATGAACGCGACGGCATGCGTGGTGCCCCGGCGCAGGTTCCTGCCCGACTGGTTGGGTGAATAGTTGAGTAGGCGCGCCGCATCGAGCACGCGCTGCCGCGTCTCGGCATTGACATCGGCGCGCCCATTGAGCGCCCGCGACACCGTGCCGATCGAAATATTCAAATGACGCGCAAGATCGTGAATGCTGGATGCCAAGACCAATCCCCTCCGTTCCCGCTAACATTAGCGGACCTTGCGGCCAAGGCCACTCAGACGAACGGCCCACAAATCCGGTTGACATTCTACGCCTTCGGGTGTGTCATCGTAAACGTTTACGGAAGAACCGTGAATGCCAACCGGGAGGGGTTGGCGGAGGAGCGCCGGATGCTGCATGTCGTCCTGGTCGGGTGCGGAGCCATGAGCAAAACGTGGCTCGAGGCCGCCCGTCAGTCCCCTGAAATCAGGATTGCCGGTCTCGTCGACCTCGACGCCGACAGGGCACGCCAGCGGGCCCGCGAATACGAACTCGCCGGGGCGGCGATCGGCACCGATCTCGACGTCATTCTGGATCAGACCAAAGCCGATGCGGTATTCGATGTGGTCGTTCCGGCCGCCCGCCGCGAGGTGGCCAATTCGGCCTTTGCCCATCACTGTCACCTGCTGACGGAAAAGCCCCTCGCCGACAGTCCGGCCAACGCCCGCGCCATCGTCGACGCCGCGCGGCGCGCCGGCCGCGTCCACGCCGTCGTTCAGAACCGCCGCTATGTCGCCAATGTCCGGCGCATCCGCCGCTTTCTGGATTCAGGCGCCATCGGCGCGCCGACCAGCATCCACGCGGATTTTTTCGTGGCGCCGCACTTTGGCGGTTTTCGCGAAGAGATGCGCCACGTGCTGTTGCTCGACATGGCGATCCACACCTTCGATGCCGCTCGCTACATGGTCAACGGCGAACCTGCCGATGTCTATTGCCAGGAATGGGAGCCGGCCAATTCCTGGTATCGGCAAGGGTCGTCGGCAAGCGCCACTTTCGGGCTCGGCCGAAACAGGATGTTCACCTATCGGGGCAGCTGGTGCGCCGACGGCTTTCGCACCAGTTGGGAGGGCAGCTGGCGTATCGTCGGTGAACGCGGCAGCCTGATCTGGGACGGCCATGACGAGGTGAAGGCGGAAGTCGTGCTGCCGGAGCGCGAAGGCCTGATCGACAAGGTCGGGCTGGTGACGGTGCCTCCCCTCGATCCGTCCGACCGTATCGGCGGGCATCTCGGCGTCATTGCCGACTTCGTGCAAGCCGTGGAAACCGGCACCGCGCCGGAGACACGGGGCTCGGACAACATCAAGAGCCTTGCCATGGTCTTCGCGGCGATCGAGAGCGCCGAGACCGGTCGTCGCGTGAACATCGCATCGCAGGAGGGATGACCATGCCGAACCCGCTTCTCGACATCAGGATCGGCACCATGGTGCGGGCCAATCTCGAAGACCCGGCCGCCTATATCAGGCAAATCCTGCCGCTCGGCTTCGAGAGCATCCAGCCCTTTTTCTGGCAGACGCTCGGCGGCAAGGATCTGCCGCGGCTCGCCGGAGAGATTGAAGAGGCGATTGGCGGTGCCGACGTCACCGTCAGTTCGATCGGCGTGTTCGGCAATCCGCTCGAGAGCGGCGACACCGACCGCGGCGTACTCGAGGCCTGGAAAACGGTGATCGACAACGCCCATCTGTTCGGCACCAGGCTGGTCAGCGGTTTTACCGGCCGCATCCGCGGGAAACCGCTGACCGACAGCCTGCCGCGCTATCGCGAGGTCTGGGGCGAACTGGCCAGACGCGCCGCCGACAAGGGCGTGCGCATCGCCTTCGAGAATTGCGCCATGGACGGCAATTGGGCCGGCGGAGACTGGAACATCGCCCACAATCCGGATGCCTGGGAGCTGATGTTCAACGAATTGCCCAACGACAATCTCGGTCTCGAATGGGAGCCCTGCCACCAACTCGTCTACCTGATCGATCCGATGCCGCAGATCCGCAAATGGGCGCATCGCATCTTTCATGTCCACGGCAAGGACGCCACGGTGCGCTGGGACGTCATCCGCGAGAACGGCGTGTTCGGCCGCCTGCCCTTCGTGCAGATGCGCACGCCCGGCTTCGGCGACAGCGACTGGACCAGGGTGATCAGTGAACTCAGGCTGGCCGGGTACAAGGGCGCCATCGACATCGAAGGCTGGCACGACCCGGTCTATCGCGGCGACCTCGAGATCACGGGGCAGGCACGCGCCCTGCAGTATCTCAAACTATGCCGGGGAGGTGCGAGCTACCTGCCAAATCCGGCGTGACGATCGGTCGGCGGGAGGAGCCGGCCGCAAGTGGCATTGCCAAAGCAATCGTTCAAAGGCCCCTCGGCTGACGAGGAAAACAATGGGAGGAACGTGCATGAGCATCGCGAACAGGACGACACTTCTGCGCACGGCCGTCGTGGCGGCGGCCACGGCGCTTACCGCCGCAATCTTCACCTTGCCGGCGCAGGCGCTCGACGCCCAATGGTGCAAGGACGTCCACATCCGCTTCTTCGTCGGCGGCGCCGAGGGCGACGCCTTCGGCACCATCGTCTACAATGGCGCCAAGCAGGCGGCGGCAGATCTCGGACCCAAGGTCGACTACATCTTCTCCCAGTGGGACGCGGAGAAGATGGTGCAGCAATTGCGCGAAGCGGTCGCGGTCAAGCCCCAGGGCATCGCCATGATGGGCCATCCGGGCGACGCCGCGATCATGCCGCTCGCCGACGAGGCCCATAAGGAGGGCATCAAGATGATGTACCAGAACGTCCCGGTGCCGAAGGTGACGGCGGCGTTCGGTGGCGGCTATATCGGCGCGCAGCAGGAACAGCAGGGCCGCGCACTTGGCGCCGAAGCGTTCAAGCTCGGTAAGCTGAAGGCCGGCGACAAGGCGATCATGATCGGCCCGTTCGAGAACGAGAGCCGCGGCGCACGCGAGCGCGGCACGGTGGCGGCCTTGAAGGAGGCGGGCGTCGAAGTCATCCAGCTGTCGTCGCCGCCGAGCGGCGAATGGGCTTCCGACCCCAATCTGGCGATACCGGTGCTTACGGCAGCGCTGCTCAACAATCCCGATGTCAAGGCCGTCGGCTATCCCGGCGGACAGATGCTCGGCAATGTCGCCACCTACATGCAGGCAGCTGGCAGAAAGCCTGGCGACATCTTCAACTTCGGCTTCGACACCAGCCCGCAGATCGTCGAGGGCTTCAAGGGGGGCTGGGTGCAACTGACGGCCGACCAGCAGCCATTCCTGCAGGGCTATCTGCCGATCCTCAGCCTGTGCCAGCAGGTGGTGCTGGGTCTGGCGCCGATGAACGTCGACACCGGCGCCGGTTTCGTCACGCCCGAAAATTACGAGATCGTCGCAGAACTCGCCAAGCAGGCGCTGCGCTGACCTCCCAAGCCGCCGGCCGGGATCAGGCCCCGGCCGGCGGGGCCGCTGGCGAGAAGGCTGGCGCCAGACAATCAAGCGAGGATGCGATGGCCGAACGTCTCATAGAACTGCGCGATATCGCTAAGTCCTACGGCCATGTCTACGCACTTGGCGGGGTCAATCTCAGCGTCGATCGCGGCGAGGTGGTCGGCCTCATCGGCGACAACGGCGCCGGCAAGTCGACGCTGATCAAGATCCTCTCCGGTGTGGTCAAGCCGACCAGCGGCGAGATTCTCATCCGCGGCAAGCCGGTGACCGGATGGAATGCGGCACGTTCGCGCGAGGCCGGCATCGAAACGGTGTTCCAGGACCGGGCGCTGGCCGTGCAGCAGACGATCGTCCGCAACATCTTCATGGGCCGCGAACTCACCGGCCCTTTCGGCTGGCTGAAGGTCGGCAAGGAAATCGAGGAGGCGAGCCGGCTGATGCGCGAGATCGGCTTCACCTCGAAAGTGTTCACGCCGCATTCGATCGTCGGCCAGCTTTCGGGCGGTGAACGCCAGGGCGTGGCGATCGCGCGCGCGATCTACAAGCAGGCGGAACTGATCGTCCTCGACGAGCCGACGACGGCGCTGTCTCTGACCGAGACCGCCAAGGTCTTCCATTTCGTGCGCCAGGTGCGGGCGAGCGGCCGCTCGATCCTGTTCATCGGCCATAACATCCATCATGTCTTCGACATCGCCGATCGCTTCGTGGTGCTGGATCGCGGCAAGGTCGCGCTCACCGCCGATCGCAGCGAGGTCAAGTCGGCCGAAGACCTCATCAACTTCATGGAAGACGTCGCCCATCCGGGCGGGTTGGCCGGGCTGCACGACACCGGCGACGCGGAGCAGAGAGCACGATGAGCAAGACCATGGAGCCCGATCTGCATGAGCCGTCGGCCGGCATTTCCCGCCAAGGCAGTTCCCAGAACGAGTGGAAACACCCGTCCGATCACTGGATGCGCGGCTTCATCCTTGACAACCGCGCGTCGCTTGGCACGCTCGGCGTGTTCGTCGTCATGATGGCGGTCTTCATGATCGCCAACCCGACGGTCTTCACAACCTGGTATCTCTACAGCGCCGTGCTCACCACGCTTCCCGTGGCGCTGTTCGTGGTCGTGCCGTTGGTCTTCGTCGTCACCTGCGGCGAGATCGACCTGTCGTTTCCCGCGACGATGGGTTTTGCCTCCTGGGTCTTCGCGCTGGTGGTGCAGGCGGGCTACGATCCGTTCCTCGGCATTGCGGCGGCGCTGGTCACCGGCACGCTGCTCGGCTTCCTCGTCGGGTCGCTGGTGGTCTATGGCGGGCTGTCGTCGCTGATCGCCACGCTCGGCATGAATTTCCTGCTGCGCGGCCTGATCCAGATCATCAATGAGGGCAGATCGACTTCGCTGACCAGCCTTGCCGACAGCTGGGCCTACAGGATCTTCTCCAGCCAGGTCCTGGGCATTCCGGTGCAGATCTTCTGGGCCATAGCCTTCGTCGTCCTTTCGGCGATGCTATATAACCGCCACCGCTTCGGCGCGCAGGTGAAGGTGGTCGGTGACAATCCCGACAGTGCCCAGCAGATGGGCATCGACGTCAAGCGCGTGCGGGTGAAAGTGTTCGTCTTCGTCGGCATCGGGGCCGCGATCGCCGGCACGTTCTCGGTAATGATCAACTTCACCTGGTGGCCAACCGCCGGCGACGGTTATCTCTTGCCGGTGCTGGCCTCGGTGTTCGTCGGCGGCACGCCGACCTGGGGTGGCATCGGCACCGTGGCCGGCGGCGCGATCGGCGCCGTCACGGTGTCGTTTATCCAAACCGGCGTCGTGGCGGCTGGGCTCAGCGGCTTCTACGTCCAGTTCTTCAACGGGCTGATCATCATCCTTTCGCTGCTTGGCCACAAATGGAACCAGGCGCGTTACCGCTGAACCAGCCGGCCGTTCAACGGCGATTGCCGGCCATCCGAGCCAACGATAGACGACAGGCCGCGCGGACGACACCGCGCGGGCCCGATCGCTATTTGCGCGATGCGCAATTTCGATCAAGCTGGCCGGGCAACGAGGCGCCAGAGTGAGGACGCCACATGCGAGGAACACATGAACCCGACCGAGAAGGCGCTATGGTTTGTCGAAAGCCACCTGCCGGAGGCTGTTACGCTCGACGACGTGGCCCAAAGCAGCGGCGTATCGCGCTTTCATGTGACGCGCGCCTTCGGCGCCGCCACCGGCCGCTCCGTCATGGGTTACATGCGCTCGCGCCGGCTGACCGAGGCGGCGCGCAGGCTGGCCGGCGGGGCGCCCGACATCCTGTGCGTCGCGCTCGACGCCGGCTACAACTCGCATGAGGCATTCACCCGGGCCTTCCGCGACCAGTTCGGCACCACGCCGGAACTGGTGCGCGCGCAAGGTTCGACTGAGACCCTCGACCTCGTGGAGCCCATCCTGATGGACAATTCGCTTTTGACCACACTTGAACCACCGCGCTTCGAGACCAGCCGGCCATTCCTCATCGCCGGACTGGGCGAGCGCTACAGTTGTGAGTCCAGCGCCGGCATTCCAATGCAATGGCAGCGCTTCGCTCCCCATATCGGCCACATCCCCGGGCAAGTGGCCGGCGTTTTCTACGGCGTCTGCCTCAACGGCGACGATGCCGGCAATTTCGATTATGTCGTCGGCGTCGAGGTGCGCGACTTCGCCGATCTGCCGAAGGAGTTCCAACGGGTGCGGGTGCCGGCGCAGAGACACGCCGTTTTCACGCATCGCGAACACATCTCGACCATCCGGCGAACGATCAATACGATCTGGAACAGCTGGCTGCCGGCATCCGGCCATGAGGTTGCCGATGCGCCGGAATTCGAGCGCTACGGGCCTGAATTCGATGCCCACACCGGCAATGGCGGGCTGGAGATCTGGGTGCCCGTCAAGGCATGACGCGCTGCTACAGCTCCAGTTCCCAGTTCTGGCCGACCAGATCCTTGCCGAAGGAATGGTGAGGCTCTTCCTCGATCAGCCTGAAACCGGCCGCCTGGTAGATGTGCCGGGCGGCGGTCAGAATATCGTTGGTCCATAGAGTCAGCGTCCTGTACCCCCTGGCGCGGGCAAAGCCGATGCATTCCTCGACCAGGCGCTTGCCGATGCCGAGCCCCCGTGCCGAAGGTTCGACATAGAGCAGCCTGAGCTTGGCCACCTGATCCGACTTGCGCACGACGAAGACCGAGCCGACGACCTCGCCTTCGCGCTCGGCGATCCAGCCGCGCTCCCATTTCGGATCGTAGGATTTTACGAACGCCGCGAGGATTTCGGCGACCAGCGCCTCATAGGTTTCGTCCCAGCCATAATCCTGCGCGTAGAGCATGCCTTGCCGACGGATGATCCAGCCGATGTCGCCGACCTGCGGCGGCCGCAGCAGATAAGGGATTTTGGGCTCTGCACCGGCGTCCAGCAGACGCTGCACGGTCCGCATGGACTTGACCAGCCGGTCCTGCTCCGACGCAGGCAGACGATCGAGCAGCGCCGCGACCTGATCGTGCGAACCCTGGTTCAGCGGCGCGAAGGCGTTCCTGCCCGCCGGCGTCAGCGCGATCGACGATTGCCGAGCGTCCGAAGTCAGCGTGGCCCTGGAGATGAGGTGAAGGCGCTCGAACTTCTTCAGCAAACGGCTGACATAGCCGGCGTCGAGACCGAGGTCGCGCCCGAGATCGGTCGCGGTCAGTCCGTCACGATGCGCCAGTTCGTAGAGCACGCGTGCCTCGGTCAGCGAGAAGGCGCTCTTCAGCAGCCCTTCATCGAGCAGTCCGATCTGGCGGGTGTAGAAGCGGTTGAACGCCCGCACCGCATCGATCAGGCCCTTGTTGGGCGCAGCCTTGTCTGGCTGATGGTGGATTGTCATTCGAGTCATCTCCTGCTGGCACAGGATCGATCATTTACTTGACGGAGTCAGCCATTAGGGAAGGCGCCCGAGATGCTTACAGCATCGGCAACACCGGCCAGCGGTCGACGATCCTGCCACCGGAAAGCACCGCGATCGGTCCGAAGTGCTGCAGCACGGCCTCGCTCTGCGTGGGCCGCAGGAACGCATAGTCGCCGGGCCTGACGACGGCCTGGGCGAGCAGACCCATGAATTGCTGGTTGGAAGACAGGTCAAGCAGGCCGTTTGTCGTCATGCCTTCGGGAAACACCGGTTCGGCCATCCACTTGCCGCCATAGAGATAGCAGCCCTTGCGCGGAAACCGGCCCAGCGCCTGCAGCAGGCGCGAGACCGCCGGCGGGCCAGGCAGCATCGGCTCGACCACTTTCAGGATTGGCGTCGCGATGAAGGCCGCCGGCTGGAAGCCCTCAAGGCCGGGCGTGTCGAAATCGACGGGCAGCACGAAGGCCGAGCCCATCGACACTTCATTGGCGATGCCGCCATGATGAAGCAGCGCGGTCTTGCTGCCGCCAATGTTCAGGACATGGCGCTGGTCGGCGCCGAGGCGCGCGACGAAAGCGGCGGCCTGTTCGGAGGCTTGCGCCAACGCCTTGGCCGGTCCACCGAACAGGCCGGGTATGTGCGGCGCATGCGCCTCATAGGCCATGACGCCTTCGCAGCGCAGCCCTTTGTGGGTAGGCAGCGCATTCAGCGCCCGCGACAGGGCCGCCGGTTCGGCAAAGCCGCCGCGATGCAGTCCGACATCGATTTCGAAAGCGATGCGCAATTCGGCGCCGAGTTCGTCGGCGAGCGCGCCATATTCCGCCAGTCTCTCCTGTGTATCGATCAGCCAGCAGACCCGCGACCAAGCCACGTCGCCTCTGCAAAGCACCGCCCTGGCCGCGCCAACCGGCATCGGTTTGCCGTACAGCAGATCCGCATCCGGGAACGCCTTCAGCACCGCCTCGGTGATCGGCGGATGGAAGGTCATGAGGCGGTGGGTTCCAAGCGCCTTGCCGATATGGGAGAGCAGCGGGAGGCAAGCGAGCGACTTGTCGACCAAACGGACGGCAAGACTGGGGTCAAGCCGCTTCTTCACCAGGGCAATGTTGCCATCCAGCCGATCGAGGTCGAGCAGCAGGCAGGGTTGGAAAATGTCCGCCTCTCTCAGCGCATCCGAAAGCGTGGCGAAATACGCCTTCATGGCTGGATGCCGAAAGAACTGGGTTCGATGCCGAACAGGTCGGCCATATAGGGCGAGACGAAGCGGTTTTGCGGATCGATGTCGCGGCGCACCGCCATCGCATCGTCCCAGCGCGGATAGAGCTTTTTCAGGTCGGCCGCTTTCAGGCTGTGCATCTTGCCCCAGTGCGGCCTGCCGCCATATCTGCGGAAGATCGGCTCGGCCGCGCGCATGAACGGCAACGGATCGTTCGCCGCGTCATGGTGGATGGCGATGGAACAGGTGAGCCTTTTGTGGAAAGGGGAGAGCCAGAATTCATCCGATGCCACCGACCGCACTTCCATCGGGAAATAGACTTCCGGAAAATGCTTCTCGGTCAGTTCGATGATCTCGGCCAGCGCCTTCGGCCCCTCCTCGAACGGAAGGTGATATTCCATTTCGTTGAACCTGGTCTGCCGGTCGCTGGCATAGACGTTGAGCCAGTCCTGCACGTAATCCTCGGCCGGCACCTTGGCGACCGCGCCCAGGATCAGCCTGCGGCGCAGCGACGGCAGCCAGGCAAGCCCGGTGCGCAGGCGGCGCAGCGTGCGCAGGGAGCCCTCGTCATCGTCGGTCGGGCGCGGAGTGGTCGCCTCGGTGCTGAAGTCGCTGGCGATGAACTGCGCGTAGCCTGAAAATGGGATGTAGTAGAATTCGGCCGACCGGTGCTCGCTCATCATCGTTTCGAAATCGCGCAGCATGTCGGCTATCGGCAGCACCCATTTGCGGCGCCGCAGCCGGTAGGTCGCGATGTTGTTCAACGTCACTTCGCTGAGCACACCGAAGGCGCCAAGCGCAACGCCGATCGCATGGATCGTTTCCTGATCCCCTTCCCGCTTGAAGTCGCGGACCTTGCCAAGCCCGTCGACGATCTGCACCGTTTCCAGCTGTGTGTGATACGCGCCCAGCGTCGGCCCCGAGCCATGGGTGGCCGTGCCCAGGGCGCCGCCTATCGCTTGGCGGTCGATGTCGCCCATATTGGGCAGGCCCTGGCCGATGCCTTGCAGCATGTGCATGAGCGGACCAAGCCGCGTCCCTGCCCGCACACGCGCCTGATGTCTTTTCGCGTCATGCGCAACCAGCCCTTCCAGCTTCTCCAGCGACAGGATGGTGCCTTGGGACTTCACCAATGGCGTGAAGGAGTGACCGGCGCCGACGACGCGGACCGGGCCGGGTGCGGTGCGAATGAGATCGCCGAGTTCGCCGGCATCTGCCGGACTGGCAAGCAGCCGCGGCTCGGCGGTGACAAAGCCGGACCAGTTGCTCCAGCTGTTCGACATGGGGCTCACGCAATCGCGCGGCGACGCCGCGCCGCCAGGACAAACAGGCCGAGCAACGCCACGCTGGCGACAGCACTTGCGGCGGCGAACTCGGGAACCGGGCGAAACTCCTTGCCGTCGATGAGCAGCGACGCCGCGACCGGTCCGATCGCCAGGCCGAAAAGCTGGGCGGCCGGCACCAGCAGCACGGCGGTGCGGGTCTCGTCGGCGGTGATCGCCAGCCGGATCTGGTAGGGCACGATGAACAGCAGGATAAAACCCATGATCAGGGCGACGACCCAGAACATCGTGAGGCCGGGCCCGCTGGCAAGCACGAGCGAGGCGACAAGCGCGACGAGGCCGATCGCCGTGATGGCAAGCCGATAGTCGATGCGCGCCTCGAACACGGTCGCCGTCATCGCGCCCAGCACCTGCGCCGCGAGGCTGGCCGAGACGATCAGCCCGACGGTGCGGCCATCGATGCCGAATTGGGCGCCAAGCGGCTCCAGAAAGGCCCATACGGCGCCGAAGAACATGAAGTAGCAGAAGACCGATAACAGCGCGGTGATCGAGGAAGCCGTCAGCACATTGGCGAGGTTTTCGTCCTTCGGCAGATCGGCATAATCGGCGGGGACAGCAAAGGCGACCACCAGCGACGCGACGCAGACGACGGCAAGAACGAGGAAGCCGCCCGCCGACCCGGCGGCTGGAATGACATAGAGCGCCAGCACCAGGGCAAGAGCGCATTGCGCCAGGGTCTGCATGGTGACGAAATAGCCGCCGATGCGTTCGGCGCGCCGCGAACGGGCAATCAGTTCGGTGGCGACCGCGACAAGGCCGCCTTCGGCAAGGCCGGCCAGCGCGCGGGCCGCCATCAGCGTGTTGGCGCCGGCGGCATAGGCGGTCCACACATTGGCCAGCGCCAAGAGCAGCAGGAGGACGGCACTTTTCCAGCGCATGTTGTGGGCGGAAAGCAGCATCGCGACGATCGCCGAACCAATCGCGATGGCGATCATCTCGGCGGTGGCGACCAACGCCAGTTCGTCGCCGCTGACATGGCCCTCGGTATAGAGGGCGCCGAGCAGGACGGGCTGCAGACCGAGAATGAGCAGGCCGACCGACCCGATCCACAGGGCCGAGGCGAGCTGCCCGCCGCTGGGATTGCCGACCAGCCAGTCGCCTTCGCCCTGAAGATCAGCGCTTGTCGAAGCCATAGGCGCCTCCCAACGTCCTTGCCGCACGGCAAAAAAGCTGACACTCTGTCAGTATTTCAGAAACTGATACTTGATCATATTTCTTGTCAACCGGAATTTGGGAACTCGTGCGAAAGATCGGTGCATGACGCAAGCAAGTCGAACGATCACCGAGCCCAGGCGCAGGCCCAAGCAGGAGCGCAGCCGCGAGCGCATCGACGCCATCCTGTCGACCACCATGCGGCTGATCGGCGAGAAGGGCATCGATGCCGTCACCATGAAGGAGGTCGGCATGCTGGCGGGCGGGCCGATCGCCACCGTCTACCACTACTTCCCCAACAAGTCGGCGATCCTGGCGATGCTCTATGAGCGATTCTCGGAGGTCAGCCGGTCGCGATTGACGGCGATCGTCGCCGATGTCCGCGAAGCCAAGGACGTCATCGCCGCGTCCGACCGGCTGCTTGACGACTACCTCAGCCGGGTCGCCGGCGATCCGGCCATCCAGGATCTGCAGAACGCCATCCAGGCCGACAAGGCGCTGAAGAATCTCGACATCGCCGAAACCCGGCATCAGGCCAAGATGTTCTGCGACCACGTCATCGCCTTGCTCGAGCCGGAAAAGCACGAGCAATTCGAACGCATGGTTCTGCTGATCTTCCAGCTCGCCGGCGGCGTTGTGCGCCTGGCGCTTGCGCAGGGCGAAGCGGAAAGCCGCCGGACCATCGAGGATTACCGATCGATCATCCACACCCAGTTGCGGCTGTTTCTTTAGCGACCGGCAACCGGGGACCTTATCTCGCCCGGCGGATGAGGCCTTCGAAACCATCGGCCAGGTCGGAAGCGCCGGCCGCGAACATCTTCACCAGGTTCTGCGGGCGGCCGGGCGTCTTGTTGGCATCGAGGAGAACAGCCCTGCCCTCATGCATGACGAAATCGAATTTTCCATAGTCGAAGCCGAGTTCACGCCGCCGTTCGCGCAGTTCGTCGGGAACAGCGGCGGGCTCGCGCCGGATCGTTTCCGATGCCTTGACCAGGCTGTTTGGCGAGACGTAGCGGGTGCAGCGCTCGCGCTCTCCGCAAAACACCCAGAAGCGCACCGCAAAGCCGTCAGGTTCTTTTTCCGGGATGAACTTTTCCACGACCAGATCATCGCGATCGAGGACGCCATCGGGAACGTCGTCCCGGGATTGGTAGACCTCGTAGGACGGCATGGCTGGCACGTGCGCAAAGGGTGCCGGTTGGCCGGCACGCCTCGACCGCCGATTGAGCCGTGTCTCCGGAATGCCCTGGTTGTTGAGATTGCTTTTGATGATGACCGGGCCCAGCCAGCCGTCGCCCTCGGCCAGAAGCGCTCCGCTTACCCGCCGTTTCGATATGTCGGCGGCCCCGACATTGAGGCATAAGGGAAAACTCCGCGCATATTCGAGATAATCTGCCGGTGTCGTTGTCGCATCGACGTGCAGAACCGCGACATCGGCGCTGGATTGTCCGGAGAGGCCAGGCTGAATCCGGACCGAATGGCCCCGCCTCTTCAGGTCCTCGAGAATATCGAAAAGCATGTAACGGCTATTCCGGCGCAGCAGAAGGCCGCGGCGACCCAGAAACCGGTCATGCTCATGCGTTATGACAATGATGCGCGCCACCAGCTAACCTCTTGGCTTCCATCCCCACTTCCATTAAGCGGCTCTAATCAATCAATGCCAGACTTTCCTGGGCTCCAACGGGTCTGCATGACGAATCATTGGGACAGTTATCATCGGCACTGGAAGCTCCTGGACGCCCCGCTCCGGCCGACGCCGGAAACCGTCGGCATATTCGAGCGCGAACTCGATCTCGGAAATGCCGATGTACTTCTGCTTGGGGTGACACCTGAACTGGCGGTTCTAGGCAGATCGATGTTGGCGATCGATCAATCGGCTGCCATGATTTCCGGCGTATGGGCCGGCGACAACATCTCGCGAAGGGCGATGGCCGGCAACTGGCTTGACCTCCCGGTCGAGCGGGAATGTTTCGACGCGGTCATCGGCGACGGCTGCCTGTCGGCGGTCGATACCAAGGCCGCGCGCGGTTCGCTGTTCGGTGAAATCGCAAGGGTGCTAAAGCCTGGCCGGCGTGCGGCGATCCGCGTGTTTGCTCGGCCGGAAACCGCGGATGACCTGCGCGGCATCGAAGCTCTGGTCCTGGCCGGCGGAATCGAGAATTTCCACGCGCTCAAATGGCGGATAGCCATGGCGTGCACGACCGGCGACTGCGACAGCAGCGTCGATGTGCAAGCAATCCGTGCGGCATTCGACAAGCTGTTTCCGAATCGGGAGGCCCTTGCCGCATGCACCGGATGGAGTATGGCATCCATCAACACGATCGACGTCTATGCGGGCTCCGAAACGAAGTACAGCTTCGCGACGCTGGCCATGCTGGAGGATGAGGCGCGCGGTTGGTTCGACCAGGTGCGCGTCGTGCCAAGCGGCAGTTATCCCCTGGCGGAACGTTGTCCGCTCCTGGTGCTCGGTTCGGCCAAGCTTCGATAAGTCATCGCCATCCTACCAAGAGGCGCTCCGCGCGCCTTGACTCTGGCAGGTCGGCGGCCTATTTCAGCGCCACGTTAGCACTCGCCTTTGGTGAGTGCTAACTATGTGTCCGGCGCCGCCGGACGGAGGAACTGTTTCTCACCGTTCTCATCGAGGAAGAAAAAATGGCAAAGTCGAAGTTCCGCCCGCTTCATGACCGCGTGGTCGTTCGCCGGGTCGAATCCGAATCCAAGACCGCTGGCGGGATCATCATCCCGGATACGGCGAAGGAAAAGCCGCAGGAAGGCGAGATCATCGCCGTCGGCTCCGGCGCTCGTGACGAAGCTGGCAAGCTGGTCCCGCTGGACGTCAAGGCCGGCGACCGCATCCTGTTCGGCAAGTGGTCGGGCACCGAAGTCAAGCTCAATGGCGAAGACCTTCTGATCATGAAGGAATCCGACATCATGGGCATCATCGGCTGATTATCGGCCTCACCCTCAACTTGAATTTTTCGGGCTCTATCCGAGCCCCTGCCAGGAGCTAAAACATGGCTGCCAAAGACGTAAAATTCTCTCGCGATGCCCGTGAGCGCATGCTGCGCGGCGTCAACATCCTCGCCGACGCGGTGAAGGTCACGCTCGGTCCCAAGGGCCGCAACGTCGTCATCGACAAGTCGTTCGGCGCCCCGCGCATCACCAAGGACGGCGTCACCGTCGCCAAGGAAATCGAGCTTGAAGACAAGTTCGAGAACATGGGCGCGCAGATGGTCCGCGAAGTTGCTTCGAAGACCAACGACATCGCCGGCGACGGCACCACGACCGCGACCGTTTTGGCGCAGTCGATCGTCCAGGAAGGCCACAAGTCGGTTGCGGCCGGCATGAACCCGATGGACCTGAAGCGCGGCATCGATCTGGCCGTCACCGAAGTGGTCGCTGCTCTCGGCAAGGCCGCCAAGAAGATCAAGACCTCCGAGGAAGTTGCCCAGGTCGGCACGATCTCGGCCAATGGCGACGAGTCGGTCGGCAAGATGATCGCGGAAGCGATGCAGAAGGTTGGCAACGAAGGCGTCATCACGGTTGAGGAAGCCAAGACCGCCGAGACCGAACTCGAAGTCGTCGAAGGCATGCAGTTCGACCGCGGCTATCTCTCGCCCTATTTCGTGACCAACGCCGACAAGATGGTTGCCGAGCTGGAGGACGTCTACATCCTCCTGCACGAGAAGAAGCTCTCCAACCTGCAGGCGATGCTGCCGGTCCTCGAAGCCGTCGTGCAGACCTCGAAGCCGCTGCTCATCATCTCGGAAGACGTCGAAGGCGAGGCGCTCGCCACGCTGGTCGTCAACAAGCTGCGTGGTGGCCTGAAGATCGCCGCCGTCAAGGCGCCGGGCTTCGGTGATCGCCGCAAGGCCATGCTGGAAGACATCGCCATCCTGACCGGTGGCCAGGTCATTTCGGAAGACCTCGGCATCAAGCTCGAGAATGTCGGCCTCAACATGCTCGGCCGTGCCAAGAAGGTGTCGATCTCCAAGGAGAACACCACGATCGTCGACGGCGCCGGTAAGAAAGCCGAGATCCAGGGCCGCGTCGCCCAGATCAAGCAGCAGATCGAGGAGACCACCTCGGACTACGACAAGGAGAAGCTGCAGGAACGTCTGGCGAAGCTCGCCGGCGGCGTTGCGGTGATCCGCGTCGGCGGTGCGACGGAAGTCGAAGTCAAGGAAAAGAAGGACCGCGTCGATGACGCCCTCAACGCGACCCGCGCGGCCGTGGAAGAAGGCATCGTTGCTGGCGGTGGCGTTGCCCTGCTGCGCGCTTCGGCCAACATCAAGGTGACAGGCGTCAACGCCGACCAGGCCGCCGGCATCAACATCGTTCGTCGTGCGCTGCAGGCTCCGGCCCGCCAGATCGCGGCCAACGCTGGTGCGGAAGCCTCGATCGTTGCCGGCAAGATCCTTGAGAACAAGGGCGCGACCTTCGGCTACAACGCCCAGACCGGCGAATATGGCGACATGATCGTCATGGGTATCGTCGATCCGGTCAAGGTCGTGCGCACGGCCCTCCAGGACGCGGCCTCGGTCGCCGGCCTGCTCGTCACCACCGAAGCCATGATCGCCGAAGCTCCGAAGAAGGATTCGGCTGGCGGCGGCATGCCTGGCGGCATGGGCGGCGGCGGCATGGGCGGCATGGGCGGCATGGACTTCTAAGAAGTCCATAAAGCACGCCCATGAATCCAAGTTGCTCAAGCCCGCAAGCGGGCTTGAGTGGCGGCATGGACTTCTAAGAAGTCCATAAAGCACGCCCATGAATCCAAGTTGCTCAAGCCCGCAAGCGGGCTTGAGT
>NZ_VFVT01000003.1:0-611649 GCF_006442275.1 Mesorhizobium sp. B2-3-10
CCCCCCCCCCCCCCCCCCCCCCCCCCCCCCCCCCCCCCCCCCCCCCCCCCCCCCCCCCCCCCCCCCCCCCCCCCCCCGGGGCGAGTGCGGCGACCGACGGTCGCCCGCTCGTCTTCGGCATCCGTCCGGAGGATGTCTATCTGGAAAGCGGCGCACCGGTCGAGGCGCGTGTCCACGACGTCGAGAACCATGGCGTGGAAAAGATCCTGACGCTGCGGGTCGGCGATACAACGCTTCGCGCCACGGTGCCGGCCAGGACCGATGTCGCGATCGAGCAACCGGTGCGCTTTGCCTGGAATCCCGACAAGGTGGTGCTGTTCGACAAGGGCAGTGGTGTCAGCCTGCGGCACGCGTCATAGGGCGCGACTATTTCGGCAGGTAGGTCTCGTAAGGCGTGTCGTTGATCAGCAGGATCACGCATTCCGTCTCCGAGAGGCAGGCGTCATCATGCATCTCATTGGCCTTCTGGGTCCAGTAGGAGCCAGGTGGCAGTTCGACCTTGGTCGCCTCACCGCCTTCCATCTGCCAATGCGCCTATAGTCCCTGGATGACCACGGCGCGATAGTCGGCGGTGTGCGCGTGGACAGGCGCGCGCCAGTTGCCGGGGACTTTCAGCAAGGTTCCGGCAGCGCCTTTGGCCCTTTCGCCCCACAGTGGTCCCAAGCGTGCCGGTAGAGCTGCAGAGCTGGCTGGTGCGGGCAGCGCCCGACCAGGCTGAAAGCGCCGGTGGCCTGATGGTGGCGACCTTCCAGGGAGCGATTGCGATGGGCGCCGTCTTCGGCGGGCTGCTGGTCGACCATGCCGGTGTCGGCAGCGCGTTTGCCTATTGCGGCGCCGCGACGCTGCTGGCGGCCATCGTGGTGTTCCTGCGCGGCCCAAAGGCCGAATAGTCTCTCGCAACGGCCACCGATAGGGGATGATGGGAAGCTTAGACGGCCCGCCCGTCGAACTCGAAGATCGACAAGGTGGACGGGTCGGGACCGATGACGCAATTGATGTTGATGTAGGCGCTGCGTTCGCCGCCTTCGCCGGTGTCCTCGGCAAAAGGATGGATGCCGCAGGTTCGGCAGAAGCGGTGCGCTATCTTCGTTTCGCCGAATGTGTAGCGGCCGAGGTCATCGCCCCAGGCGACGAGCGTAAGCTTGTCGTGTGGCACGGCCCATAGCAGCGCACCCTTGCGGGCGCAGATCGAGCAATTGCAGCGCACGACGCCCTCAAGTTCGCCCTCCACCTCGAACGCAACCTTGCCGCAATGGCAGCTGCCTTTGTACAGCATCAGTATCTTCCTGTCGCTGGCAGGTGCAAAGGCACGCTGGCCGGGTTATCCCTTCTGCAGTCCCAACGGCTGCTTGCCTTAAAGACGTTCCATCCTGGCGGAGTCCGACACCAACATGCAACCAATCCGCGACCGCCTCGAAATCATCCTGTCACGTCTTGCCAACCGTGCGGCGGACGAGAAGGTCTTTACGAAGCTCTATGCCGAAGCGGCGCGGGTCGCGGCTGACGCCAGCGATGCCCGCAAAAGAGTGGGCGTGACACTCGGCCCGCTCGACGGCACCATTGTCTCGATAAAGGACCTGTTCGATGTCGCCGGCGAGCCGACCACGGCCGGGTCGCTGATGCGCAAGACCGCCGCGCCGGCACAGCGCGACGCCGCCATCGTCAGCCGGCTTCGGCAAGCCGGTGCGGTCGTCATCGGCAAGACCAACATGACCGAGTTCGCCTTCACCGCGATCGGCGACAACATGCATTACGGCACGCCAGGCAACGCCGTTGATGCCAGCCGCATTCCAGGCGGGTCGTCCTCGGGCGCCGGCGTGTCCGTGGGCGAGGGGACGAGCGACATCTCGATCGGCTCCGACACCGGCGGCTCGATCCGCATTCCGGCGGCGCTCAACGGCGTCGTCGGTTTCAAGCCGACTGCACGGCGCGTCCCGCTCTCTGGCACCTTTCCGCTTTCGGGCACTTTGGACTCGGTCGGACCGCTTGCCCGAACCGTCTCGATATGCGCCGCCGCCGACGCGGTGATGGCCGGCGAAGCGCCGAAGGAGTTGGTGGCCATTCCACTCGCCGGGCTTCGCATCGGCATTCCGCGCGGCGTTCTTTTCGGCGACACGGAAGGCGAGGTTGGATCCGCCTTCGAGTATTGTCTTGGCAAGATCGAACAGGCTGGCGCACACATTACGGATCTGTCGATCGACGACATGATCGCGGATCTACGCGCGGCCACCAGGCGCGGATCGATCGCGGCGATGGAGGGCGCGGAAGTGCATGCCGACTGGCTGGCGACAGGCGCATCCGTGCCGGTCGACCCGCATGTCAGAGGGCCATTGTCGCGGGCGGCGCTGCTGCCGACGCCGGTCTATATCAGGGCGCTCCGCCGCCGTGCCGCGCTGGCCGCCGCCATGGATGAGCGGCTGGCATCGGTTGACGTGCTGGCGTTGCCAGCCACACCGGTGACGGCGCCGGCCATCGCTTCCATGGCCGAGGATGCCGAGTTGCGTGACCGCATCGAAGGCCTGCTGCTGCGCAACACCCAGGTCGCCAACCAGTTCGACCTTTGCGCGATCTCGTTGCCGATGCCGGGGCCATCGCTGCCAATAGGGCTGATGCTCGTGGCGCGCAACGGCCATGATCGGCATCTGCTGCGGATCGCCGTTTCGGTGGAGAGGCTGCTGGGGGTTGATCGGCAGTGAGTCACGGATGACGGATCAGTGCGATGAACAGTGCTTGCGTTCGCCGTCCTTGGCGGTGCGCACGATGCGGGTCGCGACCAGCCAGGGCAGGCTGTATTCCTTGCCGGTGAAGGTCTGGATGCGGTGCTCGATCGAGCCCCTGACGACGATCTTTCCGCTATAAAGCACGTCGGACTGGGCCGTTATCGCCTTGTCGGCCTGCGGCAATCCGCTGGTGTCGATCGACACGCCCTTGGTGATGGTGCCGGTGGCAAGGTCGAGCGCGCTGTTCGACGGGCAGGGCGCCTTGAAGCAGCGTAGTCCGTTGTCGCAATAGACATAGCTGCTGTCGGCCGCTGCGAATGCCGGCAAGGTGCAGATGGACGAGGTTGCGACAATCAGAACTGCAAGGCGAAGACCGGACATGGCTCGCAACGTCGCGGAGAATTGGGGCGAAACCGCGATGCTATATCTGCGCCGGAAAGCGACGCCGGTAGTGATCGACCACTTCTGGATTGCGCAGATTGACCGGCAGTTTGCCCGCCAGCACCAGCAAGGCTTCGCCGGCCGCGCCGACGCCCATGCGCATCATCGATTCCTCGGTAATCCCCGCCATATGCGGGGTGACGATGACGTTGTCGAAGCCGAAATAGGGATGGTTTGGCGGCAGCGGCTGCGTCGAGAAAACGTCGAGCGCGGCGCCGCCGATGCGACGCCCCCGCAAGGCCTCGATCAGCGCGTCGTCATCGACGACCGGCCCGCGCGACACGTTGATCAGCAGTGCGTTGGGTTTCATGCGGGCGATGCGTTCGCGGCTGATCAGGCCGCGCGTTTCCGGCGTCAGCGGACAGCAGAGCACGATGATGTCGCTCTGCTCGACCAGCGCGTCGATCGACAGGAAGCCGACCTTTTCCGGCGCCGGCTGCATACTGCGTGTCGTTGCCACCACTTTGAGATCGAAGCCGTGTGCGGCGATGTGGCCGACCGCCTGCCCGACGGCGCCGAGACCAACAATGCCGATGGTCTTGCCGGCGAGTTCGATGTTGGCATTGGCGTGCTCGCGTCCGGCCAGCCAGCCCTTGGCGCGCAGGTCGCGGTCGACCCGGCGGAACTGCCGCAGCAGTGCAAGCGCGGTGAACATGACATGCTCGGCCACCGAGCGGGCATTGGCCGCCGGCACGTTGGCCACGAGCACGCCGGCCGCCGCGGCCGCTTCCATCGGGATCATGTCGAGACCGGCGCCATGGCGGATCGCGGCCCTCAGCTTCCATGCACCCTCGAACAGCGCCGGCGGCAGCGGCGCCCGCACGATGACGATGTCGGCATCCTTGGCCTCCCCCGCCAATGTGCCGGGGTCGAGCGCCGAAGCGATGACCAGCTGGCCGGCGCCGGCCAGCTTGGCCGTGGCGCGCGGGTGCAGCGGATGCGTCGACAGGATCTTTGGCACGGTCTGGGTCACGGTCAGGCCTTTTCGAGTGCCGCGCCCGCGGGCGAAGCCGCCATGCCGCCCTCGATCAGGCCCTTCCAGTAGCTTTCCGCGCCCTGCAGATGGGCGCTCATGAGCGCCTGGGCGAGATTGCCGTCGCGGCGCAGCAGCGCCTCGTAGATCTGCACGTGCTCGGCATGCGAGCGCACGCTGCGTTCAGGATCGTTGAAATAGATCGGCAGGCGCTGCTCGCCCATCAGATAGTAGACGCTGCAGATGTTGTGGAAGACGCTGTTCTTGGTGGCGCGCACGATCTCGAGGTGAAACTCGCGGTCTTCCTTGGCCAGACCTTCGCCAGCGGCGATGCGGTCTTCCGAGGCTTTGAGGATTTCGCGCAGGCGCTCGAAATTCTCCTCGGTGGCGCGCGAGCAGGCAAGCTCGGCGGCCTTGATCTCATGGATCTTGCGCAACTCGACCGTTTCATAGATCTGCAAGGGATCGAGCGGCAGGCCGGCACGTGCGAACAGCGCCAGCGCCTCGACGCTGGCCTGCTTGGTGTCGATGTAGATGCCGGACTTGGCGCGGCGCTCGACGATGCGCATGGCCTCGAGGATGGCGAGCGCTTCGCGGATCTGGCCACGGCTGACGCCGAAATGCTCGGCCAGCTCGCGTTCCGACGGCGTGCGGCCGCTCTCCTTGTCCGAGTGGGAGAACAGATAGGCGGCGAGTTCCGCGAGAAGGTTCTTTTCTTTCATCGTCAATTGCGTTGCGCGTGCGCCTCCAGGAATCGCTCCGAAACGGTGAATCCCAGTCCGGGCTTTTCCGGGATCGCTATCATACCGTCCTGGGCTTCGACAGTCTCTTCGACCAGATCGTGGATCATCGGGTTGGCGCCGAGCGAATACTCGACGGTGAAACTCGAAGGCGACGCGGCGCAGACATGCAGCCCGGCGAAGAAGCAGGGCGCGCCGGCCCACAGATGCGGCGCAAAGCGCAAATTGAAGGCGCTGGCGATGGTGCCGATCTTCATCGCCTCGCTGATACCGCCACAGAAGGCAGGATCGGGCTGGAAGATGTCGGCGGCCTTGAGAACGGCGAGATCGCGGAAGGCATAGCGTGTCGCCTCGCTTTCGCCGGTGGCGATCGGAACGGCGCCGGAGGCGCGCACTTCGGCCATGCCTAGCTTATCGTCGGCGATAACAGGCTCCTCGAACCAGGCGAGATCGAGGTCGTTGACGAGATGGATGAAGCGTTTGGCTTCCGCTACCGTATAGGTGCCATGGGCGTCGACCATCAGCTCGATGTCGGGGCCGAGGGCCTGGCGCGCGGCGCGCACGCGGGCGGCGGAAACATGTGCCGCGCCGTCCATGGCGCCGACCCGCATCTTCAACGCCTTGAAGCCGCCTTTGGCGATATAGGATTTCAATTGCTCGCCGATGGCATCGGCGGAGGCCCAGCCGCCCGAGGCATAGGCCTGCATGCGATCGACCTTGCGGCCGCCGAGGAGCCGCCAGACCGGCTGGCCCAGCGACTTGCCCAGTATGTCCCAGAGCGCGATGTCGACCGCGCTGATGGCGGCGACGCTCATGCCACGCCGCGCCAGTTGTGGCATGGCGTGGCCGGCGCGGGCGGCGCTCTCATGGCGCACGCCGTTGTAGAGCATCTCCCAGATGACTCCGATGTCGGCCGGATCGCGGCCGATCAACTGCGGCCCGACCTCGTGATTCAGCATGTGAACGAGTGCGCCGTAGCTGCCGGCACTGCCGGCCGCGTTCTTGCCTTCGCCCCAGCCGACCAGCCCGTCATCGGTTTCGACGCGCAGGATGGCGGCGTCGAAGGTCGTCACCTGGCCGAAGTCGCTGCGATGCTGCTTCGCGGCTTCGATCGGCACGCGGACCCACCAGGCCTGGACTGTCTTGATGCGCATATTTTTCCCCAGCCCTGCCGCCGGTCGGGGCGGAAGGACAAATTTCCCAGCGGCAGTCGACTATTTGATCAGCGGCAGCAGTGTTTCGGCGGTGATGCGCATCTGGTCGGTGTAGAATTTCTCGGTCAGCACGCTGGAGCCATGGTCCTGGATGAACTTCAGCTGCTCGGGCGAGATATCGACCGGATGGCGCTCGACCATGTCGGGATAGGGTGCTGCCGGCGTGCGGTCGACCGGGGCGACGAACTCGTTGGTCAGTGCGCCGTCGTAGCCGACTTCCTTCAAGGTGGCGACGATCCTTGGCCAGTCGATCTGGCCGAGGCCGGCGGCAAAGCGGTTGTTGTCGGCGACATGGAAGTCGAACAGGCGCTTTCCGACCTGGCGGATAGCGTCATGCACGTTAAATTCCTCCATGTGGATGTGGTAGGCGTCGAGGCAGACGCCGCATTCGGGGCTGACCGCGTCAGCCAGCGCCAGCGCCTGGGCGCCGCGGTTGAACAGATAGGTTTCGAAGCGGTTGAGCGGTTCGACGGCGATCTTGACCCCGACCGTCTTAGCGTGGGTGAAACATTCGCGGGTCGCGTCGACCACCCACTTCCATTCCTCTTCCTCGGTACCGTCCGGGACCACCTTGCCGACGGTTGCCGGAACCAGCGTGATGATCTCGCCATCGAGTTCGCCGACCATCGTCAGCACGTCCTTGACGTATTGCACGGAGCGCTCGCGCTGGCCCTGGTCCCTGGCGGCGAGGTTGCGTTCACCCAGCATCAAGGTCACCGCGCCCCAGCAGCGGATGCCATGCTCCTTCAGCAGCGCCCGTGTCTCCTTGGTCTTGTACTGCGCGGGCTCGCCGGAAATCTCGATCGACTCATAGCCGAATTTCTTGATGCGCTTCAGCGTCGTCTCAAGCGGTTCCGCGCGCATCCAGTTGTGCGTCGAAAGATGCATGGTCTGTCCTTCCCAGATTCGTCCGTATGGTTTGCCTGCGACATGCATCGCCGGAAGACGACGCAAGGGTTCCTCCCCAAGGCATCCCCAGCCTTTTACTGCAAACTGGTTAGACCAATTGGGTCTGAAATGAGGTCTACAGCAAATTCCTTGAGACGGCAACAACTGTGGCGACGCAACTTTCAGGGTGAATTAGTTTGTTGATTACATTGCAATATGTGCCGTTATTTTGGGCTTTCGGAGTGCCTTTTCGGCGCATTCCAAGGCTTGACCAGATTGCCTTATTTGGTCATACCAGAATGGCGGTGTCGGCAGAGCGTCCGACGCGATAAAGACCAAAGTGACTGGCCCTGCTTTCATCAGGCGCTATGCTTGGTCGTGACAAACGAGGAGGATGCCGATGCCGACGACAATGAAGGGCCCTGGACTGTTTCTGGCGCAGTTCGCGGGTGATGCCGCACCGTTCAATTCGCTGACGTCGATCACCAAATGGGCCGCCGGCCTCGGCTACAAGGGCGTGCAGATCCCGACCTGGGACGCGCGCCTGTTCGACCTCAAGAAGGCGGCGTCTTCCAAGGCCTATTGCGATGAGGTGAAGGGCATCTGCACTGACGCCGGGGTCGAGATCACCGAACTGTCGACGCATCTGCAGGGGCAATTGGTGGCGGTGCATCCGGCCTATGACGCGCAGATGGATGGGTTCGCGCCGCCGTCGGTGCACAACAACCCGAAGGCGAGACAGGAATGGGCTGTCGAACAGATGAAGTTCGGTGCCAAGGCATCGCGCAATCTCGGGCTGAATGTGTCGGTGTCGTTCACCGGCTCGCTGGCTTTCCCTTACCTCTATCCCTTTCCGCAGCGCCCCGCCGGACTGATCGAGGAAGCCTTCGGCGAACTCGGCAAACGCTGGAAGCCGATCCTCGACGCCTATGAAGACAATGGTGTCGATGTCGGCTACGAAATCCATCCTTCGGAGGACGTGTTCGACGGGGCGACCTTCGAGATGTTCCTCGACGCGGTCGGTGGCCACAAGCGCTGCAACATCAATTACGACCCTTCGCATTTCCTGCTGCAGCAACTCGATTATCTCGAATTCATCGACATCTATCACGAGCGGATCAAGGCTTTCCACGTCAAGGACGCCGAATTCAATCCGACTGGACGGCAGGGCGTGTACTCTGGTTACCAAAGCTGGACGAACCGCGCCGGCCGCTTCCGTTCGCTCGGCGACGGGCAAGTGGATTTCGGCGGCATCTTCTCCAAACTGACGCAGTACAATTACGATTCCTGGGCGGTGCTGGAGTGGGAATGCTGCCTGAAGCATCCGGAGGATGGTGCGGCCGAAGGGGCGCCCTTCATCCAGCACCACATCATCCGGGTGACGGAGAAGGCATTCGACGATTTCGCCGCCGGCACCACGGACAAGAAGCTGCTGCGCGCCATGATGGGATTTTGACGCGGCTTTCCCTCTCCCTCGGGGGAGGGACATCTCACACGAGGGAGAAAAACATGGTTGGTGCATCGAAGTCGGAAACGGGAGGCGGCCCGATCCGCTACGGCATGGTCGGCGGCGGGCAGGGCGCATTCATCGGCGCGGTGCACCGGATCGCTGCGCGCATGGACAATGATTTCGTGCTGGTCGCCGGCGCCCTGTCGGCCGATCCGGCGCGTGCGAAAGCCTCGGCCGCCGAACTCGGGCTCGATCCCTCGCGCAGCTATGCGTCCTACGCCGAAATGGCCAAGGCCGAGGCGAAGCGCTCGGATGGCATCGAGGCGGTGGCCATCGTCACTCCCAACAACGTGCATGTGCCGGCGGCCAAGGCCTTCCTGGAAGCAGGCATCCACGTGATCTGCGACAAGCCGCTGGCAACGACCCTGGCCGAGGCGAAAAGGCTTGCGGCGATCGTCGAAAAGACCGGCAAGGTGTTCGTGCTCACCCACAACTACACCGCCTATCCGATGGTGCGGCAGGCGCGCGAAATGGTCGCCAAGGGTGTGCTCGGCGATATCCGCATCGTGCAGTCGGAATATCCGCAGGACTGGCTGACCGAGGACCTCGCCGCCACCGGCCAGAAGCAGGCTGCTTGGCGTTCAGACCCCAAGCAGGCGGGCGCCGGCGGCGCGCTCGGCGATATCGGCACCCATGCCTACAATCTCGCCCGCTTCGTCTCCGGGCTCGAACTCGACTCCCTGTCGGCCGATCTCGACGCCTTCGTGCCGGGCAGGCTGCTCGACGACAATGTCAACGTCATGCTGCGTTTCAAATCGACGGGGAAAACGCATCCGGCCAAGGGCATGATCTGGGCGAGCCAGGTGGCGCCCGGTCATGAGAACGGCCTGAAGCTGCGCATCTACGGTTCGAAGGGCGGGCTGGAATGGGTGCAGGCCGATCCCAACTATCTCTGGTACACGCCCTTCGGCCAGCCGAAACAGCTGATCACCCGCAACGGCGCCGGTGCGCTGCCGGTGGCGGGCCGTGTCAGCCGCGTTCCGTCAGGCCATCCCGAGGGTTACCTCGAAGGCTTCGCCAACATCTACCAGGAGGCCGCACGGGCCATCCGCGCGGCACGCAAGAAGGGTGGAAAGCCGGCAAAGGATGTCGTCTTCCCGACCATCCAGGACGGCGTCGAGGGCATGGCCTTCATCGAGGCCTGCGTGAAGTCGTCGAAGAAGAACGGGGCCTGGACCAAGCTTTAAGAGGCGCCGAGTAACGAGGTCCCCTCACCCGGATAGCCAACCGAGTTGCGAAAGCAATTCGGGGCAATCCGGCCTCTCCCCGAGGGGGAGAGGAGGCGTTGGCGCAATCTCTTCTCCCTCTCAGGGAGAAGGTGGCCGCGAAGCGGCCGGATGAGGGGAGTGGCGAACACCGGCGGTGCAATCGGCCGGCCGCCAGCAAAGGGAGGGCGTCGATGAAGATCGGCATGTGCATGTTCTTGTGGACGACGGCGGTATCGAAGAAGCACGAGCCGCTGCTTCGAGACATCAAGGCAACCGGCTTCGACGGTGTCGAAATCCCGATCTTCGCCGGCACGCCGGACGACTACAGGAAGCTGGGCGAATTGCTCGACCGTATCGGGCTGGAGCGGACCGCTGTGTCAGCCATGGGCGATCCGGCGATGAACCTGATTTCGGCCGATGCGGCAACACGCAAGGCCGGTGTCGACTACATGAAATGGGCGATCGATTGCGCCGATGCGCTTGGCGCCCGCACGCTGAGCGGACCGCTGCATTCGACGCTCGGCGGATTTTCCGGGTCCGGACCGACCGCCGCCGAAAAGAAGCGCTCGATCGCCTCGCAGCGTGCCATCGGCGACCATGCCGGAAAGCGCAACGTCACCGTCGGGCTCGAGGCGCTGAACCGCTTCGAATGCTACCTCCTCAACACCATGGCCGACCTGTCGGAGCATATCGATGCCATCGACCGGCCGCACATCAAGGCGATGTACGACACGTTCCACGCCAATATCGAGGAAGCCGACCCGATCGGCGCCTATACGAAGCACCGGGGCAATGTCGTGCATATCCATATATCGGAGAACGATCGCGGCGTGCCGGGGCGTGGCAACATTCCGTGGAAGGAAACTTTTTCCGCCATTCGCAAGAGCGGCTATGACGACTGGCTGACGATCGAAGCGTTCGGTCGCTCGCTGAAGGATCTGGCGGCGGCGACCAAGGTGTGGAGGGATTTTTCCGAGACGCCGGAAGCCGTCTATCGCGATGGGTACAGGCATATCAGGGACGGGTGGAGGAAGGCGGCTTAGGCGCCTACGTCTGGTCCATTTTCTATTTGTGTTCGCGTCGCTTGCCAGGTGGTTCCCCCACTCCGTCTCGGCTTCGCCGAGCCACCTCTCCCCCCTCCGGAGGGAGAGGAAGGGGCTGGTGGGGCCGGGACACGAAGAGAGCCTCGGCCTTCGGGGACAAGCGCGGATCGGACAGTCTGGTGCCTTTCCTCTACCCCGTCGACCGGGGGAGAGGTGTCGAGCGAAGCTCGACGGAGTGGGGGTCGACCCCTCGGCGCCGGGCGAGACGATGCTTGCGCTTCTGCGTCACAACACTAACCCTGCCTGGCCTGGATCCTGTTGTAATCGTGGATCGTCCGGCTCAGCCGGCGGCGCAGGAAGTTGGATATGTTGTCGAAAACGAAGACGACGAGCAGAATTAGCAGCACCATGTAGAACACGTTAGCCCAGTTGGAATTGGTGCGCATCGCTTCCCACAGTTTCAGGCCGATGCCGCCGGCGCCGACGGCGCCGATGATGGTGGCGCCGCGGGTGTTGGATTCCCACTGGTAGAGTGTCTGGCTGATGAAGACCGGGATCACTTCGGGCATCACGCCGTAGCGCTGCACCAGGATGCCGTTGGCGCCGGTCGAGAGCACGCCTTCGCGCGGCTTGTCGTCGATGTTCTCCAGGCCTTCCGAATAGACTTTGCCGAGGGTGCCGATCTCGGTGAAAAAAATCGCTGCACTTCCCGCCAGCGGGCCGGGGCCGAAGGCGCGGGTGAAGAACAACGCCCAGATCAGCATGTCGACCGAGCGCATGAAGTCGAAGAAGCGCTTGAGCACCTGGCTGAGCACGCCGTTCGGCGTGATGTTGCGCGCCGCGAAGAAGGCAAGGGGGAAGGCGACGATGCCGCCGAGCAGCGTGCCAAGGAAGGCCATGACAATGGTCTGCAGCAGCTTCGTCCAGACGTCGCCGTGCTGCCACTGGGCGTTGTTCCAGATGTTGTCGCCGGCGAGGGCGAGGTTGGTGGTACCTGGTTTCAGCTCTGGTCCCGAGATGATCAGCGAGATCACTTCCCGCGCTGACTTGCCGAAGAACGGCGAGCGCGTGTCGAAGACGAAGTTCGCCCAGCCGAGGAAGCGCTTGCGCACCTTGACGCGGTCGACAGTGACGCGCACCTCGCCAGCGAAGCCCATTTTGGCCACCACCTCGTCGTCATGGGCGGTGATCCAGTCCGGTACCGCACCCGTGACCACCGGCTTGCCGCTGGTCAGCGAAACAGGCACGGTCTGGCCGTTGGCGACGATCGTCGCCTGCGTCTTGTCGAAGGTGACGGATTTTGCCGGCCCGTCGATCAGCACGGTGAAGGTGCCGTCTGGATTCCTGACCACCCAGTCGGGATTCGGGTTGTCGCCCAGCGCGGAAAAGCGCGGGTATTTGGGCGTGATCTCCGGCTGGTCGAGACGGAATTCCGGCTGCAGATCGTAGCTGATCCATTGTGTCAGGAAGAGCGGCAGGCGCTCCCAGTGCGATTCCCGCAGCACCTGCGGCAGGCTGAAGAACCACAAGGCATAGATCAGATAGAGGAGAGTGCCGACGAACAGAAGGAGCGGACCGAAGCGCTTGTATGCCGGGCGCCGGAACACCTGCGGGTGGCGCGCCTCGATCGACAGCATCTCCTCAGCGGTCATGGTCGCCATGATTTACGCCCCCATCATGAAGGCTTGTTCGCCGACCAGCTTGCGACGAAGCCAGGCGGAAAACTGGTCGATGATGAAGATGGTGGTGAACAGGAGCAGCACCAGTGCCAGCGTCTTGGCGCCGAAGCCGCGCGAGATAGAGAGCTTCAGCTCTTCGCCGATGCCGCCGCCGCCAACGGCGCCGATGATGGTCGAGACGCGGACGTTGATCTCCACGCGCAGCAGCGTGTACGACATGAAGTTGGGCAACACCTGCGGCAGGCCGGCAAAGCGAACCCGCTCGAGCCAGTTGGCGCCGACCGCGCGCAGGCCTTCCTCGGCTCGCATGTCGATGTTCTCGTTGATCTCGTAGAACAGCTTGCCGAGTGCGCCGATGGAATGCAGGCCGATGGCGATGATGGCGGCGATCGGACCGGTCGAGACGATGGCCGCGAACAGCCCGGCGATGACGATCTCCGGAAAGGCACGCAGCAATTCCATGAAGCGCTTGACCACCAGCCTCAGTGCCGGATGAGGCGTCAGGTTGCGCGCCGCGATGAAGGAAAAGGGCACGGCGAAGACAAAGCCGATGAAGGTCGAGACCAGCGCCACGTTCACGGTGGTCAGCATCAGCTCGAAATATTCGGGGATGTAGAAACCGCCCCAGACGTAGACGCGACCGAGCGGGAAGTTGAATTCCTGGGTGCCCGTATCATGCGGCGAGGCAATGTCGAACAGCGCCCGCCAGACGTCGTTCCAGTCCTTGGGGACCAGCCAGCTCAGGAAATCCAGAATATGCGGCAGCCGGTCGAAGAAGTGCCCGGCATTGGCTTCGTCGGCGAACCACATGCTGGAAAGCATCGCAGCAAGCAGCAGGCCGACGCCGAGCACGGTATACAACCTGCGCAGCGACGTCTGGCGTCGCCAGGCATCGGCCATCTCGTGGGTGGCGCCGGAGGGGGCTGTCACGGAAAGGGTCATGATCGGAGATGCAAAAAGGGCGGTACTTGATGAGGTACCGCCCTTTTGCAATTTCGCCGTTAGCCGCCGATGGCTGCCTTACGGGCTTCCACGATGACGCTGTAGAAGTCCGGCTTCACCGGAACGTAGCCGGTGAAATCGCCGCCTTCGACGCCTTCGAAGCAAGCCTTGTCCTTCTTGGGCAGCTCGGTGAAGAAGGCGGCCAGCTTGGCGGTCATGTCGTCGCCGATCGCGGTGCGAACGACCAGCGGGCCATTCGGGATCAGGCCCGAGCGCCAGACTTCGACGAAGTCGTTGGGGTCGACGGCGCCCTTGGCGACTTCCTTGTGGAAGGTGCCGGAGGTGTAGCCGTTCTTGAAGTCGCCGATGCCCGAGGAATCGTCGACTGCGACATCTACCTTACCGTCACGCACGGCCAGAACGTTGTTTTCGTGGCCGCCATTGAACTGGGTCGACGCGAAGTAGGTCTCGTTCGAGGCGCCGGTGGTCTTTGGAATCTGGGTCAGCGGGATCAGGTAGCCGGAGGTCGAATCCGGATCGGCATAGCCGAGCTTCTTGCCCTTGGCTGACTTGATGTCGGTGATCCCCGACGTCTTCAGCGCCAGCCCGATCGAATAGTAGCCGGTGGAGCCGTCGGTCTGCTTGGTGGTGAGGATCGGGGTAACCGCCTTCGGATCCTTGAGATAGACGCTGGCGTAGCCGGAAGCGCCGAGTTCGGCGAAGTCGAGCGTGCCGCCGAGCAGGCCCTGGATGACGCCGTCATAGTCAGCGGCGGGGAACAGCGAAACCTTCTCGAAGCCAAACTCTGCCTTCAGGTGATCGGCCAGGCACTGGTAGTTGCGCAGCCGGTCGGTTTCGTTTTCACCGCCGAGAATGCCGACGCGAAATTCCTTCATGTCGGCGGCATGGGCCATGCTGGTGGCCATGGCGAGCACCGAAACGGCACCGAAAACCATCTTCCTGAACATTGATATCTCTCCTGTAAGTTCCGGCCCCGCGCCGGCAGCGTTCTTGATCTTGACAAGTGCCCTTGACGCGGGCGGACGATCCAGGCTGCTCGCTATTGGCCCTTACTGGGCTCAGTATCCCGGGAATGCGGGCTCGAGCGGTCCGGCGGATGCGGCGATCTTCTGCTTGAAGGCAACACTGGTGGAGGTGATGACCTCCGATATCTCGCCGCCATTGCTGTCGGCGCCATAGACAAGACGCACGGCTTGGCGGTCGAGCTCTTCGGGCGGCCCGTCGAAGACGACCTTGCCGGCGGCCATGCCGATGATGCGGTTGCAATAGGTGCGGGCGGTATCGAGCGTATGCAGATTGGTGACAACGGTGATGCCTTCGCGCAGATTGATGTCCTGCAGAGAATCCATCACCACCTTGGCGTTGAGCGGGTCGAGCGAGGCGATCGGCTCGTCGGCGAGGATCACCCTGGGCTGCTGCATCATGGCGCGGGCGATGGCGACGCGCTGCTGCTGGCCGCCCGACAGCGTGCCGGCGGGCTGAAGTGCGGTGCGGGCGATGTCGAGCCGCTCGAGCGCGGCGACCGCCTCCGCGCACTCGGCGCGCGAAAACATGCCCAGAAGATTGGACAGGGTCGAACGGTGGTTCAATTTGCCGAGCAGCACGTTGGTCAGCACGTCGAGGCGCGGCACCAGGTTGAACTGCTGGAAGATCATGGCGCAGTCGCGCTGCCAGCGCCGCAGCGGCGAGCCGCGCAGCCGGGAGACCTCGGCGCCGTCAAAAAAAATCGACCCCTGGCTGGGGTCGACAAGACGGTTGATCATGCGAAGAAGAGTGGATTTGCCGGCGCCCGAACGACCGATGACGCCGACCATCTGCCCTTGCGGGATCGAGATGTTGACGTCGCTGACGGCGGTGTTCTTGCCAAATCGTCGGCTGACGCCGCGGATTTCGAGCGTGGCAGAGTTTGCTGACATGGGCTGGTTCCAGTCCGGTCCATATTGATCGTCAGGCACTCGCCTAACGCAACCACATGAACCTGCCGTGTCGCGATGATGTCAGTTTTGTTACGCTCCACAGGCGCGGCGACTGGCGCCTTGCGGGCGATCAGCCGAGCACCAGCAATTCCTCGAAATGCTTCATATCGCGGAATGCGCAGAAGGCGGGAGCCTTGATCTCGATCACCGGCGCCTGGCGCGCGAAAAGCGCCAGGCAATCGTCAAACAGCGCCTGCCACGCGGCGGCCCTATCATCATCAAAGCGCTGGATCTGATAGGCGAAGGTGATGTGGAAGACGTAGGTGTCGTGATCGGGATGCCGGTAGCCGAACGGCACCGCGAGCGCATCGCGCCATGCACGCATGATGCGCGCATCCTCGTCGGTCGCGCCGGCAACGGTGAGGCCGGTCGGCAGGACCTCGGCCACCTTGATGTTGAAAGGGCCGAAGCCCTGGAACCCCTTCAGGCGCTCCAGATAGAGGCGGGTCATGGCGTCGATGCTGGTGTCGAGCGGCACGTCCCGCGGCCAGAAGGGCAGGCGACGGCGATATTCGATTATGCCCTGGAAAAGGGTCATGTGCAGGCTGGAAACCGGCGTGAAGGCGAGGCGGTCGGCATCAGGCATTGCCAGCATCTTCTCGCGGACGGCCAACACCACCGCTTCCGAAGGCGAGCCGCTGACCAGATGGCTGACGACGGTGTTGCCCGGCTCGAGGAGGAAGTTGCCTGACGCGTCGTAGCGCGTGCCGAGATGCGCCGGCGACGCCGGATCGGAGCCGGCAAAGAATCCGGCGAGCGAGGGTCTGACAGTGTCGAGCATGGCGATCTCCTTCAAGGAGATCGCGTCCTGTCCGAGTCCTGTGTCAAGGGTATGAACAAGCCGGTGATATGACGATGATGTGAGGGCTATGCCTCTTTGCCCGATGCCCGTTCTTCGTGTTTCTCCAAAAACGCTTCGGCCGTCAGCTCCCGAAAATCATCGAGCGCGGCGCGCAGCCTCGCGTGATCCCAATCCCACCAGGCAAGCGCCTGGTAGCGCTCGGCGGTGCGGCGGTCGAAGCGCTCGCGGATCGGTTTTGCCGGTACGCCGGCGACGATCGTGTAGGGCGCGACGTCCTTCGAGACGACCGCGCCGGCGCCAACGGCGGCGCCGTCGCTGACGGTGACGCCGGGCAGGACGGTCGAGCCGTGGCCGAGCCAGGTGTCGTGGCCGATGATGACGCGCTTGGCGCGGCGCTCGGCGAAGAATTCGCTCTCATGCTCGGCGTCGTCCCAATAGTCGGAGGCGCGGTAGGTGAAGTGGTGCAGCGTCGGCCGCCAGGTCGGGTGGTTGGTGGCGTTGAGGCGCACGCTGGCGGCGATGTTGGCAAATTTGCCGATCGTCGCGCACCAGACCGCGCAGTCCTGCATCATGTAGGAATAGTCGCCGAGCTCGCTTTCCGAAACCCGGCTGCGGTCGGCGATCTCGGTCCAGCGGCCGAGTGTCGAGTTGTGCACCTCCGCCGTCGGGTGGACCAGCGGCGTCTCCGATAGCTTCCTGGTCATGCGGCGATTTTTCCCGGAGCGAAGGCGGTGACGTCGATGATGCGGTCGGCCACCGCCTCGCGCACATCGTGATCGTGGAAGATGCCGAGCAGGGCGACGCCCGCCGCCTTTTTGGCGGCGATGAGTTCGATCACCACGTCGCGGTTCGTCGCGTCGAGCGATGCGGTCGGCTCGTCGAGCAGCAGGATGGGGTGCTCGGTGATGAAGCCTCGCGCGATGTTGACACGCTGCTGCTCGCCGCCCGAGAAGGTTGCCGGTGGCAGCATCCAGAGTTTTTCCGGCAGGTTGAGCTGGGCCAGCAACGCGCGTGCCTTGGCTCGGGCTGCCTCGCGCTCCTCACCGCGTTCAACCAGTGGCTCAGCGACGACGTCGAGAGCCGAGACGCGCGGCACGGTGCGCAGGAACTGGCTGACATAGCCGATCGTTTGCCGGCGTACGGCAAGCACGGTGCGCGGGCTGGCATGGGCGAGGTCGATCAGTCCGTCCTCGTGCCTGACGATGATCTGGCCTTCGTCGACGGCGTAGTTGCCGTAGAGCATCTTCAGGATCGAACTCTTGCCGGCGCCGGACGGACCACCGAGCACGGTGCATTCGCCCGCCTTGATCGAGAACGAGACACCCGCGACGACAGGGAGTTTGATGCCGTCGCGCAGATGCATGGTGAAGCTTTTGGCAACGTCGGAAACAACGAGTGGGGTCGGCATCAGAAGGTTCTCCGATTGTCGTCGGTCGGCGGGAGGATACGGCTCTTTCTCCCCGCCACTATACGGGGAGAAATGTCCGGCAGGACAATGAGGGGCAGCGCCGAGGTCCGGCTGAGCAGTTGCTTTGCGCAGGGCGAAGGTGCCGGGACGACAGATGCGTCCGCAACGCACGTTCCCGCCACGTCAGCGCCGCCCCTCATCGCCCTGCCGGGCACTTCTCCCCGTATAGTGACGGGGAGAAGGGGCTGTGTCGGGCGGTTTCGCCAATCGCCAACGTTGAAAAATTCGCTTGGCAGCGGGTGGTGGCCTGGCGCCATCATCACACCTGCAAAATCGAGGAAACGAGCAATTGCGTGTAGGGCGCGCGCGGGTCGTCGAGGACGCGGTCGGTGAGGCCGCTTTCGACGACGCGGCCGTCCTTCATCACCATCATGCGCTGCGACAGCAGCCGCGCCACGGCGAGGTCGTGGGTGACGACGATCGCGGCAAGGCCGAGGTCCGTGACCAAGCCGCGCAAGAGATCAAGCAGGCGGGCCTGCACCGAGACATCCAGGCCGCCGGTCGGCTCATCCATGAACACCAGCCGTGGCCCGGTGACGAGATTGCGGGCGATCTGCAGCCGCTGACGCATGCCGCCGGAAAAGGCGCGCGGTTCGTCGTCGATGCGGTCTTCCTCGATCTCGACGCGCGACAGCCAGTCGACCGCGGTAGCGCGGATCTTGCCGTAGTGGCGGTCGCCGACCGCCATCAGCCGTTCGCCGACATTGGCGCCGGCCGAGACCGTCATGCGCAGGCCGTCGGCTGGGTTCTGATGGACAAAGCCCCAGTCGGTGCGCATCAGGAAGCGGCGCTCGGCCTCGCTCATGCGGTAGAGCTCGCGGAACTGGCCGTCGCGCATGCGGTAGCTGGCTGTGCCGGAGGAAGGCAGCAGCCGCGTCGACAGGCAGTTGAGCAGCGTCGTCTTGCCGGAGCCGGACTCGCCGACGACAGCCAGAACCTCGCCCGGCCACAGGTCGAAGGAGACATTGTCGCAGCCGACCCGCGAGCCATAGAACTTGGAGAGCGCCGAGACGCGCAGCAGCGGTTCGTCGGTCATTGCGCCGGCTCCATGTTTCCTGCTGCAAGATCGGTTTCGGGGGCAAGGTGGCCGCGATGGCCGTCGGCGCGCCGCTTCTCGCAATAATCGGTGTCGGAGCAGACGAACATGTGGCCGCCATGGTCGTCGAGGATGACCTCGTCGAGATAGACATTCTCGGCCGCGCACAGCGCACAGGGCTGATCGAAAGTCTGCACCTCGAACGGATGATCCTCGAAGTCGAGGCTCACCACATCGGTGAAGGGCGGCACGGCGTAGATGCGCTTTTCGCGGCCGGCGCCGAACAGCTGCAGGGCCGGCGAGCGGTGCATCTTGGGATTGTCGAATTTTGGCGTCGGCGACGGGTCCATCACATAGCGGCCCTCGATCTTGACCGGATAGGCATAGGTGGTGGCGATGCGGCCGTGCTTGGCGATGTCCTCATAGAGCTTCACATGCATGAGGCCGTATTCTTCCAGCGCATGCATTTTCCGCGTTTCGGTCTCGCGCGGCTCGAGGAAGCGCAGCGGTTCGGGGATGGGCACCTGGTAGACCAGCACCTGGCCCGCCGTGAGTGGATGTTCGGGGATGCGGTGACGGGTCTGGATGATGGTGGCGGTGGCGGTATCGGTGGTGACCGCGACGTTAGCGACTTTCTTGAAGAAGGCGCGGATCGACACGGCATTGGTGGTGTCGTCGGCGCCCTGGTCGATGACCTTGAGCACATCGTCGGGGCCAATAATCGACGCGGTGACCTGCACGCCGCCAGTGCCCCAGCCATAGGGCATCGGCATTTCGCGCGAGGCGAACGGCACCTGGTAGCCCGGAATGGCGATGCCCTTGAGGATCGCGCGGCGTATCATCCGCTTAGTCTGCTCGTCGAGATAGGCGAAGTTGTAGGTGGCGATGTCTGTCGGTTGCGCAGTCATTCCGCTGCCTCCTTTTTTTCTTCCGCCTTCGCTGGATTTTCGCGTGCTTCGTACTCGGCGCGCATGCGACGTACGAGATCGAGTTCGGCCTGGAAGTCGACGTAGTGCGGCAGCTTCAGGTGCTCGACGAAGCCGGTCGCCTGGACATTGTCGGAGTGCGAGATGACGAACTCCTCGTCCTGGGCGGCGGCGACGATATCCTCGCCGAGCTCCGCGGCGCGCAGGGCCCGGTCGCAGAGCGCCATGGCCATCGCCTTGCGTTCGCTCTGGCCGAAGACGAGGCCGTAGCCGCGGGTGAATTGCGGCGGCGCCTTGGCCGAGCCCTTGAACTGATTGACCATCTGGCATTCGGTGACGCGCACCGTGCCGAGCGGCACGGCGAAGGGCAGTTCGGGAACGTCGAGTTCCAGCTCGACCTCGCCGATGCGGATTTCGCCGACAAAGGGATGGTTGCGGGCATAGCCGCGCTGGGTGGAATAGCCGAGCGCCAGCAGAAAACCTTCATCGCCGCGCGACAGTGCCTGCAGGCGGATGTCGCGCGCCATCGGGAATTCCAGCGGCTCGCGGGTGATGTCGCCGGGCACATGGTCCTGCGGCATCTGGCCATCGGGCTCGATCAGGCCTTCACGGGCGAGGATCGCCGAGACGCGCGGCATTGCCTGCGCTTCCGTCTCGCGCTGCAAGGGCTCGGCGACATCGGCGCCAGCGGCAAGTTCAGGGTCGAGCAACCGATGCGTGTAGTCGAAGGTCGGACCGAGCAACTGGCCGCCTGGCAGATCCTTGTAGGTCGCCGAGACGCGCCGTTCGACCAGCATGGCGCCGGTGTCGATCGGCTTGCTGTAGCCGAAGCGCGGCAGCGTTGTGCGGTAGGCGCGCACCAGGAAGATCGCCTCGATCATGTCGCCGCGTGCCTGGACGATGGCGAGTGCGGCCAGTTCACGGTCATAGAGCGAGCCTTCGCTCATCACCCTGTCGACGCCGAGCGCCAGCTGTTCGACGATCTGGTCGAGGCGAAGTGCGGGCACCGAGCGGTCGCCGCGCCGGCGATCGGCGAGCAGGCTGTGGGCGTTGGCAATGGCGGCCTCGCCGCCTTTTACCGCGACATACATCTTACACCTCCATCGTCTTGATGCGCGTCGTGCGCGGCAGGCAGGCTATGCCGTCCGATGTGGCGAGGATGATGTCGACGCCGCGCGGAAAGCGCCTGATATTCTGCTTCCACTGCTCGACGAAATGGCGCGGCATCTGTGCCGGCGCGATCGTGGCGCTGGTTTCAATGCCCGGGCCTTCCAGCAAGAGCGGGGTCCCTGAAGTGAGATCGCCGACCTGCAGGATCAGCGTCGTCGATCGGTCGGGATAATCCTGCGTGCCCTGTGAAAAACCGTCGAGCGCCATCATCTCGGCCGGCGTGGCAACAAACGCGAAATGCGCGTCGGCCGGCGTGTTGGCCAGCGGCGCGCCCGTATGGAACCCAAGCCAGGACCCGATCGCGGCGGAGGCATGCAGGGCAGGGTCGAGCCAGAGCGGCGTGTCGTTGTCGCATAGCGCCAGTGCTACGGCGCCCGACGTCGCCGAGAGCGGAGCCGGCGGGCGGGCCAGGGGTGGCAAGGGGTGGACACTGCCCGGCCGCGCCATGGCATCCATGACGGCCCGAAACACGGTCTGAGCGTTGAAGACCGGATCGGCGAAACCGCCCTCGATCGATTGCGCAGCGATATCCATCAATCTTCTCCGCGAACCATGGTGAAGAAATCCACCTTCGTCGCCGCCGTCTCGGCGCGGCGTTTTTCCTGGGCAGCGGTGAGAGCCGAGCGTAAAGGCGTAATGAGCATGGTCTCGACCTCGGTGCGGCGGGCAGGGTCCTGCCAGAGCGCATCGGCTATTGCTCCCAGCTTCGCCTTCTGCTTGTCGCGGCCAAGCGCGTAACAATGGCCGACCTGCCCGGATGGCAGCCGGACAGTGGCACGCGTGACGGTCGCCTCGCCGACATTGAAGGGCGCGCCGCCGCCGCCGATGCGGCCACGAAGCGTGACCAGGCCCGTCTCGGGACCGCGCAGAAGTTCGGCTTGCGAAGGCAGGCCGGACTCGTTCCAGAGCCGGACGATGTCGTCGCCGCTCGATTGCGCCAGCGTCGCCATGGCGGCCTTGCGCTCGGCCTGGTCGCGGCCTTCCTGTCCTCGCATCGCCAACTTCCTCTCAGCTAAATTTGTCTATTGATATAGACAACTATACAAATTATACATATTACCTAACGCGAGTCCATGACGGGTGCGTGACAGGCCGGGGGGCAAAACATGATCGGGCATGATGTGGCCGACAGCATCGAGCGGCGCAGCGGCGTCTCACTGTGGCGCCAGATCGCCGACAGGATCCTGCAATCGATCGCCGCCGGCGATTTCGCCGAAAACGCCGCGCTGCCGCCCGAAGTCGCGCTGGCCGAGCGCTACGGCGTCAACCGTCACACCGTACGCAGCGCCATATCGGCCCTCGTGCAGGAGGGCGTGCTGCGGGCCGAACAGGGGCGTGGCACCTTCGTCCTGTCACGCAAGCGGCTGTCCTATCCGATTGGCGCGCGGACACGCTTTTCGACTGGCCTGCAGGGGCAGACGTCGGAACGGCACATCGTGCTGCTCGCTTCGTCGGTCGAGCCCGCCAGCCAGCGCGTGGCCGAAGGCCTTGGCCTTGCCAGGGGTGCCGAGGTGATCCGGTTGGAGACACGCGGCGAGGCTGACGGACGGCCAGTGTCGCGCGCCGCTGGATGGTTCGATGCCCGGCGCTTTGCCGGCATCGACAAGGCGATGGCGCAAACCGGTTCTATCACCGCCTCGCTCGCACGTTTCGGTATCGACGATTATCTCAGGCAATCGACCGTGCTCTCGGCGCGCCATGCCGACGCCGCCGATCTCGCCGATCTCGATCTGCAGCCGGGCGCCATCGTGCTGGTCACGGTTGCGGTCAACGTCACACCCGACGGCCAGCCGATCCAGTTTTCGGAGTCGCGTTTTCCGGCCGAGCGGGTGGAGTTGAAGCTGTCGGCGCTGTAGGGCTATCCGATCTCGATCACGGCCTTGATCAGGCCCGACTTTTCATGCGCCCAGCGTGCGAGATCTCCTGGCGTATCGGCCAGCGTGGTGCGGTGGGTGACAAGCTTGGCCAACGGCACGGCACCATTGCGGATCGAGGCCGCGACATGGTCGAAGTCGGCGCGCAACGCATTGCGGCTGCCGATCAATGTCATTTCTCGCTTGTGGAACTCGGGATCGGAAAAAACAATATCGTCCTTGACGACGCTGACCAGCACCAGCGCTCCGCCATGCGCGACGTGGGCAAAGGCCGATTGAACCGATCGCGTGTTGCCGGTGGCGTCGAAGACCACGTCGAAGCCTTCGCCGTCGGTCGCATCACGCACCAGATCGGACACGGGTCCTTGCGAGCCGTCGAGACTCGAAAAGCCGAGTTCACTCGCCGCGAAGACCAGTCTTTCGGTGCTCATATCGAGAAGTGTCACATCCAACCCGGCAATGCGGGCGAAGATGGCGGTGCCGAGCCCGATCGGGCCGGCGCCGATGACCAGGGTGCGGGCGCCAGGCTCGGCCCGGGCGCGCCGGACGGCATGCGCCCCGATGGCCAGGAATTCGACGGCGGCGGCGTCGGCGAGCGACAGGCCGTTGGTGGGATAGAGATTCTTAGCCGGCACCAGGATCTGTTCGCACATCGCGCCGTCGCGGTGCACGCCGAGCACTTCGATCCTGACACAGCAATTGGGCTTGCCGTGCCGGCAGGCGATGCATTTGCCGCAGGAAAGGTAGGGGTTGATGATCACCGGTTCGCCAAGGGCGAGGTCGACGCCTTCGCCCCGCTCGATCACGGTGCCGGAGACCTCATGGCCCATGATGCGGGGATAGACGAGGAACGGGTGCTTGCCCTCGAAGATATGGTAGTCGGTGCCACAGATGCCAACATGGCTGACCGCCACCAGAGCCCAGCCGGGAGGTGGGGCGCCGGGAGCCGGGTGGTCTTCGACAGCAAGGTCGCCGGGCGAGCGGCAGACGACGGCTTTCATGCTTTGATCCAGTCTGTTCAAGAAATCGCCGGCCCGCGCCAAGCCGGCGATCGATTGGAATGCGTCATTTGCCGCGGCGGCGCAGTCCGTCGAAGTAGACGATGATGATGATCAGCGCGCCGGTGATGATGCGCTGCCAGAACGAGTTGACGTTGAGCAGGTTGGCGCCGTTGTTGATGGTGGCCAGGATGAAGGCGCCAAGCAGCGGCCCGTGCACCGAGCCGACCGCGCCGAACAGCGAGGTGCCGCCGATGACCGAAGAGGCGATCGCCTGCAGTTCCCAGCCCTCGGCCTGGGTCGGGTTGCCGATGCCGATGCGGGCGGCGAGCAGCACGCCGACGAAGGCCGCGCACAGGCCGGACAGCGTATAAGCCATGTAGATGGTGCGCTGGACATTGACGCCGGACAGGCGCGAGGCCTCGGCGTTGGAGCCGACCGAAAAGAGGTAGCGGCCCCAACGGCTGTGATGCAGGAAGACATAGGCGGGCACACCCACCAGGATCACCATCCAGAACAAATTGGGAATGCCGATAAAGGAATTGCGCGAGAAGGCGGTAAAGCTGTCGCTGTTGATGTTGATCGAGTTGCCGTTGGTCATCAAAAGGCCGATGCCGCGCAGCGAGGTCAGCGTCGCCAGCGTGATGATGAAGGGCGGCAAGCCCATCTTGACGATGCCGAAGCCATGGAAAAGGCCGATGGCGACACCGACGAGCAAGGTGATCAGGATGGCGACCGCGATCGGAACGCCGGCATTGATCAGCATGGCGACGACGACGGTGGCGAAGCCGACCACCGCGCCGACCGACAGATCGATGCCGCCGGTGATGATGACGAAGGTCTGGCCGACCGCCATGATGGCGATCATCGAGCCCTGCCGCAGAAGATTGGCGATGTTGTTGCCCGAAGCGAAGCTTGGCGTCGCCAGGGACAGGACGATCCAGAGCAGCACCAGCAGCGCCAGCAGCGTCAGCCCGAACAGGACGTTGTAGTTGCGCTTCGGTTTTTCGGCGGGGATCGCCTCGATGCTCATGTCTGTCCTCCCAGTTTTTCTTGTTTCTCGGCGAGCGCCTGCGTGAGAATGTCCTCGTGACTGGCGGTGTGGAACCCGTGCGTGGCCACCAGCTTGCCGCGCCGGAACACGTGCAGCGTGTCGGCCAGTTCGTAGACCTCCGGCAAATAGGACGAGATCAGGATGATGCCGGCCCCCTTCGACAACAGCTCGCCGAACAGGCGATAGATCTCCGCCTTGGTGCCGACATCGACGCCGACCGTCGGTTCGTCGAAGATGAACAGCTTGGCGCCGTGCGCCAGCCATTTGCCGATGACGATCTTCTGCTGGTTGCCACCCGAAAGGCTCGACGCCAGCGCCCCGCGCGTCGGCGTCTTGATCCTCAGGCCGGCGATCTGACGGTCGGCCTCGGCCTTCTCTTTCGCATTCGAGATCAACAGATTGCTGGAGATGCGCTTGTAGATCGGCAAATTGAGGTTGAGGCCAACCGGTAAATTGAGGCAAAGGCCTTGGTCGCGGCGGCTTTCCGGCGCCAGTGCCATGCCGAGCTTGATCGCGTCGTGCTCGGAGTTGATCTGGACGTCCTTGCCTTCCCACAGGATCTGGCCGGCCGACTTCTTGTGACGTCCATAGAGCGAGGTGACGAACTCGCTGCGGCCGGCGCCGATCAGTCCGTAGAGGCCGACGATCTCACCGGCACGCACCGTCATCGAGATGTTCTCGAAGCCTTTGCCCGACAGGTTCCTTGTTTCGACGATCGGAGCGCCCGGCGTGAAATGCTCCTTGTGGTAGACCTGTTCGATCGAGCGGTTGATCATCATCTTGACCAGCTCGGCATCGTTGGTCTCGGCGATGTTGCGTGTGCCGACCAGCGTGCCGTCGCGCAGCACGGAAACCCGGTCGGCGAGTTCGAAGACTTCCTCCATGCGATGGCTAATGTAGATGATCGTCACGCCTTCACCCTTCAGGCGCCGGATCAGCGTGAAAAGCTGGTCGGCCTCCTTGCGGGTGAGGTAGGCCGTGGGTTCGTCGAAGATCAGGAATTTGGTGCCCCGCACCGTGGCGCGGGCAGCGGCGATCAGCTGTTGCTGGCCGATGGTGAGATCACCCAGCACGACATGCGCCGGCAGGTCGAAGCCGAGATCGTCGATGATCGTCTGCGCTTCCCTGACCATGGCGCGCTGCTGCAGGATGCCGAGACGGGAATTTTCCTCGCCAAGGAACATGTTGGCGGCGACCGTCAGGTGACGGCACAGCACGACTTCCTGGTGCACGGCATTGATGCCGAGCGCCATCGCTTCATGCGGCGTCGCCAGGGCTGCCGGCTGGCCTTCCCAGAGGACCTCGCCAGAGGTGCGCGGCATGACGCCGGTCAGGAGTTTGATGAGGGTCGATTTGCCGGCGCCGTTCTCGCCGACGATGGCGTGGATTTCGCCTGACTTGAAGGCGAGATTGACCGGCTTCAGCGCATGGGTGCCGGGGTAGCGTTTTTCCAGCCCGCGCAGTTCGAGGATGGTCCTGCCGGGTTCCAGCACGGGGGCCGGATGCAGTTCCTGCGCCGTCGGCGTCATGACAATCCTCCCAGATTGGCCTCGCGGTTGGCATTCGGCGAGGCTGCGGTCGTCTTTCAGGCGAAGGCCAAACGGGCTGATCGCCAAGCCGCTTTGGCGGCGGATGCTTCCGGGGCCTCTGGCCCCGGAAGCGGTTTTGAACGCCGGCTGCTTAGAGCTTGGGATTGAGCAGCGCGTCGATCTTGGGGTCCTTCATATTGGCCTTGGTCACCAGATTGGCGCCGGTGTCGACATTGGCCTCGACCTTTTCGCCCTTCGAGGCGGCGAGCGCGGTCTTGATGCCGTCATAGCCCATCCGGTAGGGATCCTGGACGACGAGGGCGGAAATGACGCCGTCGTTGAGGAACTTGATCAGCTTCTCGTCGCTGTCGAAGCCGACCAGCGCCAGCTTGCCGCCAAGGTTGTTCTCGGCGACGGCCTGGCCGACGCCCTGCGCCATGATCAGGTTGGAGGCGAAGATGCCCTTGAGGTTCGGATTGGCGGTGATCAGGTCGGTGGCGATGTTGAGGCCGGTGGTGGCCTGGCCGTCGGCGTATTTGTCGGCGACCAGCTTCAGGCCGGGATATTTTGCCTTGAGCTGCTCGGTGAAGCCCTGCTTGCGCTGTTCGAGCGAGCCGGCGCCGGGAGCGTTGGTGATCAGGGCGACGTCGCCCTCGATCTTGCCGCCATTGGCGGCGCCGATGGCGGCGGCAAGGCCGTCCGCGGCGACGCGTCCGCCCTGCACGTTGTCGGTGGTCAGGAACGAGGTGAAGGCCTTGGAGTCGGCGCCGGAGTCGATGCCGATGACCTTGACCTTGGCGGCTGCTTCATCGATCGGCTTGCCCAGCGCCTTGAACTCGGTGGGCGCGATCACGATCGCGGCCGGGTTGCTGGCGACGGCGTTCTCGAGGATCGAGACCTGGCCATTGACGTCGGTCTCGGCCTGGGCGCCGAGTTCCGGCACGTTGATGCCGAGATCCTTGCCGGCCTTGCGGGCGCCGGCCAGAACGATCTGCCAGTAGAAGGACGTGGTGTCCTTGACGATGATCGGGATGGTCACATCCGCCGCCGAAACCGGTGCGGTATGCATGACGCCGGTGAGCATCGATGCTGCCGCCAGGGCCATGACGGCGCGGCGGTTGAGAATGCTGGTCACGAATTTCATAGGATCCTCCCTAAGTCGCCCGGTGAACGTTAACGGAAGCTCCGTCCGGATAGGCGTGGCCCAAACAGAACTTTATCAATAAAAAACAGTTGCACCGTTTTGATAGTGCATCGATCCAGCCGATGCAAGCGGTGTTTCAGCCAGTTCTTCCAACTGCCCGACAATGACTCCCCCAGCGGCGGCTCTCCCTTGTCGCGGTCAGGCGCTCCCGTTTCCGTTCTGTGAAGGTATGGAATATTAATTCCATAGATCAGTCAACATGGAATGTTCATTCTTCTCTGGATCGCGACATCGTGAAGGCGGGTCGCGCGCCCGTGCACATCGCGACGATGCGCTTCAATGCAGTTCCTGCACCACCGTGTAGGGACGATACCTGGCATAGCCCGTCTCCGGCACGTCGATATCGAGCAGTTCGAGGTTGCGCGTCAGGTTTGCCAATTTTGCGGTACCGGTCAGCACAGTGGCGACCGCGGGTTCGTGCAAAGGAAACTGGAACGCGGCGGCGGGCAGCGGGTAGCCACCTTCAGCGGCGATCTTCTCCATGGCGTCGACACGGTCGAGAACATCGCGGCTGGCGGGCTGGTAGTCGAAATGCGCCCCTTGCACCGGCCCGGTCGCCAATATGCCTGAGTTGAAAACCCCGCCAATGACAAGCGAGGTCCGTTGCGCCCGGCACAGCGGCAGCAATTCGGCTTCCGCGCTGCGGTCGAGCAAGGAATAGCGGCTGGCGAGCAGGATGCAGTCGAGCGGCGCGCGGCGCATCACGTCGAGGCAGATCTGGACTTCATTGACGCCGAGCCCGTAGGCGGAAATCGTGCCGGCCCGCTTCAGCTCCTCGAGCGCCTTGAGGCCGCCGTCCATCAACTGGCGAAAGTGCAATTTGGTTTTCTCGACACCATGCGTGTAAACGCCGATATCGTGGACAAACAGGATGTCTATCCTGTTTAGCCCAAGGCGCGCATAGCTGAACTCGACCGAGCGCATGATGCCGTCATAGGAATAGTCGTAGTCCAGCGCGAAGGGCAGCGGATCGACATAGGAGTGGTCTGGCACCTGATCTTCGGGCACCGGGTGAAGCAGGCGGCCGACCTTAGTCGACAGCACATAGGAATCACGTGGCTTGTAGCGCAGGAAATCGCCGAAGCGCCGTTCCGACAGGCCGAAACCGTAGAAGGGCGCGGTGTCGAAATAGCGCAGGCCCGCCTCCCAGGCACCCTGCAGCGTTTCCATTGCCGCTTCGCGCGAACACGCCCGGTAGAGGCCGCCGATCGCGGCGCCGCCGAAACTGACTTCGGTGACCTCCAACGCGGTCTGGCCGATGCGGCGTTTTTCCATGCGCAACCTCCCTATCCCGGCCACTTGTCCGGCCGGGCAGTCTATCAGACATCAATCGAAATCAGAGCGTCGCGCCGAGATGCCAGGGCACGAATTCGTTGTCCCCGTAGCCAAAATCCTCGCTCTTGGTCTTGCGGCCCGAAGCCGTCTCGACGATCAGTTCGAAGATCTCCCGGCCCATGCCGGCGATGGTCTTTTCGCCGGAGGCAATGACGCCGCAATTGACGTCCATGTCCTCTTCCATCTGGTGATACATGGTCGAGTTGGTGGCGACCTTGATCGAGGGGGTCGGCCGGCAGCCGAAGCAGGAGCCGCGGCCGGTGGTGAAGACGATGACATTGGCGCCGCCCGCGACCTGACCGGTGGCAGAGACCGGGTCGTAGCCGGGCGTATCCATGAACACCAGCCCATTGCCGGTGACCTTCTCGGCGTAGCCGAAGACGCCGTTAAGCGGCGTCTGGCCGCCCTTGGCGACCGCGCCCAGCGACTTTTCCAGGATGGTGGTTAGGCCGCCGCGCTTGTTGCCGGGCGACGGATTGTTGTCGATCGAGGCGCCATGCTTGGCGACGTGATCCTCCCACCATTTCACGTAGCCATCGAGCTTCTTGGCGACCTCGGGGCTTGCGGCGCGATAGGCGAGCAGGTGCTCGGCGCCATAGATTTCCGTCGTCTCGGAGAGGATGCCGATGCCGCCGACGCCAGCGAGGATGTCGACGGCCGCACCCAGCGCCGGATTGGCGGTGATACCCGACATGCCATCGGAGCCGCCGCATTGCAGGCCGACGACGATCTCGCTGACGGGGATCGGCTCGCGCTTCAACTGACCGACTTCCTCGGCGATCTCGGCCAGCACGCCCATCGCCTTTTCGACCGATTTGCGCGACCCGCCGGCATCCTGGATGTTGAAGTGGCGCTTGCCGGCGGCGGCACCCTTCTGGCCGTAAAGCGTGAGCTGGTTGACCTCGCAGCCGAGCCCGACCATCAGCACGCCGCCGAAATTCGGGTGGCGGGCATAGCCGGCCAGCGTGCGGTGCAGCACCATCATGCCGTCGCCGGTGCCGCTCATGCCGCAGCCCTGGCCATGGACGATGGGCACGAAGCCATCGATCCCGGGATATTTCGGCAAAAGGGTCCGGTTGGCGGTGTCGGCGATCGAATGGCAGACGGTGGCCGAGCAATTGACGCTGGCGATGATGCCGATGAAGTTGCGCGTGCCGGCGCGGCCGTCGGCGCGGCGATAGCCCATGAATGTCCGGGCGCGGTCCGCTTCCGTCGCATGCTCGGCCTCGCTTGGCGGCACCACGGGGAGGCGGCCGGCCTCGAAGACCAGATTGTGCGAATGGACATGCTCGCCGGGCGCGATGTCCTGCGTGGCGCGACCGATCGCCTGAGCGTATTTGACCACGGCTTCACCCGCGGCAATCGGCTTGATCGCCACCTTGTGGCCGGGCTCGATGACGGTGGCAGCGAGCGCGCCACCCGGCAGCGCGGTGCCGATCTCGATGCGCCCATTGGCAACGGCGACATTGTCGGCGGGGGACAGAAGAATGGTATTCGAGACGTTCACGGGCGGTTTCCTGGGTGATCCTGGGATGCGCGGATTGACACGCGCCTGTTAAGAGTTAATGTCTTTTATCGTGAAAAAACAGTTTTGCGTCAATTGTTTTTTCACGGCGGTTCCGCCCTGGGTAAGTGGTGGCGCTGCAGACGATGGAACGTCATATTGCGCTTCAAGCCGGCCGCCGCAAGCGCTGGCGTGCAACGGGTCAGGGGATGTCGAAGAGCAACAACGTCTACAAGGACGCCTATAACCGTTGTCTGAGGCTGCTCGATGAGACGCGCAGCCTGCCCTCGGAACCGGAACTTGGCGCCTTGCTGGGAGTCAGCCGCACGACCGTGCGCAGCATCCTGGCGCGCATGGAAGAAACCGGGTTGATCGCCTGGAACAAGCGCGCCAAGACGGTGCTGCGCGATCCACGTGCGGATGATTTCTTTCCCGAGGAAGAGACCGACACGCTGGCCGAGATCATCGAACGGTCGTTCATGCGCAGGCTGCTGGCCGGCGGCGCCGAGGCCGGCATGCAGATCAACGAGCTCGAACTGGCGCGCGAGATCGGCGTCGGCACCACCAGCGTACGCGAGTTCCTGATCCGCTTCTCCCGCTTCGGCCTGATCGAAAAACGCCGCAACAGCCATTGGGTGCTGAAAGGCTTCACGCGGGCCTTCGCGCTGGAACTGACCGAGATCCGCGAAATGTTCGAATTGCGCTCGGCCGCCGCCTTCACGGCGCTGCCGCAGGACAGTCCGGTATGGGGCGATCTCGATCGGCTGGAAGGGGAACACCGCGTTCTGGCACGCGAGATCGCGACGCGTTTCAATGAGTTCTCGGAGCTGGACGAGCGCTTGCACCGGCTCATTCATCGCGCCTCACGCAACCGCTTCATCGTCGATTTCTACGACGTCATCGCCATGATCTTCCACTACCACTACCAGTGGAACAAGGCACAGGAACGCGAGCGCAACGAAGTCGCGATCGGCGAGCATCTTGCCTATATCGAGGCGCTCAAGTCGCGCGATCTCGGCAAGGTCGATGCCGCCTGCCGCAAGCACCTGAAGTCGGCCCGCCAGACATTGCTGACCTCCATCCCGGAAAGCCGGCCATCCCAAAAGAACTGATCCTGCCGTGTTGCCGCAGCATGGAATTGACGATTTTCGACCTCTGGCTGCCGTGGTAGGGATAGTCATCGATTTGAAGAGGCAAATGGTGAACCGCCGGGAGAGACGCTGGAGCATGCCGGTCGCGCTTGTCGCGGCCTGTCTGCTGTTGCTCCAGTCGACACTTGGTGCGTTCGCCTTCAGCATCGGGCCTGATACCGCGCAGCTCGATGCCTTCGGCAACGTCATCTGTACCCACGATGGCGCCACACAGCTTCCCGGCGGCGACCAGCACCCGTCCCATCCGCCGGCCTGCTGCACACTCGGCTGCAGCATGTTTTCGCCGGCCTATGCGCCGCCGGCCGATGCCAGGCTTGCACTTGCGTCCCTTTCCTTCGAGACCGTCGCCTTCGTCTTCCCGGCGACCACGCATCTCGACTTCGCCCGCGAACGCTCCCCATCGAACCCGCGCGCGCCGCCACTGGCGGCTTGAGCCTGCTTGCTTGCGGAACCTTTCGCGAGCGTACTCATCCAAGATCAAGCATTCGCGACCGGCGACGGCGCGATCATCACGTCGTGGAGCAACCATGTCCCATTCTTTCCGTATATCGGCGGGCACTGTGTTCGGCCGCACCCTGTCCCGCTTCAAAGCCGATTTCGGCATTGCCGCGTTGGCCCTCGCGCTTGTCTTCCTGGGCGCCCAGGCCGTCCTGGCGCATGAATTCAAGGTCGGCGATCTCGAAATCGAACACCCCTGGTCGCGCGCCACGCCAGCCGGCGCCAAGGTGGCCGGCGGCTATTTCACCATCGTCAACAAGGGCAGTACACCGGACCGGCTGCTGTCGATTTCCTCCGACGTCTCGGAAAAGGCCGAGCTGCATCAAATGGGCGTCAAGGACGGCGTCATGACCATGCGGCCAGTGGATGGTGGCCTGGAAGTCCCGGCAGGCGGCAAGGTCGCGCTGGCGCCCGGTGGCTACCACCTGATGTTCATCGGCCTGAAGCGGCAACCCAAGCAGGGTGAAAAATTCGCCGCCACGCTGACCTTCGAGAAGGCCGGCACGGTCAATGTCGAGTTCGCCGTTGAAGGGATGGGCGAAATGGGCGGCATGGACGACCACGCCAATTGATCGCGCCAATCACCAATTTTGAATCTGAGGGACCATCATGAACAAATATCTTTTGGCGGCCGGCGCGTTTCTCGTGCTGGGGACAAATGCCGCCTTCGCGCACATCACGCTCGAGACCCAGGAGGCGGCAGTCGGCTCGACCTACAAGGCTGTGCTGCGCGTGCCGCACGGTTGCGACGGCAAGGCCACGACGGCGGTGCGCGTGCAGATCCCGGAAGGGGTGATCGCGGTGAAGCCGATGCCCAAGTCGGGCTGGACGCTGCAGACCAAGAAGGGCAAGTACGAGAAATCCTACCAGCTCTATGGTCAGGCGGTTGCCGATGGGGTCAAGGAAGTCGACTGGAGCGGCGGCAATCTGCCGGATGAATTCTACGATGAGTTCATCTTCCGGGCGACGCTGACGGCCGACCTGCCCGCCGGCCAGAAGCTGTACTTCCCGGTGGTGCAGGAATGCGGCGATGCCGCCGCCCGCTGGATCGAGATTCCGGCGGCCGGACAGGATGAGGACGCGCTGGAGAACCCGGCGCCCGGCATCAAGCTCACGCCGAAGAAATAGCTTTTCTCCCTGGCGCTCTGCCTGTCGGAGCGCCGCATCCCCATGGCATGGCATGATCGCAATACCTTCCTGGATAGTCGATACGAACAGCAAGCTCGTCGGCTGGATTGCCGGCGGGCTGCTCGCCGCGGCCATGGCGCTCATCGTCATGGCCTCGACAAGCCAGGCCCTTGCCCATGCGGCGCTGATCAAGACCGATCCGGCCGACGGTGCGGTGCTGGCGCAGGCGCCAGCGCGGTTCTCGCTGACCTTCAGCGAGCCGGTCTCGCCGTTGGTGCTGACGTTGATGATGCCCGACGGCACCCCGGTTCCGCTGACCGACTTCCGTCTCGGCGACCAGACGGTCGAGATCGACAATCCGCGGGCGCTCAAATCCGGCACGCATGTGCTGAGCTGGCGTGTCATTTCCGCCGACGGCCATCCGGTCGGCGGCTCGCTGCTGTTTTCCATCGGCGCGCCAAGCGAGCCGCCGGCCGTCTCCGAGGCGATTGACTGGCCACTGCGGTCGGCGATCTGGATCGGCAAGGTTTTTCTCTACATAGGCCTTTTCCTCGGCATTGGCGGCGCGTTCGCCTTTGCCTGGCTGGCCGGGGCTGGCCGTGCCGGCCAGCGCTTTGTCGCGGCCGCGATCTTGTGCGGGCTGGTGGCGGCACCCTTGTCGCTGGGCTTTCAGGGTCTCGATGCGCTGGGGGCGCCGCTCTCCCATCTGGCGCAGCCGGTGATCTGGCGCACCGGGCTCGGCACCAGCTTCGGCTGGACGGTGCTGATCGCCCTGGTCGCCTTGGGACTTGGCCTGCTGTCGCTGGCCGGACCGCGCGCGGCCGCCAGGCCGCTTGCCCTTGCCGGACTGGCTGGCGTCGGCGTCGCACTCGCCGCCAGCGGCCATGCCAGTGCGGCCGAGCCGCAATGGCTGACACGGCCGCTGGTCTTCGTGCATGGCGTCGGCATCGCTTTCTGGGCCGGCGCCTTGGTGCCGCTCGGTCTCGCGCTGAAGCGTCAAGCGGCGGGCGCCGTCGAATTCCTGCACCACTTCTCATGGGCAATCCTGCCTGTGGTGGCCTTGCTTGCCGCGGCAGGCATCGTGTTGGCCGTGATCCAGGTGCAGATACCCTCGGCGCTGGCCGACACAGCCTATGGCCGGCTGCTGCTGGTCAAGCTCGCGTTGCTGGTCTTCCTGTTCACGCTCGCTGCCGTCAATCGCTGGAAGCTCACTGCTTCGGCCGAGGCGGGAGCGACCGAGGTGCAACGCAGGCTCACCCGCTCGGTCGGCGTCGAAGTGCTGATCGTGCTGGCGATCTTCGGGGTCGCCGCGGGCTGGCGCTTCACGCCGCCGCCACGAGCACTGGCGATCGCGGCGGCGCAGCCGGTTTCGGTCCACATCCACGCGCTGCAGGCGATGGCCGATCTCAGCATCACGCCAGGCCATGCGGGGCCGGTGGTCGCCTCGATGATCATCATGACCGGCGATTTCGGACCGCTCGACGCCAAGGAGGTGACGCTGGTGCTGTCGAAGCCCGATTCCGGCATCGAACCGCTGAAGCGCGCGGCGACCAGGCCCGGCGACGGCAGCTGGCGTGTCGACAACCTCATCATCCCGGTACCCGGCCGCTGGATGGTGCGCATAGACATCCTGGTCTCGGACTTCGAGATGGTGAAGATCGAGGCGCCGGTCGACATCAGACCGTAACGTCCCAGCCACACAATTGGGCGAGGCGGTTGACGCGGGCCTGAAGGGCCGTCAATCATTCAAGCAACAATGAGCGCAAGCTCGAAAACACCAGATCCGAAAGCAGGGAAGAAACGATGGAAAAAGCCGAAATCGGGCTGATCGGCCTTGGCACTATGGGCTCCAACCTGGCGCTGAACATCGCCGAGCACGGGCACCGCATCGCCGTCTTCAACCGCACAAGGGCACGCACCGACGCTTTCGTCGAGAATTCCGGTGCGCTCAGGGACATGGTCGTCCCCTGCTACAGCCTGGAGGAACTCACCGCCGCGATCCGGCCGCCGCGTCCGATCATCATCATGGTGCTGGCCGGCAAGCCGGTCGACGAGCAGATCGAAGCGCTGCGTGGCGTGCTGTCCGACAACGATATCGTCATCGATGCCGGCAATGCCAATTTCCGCGATACGATGCGGCGCTTCTCCGAGCTCTCTGGCTCGGGTTTGACCTTCATCGGCATGGGTGTCTCCGGCGGCGAGGAGGGCGCGCGCCACGGACCCTCGATCATGGTCGGCGGCACGGAAGACTCCTGGAAGCGCGTCGAGAAGGTGCTGACCGCGATCTCCGCCAAGTTCAAGGACGAACCTTGCGCCGCATGGCTCGGCACCGACGGCGCCGGGCATTTCGTCAAGACCATCCATAACGGCATCGAATATGCCGACATGCAGATGATCGCCGAAATCTATGGCATCCTGCGTGACGGCCTCGGCATGGGGCCGAAGGAGATCGCCACGGTATTTTCCAACTGGAACAAGGGCCGGCTCAATTCCTACCTGATCGAGATCACCGCCAAGGTGCTCGCCGCCGACGATCCGAAGACCGGCAAGCCGATGGTCGACATCATCCTCGACCGCGCCGGCCAGAAGGGCACTGGCAAATGGTCCGTCATCGAGGCGCAGCAGCTCGGCATTCCGGCGACCGCGATCGAAGCGGCGGTGGCGGCGCGCGTGCTGTCGTCGATCAAGGACGAGCGGCAGGCGGCGGAAAAGGCCTATGGCAATATCGGCGTGGCCAGGATTTCCGGCGACAAGGACGCGCTGCTGAAAGACCTCGAACTGGCGCTGTTCGCCGGCAAGATCGCCGCCTACGCGCAGGGCTTCGCGGTGATGAGCGGCGCTTCGAAGGAGTTCAACTGGAACCTGCCGATGCCGACCATCGCCAAGATCTGGCGCGCCGGCTGCATCATCCGCTCGCAGATGCTCGACACGATGGCCGAGGCTTTCAGTGGTGGCGCTTCCACCAACCTGTTGATGGCGCCTGCCTTCATCAGCCTGATGCAGGAGGCGCATCCGTCGCTGCGGCGCGTCGTGGCGAGGGCTTCCGAAGCCGGCGCGCCGGTGCCTGCACTGTCTTCGGCTCTTGCCTATTTCGACAGCTACCGCCAGGGCCGCGGCACCTCGAACCTGATCCAGGCGCAGCGCGACTTCTTCGGGGCGCATGGTTTCGAGCGCATCGGCGAGCAGGGCGCGTTCCACGGACCGTGGGGCAGCGGCGCGGCTGGCTAGATCACGCTCATGGAGACATCCGGCTTAGCTTGGCTGCCGTGCCGGAATACTTATCGCTCCACATGCGGCTTCTCGATCCCGGGGATGCCGCCGATCTGTTGGGCAAGAAAATCGACCAGCAGCCGGACCCGGGCGATGCCCGCCCGTTCGGGGACGATCAGCATGCTGAGCGGAACCGAAGGCAGCGCATAGTCCGGCAGAATCGCTTCAAGCCGGCCGGACGCCAGGAGATCGCCGACAAGCCATTGGTGGGCGGGCGCAATGCCGCGCCCGGCGAGCAGGGCTTCGCGTGCGGCAAGCCCGTGGTCGACCCGGAGGCGCCCTGCAAACGGCACTGTATGGCGGTTGCCGTCTGGTCCTTGCAGCACAAGGGTGTCGCTGCCGGCAACGTTTGACATCCGGATACCTTCGTGATCGGCCAGGTCCCCGGGACCTTCAGGCCTGCCGCGTTCAGCGAGATAGTCGGGCGCCCCCACGAGCAGTCGCCGGGATTGGCCGAGCGCTCGCAATTTCATGGAACTGTCGGTGAGCGGGCCGAGACGAAGCGCGATGTCGACGCCTTCCATGACGAGGTCGATGCGTTCGTCGGTGAGGCTGAGATCGACGCCGATGTCGCGATAGCGGTCCTGAAACGCGAAGATAAGCCGGCTGACATGCAGCACCCCAATGGCGGCGGTGCAGGAGAGCCGGATCGTGCCCGCGGGCGCCGCGCGCGTGCCGCGAACCTCGTCGCCCGCCTGTTCGACAAGGCGCAGGATCTGCACGCTGTCTGCATAATAGCGGCTGCCCTCATCGGTCATCGTGACACGCCGGGTGGTCCTGCTGAGCAGGGCGACGCCGACGGCCTCCTCCAGTTCCCTCAAATGGCGCGTGACTGTCGACTGGCCGATCCCGAGTTCACGCGCGACCGCCGACAGACTGCCTCGTTCAGCAACGCGCACAAAGGTGCGCATGCGCTCGAGCGTGACAGCTGATTTATCCATTAATCGGCAGAATATTATGCATTCTCGACATGTAGCGGATGATGCGGCTGTTGGCTATCTCAGGGTCAATGTTTCCAACAGAGGATCGACGAATCATGAAAGTCCTACTTGTCTTTGCCCATCCCGAGCCACGGTCGCTCAACGGCACGCTGCGTGACGTCGCCGTCAAGGAACTCACAGCTCAAGGCCACGAGGTTCGGGTGTCCGACCTCTATGCGGACGGTTGGAAATCGGAGGTCGACCGTGCTGACTTCCCCGAGCTTTCGCCAGGCGCGCGGCTGGTGCCGGTGGCTGCCTCCAAACAAGCATACGAATCCAATGCGCTGACCGGAGACGTCAAGACCGAGATCGAGAAGCTGCTTTGGGCCGATGCGCTGATCCTGCAGTTTCCGCTGTGGTGGTTCACCATGCCGGCGATTTTGAAAGGCTGGGTCGATCGGGTCTTCGCCTACGGCTTCGCCTATGGCGTCGGCGAACATAGCGACAAGCGATGGGGTGACCGGTACGGCGAGGGCACACTCGCGGGCAAGCGAGCGATGCTGATTGTGACAGCCGGCGGTTGGGAGGATCATTATTCCCCGCGCGGCGTCAACGGACCGATCGACGACCTGCTGTTCCCGATCAATCACGGAATCCTCTATTATCCGGGGTACGACGTGCTTCCGCCGTTCGTGATCTACAGCGCGGACCGTCTCGATGCAGCTGGCTTCGAGCTTGTCGCCGAGCGCCTGCGCGAACGGATGCGGACACTGGCGACCACTGCGCCTATTCCCTACCGGCGGCAGAATGGTGGCGATTATCTGATCCCGAGCATGCGGCTTCGTGCCGAACTAGGCGATCCGGGAGCAGCCGGCTTCGGACTTCATGTGAACCGCGGGGCTACCGACCAGAACGGTTCCTGGTTTGACGGGATGCATGTGGACTTGCCCGATCAGATCCGGGCAGACGCTCAGTCAGAGCGCCGATAGGCCACGACGCCCTTCGGTTCGCTCAGGCTCTGCAGCGAGCCGGGCGCGGCGCCGCCGATCCAGCCGAGCACCGAGCGGGCGAGTTCGGACCCGGCCAGGCGGAAGTCTTCGTTCACGACCAGCAATTCATGCCTGAACAGATGCAGCAGTTCCGACGACTGCTTCGACACCACGTCGACGTCGCGGCCGAGCTTGAGGCCGGCGTCCTCGATGCCGGCGACGATGGCGAGGGTCGCGGCGGCGGCGCTGCTGACGATGCCGTCCGGCCTGATGTCGCGCCGCATCAGCTGCGCGGTCCTCGTCCTGATCTGTTCGATCGAATGGTCGATCGAAACGGTGTTGAACGGCAGCTCGCTGGCGCCGACTTCGCTCAGCGCATCGGCAAAGCCGTCGACCGTGTGGCGGTAGTAGCTCAAACCCACCGGCGGCGTCACCAAAGCGAGCCGGCGGCGGCCTAGGCCGGCCAGATGGCGCACCGCCTCGGCCGCGAAGGCGTAATTGTCGAAATCATGATAGGGATGCACGAGCCCCATATCGGTGCGGCCGTGGGTCGCGAAGGGAATGCCGCGCTCCAGCATGTAGCGGGCGCGGGGGTCGTTCGGCTGCGTGCGTGAAATGATGACGCCGTCGGCGGAGCCGGTCTCCACGAGATAGCGCACCGGATCCAGCGGATCCTGCGAGCGCGAATAGGGTGTCACGATCAGGTGGTAGGGCGTGTCGGCGATGACTTCCGTGACGCCATAGATGATGTCGGAGACAAAGCTCATGAGTTCGTGCTCAGTGTTGAGCACGAGGCTGATGACATTGGTCTTGCCGGTCCTGAGGCGCACCCCGGCGCGGTTCGGCCGATAGCCGATCTGCTTGGCCACGAGCTGGACTCGGCGTCTGGTCTCGGCGCCGATCTCGGGCGCGTCCTTCAAGGCCCGCGAGACGGTGGTGACGCCGAGCCCGGTCATGAAGGCAAGCGTCTTCAGCGTCGGCCGCTCCTGTGCCGTCGCCCCGTCATCCCTGGCCATGCGCTGTTTGTCCATCCGTCCCGCCCATCAGGCGCATAGCAGCCGCCGGGCAGCCCGGCAATGTTGCGGCCGCTCCCCATGGCGCGTCACCTGCAGTGGAAGCAGTATACTGAAACGTTACAGTTTGTCACGATCGGTGTAAACGGGCGCGGGCGGACGCAAAAAGACGCCGTCAACCGCAGGCCGAAAAAACGTTAGGATTCAGAGGGAAGCGTGCTCTTGGCAAGTTTCTTGCTGCTCTTACCTAGAGAGCGGTGCAGTTTTGCATATTGCGTCGCACAATGCCGCGGCAGCGAGATGATTTTGTTCGCAGCTCGAAAAATGTCAAAGTGACATTCTGCCGGAAGGGGTTGCGTATGGTCTTCAATTGCCGTATCGAAAATCTGTAACGTTTCAGATTTCTGGGAGGAAGCCGAAATGCGATACAAATTCCTGACCGCTGCCTTTGCCGCGACGGTTGCTCTCAACTTTGCCGGGCCGGCGGCCGCGACCGATCTGGAAGTCACCCATTGGTGGACCTCCGGCGGCGAGGCGGCGGCGGTCGCCGAACTCGCCAAGGCATTCGACGCCACCGGCAATCACTGGGTCGACGGCGCCATCGCCGGATCCGGCGGCACGGCGCGGCCGATCATGATCAGCCGCATCACCGGCGGCGATCCGATGGGGGCCACGCAGTTCAATCACGGCAGGCAAGCGGAAGAGCTGGTTCAGGCTGGCCTGATGCGCGATCTCACCGATGTCGCCACCAAGGGCAAGTGGACGGAAGTGGTACGGCCCAAGAGCCTGCTCGATTCTTGCACCATCGACGGCAAGATCTATTGCGTGCCGGTCAACATCCATTCCTGGCAGTGGCTGTGGCTGTCGAACGCGGCGTTCGAGAAGGCCGGCGTGCCGGTGCCGAAGAACTGGAACGAGTATGTGGCCGCCGCTCCGGCGCTGGAGAAGGCAGGCATCGTGCCGCTCGCGGTCGGTGGGCAGGCCTGGCAGGCATCGGGCGCCTTCGACGTGCTGCTTGCCGCGGTCGGCGGAACCGACACCTTCCTCAAGGTCTACAAGGACAAGGACGCCAAGTTCGCAGCCGGTCCTGAAGTCGCCAAGGTGTTCAAAGCGGCCGACGATGCGCGCAAGATGGCCAAGAACACGAATGTGCAGGACTGGAACCAGGCCACCAACATGGTCATCACCGGTAAGGCCGGCGGCCAGATCATGGGTGACTGGGCGCAGGGCGAGTTCCAGGTCGCCGGCAAGACCGCCGGCAAGGATTACACCTGCCTTCCCGGCCTCGGCCTGAACGAGGTCATCGCTACAGGGGGCGACGCCTTCTATTTTCCGCTGCTCAAGGACGCCGACAAGGCCAAGGCGCAGGAGGTGCTGGCCGAGACGCTGCTCGATCCCAAGACCCAGGTCGCCTTCAATCTCAAGAAGGGCTCGCTGCCGGTGCGCGGCGACGTCGATCTCAACGCGGCCAATGACTGCATGAAGAAAGGCCTCGCTATCCTGGCCAAGGGCGCGGTCATCCCATGGACGGACCAGCTGCTCTCGCAGGACAGCCAGAAGCAGAAGGAGGACCTGTTCTCGGAGTTCTTCGCCAAGCCCGACATGAGCCTCGAAGAGGCGCAGAAGCGCTTCGCCGACATCATCGCTTCGGCTGATTGACGACCGACGAGCCGTCCGCTCCCGACCTTGCCAGACAGGGCCGGGAGCCAAGGCGTGCTGACTTTCCGCCCTTATCCGATCCAGCACGGCTGTACCGATGAGCAAGAGCGAACGCCCGAGCCAACTCTTCCGCAATCTCAACGCGAAGGTCGCTTCCATCCCGATGATCCTCACCGCAATGGTGGTCTTTGTCGGCGGCACCGCGTGGACGGTGCTCTATTCCTTCACCAATTCGAAGCTGCTGCCGCGGCTGAATTTCGTCGGGTTCGACCAGTATTACCGGCTGTGGGCGACGCCGCGCTGGCTGATTTCGATCGAGAACCTCTTGATCTACGGTGTGATCTCACTGGTGTTCTCGCTGGTGATCGGTTTTCTGCTGGCGGCCCTGCTCGACCAGAAGATCCGTTTCGAGGACACGTTCCGCACCATCTTCCTCTACCCCTTCGCGCTCTCCTTCATCGTCACCGGCCTTGTCTGGCAATGGCTGCTCAATCCGGATTTCGGCGTCCAGGGCGTGGTACGAAGCCTTGGCTGGACCAGCTTCGATTTCAATCCGCTCTACAATTCCAGCATCGTCATCTACGGCATATCGATCGCGGCGCTTTGGCAAGGCACGGGGCTGATCATGTGCCTGATGCTGGCGGGCCTGCGCGGCATCGACGAGGACATCTGGAAGGCCGCACGGGTGGACGGGATTCCCATGTGGAAGACTTATCTGTTCATCATCATCCCGATGATGCGGCCGGTGTTCATCACCACGCTGGTGATCATCGCGTCCGGCATCGTCAAGGTCTATGACCTCGTCGTCGCGCAGACCAGCGGCGGGCCGGGCATCGCCTCCGAAGTGCCGGCCAAATACGTCTATGACTACATGTTCTTCGCCCAGAATCTCGGCCAGGGCTTTGCCGCCTCGACCATGATGCTGCTGTCGGTGATGATCGTCATCGTGCCGTGGGCCTATCTCGAATTCGGAGGCCGCAAGCGTGTCTGATCATGCCGTCTCCTTGTCCGCCACGTCGTCAAACCTCCGGGCTGGCGCCTCCGGCCCGAGCGGACCAAAGCCGCGGCACATGTTCTCGCGCCGTAACATTTTCCTGTACGGCACGCTCATCGTGGTGGCGCTCTACTATCTCCTGCCGCTCTATGTGATGGTCGTCACCTCGCTGAAGGGCATGCCGGAGATCCGCCTCGGCAACATTTTCTCGCCGCCGCTCGAGATCACCTTCGAGCCCTGGGTCAAGGCGTGGTCGCAGGCCTGCACCGGCCTCAATTGCGACGGGCTTTCGCGCGGGTTCTGGAATTCGGTGCGCATCACCGTTCCCTCGGTGATCCTGTCGATCGCCATCGCCTCGGTGAACGGCTACGCGCTGGCCAACTGGCGCTTCAAGGGCGCCGACACCTTCTTTATCATCCTGATCGTCGGCGCCTTCATTCCCTACCAGGTGATGATCTATCCCATCGTCATCATCCTGCGCGAGATCGGCCTCTATGGCAGCCTTACCGGCCTGGTGATCGTGCATTCCATTTTCGGCATGCCGATCCTGACGCTTCTGTTCCGCAATTATTTCACCTCCATGCCGGAGGAACTGTTCCGGGCGGCGCGCGTCGATGGCGCCGGCTTCTGGGGCATCTACCTGCGCATCATGCTGCCGATGTCACTGCCGATCTTCGTCGTCGCCGTCATCCTGCAGGTGACCGGCATCTGGAACGACTTCCTGTTCGGCGTCGTCTACACCCGTCCCGACACCTATCCGATGACGGTGCAGCTCAACAACATCGTCAATTCGGTGCAAGGCGTGAAGGAATACAACGTCAACATGGCCGCCACCATCCTGACCGGGTTGGTGCCGCTGATCGTCTATTTCATTTCCGGCAAATTGTTCGTGCGCGGCATCGCCGCCGGCGCGGTGAAAGGGTAATGGCGATGGCGGCGAACGGCACCAGCGTTTCGATCCAAGACCTGTCGCTGAACTTCGGCGCGGTCTCGGTGCTGCAGACGCTCAATCTCGATGTCGCCGAAGGCGAGTTCATCGTGCTGCTCGGACCCTCCGGCTGCGGCAAGTCGACCTTGCTCAACTGCATCGCCGGCCTGCTCGACATTTCGGAAGGCCGCATCTTCATCAAGGGCAAGAACGTCACCTGGGAAGAGCCCAAGGACCGCGGCATCGGCATGGTCTTTCAGTCCTATGCGCTCTATCCGCAAATGACGGTGGAGAAGAACCTGTCCTTCGGGCTGCGTGTCGCCGGCATCGCCAAGGACGAGATCGCCAAGCGCATCGCGCGCGCCGCCGAGATCCTGCAGATCGAGCCGTTGCTGCAGCGCAAGCCGGCGGCCCTTTCCGGCGGCCAGCGCCAGCGCGTGGCGATCGGACGGGCGCTGGTGCGCGATGTCGACGTCTTCCTGTTCGACGAACCGCTGTCCAATCTCGATGCCAAGCTGCGTTCAGAGCTGCGCGTCGAGATCAAGCTTCTGCACCGCAAGCTGCAGAACACGATGATCTATGTCACCCACGACCAGATCGAGGCGATGACCCTGGCCGACCGCATCGCGGTGATGAAGGGCGGCGTCATCCAGCAGCTCGACGCGCCGCAGACCATCTACAACCGCCCGGTCAACCGGTTTGTCGCCGGCTTCCTCGGTTCGCCTGCGATGAATTTCGTCGAGGGGCAGCTGGAGACCGGCACGACGGCGGTGTTCAAGACCGGGGATTTGACCATACCGCTCGAGCGCTATGGCTTCGATGGCGCCGGCAACAAGAGCGGGCCTTGCGTGTTCGGGATTCGCCCCGAGCACGTTGCCTTTGGCGAGGCCGCGAATTCCATGCCCTTCGCCACCGATGCCGCCGTCGAGATCGTCGAGCCGATGGGCTCCGATACGCTGGTGTGGACGAAGCTCGGCGGCCGCATTTTTTCCTTCCGTGTCGAGGCGGAAAAAACGCTGCGCAATGGCGACCCGATCAGGATCGGCTTTGATCCTGCCCGCGCCTCGCTGTTCGATACTCCATCCGGCAACCGCATGTAGCTCCCAAGAAAACCATCCTCCCAAGGACAATCCCCAAGCAGAACGGACAAAGACGATGAACTGGTCATTCCAACTTTACAGCGCCCGCAATTTCTTGCCCTGGACCGATGTGCTCGAAATGCTCGGCAAGCTCGGCTATGCCGAGGTCGAAGGGTTCGGCGGCGTCTATGACGATCCCAAGGCCTTCCGCGCCGAGCTCGACAAGAACGGCCTTGCCATGCCGACCGGGCATTTTTCCATCGATGCGCTGGAGAATGATTTCGACGGTGTGCGCCGGATCGCCGAAACGCTCGGCGTCAAGCTTTTGATCTGTCCCTATCTGATGGCCGAGGACAGGCCATCCGACGCCGCCGGCTGGCGCGCCTTTGGCGAGCGCCTGGCCAAGGTCGGCGAGGTCGCCTCGAAGGCCGGCTATGGCTTCGCCTGGCACAACCATGATTTCGAGTTCAAGACACTCGCCGACGGCTCGGTGCCGCAGGACCATATCCTGTCGTCCGCGCCCAATATAGGCTGGGAAATGGACGTCGCCTGGGTAGTGCGCGGCGGCTCCGACCCGCTGCCCTGGATCGAAAAGCAGGGCCAGCGCATCGTCGCCGTCCATGTCAAGGACATGGCGAAGGCGGGCGAGGGGCTGGATGAGGATGGCTGGTCGGATGTCGGCCACGGCACGATCGATTGGGCCGGCCTGATCAAGGTGCTGCGGGCCAAGAGCGCGGCGAAATACTTTGTCATGGAACAGGACAATCCCAACGACATCGAGCGCTTCGCCCGCCGCTCGATCGCAACCGTCAAGAGCTACTAGGAACAACCACCATGGCAAAGAAGCTGGGTACTGGGAAATTGGGTGTTGGCGTCATCGGCTGCGGCAACATCTCGAAGGCGTATTTTTCGCTGGCGCCGTTGTTTCGCGGCATCGAGATGCGCGCCTGCGCCGACATCAACATGGACGCGGCCAGGGCGCGGGCGAAGGAATTCAAGCTGCGCGCCGAGACCGTCGAGGATCTGCTCAAGGCCGACGATATCGACATCATCGTCAACCTGACCATTCCGGCCGTGCATTACGAAGTCTCGAAGCAGGTGCTCGATGCCGGCAAGCATGTCTATTCCGAAAAGCCGTTCGTGCTGTCGCTCAAGGAGGGTCAGGACCTCAAGGCGCGGGCCCAGAAGAGGGGGCTGCGCATAGGCTCGGCGCCGGACACGTTCCTCGGCGGCGCGCACCAGCTGGTGCGCGAACTGATCGACGAGGGGAAGCTTGGCAAGATCACCAGCGGCACTTGCCACGTCATGGGCCACGGCATGGAGCATTGGCACCCCAATCCCGACTTCTTCTTCCAGCCCGGGGCGGGACCAGTGCTGGACATCGGACCGTACTACATCACCAATCTGATCCAGCTGATCGGGCCGGTGAAGCAGGTGGCGGCCTTCGCGACGACCCCGGCCAAGGAACGGACCATCAGCTCAAAGCCGCGCGCGGGCGAAAAAATCCCGGTCAACACGCCGACCACCATCCATGGCCTGCTGGAATTCGAGAACGGCGCCGTGGTGACGCTGAACACCAGCTGGGATGTGTGGGCTCACGGCCACGCGCCGATGGAACTCTATGGCGAGGGCGGGACGGTGTTCGTGCCGGATCCGAACTTCTTCGGCGGCGACGTGCGCTTCACCGAAGAAGGCAAGCCGGTCAAGAAGCTGCCGAAATGGAAGCATCCGCTTGGCGTTCCCAATGAGATGCATGGCCAAGGCATGATGGCCAATTACCGCACGGCGGGCCTGGCCGACATGGCGCTGGCGATCGCCGAAGGGCGGCCGCACCGCTGCTCGATGGAACTCGCGCTGCATGCCGTCGATGTCATGACCGGCCTCCTGCGCTCCGGCGAAACCGGCAAGTTCGTCGCCATGCAGACCACTTGCGAGCGTCCGGCCGCGCTTGGCGTCAAGCATGCCAAGGAGCTGCTGGCCAAGAAGACGTAGTCGCATGGATTATCGATAATTTTGCCTTACCCCTCTCCCCGTTCCTCCGGGGAGGGGGTAAAGGATGGGGTCCGGGCATGCTCATCGCCTCTGCGATGACGGTGCCCTGTCCGTTCAAATTCGAGGATTTCCCCATGCCCTATATCGCCGCTGAAAACCGCTACGAGAAAATGATCTACAACCGCTGCGGTCGGTCCGGCCTCAAGCTGCCGGCGATCTCGCTCGGGCTGTGGCACAATTTCGGCGACGACACGCCGCATCGGACCAAGCAGGCGATCGTGCGAAAGGCCTTCGATCTTGGCATCACCCATTTCGACCTCGCCAACAATTATGGGCCGCCGCCCGGCTCGGCCGAGACGGCTTTCGGCGAGATACTGCGTACTGATTTTGCCGCCTATCGCGACGAACTGATCATCTCGACCAAGGCCGGCTACGAAATGTGGGCCGGCCCCTACGGCGAATGGGGCGGGCGCAAATACATGCTGGCGAGCCTCGACCAGAGCCTGAAGCGAATGGGCCTCGATTATGTCGACATCTTCTACTCGCACCGCTTCGATCCCGATACGCCGCTCGAAGAAACCATGGGTGCGCTCGACCAGGCGGTGCGTTCGGGCAAGGCGCTCTACGCCGGCATCTCGTCCTACAATTCGCAGCGCACCCGCGAGGCCGCCGACATATTGAGGCAACTCGGTACGCCCTGCGTCATCCATCAGCCGAGCTATTCGATGCTGAACCGCTGGGTCGAGGAGGACGGACTGCTCGACACGCTCGAGGGGCTCGGCGTCGGCTCCATCGTGTTCTCGCCGCTGGCGCAAGGCATGCTGACCGACAAATATCTCGGCGGCATTCCCGATGGCAGCCGGGCCTCCCAAGGCAAGTCGCTCAAGACAGCTTTCATCAACGACCGCACCATTGCCAACATCAAGGCGCTCAACGCGATCGCCGGCAAGCGCGGCCAGACGCTGGCCCAAATGGCCTTGGCCTGGGTGCTGCGCAGGGGCCGGGTTACTTCGGCGCTGATCGGCGCCAGCCGGCCCGAGCAGGTCGAGGATTGCGTCGGGGCGCTGAAGGTGCTCGACTTCAGCGACGCCGAACTGGCCGAAATCGATACATACGCGCGCGAGTCCGACATCAACCTGTGGGCTGCTTCCGCCGAACGCAAAGGCCCGCCGAGGAAATAGCTGAAGCCGGCTAATAAAGGCTGGCGGAATTGCTCGCGCCGGCCTTCGCGGATGAAGTCCAGTCAGGGCGTGGCCGGCCTCCCTGAGGCGGCGTTGATCGCCGCGTGGGTCGGCAGGCCAATGGTGCCTGGCACACCCTTGGCTACCCTCGTCGAGATTTCTGCCAATGTGCCCGCGCGTCATCGATTGGCCCGGGACAACAACAGAAGAGTAGCAAAGAGGGCGGTTCGTCGCTATCTGAATGGGATCGGGCCGTTTGCATGCGCAGACAGCCCGCCAACAGTGCAGGACAAGTGGAACAGGACCATGGCGGCAAGGGATGTGCTGACGAAAAACCAGTTGTGCGTGCTCGAGAAACTCGAGATCGCCAGCGGGCCGCTCAGCGCCTACACCTTGCTCGATCAGCTTCGCGAGCGCGGTTTTCGCGCCCCATTGCAGGTCTATCGCGCGCTCGACACGCTGGTGAAATCAGGTTTCGTGCACCGGCTGGAAAGCATTAATTCCTTCGTCGCCTGCGCCGAGCCGCACGACCATAGCCACTCGATGACCGCCTTCGCCATATGCGATACTTGCGGGCAGGTGACCGAAATGTCCGATCACGACGTCGACCACCGGCTGAACGAATGGGTCAACTCGACCGGCTTCGCCGCCAAGAAGGCGGTGATCGAATTTCGCGGGACCTGCGCGAAATGTTTGGCGCAAGCGGCCTGAGGGCCTCGCTAGCGCGTCAGTGTGCCTCGTCCCAGTTGTTGGCGGCCCGCGCGTCGACATGCAGCGGCACCGACATCGAGACCGCCGGCATCGCCGCGTTTTCCATGACATGGCGCACGACGGGGATCGTCGCCTCGACTTCCGCCTCGACCGTTTCGAAGATCAGTTCGTCATGCACCTGCAGGAGCATGCGGGCCGACAGCTTGGCCTTGTCCAAGGCTTCCTCCATGCGGATCATGGCGCGGCGGATGATGTCGGCGGCGGTGCCTTGCAGGCGGGCGTTGATCGAGGCGCGCTCGTTGAACGCGCGCAGCGACGGGTTCGAGGACCTGATGTCGGGATAGTGGATGCGGCGGCCGAAGATCGTTTCGACGAAGCCGTGCTCGCGGGCATAGGCCTTGGTCTCCTCGATATAATCGCGGATGCCGGGAAAGCGCTCGAAGTATTTCTTGATGTAGGCGCTCGCCTCCTCGCGCGGGATCGACAGCTGGTTGGCGAGACCGAAGGCCGAGATGCCATAGATGATGCCGAAATTGATCGCCTTGGCACGGCGGCGCACTTCCGACGGCATACCCTCCACGGGCACGTTGAACATTTCAGACGCTGTGATGGCGTGGATGTCGGCGCCATCCGCAAAGGCCTGCCGCAATTGCGGGATTTCAGCGACATGGGCGAGCACGCGCAGTTCGATCTGGCTGTAGTCGGCTGACACCAGCCGGAGGTTCTTGTCGGTGATGAAGGCGGTCCGGATCTTGCGGCCTTCAGCCGTGCGCACCGGAATGTTCTGCAGGTTCGGGTCGGAAGACGACAGACGGCCCGTCGTCGTCGCGGCGAGCGCGTAGGAGGTGTGGACGCGTTTCGTGTCGGGATTGACGAAGCCGGGCAGGGCGTCGGTGTAGGTCGATTTCAGCTTGGTCAGCTGGCGCCAATCGACGATCTTACGCGGCAGTTCGTGCCCTTCCGCGGCAAGGTCTTCGAGCAGCTGCGCCGAGGTCGACCACTGGCCGGTCTTGGTCTTGGAGCCGCCGGGCAGGCCCATGCGGCCGAACAATATGTCGCCGAGCTGCTTGGGTGAGCCGATGTTGATGCGCTCGCCGATGAGCAGGTAGATTTCCTCCTCGAGCCGGGCCGCACCTTGCGCCAGTTCCCCCGACAGCCGCGACAGGATCTGCCGGTCGACCGAAATGCCGCGCTGTTCCATGCGCGCCAGCACCGGCACCAGTGGCCGCTCCAGGCGTTCATAGACCGAGACCAGGCCCTTGGCGGCAAGCCGGGGCTTCAGCACCCGCCACAGCCGCAACGTCACGTCGGCATCCTCGGCGGCGTGAGCGGTCGCCCTGTCGATATCGACCTGGTCAAAACCGACAGAGTTCTTGCCGGAACCGGTCACGTCCTTGAGTTGAAGGGGTTTATGGCCAAGCCATTTGTCGGCAAGGGCATCCATGCCGTGGCCATGCGGCGTGCCGGCGTCGAGCACGTAGGAGATCAGCATGGTGTCGTCGAACGGCGCGACATCGATGCCGTAGCGGCTCAGGATGACCAGATCATATTTCAGGTTCTGCGCGATCTTCAGCACCGACCTGTCCTCGAACAGGGGTTTGAGGACCGCCAGAGCCTCGCGAAGCGGAACCTGGCTTTCGAGCGTGCCGCCGCCAAGCAGGTCGCCATTGCCGCTCTTGTGGGCGAAGGGAATATAGCCGGCGCGGCCAGGCGCTGTGGCCATGGCCAAGCCGATCAGTTCGGCCTGCATCGGATCGGTCGAGGTGGCCCTGACGTCGAAGGCAGCGATACCGGCCTCCCGCGCCTCCGCGACCCAGGCTTTCAGCGTCGCGATATCGCGGATGCACTGATAGGCCGCGGTATCGATCTTGGCGGTCGCCGCTCTCTCCAGCCGCAATGCGGCCAGGAGGGAAGGGGTGTCACCTTGTTTTGGCGTCTCCGTCGTCTCGATTTCAGCAGCCTGGCCAGGCTCGGAGCCCGTCCCGTTCCGGGCAACGGGCGGTGTTCCGGCGCCGACATCGGGGCCATGTGCATTATCGGCGCGTTCGACGGGCACCGCGACGGCCTGGACGTCGCCGGCCTCGGTGCCGGTCGCTTCCGCCACACGGCGGGTCAGCGAGGTGAACTCCATGGTCTTGAGGAAGCCGATCAGCTTCGGTCCGTCGGGGGCATGCAGGACGAAATCGTCCAATCCTTCTGCCACCGGCACATCGTTCTTCAGCGTCACCAGCTGGCGCGAGATGCGCGCCTTGTCGGCGTTGGCGATGATCGATTCCCGCCTTTTTTCCTGCTTGATCTCGCCGGCGCGGGCGAGCAATCCGTCGAGGTCGCCGAACTGCTCGAGCAGTTGCGCCGCGGTCTTTGGCCCAATGCCGGGCACGCCAGGCACATTGTCGACGGAGTCGCCCGTCAGCGCCTGCAGGTCGATCATCTTTTCCGGCGGCACGCCCCATTTCTCGACGACTTCGGGGATGCCGATCTGCCGGTCCTTCATCGGGTCGTACATGCCGACCGTTTCGCCAACCAGCTGCATCAGGTCCTTGTCGGAGGAGATGATGGTGGTGTCGCCGCCGGCCTCGCAGGCCAGCCGGCAATAGGTGGCGATGAGATCGTCGGCCTCGAAGCCTTCCATCTCGACGCAGGGCAGGTTGAACGCCCTGGTAGCCTGGCGGATCAGGCCGAACTGCGGGATCAGATCCTCGGGCGGAGCCGAACGGTTGGCCTTGTATTCGGGATAAAGGTCGTTGCGGAAGGTTTTCGAGGAATAGTCGAAGATGACGGCGAAATGCGTCGGCACAATGCCCACATCGGTGTTGCGGGCGTCCTGCATCAGCTTCCACAGCATGTTGCAGAAGCCGGAAACGGCACCGACCGGCAGGCCGTCCGACTTGCGGGTCAGCGGCGGCAGCGCGTGATAGGCGCGGAAGATGTAGCCGGAGCCGTCGATGAGAAAGAGATGATCGCCTTTTTTCATGCGGGCAGGGATAGCGCGGCGCGATGGCTTGGTCCATGCCAAAGACAGCGCCAGATACAACACCCTGACAGATCGCGACCTGACGGATCAAAGGCATACAGGCCCGCTCACGGGCACGTTACAAAAGTGTAACGTTGACGCCCTTGAATCGCCACGTTCACAGACCCAAATACACGTCATCGGCAGTTTTCGCCGAAGTCCGGAGCAAGGCCCGTCCCCCGCCTATACCGGACAATTGCGGCAGCCTATCCCCCCTCTCCGGGCTGCCGCATCGTTTCGAGTAAAAGGCCGCCGTGGTTCCCCCTCCACCACGGCGGCATTTTTTTGCCCGCGGCGGCCATCCGGGTCGTGGTCCAATCGTCCCGGGCTTTTCGTTTCGCCGCTCTGCCTTTACGGTTCCGACACTGAACCGAAAGGCTATTGCAAATGTCCGCAGTCTCCCCCGTCCTCGACCGTCTCGACAAGAATCTCGACCAGAGCCTGGAACGGCTCTTCGGCCTGCTCGGGATCAAATCGATCTCCACAGATCCAGCCTACGCCGCCGACTGCCGCAAGGCGGCGGAATGGCTGGTGGCGGAACTCAAACTGATCGGCTTCGACGCCAGCGTGCGCGACACGCCGGGCCACCCGATGGTGGTTGCGCATCATGATGGGCCGGCTGGCGCGCCGCATGTGCTGTTCTACGGCCATTACGACGTGCAGCCGGTCGACCCGATCGAACTGTGGGAAAACGATCCCTTCGCCCCCGCGATCAAGGAGGTCGGACCTGGTCACAAGATCATCACCGGGCGCGGCTCGGCCGACGACAAGGGCCAGCTGATGACCTTCGTCGAGGCATGCCGTGCTTGGAAACAGGTGCACGGCAGCCTGCCGTGCCGGGTCACCATCCTGTTCGAAGGCGAGGAGGAATCCGGCTCGCCCTCGCTGAAGCCGTTCCTCGAAGCCAATGCCGAGGAGCTCAAGGCCGACTTCGCGCTGGTCTGCGATACCAGCATGTGGGACCGCGACACGCCGTCGATCTGCGTCGGGCTACGCGGTCTGGTCGGCGAGGAGATCACGGTGAAGGCCGCCGACCGCGACCTGCATTCGGGCCTGTATGGCGGGGCTGCCGCCAACCCGATCCGCATCCTGGCCAAGGTGCTGGCCGACATCCACGACAAGGACGGCCATATCACCATCCCGGGCTTCTATGACGGCGTCGAGGAAACGCCCTCGCAGGTGCTGAAATCATGGGAGACGCTGGGCGAGACGGCCGAGACCTTCCTTGGGCCTGTCGGCTTGTCGATCCCATCGGGCGAAAAAGGCCGCTCGGTGCTGGAACTGACCTGGGCGCGACCCACCGCCGAATTCAACGGCATCATCGGCGGCTATACCGGCAAGGGTTTCAAGACAGTCATCGCGGCGGAAGCCTCGGCAAAGGTCTCGTTCCGCCTTGTCCACAAGCAGGATCCGGCAAAGATCCGCGCGGCCTTCCAGAAATTCGTCAAGGAACGCATCCCGGCCGATTGTACGGTCGAATTCCATGCTCATGGCGGCTCACCCGCAATCCAGCTCTCTTACGACTCGCCCTTCCTGGCCAAGGCCAAGACGGCGCTTTCCGACGAATGGCCAAAGCCCGCGGTGACGACCGGCAGCGGCGGCTCCATTCCGGTGGTGGGCGACTTCCAGACCTATCTCGGCATGGAATCGCTGCTGGTCGGGTTCGGCCTCGATGACGACCGCATCCACTCGCCCAACGAGAAATACGAGCTCAGCTCCTTCCACAAGGGCCAGCGCTCCTGGGCGCGCATTCTGGATGCGCTGACACGCTGAGCGCGGAAAACACGTTTTCTTGTTGATTTTTCACCGGATCGCGGCGAGGACGGGTAACGCCGCGACCCGGAGAAAACGATGAGCGATATCCGCTTCCATAAAAACGATCTGCCCGACCTTTCGCATTACGATGTCGCGGCGGTGGCGATCGATACGGAGACGCTTGGCCTCAACCCGCACCGAGACCGGCTCTGCGTGGTGCAGATCTCGCCTGGCGACGGCAGCGCCGATGTCATCCAGATCGCGCCGGGCCAGAAGGAAGCACCAAACCTGGTCAAGCTGCTGGCAAACGACAGGGTGACCAAGCTGTTCCACTACGGTCGCTTCGACCTCGCCGTGCTCTACCATGCGTTTGGCGTGATGGCCGAGCCGGTGTTCTGCACCAAGATCGCCTCGCGGCTGACGCGCACTTACACCGACCGGCACGGGCTGAAGGACATCTGTTTCGAGCTTCTCGGCATCGGTCTGTCCAAGGCGCAGCAATCGTCGGATTGGGCGGCCGAAACGCTGTCGCCCGAACAGCTCGAATACGCCGCCTCCGATGTGCTCTATCTGCATCGTTTGCGCGATGCGCTGGCGGGACGGCTGGCGCGCGAGGGCCGCACGAAGGAGGCGGACGCCTGTTTCCGCTTCCTGCCGACGCGGGCCAAGCTTGACCTGATGGGTTGGGACGAAGAGGATATCTTCGCTCACAGCTGAGAAAAGGGATGAGATGGCGGACAGAAAGCCGATATCGAGCGCGCCGACCGATGGCTCCAAGGTCACCGTCACCTGGAAGGACAGCGACGGAGTCCTCAATGAATCCTTAGCGCAATACCGCGACGGCGGCTGGTGGGTCTACACCGACAGCCATACGCAGAAGAAGGTCGAGCCGACCAGCTGGCGGCCCGCTGCCAGCGACGACGACGACCAGTGAGCGCCGCTGGCGAGGCCGGCTGCTTTCGACTAGCCTGAAGCCGTTGATATCGGGGCCGATTCGGAGCCTTCCGCTCCGCACCCGCCCTCTTGCACGGAGGAACCCGCCATGGGCGTCGAAAGCCTTCTCGTCTTCATCCTCATCGGTGCCATCGCCGGCTGGCTCGCCGGTCTCATCGTTTCGGGTTTCGGCTTCGGCCTGATCGGCAACATCATCGTCGGCATTATCGGCGCGTTCATCGCCGGCTGGCTGTTTCCGCGCATCGGCTTCTCGATCGATGGTGGCATCATCGCCTCCATAATCCACGCCACGATCGGCGCCATCATCCTTTTGGTTCTGGTCAGGGTGCTGAAACGAGCCTGAGGTTCGGCACGACAAAAGGCGCGCCATGAAGCAGAATACGCTCTATCTCATCATTGGCGCGCTCATCGTCGTGGTCGTCGCGCTGGGCGCCTACGTCTACCGCGAGCAGGCCAGGCCGAAAGGCGTCGAACTCAAGATCGACGACAAGGGCATTTCAATCCAGCAGAACTGAACCCGCCGGGATCCAGGAGCGTGACATGGGGGCTTCCGACGCGTGGCAGAGCGGAGAGCGGCCCAGGATTACCGTGGCGGAATGGGAGAGGCTGAACCGGCCGCCACGACGCGAGGCGTTGCTGCGCTATTACTGGCGGACTTTTCGCTTCCTGAGGACATCCGCGCCGGTTAGCGAATTGCAGGGACGACAGCAATCGTTCCGTGACGCGGTCGTCGCCAGCGTTGCCTTCAACCGGCCTGATGTGATCGCATGGCAGATCCACCTCGTGCGCCGACACCTGGCCGAGCACGAGAGCTATATCGTCTTCGACAACAGCAAGAAGGAGGAGGCGAGGGAAGCCATCCGCGACCTCTGCCTGCGCCAGCACGTCCCCTATGTAGCGTTGCCGAGGAACAGGCTGACGGTCAGCAGATCGCACGGCCAGGCGCTCAACTGGATCGTGCGCAATTTCATGACCGGCTTGGCCCCGAAGGTCTTCGGCTTCATCGACCATGACATCTTTCCGACGGAATCTTTTTCAATCCGCGACCGGCTGAAGGGCAAGAGCGTCTACGGCAGTGTCCGGCGCGACACTCCGACGCCGGGCGGCTGGTTCTTGTGGCCCGCCTTCTGTTTTTTCGACGGAAGCCTGTTGCGGCAGCGGCTGGATTTCGCGCCGAGCTACAAATTCCGTATGGACTCGGGTGGCGGCAACTGGCCGCTGCTCTACCGCACGATCGACCAGGCGCTGGTCAGATTTACCGAGAACAAGTTGCTGCGCTGCGGCGAGGGCGATGACGAGCACGAGGATTTCTTCATGTCGGTCGACGGCTGGCTGCATGTAACCAATGCCTCGAACTGGCGAAGGCAGCCGGTTGACAGGCGCGAACAACTTGTCGCCTTGTTGCGGCAAGCTGCGGGTCCTGACCAGCTGGATGTGAAGTTCGAGCCGATCTAGAAGGATCGGGGTCCGTCGACCGCTCGAACAATGTCGTTGCGGTCACCTGCGAGGAGCAGGCGCTGGCCTTCTATCCGCCGGCGTCGATTGTCGGAACGGCAGGCTCGGGGATCGAGCCAGGCTTGGCGCGCTTTTAAGCGCAGGCCGGGCGCCGGCCGTTTCCCGGTGGCGAACCGACGGTGTCGGAGAGAAGAGGATTAACAAATCCCTACGGAATTCAGAGGTTTGGCCGAAGGCCTGCTTAACCCGCCCTTAAATCGCCGCATCTACTCTTCAACCCGAGCGCCATTGGCACCGGGGACATCAAGCGCAGCGCATGGCGAACCGCAGAGACAGTCGCATCGAGCCCAGCTTCGAGGGACCGCCGCGAGCGAGATCCCAGACGGGTCTTTCGGTGAGCGAGGAGGACCGCGTCGTGCCGAGCAACCGCAAAGCCTCCGCCAAACGCAAATCATCGAAGGCGAAATCGCCGCGGGGGAGGCGCGGCGGAGGCGGGCGCGGGCTGTTCGGCGTGCTCGGCCGGCTGTTCTACTGGTGCTTCGTGCTCGCCATCTGGGGCGGCATCGCGGTGGCCGGCGTCGTCATCTACTATGGCGCCAAGATGCCGGCGGCCACGACCTGGTCGATCCCCGATCGTGCGCCCAACATCAAGATCGTCTCGGCCGATGGACAATTGCTGGCCAATCGCGGCATGAGCGGCGGCGAGGCGGTCGGCCTGCACGAAATGTCCCCCTATATTCCCGAGGCGGTGATCGCCATCGAGGACCGCCGTTTCTATTCGCATTTCGGTGTCGATCCGATCGGCCTGTCGCGCGCCATGGTCACCAACCTCATCGGCGGGCATTTCTCGCAAGGCGGTTCGACGCTGACGCAGCAATTGGCCAAGAACCTGTTCCTGACGCCGGACCGTACGCTGGAGCGTAAAGTGCAGGAGGTGCTGCTGGCCCTATGGCTCGAGCACAAGCACAGCAAGGACCAGATACTCGAAATGTACCTCAACCGGGTCTATTTCGGCTCCGGCGCCTATGGCGTCGAGGCGGCCTCGCGGCGCTATTTCGGCAAGAGCGCGCGCGACGTCACGCTGTCCGAAGCCGCCCTGCTTGCCGGCCTCTTGAAGGCGCCCTCGCGGCTGTCGCCGGCGCGCGATCCCAAGGCCGCCGAGGAGCGTTCGCAGCTGGTGCTCGGCGCCATGCGCGAGGAGGGCAAGATCAGCGAAAAGGAGCTGAAAACGGCGCTCAGCGCACCGGCGACGCGCTCGCCATCCTACTGGACGGGTTCGGAAAACTATGTCGCCGACACCATCATGGAAGAATTGCCCGACCTGATCGGCGACGTGCGCGGCGATATCGTCATCGATTCTACCGTGGACCTGAACCTGCAGAAACTTGCCGAAAAGTCGATACGCCGGCTGATCGACGACAGCGGCAAGAAGCTCAACGTCACCCAGGGCGCGCTGGTATCGATCGACGATTCCGGCGCGGTACGCGCCATGGTCGGCGGCTACGACTATTCGACCAGCCAGTTCGACCGTGCCTCGGAGGCGCGCCGGCAGCCGGGCTCGGCGTTCAAGCCGTTTGTCTATATGGCGGCACTTGAAGCCGGCCGCACGCCTGACAGCATCCGCAACGATGCGCCGATCAAGATCGGCAACTGGACGCCGGACAATTACGGCGGCAAGTATTTTGGCAAGGTCACCTTGGCGACAGCGCTGGCAAAATCGCTGAACTCGGTTGCCGCGCAGCTGACCATGGAAGTCGGCCCGAACGCGGTGGTGGAAGCCGCGCACCGCATGGGCATCCAGTCCGACCTGCAGGCCAACACCTCGATCGCGCTCGGCACCTCGGAAGTGACGCCACTGGAGCTGACTTCGGCCTATGTGCCCTTCGCCAATGGCGGCTACAAGCCGGACATCCATTTCATCCGCCGCGTGACGACGTCAGACGGCAAGGTGCTCTACGACAGCGCCGGCGGCAGCGCACCGCGCGTGATCAAGCCCGAGATCGTCGGCATGATGAATTCGATGATGACCGGCACGGTCGAGGTCGGCACCGCCAGGAAGGCGGCTTTCGCCTGGCCGTCGGCCGGCAAGACCGGCACCAGCCAGAATTCGCGCGACGCCTGGTTCGTCGGCTATACCGCCAATCTGACCACCGGCGTATGGTTCGGCAACGACGATGGCACGGCGATGAAGAAGGTCACCGGCGGCGCGCTGCCGGCGCAGGCCTGGCACGAGTTCATGGTCGCCGCGCATGAGGGCGTGTCCGTGCGGCCGCTGCCCGGCACCTGGAAATCGACGCCGGCCGACACCATCGTCCCCGACGAGATTCCCTCGGCCAGCACCAACCAGCCGGCACCGGTTCCGTCGGCGTCCGTCGGCCAGCAGCCGCCGGCCGCGCAGGCGACAGCACCGGCAACGCCGGTCCGTGCGGCGCGGCCTGCCCAGACCGTCGATGCCGATGGCTTCGATATGCCGGCGGATGACGGCACCACCGCTTCGGTCGGACATCCGGTGCCGCCAGGCAGCGTCGGCGGTCGGCTCAAGAAACGGCAGACGTCGATCCTGGATATCCTTGGCGGCGGCTGAGCAGCCGGCTGGCGGCGTCAATCCGCCTCTCGCCACCTCAGCGGCATTCGGCTACATGTCCAGCCCGGAGACCGCGACATGACCGAGACCGACACCAGAAAAACCATCGTGCTGACCGGCGCCAGCCGCGGTATCGGCCATGCCACTGTCAAGCGCTTTTCGCGCGAGGGCTGGCGCGTCATCACCTGCTCACGCCAGGCCTTTGCCGAGGATTGCCCGTGGCCGGCAGGGCCGGAAGATCACATCAAGGTCGATCTCGCAGACCAGGAAGATGTCGGTATTGCGGTCTCGGAAATCCGCCATCGGCTGGAAGCGCATGGTGGCCAGTTGCACGCGCTGGTCAACAATGCAGGCATTTCGCCCAAGCTCAAGGACGGCAACAGCCGCATGAACTCGATCGACACGCCGATGCATGTCTGGCGCGACGTGTTCCAGGTCAATTTCTTCGCGCCGATCATGCTGGCGCGCGGCCTGTTCAAGGAATTGGCGGCGGCCAGGGGCTCGATCGTCAATGTGACGTCGATCGCCGGCACCCGCGTGCATCCCTTCGCCGGCACCGCCTATGCGACCTCGAAGGCCGCGCTCGGCTCGCTGACGCGCGAGATGGCGCATGATTTCGGCCCGCACGGCATCCGTGTCAACGCCATCGCGCCAGGCGAGATCGACACCGCGATCCTGTCGCCGGGCACGGAAAAAATCGTCGAGACCATCCCACTGCGGCGCCTGGGCACCACGGCTGAGGTCGCCGACATCATCTTCTTCCTGTGCTCGAGCCAAGCGTCCTACGTGACCGGCTCGGAAATCCACATCAATGGCGGCCAGCACGTGTGAACTGATCGAGCCAAGGCCCGCTAATCTGGCCAGCGTGACAACAGCCTTCGCAGTTCATTCGTGGCTTGATCAACGCGCCTGTGGGCAGCGCCGGCTCAGGCAGCGGACGGTTCAGCGACCCGCGGCTTGTGGCCAAGCACCTCTTCGACAATGCCGCGCGCGATCTCGCGTTCGCCCATGATCACCGTATCGGCGCCGAGCCCCTTGAGATGCTCGACCTCGGCGTCGGAGTGGGCGCGGGCGACGACGTTGATGTTGGGATTGGCGGCGCGTGCCCGCAGCACGATCTGGCCGGCCTCGAACGCGTTGGGAATGGCAAGGATCAGCCGCGTGGCGCCTTCGGGATTGGCGGCGGCGAAGACTTCGGCGTTGGCGGCGTTGCCGGCGACGGTTTCGATGCCGTCCGTTTTCAGCTTCGCCAGCGTCTTGTCGGCATCCTCGATGACCAGGAAAGGCCGTGCTGCTTCTTTCAACGCGGCGCCGACGAGGCCGCCGACGCGGCCGTAGCCGATCAGGATGGCATGACCGGTGAGCACCGTCCTTGGTGGCGGGCCGTCTTCCTTTTTGGATGCCACGGCGACCGAGGCGACATGGCCCGGTTCCGTCGCAGGACCAACCGGCTTGGCGTCCGCCGGCGGCGCCGTCCTGGCAGCGCGGGCCTCGAGCCACGGCTTCATCCAATCGATGACCAGGAACATCAGCGGGTTGAGCACGATCGACAGGATGGCGCCGGCCAAGATGAGGTCCCGTCCCTGTTCGGGCAGAAGCTTCAGCCCGACGCCGAGTTCGGCCAGGATGAAAGAGAATTCGCCGATCTGGGCGAGGCTGGCCGAAATCATCAAGGCCGTGGCCAGCGGATAGCCGAAGGCGACGACGATGACGAACGCCGCCAGCGACTTGCCGATGACGATGATGGCCAGCGTCGCCAGGATCGGCAGGCCGTTGCTGAACAGGCTGAACGGGTCGAACAGCATGCCGACGGAGACGAAGAACAGCACCGAGAAAGCATCTCGCAGCGGCAGCGATTCTTCCGCGGCACGGTGGCTGAGCTCGGATTCGCTCATGATCATGCCGGCGAAGAAGGCGCCCAGCGCCAGCGAGACGCCGAACAGTTTTGCCGCGCCGAAGGCGACGCCGAGCGCTATTGCCAGCACCGAGAGGCGGAACAGTTCGCGCGACCCGGTATGGGCAACGTAGTGCAGGATCCAGGGAATGACCCTGCGGCCGACCACCAGCATGACGACGACGAAAGCGGCGACCTTCGCCAGCGTCATGCCGACGACACCCCAGATGCCGTAACTGGCCGGCAGCGCCAGCAGGCCGCTCGAATGGGCATCGGCCGGTTCCTGGCCGCCGAGTACGCCGGCAAGGGCCGGCAACAGCACCAGCGCCAGCACCATGGCCAGATCCTCGACGATAAGCCAGCCAACGGCGATGCGGCCGCGCTCGGTCTCGATCAAGCGGCGTTCCTGAAGCGCGCGCAGCAGCACCACGGTCGAGGCGACCGATAGCGCCAGGCCAAACACCACGCCCGCCCCCATCGACCAGCCGAGCATCCAGGACAGCCCGGCGCCGAGCGCCGTGGCAAAGCCGATCTGGACAATGGCTCCCGGCACGGCAATGGCGCGGACCGACAGAAGGTCCTTCAGCGAAAAATGCAGGCCGACGCCGAACATCAGGAGGATGACGCCGATTTCGGCCAATTCGTTGGCAAGGCCGGCGTCGGCGACAAAACCGGGTGTGTTCGGCCCAACCAGCACGCCGGCTACGAGATAGCCGACCAGTGGCGGAATGCGGAACCGATTGGCGAGGGCGCCGAAGACGAAAGCCAGCCCCAGACCGGCGACGATGGTGGCGATAAGGGGCGTGTCATGCGGCATTGTCTATGGAGCGCCTTTCAAGCCAGCGATGTCGGATATGCGCCGCCCTAAGCCGCCGCCTGTTTGCAATATGGTGGACGGGGTGTCGGCGATGCAACCCGCAAAGCCGCGAATCAACGTCGAGACGGCAAAAACCTGACCGGCAGCTGAGTGACTGCCGGTCAGGTGCTTGGGTTCAGTGGCGACCGTGCTGCGACCCGATGGGCGCCTTCGCCGCGCGTGGTCAGGCTGCCTGCAGCAATGCCTCGATCTCGAAAATGGCGTGGTTGGTCATGGTCTTCGGGATTTCGGCCGTCACCTTGTCGCCAACCTCCTTATGCAGCTTCTTGCGCATCGCGCCGAGCACCATGGGCGGGGCGACAAGCACAAGGCTGTCGAATGCACCCTCATGTGCAAGCTTGTAGAGGCGGGCGGCAATCTCCTCGGCGAAGCGTTCCTTGCCGATGCGATGCCAGTCGGTCTCCTCGACCGCGCTGCGATGCACGGATGGGCCGTCATTGTATCGACCGGGGCTGTCGCTTCCCTGTTCGCGTGTGGGCGGGTTCTCCTGTTCCATCACCTGCACGACTTCAAGGTTGGGAAACTTGGTGTCGCCGGCGTTCTTGAGCAGGAGCGCCTTTTCGCCGTCGGCCACCAAAACCCAAATGCCATGCTTCAGTTTGATCGTGTTCATAGGGACGCTCCTTGTTGAGTGGTGGCTATACCGGGAACGCATTTTGACCCGTCAACGTTCCACCCGAACGGAGCACCGAGTGGCCGTGCAGACAGGCGCTGAAGACGAAATCACCACCGGACGACTTTAATCTACTGAATTGGTAGAAATTAGAAAAAACTGTTTTGTGGGATCGGTCGCCGGCAGCTAAAAGTGCCTGAAATCAAGGCGCGTTTCAGCAGCCCGGGCGCTCCCGGTGCATGGGCATGGAATATTTTTCTCCTGCCCTTCGCGGTTGCGGAAAAGCGATTGCCTGCCATCACCGGATGCGCGAGTGCTTTGCTTCTGCTTTTTTACGCTTGGGCGTAAAACTGCGACCCTGTTCCCGGATCTGCTTTGTCATGTCGCAAGCCACCACCAAGCTCAACGCCTTCCCCGTCTTCATGCGGGTCGAGGGCGAAGCCGTGGCCATTGTCGGCGGCGGCGAGGAGGCTTTGGCCAAGGCGCGGCTGATCGCCCAGTCGAGCGCGGTCCTGCACATCATCGGTGGGGATGCCGAACCGGATCTGTTGGCCTTCATCGCCGAGACGGGCGCGAACCATATGCCCGGCGCGTATGATGCTTCGCAGCTTGAAGGCGCCGTGATGGTGTTTGCCGCCAGCGGCGACGAGGCGCTCGACCGTCGCGTCGCCGCCGACGCGCGCCGGCTGGGCATTCCCGTCAATGCCGTCGACCGGCCGGACCTCTGTGATTTCTTTACTCCGGCGCTGGTCAACCGCGCACCGGTCGCCGTGGCGATCGGTACCGAAGGCGCGGGCCCCGTGCTTGCCCAGATGCTGCGCAGCCGCATCGACCGCATGCTGTCGCCCTCGCTCGGACCACTGGCAGCGCTTGCGGCGTCGTTCCGCAATGCCGCCGAGAGATTGCCCAGGGGCAATGTACGTCGCCGTTTCTGGAGCGACTTCTTCGGCGGAGCGCCAGCACGCGCCGTCGAGGCCGGCGAATTTTCACAGGCGCGCGAAGCCGCCACCGATTTGCTGTTGTCCGACGCGCCCATTCGCGGCCACATCGCCCTGGTGGGCGCCGGTCCCGGCGCCGAGGACCTCCTGACCCTGCGGGCGCATCGTCTGCTGATGGAGGCCGATGTCATCGTCCATGACGCGCTGGTGCCGGAGGCGATCGTCGCCATGGGCCGCCGCGATGCCGAGCGCCTGCCGGTGGGAAAGCGCAAGGGCTGCCATACCAAGAGCCAGGCCGAAATCAATGCGCTGCTGGTGGATCTCGGCCGTCAGGGCAAGCGCGTCGTGCGGCTGAAATCGGGCGATCCGCTGGTGTTCGGCCGCGCCGGCGAGGAGATGGCCGCGCTTCGTGACGCCGGCATCGCCTATGAGGTGGTTCCAGGCGTCACAGCGGCCTTTGCCGCTGCCGCCGATTTCGAACTGCCGTTGACGCTGCGCGGCGTTTCCTCCTCGATGGTGTTCACCACCGGCCACGATCTCAAGGGCAATTCACTGCCGGATTGGGCCAAGCTCGCGATTTCCGGCGCTACCGTTGCCGTCTACATGGGCCGCTCGGTCGCGGCCGAAGTTGCTGGCCGGCTGATCGAGGCGGGCTTGTCGCCGGACACGGCGGTCGCCGTGGTCGAGAATGCCAGCCTGGCCAATCGCCGACGCTTCCACGGCACGCTTGCCGACCTGCCGTCGCTGGAAGCGCGCGCCGATCTGTCGGGCCCGGTCATGACCATCATCGGCGACGCCGTCGCCGGCGCCAATTTCGAGCAGTCCGAGCCGCTCGCGGCACACAGGCACGAGAGCGTGCCCGTAGCAGCCGCCGAGGGAGTTCAGCCATGAAGATACTGACCGCCAATCGCCTCGGCGACGGCATTGCCGTGTGGTACGCCGATGGCGGCTGGGCCGAGACGGTGGACCATGCGGACCTTGCCCACGACAAGGCGGCCGAGGATCGGCTGGAGGCGATCGGCGCCAAGGCCCATGCCGACAATGAAGTGGTCGACGTCAATCTGATCGACGCGGACATCGTCGACGGCGTTGTCGAGCCGGTGCGGCTGCGCGAGAAGATCCGCGCCGCCGGCCCGACCATCCGCAACGACCTCGGCAAGCAGGCCGAGCGGGCGGCATAGCCAGGACACCAGGTGAACGGGCGGACGCGCCCTGAAAGACGAAGCATGTATCGTTACGATGAGTTCGACCACGATTTTGTCCAGGCCCGCGTCGCCGAGTTCAGCGACCAGGTCGAGCGCCGGCTGTCCGGCGAGATCACCGAGGACCAGTTCCGGCCGCTCCGGCTGATGAACGGTGTCTATCTGCAGCTGCACGCCTACATGCTGCGCATCGCGGTGCCCTACGGCACGCTGAACGGCAAGCAGTTGCGCATGCTCGGCCACATCGCCCGCAAATACGATAAGGGCTACGGCCATTTCACCACGCGCCAGAACATCCAGTTCAACTGGCCGGCGCTGTCGGACATTCCGGCAATTCTGGCGGACCTGGCCAGCGTGGAGATGCACGCCATCCAGACCAGCGGCAACTGCATCCGCAATGTCACCGCCGATCATTTTGCCGGGGCTGCCGCCGACGAGGTCGCCGATCCGCGTCCCTATGCGGAAATCCTGCGGCAGTGGTCTTCGGTGCATCCGGAATTCTCGTTCCTGCCGCGCAAGTTCAAGATCGCGGTGACGGGAGCCGAGCGCGATCGCGCCGCCATCCAGACGCACGATATCGGCCTGCACCTGAAGAAGAACGCCGCCGGCGAACTCGGCTTCGCCGTCTATGTCGGTGGTGGCCAGGGCCGCACGCCGATGGTGGCGAGGAAGATCCGCGACTTCTTGCCCGAAGCCGACCTTCTCTCCTACTGCACGGCGATCCTGCGCGTTTACAATCTCTATGGCCGCCGCGACAACAAGTACAAGGCGCGCATCAAGATCCTGGTCCACGAGACCGGCGCCGAGGAAATCACCCGCCAGGTCGAGGCCGAGTGGCAGGAATTGAAGGACGCGGAGCTGAAGCTGCCCGAGGCGGACATCCGCGCGATCGAGGCCTATTTCGCACCGCCGGCGCTGACCGGGCGGCCGGACGGCGACGCTGCCGTCAAGGTGGCGCGGCTGGATTCCAAGGGCTTCTCGGACTGGCTCGACCAGAACGTGGTGACGCACCGCCACCCTGACTACGCGGCGGTGACGATCTCGCTCAAGGGTATCGGCGAGGTGCCGGGCGATGCGACCGACAGCCAGATGGAAGCGGTCGCCGACATTGCCGAGAAATATGCCTTCGACGAGCTTCGCGTCAGCCACGAGCAGAACCTGATCCTGCCGCATGTGGCGCGTGCCGACCTCAAGGCGGTCTATGACGCGCTGGTCGACATCGGGCTGGCGACGGCTAATTCCAACCTGATCTCGGACATCATCTCGTGCCCGGGCCTCGATTATTGCGCACTGGCGACGGCACGCTCGATCCCGATCGCACAGGAAATCTCGCGCCGCTTCGCCTCGCTGGAGCGGCAGCGCGAGATCGGCGAATTGAAGCTGAAGATCTCCGGCTGCATCAATGCCTGCGGCCACCACCATGTCGGCCATATCGGCATCCTCGGTGTCGAGAAGAAGGGCTCCGAACTCTACCAGGTGACATTGGGCGGTTCGGCCGACGAGAACACTTCGGTCGGCGAGATCATCGGCCGTGGCTTCTCTTCGGAAGAAATCACCGACGCCATCGAGCAGATCGTCGACACCTATCTCGGCCTTCGGCTCAACCCTCAGGAAAAATTCATCGACGCCTACCGCCGTGTCGGTCCCGCGCCGTTCAAGGAGGCGCTCTATGCTGGCGAAGCCAAGGCCGCTTGACCATATTGCCGAGGTCGATGACGGCATCGCCGCCAAAGCGGCGGGGTTTGACGCGCTCTACGGTCATCTCAGCCCGATCGACATCATCGAACGATCGGCCAATGATCTGTTTCACGACGAGATCGCCGCCGTGTCTTCGTTCGGCGCGGATTCGGCGGTACTGCTGCATATGATCGCCAAGATCGACCGCACGCTGCCGGTCATCTTCCTCGATACCGGCAAGCATTTCGAGGAGACGCTCGGCTATCGCGACGCGCTGGTCGCCGATTTCGGATTGACTAACATCCGGGTGATCAAGCCGGACGAAGCGGCGCTCGAACGGATCGACCCGACCGGCAATCTGCACCAGAACAACACCGATGCCTGCTGCGACGTACGCAAGGTCGAGCCGCTGGCGCGTGGCGTCGCACCCTTCCGCGCCTGGTTCACGGGCCGCAAACGCTTCCAGGCCTCGACACGGGCCGCACTTCCGGTGTTCGAGGCGGTCGGGCCTCGCATCCGCATCAATCCGCTGGCGCACTGGACGACGTCGGACCAGGCCGACTACATGCGCGCGCATGCGCTGCGCGAAAACCCACTGGTCGCCTATGGTTATCTGTCGATTGGCTGCTTTCCCTGCACGCAGCCGGTGCAGCCGGGCGAGGATGCGCGCAGCGGCCGCTGGGCCGGCCACGCCAAGACCGAGTGCGGCATTCACCTGTCGGGACTGGAAGTGTCGCTGACCGACGCATCACTATAGGGTATGTTGCCATTCAGGTGAGGCCGGGCTGCAAACGGCGGCTTCCTGCGCTTCCGGTGCTCACGGACTTCAAGTACGTTCCGCTCCGGTTCTCGCAAGCCGCCGTTTTCGACACAGCCTGACCTGAATTTCAACACACGCTCGAACTCTTCGAATTTTAGGAATTTTGATGACTGGACCGACGACACCGGAGACACGGCTCTGGACCCCGGAGGGTTTTCGCGAGGACGAGTGGAGCCATGCCGAGAGCGCCGACGCGCTTTCCGGCAATGGCCGATTCATCCTGCCGCTGCAGGCGTTCCTCGATCTCGACCCGGAGGTGCGCCGCTCGGCGAAGGAGCGGCTCGGCGTCGTGCTGCAGCCCGGCGACCAGCTCGAGAAGATCGCCGACCTGCTCGATCAGCTGTCGCTGGTGGCGCTGGCCTTCCCGGCTTTCGGCGACGGCCGCTCCTTCTCAAAGGGCGAACTGCTGCGCAGCCGTTATCATTTCACGGGCGCGCTGCGTGCCACCGGGCAGGTCTTGGTCGACCCGTTGCCGCACATGCTGCGGCTTGGCTTCGATGAATTCGAGATCTCGAATCCAGTGCTCATGAAGCGCCTGGAAGAAGGCCGCACCGGCGGGTTGGGGCTTTATTACCAGCCGGCCGCCATAACGGAGACCAAGGGACCGAAATATTCCTGGCGGCGCCTTCGCAACAGCTGACGCTTTTTCTAGCAAGGTCGAAGGCCTCTACTCCAAAAAACTGGTCGTACCAATTGTGCGATTTGCACTTTTCCTCCCGGCATCTTGCTCTTAGGATATCGCTGTTATTTCGCAACCCGAAATAAATGGCCACAAAGGGAGGAACCGGGAATGGCTGGCAAGAAGATATTGATGCTCGTTGGCGAGTTCAGCGAGGAATACGAGATTTTCGTCTTTGAACAGGCCATGCATGCCGTCGGCCATACCGTGCATGTCGTTTGCCCGGACAAGAAGGCGGGCGATGTGCTGAAGACATCGCTGCACGATTTCGAAGGCCACCAGACCTACACCGAGAAGCCCGGACACGATTACATCCTCAACAAGACGTTTTCCGAGGTTGATCCGGCCCAGTACGATGCCGTCTACGCGGCGGGCGGGCGCGGTCCCGAATACATCCGTATCGACAAGCGGGTGCAGGCGCTGGTGCGGCACTTCCATGAGACAGGCAAGCCGATCTTCACCATCTGCCATGGCGTGCAGATCCTGATCGCGGTCGACGGCGTGGTGCGGGGCAGGGAAGTGGCGGCGCTTCACTATTGCGAGCCGGAAGTCACGCTGGCCGGCGGCATCTATATCGACGTCGCGCCGAACGGGGCCCATGTCGACGGCAATCTCGTTTCGGCCAAGGGCTGGCCGGGCCTGTCCAATTTCATCCGCGAATGCCTGAAGGTGCTGGGCACGGAGATCCGCCATGGCCAGATCCTGATGCGCGACGAGCGGCAAGCGGCCTGAGAAAGGTTTGGGAAATACCGCCGCGCTGGCGCGGCGGTATGCTCTACGCCGCCATCCGCGCTTCGCGGAACGACACCAGTTTGTGGCTGCTTTCGTCCCACAAGGCCAGTTTGACGCAGCGCAGGCTCTCGAGGAGCGTGACGCGGCCGATGCCGCGCAGCTCGGGATAATCCCGCAGCACTTCCTGCAGCCGGTAGCCGGGCACCTTGGCGGAGAGGTGGTGGACGTGGTGAACGCCGATATTGCCGGTGAACCAGTTCAGCACCGGCGGGAGGTCGTAATAGGACGAGCCGTGCAGGGCGGCGCGCTGGAACTCCCATTCCTCATCCTTCGCCCATTCGGTCTCCTCGAACTGGTGCTGGACATAGAACAGCCAGATGCCGGCCGAACCGGCGAGAATGACGATCGGCAGATGGACGATCAGGAACGCGCCGGGACCGATGACCCAGATGAGGATGGCCGCGGCAAGCGCGATGCCAAGATTGGTGGTCATTGACGACACCCAGGGCGTCAGGCCGCCACGCATCATGCCGATAGGCAGCCTTTGCGAGAAGATGAACAGCCAGATCGGCCCCAGGCCGAACATCACCAGGGGATGACGGTAGAGGCGATAAGCCAGGCGACCCCGCCAGGACATCCGCCGGTATTCGGCGACGGTCAGCGTCCTGATGTCGCCCATGCCGCGTTCGTCGAGATTGCCGGCGCTGGCATGATGGGTGGCATGGGCACGCCGCCAGCAGTCGTAGGGCGTCAGCGTCAGGATGCCCAGTGCGCGGCCGATCCAGTCATCGGCGATGCGATTGGCAAAGAAGGAGCCATGGCCGCAATCGTGCTGGATCATGAAAATCCGCACCAGGAAGCCGGCCGCGGGCAGGATCAGGACCAGTCCCCACCAATGACCATAGGCATAGGCAGCGGAAGACAGAGCCCACAGCGTGGCGAAAGGAATGAGGGTGATGGCGAGTTCGAGTGTGCTACGCCGCCTGTCAGGCTTCTTGTAGCGCGCCAGGATCTTGAGCCAGGCGCGCTTGCTGTTGGCAGCTGCCTCGGGGGAAATCATGTTCATCAGGAAGCATAGGCAGCGTGTGCCGCCACCGCAAGCCAAGGATCACGCAAAGTTACTGTGCGTAATTGTCGCGTAAAGCCCGGGCGGTCCTACTGCCGTCGCCAGCCGGCGTCGCCATCCTCGACCCGGTCGAGATGCTCGAGCAATTGCTCAAACCGGTCCGGGATGTCAGGTTCGATGCGGAAGGCTGGCAAGGTGCGCAGAAAGCGCGTCACTGCCTCGGCGCCGAACTGGCGCCGAACCTCCGCAGCGAGCCTTTCGCCTTTTTCAAGCTTGTTGCGGGTCATCATTTCAAAAATCCTGCGTCGGCTCCGAAACTCCCCCAGCAGCGGAATGGTTCCCGCATCACCGCCTCGTGGCAAGCAAAGCCGGCAAGTACGGTAAAATTTGAATTAAAATCGAGGCGTCCCCATCGTGCTTTCCTGGTCAGGCCGCAGGCGCCTGCGGTCGCTTTCCCCTTGATTTTTGGCCTGCGAACCTCGATATCGGGCACAAAATCCATACCATTCGAGATGACGGGAAACGGCGATGAGCGACCAGGCAAAAGACGAACGCACGCCCAATGAAGCCGAGGCGGCCGAGGCCAATGCCGAGCGCACGGAAGGCAGCACCGATGGCGACTACGAAGCGCTTGTACGGCTGCTGAAGGAAAATGAAGAACTGAAGGACCGCGCGCTGCGGGTCGCGGCCGAGATGGAAAACCTGCGCCGCCGCACCGCGCGCGACGTGCATGACGCGCGCACTTATGCGGTGGCGAATTTCGCCCGCGACATGCTGTCGGTGTCGGACAATCTGCGCCGCGCCCTGGATGCCATTCCGGCCGAGGCCAAGGCATCGGGGGATGCCGGCTTCAAGGCGCTGATCGAAGGCGTCGACCTGACCGAGCGCGCCATGCTGTCGGCGCTGGAGCGGCATGGGGTCAAGAAACTCGCTCCCGAGGGCGAGAAGTTCGATCCCAATTTCCACCAGGCAATGTTTGAAGTGCCCAATCCCGATGTTCCGGCCAACACCGTGGTCCAGGTCGTGCAGCCGGGCTATTCGATCGGCGAGCGGGTGCTGCGCCCGGCCATGGTCGGCGTCGCCAAGGGTGGTCCGAAAATCGCCGCCGACGCGCCGGTCGAGCCAGGGCCGGTCAATGAGCAGGCCGAGAAGGATGCGTGATTAGTGGGGTAGCGATAGAGAGTTGTGAGTAGCAAGGACTGGGCCGGGTAGGCGCCTGCTTCGCCAATTGCCATTCACTACTGACTACTTCACTACTCACTCCATGAACCCGATCGCCCTCCTCGACTATGCCGGCGTTGCGGTCTTCGCGGCGACGGGGGCGTTGGCGGCGTCGCGCAAACAGCTCGACATTATCGGCTTCCTGTTCCTGGCCAGCGTCACCGGCATCGGCGGCGGCACGCTTCGCGACGTCATCCTCAATCTGCCGGTTTTCTGGGTCGCCAACTCTAGCTACGTGCTGATTTGCGCGGCGGCCGCTGTGCTGGTTTTCTTTGCCGCGCACCGTATCGAATCCCGCTGGAAATGGCTGCTCTGGCTCGACGCCATCGGGCTGGCCGCTTTTTCGGTGATGGGTGCGGCCAAGGGACTGGCCATTACCGGTTCGCCGGTCGTCTCCGTCATCACCGGCGTGCTCACCGCCACGTCCGGCGGCATCCTGCGCGATCTGCTGGCCGGCGAACCCTCGGTGCTGCTGAGGCCGGAAATCTATGTTACGGCCGCTCTCACGGGCGCTGCCATCTTCACGGCTGGCGACGTCACAGGATTGCCGCCGATCGTTTCAGAGCTGGCCGGCTTCGCCGCGGCGTTCGCGGTGCGCGGCGGCGCGCTCCGTTTCGGCTGGACCTTTCCAGCCTACAAGAGCCGGCCCGGCCGGCGGCCGGAAGACATTCCGTGAGGAGAGGGAGTAGGGGAGTGGTCAGTAGTCGCCGAAGCGCGAATCGTGTCGTCTTGACTACTGACTACTGCCTAATCGCTCACGCGGCGAAGCGCTGCGCTTCCCCGCCATAATAGTTGACGTAGCGGGCACCGATCTCCTTGACCGGCATCACGACGAAAATGTCGACCGTGGAGAATTCGCGGTCGATGACGCAACCATCGCCGATGCGAGCGCCGACCCGCAGATAGCCCTTGACCAGAGGCGGCATCGCCGCGATCGCCGCCTTGGTGTTGACCGCCTCGATCGGCATCAGGTCCATGGAGCAATAGCGCCCGGACACAGCGCGCACGTCCCAGGCCGAGTTGGTGCGGCAGTGATGGGCAAGATAAGTGAGCGCCTCCGCATGCGCGGCCGGCACGGTGCCATGGAACGAGGCGCAGCCGGTCATCACCCCGATCTCGTAGTGATTGATGTAGGCCCAGATGCCTTGCCATAGCGCTTCGATGGTGCGCTTCGAACGGTATTCCGGCAAGACACAGGAACGGCCGAGTTCAAGGAAGCGCTGGCTGGGATGGCGGGCGATGAGCTTGGTCAGCTCGAATTCGCCTTCGGAATAGAAGCCTCCGGCGGTTGCCGCGATTTCTTGCCGCAGCAACCGATAGGTGCCGACGATGCGACGGTGCTCAGGGCCGGAAAGCGTGGTGTCGAGGACGAGCAGATGGTCGCAGAGCGGGTCGAAGCGGTCGGCATCGCGGCGGTCCTGCGCCTGGAACAGATCCTTCCTGGCGCCAAGCTCGTCATAGAATACACGGTAACGCACTTCCTGCGCGGCCGCGATCTCGGCCTCGTTGCGGGCGAGCCGCACTTCGAGATTGCCGATACGGCCGAGCGCCGCACCCTTTATGACGGAATCGACATTACGTCCGGCGAGCAAGGCGCTGCTGGCGTTCGGCCGAGTGTCACATTCCGGCATAACTGTATGCACGAGTGATTCTCCTTCGAGCCATCCCTCTTGGCACGGGGATACGGTGTAGGTGCAACAGGATTGTGACAGTACCGTGATACGGCGTCGCGGGCAATACTTCGTCGGCTGGCGAAAACGGTCAACCGGCTACGTTGCGTCACAAGACCCCAGGCGCGTCGCGTTCGCGGGCGCCGAAATGGGCTGGTTTTTGGCGGCCTTGACCAGCCACGCACCCCGGAAAAAGCTGGCTCAAGCGGCGACCTGGCCCTCGACGGCACTGACCAGCGCATCGGGGTCGAGCGGCTTGGTGACGAAGCCGCTGGCGCCGTGGGCGAGCACCGCATGGCGGGTCTTTTCCTGGCTGTCGGCCGACAGCACCATGATCGGCACCGGCGGCACGGAGGCCTCCTCTTCATGGCGGCGGATCGCGGCAATGGCGTCCAGTCCGTCCATGACGGGCATATGAAGATCCATCAGAACCACGTCGAAGCGGTGCTTGTGGCCGGCACCGGTGACCGCCTCGACGGCGGCCTTGCCGTTGCCGACCACCTTGACGCGATGCCCGGCCTTCAACAGCGTCGCGCGGGCCAGCATGGCATTGATGTCGTTGTCCTCGGCGATCAGCACGGACAGGCCCTGCTGGCGTTCGCCTGAGGCACGAAGCGCCGGTGCGCGGCGTTTTTCCGGCTGCGGCTGGGCCAGGACCGGTGCGTGGCTGCTCAAAAGGACACGCAAAAGTGTTCCTCCGCGCACTGGCCGGGCAAGGAAAGTCGCGTAGCCGCTGGCACGAAACTCGCCCAGCATGCCGCGGTCGGTGGGTGCGATCAGCGTGACGGCTTCGCAATCGGAAAACCCATGCTGGCGAAGCCGCTTGAGCAGCCTTCCGTCACTCTCTTCCATGGCCGCGTCGACCAGAAGCACGTCGCAGCCGTCGGCAAAGGATGCGGCCTGAGCCACGGTGGTGGCGATTCCGGCCGCGCCGCCATTGGAGCGGATGGTGCGGGCGATGGCGTCGGCCTCGACGGTGTTCTTGGATACGATCACGGCGCGTCGCCCGGCAAGCGCGTTCAACCGGCCCTGCGGCGGCTCGGTGGCTGATGTGGCGGGAATCTCGAAGACGAATTCCGATCCCTGGCCAAGCCGGCTGGAAACCGAAATCGTGCCGCCCATGGCGGCCACCAGGCGCTTGGAGATGGCAAGTCCCAGTCCAGCACCGCCATGTGTGCGCGTCGAGGTGCCGTCGGCCTGCTCGAACTCCTCGAAGATGCGCTCCATGTCCTCGTCGCGCAGGCCGGGACCGGTATCGGCGATGGTGAAGCAGATGCGGTCGCTGGTCTCGGTTCGGGCGCGCGCTACGCTGACCAGCACGCCGCCACTGTCGGTGAACTTGATGGCGTTGCCGATGAGGTTGAGCAGCACCTGCCTGACCCGGCCCGGATCGGCGGTGATCAATTGCGGCACATCCGGTTCGACATGGCAGCCAAGGCCAATGCTCTTGGCGAAGGCGCGCGCGGCCATCAATTCGATGATGTTGTCGGCGATCTCGCGCACCGACATGGGCTGCGGTTCGGGATCGAAGCGTCCGGCCTCGATCTTGGAATAATCGAGCAAGTCCTCGATCAGCGCAAGCAAGGCGCTGGCCGAGGTCGAGATGGCGCCGACATAGGTCTGCTGCTCCGGCGAAAGGCTGGTGTCGGCGAGCAGCCTGGCCATGCCCATGATGCCGTTCATCGGCGTACGGATCTCATGGCTGACGGTGGCGAGGAAGCGCGACTTGGCCTGGCTCGCGAACTCGGCCCGCTCGCGCGCGGTGATCATGGACGATTCAGCGCGTTTGCGTGCTGTGATGTCGCGGGCGATGGCTCGATGCGAAACGGCACCGCTGTCCTTTTCGCGCACCGACAGCTCGATCCAGGAGAACCAGCGCGGGCCTGTCGGCGTGCGGATGGCAACGTCGGTGGAACTCAGGCATTCATGGTCGGAGAAAGCCGCATCGGGAACGATGCCGACCTCGATGCCGAGTTCGGCCAACGTCTTGCCGGCAAGATCGCGCGGATCGGTTTCGACGAGGTCGGCGAACACCTTGTTGGCGTAGACGATGTAGCCGTCGCGGTCGCGATGGATGACGAGATCGCCGAGCGCGTCGATGAGACCGCGAAAGCGCTCCTCGCTTTCCTGCATCTCCCACATGCGGTCGGCCAGCGTCTCGATCTCGGCGCGGTTACGGGCGGTGGTTTCGTCGAGCAGGACGGCAGTGCGGCGTACGCTGCGTCTGGCGCGCAGATGCATGGCCAGGCCAGCAAGGCCGGTTGCCAGCAAGGCAAGGCTGATGAAGACTGGCGCCCCGGTCAGGGATGAGAGGCCGGCCAGCAGCATGACGGCAACGAAGGTCAGGACCGGCAGCCCTTCGCGCTTGGCCGGTTGCTGATCAGGGACCAGCGGCGGCGCGGCGATAAACCGCCGCGCCGATACCTGCGGTTGCGCCGATGCCGCATCGATGTCGTCGCCGGCGTCGGCCTGTTGGCTGTCGGATTCCGCGATCATGCGAAATCCTTTGCCAGACAGAGATTATGGAAAATTGCGGGGGATCGTTCGAATTTTAGCGGATCGGGCGTTTTTGGCCCGGCGGCGACGGATTTGCCAGCCAATGTGGCAATTCCGCCCGGCGCCTGCCACCCCTGAACCGGGTCACATGTCGACGACGACGCGGCCGCGGATCTTGCCGTCGACGATGTCGTGTGCCGCACCGATGATGCCGTCGAAGCCGATGGTCGTGGACAGGCTGGCGAGCTTGTCCACATCGAGATCGGAGCCGATGCGCCGCCAGGCCTCGAGGCGCACGGCTTTCGGCGCCATCACCGAATCGATGCCGAGCAGGGAGACGCCGCGCAGGATGAAGGGGGCGACACTCGACGGAAGATCCATGCCGCCGGCCAGGCCGCAGGCCGCGACCGCGCCGCCATAGGAGGTCATCGACAGCACATTGGCCAGCGTGTGGCTGCCGACCGAATCGATGCCGCCGGCCCAGCGCTCCTTGGCCAACGGCTTGGCGGGTTGGTTGAGCGCGTCGCGCGATATCACCTCGGCGGCGCCGAGGTTGATCAGATAGGGGCTTTCGGCGTTGCGGCCGGTTGACGCGATGACATGGTAGCCGAGGCTGGACAGGATCGAGACCGCGACCGAACCGACGCCGCCGGCAGCACCCGTCACCACGACAGGTCCGCGCTCAGGCAGGATGCCGTGCCGCTCCAGCGCCATGACGCAGAGCATGGCCGTGTAGCCGGCGGTGCCGACCGCCATGGCATCATGCGCGCTCATGCCTTCCGGCAGGGGCACCAGCCAGTCGCCCTTGACGCGGGCGCGCCCGGCATAGGCGCCGAAATGGGTTTCGCCAACACCCCAGCCATTCAGGATGACCTTGTCGCCCTTGCGCCAGTCGGGATTGGAAGAAGAGATGACGGTGCCTGCAAGGTCGATGCCCGGCACCAGCGGCCATCGACGGATCACCGGCGCCTTGCCCGATATCGCCAGTCCATCCTTGTAGTTCACCGTCGTCGCCTCGACCGCGATGGTGACGTCGCCCTCCATCAGATCGGCGTCGGTGAGATCGGTCACGGCGACCGACTGTTTTTTCTCGGCATCGCGCGAAACGAGGATGGCTTTGAAGGTTTCGGTCATCTTTTTCTCCGCGAACTTGCTCGGCGTGACTGTGCGGCGATGGCCGCGCGGGGTCAATCCTCGGAAGGCTTGGCGTTCGGAGGCGTGGGTTCACGCCGCCAGCCGATGAGTTCGTCGAAGACGACCAGGGCCGCGCCCACCGAAATGAAGGCATCGGCAAGGTTGAAGACGGCGAAGGACCAGACCGGCGTGTGGAACAGGATGTAATCGATGACGTGGCTATAGACGGCGCGGTCGATCAGATTGCCCAGCGCGCCGCCGATGATCAGGGCAAAGCCGGTGCGGGCGATGACATGGCCCGATGGCGTGCGCGTGGCGAGGTAAAGCACGAAAGCGACGACCAGCACCGCGATGACAACCAGGCCGATGTCACCGAAGGAGGAGAACATCGAGAAGGCGATGCCGGTGTTGTAGGTGCGAAACAGCGCCAGGAAGGGCAGGAGGTCGAGCTTTTCCTGGAAGGGCAGTCCGGCTTCGACCCGCGTCTTTATCCACTGGTCGAGCGCGATGGCCACGATGACGAGCAGCGCGTAGGGAGACCATGATTTCACGATTGGGCAACCCTCATTGCTGGTCCGAAATTGGTTCGAGCTTCAGCGCGCCGCGCCGGATCTCGAACAGCATGATGCCGGTGGCGACCGCCAGATTGAGCGAATCGGCACGGCCCGCCTGCGGAATCCTGAGCAGCCTGTCGCAGCTTGCCGCCAGGCTTTCGGGCAGGCCCTGCTGCTCATTGCCCATCATCAGCAGCACCGGCCCGCGGGAAAAATCGACCGAGCGATAGTCGACCGCGCCTTTCAGATGCGTGCCGGCAACCAGCCCTGAAAAGCCGCCACGCCAGGCAAGGAATGCCTCCGTAGTTGCCTTGGCCACCGGGATGGCGAAGATCGACCCCATGGTGGCGCGCACCGTTTCCACCGAAAACGGATCGGTCGTGTCGCCGACCAGGATGACGCCCTTGGCGCCGACGGCATCGACGGTGCGGATGACGGTGCCGAGATTGCCGGGATCGCGCACCCGGTCGAGCGCCACCCAGACATCGCCATTGTCGGCACGGATGTCCTTCAGGGCCAGGAATTTCTGCGAGAAGACGCCGACCACCATTTGCGGATTGTCGCGGCGGGTGATGGCGACAAGCACCTTTTCCGATACTTCGAGCACGGTGCCGCCGGCGGCGACGGTGCGTGCCGCGACCTTTTCCACGGCCGCGTTGCCGCGTCCGGCCTTGGCGAAAACCAACGTCCTTATCTGCCAGCCCAAGTCGAGCGCATCGATGACCAGCTTCAGCCCCTCGGCCATGAAGGCGTTCTGCTGGTCGCGGAATTTCTTCAAGGCAAGAGCCTTGATGTCCTTGACCAGCGGATTGGCAAGGCTGGTGACTTCCTTCACCTGACCGGGCGCGCCGGCATGCCGTTCGTTCATGTCAGGCCACCCAGCGCGAAAACAGTGACGTCGAAAGCGCCCGGCCGGCGGACTTTTCACGGATGATCAGCTCACCCGATTCAACCTTGCCGCCCATGCCGGCGAACGTGTCGCGCACCAGAGCGTGGATGGCGAAGAAGGAGGCACGGATCGAATAGGCGGTCAGCACCACGGCAAGCGGTCTTGGGGTCAGGATCGAGCGACAGAGGTCCGTCAGATCGGGAAGATCTTCGAACAATTGCCAGACCTCGCCCTTGGGGCCGCGGCCATAGGCCGGCGGATCGAACAGGATGATGTCGTAGCGGCTGCCGCGACGCTCCTCGCGCTCGGCGAACTTGACCGCGTCGTCGACGATCCAGCGGATCGGCTTGCCGCCAAGTCCGGATATCTCCTGGTTTTCGCGAGCCCAGCCGATCGCCTTCTTCGAGGCGTCGACATGGGTGACCTCGGCGCCGGCGCGCGCCGCCACCAGCGAGGCAAGGCCGGTATAGCCGAACAGGTTGAGTACCTTGACTGGCCGCCTGGCGGCCGCGATCAGCCCGGCCATATAGTCCCAGTGCGACGCCTGCTCGGGAAAGACGCCGACATGGCGAAACGAGGTGAAGCGGCCGAGATAGTCGATGCCGTCATGCTTCATCGGCCAGGTTTCGCCGAGCGGCGTCCTGGGAAAACGCCAGCGACCGATGCCTTCCTCGTCGGTGTCACCGGTGAAGATCGCGTCGGCACGCTCCCAGTCCTTTGCCGGCAGAGCTTTCTGCCAGATGGCCTGGCCCTCGGGCCGCACGATGCGGTAGGGGCCATATTGTTCAAGCTTTTGTCCAGCGCCGCTGTCGAGCAGCGCGTAATCCGCGTTGGGTGCCACTTCGAGGATTACCGGAAGTTGCTCAGCGGGCAGGACGCCGTCGCGACGGGCAAGGTTGCGGGGCGTGGATTTCGGTGCGGGCTGGTCCGGCTTCAGGTCTTGCCGCGGCCTGACCTCCGGCCTGGCCACGCCGCGACCTTCCGGTGGACGCGATTGCGCGGCTTCGCCTTTACCCGGCTGGTGCGGGCGGCCGTCGCGGCGTTTGTCGCGAAAAGACTTCAAGAGACAGCTTCTCCGGCGGTTCGGCCCGCTTCTGCCACAGCTATGCCCATCGGCGCAACAAACCCGCGCGACATTGCGACTGCGCGATTGGGGCGATTGGGGCAATTGCGGCGATTGCGGATGGCTTAGCCGCCACGCCCGATCGAAAGCAGTGCGACAACCAGCGAAACGAAGCCGGCAGCCTTGGCCGCCGTGACGGCCATGTGGCCGGTTTCCCAGCGCAGCCGTATGGCGTCGAAATTGTCTGGAATCGGCCCTGGCACCCAGGTGGCGAGAACTTTATTGGCCGGTTTGACGAGAACGAACCAAAGTACGAGGGATAGCGCATAGAGCAAGGTGGCGGCGAGTGCGAACCAGAACGCCGACCGATCTTGGCGCAGCAGCCACGCCAGCAGTCCCGGGCAGATGACTGCCGCGACATCCAGCGGCGCGCCAATGATTGCGAAGAGCAGGAATTGGCCGTTGAAAACGGTGGCCTCGCGCCAAAGCGCCGGGGACCATCGGGTGAGCCGGGGCGCCGATTCCAGAACGTGGGCGAAAGACGGTCCGAGGCTGAGTGCGGCGACCATGGTGGCCAAGACAGACCAGAACAGCAGGAAGCCATATAGTCGCATGACGCAACAACGGTTCCGGGCCGAAGCCGTTCCGAACGGCCGCACTTGCCATTGCCGCGGCCCCAGCCCTATCGTTTGGCACTCCGGCACTGCGGGCCGATTAGCGGGCAAGCGTTGGCCGACGGACAACTGGCCAATTAGGAACAGAAATGAGCGCGTATTGGATCGCCGTGGCGTCGGCCGAACATGTCCGGCGCGGCCGCAAGGGCGGCTTCATGCAGGTCAACCATGGCAAGGCGGCACCGCTGCGCCGCGTCAGGCCCGGTGATGGCATTGTCTATTATTCGCCGACCACGGTTTTGGGGGAGAAAGACGGTCTGCAGGCGTTCACAGCGATCGGCATGGTGCGGGAAGGAGACCCCTATCAAGGCGACATGGGCGGCGGCTTCACGCCGTTCCGTCGCGATGTCGACTGGGCGCAGGCACAGGAAACGCCGATCAAGCCATTGCTTGAGAGGCTGGAGTTCACCTCAGGCAAATCGAACTGGGGTTACCCGTTGCGCTTTGGCTTGTTCCCGATCAGCGTGGCAGATTTCGCTTTGATCGCGGAGACGATGGGCGCCAAACTCGCTTCGACTAGCCCCTGAGCGCCTTGTAGACGGCAATGCCGGCCGCCAAGTCCTCCAGCGCGGCACCGACCGACTTGAACAGCGTAATCTCGTCCGGGCTGCCGCGACCTTCCTTTTGGCCGCGCGCCAGTTCGTGCAGGTCGGCGACGATGGCTTGTGGTTTCAGCACGCCTGAGGCCAGTGGCTGGACGATGTCGCCGGCTTCCTTGGTGGCGCCGGCGCGGGTGTCGACATAGACGCGGGCGCGCATGATCGCGTCGTCATCGCTTTCGCGCATCGCAGGCGTAAAGCCGCCGACCAGGTCGACATGGGTTCCCGGCCGCAGCAACGTGCCCTTGATCAGCGGCGTGGTGGTGATTGTCGCCGAGGAGACGATGTCGGCCTGGCCAAGCTCGGCATCGAGATCGGTCGCGGCGCTGGCCGCGAAGCCCTCGGCGCGCAGATCGGCCGCGACTTTCTCGGCGTTGGCCGGGGTGCGGTTCCAGATGCGGATGGTCTTGATTGGCCGCACGGCGCTGTGCGCCTTGGCCAGGAAGGGCGACAGCGCGCCGGCGCCGACCACGAGCAGCCGCGAGGCATCGTCGCGGGCGAGATAGGACGCCGCCAGCGCCGAGGCGCACGCCGTGCGCCACTGCGTCAGCCGCTGGCCGTCGATCAGGGCTTCCGGCTCGCCGGTGCTGCCATCGAGCAAGAGATAGAGCCCCATCACGGCGGGCTTGCCGACGGCGTTGTTGTCGGGCGAGACGGTGACGATCTTGACGCCGATATGGCCGCCGGCGGAACGGCCCGCGGCGTGAAAATCGGTCCATGCGGGCATCAGCAGCAAGGTCGACGCCGCGCCGTCTGGCCTTTCGACCGCGTGATGATGCCTGACCGGCTGCACCGCGCCCTCGCGAAATGCCGTGCGCAATGTCTCGACCAGTCCAGGAAAGGTCAGCGCACGATCGACCTCCGCGGCCGAAATGGTCAGCATGAAAAGCTCCGCGAAAAGAAACGCGCCGACCTGCGGCTCAATTGGTCGGCTTCGGCAACGCCGACCCTTGGGCCGGTGCTTGGGCTGATGCCTGCGGCACCGAGGGCGTGCGGCTGACTGCCTGGCGCAGGTTTTCGGCCTCGACACCGCGCTGGCGCGCCAGTTTGCGGTAGTGGCCCTGCTTCACCCATGTCGCCAGGCTGCCGACGACCATGCCGATGGCGAGCGCCAGGAACAGGAAGATGAACAGCGGCAAGGTGAGCGTCAGCTTCGGATTTCCGGGATTGAACGGGTCCAGCGTGAAGGCGACGAGTTCGCGGTTGGCGACGGCCAAAGCGATCAGGATGATCGCCAGGGGCACGAAGACCACGATGAGCATGAAGCGATTGAGCATGATGTTTTCCGTCGCAAGCGGGCCGATAAGGCCGTCCAGCGCTGACGCGCCTACTTGCCGCCGTTCAGCCTTTCACGCAACTCCTTGCCGGTCTTGAAGAACGGCACCCATTTCTCCTCGACCTCGACGGATTCGCCGGTGCGCGGGTTGCGGCCGGTGCGGGCAGGTCGGTTCTTCACCGAAAAAGCGCCGAAACCGCGCAATTCGACCCGGTTGCCCTCGGCAAGCGCGTCGGTGATTTCATCGAAGATCGCGCCGACGATGTTTTCGACGTCGCGCAGGAAAAGATGCGGATTGCGCGTGGCAATAATCTGCACAAGCTCGGACTTGATCATCAGACGGGTCCCCGTGAAAGCAGTTCGGCCAAAATTATCAGGATGATTTTATTTGCTTTTTCAGCTGTCCCAACGCGTCTCAAGGGTGCCAGACGGAAACGAGACCGTCAAGAAACAAGCGGTCGGCGCCAAGTTCATGGATCACGTCGCCGCCGGAGTCCGGCAGGCCGAGCGCGCCGGCGATCGTGCGTGCCATCGCCTTCGAGAACAGGAAACCGCCGCGCCGTTCCGTGTCCTTCCACTCGACCACCTTGAGCTTGGCATCGACACCCTTGGTCGCCAGCCAGTCGATCGCCACGGACTCGCCGCCGACGGCGTCGATCAGCCCGTTGGCAACACCCTGGCGGCCAGTGAAGATCGAACCGTCGGCCAGCGCCAGCGCCTGTTCGTGGGTCATCTTGCGACGTTCGGCGACGATGCCGACGAACCAGTCGTAGCTGTCCAGAATGAGCTTGCGGACCATGGCGCGCTCGTCGTCATTGGTCGGCTTGAAGGGCGAGGGTGAGGCTTTCAGCGGCGAGGACTTGACCTCCTCCAGCTTGACGCCGAGCTTGTCCATCAGGCCGCTTACGTCGGGATACTGGATCAGCACGCCGATCGAGCCGACGATCGAGGTCTTGCGGGCGACAATATGGTCGGCGGCACTGGCGATCATGTAACCCGCCGACGCGGCGAGCGTGCCGACCTCGGCCACGACAGGCTTGTCGGCGGCCAGCTTGCGCACCTCCTCGTAGATCGATTCCCCGCCGACGGTGGTGCCGCCAGGAGAATCGACCACAAGGATCACGCCTTTTACTTTCGGCGACTGGCGGATAGCCTCCAGCCGCTTGATCAGTTCGTCGTCCTCGGTGATGGTGCCTTCGATCCTGACCTTGGCGATGTGGTCGACGGCGGAGCCGCCGAAATCGTCGCCATAGAACCAGGCCGACAGCGCAATCACCCCGAGCGCCACGATGCCGAAGGCCGCGACACGCCAGAAAGTCAGCTTGCGCCGCAAGCGGCGGCGGTCGATCAGGTCGTCGGCTCTCAATGCCATCGTCAGCCTCACAGTCATCGGGAAGAGACGCTTTTAGACCATGATGTCTTGATCGGGAAGCAGTTCCGTCCCGCACATGGCGCGGCAATCCGCGCGCGGCGGTCCGTGTTGTCTGTTTTGTGACTGGCCTGTGCGGGCGACGCAAGGTAAGTGGGAAGAACTTCGGTGGTGAAAAAAGACGCAAGGGCGTCTATTTCTGCTATGAAGCACTGGCTGTTGCGCTGACCCGGGTTTCGTTTGTGCACGGCAGCTGTCACATTTTTGCGGTTTTCGTCGGCTTGTGCTTGCGCGAGGGCGCTGGCGTCCCACCTATAGGCGGTGCTCCCGGGGCAGGGTTTTAGAAGAAAGCAGTCATGTTAGCGCGACCGAATGAACCGACCAGCCCGGAGACGGAGTTGGCTCCCCCGGCGGATGACTGGACGCGGGGCGAAGCTTTCGACCGCGCCCAGCGTCATTCACGCCGCGTGCGCGTGCTCAAATTCGCCGTGCCCTTGGCCGCGGCATTGATCGCCGTCGCCTTCCCAGTCTATTCCTACCTCGCCGCGCCCGTTTCCGTCGCGGTGCAGGCCGAAGGCACCGCCTTCTCGAACGGTAAGCTGGTGATGGCCAATCCCAAACTCAATGGTTTCACCAAGCAGAAGCAGCCCTATTCGATGACGGCGCTGCGCGCCATCCAGGATGTGAGCACGCAAGGCATCATCGAACTCGAAGGCATCGACGCCAAGGTGCCGATCGCCCCCGACAATGTCGCGGCGATTAAAGCCTCGCGCGGTACCTACGATCGCGACGGCAATACGATGAAGCTGAACAGCGACGTCACCATCAGCACGACCGACGGCCTGCAGGCCAAGTTCAAATCCGTCTTCCTCGACATGGGCAAAGGCACTATGAAGACGGATGATCCCGTCGATGTCAGCCGTGGCGGGTCGCAGATCAGGGCGGATTCGATGTCGGTCCAGGACAATGGCAAGATCCTGGTGTTCGAGAACAAGGTTCGTGTCAACATCGATCCCGCCGTTCTGAAGGCGGCTGAGGCAAAGGGCGAAGAAGCGAATGTGGCTCAATAATTCGACACGGCTTGCGGCCGCAACTTCGGCGCTGTTCCTGCTCAGCCTGGCGCCGTCGCTGGCGCAGTCGGGAGCGGCCAGCCAGGTGTCGGGTCTCAAACTGGCCGGCGACAAGCCGATCCAGATCGAAAGCGACAAGCTGGAAGTCCACCAGGCCGACAGCGTCGCGATCTTCACCGGCAATGTCACCGTCGTCCAGGGGCCGACGCTGATGAAGGCCGGCAAGATGATGGTCTACTACGTCAAGGACCCCAATGCGGGCGCCAAGGGCGCCGAAGCCGCCGGGGCGGCAGCCATGACCGGCTCGGCCAACATCGATCACCTGGAGATCTCCGACAAGGTCTACATCAAGTCGGATCAGCAGGTCGCGACCGGCGATCAGGGCAGTTTCGACATGAAGAGCCAGGTGCTGGTGCTTTCGGGCAAAAAGGTCGTCCTTTCGCAAAACGACAATGTGCTGGTCGGCTGCAAGCTCACCGTGCAGATGAAAACCGGGCTGGCCCAGGTCGATCCATGTGCTGGGCAGCGTGTGCAGATGTCGATCACGCCGCCGCCGAAATCGGGAGCGACGAACCCCTGATGGTCAGCCTGTCGTCGCTGACGGCACGTCTTCCGGGACGGGCCGCAGGTAAGCTTTCGGCGCCGGCCACGGTCGACAAGGCGAAGTTCAAGGGAACCTTGATCGCCAAGGGTCTGACCAAGAGCTACAAGGGCCGCAAGGTCGTCAGCGGCGTCACGCTGGGCGTGCGCGCAGGCGAGGCCGTCGGGCTGCTCGGCCCCAACGGCGCCGGCAAGACGACCTGTTTCTACATGGTCACCGGCCTGGTGCCGGTGGATGAAGGCACGATCGAGATCGACGGCTTCGACGTCACCTCGATGCCGATGTATCGTCGCGCGCGCCTCGGCATCGGCTATCTGCCTCAGGAGGCCTCGATCTTTCGCGGGCTCAATGTCGAGCAGAACATCCGCGCCGTGCTCGAAGTGGTCGAAAAGGATCGCAAGGTCCGCGAGCGCAACCTCGACGAACTGCTTGAGGAATTTCACATCAGCCATCTGCGCAAGGCGCCATCCATGTCGCTCTCGGGCGGCGAAAGGCGGCGCCTGGAAATCGCGCGCGCGCTGGCGACGCGCCCGGCCTACATGCTGCTCGACGAGCCCTTCGCCGGCATCGATCCGATCGCCGTCGCCGATATCCAGCAATTGGTGCGTCACCTGACGGCGCGCGGCATCGGGGTCCTCATCACCGACCACAATGTGCGTGAGACGCTCGGCCTGATCGACCGCGCCTACATCATCCACGCCGGCCAGGTGCTCACTCATGGCCGCGCCGACGAAGTGGTGGCAAATCCCGACGTGCGGCGGCTTTATCTCGGCGAGGGTTTTACGCTCTGAGCGTGAAATTTGTTTTCTGATACGATTTTTTGCGCGCCGGCGACCTGTTTTCCGCGATTTTGCTCCGGGATAACGCTCCGGTAAGCGGGTTTTGCTAGGCTTTGCCTTGACAAGCAAAAGCCGGGCCAGTTTCTATGGCCGGCCGTGAAATTGATTTCCGGAAGTTGGGGACGCGTAGAGGAGGCGTTTGAAACCGAACCATGGCATTGGCGGCCAAACTACAGCTCCGACAGTCGCAGTCGCTGGTGATGACGCCGCAGCTGATGCAGTCGATTCGGCTGCTGCAGTTCACCCATACCGAGTTAGAGCACTTCATCGACGAGGAGATCGAGCGCAACCCGCTTCTGGAGCGCGCCGAGCCGCAGGATGATGCCGCGAGCGACCAGGCGCAGAAGCTCGACGTAGAGCCGCAAGCGGCCGCCGATGGTGACTGGTTCGAGAACGAGGTGGGATGGAGTGCCGAGGCCATCTCGGAAAAGCTCGATACGTCCCTGGAAAACCTGTTTCCCGACGATCCCGGCACCAGCGAGCGATTGGGCCCCGACCTGACGGCGCAATGGAAATCGGCTTCGGGCAGTGGAGGCTCCTCGTCCGAGGGGCTCGACGCCGGCGACATGGCTGCGAGCGGGATCACGCTGCGCGACCATGTCGGCGAGCAGGTCGCGCTCGCCTTCATCGATCCCGTCGCGCGGCTGATCGCCGGAGAACTTGCCGATGGGCTCGACGAGACCGGCTATGTCAGGGCCGATCTGGCGGAGATCGCCACGCGGCTTGGCACCGACGAGGTGGCGGTGGGCAAGGTGCTGGCCGTGTGCCAGACCTTCGAGCCGGCCGGCCTGTTTGCCCGCGACCTCGCGGAATGCCTTTCGCTGCAGCTTGCCGTGCGTGACCGTCTCGATCCGGCCATGAAGGCCCTGGTCGCCAATCTCGAACTGCTGGCGCGCCGCGATTTCCAGACGCTGAAGCGGCTCTGCGGCGTCGACGAGGAGGATTTGCTGGACATGCTGGCCGAAATCCGGGCGCTCGACCCGCGGCCGGGCATGGCGTTTTCTGGCGGCGCCAGCGATGCGATCGTCGCCGATGTCGAGGTGCGGGCGGCCAATGACGGCAGCTGGACCGTCGAACTCAATGCCGAAACGCTGCCGCGCGTGCTCGTCGACCACATCTATTTCGCCCAGGTGTCGCCGCACGCGAAGAACCAGGCGGAAAAGGATTTCCTGGCCGAGTGCCTGCAGAACGCCAACTGGCTGACACGGAGCCTCGACCAGCGGGCCAAGACGATCCTCAAAGTGGCCTCGGAAATCGTGCGCCAGCAGGACGCCTTCCTGGTCCATGGCGTGCGCCAGCTGAAGCCACTCAACCTGCGCACGGTGGCAGACGCCATCGGCATGCACGAATCGACGGTCAGCCGGGTGACCGCCAACAAATACATGCTCACCCCGCGCGGCGTGTTCGAGCTGCGCTATTTCTTCACGGCCTCGATCGCGGCATCGGGTGGTGGCGATGCGCATTCCTCGGAAGCGGTGCGTGATCGCATCAAGCAAATGATCGACGAGGAGAAGCCCGTCGATGTGCTGTCGGACGATGCTATTGTCGACATGCTCAGGGAAAGCGGCGTCGATATCGCCCGGCGCACGGTCGCCAAGTACCGGGAAGGCATGAATATTCCCTCCTCGGTACAGCGCCGGCGCGAGAAACGGGCGCTCGCCAGCGCCGGCCGCTAGGCGTTCACGATTTCCACAGCTTTCAAGTTTCATTGACAAGCCACGGTGAAGTGGCTAGAAGCCCGCCCGCATGAGACGGGCTCGATGCCCGCTAGCGGATGGTCCGTCACGACAATGACCCGGGACGGTCAAGAAGGCGGCTTGTGATCAACCGGAAAGTTCGGATTTAAATCGGCGCGAGTGACGCCGCAAAGCTTGTGCGCACGGATCACGAGTATAAACTCGGGCCAGTTTGAAGCCTGAGCAAGGAAGGTCAGTTTTCAGATGAATCTGCGCATTTCGGGAAAGCACATGGATATCGGCGATGCGTTCCGTACACGCATCAACGATCGTGTCGGTGAAGCGATCGGCAAATATTTCGATCGCGGCTTCGCGGGGCATGTCACCGTCATCAAATCGGGCTCGCGCTATTCCGCGGATTGCATGATCCGGCTGGATTCCGGCGCCTCGCTGCAGGCCACCGGCGATGCCCAGGACCCGACACTCGCCTTCGAGGCCGCGGCCGATCGGCTGGAGACCCGGCTTCGGCGATACAAGCGCCGTCTGAAATCGCACAATTCAGGCAATGGCAACGGCGAGTTGACCGACATCGCTTACACGGTGATGGCACCGCTTGCCGATGACGATGAGGAAATCCCGGAGGATTTCGCACCGGCCATCGTCGCCGAATCGACCATGACGCTGAAGACCATGTCGGTGGCCTCGGCGGTCATCGAACTCGATACCAAGGACAGTCCCGTGCTTGTTTTCCGCAATGCCGGAACCGACCATCTCAACATCGTCTATCGCCGGCCCGACGGAAACATCGGCTGGATCGATCCGTCCACGACCAAAGTCGCACAGGGATAAAAGCCAGCCGCACGAGGGGTGGGGACTGGCGCGGCAGGCGAACAAGGATTTTCAAGCATGGATCTGAGCGATCTTATCAGCGTTCCGGCGATTTTGCCGGCGTTGAAGGCGAACTCCAAGAAGCAGCTACTGCAATTGCTGTCCGAGCGGGCAGCGACGATTTCGGGCATTCCGGAACGGGAGGTGTTCGACACCATCCTGCAGCGCGAGCGCCTGGGCTCGACCGGCGTCGGCAACGGCATCGCCATCCCGCACGGCAAGCTCGCCGGCGTGAAGCGCATCGCCGGCGTTTTCGCCCGGCTGGAGACGCCGGTCGATTTCGAATCGCTGGATGACCAGCCGGTCGATCTGGTGTTCCTGCTGCTGGCGCCCGAAGGGGCGGGTGCCGATCATCTCAAGGCACTGTCGCGCATCGCGCGCGTGCTGCGCGACGCCGACACCGTGGCCAAGGTCAGGGGCACGCGCGACGCCGCGGCGATCCATGCGCTTTTGTCGGATACGCAGGCCTCGCACGCGGCCTGAAGCCATCTTTTTAAATATTGTACCAAGGGCCGCCATGAGCGGCCCTTTTCAGTTCAGCCAACCAATTGTCTTTAATGAATGGCGACGGTGGTCAGGTCGTTTTCCATGGCGCCGGCCAGCGCGCGGTCACGCGCGTCGGAAAGCAGGATCGGCTGGCCATTGGCCCCAAACAGGGCCCACAGCTCCATGCCGGGAGCGATTTCACCGATGTTGGGGAAGCGGCCGAGCAGTTCGTCGCTCGAGACCTTGCGCAGATAGGCGACAGAGCCTTCGCCGAGATGGGCGAATTCGCCGCTGGTCATGGTGATGGTTTCGTCAGTTCTGGTCATTTCAAGCCTCCTTGGCGCGAGGACGCCGCTCAAGGCCATCCCGCATGAGAGCCATCGGTGAAGATCAGTCTTTCACCGATATGTTTATTTTCCGTACCAGCCGTTCCGACTCCGGCCGATCAAGGTCGATCGACAAAAGGCCGTTCTTCAGCTCCGCCGCGATCACACGCATGCCGTCGGCCAGCACGAAGCAGCGCTGGAACTGGCGTGCGGCAATGCCGCGATGAAGGAATTCGCGCTCGGTATCGTCGGTCTGGCGACCGCGCACGACCAACTGGTTTTCCTCCGTTGTCACATCGAGATCGCTTTCGGCGAACCCGGCGACGGCGAGTGTAATGCGCAGCCTTTCGGCCTTGCCGTCGGCACCGCTCAGGCGCTCGATGTTGTAGGGAGGGTAGCTGTCACCGGACTTCGCCAGACGCTCCAGGGTCTTTTCCATGGCGTCGAAACCCAGGAGAAGCGGGCTGGAGAAAGGCGTCATTCGGCTCATGTTACACTGTCCTCTCAAGAGCGACATAAACTGGAAAAACCCAAATGGCATTTTTCCCGATGGTCTTGATATGGTCCGCCCCGCGACCAAGTTCAAGCCACCAAAAGACCCGCCCAAGGAGACCATGTCGCGGACCCACGGAAATAGCCCAGGATCATCGTGGACTCACAGGAATAATCGACATGGCGCTTGAATCGACGCGCGGATGCAAGGAGAAGCGCGCAGGCCGGAACCGTCCCCCGTCAAGCGGTTCAGCAGCTTTGCAGCCGGTTGGCGTCTTTCGGGCGCAGGACCGGCCCGGTGAGCTGATGGCCAGCCAAACAAGGAATTGAAATGCCCCAACCACGCAAGATCATCATCGACACCGATCCCGGCCAGGACGACGCCATCGCCATTCTGCTGGCGCTTGGCAGTCCTGAACTGGAGATCGCCGGCATATCGGCCGTCGCCGGCAACGTGCCGCTGAAGCTCACCGAAAAGAACGCCCGCAAGATCTGCGAACTGGCCGGCCGGCCCGAAATCAAGGTCTACGCCGGCGCCATCCGTCCGTTGGCGCGCGAACTGGTCACGGCCGAGGAGGTCCATGGCAAGACCGGCTTGAACGGACCGGATTTGCCCGACCCGACAATGAAGCTGCAGGACCAGTATGCCGTCGATTTCATCGTCGAGACGCTGATGAAGGAAGAGAGCGGCACCATCACGCTCTGCCCGCTCGGACCGCTCACCAATGTTGCGCTGGCGCTGATCCGAGAGCCCCGGATTGCGCCGCGCATCAAGGAAATCGTGCTGATGGGCGGTGGCTTCTTCGAGGGCGGCAACGTCACGCCCACGGCCGAATTCAACATCTATGTCGATCCGCATGCCGCCGACGTCGTCTTCCGGTCCGGCATCCCGATCGTGATGATGCCGCTCGATGTCACCCACAAGGCGCTGACCACGTCCAAGCGCATCGAGGCGTTCCGCAAGCTCGGCACCAAGGTCGGCATCGCCGCCGCCGAGATGTTGGAATTCTTCGAGCGCTATGACGAAGGCAAATACGGCACGGATGGAGGGCCGCTGCACGACCCCTGCGTCATCGCCTATCTCCTGAAGCCCGACCTGTTCAAAGGCCGCCATTGCAACGTCACCGTGGAAACGGCCTCCGAACTGACCATGGGCATGACCGTGGTCGACTGGTGGGGGGTCACCTCCAGGGAAAAGAACGCCATGGTGATGCGCGACATCGACCATGATGGGTTTTTCGCGCTGCTGGTGGAAAGGCTGGGGCGGCTTAACTGACGTTTGGAATCGCCGACAAGCGCGCGGTGTCACCGGCGCGCGTTGTCACCCATTGAGCAATCGATAGGTGTCGACGCCGCGCTTGTGGTGTTGACGTTCAATAGGAACGAGTGAGCCAACAAGATGCGGTCGCTCGACGTCGTCGTCGATCGAAATCCGCGTGTTGCCGTCATCAAGGCGCACGTCGTAGGTGTAGTATAGATTGTGACCTACCATGGCATACGGGCTGACAGGTTTCACTCTGATGTATTCTACCACGGCCATCACGCGTTGAGTGGTGACGACCGGATTGGCCTGGAGCCCTACAACCGCAATGGATTTCATCAGCGCAAAGGCGCAAAAGAAAGCGGTGCCGATCACTGCGTCGCTGTACTCGTATTGCCAAATAAGCAAGCGATCCCGAAAGGAAACGTTTGATTTGCGCATAGTGAAGAGTTGTGCAGCAGCGTACAATTCTTCAATATGTCTCCGCAAAAATTTATGGAGAAGGCGCTTTCGCCGTTACTTTGCCTTCGAAAACGCCAGCCACAGGCCGCCGCCGACCATGAAGCTGCCGCTGATCCGCGACAGGAGCTTGATGCGGCTGGCTGACAGCATGCGCCCGGCGCGGCCGGCGGCGAGCGCATAGGTCGAGTCCGACATGGCGGCGAAGATCATGGCGGTCAGGCCCATGATGACGATCTGCAGTGGGTAGTTGCCGGCGGGAGAGATGAACTGCGGAAAGAAGGCGCCGAAGAAGATCAGCGTCTTTGGATTGCTCAGCGCCACGGCCAAGCCCTGCAGGAAGAAGCCGCCGCGTGGTTTGCGGGCGGTTCCGTCGGCGTTCAGCGTGCCCTTCGAGCGGAACATCTGCACGCCCATCCAGATCAGGTAGGCCGCGCCGATCAGCCTGACCCACTCGAACCAGTGGCCCATGCCCGAAATCAGCGTGTTGAGGCCGATGCCGACGATGACGATCATGACTGCTAGGCCGGCTTGCGTGCCGGCGACATTAGCGAGACCGGCGCGAGTGCCGTGGCGGATGCTGTTGGCGATGATCAGCGTCACCGTCGGTCCCGGCACCAGTATGATGACGATGCAGGCAAGGACATAGGCGGCGTAGAGTTCCAACGACATGATTTTTCCTCGCAATGCCGCTATCGCGGCCTAGCATGCAACAATCAATGCATGACGGCGAGGACGACGCAAGCCGGCGCGCCGGTCTGGCTCAGGCTCCGGCGGGCCAGGGCAGCGTCGTCTCATAGGCAGCCGCGGCCTTCAGCACGGCGAGGTCGCCGCGTGGCCTGCCGACCAGCTGCATGCCCATCGGCCGGCCCCTGTCGTCGAAGCCGACGGGAACATTGACCGCCGGGCAACCGCCCAGGGTGGCGAAGGCCGAAACCTGCATCCAGCGATGATAGCTGTCCATTGCCCGCCCCCCGACCTCGCGCGGCCAATGGGTGCCGACATCGAACGGAAAGACCTGCGCGGTCGGCAGCGCGATGAGGTCGAAGCCGTCGAAGATCGACAGCAGCGTGCGGTACCAGGAGGTTCGGACGACCGAGGCCCCGCGTATCTGCGGCGCCGTCAGCCGCATCGCGTTTTCCACTTCCCATACGGCTTCCGGCTTCAGCAGGCCACGCCTGGCGGGGTCGTCATAGTGTACTTTCAGGGCGCAGCCGCTGCTGGCCTGGCGCAGCGTCACGAAGGCCTGCCAGAGTGCCTCGAAATCGAAATCCGGTCGCAAGGGCTCGGTCAGGAAAGATACATCCGTGAACCGTGCGAGTGCTGCCTCGCATAAGTCGAGGATGCCGGGCTCGATCGGCAGATGGCCGCCGAGATCGCCGAGCCAGGCGATACGGCCACCGGTCGCCGCCGTCGCCAGGCCTTCGAGGAAGGAGCCTTGCTTCTCATAGGAGAGAGGCGCCTGCGGATGGTAGCCGGCCTGCACGTCGAGCAAGAGCGCCATGTCGGCGACGTTGCGGCCCATCGGCCCCTCGACGCCCATCTGCGCGTGGAAGACCTCGAAGTCGGGACCGCTGGGCACGAGCCCCTGTGACGGCCGGAAACCGTAGACATTGTTCCAGGCCGCCGGGTTGCGCAGCGAGCCGCCGAAGTCGCTGCCATCGGCGACGGGCACCATGTCCAGCGCCAGCGCCACCGCCGCTCCGCCGCTTGAGCCGCCCGCGGTCAGCGCCGGATCGAAAGCGTTCAGCGTCGGCCCGAAAACATTGTTGTAGGTGTTGGAGCCGAGCCCGAATTCGGGAACGTTGGTCTTGCCGATGATGATGGCGCCGGCGTCGCGGATGCGTTCGACGAAGAAATCGTCTTCCCGCGGCACGAAATCGGCGAAGATCGGCGAGCCGAACGAGGTCCTGAGGCCGGTGGTCGAGGCAAGGTCCTTGATGGCGATGGGTAGGCCAAAGAGCGCGCCGGTGCCATCGGTCCGGCTGATATCGGCGGCATCGGCCTCGCGCAGTATGTCGGCACGGTCGCGCAACGAGACGATGGCGTTGACCAGCGGGTTGACCGCATCGATGCGATCGAGGAACGCCGTCACCACCTCGCGCACGGAGAGCTTCTTTCGGCGGATCGCGTCTGCAAGTTCGACAGCCGACAGGCGGCAGATGTCGCTGGCCGCCGGTACGGCATGCTTCGTGCGGGGACGCATCATTTCAACCGGCCTCTTGCAGCGCCTGGTCGACATCCTTGGCCAGTGGGATCGCCGGTTGGGCGCCGGGCTTAAGGCAAGCCAGCGAGCCGGCGGCGCCGGCACGCGCCAATGCCTGTTCGAGCGTGAGGCCCGACGACAGGCCGGCGGCGAAATAGCCGCAGAAAGTGTCGCCGGCCCCGACCGTGTCGACCGGCGTGATCTGCAAAGCAGGGAGGGTCAGGAATTCGCCTGGCGTTGCCGCCATCACGCCGTCGCCGCCGAGCGTGACGACGATGATGCGTCCAGTCTTGCTGGCATAGTCGCGCATGCGCGCTGCACGATCGCGGCCTTTCAGGGCAAGGGCTTCGCCATAGAGGTCGAATTCGGTTTCGTTCGCGACCGCATAGTCGGCCTTGCCGAGGAAGGCGGCTGCCCCGCCATGGAAAGGGGCCGTGTTGAGGACAGTGATCGCGCCGGCCACCCTTGCCTGGTCGAGGGCCGCATCGACCGTCGCGAGCGGAATCTCGTGCTGCAGCAGCACGACGTCGCCCTTTGTCAGAAAAGCCTTGGAGAGGTCGCCGGGCACCACGGAAGCGTTGGCGCCGGGCACCACGGCGATAATGTTTTCGCCGTCATCGCCGACCATGATCAGCGCCGTGCCGGTCGAGGCAAAGGTCTCTCCCACGCCCGACAGGTCGACCTTGGCCTCGCGCAGCAAAGCCAGTGCCTCGGGGGCGAAATTGTCCTTGCCAACGGCGCCGACCATGCGCACCTGAGCGCCGGCACGCGCGGCGGCGAGTGCCTGGTTGGCGCCCTTGCCGCCGGGGGCCGTCGTAAAGCTGGAACCGCTCACCGTCTCACCGGGGCTCGGCAAGCGGTCGACACTGGCGATAAGGTCGAGGTTGATCGAACCGACTACGATAATCAAGAAATGCCTCCTGCTGATGCGCGGAAGCTATCCTGCCAAGCCGTTCGATGCCAGACCACGCGAATGGTCCAGCGTGATTTGCCGCGTCATTCACAAAGCACAGTGACGATGCCCTGATAGTTGCCGGCGGGAAAGATACCGCTCGACTTGGTGGCGGTGAGGTCGATCTGCATGGCGTGGGTGCCATTGGCGACCCTTTGCGGCACGCCCCCATTATTGTCGACCCCCGAGCCATCGAGGCGGAAGACCGAGGCGAAGGTCACGTTGGTGCCGCCGCCGCTCGGCGCGGACGAGAATGCGGCAGGCGCCGATGCTGAAACCGAATAGCAGTCCAGCAAATTGAGCAGCGAGCACAGCAGGGAACTTGCCACCACGGTGGCGCTGGCGCTTGATCCGCCTGCCTGCTTGGAGCCCAGTATGCCGATGGCCGGATTTGCGGTCATCGTGCCCGATGCCCCGACCATGATGCTGCAGGTGCCGATGATCGCGGCCTGCGCCGGAAGGCAGCAGCCGGCGAGCGCGGCCATCGCGAGCAGCGCGCTGCTATTTCTTCTTCTTTTTCTTGCCATCGCCGCTTCCGGTTCTGATGCTCCAGCCTTCGTTGGCCCATCCGGGTGACGCGGCCACGGGCGTAGGTGCGCTGGCGGCCACGCTCGCGGTCGGCCCGTCACCGCCCAGGCCCATCTTGAGGAGCTTCAGCTCCAGCTGCAGGCGCTCGACCTCAAGCTCGTAGAGGCGGCTGCAATCGACGCGCTTCGGCGTACGCCCGATCGGAATCACCACGCGGCCGTAGGTGGCGACGTCGTTGTTCGCCTGATTGTTGCCTCTGATGACGCCCAGGTCGAGATAGGCACCGGTGCCCGATACGGCGGACCGGCAGGTGGTTCCGTCGGAAGCGTGGACCTCATCCTGCCCTTGGGGCAAGGTCACGCCGGGCAAGTTGAAGCCGCTCTCATTCTGATTGAGGTTGTAGACATCCTCGGCCAGAACCGGCGAGATCCCTGCCCAGGTTGCCGCAAACGCGACTGTCAGGACTTGCGGTGCCCAAAAAACTTTCCGCATATCTGTGCCCTTATCTGCGTCTGTTGATTGGGAAAGGGGATGCTCTCGGTACAGATACGCACTTTACGCTCGGCAGCGCCGCCGAAGGGCACGACCACAAGGACAGGACGGGAAGCCTGCGAGCCCAGTTGGAAAACGCTCGGAGAGATCTTGGCATCCACTGGCTGAAAATTCTGATCGTAAACGTGGATTTCGACCTTGATCTTCTGGCCGTAGGGATTGGCGGGAAACACGCGGACCGCGAAGGCGTCGGTGAAACTGTTGACCTCACCCCGCATCGGCGACATCGACTGGGCGTTGGCGGCAAGGGCCGGCAGGCCGACGGCCAGCGCCGCCGCCAGGATTCGTGCATGTTTCAAGGACCCCTCCTTCGCGACGGCTATTCGCAGCGCAGTGTTACCGTTGCCTGATAGTTTCCGGTGGCGAAGCGGTTGCTGCCGCCCTTGGTGCCAGCGAGATGGACCGAGACAAGGTCGGCGCCGGGGACAGCGAGGGCGGTGGCGGCCCCCGTTTCAGCGGTCGTGTGGGCGCCGCTGGCCGAATAGGTCGGTGTCCAGGTGGTGGCGGTGCTGTCGGCGGCGGGCACGGTGGTGAGGGTCACCGGATCGACGCTAAGTGAAACACCTCCGGTGGTGGTGAGCGTGACTGTTCCAGCCGAACCGCCGCTGTTGTGGGAGCTCAGCGACTGAAGGTCGGCGCTCACCGTCATGGTGCCGTTGGTGCCGACGACAAGCGTACAGGTCGCGGTGACCGTGCCATTGAAGATGACATTCTGCGTTGTGGCCATCGCCGCGTGGTCCAGGCACGCGACCAGCAAGGCTGCACCAAACACGGTGCGGAACAACTTCATCGAGATTCTCCTATTAAGTCGGATCGCCCGAATTAATATGGGTCATCATCGCTTTATCGTGGTTAATTTAGCGTAAACTTAAATAAGATATCGAAATAACGCTCGTGAAGAAACCGGCGGTTGTCCACGGTTGTATCCAGAAGTTCCAAAATCAAGCGCAATAATACTGCGTATTTCCAAATACTCATATATTTTCTGTGGCAGAAAGCAAAAATCGACATTTCACGACGAAATCTGCCCTGCCTCCCAGCCGAGGATGGCGCGCTTGCGGGTCAGGCCCCAGTGATAGCCGGTGAGATCGCCTGATTTGCCGATGGCGCGGTGGCAAGGCACCACGAAGGAGAGCGGGTTGGCGCCGTTGGCGGCGCCGACCGCGCGGCTGGCGCTCGGCGCACCGATGCTGGCCGCGATCGAGGAATAGGTACGGGCCTTGCCCATCGGAATCTGGAGCAGCGCCTCCCAGACGCGGACCTGGAAGTCGGTCCCGATCATGACGACATGAAGCGGCTGATCGGCGCGCCACAGCGTCGGCTCGAAGATGCGCGCGGCATAGGGCCCTGTCGCTTCCCTGTCCTCGATATAGAGCGCGTTCGGCCAGCGGCCGGACATGTCGGCAAAAGCGGTGCGTTCCTCGCCTGCGTCGCAGAAGGCGAGGCCGGCAAGCCCGCGGTCGGTGGCCATGATCAGGGCAGTGCCGAACGGGGAGGTGTGATAGCCGTAGCGGATGGTGAGGCCGGCGCCGCGCGTCTTGTAGTCGCCCGGTGACATCGCCTCATGGGTGACGAACAGGTCGTGCAGCCGGCCGGGGCCGGACATGCCCAGTTCGAAGGAGGTTTCGAGCAGAGGCATGCCGGAATCAAGCAGCCTGCGCGCATGATCCAGCGTCACCGCCTGCAGGAAAGCCTTGGGCGACAGGCCGGCCCAGCGGGTGAAGAGTTTTTGCAAGCCGGTCGGCGTCTCGCCGACCTCCTCGGCCAGTTCTTCCAGCGATGGCTGGTCGCGATAGTCGAGACTGATCTTTTCGATGGCGCGGCGTACGATTTCGTAGTCGCTGCCCTCAGGCGTGATGTCCTTCTTGAGGACTGCCGTGTGTGTGCTCATGGACTGTCTCCTTGGGCTGGAATATCGCCCCTCGGGGCGCCGATCGCCACCCGAAACCTGCCTTCTTGCAGCACTTGCCCAGATAGACTCGGGATTCGAGCCAGGGAGCCGCTGATGGCTGGCGAAAAAGTCCATCTGACAGGGGCAAAAGAGAGCTTGCTCATGACACTCTACGGCAAGGCTTTCCCAACGGAAATTTCCTGGAATTGCTTTTAGCGCGCCTTGGCGGTCGCCAGCGCGCGCGAGAAGGCGGTGGCGAAGCTCTCGCGCGAATCGGGGTCGAGGAAGCCGCCGATCGGCACGTTCTGGCCTTGTGCCTCCACGGTCATTCTGATGATGCCGATCTCGGCGTGCCGGGCGATCGAAAACCGTACCCAGAACGGATTGAAGCGATGCGCTTCCGACTTTCCCGAGGGGGCCGTCTTGCGAATGTCGAGGCTGGTGCGCGAGACCGACACTTCCTCGCGGGCGCGTGCAGCCCGGTAATTGACGCGGAAGGCGATGTAGACGGCCACCACGTCGAGGCCGAAGAAGCCGAACACCGGCCAGGCACCGCGCGACAGGAAAAACGCACCCGTCACCAGCCAGCCGAACATCAGTGCGCCCATCAGGATCAGGAAGCCCGTCCTGCCCAGCGACCGGTGCGGGGTCAGCAACGCATGAAAGAAGGGCTCGTCAGCCTGAAACGAGGCGTTTGTGTCACTCATGACAGACTATTATAGGAGGGAAATGGCGCGTCCCAAGTCCAATGAGTCTTCCATGCCCGAAAAAGAGCTGCCGGCCGGACGCCGTGATGGCTCCAATGCCAAGCCGCGCCCTCGGCCGGCGCGGCGCTCGTCCCGCTACAGCCCGGCTGAAGTGCATGAGATTTTCCGGCGTTTTTCGGTGCAGCGGCCGGAGCCGAGGGGCGAACTCGAACACGTCAATGCCTTCACGCTGCTGGTGGCGGTGGTGCTTTCGGCGCAAGCGACCGATGCCGGTGTCAACAAGGCAACGCGGGCTCTGTTCAAGGTTGCGGACACGCCGCAAAAGATGCTGGCGCTCGGTGAAACCAAGGTCGGCGACCATATCAGGACCATCGGTCTCTGGCGCAACAAGGCCAAGAACGTCATCGCCCTATCGCAGGCGCTGATCCGCGACCATGGCGGCGAGGTGCCGGATGACCGCGATGAACTGGTCAATTTGCCCGGTGTCGGGCGCAAGACCGCCAATGTCGTGCTCAACATGGCCTTCGGCCAGCATACGATGGCGGTCGACACGCATATCTTGCGCATCGGCAACCGGCTTGGCCTGGCGCCCGGCAAGACGCCGGAACAGGTAGAGCAGGGGTTGTTGAAGATCATCCCGGACGAATATATGCGCCATGCGCATCACTGGCTGATCCTGCACGGACGCTATGTCTGCAAGGCGCGCAAGCCGGATTGCCCGGCCTGCGTCATTGCCGATATTTGCAAGGCAGAGGTGAAGACGACCAGCATTCCGGCGCCCCTGGTGCCGATCGCCCCGCTTGAAACTGTCGCCGCCGACGATCAGGCGCCGTAGCCGCGCGCCATCGCCGCCGCGAACACCGGGATTAGGCTCGGCCGGACTATCAGAAGAACGACTATCTGGGCTGGATCGGCCGCGCCAAGCGTCCGGACACCAGGCGAAAGCGGCTCGACCAGATGCTGGATGAATTGGAGCGTGGTGGTGTCTACATGAATATGGTCTGGCACGGCTGAAGTTCTGCTTCGATTACTAGGCCTTCCCTGGATGATGGCGCGCATCCCCCTGGCCCTTGCCCCGCACCAGCGATTTGCTAAGCGCTGAAGATCAGCGAGGCATATCGTCATGAAAAATCCGCACGGTGTTCCGGTCATCGAGACCCAGCGAACCATTCTAAGGGCGCACCAACTGAAGGATTTCGACGCCTATACCGCCATGTGGGCCGACCCCGTCGTCACCCGTTTCATCGGCGGCAAGCCGCGCACGCGTGAGGAAAGCTGGATGCGCTTCCTGCGCCATGCCGGCCTGTGGTCGCTGCTTGGCTACGGCTTCTGGGCCATCGAGGAGAAAGCGACCGGCCGTTTCATCGGTGAGGCCGGGAACCACGATCTGAGGCGCGACATGGAGCCGTCGATCGAAGGCATCCCCGAGGCGGGGTGGGCGCTCGCACCGGCCGCGCACGGCGCCGGCCTTGCCACGGAGATCGTCAGCCGCGTGCATGGCTGGGGCGACGAGACGTTCGGACGTGCCAGAACCGTCTGCATCATCGATCCCGAAAATACGGCTTCGCTGAACGTCGCTAGGAAGTGCGGCTATATCGAGCTGACGCAGACCCTCTACCATGATGCGCCGACCATGCTGCTGGAGCGGCTGCCCTGAGGGGTGTCAGGCGAGGCGAGGGCGCCGACAATCACCCGGCCAGGCGCTACAAACGCGCAATCCGGACGGAAAACCGCTGCACACCTTGACCTGCCGCAACCGGCCTTGGGCGCGCAGCTTCCTTACAGGGGCGGCGAGCGGAAGTTGGAGGCCTTTCCGATGCCATCACCGCGGGAGCTAGGGCAAAGCCGCCGTCGCGAGGCTCGCCTGCTCCAGCATGGAGGCATCCTCGCCGAAGGCGCGAGTGGCGCGGGCCGCCGCCTCGAGCAGCGGGCGCTTCATGCGCTCAAGGAAGGCAGCGTCGACGCGCGTGCTTGGACCAGCCAGCGTCAAGGCGCCAAGCAGCGCGTGTCCCGGCCCGAAAACCGGCGCCGAGACGCCTGCCGTTTCGGGGTCGCGGTCACCCACAGCGAGACAATTGCACGTTTTGCGAATGGTTTCGTAGGGTTCGCCCTGCTGTCCCGAAAAGGCCGCCAGCACGCGCCCGCCCGAGCCGGCCAGCAGAGGCAATACGTCGCCTTCGCGTATCGTGTAGCGGATCGGATGCTTGGATTCGACCCGGTAAAGACAGGTGCGCACGTCTCCCGAGCGGACGTAGAAGGCAACACTCTCCCAACTTCGTTCGGAGAGATCGCGCATGATCGGCAACAGGATGTCCACCGCCACCACCGAACGCTGGTAAAGCGCGCCCAGCCGAAAGGCGGCGGGTCCGACGCGATAGCGCCCATCGTCCAGGCGCTCGAGCAGTTGCCCGCGCAACAGCGAATTGGCGAGCCGCAGGATCGTGCTTTTGTAAAGACCGGTGCGCATCGCGATTTCAGCAAGACTTAGCGAGCAGTCGGCCGTGCTGAAGGCATCGAGGATGGCGATCGCCCGGTCGAGTGCCGCAACACCTTCGACGGAGGTGCGCCGGATTTCCCCATCAGCCGAGTTGCCTGGTAAGTCCATTGCGGTTCCCAATTCGGTGAAGCCCGAGCGGAACCACTCTGTCGCGCCACCGGACCGTTCTGTCCAGTAGAATGTCGTTCCTGTTGACGGAACAAGGTAAAATCTGCTTGAACTTGATCACGGGTCTGTGAACAGGCGCGTTTTGGCAGGCACCGGAGGAGGTGTCGTGATCTGGAGGAATCCCATGCTGAACAGACGCAGATTTTTGATGAGTACGGCGGCGGCTGGTGCGGCCGGGCTGGTGGCATCGCATTTCTCACCCGCCTTCGCCGAAGGTGCGCCTCAAGTCCAGATCTTCGTGCCGGCGGCACCTGGCGGCGGCTGGGACCAGACGGCCCGCACGATGGATCAGGTGCTGCGCGGCGAGAAGCTCATCTCCGGCTCGCAGATCACCAATGTCGGTGGTGCCGGCGGCACGGTAGGGCTGCCGCAGTTCATCAATCAGTGGAGCGGCAAAGGCAATGCGCTCATGGTCGCGGGCATGGTCATGGTGGGCGCCATCATCGCCAACAAGGCGGCCAACAACCTGACCCAAGTCACGCCCATCGCCCGTCTCACCGGGGAATTCGAGGCGCTGGTGGTGCCGGCGGACTCGCCGTTCAAGACGGCCGCCGATTTCGTCGCGGCACTCAAGGCCGATCCGACGAAGGTTCCTGTCGCGGGCGGCTCGGCCGGTGGGTCCGACCACATCCTGTTCGGCCTGATCGCCAAGACGGTCGGCGTTCCGGCTCCCAGCCTCTCCTATGTACCGTTCGCGGGCGGCGGCGAAGCTCTGTCGGCATTGCTCGGCAACCAGGTGGCGGCCGGCATTTCCGGCTTCGGCGAGTTCTCCGAGCAAGTCAAGGCGGGCGCGCTCAGGCTGCTCGCCATTTCGGCCGACAAGCGCCAGGACGGCATCGACGCGCCGACGCTCAAGGAAGCCGGTATCGATGTGGAACTGTTCAACTGGCGCGGCGTCTTCGCGCCGCCCGGCATTTCCGACGCCGACAAGGCGGCCATGATCACGCTGGTCGAAGCCATGGCCAAGAGCGATGCATGGGCGACCGAATGCAAGAACCGCAACTGGACGTCCATCCTGCTCACCGGCGACGACTATGCCAAATTCGTCACTGAGGATTCGGCTCGCATCGAGGCCATCCTCAAGGATCTCGGTCTCGCCTGATTTCCCCAAGGGGGCGGCTCGTGCCGCCTCCTCCTTTTCTCGACGCATCGATCGCATGCGGCCATGCAGCGTGAAGGTACGACGAAGCCGGCTGCTGGAGGCGGCTGTTTTGGCCACCTGATCGTAGCCATCCATAGCGGGGAGGACATTCATGAGCACCACCGACCAGCAGGCAGTGCCGCCGCGACTTGCCGTACCGGAATTGTTGATCGGCGTCGGCCTCCTGGCCTGCGCCGGGGCCGTGGCCTGGCAGACGCTGGCGATCCCGGTCTCGCCGCTCTATTCCAAGGTTGGTCCGACCGTCTTTCCCTATCTGACCATGGTCGGCCTGATTGTGCTTTCCCTGCTGCTCATCCTCGCCGCGCTTCGCGGCGGCTGGCAGCCGGAGGAGGAAAAGGAAACGCCGACCGACTGGAAGGCGATGGGCTTCGTCGTCATCGGTCTGCTGGCCAATCTTGTGCTCATCCAGCCGCTCGGTTTCACCGCCGCGTCGGTCATCATGTTCGTTCTCGTCTGCTACGGCTTCGGCAGCAGGCATACGCTGCGCGATGTGCTCACCGGCCTGGTGCTGGCGCTGGCTGCTTATTTCGGCTTTGCCAAGGCGCTCGGCGTCAACATCGGCGCTGGTGTCGTCGAGAACCAGCTGAACATGGTGATCGACGCGTTCACCAGCACGCTGGGAGGCTGACGCCATGGATACGCTCGGCCATCTCGCACACGGTTTCGCGGTCGCTTTCAGCCCGACCAATCTTTTGTGGTGCCTGCTCGGGACGACGCTTGGCACCGCCATCGGCGTGCTGCCTGGCCTTGGGCCAGCACTGACTATCGCGCTGCTCTTGCCGATCACCTATCAGGTGGCGCCGGAGGCGTCCTTCATCCTGTTCGCCGGTATCTATTACGGCGCCATGTATGGCGGCTCGACGACGTCGATCCTTCTCAACACGCCCGGCGAGAGCGCAACCATCGTGACGGCGCTGGAAGGCAACAAGATGGCCCGCTCCGGCCGCGGCGGCGCAGCACTCGCCACCTCGGCGATCGGCTCTTTCGTCGCTGGCACACTCGGCACGCTGGGCGTCGCCTTCCTGGCGCCTATAGTGGTCAAGTTCGCGCTGGCCTTCGGCCCGGCGGAGTATTTCTCGCTGATGGTGCTGGCATTCATCACTGTTTCGGCGGTGCTTGGGTCGTCGTCTGTGCGAGGCCTGACCAGCCTGTTTGCCGGCTTTGTAATCGGGATGATCGGCGTCGATCTGCAGACGGGCCAGCCGCGCTTTACTTTCGGCATGACCGAATTGCTCGACGGCGTCGACGTCATCATCGCCGCCGTCGGCCTGTTCGCGGTTGGCGAGACACTCTACATGGCCTCGCGCCGCTATGCCGGCAAGGACGAGATCGTGCCGCTGAAAGGCTCGCTCTACATGACGGCGGCCGAGTGGGGGCGTTCGTGGAAGGCCTGGCTGCGGGGAGCGGCGATCGGCTTTCCGATCGGCGCCATGCCGGCCGGCGGCGCCGAGATCCCGACCTTCCTGTCCTATGCCATCGAAAAGAAACTGTCGAAGCACAAGCAGGAGTTCGGTACGGTCGGCGCCATCGAGGGCGTTGCAGGCCCCGAAGCCGCCAACAACGCGTCCGCCGCCGGCGTGCTGGTGCCAATGCTGACGCTTGGGTTGCCGACCTCGGCGACGGCGGCGATCATGCTGTCGGCCTTCCAGAGCTACGGCATCAACCCCGGACCGCTGCTGTTGACGACACAGGCCGATCTCGTCTGGGGGCTGATCGCCAGCCTGTTCATCGCCAATGTCATCCTGGTCATCCTCAACCTGCCGCTGATCGGTCTGTGGGTGCGGCTGCTGAAAATTCCCGCGCCGCAGCTTTATGCCGGGATCCTGGTGTTCGCCACTGTCGGCACCTATGGCATCTCGCAGTCGCCGATCGATCTCGTCATCCTTTATCTCCTGGGCGCCGCGGGCTTCCTGATGCGGCGGTTCGATTTCCCGACCGCGCCCGTCATTATCGGCATGATCCTGGGGCCGCTCGCCGAAACCCAGTTCCGCCGGGCGATGACCATCTCCAACGGCGACTGGTCGGTGTTCTACAAGCATCCGCTGTCGCTGACCCTGCTGACGCTCGCCTTCATAGGCCTGGTCGGGCCGCATATCTGGGCCTTCATCGAGCACCGGCGGCGGCGCGGTCCCGAACATGTGCCGGGCGATGCCTGAGCGATCTGAAAAGATATGACAGACCTGCTTTCCGGTATCCGCGTCCTCGACCTGACCAATGTGCTCGCCGGGCCTTACTGTGCCTATCAGCTGGCCTTGCTGGGAGCTGACGTGATCAAGGTCGAGGGGCCGCAAGGCGGCGACTTGGCGCGCCAGCTTGGCGGCTCTCCAAAGCTCAACAGTGCCGGCATGGGCGCATCCTTCCTGGCCCAGAACGCCGGCAAACGATCGGTCATGCTCGACCTCAAGAAAGAGACGGATCGCGAGCGCTTCCTCGACCTGGTCGCCAGCGCCGATGCGCTGGTGGAGAATTTTCGGCCCGGCGTGATGACACGCCTCGGGCTTGGCTACCAAATGCTGAGGGCGGTCCGCCCGGGCCTCGTCTATTGCGCGATATCGGGTTTCGGGCAGAGCGGGCCGATGCGCGACAATCCGGCCTATGACCAGATCATCCAGGGTCTTTCCGGGATCATGAGCATAACCGGCACGCCGGAAACCGCGCCGCTGCGCGTTGGCTATCCCGTCGCCGACACGCTGGGAGGCTTGGTCGGCGCGTTCTCCATCGCCGCGGCACTGGTCAGGCAGAAGACATCGGGCGAGGGTGCGTTCCTCGACGTGTCGATGCTCGAATGCACGCTTTCCGCGCTTGGCTGGCCTGTTTCCAATTACCTGACGGCAGGGGTCGATCCCAAGCCGATGGGCAATGAGAACATGACGGCGGCTCCCTCCGGCGCCTTCCGCACCGGCGATGGGCTCATCAACATCGCCGCCAACAAGCAGGAGCAGTTCGTGACGCTGTGCCGGCTGATCGGACGGCCGGAACTGGCGTCGGACCCGCGCTTTGCCGAGCGTGAGACCCGCAAGCAGAACCGCGCCGCGCTCAAGGTCGAGATCGAGGATGCTCTGGCAAGCGATCCGGCGGCAATTTGGGAAGAGACGCTCAACCGAGCCGGCGTGCCGGCGGGCCGGGTACTGACGATCCCGCAAGTGCTGACCGAACCACAAGTGCTCGAACGCCAGGTGACGGCTCGTTTCGAGGATGTGGCTGGCATGGATGGGCCGCTGACCGTCCTGCGCGGCGGGTTCATGGTAGACGGTACGGCACCGTTGCCGACGCGGCCGCCGCCTGTGCTGGGCGAGCACATGGACGAGGTGTTCGCCGGCCTGCCGCCGCGCGCCAAGGCAAAGGCCCTGACATGAGCGGCGTGGAGAAGAAAACAGGCCGCGCGCGCGGCGAGGAATGGTGGCAGACCGGCATCATCGAGATGAGCCCGGGTGTGATCCGGCTGCGCGGCTACGAGATCCAGGACCTGATCGGCCGCGTCAGCTTCCCGGCTGTCATCTGGCTGATGCTGCGTGGCGAATTGCCCAGCGAAGACGAGGCGGCACTGCTCGGCATTGCCTTGGGGGCGGCCGTCGACCACGGGCCGCAGGCGCCGTCGATCGCCATCGCCCGCATGGCGGCCACCTGTGGCGTCGGCATCAACAGCGCCATGGCCTCGGCCATCAACGTGCTGGGCGACGTGCATGGTGGCGCCGGCGAGCAGGCGCTTTCCTTCTATGGCGATATTGCCGTGGCGCTTGATGGCGGCATGGGCCTCAACGAAGCGGTTTCGACACGTCTCGACCGGTTCTTCGGGCAGGAGAAGGGCTATGTGCCGGGCCTTGGCCATCGCTTCCATCCTGTCGATCCGCGCGCGCCGCGCCTGCTGGAACTGGTCAGAGATTTTGCCGCGCGTGGCGTGGTCAACGGCCGCTTTGCCGACATTGCCGAGGCGATCGAGGCCGACGTCGCGCGGCGCAAGGGCAAAAAAATCCCGCTCAACATCGATGGCGCCACCGCCGTCATCTATGGCGAACTCGGCTTTCCGCCGCCGCTGACGCGCGGACTCTTCGTGCTGTCGCGTTCCGTCGGCATCCTGGCGCATGCCTGGGAGCAATCTCAGCAGTCCGAGCGCAACAAGGGGCCGCTGCCGCGCGAATGGCTGTGGGCCTATAGCGGCCCGCCGGCACGGCCGCTTCCTGAAGATGAGGGCGCGGACAATTGAGGCTTATGCCTGCTCGAGCGGCGCGGGTCCGGGAAACTTCAAGGTGTTCACCAGCGTCGAGAGATCGGGCTCGTCGATGAGCATCGCGGCGTCGGCCGGCGCCAGCCAGGCCCGCTGCCGCCGCTTGGCTTCCTGCCAATCGGCAAGCTCTTCCGTCACTTCCAGCAGAAACACGACGACGTCGACGCGGACAAAGCGGTTGGCCAAACGTTTCCAGTAGGAATAGGTGCCCGCCGGCTGCTTCAGCGTCTTGCCGAGCACGCCGGCTTCCTCCAGTGCCTCGATGGTGGCTGCCTTGCGCCCGCTCTTGCCTTTCATCGGCCATCCCTTGGGCACGATGAAGCGTCTCGTGGTTCTCGATGTGACCAGCATCACCTCGATGCCGCCATGCGCATTCAGCCGGAAGGGGATCGCCGCCACCTGGCGGATCCTTTCGCCTTTCTTGGCTTGGCGTACGGTCTTTTTCTTGGTGGCTGCCATCTCGATAATCCAGTCGCTGCAATGCCCCTTAGCGTGCTGCGACGCCTTTGCAAAATCCAAACTGCCGCAGGGGCACCTGAAGTGCCCTATCATGTAAGTCGGCTAAATAAAAGAAGCTGCCGTTCGTCAGCGGCAGGTGCTCACGGCGGTGTTGCCGATTATCTGCGTCTGGCAGCTCGGCCTAACCTGCGGCACGACCGGCGGCGGTTGCTGGACGATGATGCGATCCTGGGCACGATACTGCTGTTGCTGCTGCTGAAACTGCTGCCGCTGAACCCGGTTTTGCAACGCCTGCAGATCGTTCTGCTGGATGACTGTGTTGTTTCTGACCGTGGGATTGAGCACCTGCGCGGAAGCGGGCATCGCAAAGCCGGCGCAAACCGCTCCAGCCAGCACCACCAAGGTTGATATCATCGATGAACGACGCGCACACATCCATCTATTCCTGCAAAAAAATCTCATCACACCAGATATATAGGGCTTTTGCCCGACGATGCCATGCGAGAATGCCGATCACCCTCACACGAACCGCGCCCGCTCAAGGGCTGCCACCCGCGCTGGCTGCGTGTTTCCGGCAAGGAAGAAGGGTCGGTTGCAGGTTTCAACTTTTTTCCACCAAGGAGTGGGAGATCGAAGGCCGCTTCGGCGCGGCGGAGAATCTGCTGGCACCCCCCGCATTGCACTTGACGGAGGCGATCGATTCGCCGCTCTATCGGGTCGGCGCCGGCCTCGAGCTGAATTGCGTCGATGGCGTCGTCATGTCCGTCAGATATAATGGCGCCTTCGGGGAAACGGTCAAACAGAATGCAGTCAGCGCGTCTCTCAAGGTCAGTTTCTAGGCTGGCTCGAGGCGGAGCCGGGCGGGAGAGATCTTGATGAGGAAATACGCGTATTTCGCAGCAGTGCTGGGTGCTACCTGCATCGCAGGCCTGCCGGCCATGGCGGCGCAAACCAAGGGCGACAAGGTGGCGGCAACGCCGCCCGCCGCAGCTGACGTGCCGCAACTGCCGGGTGGTGCTTCGGCCTTGTCCGAAACCCATGGCGACTGGACGGTCAATTGCCAGATATCGGGCACGAACAAGGTCTGCAGCCTGTCGCACCAGCAGTTCAACAAGCAAAGCAACCAACGGCTTTTGGCGATCGAGCTGTCGAGCAAGACCGGCGAGGATGCGACCGGAACGCTTGCCCTGCCTTTCGGTCTGGCGCTTGCCAAGGGTGTCGCGCTGACCATCGACGATCAGAAGCTCGACGGCAGCCTGCCGTTTAGCACCTGCCAGGTGGTCGGCTGCCTGGTGCCGGTGGCGTTCGATGCCAATGTCACGCCGCTGCTCAAGAACGGCACCACGCTCAAGATCGATGCGTTCGCGGCCGATACGGGGCAAGTCGTAAGCTTTTCCATCCCGCTCAATGGCTTCGGCGGTGCGCTTGCCCGCACGGCGGAGCTTTTGGCCAACTGACGGCTTGGCTCACCGCAAGCGACAGGATGTTGGCGGCAAACGCTTCCGCCGGCACTTGTCAGACGACGATGATTTTCAACCGCTCGGCCATGAGCGCGGCAAGCCGTGCCGCTACCTCGTCCTTGGTCATTTCAGGCCATTCCTCGACGCCGGCCTTCGACACGATCCGCACCCGGTTGCGATCACCCCCCATCACGCCTGAAGGACCGATGCCGCTTTGGTGCGACACATCGTTGGCGACGATGAGATCGGCCCCTTTCTTCGTGAGCTTGGCCTCGGCGTTGCGCAAGAGATCCTGCGTCTCGGCGGCAAAGCCGACGACTAGGCCTGGTCGCTGCTTGTGATGGCCGACACCCGCCAGGATGTCGGGGTTTTCGACCATGCGCAGCACCGGCGGGCCTTCGCCCGCGACCTTCTTAATCTTCTCACCGGCTGAATTCTCGGTGCGCCAGTCGGCAACGGCGGCGACGAACACCGCGGCGTCGGCGGGCAGAAGCTGTTCCACCGCGTCGCGCATCTCCTGCGCCCGTTCGACATGGAGGGTCTTCACTCCGGCCGGATCGGCGATGGTGACGGGACCGGAGACGAGGCGCACATCGGCGCCGAGCCTTGCCAATGCCGCGGCGATGGCGTGGCCCTGCTTGCCGGACGAGCGGTTCGCGATATAGCGCACCGGGTCGATCGGCTCGTGCGTCGGGCCTGACGTGACGATGATCTTGCGCCCCGCCAGTGGCCTGGGGCCGGCATCGAGCAGCGCCTCGACCGCGGCGACGATCTCAAGCGGTTCGGCCATGCGGCCTTCGCCGGCCTCATTGCTCTCGGCCATCTCACCCTTGGCGGGGCCGACGAAGGTGATGCCGTCCTTGCCCAAGCTCGCGCGGTTGCGGCGGGTGGCGGGATGCGACCACATCCTGGGGTTCATCGCCGGGGCCATCAGCACCGGCTTGTCGGTGGCGATGAGCACGGTCGAGGCCAGATCGCTGGCATGGCCATTGGCGAGCTTGGCCATCAGGTCGGCAGTGGCGGGCGCCACCACCAGGAGGTCCGCCTCGCGCGACAGCCTGATGTGGCCGACATCGTGCTCATCATTGCGGTCGAACAGGTCGATGAAGACATGGTCGGCGGAGAGCGCACCGACCGAAAGCGTGGTGACGAACTCCTGCGCCGCCGATGTCATGACGACGCGCACCGCCGCGCCGCGCTCGCGCAGCCGGCGAATGAGATCGAGCGCCTTGTAAGCGGCGATGCCGCCGCCGATTATAAGCAGGATGCGCTTGTTGGAAAGCGTGCCTCGCGGCAAGCTCTTGCCTGCTAATGCCGACGCCGGGGTGGGGGTGCCTTGCGAGGTGGCCAGTTCGTGCAGCGCTTTCTCGATCTGGTCGAGACGGCCAACAGGGCCGACCTGGCTGTCGACGGCGGCCCGGATCATCACCCGCGCCTGTTCTTCCATGGAGCGATCGTTTTCCGCCGCCAGCCGGCGCAGCAACTCCTTGACCTCATCGTCCAGGTTGCGGATCGTGATGCTGGCCATGTGATTGCACTCTACTCATCCGGCTTGATGGCGATGATAGCAATGCAATCAAATTGCCGCAAGCAGCTGGCTTGCCGCGAATACGGGCCTAATGAAGCTGCCAGGCAATGTAGACCAGCGTCAGCGCGATCACCCATAATGCGACACGGCCGGAACGGCTGTAGCGCGCTTCGGCCTTGCCTATGGCGCGGGCGGTCGCCTCATCGAAGCGCAGGCCGTGCTCGGCCATCAGGTCGATCTCTCGCGACAGCCGTTCCGTACGGGCCGCGAGTTCCGGCGCCTGGCGGATCAGCGCCAGCATCGCCTTGCCGCCGTCGCGCGCGTCGGCCAGCAAGCCGCGTGGCCCGAGGTTCCCGGCTATCCAGCCGCCGACCACCGGTTCGGCGGTCTTCCACATGTTGAAAGCCGGATCGAGCGTGCGCGCCACGCCCTCGACAACCACCATGGTCTTCTGCAGCAGGATCAATTCCGGCCGTGTCGCCATGTCGAAGAGTTCGGTCACCTCGAACAGCAGCGTCAGAAGCTTGGCCATCGAAATGGTTTCGGCGGGTTGGCCGTGGATCGGCTCGCCGATGGCGCGGATCGCCTGCGCGAAGGCAGAGACATTGTGCTGGCGCGGCACATAGCCGGCCTCGAAATGCACCTCGGCGACGCGCAGATAGTCGCGTGTGATGAAGCCGTAGAGGATTTCTGCGAGGAAGCGGCGCTCCTTCTTGCCAAGGCGTCCGGCAATGCCGAGATCGACGGCAACGATGGTGCCGTTCGCCTCGACGAACAGATTGCCCGGATGCATGTCGGCGTGGAAGAAGCCGTCGCGCAGCGTATGGCGCAGGAAGGACTGGATGAGGTTGGTGGCGATTGCCTTCAGGTCATGGCCCGCGCTTTGCAGGCCGGCGATGTCGTTCATCTTGACGCCGTCGACCCATTCCATGGTCAGCACGTCGCGGCCGGTGCGTTCCCAGTCCACCGAAGGGACGCGAAAGCCAGGGTCTTCCCTGGTGCTTTGGCCAAGTTCCGAGAGCGCGGCCGCCTCGAGGCGCAGGTCCATCTCGATCCTGGTGGTCTGCGCCAGCGTCTCGGTCACCTCGACCGGCCTCAGCCGGCGCGACGACGGTATGTATTTCTCCTGCAGGCGGGCGGCGAGGAAATAGCTTTCGAGGTCCTGGAAGAAGCGGCGGCGCACGCCCGGCCGGATGACCTTGACCGCTACCTTCCTGGCGACGCCACCATCGACGGTTTCAGCGGCATGGACCTGGGCGATGGAAGCCGCGGCGACCGGGTCGCCGAACTGCTTGTAAAGATCGCCGAGTTTGCGCCCGAGCGAGGCTTCGACGGCGGCCACCGCTTCGGCCGTCGGGAAGGTGTGCATCTTGTCCTGCAGCATGGCGAGATCGAGCGCCATGTCGTTGCCGACGACATCGGGCCGCGTTGCCAGGAACTGACCAAGCTTGACGTAGGATGGGCCGAGCCGGACCACCGCCTTGGCCAGCCGATCGCTGCGCTCATAGGCGAGCGCGCGGCGGCGGGTGAACAGCCGCGCCAGCCGCCAGCCGAATTTCGGCAGGCCGGATAGTTCCTCGCCGGGCAAGGCGGCAACGACGCCCTCGCGCACCAGCACCCAACCGGCCCGTACGAGCCGGAACGCCGCGCTGACGGTGCTCATGGCCACGTCCGCCCTACCGGTTCATCGAACTGGCGCAAGGCTCGTCGCGTGAGGAAGATCGGCGACGGCTTCAAAGCTTCCAGCCCGAATGCAGGGCCGCTATGCCGCCGGAATAGTTGCGGAAGGAGACGCGGTCGAAGCCGGCCCGAGAAATCATCGCCGCGAAGTTTTGCTGATTGGGGAATTTTGCGATCGATTCGACCAGATAGGAATAGGGCTCGCCGTCCCCGGTGACCAACTTGCCGATCCTGGGGATGGCATTGAACGACCAGGCTTCGTAGACCTTGTCGAGCAGCGGCATCTCGACCTCGGAGAACTCCAGGCACAGGAGACGGCCGCCGGGCTTCAGCACGCGGAACGCCTCGCCCAGGGCCACGTCGATATGCGGGACATTGCGAATGCCGAATGCGATGGTGTAGGCGTCGAAACTGGCGTCGGGGAAGGGCAGTTCCTCGGCGTTGGCCTCGACGAAATCTGTGTTGCCGGACAATCCCTTCTTTTCGGCCCTGTCGCGCCCGACGGCGAGCATCGAGCCATTGATGTCGAGCACGGTGGCATGGGCATGGCCATGGCTCGCATCGACGATGCGAAAGGCGATGTCGCCGGTACCGCCGGCAACATCGAGCACGCGCCAGCCCGCGCGCTTGGGCGGATTGAGCCAGGCGACCATGGCATCCTTCCACAGCCGGTGCAGGCCAGCAGACATCAAATCGTTCATCAGGTCGTAGCGGTCAGCGACCTTGTGGAAAACATCGTTGACCAGGGATTGCTTCTCGCCTTCCCCTACACGCTTGAAACCATAGGAGGTTTCCATGCCGCCGGCGGCCGTGGTTCTCTCAACTGACATTTTTTTGATCCGTCATAAAACCGGCGGGACCATAGCCGATCGATGATGCGGGCGCTATTGTTTAAGGCGCGGTGTTCAGCCGCGCTTCCAGGTGGTGGGTTTCAAGACCTGGACTGACCGACGGGATGTTTGAATGCCTCTGAAAGCGGAACTGCACTGCCACATCGAAGGGGCAGCGGCGCCCGATCTCGTCATCCGCCAGGCGCAGAAATACGGCAAGGACACCTCGCCTTATATCCAGAACGGTTCCTTCGTCTGGCACGATTTCACCTCCTTTCTCGCGGCCTATGACTTCTCCGCCGACCTGTTCCGGACCGAGGAGGATTATGCGCGGCTGGCCGACCACTATCTGACCAGTCTGGCCCGCGATGGCGCCATCTACTCCGAGGTATTCACCTCGCCGGACCACGCGGCGAAAGCCGGGCTGTCACCCAAGGCCTACACCGATGCGCTCGGCGAAGGCATGCTGCGCGCCAAGGCAAAAACCGGCATCGAGGGGCGCATGATCGTCACCGGCGTGCGCCATGTCGGTGTCGAGTCGATCGAGCGTGCGGCACGCTTCGCGGCGCGTTGCGGCCATCCGCTGGTCACCGGGTTCGGCGTCGCCGGCGATGAGCGCATGGGCGAGATGGAGGACTATGTCAGGGCTTTCGAGATCGCGCGCGAGGCCGGGCTCGGCATCACCGTCCATGCCGGCGAACTGACGGGCTGGGAAACCGTCCAGGCGGCACTCGACCATATCCGCCCGTCGCGCATCGGCCATGGCGTGCGCGCCATCGAAAACCCTGACCTTGTCCGGCGCATCGCCGACCAGGGTGTCGTGCTGGAATGCTGCCCCGGCTCCAATATCGCGCTCAAGGTGTTCGACAGTTTCGCCGACCATCCCTTTCCCGCCCTGCAGGCGGCCGGCTGCAAGGTGACGCTCAACTCCGACGACCCGCCCTATTTCTGGACCTCGCTGAAGCACGAATACGATATCGCCGCCGAACATTTCTCGATGAGCGAAAAGGCGCTTGCCGCTGTCACCAGAACAGCCATCGAAGCCGCCTTCGTCGACAGGAAGACCAAGACAGCGCTGCTCGGTCGGTTGGACGCGAAAGTTCGGTGAACAGTCAGTAGTCGGTAGTGACGGTGCACGCATCGAGCGGTTGAAGGCCGGCGCTTTCACTGACGCAGGGACTCGCAAATCGGCTCACTATTCACTACTCACTGTTCACCACTCACTATTCCGTCGGAGCACATCATGAAGGGCGTCACAGTCGTCGATCATCCGCTTGTCCAGCACAAGCTGACCATCATGCGCAAGAAGGAGACCTCGACGGCCGGCTTCCGGCGGTTGCTGCGTGAGATATCGCTGCTGCTCGGCTATGAGGTCACCCGCAATCTCGAACTGACGACGACAACGATCGAAACGCCTATGGAGACGATGGAGGCTCCGACGCTGGAGGGCAAGAAGCTGGTCTTCGCCTCGGTGCTGCGCGCCGGCAACGGCCTGCTCGAAGGTTTGCTCGACCTGGTGCCGGCGGCCCGCGTCGCCCATGTCGGCCTCTACCGCGATCATGAAACGCTGGAGGCCGTCGAGTATTTCTTCAAGGCGCCGAGCGACCTCGCCGACCGGCTGGTCATCGTCGTCGACCCGATGCTGGCGACAGCCAATTCGGCGATCGCGGCGATCGACAAGTTGAAAGAGCGCGGCGCCACCAACATCCGCTTCCTGTGCCTGCTGGCGGCGCCCGAAGGCATCGAGCGCTTTACCAAGGCGCATCCGGATGTTCCGGTCTTCACCGCGTCCATCGACCGCCAGCTCAACGAGAAGGGCTACATCATGCCCGGCCTTGGCGATGCCGGCGACCGCATGTACGGGACGAAGTAATACCCGAGCAATGTGCTTGGTATTTTTTACCAGGCGTTTACGCAAAGACGTGGTTCCGGCGCGCGTTAAAGCGGCAAACACCATCCGGCGCTAATGATCAGCTCTTCACAAAGGCCGATCCATGCTGCGCAAGCTTCTCATTCTCAGCGTCTTTGCCGGTGCGTCGGCATCGATCCCGGTCGTCTACCAGTCGAATCCGCGAATATTCGAAAACCTGCTGAAATCGGCGGTGACGGCCAAGCCAGCGGCCGAGACGCAACCGGATGTCAGCCTGGCCTCCGTTCCCGACAAGCCGGTAGCGCCGCTGCCGACCGGCCGGAAGGTCGTGGTCGCGGCGGACGGGCGCGGACACTTCTCGTCGACCTTCAGGCTCAACGGCCGTCAAGTCGACGGCATGATCGACACCGGTGCGACGCTGGTCGCGGTCAATATGTCGACGGCACGCCGGATCGGACTGTCGCTCAATCCCTCCGATTTCAGCCACGAAGTCAACACCGCCAACGGCACCATCAAGGCAGCCGTGGTGACGATTGATCGCTTGCAGATCGGCAGCATCAGCGTCGAGGGTGTGCAGGCGATCGTACTCGACGACAGGGCACTGCGCACCAACCTGATCGGCATGAGCTTTCTCAACAGACTCGGCAAATACCAGGCCGAAAACGGCACATTGCTGCTGGTTCAGTAGGTCCACTCAGCCACGCGGCAGAATCCGCCGGATGACCGACTTGTCGGCGGCCGGCTTCGAAGCACCGATCGCATACGCTGAAAGCACGGTCGCGGCTGCCGTCTCGGCATCTAACGGTGAGCGGGCGTGGATCAGAGCCAGCGCATCTCCGGCGTGTACTTCCGCGCCTATGGGCAGCAGCCTGGTGATGCCGACCGAGGGGTCGATCCTGTCCTCGGGCCGGGTGCGCCCGCCGCCCAGGCCGACGACCGCGAGACCGATGTCGCGGGTGGCGATGCCAGTGACGAACCCCTCCGACGTCGCCTTCACCGCGATTTCCGTTGCTGCTTCCGACAGATATTTCTCTGGCTTCTCGATGAAATCGGCGGGGCCGCCAAGCACCGTCACCATGCGCGCGAAGGTGGCGGCTGCGCGGCCGCTGGCGAGTGTCTCGGTGGCGCGTCGCATGCCGTCCTGGTTCGACGACACCAGTCCCGCCGACTGCAGCATTTCGGCTGCCAGCGCCAGCGTCACGTCCTCCAGCCGCCGGTCGCGCAGGCGGCCGGTCAGGAAATCGACGGCATTGCGCACCTCGACGGCATTGCCGGCGGCGGAGGCAAGCGGTTCGTTCATGCCGGTGATCAGTGCCGAGACTTTCAGTCCGGCGCCGCTGGCGACCTCGACGAGGCTGTTGGCAAGCGCGGTCGCATCCCGGGATTTCTCCATGAAGGCGCCATTGCCGACCTTGACGTCGAGCACCAGCGATTGCAGGCCCGCCGCGAGCTTCTTCGACAGGATCGATGCGGTGATCAGCGGCACGGACTCCACGGTTCCGGTCACGTCGCGGATGGCGTAGAGCCGGCGATCGGCAGGTGCCAGGTCGGCGGTTTGGCCGATGATGGCGCAGCCGGTTTCAAGCACGGCTTTGCGGAACAGCGTGATGTCGGGTTGGCTGATGTAGCCGGGAATGGCATCCATCTTGTCCAGCGTGCCGCCGGTATGGCCGAGACCACGGCCCGAGATCATCGGCACATAGGCGCCGCAGGCGGCAACGATCGGCGCCAGCATCAGCGAGACATTGTCGCCGACACCGCCCGTCGAATGCTTGTCGGTGACAGGGCCTGGCAAATCCGACCAGTCGAGCACGTCGCCCGAATCGCGCATGGCCAGCGTCATCGCCACCGCCTCGTCGCGGTTCATGCCGTTGAAGAACACCGCCATGGCGAAGGCCGCGACCTGGCCATCGGTGACGGTACCAGACGTCACGCCGTCGATGAAGGCGGCGATCTCGTGAGGCGCCAGCTTGTGGCCGTCGCGCTTGTGACGGATGATTTCCTGTGGAAGCATCAGCTCTCCAGCAGCCCGTCACGGAACACGCGCTGCAGCACCGTTGCCAGCCGCGATCCGCCAACCGGCGCCATGTCCTTGGTTTCCTGGTGCGAAAGCTCGGCTCCGGTCATGCCGGCGGCCAAATTGGTGATGACCGAACAGGCAGCGACGCGAAGGCCGAGGAAACGCGCGAGAATGACTTCCGGCACGGTCGACATGCCGACGGCGTTGGCGCCCATGATGCGCGCCATGCGGATTTCGGCCGGCGTCTCGAAGCAGGGGCCCGAGAACCACATGTAGACGCCCTTATGAAGCGCAGTGCCGGTCGCCTTCGCCGCGCCTTCGATCGCGTCGCGAATGCCGGCATCATAAGCTTCGGTGAGGCCGACGAAACGGCGGTCGCTGGGCTCGCCGATCAGCGGGTTGGTGCCGGAGAAGTTGATATGATCAGTGAGCAGCATCACCGAACCCGGCGGCATATCCGGATCGACCGAGCCGGCCGCGTTGGTGAGGATCAGTTTCGTGATGCCGATGCCGGCGAGCACTTCCAGCACCGGACGCATCGCCGCGGCGTTCCCATGCTCATAGTAGTGGGCGCGGCCGGACAGCATGAGCACGGGAACGCCGGCAAACAGCCCGGCGACCACTTGGCCGGCGTGGCCGCTGACACCGCTCCTGGGGAAGCCGGGCAGGTCGGCATAGGAGACGCGGATCGGATTCTCGATCCGGTCGACCAGGCCGCCCAGGCCCGAACCCAGCACAAGCGCGGTCGACGGCGCCAGGCCGTCCAGCCTTTCGATAAGGTGGTCGACCGTTTTTTGCGTCATATCAGCCAGCTCTTCATTTCAGGATGTCGCCGCGGAAGCCGTAGGGCAGCATGTCGCCCATGGTCACGGTTTCGGCCACGCCGGTGTTGTCGCAGAGATAGAGCTTCGTTTCCGGGCGGCAGAATTCGGCCAGTCGCTGGCGGCAGCCGCCGCAAGGCGAGCATTTGGCCATGCGTTCGGCAAGGACGGCGATTTCAACGATCTTGCCGCCGCCGCCCATGATATAATGGCCAAGCGCGGTGGTCTCGGCGCACCAGCCTTCCGGATAGGAGGCGACCTCGATATTGGCGCCGGTGAAGACGCGTCCGTCCTCGGTGCGTATGGCGGCACCCACCGGGAACTTGGAATAGGGCGCATAAGCCTTGGCCATGGCGGCCTTGGCCGCTTCGAACAGATCATGCGACATTCAGGTGTTCTCTCCGATGATCGTGTCCAAAACCCGGCGCTTCGTCTGCGCCGAACTGTCGACCTTTAGCGTTCCTTGACATAGGGCACGCCGCCGGCGCGCGGCGGGATGGCCTTGCCGATGAAGCCGGCAAGCAGGACGACGGTGAGGATATAGGGCAGGGCCTGCATGAACTGCACCGACACCTTGCCGACAATGGGCAGCGGCGTTCCCTGCAGGCGGATCGACGCCGCGTCGAGGAAACCGAACAGCAGACAGGCGAACATGGCGTTGACCGGCTTCCATTTGGCGAAGATCAGCGCGGCCAGCGCAATGTAGCCCTTGCCCGCGGTCATGTCCTTCACGAAGCCGCCATTCTGCACCATCGAAAGATAGGCGCCTGCAAATCCGGTCAGGATGCCCGTGCAGATCAGCGCGCGATAGCGCAGCCAGGCGACCGAGATGCCGGCGGTGTCGACCGCGGCCGGATTCTCGCCGACCGCGCGCAGCCTGAGGCCAAAACGCGTGCGAAACAGCACCCACCAGGTGAACGGCACCATCGCAAAGGCGAAATAGACGAGGATTGAATGGCCGGAGATCAGTTCGGCATAGATCGGACCGATGATCGGCACGCCCCTGATTGCATCGGCGCCGGGCCAGATGATCGCCTCGAATCGTTCGCCCGGTTGCAGCGCCGGCGTGCGGCCACCCTGCTGGAACCATGCCTGGCCGAGAATGATGGTCGATCCGGCGGCGACGAAGTTGATCGCAACGCCCGAAACGATCTGGTTGCCGCGATGGGTGATCGAGGCAAAGCCGTGCACCAAAGCGAAGGCGACAGAGATCAGGATCGCCATGCCGAGACCGATAAGCGCCGAATGGAACACGGAAGCCGCGGCAGCACCCGCGAAGGCGCCGACCAGCATCTTGCCTTCGAGGCCGATGTCGAAAATGCCGGCCCGCTCCGAATAGAGGCCGGCGAGGCAGGCAAGCAGCAGCGGCACCGACAGGCGGATGGTAGAGTCCAGCACCTGGATGATCGCGTTGAAGATATCCATCTCATGCGCCCTTCCCGTTGACAGCCTGCATGCCCACCGATTTCGGGCTGAACGAGGCGAACAGAGCCTGGATATAGGGCCTGAACATATGCTCCAGCGCGCCGGCGAAGAGGATGACCAATCCTTGAATGATGACGATCATGTCGCGGCTGATTGCCGGCATCTCGAAGGCGAGTTCGGCGCCGCCCTGGTAAAGCATGCCGAACAGGATCGCCGCCAGCACGATGCCGACCGGATGCAGGCGGCCCATCAGCGCCACTGCGATACCGACGAAACCGGCGCCAGAAACGAAGTCGATCGCGACATTGTGCTGGTCGCCCATCACCGGGTTGAGCGCCATCATGCCGGCCAGCGCGCCCGAGATCATCATCGCAGTGATGATGATGCGGGTTTCCGAAATGCCGGCATAGCGGGCCGCTTTCGGGCTGTGGCCATAGGTGCGCATCTCATAGCCGAGCTTGGTGCGCCAGATCAGCAGCCAGACCAGGAAAGCCATCACCAGCGCCAGCAGGAAGCAGATGTTGAGCGGGGCCGAGCGGATCTTGGCGCCGAACAATTCGATGATCCAGTTCAGTTTCGGCAGCTCCGCACCGGCGAGGAAGTTGCGCGTCTGCGGCGCCTGCGACCCTGCCGGCTTCAGCGGACCGACCAGCAGGTAGACCATGATCGAGGCGGCGATGAAGTTGAACATGATTGTCGTGATGACGATGTGCGAGCCGCGCTTGGCCTGCAGGTAGGCGGGGATCAACGCCCACAATGCGCCCACGAGCGCCGAAGCGACGATTGCCAGCGGAAATGTCAGCCACCAGGGCAGTGTGCTGTCGAAGGAAAGGCAGACGATGGCGATGCCGAGGCCAGCGATGTAGGCCTGTCCCTCGGTACCGATGTTGAACAGGCCGCAATGCGCCGCCACCGCCACCGAAAGCCCGGTGAATATGAAGGTCGTGGCGTAGAAGAGGGTGAAGGCGATGCCGGTGCCCTTGCCAAAGGCGCCTTCGACCAGGATGACGGCGGCACGGAAGGGGTTTTCGCCGACGAGCATGACGACGAAGCCAGCGACGATGAAGGCGACCGACAGGTTGATCAGCGGGATCAGCCCGTAGTCGGCCCAGGCCGGCAATTTGGCGTAAGGCGTGCTCATTGCGCCGCCTCCCGATGCTCGACACCGGCCATCAGCAGGCCAAGCTCGCCTTCGGTCGCGTCGGGGCCGCGCTCGCCGACGACCCGGCCGGCAAACATCACCAGGATGCGGTCGGAGAGCGAGCGGATCTCGTCTAGCTCGACCGAGACCACCAGCACCGCCTTACCCTGGTCGCGCATGGCGATCAGGCGCTTGTGGATGAACTCGATGGCGCCGACGTCGACGCCCCGCGTCGGCTGGCCGACGATCAGCACGCCGGGGTCCTGCTCGATTTCACGCGCGAGCACGATCTTCTGCTGGTTGCCGCCGGAAAAATTGGCCGTCTTCAGGCGCGGATTGCCGGGACGAATGTCGTATTTCTCGATCTTGTCCCTGGCATCGGCCATGATGGCATCGATGTTGAGAAACGGTCCCCTGAGGTAACGGGGATCGTCGTGGTAGCCGAGGATGGAATTCTCGTTCTCCTCGAAGGCCAGCACCAGCCCGACATGGTGGCGGTCTTCCGGTACGTGGGCGAGGCCACGGTCGCGCAATTCGCCGGGATCGGCCTTGCCGGTGAGATCGATCGGCTTGCCGTCGAGCGTCACGGAACCGGAAACGGCGTGCCTGATGCCGGAAATCGCCTCAAGCAACTCGGATTGCCCGTTGCCGGCAACGCCGGCGATGCCGACGATCTCGCCGGCGCGCAAATCGAAGGAGACGTCGTCGACCATGGTGACGCCACGGGAATCCCTGACCGTCAGGTTCTTGACCGCGAGCTTGACGGCACCGGCCTCGGCTTCGCCCTTTTCGACCCTCAAGAGGACACGCCGCCCGACCATCAGTTCGGCCAGTTCCTCGACGGTGGTTTTCCTGGTCTCCCGGGTCGCCACCATCGTGCCCTGACGCATCACCGACACGGTGTCGGTGATGGCCATGATCTCGCGCAGCTTGTGGGTGATCAGCACCACCGTCTTTCCCTGTTCCTTCAACTGCCTGAGGATGCGGAACAGGTGGTCGGCCTCGGCCGGCGTCAAAACGCCCGTCGGCTCGTCGAGGATCAGGATTTCGGCGCCGCGATAAAGCGCCTTCAGGATTTCCACACGCTGCTGCAGGCCGACCGGCAGTTCTTCGATGATCGCATCGGGATCGACGTCCAGCCCGTATTCGCGCTCCAGCCGGTCAAGCTCGGAGCGCGCCTTGGCGATGCTGCTCTTCAGAAGCGCATCGGTTTCGGCGCCGAGGATGATGTTCTCCAGCACCGAGAAATTGTCGACCAGCATGAAATGCTGGTGCACCATGCCGATGCCGAGCGCGATCGCGTCGTTGGGTGTCTTGATCGATGCCGGCTTGCCGCCGACGCGGATCTCGCCGCTGTCGGCCTGGTAGAAACCGTAGAGGATCGACATCAGCGTCGACTTGCCGGCGCCGTTCTCGCCGACGATGCCATGGATGGTGCCGCGCGCAATCTCCAGATTGATGTCGCGGTTGGCGCGCACCGCGCCGAAACTCTTGTTGATGCCGATCAGTTCGATTGCGGCTTGCGCCATGCAGCCTGTCCCACTCTTATTTTTTTATCGCTTGGTCAAAACGCCTAGCATGGCACTCCGCCCATGCCAATTGTCCGGAGCAGCATCCACTCTCGACAAATCCCCGCGCGCTTGTCAATTTCGAACGTGGCCGAAGCTCTCACATTCGCTACTATGGCGAGGTCGATTTGACGTTGCGGCGCAAGGTGTCGCGGTACAAACTGGGGACTTTGCATGATCATGCCCGCCGACCGGCTGACGACGCTGGAAATCCGCGCCGCGGAGCAGGAGAAGACCATCGAGGAACTGTCGGGCCAGATCGCCGAGCAGTGGAAGGTGATCGAACGCATGCAGCGCAAGCTTGATGCGCTGACAGACCGCTTCCTGGCGCTTGAAGAGCAGGCGGCACCGGATGTGCCGGTGACCAAGCCGCCACACTGGTGAGGAGAGGGGGAGGGCACGGATCATGGCCGGTGAGAGCGATCGTATCGCAAGGGCCGGCGACTATGTGCTGGGCCTGATGAACGATGCCGAGCGCGAGCGGGCCGAGCGCGATCTCGAGATCGACCCTGCGTTCCGCGACGCGGTGGTGCAGCTGGCCGAGCGCATGCATGTCTTCGATCGCGCCGAAAAACCAGCCGGCGTCAATCATTGGGAACTGGTTACGCAGCGACTCGCCGAATTGCCACAGATGCGAGGCGTTGGCCTGGGCGGCAACGATGCAAAGTCGCCGACAGTGATCCGAAGCCTGTCCCGACAGCCGTATGGCGTTGGCGTGCATTCGCTCGGCGGTCGGCGTGGACTTGTCGTCATGGCCGGGCTGATTGCGGCCTTCGCGCTCGGCTATCTCCTGGGCACATTGTGATCGAGCCGGCGCGACATCAGCATCATCGTTTCGCCGTCCTGTTCGCACAGCTCGATCGCGTCCCAGCCGAGCGCCACGTAGAACTCGCGCGCTTGCCAAGTGTAGAGGTAGAGCGTCTCGACGCCGGCTGACGCTGCATGCGCTTCGATCGCCTTGACCAGCGCGGTGCCGGTTCCCTTGCCTCGATGGCCGGCATCGACGACAAGCCCGGCCAGCCACGGTGTCAGATCATGCGCCGGTTCCAGTTCGTGGCGGACCAGCAGGCAGGTGCCTATCGGCACATCGTTCACACGGGCAACCAGAGCCTTTTCGAGGCCGTCGCTGGTCAGCAGGTTGCGAAGCCCTGCCACATCCTCTTCCAGCGTCCTTCCCGTCCCCTCGAAGAAGGCGGCAATCCGCAGTCGCGCGACGACTTCGATGTCATGCCCGCGGATGGGTTCGATCGTTGGCTGCATTCCTCGCTCCATGCCAGCTTCGTTCGATCGGCAAAAGCAAAACCGCCGGGCTTTCGCCCGGCGGTTGCAGATCATGGCCGTACGGTGCCGCCGATCAATAGGGGCAGGCGTTGTCGGCTGTGTAGTCGTGCACCTTGACTGTGCCGGCGATGATGTCGGCCTTGGCTTTTTCGACGGCCGCCTTCATTTCGTCGGTCACCAGTGCCTTGTTGTTGTCGTCCATGGCGTAGTCGACGCCGCCTTCCTTGAGGCCGAGATTCTCGACGCCACCCTTGAAGGTGCCGTTCTTGCCATCCATGAAGGCGGTGTAGACGGCAACGTCGACGCGCTTCAGCATCGAGGTCAGCACCTTGCCGGGCTGCAGGCCGTTCTGGTTGGAATCGACGCCGATGCCGAGCTTGCCGGCATCGGCCGCCGCCTGCAGCACACCGACGCCGGTGCCGCCGGCGGCCGCGTAAACCACGTCGGCGCCCTGGTCGATCTGCGTCTTGGCGATCTCGCCACCCTTGGCCGGATCGTTCCACGCCGCCGGCGTATCGCCAGTCATGTTCTGGATGACGTCGGTCGCGCCAGCGGACTTGGCGCCGCCGACATAGCCGCATTCGAACTTGCGGATCAGCGGGATGTCCATGCCGCCGACGAAGGCAACCTTCTTCGACTTCGACGCCATCGCGGCCATGATGCCGACGAGATAGGAGCCTTCATTCTCCTTGAACACCAGCGAGCGGACATTGGGCAGGTCGACCGCATCGTCGATGATGGCGAAGTTGAGGTCCGGGTATTCGGCCGCGACCTTCTTCAGCGCATCCTCCCAGGCAAAGCCTGCCATGACGATCGGGTTGTGGCCGTCCTCGGCGAAGCGGCGCAGCGCCTGCTCGCGCTGCGAGGCGTTGGACACTTCGAACTCGACATAGGCGACGCCGGTCTCGGTCTTGAATTTTTCGGCGCCATGGTAGGCAGCCTCATTGAAGGATTTGTCGAACTTGCCGCCCAGATCATAGAGGATGGCCGGCTGGACATCCGCGGCGAAAGCCGGAAGAACCATTGCGGTTGCGGCCAGAAGGCCGAGAACGATACGTTTCATGTGATCCACACCCTGTCGGTTATTTTTTCCGTTGCACACCGCCTGCTGCCCGGTTCTCCGGCAAGCAAACGACGTTAGCCAGGAGTGTATTGCCCTCCCGCTCCCGGGCAATCTGGCACGGCCCGAAACAAAATTCACGCGGAATTTTGACCTTTTGGAAAAGCGTGCCACGGGCAAGCCAAGCCGCGATCCGATCTTGCGTGCAAGCTTTCAGCAGCCGGCCGGAATGGTGCGGGAGATGGGTTCAGTTCGCGGCGAACTGTCCCGTGCGCCGCTGCCGCCGATAGCCGATGGCGTACAGCAGCAAGGCCAGCACCGCGAAGACGGCAAAGCCCGGCTGGTTGAGCACCCAGGCGATGACTGTGTCCCACAGCAGCGGACTGGCCTTGGCGCGGACGAAGGTTTCGAAGGCGGCCCGCGTGTCCGGCGAGACGGCCAGCCAACTGGCGTTGAGCGGGGTCAGCACAAGGGCCGAAGCCGCCACCGTGCGCGTCGTGTCGAGCACCGCCATAATGACGGAAACCGATAGCGCGACCATGGCCGCAAGACGAAAGACGAAGCGAAACATCAAGGCTCTCCCCCGGTTCCCCCTGGACGCTGACCAGAAGACCGCCGGTACATGTCCGAAACAGAAATAGAATGCGTGCGGTTCAGCTGCAATCGCGATACGCGAATTTAAGGCCCGCGCTTTTCTGGGCCCTATGCGACCGGCTCGCGCCTGGGGCGGTGAACGAGCCAGACGGCAAGAATGCCTCCGGCAATGGCGCCGACCACCAGCCCGGCCAATCCGATGAAGGCGGCAAAGTAGCCGCAGCCGCCCTCGAAGCAACTGACCTCGGCGACATCGGCGATCACCGAGCCAGCCAGGAAGCCGCCAACCGCGCCAATGACCGCGCCCAGGACGATGCCGAGCAAGGCAGCCACGATGGAAACGAAGACCGACGGCGCTTCGATCCGCGACCTGGCATAGACGCCCTCGGCGCCGGACCCACGGCGCAGCAGATAGATGCAGAGCAGGCCGATGGCGATTTCGGCGCCGCCGATAAGCAGGCTCCTGGCGGAAAAGACGAAATCGGGCACGGCGAGCACATAGGCCTGCCTCGCCAGCACCCAGGCGATGGTCGCCACCTGCCAGATGATGAACTGGCGCGGGAAGCGCGCCGAGCGGCCAAAGGCAAGGCCGAGCAAATAAAGCCCCCACAGGATGGTGATGATGTCGACGGCAAGCCCGCCAAGGAGGAAATAGAAGATCCTGTCCGGCAGGCCGGAATTGCCGGTCAGCCACCAGGCGGAGGCCAGGCCGTAGACCGACCACGCCATGACGAAGATGAGCCAGCCCACCGGCACGTAGGACAGCCCGCTGTCCGGGCGCCCGGTTGGCGCCTGCCCCGGCATCCTGCCGCCCGGTTGTTCACTGCCTGATGTCATGCCCGGACGATGCCCCCGCAAAGCCTCCGTTCCACTCGACAGGTGGCCCGCGACGAAGTCAAGCGCGGCCGGCCTTGCGGGCTCGCCTGTGCACATCATTCGGGGCGTCGGCACCTCGAAACGGATGCCGCGGCGGCCTCGCGAAGCGCTGTGTGGCCGGCAAAGCGAATAGACTGTCGTTATGGCTTGGCATTCGGCGCGGGATCGACTAGATGAGCCCCGCGCCTGTTGCTTTGACGGCTCAGGTGCCGGGGAGAGGTGTCCGCTGGTTGGCGGCACCCATAGCGCGGAAATCGCTACTCCTCCCTGAAGGGACTGCATTGTCCCCAACCCGCGCGGCGAAACCGGCCGTCGCGAAAAATGCAAGGACGGAGAGGTGGCCGAGTGGTTGAAGGCGCACGCCTGGAAAGTGTGTTTACGGGAGACCGTAACGCGGGTTCGAATCCCGCTCTCTCCGCCATTCTACAGAATAGCTGAATTTATTCAGCAAATCATGACCTTAGTGGATCGACCACCGGCGACTTAGACCAATCACTTAGACCAAACTGGCATCATTCCTCAATCTGCCCTCGGGCACGCTTCGCCGTCTGCCTTGCGACAATAGGCGGTAAGTATACTAGTGTGCCGTTCTGGTGATCTGACCATCGTGCGACGGACACGGCCCTGGAAGGAGACTTGTGCTCGTTAGAGTTATTTGGATTGTGGCTATCATCTGTTGCATCTATTGGTGGGTTCGAACCGTGGTGCCAACGATCCGGTTAGCTCTTTATTCTGGCATCCTAAAGGTGCGCGGGCGAGTTTACCTGCGCGAGATGCAGCCCATCCGTTTCTGGCTCGGAGTTACTTTCAACTTCTTTGTCATATTCCTTTTTTTGCTCGGTCTGTGGGCTCTATTGAGCCCAGGGTGTTGTGGAGAAAAGGCCCCGGGCGGGGCGATAGTGGGAGCTTGGGACATCCCGCCTATGCCCAACGACCCGGGGAAGTTGAATTAGAGCCCATGCGCCTTCCGGGCCGCTGCTATGGCCTGAGCATGCCCATGGAACACATGCCATTCACCCTTGGCCGCAGCCCTGCGGAGCGCCGGGTAATCGGCCTCGTCGACATGCTCGAAGTAGGTCTGAAGGTTCAGCCCATGCTGCCGTAGCACGTTCCTATCGAGGTGCTGACTGAACGCAGTCTCGACCACAGCCACCTCAACCTCCTCGATCCCGAAGGCTTCACCCACGGGTATCTCTCCGGTCGCGACGTAGGCGTCCACGATGAATTGCTGCTGGGCCTCGCTGTGGGTTTCCCTGAAGCGGTCAAGGCTCCGGTCGGCCATCCGCACAAACTCGGCATGTTGCTTCTCTTGCTTCTCGTCGTCGTTCAGTTCGTCGTCGGCCTCGGCGTCCTCGGCATTGTCCACGGCGGGCAACTCAGGGGCCGAAGCCCCCTCGCCACTCTCGGCCCCCGTGGTTACCTGAAAGACTTTGGCGCGGTGTAGCCACGGGCAGCCAGACCGTCGACCTCGGCCTTGTTGAACTCGTCCTGCGTGATCTGCCCTCGGCCATGTCCTTGGCCTGCTGGTATGAAACCTCGATACCGCCGAGGACCTTGACCGTGGTCTTCTCGACCTCTGCCGTAGGCGGAACAATCCCGACGTCCTGATACCGGATTGCCCTTGGGTCTTCACACCCATGCGCTGGGCTGCAAGCTGCTGGTTGAACTTGGACATCGAGAGTTCGACAGCACGGTCAATCTCCTCCTGCTTGGCCAGCTCTGCCGCCTCGGTAGCAAGGGCACCTTGCTTGGCCCTGTCAGCGTCAGCCTGTGCTTCCTGTGCCGGAACAGGCCCTTGGCCACGAGGGTGTTGTCGGTTTGGAACTTGTTCGGGTTGTGCTCGACAAGAACCGGTCGTCGCGCATGCGCTCGACGGCTTCGGCCAGGCAGGCCAATGATTGTTCGGTTGGCGGATGGTGGCGAGCGCTTGTGCCGGCTCTGGGCAAGGTTGCATAGTCCAACAAAGCGACTCAGCGTGCTGTGCGCATCGGCTCGGAGCAATCGTGATTGGACTTTATGACATCTGGCCTGCTTTTGTGGTCGTCGCGCTGCTTTGGCCGCTTGCGGGCATGCCGCTGTTTCAGCGGGTAGGTTTCGGATCGAACTCCTCCAGGGTGCGGGCAATAGACGGAATGCGAGGCTATCTGGCGCTTGCCGTCGTGCTTCACCACGCCGTCATCTACCATGAAATGCTGGCGACCGGCGCATGGAAGTATCCGCCCTCGGCTTTCTATGGCCCACTGGGACAGGTAGGCGTATCCTTGTTCTTCATCATCTCTGCCTATCTGTTCTGGGGGAAACTGCTGTCGGCCAGGTCCTCCGTGGATTTTCCGACCCTGTTCCTCAAGCGGGCTTTCAGGATCGGGCCGCTCTATGTTGTGGCCGTCGGCACGGCGATGGCTTTGGAGGTCGCCGATGGCGCGATCGACTATTCGGCCTTCGCAACTTACGAGCAGGCATTTTTCAATCTGCTGTTCGGTGTCTTCGGCTACGTCCCGCTTTCGAGTTCCCGCGTCTGCGCATTGGCCTGCGTAACCTGGACCTTGCCCTATGAATGGCTGTTGTATTTCAGCCTGCCGATCGCGGCGATATTCAGCCGGCATCCGGTGGCCCGCATGGGCTTGCCAGCCGTTCTCCTGGTTTTTTCAATTCTCATGTCAGTGAACGGAGGCCGCCCCGCCTACGGCTTTCTCGGACTTTTCGCGGGCGGAATGTTGTGCGCAACGCTTGAAGCACACGGCCTGCTGGTGACGTGGCATCGGCATGCCTTGTCCGCCGCCGCCCTTGTGATGCTGGTGTGTATCTTCGCTGTCTATAAGACTGCCTACGCGCCGGGGCCGATGCTGCTATGCATTGCCACCTTCTTCCTGGTGGTGACGGGCGCTGATTTCTTTGGTCTGCTGACGGCCTCACGCTCAGTGCGGCTGGGCGAGATCAGCTTTGGCATCTATCTCTTGCAGGGACTAGCCTTCGTCTCGACATTCTCCATCGCGCCCGTGCGGGCCTTCGCCATGGACAACCCCGCCCAATATTGGCTCGTGATATTGATTGCGATGGTGCTTCTGATCCTCCTGGCGCTGGTCGCGCATCTTGTGGTCGAAAAGCCGGGCGTCTCGCTGGGGAACCGTCTTGCGGCAGTTCTTCGCCTGTCGACGCATCGCGAGGTGCGTGAGACGACAGCCGCTGACGCGGCGCAGCCCTGGGGCATCGCGGACGTCTCACAAGACAGTCTGCAGGCAGCGCATAACGTCCAAGAGCGATGATTTCCGGGCCGTTCGAATGCTGATTGGCCTGTGCTGGCGGGAACGATGGGGGCATGGCGATCAGAGCACGACAGCCGCTTTTCATGTGAAATCTCCCGGCCCGGAACCTCTTGGCCCGCGGCGCGTTTCACGGCGTCCCGTCCGTGGACCAGCCCGGATATTTCTCCTGGCGCTGCTATAATCAGGAGCCCGCTTCATGTATGACAAGTTGTTTCATCCGCCCGTCGCACTGACCGTCGGTCTCGGCTTCAAGCGCGAAATCGCCTCGCTGGCCGAAATGCACGATTTCCTGACCAACTGGACGACCTCCCGACGTGGTCCGTTTTATCGCAATGCCGTCGAGGCGTGCAGCCTGGCCCTGGAAGGCTGCATCACGAGGGACGAGGCGCGCCATGCGCTTGTTGAATTCGCGGAAGCCACCGGTATTCTCTGGCCCGAGATCGAGCCGGTCATCGTGGCGCGGGCCGTCGCACGCGGCCATGGAGGCTACGCCGCCTGATCGTTTGAGCTGTCATTGCGATGGCCAGCTCGTAAGGCCGCTCCCCCGAAAGCCCGGCTTGGCCCTCCGAGCCCGGCTTTTCCGTTCCATCTTGCGGAGGGTCCGCAGACCAGGCCGCGGTCAATCGCACCAACTCGATGAGATGACGAGCGATGCCTCGAAGACATGGCGCCCGCTCTCGTCGCGCACCTTCACGGTGATGGCCGTTCGGTCGTTTTCGATCATCTCGTCGCGAATGATGTCGGGCAGGATAAGGATTGCCTCGCGCCGCAGACGCTCGCGCGAGTCGAACACCTGACCATGGTCATCCACCGTCAGGCCATCGCCATTGTAAAGGTCGAGAAAGTATCTGGGCATGATGCGGCCGGATCCCGAGCTGATGAAATTTCCAAAAGAGACTTGAGCGACAATTCGCGGGCTAAGCCGTTGTTCCATCAGAGATGATCTTCGTTGGCGAATAAGCGCCTTCTAACAAATGTTAATGCCCGCCGGCGCCCGACGACCTAGTGCTTCGGTAGCCGCCCCTTGCTTTCGACAGTTGGCGATCGGCTCTGAGCCCTTTCGCTGGAGATAGCGGTGCTGGAATCCCTGTATCTGAATCTCGCCCAGCACGACGCGCTTTCCGATGCCGAAAAGGCGCTGCTGGCAGAGGCCATGACTTTCGAGCGGCATTTCGCGGTCGGCCAGGATATCGTCGCATCGGGCGCGCGGCCCACCTATTCGACCCTGGTCCTCGACGGTTTGGCAGCGCGCTACAAGGTGCTCGAGAACGGCGGCCGGCAGTTCACCTCGCTGCAGGTGCCTGGCGATTTCGTCGATCTCCACGCCTTCCTCCTGAAGACGATGGATCACGGCATCGTTGCCATGTCGCCCTGTCATGTGATGTTCGCCGATCACAGCCGGCTTCGCGCCATCACCGAGGAAGCGCCGCATCTGACGCGGCTGCTGTGGCTGGACACGCTGGTCGACGGCGCCATCCATCGCGAGTGGATCGTGGCGATGGGCCGCCGCTCCAAGACCTCACACCTGGCCCATCTCCTCTGTGAGCTTTTCGTACGGCTGCAGGTGGTGCAGCGCACCAACGGCATGAGCTTTCACCTGCCGCTCTCACAGGCCGAGCTGGCCGATGTGCTCGGTCTTTCCGTCGTACACATGAACCGCGTCATCGGCGCCTTGCGCAAAGTCGGCGTCGTCAATTGGGCAAATCACACGGTGACAATCCTGGATTGGCACAGGCTCCAGGAAATCGCCGAGTTCGATCCGACCTATCTCAGCCTGACGCGGGAGCCGCGGTAGAGCGTTCCCAGCAAGGCCGCAAAGCGCGGCGGCATATCCTTCCCGGCAATCCGCGTCGACGAGCTGCTCTTCGACGGCGAGCCGCGCCGGAACCTTTATAGAATTCCTATTTCTTTCCCATCCGCCCCGTCTCGAACCTTTATGGCGATCGGGTCATATTCACGTCGAGCAAAAGCCGTCGGACGCCGCCCAGTGCGGCGCGCTGTCTCACGGTATTGCCGACCTGTCTTTGGCGGGCGAACAGTAGAAACTGGAAGCAAGGAAAAGCACAATGGACATTATTGTTCTTGGGGTCGGGGCTTTGTTCTTCGGTCTTTCCATCGTCTACGTCAAAGCTTGCGACAAGATTTAGGCTGAAGGATCGAACCATGCTTGTCGATTACATCCTCGGCGGTGGCGTGACCTTGTTCCTGCTCGCCTATCTGACATACGCCCTCATTCGTCCAGAACGCTTCTGAAGGCACGGAAAGCCACAGCCATGACACTGAACGGATGGATACAGATCCTCCTCTATTGCGGGATCCTTGTTTTGCTGGTGAAGCCGCTTGGCTTCTACATGCACCGCGTCTTCAATGGTGATCGCACGCCGCTTTCACCGATCCTCGGCCCGCTTGAGCGCGGGCTCTACCGCATTTGCGGAACCAGCGAGCGCGAGGAGCAGCACTGGACCACCTATGCGGTGGCTCTCCTGCTGTTCAACCTGGCGGGCTTCCTGGTGCTCTATGTCCTGCAACGCCTGCAAGGCAGTCTGCCCTACAATCCGGTCGGCATGAGCGCGGTCGACCCAGCGCTCGCCTTCAACACCGCCGCCAGCTTCATGACCAACACCAACTGGCAGAACTACGGCGGCGAAAGCACGATGTCCTATCTCGTGCAGATGGCCGGGCTGACGGTCCAGAATTTCGTTTCGGCCGCCACCGGCATCGCCATTGCAATCGCGCTGATCCGCGGCTTCGCCCGGGCGTCGGGCAAATCCATCGGCAATTTCTGGGTCGATATGACGCGCGCCACACTTTATGTGCTCTTGCCGCTCTGCGTCGTGCTCACCCTGGTCTATGTCTGGCTCGGCATGCCGCAGACGCTGGGGCCTTACGTCGACGCCACGACGCTTGAGGGCGCCAAGCAGACCATCGCGCTGGGGCCGGTCGCCTCGCAGGTCGCCATCAAGATGCTCGGCACCAATGGCGGCGGTTTCTTCAATGCCAACGCGGCACATCCCTTCGAGAATCCCGACGCCATCTCCAACCTGATCCAGATGCTGTCGATCTTCGTCGTCGGCGCCGCATTGACCAACGTCTTCGGCCGCATGGTCGGCAATCAGCGCCAGGGCTGGGCGATCCTCGCCTCAATGGGCGTGCTGTTCATCGTTGGCGTCGCCGTCTGCTACTGGGCGGAAGCCGCGGGCAATCCGCTGGTGCATGCGCTGGGCATCGACGGCGGCAACATGGAAGGCAAGGAGACCCGCTTCGGCATCGCGCTCTCGGCTTTGTTCGCCGTCATCACGACGGCCGCTTCCTGCGGCGCGGTCAACGCCATGCACGATAGCTTCACCGCGCTCGGCGGCATGGTTCCGCTCATCAACATGCAACTCGGCGAGGTCATCGTCGGCGGCGTCGGCGCCGGCTTCTACGGCATGCTGATGTTCATCCTGATCGCCGTCTTCGTTGCCGGCCTGATGGTCGGCCGCACGCCCGAATATCTCGGCAAGAAGATCGAGGCGAAGGAGGTCAAGATGGCGATGCTGGCCATCCTGTGCCTGCCGCTGGCGATGCTGATCTTCACGGCGACCGCGGTGGTGTTGCCGAGCGCGGTGGCGTCGATCGCCAATGGCGGGCCGCACGGCTTCTCCGAGATTCTCTACGCCTACACCTCGGCGGCGGCCAACAACGGTTCGGCTTTCGGCGGCCTCAGCGGCAACACGCCCTGGTACAACATCACGCTCGGCATCGGCATGCTGATGGGCCGCTTCCTGGTCATCATCCCGGCGCTCGCCATCGCCGGCGCGCTGGCGGCGAAGAAGACCGTCCCCGCCTCAGCCGGCACCTTCCCGACCGACGGTCCGCTGTTCGTCGGGCTGCTAGTCGGCGTCATCGTCATCGTCGGCGGCCTGACCTTCTTGCCGGCGCTCGCCGTCGGACCTGTCGTCGAGCACCTGGCGATGATCCATGGACAGACATTCTGAGGCAGACATGTCCTGGTTCAGCAACAAGCGCCGCAATATCAGGCATCGGGCCGATCCGGGGAAGGAGGGGCTGCCGCCTCCCTTCCCGACCATGTCGACGTTTTTTGGGCTTGCCGCCGCCATGATCGCGCTTTGGCTGCTGGCCTACGGGCTTCCTCATCTTTTTTCGGCATCCGACCAGTCGCCGCCGCACACCAACACTGAAGCCGGAGCTTCAAAATGAGTCAGTCAAAGTCAGCCAGCATCATGGATGCCGGCATCCTGTGGCCCGCCATCGGCGGCGCCTTCCGCAAACTCGATCCGCGCACGCTGGCCCGCAACCCGGTGATGTTCGTCGTCGCCGTCGTCTCGGCGCTGACATCGGTGCTGTTCGTCAAGGACCTCGTCACCGGCGGCGGTGATTTGCTGTTCACGCTGCAGATCATCATCTGGCTGTGGTTCACGGTGCTGTTCGCCAATTTCGCCGAAGCCGTCGCCGAAGGGCGCGGCAAGGCGCAGGCGGATTCGCTGCGCAAGGCTCGCACCGAAACCCAGGCCAAGCTTTTGACGGGCGTGGACCGCACCAGGTTCAAGCTGGTACCCGGCACCAGCCTGAAGGTCGGCGATATCGTTCTCGTCGAAGCCGGCGACATCATCCCGTCCGATGGCGAGGTGGTGGAAGGCGTCGCCTCGGTCAACGAGGCGGCGATAACAGGCGAATCCGCGCCGGTGATCCGCGAATCCGGCGGCGACCGATCGGCCGTCACCGGCGGCACGCAGGTGCTGTCGGACTGGATCCGCGTGCGCATCACCGCCGCCGCGGGCCACACATTCCTCGACCGCATGATCTCGCTGGTCGAAGGCGCCGAGCGCCAGAAGACGCCCAACGAGATCGCGCTCAACATCCTGCTCGTCGGCATGACGCTGATCTTCGTGCTGGCCACAGCGACCATCCCGAGCTTTGCCCACTACTCGGGTGGCTATATTTCGGTGACCGTGCTCGTCGTGCTGTTCGTGACGCTCATCCCGACCACGATCGGCGCGCTGCTGTCGGCCATCGGCATTGCCGGCATGGACCGGCTGGTGCGCTTCAATGTGCTGGCCATGTCGGGTCGCGCCGTCGAAGCCGCCGGCGACGTCGACACGCTGCTCCTCGACAAGACCGGCACCATCACGCTCGGCAACCGCCAGGCGACGGAATTCCGCCCGGTCAAGGGCGTCAGCGAGCAGGAACTGGCGGACGCGGCACAGCTTGCCTCGCTCGCCGACGAGACGCCGGAAGGCCGCTCGATCGTGGTGCTGGCCAAGGAAAAGTATGCCATCCGTGCCCGCGACATGGCGACATTGCATGCTGCTTTCGTGCCCTTCACCGCGCAGACCCGCATGAGCGGCGTCGACATCGACGGTTCGTCGGTACGCAAAGGCGCGGTCGATTCCGTGCTCGCCCATGTCAGCCAGACGACATCGGCCAGCCGCGCGACGCGCCCGAACAGCGACACGATCAGGGATTTGCAGGCGATCGCCGACGACGTCGCGAAATCCGGCGGCACGCCGCTGGCGGTCGAGCGGGACGGGCGCCTGCTGGGTATCGTGCACCTCAAGGACATCGTCAAAGGCGGCATCCGCGAGCGTTTCGCCGAGCTGCGCAAGATGGGCATCCGCACGGTCATGATCACCGGCGACAACCCGATGACGGCAGCCGCCATCGCGGCCGAAGCCGGCGTCGACGACTTCCTTGCCCAGGCGACACCGGAGGACAAGCTGAAGCTGATCCGCGACGAGCAGGCCAAGGGCAAACTGGTCGCCATGTGCGGCGACGGCACCAACGATGCGCCAGCCCTTGCGCAAGCCGATGTCGGCGTCGCCATGAACACCGGCACGGTCGCTGCTCGCGAGGCCGGCAATATGGTCGACCTCGACAGCGATCCGACCAAGCTTATCGAGATCGTCGAAATCGGCAAGGCGCTGTTGATGACGCGCGGCTCGCTGACCACCTTCTCGATCGCCAATGACGTGGCCAAGTATTTCGCCATCATCCCGGCCATGTTCGCCGTCTTCTACGTCGCGCCCGGCCAGACCACAGGTCCGCTGCAAGCGCTCAACATCATGCATCTGGCGACACCGCAGAGCGCCATCCTGTCGGCCATCATCTTCAACGCGCTGATCATCATCGCCCTGATCCCGCTGTCGCTGCGCGGCGTGAAGTACCGGGCGATCGGCGCGGGTGCGTTGCTCAGCCGCAACCTTCTCGTCTACGGTCTCGGCGGTATCGTCGTGCCGTTCGTCGGCATCAAGATAATCGACATGGCCGTCACGGCCCTTGGCCTTGCATAAGGATCATTCCGATGCTCAAGCAGATCAGACCCGCGATCATCATGATCGTTTTCTTCACCGTGCTGACCGGGCTCGTCTATCCCATCGGCATGACCGGCATCGCCCAGGCGCTGTTCCCGCGCCAGGCCAATGGCAGCCTGATCGAGAGGGGCGGCAAGGTGATCGGCTCCGAACTGATCGGCCAGGCTTTCGCCAGCGACACGTATTTCCACGGACGGCCGTCGGCTGCCGGCAACGGCTACGATGCCAGCGCCTCCGGCGGCTCCAACCTCGGTCCGACCAACCCGAAGCTGATCGAGCGCATCAAGGGCGACGCGGAAAAGCTGAAGTCTGAGAACCCGGACCAGCCGGTGCCGATGGACCTGGTGACGACGTCCGGCAGCGGCCTTGATCCGCAGATCAGTCCCGAGGCCGCTTATTCCCAGGTTCCGCGCGTGGCCAAGGCAAGGCGCATCGACGAGGCCAAGGTCAAGGCGCTCGTCGACAGCCAGGTCGAGGACCGGGAATTGGGCGTGCTCGGCGAGCCGGCGGTTAATGTGCTGGCCCTCAACCTGGCGCTGGATGCCGCGAAGTAGGTGATGTCCGGCGCCGGGGATCGACACGGTCCCCGGCGCCATTCATGATCGGACCCGATGCCGGACGACAGAAGCTACGTCGAAAACAGACCATCTCCCGACGCGCTGCTAGAGCATGCCGAGCGGGAAGGGCGCGGCCGTCTGCGCATATTCCTGGGCGCGGCACCCGGTGTCGGCAAGACCTACGAGATGCTGATGTCGGGTCGTGCCAGGGTGGCCGACGGTGCCGACGTGGTGATCGGCGTGGTCGAGACGCATGGCCGCAAGGAAACACAGGCCCTGGTCGAGGGGTATGAAGTCATTGCCCGCCGCAGGGTCGACTACAAGGGGCGCGTCCTCGACGAGATGGATATCGATGCCATCCTTGCCCGGCGTCCGGCGCTGGTCCTGGTCGACGAACTCGCCCACACCAACGCGCCCGGCAGCCGCCACCCCAAGCGCTATCTCGATGTCCAGGAAATCCTGGCGCGGGGCATAGACGTCTATACGACGCTGAACATCCAACATGTCGAAAGCCTGAACGATGTCGTCGCCCAGATTACCCGGGTCAGGGTGCGCGAGACGGTTCCAGACTCCATCATCGACCAGGCGGATGATGTCGAGATCATCGATCTGACGCCCGACGACCTGATCAAGCGGCTGGAGGAGGGCAAGGTCTATTTCCCCAACACCGCGCAGCGCGCCGTCGAGAACTATTTTTCGCCCGGCAATTTGACGGCGTTGCGGGAACTGGCGCTGCGCCGAACCGCCCAGCGCGTCGACGAGCAACTGCTCAACCACATGCAGTCCCACGCCATCCAGGGTCCGTGGGCGGCGGGGGAGCGGGTTCTTGTCTGCGTCGATGCCCGTCCGGGCGGGGCAGCCCGCATTCGCTACGCACGCAGGCTGGCCGACAGGCTTCGTGCGCCATGGACGGCGCTTCATGTCGACACGCCTCGCTCCGCCGGCATGTCCGAGGACGACAAGGACAGGCTCGCCACACTGCTGCGCCTCGCCGAGCAGCTCGGTGCCGAGGTGACGACCATCCCGGGCCAGAGCGTCGCGCAGGACATCGTTCGCCATGCGACGGCCAACAATTTCACCCACATCGTGGTCGGCAGGCCGACCCGGTCGCGCTGGCGCGAACTGATCGAAGGGTCGCTCACCTATGATCTGATCCGCAACGCCGGCGACATCAGCGTCCATGTCATCTCCGGAACGGAGCGGGACACCGAAACGTCTTCCAGGAGAGTGAACGCGGCAGCCGAGGAAAGGCATTTCCAGGCCAAGCCGTATTTGCTCGCCACGGCTTACGTTGCCGGATCATTGGCCGTCAGCACTGCTCTCGACCAGTTCCTCGACGTTCGCAATCTGGCGATCGTCTTCCTGCTCTCCGTGCTGACATCGGCGGTGGCCGGTGGTCTCTGGCCGGCGCTTTACGCCTGTTTCCTCAGTGTCCTTGCCTTCAACTATTTTTTCCTCGAGCCACGCTACACGCTGACGATCCGCGATCCTGAGAGCATCGTCGCGATTGCCGTCTTCGTCGCCGTTGCCGTCATCGCCAGCAACCTGACGGCGCGCGTGCAGCGTCAGGCCGCCGCCGCCCGCTCGCGGGCGCGGGCAACCGAGGACATCTATCTGTTCTCCAAGAAGCTCGCAGGCGCCGGCACGCTCGACGACGTGCTCTGGGCCACCGCCTTCCAGATCGCCTCGATGCTGAAGCTGCGCGTGGTGCTGCTGCTGCCGGAGGACGGCACGATCACCGTCAAGGCAGGCTATCCGCCCGACGACACGCTGGCCGAGGCCGACATTGCCGCCGCACGCTGGGCCTGGGAACACAACCGTGCCGCCGGACGCGGCGCCGACACGCTTCCTGGCGCCAAGCGCCTCTATCTTCCCTTGCGCACGGGACGCACCGCAATCGGCGTGGTCGGCCTCGACAGTGACAAGCAGGGCCCGCTTCTGACGCCCGAGCAGCAGCGGCTGCTCGACGCGCTGGCCGATCAGGCGGCGGTGGCGATCGAACGCATCCAGCTCGTCGCCGATGTCGACCGCGCCAAGCTCGCGGCCGAAGCCGACCGGCTGCGCTCGGCGCTGCTGACCTCGATTTCGCATGACCTGAAAACGCCGCTCGCCGCCATCATGGGCGCGGCCGGCACGCTCAAGGAATTCGCGCCCGACCTCCCCGAGCAGGACAGGGCCGAGCTCCTGTCGACCGTGATCGACGAATCGGAGCGGCTGAACCGCTTCATCGCCAACCTGCTCGACATGACCAAGATCGAATCCGGGGCGATGGAGCCGAACTACGCCCTCCATTATGTCGGTGATATCGTCGGCACGGCGCTCGACCGTGCCCGCAAGATCACCAGCGAGCACAAGATCGAGGTCGATATTCCGCCCAACTTGCCGGTGCTGCGGCTCGATCCCGTGCTGTTCGAACAGGTCCTGTTCAACCTTCTCGACAACGCCTCGAAATATTCGCCGCCCGGCTCGACGATCCGCATCCAGGCCTGGGCGGATAATGGCTCCGTCATCGTGCGGATCATGGACGAGGGACCGGGCATTCCGGCGCAGGACCTGGAACGTGTCTTCGATACCTTCTACCGGGTGCGCAAGGGCGATCAGGTGCGCGCCGGCACCGGGCTCGGCCTGTCGATCTGCCGTGGCTTCGTCGAGGCGATGGGCGGCACGATCGCGGCCGCCAACCGGACCGACCGCCCCGGTGGCGCCTTCACCATCAGGATGCAAGTGCCGGCGCAGGCGCGCGATATCGGCAACCGCGGCGACGAGCCCGGCATGGATCGGCCTCGATGACCACTTCGAATGTCAGGATACTGGTCGTCGACGACGAGCCGCCGATCCGCAAGCTGCTGCGGGTCGGCCTTGGCAGCCAGGGTTACGCGGTCAGCGAGGCGCCGAACGCCAAGGCGGCGATCGAGCTGATGGAACAGGAGACGCCGGATCTCGTGCTGCTCGATCTCGGCCTGCCCGGCATGGGGGGCCATGAACTCCTGCGCAAATGGCGGGAGGAGGGCGTCGACGTTCCCGTCGTCATCCTCTCCAGCCGTACCGACGAGGCCGGCATCGTCAGCGCGCTCGAACTCGGCGCCGACGACTATGTCACCAAGCCGTTCGGCATGAACGAACTGGTGGCACGCATCCGGGTGGCGCTGCGCCACAAGTTCCAGCAACAGGGTGAGAAGCCGATATTCCAGAGCGGTGACCTCAGCGTCGATCTTGTCAAGCGCGTCGTCAAGGTCGAGGACAGGGAGGTAAAGCTCTCGCCGAAAGAGTACGACATACTGCGCATCCTGGTGCAGCATGCCGGCAAGGTGCTGACCCACCACTTCATCCTGAAGCAGATCTGGGACGATTCGACAGACGTGCAGTACCTCAGGGTCTATGTCCGTCAGCTCAGGCAGAAGATCGAAAAAACCCCCGACCAGCCGCGCTACATCACCACCGAGACCGGTGTCGGCTATCGCCTGCGTGTCGAGTAAAATAGCCTGTCCGATAAACCTGCGTCAGCCGATGGCCTCCAGAGGCCGATTTGCCGCCGCCGATATCCGCAAGGCGGCGAGACAGCCCAGAATGCCGAGTGGCACGAAGGCAAGGAACAGCCAGCTCGCGACATTGGCCGCCGCGTCGTGATTCAGGCCTTGCGAAAAGCCGCTGGCATTGGCGACGATGCCGGCAATAGCGGCGCCCACGGCATAGCCGATGCGCTGCATGGTCGGCACCGCCGCCGAGGCGATGGTCTGCTCGTCGTCCGGTGCGGAGGCGACGATGACGCGGGTCAGGAACGGCCAGGCAATGCCGAAGCCGCCGCCCTGCAGCAGGGCGCAGACCAGGATCAGCGGGATCGAGCCCAGCGGTATCGTGTAGGCGAAGCCGGCGATGCCCGCCGCGATCATCAGCGCGCCGCAGACGATGATCAGCCTTTCGCGTCGCGGCGGCGCGTTGGCGACGAGGATCGACAGGATCGACCAGGCGATCGATTCGGCGGCGATGATGTAGCCGGTGGTCAGCAGCGGAATGTCGTGCAGGCTGGTCAAGAGCAGCGGCCCGTAGACGCCGAAGGAGCAGGTCGCGATGGAAAAGGCGGCGACCATCGTCATGCCGGCGCCGACCGGCGTGCGCCAGGAGAACAGCCGCGCCGGGAACAGCCTGGAGCGCGGCTTCAGCGTATCGACGTAGAAAAACAGCGCGAGGCCCGTCAGGCCTAGCACGATCAGCAGCGAGGAACGCAACAGGGCGATGTCGACGCCGGCCGAGGCGATCAGCACCACGGCGACGGCAAGGCAGCCAAGCGCCACGAAAGGGAAGGGCGGCGCTTTGCCGGCACTCGTGCTGGGTTTCTTCGCCTCCGGCGTGTTGAGTACGAGGAAGCTTGCCAGCGCCATGGCGGTGCCGCCGAGTGTGAAGACGCCGAAGGCCCAGCGCCAGGACAGCAATTCGGTCATAACAGCGCCAAGCAACGGGCCGCTGAAAGCAGCGACGCCCCAGATAGCCGACATGATACCGAAAAGCTGCGGCCAGATGGCACGCGAAAACAGCCGCTCGACCGATACGAAGGCCAGCGACACCAGCGCGCCGCCGCCGAGGCCCTCGATCAAGCGGCCGGCAAGGAACAATTGCATTGAGGGCGAGGTGGCGCAGATCAGCGCGCCGGCGGCATAAAGCAGGGCCGCGACCACCATGTTGGTGCGCAGCGGAACATAACTCACCAGGCGTCCGGCGGCGGCACCGGCGACGATGGCGCCGAGTTCGTAGATCGCCAGGGACCAGCCGACGAGCTGTACGCCGGCCAGTTCGCCGACCATGGCCGGCATGACCGTCGCCACCATCGTCTCATTGGTGGCGTGCAGCAGGATGCCGAGGCTGATGAAGCAGAAGCGGGCGAGATCGCCGCTTGCCCACAATGCGCGCCAGTCGACCTTGTTGCTGGTGATTTCAGTCATGTTCACCCCTGCCTTTGCCTATCTCGCTTGTAGCGCATGGCGCCAGAGGCCAGTGCGGGCTTCCGGCAGGACCATAAGGATCGACAGCGCCGTACCAGGCGCTGCCTACCCAAGGGCAGGCTTCTAGAACCTCAAGTATGGTTGAGTTCAAGCGGCTTTTTTGCAGACGTTCGCGAAGCCTCTCAATTTCGCCATCCACGGGCGGAGCAGCCGCGTAGCGGCGTCGCGAAGACCCGAGGATCCATGCCGCGACCTGGCTGAGGGGTGCAGCGGTGCTGGGTCCTGGACCGCTGCAGCGCTTCGGAGCCCCGGCATGGATCCTCGGGTCTGCGCCGCGTCGCTACGCTCCTAGCTCCGCCCGTGGATGACGAATCGCTGCGGAAGCCGCCCTCATGGCCCAGTCAATTCTCGGTGCTGCGCAACTGGAATTGGCTGACGCCGATGGCGAGATTGATGCCGGTCTGCGTCTGCAGGCTGAGCGGCTGCAGGGTAAAGGCCTGCGAGGAGCCGCCGACGAGGAGATTGGCGCCGGCGCCGACGGCGGCGGTCACTTCGGCGCTGGCGCCGATGTAGTCGCCGGCCAATGCACCCGGCGCGTAGATGTTCTTCAGCGGCGTCAGCACCAGCCAGCGCATCACCGCCTGCTTGGTCGTGCCGATATCGAGTCCGTATTTGTTGACGGCGCCGAAATAGGCTTCCGGCGCGAAGCTCTTGTCGGCCGGGGTGAAGGTGCAGCTCAAATCCTTGCTCGAGCCGAAGATGAAGCCGGTGCCGCCCGATATGGCGCATTCAAGCGCACCGAGTTCGATACCCTGGTCCTGCGCTCGTGCAGCGCCCGCAAGCATGATCGTGGTCGCGGCAGCGGCGATGGCTGTCCTGAACATGGCGGTCCCCTCAAAATCAAACGGCGCGGAACCATACTATCTGGTTCCGCGCCGCAGGGTGAGGGTCGTGGGAGCGCGTGGCTCCCTGCAATCACTTGAGCGAGTGGATCAGCTCCAGCGAGGTGACGGCGACCGCCAGGTTGACGCCGGTCTGCGCCTGGACGCTGAGTGGCTCCAGCATGAAGGCGCTCTCGAAGCCACCGACCAGCAAGTTGGCGCCGCCACCGGTGACGACGCTCGCCTCGGCGTTGACGCCGTAGTAGCTGCCGGCAAGGTCGCCCGCGTCACGGTCGCGGGTCGCGGCAAACACCGCCCAGACCAACTGGCCCTGGTGCGTCTTGCCGAGATCGACGCCGAGCTTCGAGATGACGCCGGTGTAAATTTCAGACGGCCCGTGATGATAGGGCCGGAACACACAGGACACGCCCTTGTTGGAGGTCACGAGATAGCCGGTGCCGCCATCGATGGTGCAGTCCAGCGTGCCGAGCTGCAACCTGCCGGCGCTGGCCGGGGCGGCAGCGAACATTGTCGTTGCAAGGGCGGCGGCGCAGACGAGTTTCTTGATCATGGGAGGGTCCTTTCGCAATCAGTCTTCAGTAACGTCTCGAGCGCCGCGACCGTTCCGCCGAAAACTTGGCGCGAACAAGGCGAGGGTTAACGGCTTGTCGCGGGGGTTAATACAGGGTTGCCGGATTGGCGGCGATCTTCAACGCCGCGTGTCCTTTCGGATACGCACGATGCAGTGCGCACCTTGCCGTGGGCCTGATGAGCCGACGTCAGCTGACGCGGGCGAGGCCGTCCTTGGCCGGCTGGTAGCTGGGGTTGAGGCGCACAGCCTCGCGATAGGCCTTCGCCGCCTTTGCCTTGTCGCCGCGCCGTTCGTAGATCAGCGCCTGGTTGGCCCAGGCCTCGGCGTTCTGGCCGTCGAGCTTGATGGCCATGTTGAAATCGGAGAAGGCGTTATCCTCGTCGCCGGTCGCCAGATAGGAGAGGCCGCGGCCGTTATAGGGCTCGGCGGCGTCAGGAGCCAGCGAGATGGCGGTCGAGAAATCCTCGATGGCGAATTTGTGCTGGCCCTGGCTCTGGTAGATCAGGCCGCGATTGTGGTAGGCGCGGGCGTCCGTCGTGTCGAGCTGGATCGCCTTCTGGAAGTCGTTGAAGGCATCCTGGGTGCGGCCGGCCTTGCGGTAGAGATTGCCGCGGCCGATATAGGCGGCGTCGTAATTGCCGTTGATCTGGATCGAGCGATTGTAGTCGGCAAGGGCTGCTTCCTGGTTGCCGAGGAAACGCTGGATGAGGGCCCGGTTCGAATAGGCCTGGTAGAAATTCGGATTGAGCTGGATGGCCTGGTTGAAATCCTTGAGCGCCGCCTGGTACTGGCCGCCGCGGCCATAGGCCGAGCCGCGGACATTATAGCCTTCCGGATCCTGGGGATTGCGCTGGATGACCGCCGACAGCGAGGAGATGTTCTCGCTCGACCCTTGCGCCTTGTCGATGTTGTTGAATTCACCGGCCGGGCCCGATGTCTGGCAGCCGGCAAGCACCAGTCCAGAAAGCAGGGCCGCTGTCAGGGCGAAACCACGCAATGCGGTCCCGCGCTCCACGCTTGTTGCGTTCATGTCTGCCCTGTCCTCACTTGCGCCGTCGTTCAGGTCCGGTTCCCCCTCCGGGCCGGGTCACATCAAAATAAAAGGGTGGCGGCGATTCCGCATCGCGCCACCCTGGTATCCTTCGAAAAGGACGAAATATTGGCGATAATCAGCGCGGCGGACGCGCTGCACCGGCGGCACCGCCAGCAGCGACCGGACGCGGGGTCATCGGCAGCAGGCCTTCGCGCTGTGCGCGCTTGCGGGCCAGCTTGCGGGCGCGGCGAACGGCTTCGGCCTTTTCACGGGCGCGCTTCTCGGAAGGCTTCTCGTAGTGGCCGCGCATCTTCATTTCGCGGAAAATGCCTTCGCGCTGCATCTTCTTCTTCAGCGCGCGAAGCGCCTGATCAACGTTATTGTCGCGGACGAGTACCTGCACGGGCAATCCTGTCTTTCGGGTTTGATATCAACAGGCAAGCAGCCATAGCCGCAAGCCTCCGCGGCGCTCGACACCACGAATTGTGGCGGCTGATAGCAGAATCAAGCCTCGCTGTCCACAGTCGAAATGAGAGACGACAGCCAAATTGCCACGTCGCCTGGAGATAGTGTGCCCGTTACGCCGTCGCCAAGTGCAGCCGCTCGAAATCCTCGAAGAACTCACCGTAGTCGCAGGTGATCTCCTCGCCGACGGCGATATCCCGGGTCGCGGTCGCGCCGCCATATTGCGAAAAGTCGGTGTTCGGTGTCGCCGAATGGTTCATGAAGCGGCCATTGTCGACCTCGTAGACCATGAAACCGGGCTTGTCCGGGCTCGGATAGGCATAGCGGTCGAGCAATTCCTTCAGGGGCTGGGGTGCGGCCTCATATTTGTCCATCGGAATCAGCCGGTCGAAATCCGGATCCAGGCGCCAGATCGAGGCGCCCTTCCGGATTGGTTCGGCGGCGAACATGCCGACGCCTTCGATTGCGCTCTGGGCGACATAGGTTCGGACCAGCATCATGGTTTCACAACCCGTCTTGGCAAGAAGACCCGTTTCGACAGGAAACGGAATCGCCAAATCGCGCCGAAAAAGCAAGAGCGGCGGCCTGCGTCACAACGACGAACAGGCAGTTCTCCGTAAAAATCCTTCACGTCCGGTTGATCGACACACCGCCATCGGCAAACAACGCGGTACCCGTGGTGAAGCTCGAGGCGTCAGAGGCAAGGTAAAGCGCCGAGCGGGCGATCTCTTGCGGCTGGGCCATGCGTTTCAGGGCATGGAGGCCCTCGACGAAGGCGCGGGCCTCGGGTGTGGTTGTCGTCGCGCCGGGTGTGTCGGTGCCACCCGGCAGCAGCGCGTTGACGCGCAGTCCCTTCGGTCCGTATTCGGCGGCCAACACCTGCGTCAAACCGATCAGGCCTGCCTTGGCGGCAGCGTAGGCGGCCATGCCCGGCATGCCGGCGGTATAACCGACAAAGCTCGATGTGAAGATCAGCGAGCCGCCGCCGCGCTCCAGCATGGCCGGTATCTGATACTTCGCGCCGAGAAAGGCGCTGGTCAGGTTGGTGTCCATCGTCCCGTGCCATGTCTGTGCCGACATGTCGGGGACGGAGCCCATCAATCCGACGGAGCCGGCATTGTTCAACGCGATGTCGAGGCCACCGAAGCTGCCGACCGCCAGCTCGACGAGGGCTTTCGCATAGCTCTCGTCGGTGACATCTCCCGCGAGAACGACGGCCGTGCCGCCGGCGTCCTCGATTTCGGCGGCGAGTGCATCGAGCTCCGCTCGGCGGCGAGCGGAAATGACGAGCCTGGCGCCTTCCTCGGCGAACAGCTTTGCCGTGGCGCGGCCGATGCCGGAACTGGCACCGGTGACGATGGCGATCTTGTTGGCGAGTGCGAGCATGTTTGGCATCCTTGTCCTTCGCGCCAGCTTCGCCGGCGATCGGATGCTTGGTCGCAAATCGGCAGAACAGCAGCCACCCGAAAGCTGCAGAGATCCGCGCCACTACTGCCGCAGCAGCCATGCCAGACGATCCAGCGAGAACGCGTAGCTGATGACGATCAGCAAGGCCATGATGATGGCCGTAATGGTATGGCCCGCCAAATGGAAACCCGCGGCGCCGCCGAACAGGACGATGAATTCCAGCGCCAGCCTGACAGCGCCCGGTACAGGCACCGGTGCCCGGCCCGACCGGCTTGGATCGTTGAGGACCGCGAAGATACCCCATGCCGCGGCTGCGGCGAGCGGCAGGGCAATGGCGAGGACCCAACGCCACGCTTCGTCCGAAAGGCTCCAGCCTGCCGTGCCGAGGCCAAGCAAGGCGGCAAGCTCCAGCAGGAAGCGCAATGTGAGATTCCACCAGGCGTTGCCCATCATCATCCTCCGAATCCCAGCGCCGAGAAGTGTGACTGAAGGCAATCGTGGGAGCCAGGCCGGATAGCTCTTTTTCAGCGCGGCGCAAAACGGCAAGCGCCGTCGCAAACAGCGCAAGGGTGGCAGCGCTGTTTCGCTAGTGATACACCTCGCGCGCCGGGGCTTGATGATGAACGCCCGGCTGCCATTTGCGAGGCTGGAACGTGAAGAAATATTCGGTATTCGCCATCGCCCGCGAGGCCATGCGCGGCCACAAGGGCTGGGAGGAACAATGGTCCTCGCCGGAGCCGAAGAAGGAATACGACGTTATCATCGTCGGCGCCGGCGGCCATGGGCTGGCAACCGCCTATTACCTCGCGACCGTGCACGGCATCACCAATGTCGCGGTGCTGGAAAAGGGCTGGCTGGGCGGCGGCAATACCGGCCGCAACACCACCATCATCCGTTCCAACTATCTCTATGACGAGAGCGCCGGGATTTATGACCATGCGCTGAAGCTCTGGGACGGGCTCTCCCAGGAGCTCAACTACAACGTCATGTATTCGGCGCGTGGCGTCATGATGCTGGCGCACAATGTGCACGACATCCAGGTGCTGAAGCGCCATGTGCACGCCAACCGGCTCAACGGCATTGACAATGAATGGCTGACACCCGAGCAGGCGAAAGCATTCTGCCCGCCGCTCAACACCTCCAAGGACGCACGCTATCCGGTGGTCGGTGCGGCGCTGCAGCGTCGTGGCGGCACGGCGCGCCATGACGCGGTCGCCTGGGGTTATGCGCGCGGCGCCTCGGCGCGCGGCGTGCACATCATCCAGAACTGCGAGGTGACCGGCGTCAAGCGGGCCGCCAATGGCGCGGTGACGGGCGTCGACACGACGCGCGGCTTCATCGGCGCCAAGAAGGTTGGCGTCGTCGCCGCCGGACACTCCTCCGTCATCATGAACATGGCCGGCGTGCGCATGCCGCTGGAAAGCTATCCGCTGCAGGCGCTGGTGTCGGAGCCGATCAAGCCGGTCGTGCCTTGCGTTGTGATGTCGAACACGGTGCACGCCTATATCTCGCAGTCCGACAAGGGCGAGCTGGTGATCGGCGCCGGCACCGACCAGTATGTCTCCTATTCGCAGACCGGTGGGCTGCACATTCTTCAGCATACGCTCGACGCCATCTGCGAAATGTTCCCGATCTTCACGCGCATGAAGATGCTGCGGTCGTGGGGCGGCATCGTCGACGTCACACCCGACCGCTCGCCGATCCTGGCCAAGACGCCGGTGCCCGGCCTCTACGTCAATTGCGGCTGGGGCACGGGCGGCTTCAAGGCGACGCCGGGGTCCGGGCATGTCTTTGCCCACACCATTGCCAAGGACGATCCGCACCCGATCAACGCGCCCTTCACCATCGAGCGCTTCCGCACAGGCCGCCTCATCGACGAGGCGGCGGCCGCGGCGGTGGCGCACTGATGATGATGGCCGAGGTGGCAGTCGCGGTGCCGCTGATGCTGGCGGGGGAACAGGGCATGTTCCATGTTCCGACGGCGCAGGAAGTGCGGCTGCAGCCGATCAGCCGTGCGGGAAACGAGACCGGCTGGCCGTTTTCTGTCGACGAGGGAATGCTCGCCTGCGTCTGGAGTGTCGGCCAGAAAGTGGTGATGTTCTTCGAAGGCAGGCCGCATGGGCTGGATGAAGACGAGGATTTCCAGCCGCGTGGCGTCATCGTTACGACAGATCCGATGCAGCTGACGCTCGGCAACATGGCCAACCGCGATCTGTTCAGCGCGGCGACGAGCGTCGAGGAGCGGCTGCGGCTCGTCGCTCCCTTCATGACCATGGGCCAGAAGCTTTGCGATCAACCGGCTGGCGCGCGCGTCGGCCACGGCGAATTGTAGGAACAAACACGATGCTTCTCATCCGCTGCCCCTATTGCGAGGAAGAGCGCCCGGAACTCGAATTCCGCAACGCCGGCGAGGCGCACATCGCACGCTCGGCCAACATATCAGGCGAGAGCGACGACGACTTCGAGAAGTTCTTCTTCATCCGCTCCAATCCAAAGGGCATTATCTATGAGCGCTGGCGCCACATGCATGGCTGCGCGCGCTTCTTCAACGCGGTGCGTGACACCGTCACTGACAAGTTCGTCATGACCTACAAGGCCGGCGAACCGAAACCCTCCAAGCTGCCCGGAGTAGCGAAATGAGCGGCGCGTTGCGCATTCCCGGCGCCGGACGCCTCAGCCAGGCCAAGACCGCGCGGTTCAGCTTCGACGGCCAGTCCTACGCGGGCATCGAGGGGGACACTCTGGCCTCGGCGCTGCTCGCCAATGGCGTGCATCTGGTCGGCCGATCGTTCAAGTACCACCGCCCGCGCGGCATCCTGTCGGCCGGCGCGGAGGAGCCGAACGCGCTGGTGCAGATCGTGCGCGACGACGCGCGCAAGACGCCGAACGTGCGCGCCACCGTGCAGGAGCTCTATGACGGGCTCGCCGCCAATTCGCAGAACCGCTGGCCGTCGCTGTCCTTCGATGTCAGCGCGGTCAACGACCTGGCCTCGCCGCTGTTCTCGGCCGGCTTCTACTACAAGACCTTCATGTGGCCGAAGGCGGCCTGGAAGAGCCTTTACGAACCCAAGATCCGCGAAGCCGCCGGCCTCGGTGTTTCGCCCGACAAACCCGATCCCGACCATTATTCCTCGCGCTACGCCCATTGCGACGTGCTGGTGCTGGGTGGCGGCGCGGCCGGCATCGCGGCGGCACTTGCCGCGGCGGAGACCGGCGTGCGCGTCATCCTGGCCGACGAGCAAGCCGAGTTCGGCGGCAGCCTGCGCTTCGAATCTGGTGCGAAGATCGACGGCCAGGACGGCTTTGCCTGGGCACAAGCGGCGATCGCCAGACTGAGCGCGATGGACAATGTCCGGGTGCTGCCGCGCACCACGGCGTTCGGCTATTACGCGCAGAATTTCGTCGGTCTGGTCGAGCGCGTCAGCGATCACCTGAAGGTCCCCGGCCACGATCTGCCGCGCGAACGGCTCTGGCAGGTCCGCGCCAAGCGCGTGGTGCTGGCCTCCGGCGCCATCGAGCGTCACATGGTGTTTGCCAACAATGACAGGCCCGGCATCATGCTGGCGGGTGCGGCGCGCACCTTCCTCAACCATTATGGTGTCGCGGTTGGCCGGAATGTCGGCGTCTACACCGCCAACGATTCGGCTTACGGCGCCGCGATCGACCTGAAGAAGGCCGGCATCAACGTGGCGGCGATCGTCGATTTGCGTGACAACCCGACCGGCCCGGTGATCGATGAGGCCAGGGCCCTCGGCATCGAGATCAATTTCGGCCGTGCAGTGATCCGCGCCGGTGGCAAGCTGCGCGTGTCGTCGATGACGGTGCAGCCGAAGAATGGCGGCGGCGAACGCACTATTCCCGTCGATGCGATCCTGATGTCCGCCGGCTGGACGCCGTCGGTGCATCTGTTCTCGCAATCGCGCGGCAAGGTTGCCTTCAACGACGAGACCAAGCGCTTCGTGCCTGGCACCTACGCGCAGGACTGCGTGTCGGTCGGTGCCTGCAACGGCACCGACGGCCTGACGGCGACCGTGGACGAGGCCTATGCGGCGGGCGCCAAGGCGGCGAAAGAAACAGGCGGCAAGGCGTCCAAGGGCATCAAGCCGAAGGTCGAAGCCTCGGAAAGCTGGTCGCGCGGCATGCTGGGTGCTGGCCCCGGCGCCGGGCCGGACACGACGGTGAAAGCCTTCGTCGATTTCCAGAACGACGTGACCGCCAAGGACATCCGCCAGGCGGTGCATGAAGGCATGCGCTCGATCGAGCATGTCAAGCGCTTCACCACCAACGGCATGGCGACCGACCAGGGCAAGACCTCTAACATGCACGGACTGGCGATTGCCGCCGAAACGCTGGGCAAGCCGATCCCGGACGTCGGCCTGACCACGTTCCGCGCGCCCTACACGCCTGTCACCTTCGGCGCGATCGTCAGCCACGCGCGTGGGCCGCTGTTCGACCCGACACGCAGAACCGCGATCCATCCCTGGGCCGAGGCGCAAGGCGCGGTATTCGAGGATGTCGGCCAGTGGAAGCGCGCCTGGTACTTCCCCAAGGCAGGCGAGGACATGCATGCGGCGGTCGACCGCGAATGCGTCGCCGTCCGCAACCAGGCCGGCCTGTTCGATGCGTCGACGCTGGGCAAGATCGAAGTGGTCGGCCCGGACGCGGCGAAGTTCATGGAACTGCTCTACACCAATCCGTGGGAGAAGCTGGAGCCCGGCCGCTGCCGCTATGGCATCATGCTGCGCGAGGACGGCTTCATCTATGATGACGGCGTCGTCGGCAGGCTGGCGCCGGACCGCTTCCATGTAACGACGACGACGGGCGGCGCGCCGCGCGTCATGAACCACATGGAGGATTACCTCCAGACCGAGTTCCCGCATCTTAATGTCTGGCTGACCTCGATCACCGAGCAGTGGGCGGTCATTGCCGTCCAGGGGCCGAAGTCGCGCGAGATCATTGCGCCGCTGGTCGAAGGCATCGACATGTCCGACGAGGCGCTGCCGCACATGTCGGTGCGCGAGGGCAAGATCTGCGGCGTGCCGACGAGGCTGTTCCGCATGTCGTTCACCGGCGAGCGCGGTTTCGAGGTCAATGTGCCGGCCGACCATGGCCAGGCGGTCTGGGAAGCGTTGTGGGCCGAGGGCCAGAAGCATGGCGCCACCGCTTACGGCACCGAGGCGATGCACGTGCTGCGCGCCGAGAAGGGCTACATCATCGTAGGCCAGGATACGGACGGTACGGTGACGCCAAACGATGCCGGCCTGGACTGGGCGGTCGGCAAGAAGAAGGCCGATTTCGTCGGCATTCGCGGCCTGACGCGGCCTGATCTCGTCGCCAAGGGGCGCAAGCAACTGGTCGGCCTGAAGACCAAGGATCCAAAGGTGGTGCTGGAAGAAGGCGCGCAGATCGTCGAGGATCCCAAGCAGGCGATCCCGATGAAGATGCTCGGCCATGTCACGTCGAGCTATTGGTCGCAAAATTGCGGCCGTTCCATCGCGCTGGCGCTGGTCGCCGGCGGGCGTGACCGGATGGGCGACACGCTCTATGTGCCGATGCCGGACGGGGTGATCGAAGTGGAGGTTACCGGCATGGTGTTCTTCGACGAGACGGGAGGGCGCCTCAATGGCTAAGGCTGCTGCAAAGACGGCCACGATGGCTTCTTCATCAGCAGAGCGGCGTCCGGCATTGGCCGGGCGCACTGTCTCCGCAACGAGTGTCAAGGTCGAGGTGCTGCCGCCGGCCGAGCGTATCTCGCTGCGCGCGCCGGAGGCTTCAGTCGCCGCTTTGTCGAAGGCGCTCGGCCTGACCTTGCCGAAGAAGCCGAAAACCTCGGCGTCGAAGGGCGGGCGTACGGCGCTGTGGCTTGGCCCGGACGAGTGGCTTGTCATCGACGAGGCCGGCAAGGACCCACTCGCCGATTGCGCAGGAGTTTCCGCCTTGCATTCGTCGGTCGGTATCTCGCATCGCAACATCGCGATTTTAGTCGCCGGTCCGGCGGCGGAAGCCGCGATCAATTCGGGCTGCCCGCAGGACCTGTCGCTCGACGCCTTCCCGGTGGGCGCCGCTTCGCGCACCATTCTCGGCAAGGCCGAGATCGTGCTGCTGCGCACGGCCGACGAGGCCTTCCGGGTCGAGTGCTGGCGTTCCTTCTCGGACTATGTCTTTACTTTCCTGTCCGAGGGAGCCCGCGACGCCGCCGGCTGACCCCGGAACGTTTGCCGCCCGCGTCCGTTGAGCGGCGACAGTCGAGGGAGAGATGCCGATGCCGTCGAAGTCCGCGCCGAAATCGCCGAAAACCGCGGCGGTCCGTTCGCTCGAACATGAGCGGCATTACGAGGCCAACGCCGAAGAGGAACTTGAGGAAGGCCTCGAGGACACGTTCCCGGCCAGCGATCCCGTGTCGATTACCGGGTCGTCCATTCCTGGAGCACCGGCGAAACCCGGCAAGGCCAAGACCGTCCCCGGCCGCAAGACCCGCAAACCCTGATTTCAGAATTTTTGGCTGACGGCCTCTTCCCAAGACCTCCGTGGATGCGATATTCAAAGCGCTTTGGAGAGGAAAAATGCCTGTTAGAGCCGTTGTCTGGGGTGAAAACGTCCATGAACAGACCAATGCCGCCGTGCGCGACCTCTATCCGCTGGGTATGCATGGCACCATTGCCGCCGCACTCAACCAGGACAAGGGCGTCGAAGCGACCACCGCCACCTTGCAGGAACCCGAGCATGGCCTGAGCGAGACGCGCCTAGCCGCCACCGACGTGCTTTTATGGTGGGGCCATGCCGCCCACGGCGAGGTCAAGGACGAGATCGTCGAGCGCGTGCAGAAGCGGGTCTGGGAAGGCATGGGGTTGATCGTGCTCCATTCCGGCCACTACTCAAAGATCTTCAAGCGGCTGATGGGCACGCCCTGTTCGCTGAAATGGCGTGAGGCGGGCGAGCGCGAGCGTGTCTGGGCGATCAACCGCGGCCACCCAATCGCGCAAGGCATCGGCGAATGCCTGGAGATCGGCGAGACGGAAATGTATGGCGAGCCGTTCGCGGTGCCGGAGCCGCTGGAGACGGTATTTGTCTCCTGGTACCAAGGCGGCGAGGTGTTCCGATCGGGGCTGACCTATCAGCGCGGGGCGGGAAAAATCTTCTACTTCTCGCCGGGCCATGAGACCTATCCGATCTATCACAATGAAGGCGTTCAGCAGGTGCTACGCAACGCCGTGCATTGGGCGCACAACCCGGCCCCGGCCTGGTCCGGCATCACCAATGCGCCGAACGTGCCGACGGACAAGGCCAAGGAGAAGATCGTCCAGAAAGGCCTGCGCCTGCATGCGGACGGTGACAAGGGACTGAGCTGATGCACCGCCTGCTCTTGCTCGGCACCGGTTGGATCGCGGCGCATCATATCGAGGAGTTCGGTCAGGTCCCGGGCTGCGCCATCGTCGCTTGCGTGGACCACCTGCCGGGCCGCGCGGCGGCGTTCGCAGCCGCCAACAAAATAGGCACTTTCTTTGAAAGCCTCGATGCGGCGATCGCTTGGGGTGAGTTCGATGCCGCCATCAACGCCACGCCCGACCAGGTTCACAAGGCGACGACGCTGGCCCTGCTGGCCGCCGGGAAACATGTGTTCTGCGAAAAGCCGCTGGCGCCGAACCACGCCGATGCGCTTGCGATGAGCGATGCCGCCGAGGCGGCCGGGCTCGTCAACATGGTCAACCTGACCTATCGCAACACTCCGGTGATCCAGGAGGCGCGGCGCATGGTGCGGGCCGGCGAGATCGGCGAGTTGCGCCATGTCGAGGCGAGCTACCGGCAAAGCTGGCTGGTCAGCAAGTTCTGGGGCGATTGGCGGGTCGACGACAAATGGCTGTGGCGCCTGTCGGGCCGGCACGGTTCGACAGGTGTTTTGGGCGATGTCGGCATCCATATCCTCGACTTCGCGACCTATGGGGCGGCCGAGGATATCGTCAGCCTGCATGCCGATCTGGTGACGTTTCCGAAAGCGGAGGGCGACCGCATCGGCGACTATGTGCTCGACGTCAATGACAGCTTGGCGATAACGGCGCGGCTCGGTTCAGGCGCGCTGGCCACGATCATGGCCAGCCGCTACACGACAGGCCATGGCAATGATTTGTCGCTGGCCCTGCACGGTACCAAGGGCGCGATCAAGGTCGAGACCGACGGCAAGGTTTCGAAACTGTCCGCTTGCCTGGGTGACGACGTCGATCAGCACCGTTGGCGGACGCTGACGCCACCTGGCGTCAAGCACAACGCCCAGCGCTTTGTCGATGCGCTGGACACGGGACAGAACGGCGATCCGTCGTTCCGGCGGGCCGCCGACATGCAAAGGCTGATCGACGCCGCCTTCGAAAGTTCAGCGACCAAACTGCCGGTCTCGATCGGCTGAAATCACCATCCGGCCGGCTGAGCCGGCCAGAACCTACTTTCGAAAAATCTCAGTAGGCGCTCGGCATGATCCACGGGTTCACCGTGATGCCGAGCCGGGGACCCTTCCCGTCGGTCGTGGCTTCCGTGGAGGCCTTCTTGTCGACTGAGCCGGTCGAAGCGCAATCGAGCTTCATATTGGTCTTGGTGTCGACGCAGGTCGCGGCGGGAACGTGCTTGACCGCGTGGCTGGCGTTGGCGGCAAAGGCCGAGCCCGAAAGTGCCAGCACGGCGGCGAGGGTGAGGAGTGTCTTTTTCATGGCCTGTCTCCGGTTTCGGCGGGTGAATTTTTTTCGTACATGTACGTTATTCCGTACAAATACGTCCGTCGATCGCGAAGTTCAAGAGAAATCGTACGCGTACGGTAGTTTTTTGTTAACCAAGAAAGTCGCCCCGGAAGGCTTGGAGGGGCGGTGCGGAATCTGGGAGAACAAAGGATATAGCGCTCAGCAGTTGACCGGTGTCTCGGTCAATGGCGGCACATCTTGCGTGCTGAGCGTGGCAAGGGTGAAGTCGCACATTCGCTTCACGAAAGCCTGCGGGTCGCCGAACGGGTAGAAGGGGAAGGTGATCAAAAGCGAGATCGTGCCATGGCCGACGGCCCACAGTATGGTGGCGATGGCGCGTGGATCGCCATGCAATTTGCCGGCGGCGACACAGGCCTCGACCCTGCTGATCAGCGCCTTCATTGCGGGGTTGCTTTCCTCCATGTCCTCGTAGCTCCTGCCTTCCGGCAGCTTGGTCTTTTCGGTCATGAAGACGGTGCGGTATTCGTTGGGGTTGCCGAGCCCGAAGGCGGCATATTCGGTCATGACCGCCTGCAAGGCCTCGATCGGATCGTCGGACGGGTGCTCCTCGATGCGTCGGGCGAGCGTTTCGAACGCGTCCTCGGCCAGGGCGAACAGGATGTCCTGCTTGTCGGCGAAGTAGGAATAGACCGACATCGGCGCATAGCCGACCCGCTTGGCCAGCTTGCGGATGGTCAAGCCTTCATAGCCTTCTTCCTGGACGAGCTTGTGCGCGGCCGCGACAAGCTCCGAGCGCAGTTCGGCCTTTTGTTTCTCGCGGCGTTTCTGGACGCTCAGCGGCAAGTCCGTTGCCCTTGTCTGGTTGGTGCCTGGCTAAATTATATACGCTGTACGGAAACGGACAAGGGTGCCGCGGGTTCCCACGCGGCAGGCGTCAGATCGCGCCGACACCGCCATCGATGGCCAGCGCATGGCCGGTCATGAAGGAATTGGCCGGGTCGGCGGCAAACAGGATGGCCGTGGTGATCTCGTCGACTTCCGCCACGCGCTTCATCGGTATGCCACGGGTCAGCTCGGCCAACGCCTCTGCCTCCGGAATGCCGGAGACGCTCACGAAACCGTCTATCATGCCCGTTCTGGTGTGGGCGGGGCAGATGGCATTGATGCGCAGACCCTTGCTGGCATATTCGACCGCCGCCGACCGGGTCAGGCCGATCACGCCATGCTTGGCGGCTGCATAGACCGAAAGCTTCGGCGCGCCCGAAAGGCCGGCGGCCGAGGCAATGTTGACGATGGCGCCGCCCTTGCCGGTCGCCTTGAACTGCCGCTCCATTTGCGGGATCTGGTGCTTCATGGCGTAGAAGACGCCGAGCAGGTCGATCTCGAGCACCCGGCGGGCTTCGTCCGATGGAACCTGCGGCAGGCGCACGAAACTCTGAACGATGCCGGCATTGTTGACGGCGACATCCAGGCGGCCAAATTTTTCCAACGCCAGCGCCACCAGTGCTTCCGACAGTGCCTCCTCGGCAATGTTGCCTGCCAGCATCGCGGTCCCGGTATCGAGCGTCTCGGCGAAACTCATCAGGGCCGTTTCATCCAGGTCCGAGAGAACCAGCCGGGCGCCTTCGGCGGCAAAGCCCTTGGCGGCGCCACGGCCGAGGCCGCCGGCCGCGCCCGTGATCAGCACCGTGGTTCCATCAAAGCGGCCCATTGCTTAGTCTTCCTTGTCGATCAGCTCGGCGGCGAGGTGCGACAGCAGCTTCACCGCCTCGCCATAGGTCCTGGCTTTTTCCGGATTGGAAGCATTGCCGTCCAGCGCCCGCTTGTAGACACCTTGGCAGATTGCCGCCAGGCGGAAGAAGGAGAAGGCGAGGAAGAACGTCCAGTTGCCGATGCCGGCGAGGCCGCGCCGCCGGCAATAGGCAGCGACATAGTCTTCTTCCAAGGGCAGGCCGAGGGCCGGGCGATCGATGCCGCCAAGGCCGCGAAAGCCGGAGGCATGCGGCAGGCGCCATTGCATGCATTGATAGGCGATGTCGGCGAAGGGGTGGCCCGATGTCGACAATTCCCAATCGAGCACCGCCAGTACCCTCGGCTGGTCCGGCGCAAAGATCAGATTGTCCAGCCGATAGTCGCCATGCACCAGCGATATCAGGCCGTCATCGACCGGCAGGTGGGTTTCCAGCCAGGCGATCAGCCGGTCCATGTCGGCAATGATACCGGTTTCGGAAGCACGGTACTGGCCGGTCCAGCGTGCCAGCTGCCGCTCGAAGTAATTGCCGGGGCGTCCGAAATCGCCAAGACCCACGGCCTCGACATCGACATCGTGCAGGGCGGCGAGCGTGGCGTTCATGGCGTCGTAGATCGCGGCGCGTTCCTCGTTGCCGTGCGTCTCCGGCAGTGCCGGATCCCAGAAGATGCGGCCGTCGAGGAAATCCATGACGTAAAACATGCGGCCGATGGGCGAATCCTCGGTCGACAGGTGCAGCATTTCGGGCACTGGTACGGCGGTGCCGGAAAGCGCCTTCATCACACGGAATTCGCGGTCTACCTGGTGAGCCGATTTCAGGAGTTGGCCTGGCGGCTTGGCGCGCAGCACGTAACGGCCGCTTGCCGCCGTCAGGAGATAGGTCGGGTTGGATTGGCCGGATTTGAATTTTTCGATGGCCGCGAGTCCGGAAAAACCCGGGATATGCGCGTCGAGGTAAGGCGCGAGCGTCGCCTGGTCGAGCGCGTTGGCGTCGTTCATGCTGTCTCGGGCTGGCGTTCAAGCAAGGTCAGCGTCAGCCAACGGGCGGTGAGCGCCGGTTTTTTGGAGCCTTCGATCTCGATGGTCACGTCGTGCGCCGTCTGCACCCAGCCCGACGGCCTGACCTTGACGTCGGCCAGCACGAAACGGGTGCGGATGCGCGCGCCGGTCTTCACCGGGGCGAGAAAGCGCAGCGAATCGAAACCGTGATTGACGCCCATCTTGCCGTTTTCCAGCGGCGGCATGGTCTCGAACGTCATCGCCGACAGCAGCGACAGCGACAGGAAACCATGCGCGATGGTGCCGCCGAACGGCGTTTCGCGCTTGGCCCGCTCCGGATCGCAGTGGATGAACTGGTGGTCGTCGGTGGCGTCGGCGAACTGGTCGATCATGCGTTGCGTGACCACCCGCCAGGGCGAAACGCCGACCTCCTTGCCGACACTGGCCAGAAGCACATCGAGACTGATTGGTTCCACGCTCATGTCCTCCAGTTCACCTCCGGCTTCTGCGGCCGGAAAATGTCATTCCTTGAACAAGGTCAACCCATGCTGCACCGACTGCCCGCCGTCGATCGGAAGGATGGCGCCGGTGACATAGCTGCCTGCACGGCTGCACAAATAGAGCGTTGCGCCGGCAATGTCATCCGGTGTGCCGATGCGGCCGATCGGGACATGGCCGCCGACATGCCTGGCCTGCTCGTCCGTGCCGGTGGCAAATGCGGTCATACGGCTCTGGAAGGGACCGGGGGCAAAGGCGTTGACGGTGATGCGGCGGCCGGCGAATTCGAGCGCCAGCGTGCGTGTCAGGTGATGAACGGCCGCCTTGGAGGCGGTGTAGGAATAGGCGTCGTCGGCCAGCGGCTGCGTTCCCATCACCGAGCCCAGATTGATCACGCGGGCAGGATCTTCGTCGCTGGCGGCGGCATCGAGCAGCGGCAGCAATTCGCGCGTCAGATGGAAAACCGCGGTGACATTGACGCCGAACACCTTGGCCCATGCCGAATAAGGGAAGCTCTCCAGCGGCGCGCCCCAGGACACGCCGGCATTGTTGATGAGGATATCGAGTTTGCCGGTGCGCGCCTTGACCTCGCCGACCAAGGCAGCAATGCCGGCTTCGCTGGAGACGTCGCCGGCAAAGCCTTCCGCTTGGCCCGGAGCGCCAAGCCCGTTCAATTCACTGGCCACCTTGACGCAGTCCTCGCCCTTGCGCGAGGCGATCATCACGCTGGCGCCGGCATTGACCAGCGCGGTCGCCGCCATGCGGCCGATGCCGGTCGCGGCTCCCGTCACCAGCGCGGTCTTGCCGGTCACCGAAAACAGCTCGTCCAGATAGCTCATCACAATCCTCCGCACGGCCTGCGGGCAAACAGTTCGCGTTGACAAGGCTATCCGAAGTACGGTCATCCTTGCCACTGACAAAATGCCCGGCCTGCATGAAGGGTTAGCGACCGATGACGGAGATGAATCTCGGCATGACCGAACGGTTGAAGCCGATCCACGCCCGCGTCGCGGCCATGGTGCGCGACGAGATCATGCCGCTCGACAAGGAATTCCTGAGCGAGGTCGGCAAGGCCGGCGACCGTTGGGTCTACAGCAAGCGCCAGAGGGAGATCCTTGAAGGTTTGAAGAAGACCGCACGGGAGCGCGGCCTATGGAACTTCTGGCTGACCGGCTCGGAACGCGGCTACGGCCTGTCCACCGTCGAATACGCCTATTTGGCCGAGGAGATGGGCAAGGCGCATCTGGGCGCCGAAACCTTCAACTGCTCGGCACCCGACACCGGCAACATGGAGGTTCTGGAACGCTACGGCTCGGCCGAGCACAAGCGGGAATGGCTCGAGCCGCTGCTGGACGGAAAGATCCGCTCGGCCTATCTCATGACGGAGCCGGACGTCGCCTCCTCCGACGCCACCAACATTTCCATGCGCTGCGAGCGGCAGGGCGGCGACTATCTGCTCAACGGCGAGAAATGGTGGGCGTCGGGTGCCGGTGACCCGCGCTGCGCCATTTACATCGTCATGGTGCGGACCGCCGGCGATGAAGAGCCACAGCACCGCCGCCATTCGATGATCCTGGTTCCCTCGGGCGCGAAGGGCGTGACCAAGGTCCGGGCGATGCAGGTCTATGGCGACGATGACGCGCCGCATGGCCACATGCATCTTCGCTTCGACAATGTGCGGATATCGACGTCGAACCTGATCCTCGGCGAGGGCAGGGGCTTCGAAATCGCGCAAGGCCGGCTCGGCCCCGGCCGCATCCATCACTGCATGCGCGCCATCGGCCAGGCCGAGATGGCGCTGGAGATGCTGTGCCAGCGTTCCCTACGCCGCGAGGCCTTCGGCCAGAAGCTGGCGAAACTCGGCGCCAATCTCGACATCATTGCCGAATGTCGCATGGAGATCGAGATGGCCCGGCTGCTCTGCCTCAAGGCGGCATGGATGATCGATCAGGGCGACTCGCGGGCCGCGGCCCCCTGGATCAGCCAGATCAAGGTCATCGCGCCGCGCGTGGCGCTCAAGGTCACCGACGAGGCGGTGCAGATGTTCGGCGCGCAAGGCATCAGCCAGGATACGCCTCTCGCACGCTCGTGGACGCATCTCAGGACGCTGCGCCTCGCCGACGGGCCCGATGCAGTGCATCGGCGGCAGGTGGCACGCATGGAGCTGAAGAAATACACGCATGAAAAGACCTGAGCGCTGCCCGGCAGCGTTGCCGCTGACAAACAAGGAATACCGTCAATGACGATCCCCTCCGAAATGAAGGCGCTGCTCTTGGTCGGTGACGGCTATACGAGCACGCCGAGCGGCAGTGCGCTCGAGGCGATGGAGCCGTATCTCGAGCCGGGCAGCATCCCTGTGCCTGCTCCCGGACCTGGCCAAGTGCTGATCAAGGTCAGCCTCGCTTCGATCAATCCATCGGATGTCGCCTTCATCAAGGGCCAGTACGGCCAGCCGCGCGTTATGGGCCGTCCGGCCGGCTTCGAGGGTGTCGGCACGGTCGTCGCGGGCAGCGAGGAGCCCTATCCCAAGAGCCTTGTCGGCAAGCGCGTCGCTTTCGCCACCGGTCTGAGCAATTGGGGCTCGTGGGCTGAATATGCCGTCGCCGAGGCGGCGGCCTGCATTCCGCTTCTCGATACGGTTCGAGACGAGGATGGCGCTGCGATGATCGTCAATCCGCTGACCGCGATCGCCATGTTCGACATCGTCAAGCAGGAAGGCGAAAAGGCCTTCGTCATGACCGCCGGTGCAAGCCAGCTCTGCAAGCTGATCATCGGGCTGGCGAGGGAGGAAGGGTTTCGGCCTGTTGTCACGGTGCGCCGTGACGAGCAGATCGCGTTGCTGAAACAACTTGGCGCGGCGCATGTCCTCAACGAGAAGGTGCCTGATTTCGAGGCCACGCTGCGCGAGGTGATGAATGCCGAACAGCCGCGCATCTTCCTCGATGCCGTCACCGGGCCGCTGGCGTCAGCCATCTTCAACGCGATGCCAAAAAGGGCGCGCTGGATCATCTACGGCCGGCTTGATCCCGAGGCAACGATCATCCGCGAGCCTGGCCAGCTGATCTTCCAGCACAAGCACATCGAAGGCTTCTGGCTGAGCGAGTGGATGCGGCAATCCAGGGATCGGCGAGGTCCGGCGGTCCTCGAGGCACAGAAGCGTTTTTCCGACGGACGCTGGTCGACCGACGTGACGGCGGTCATTCCGCTGGCCGAGGCAATGGCGCGAATGCCGGCGGAACTGGCCAAGCCCAACGGCAAGGTGTTCATCCGGCCCTGATGCCGTCTTATGCGGCGCCGGAAGGGCGATCGCAGGCTTTCTGGACGCTTTTTCCAGTTCGGTCGACCATCCTTGATAATCCCCGAAATTGATCGCCGCGTCTTTCGGCCCCTATGCCTCGTCGCTTTGTCCGTGATATGTCGCCGCCATCGAATGCCGGGACGGCGCCAAGGCTGAGGCGTCTTCCCCAATGGCGTGCGGGGTGAATTGATGACGATTTCCAAGCCGGTTTTCGATCGTTTGGGGCTGGGCATGTGGATCGGGGCATTCCTGATCGTTCTCGGCCTGGTGCTATGGTCGCCCGGCACGCGCACGGTGACGCAGGCCTATGGATATGGCAGCGAAGCGTTCCTGACCGGGCGGCCGCTGTACAATCTTCAATCCGAGATGGGGTACCTGTATGCGCCAGCCTTCGCCGCGCTCTACCTGCCGGTGCTGAAGCTCGGACCCTATCTGGGCGGCGTGGTGTGGCATGTGGTGGGCTTCGCAGCGCTCACCTTCGCGGCGATGCGGCAAGTGCGCAAAATCGGCGGTGAGGAATTGCCATGGCTGCTTTCCTTCGGCCTCTTCCTTGCCCTGCCGATGGCGCTGGGTGCGATCCGCAACGGCCAGGCGACGATCCTTTTGACCGCGGCCTGCTGGCTCCTGACCCTGTCGGCGCTCGAAGGGCGGCGCGCCGAAACCTTCTTCTGGGCTTCGGTCGCCATCATCGCCAAACCGACCGCGATCATCATGCTTTTGCTGGTGGGAGCCCTGCGCCTGCGGCTGATACCCGTGCTCGTGCTGGCAGTGCTGTTGGTACTGGCCATACCGTACGCGTTCGCGCCTGCCGGCTACCTCAACCAGCAGTACGGCGATTTCGCCCGCATGTTGACCTCCATGGCCGTCGACAAGTCCGGCCACTTTGTCCCTACCGACTTCACGGCGCCTTTCACCTCGGCCGGGCTGCCCATGCCTGAGTTCGCCGCCACGATCGTGCGCATCGTCGGGGCATTGCTTACGCTGTCGACCGTCCTCTGGTTCGACCGCAAGCTCCAGCCTGGAATAGCCGCACTGGCGATCTTCCTGGCGGCTGCCTTCTACATGTGCGTCTTCAATCCGCGTGTCGAGCCAAATACCTATGCCATGATCGCCGTGCCCGCCGGCCTGGCTATCGCCACACTGTGGCGGGAGGAGCGTGGCGGCGTCCTGGCCTCGGTGCTGTCGACGGTATTGTTCCTCACAGGTTTGACCAGCGTCGAGCGCCACATGCATGATTTCTTCTACCCTTGGTTCCGGCCGATCGCGGTCACCTTCATCGCCTGTTCGCTGATCTGGTGGTTCTGGGCCAAGGCGCGCGAAAAGATCGTGAGCGTCGGACCCGTTGCACATGGCTGATCCGCGTCAAAAACTCGACATCGTGGCGCCCTTCTTCAACGAGGCGCAATCGGCGCCGGCCTTTGCCGCCCTGCTCGACAGGCTCGAGGAAGCGGTATCAAGCCGTTTCGGCATGGCCGTCCACAAGATCCTGGTCGACGACGGCAGCCTCGACGATGGCGCCAGGCGATTTTCGCAAGCCCTGTCGGGATCGTGGGAGATCGTTCGCCTCAGCCGCAATTTTGGCAAGGAGGTCGCGGTGCTCGCCGGCCTCGACCAGTCGCGGGGCGACATGGTGCTGATCATGGATTCGGATCTGCAGCATTCCATGGATATCAGCTTGAAGATGATCGCCGAGCTGGTGGAAAGCCCCGATATCGACGTCGTATACGCGCAGAACGACCGCCGCGAGGCGAGCTGGCGGCGCAGCCAGCTGGCGCGACTTTTCTACAGCCTGATCAACAGCAGCCAGCGTTTCGACATTCCGGAGAACGCCGGTGATTTCCGTGTCATGCGCGGTCCCGTGGTGCGCGCGCTGACCAGCCTGCGCGACAAGCGGCGCTTCAACAAGGGCCTGTTCGCATGGGCCGGTTTCCGTCAGAGAGCCATACCCTATTCGCCGGAAAACCGCGCCATCGGCACGTCGAAATGGAGCCGGCTCAACCTGATCGCCTTTTCGCTGGAAGGGTTTACATCGTTTTCCGTAATTCCGCTGCGCATCATCAGCTTGAGCGGGATGCTGGCGGCGCTGGCGGGCGTCGTTTACGGCGCCAAAGTGTTCTTCGAGGTGATGTTCTACGGCGTTGCCGTGCCTGGTTACCCCAGCTTGATGGTCGCCGTCGTGCTGCTCGGCGGTCTCAACCTCACCTTGCTCGGCCTGATCGGCGAATATGTCTGGGTCACGCTGTCGGAGAGCAAGGACCGGCCGGTCTATCTGGTGCGCGATGTGGTGCTCAGCGAGACCGCTCACGACAAGCCGCCGGGCGCGTCCCGCGGATGACGCGGCGCATTCGCCTGATCGCCGATGACTACGGGCTGGCACCAGGGGTTTGCGCCGGCATTCTCGACCTGCTCGACCGCGGACGCCTGACCGGCACCAGCTGCATGACCGGTTTTCCGGAATGGGCCGAGGCGGCGGCGCGCATAAAGCCGCTGCGCGGCCGCGCGGCGATCGGGCTGCACCTGACCCTTACGGACCAGCCAGCGGTCACTGGCAAATCGAGCCTGGCGCCCGAGGGCCGGTTGCCGCCGCTTCGTTCGCTGGCCCTGCCGATCCTGCGCGGGCGGATCGACGAGCGCGACGTCCATGCCGAACTCGACGCGCAATATAGCCGTTTCGTCGAGGCGCTGGGCCGCAAGCCCGACTTCATCGACGGTCATCAGCACGTGCATTTCCTGCCTGTCGTGCGCGGCTGGCTGCGGACACGTTTTCCCGACACTGCCGGCAGGCCGGTGCTGCGCGGCGCTCCGGCGCTGAGCGATGCCGCCGCCGCACCGAAAATCGCGGCAATCGCTGCCGTGGCCGCCGGCTTCAACCAATCGATGCAGCGCGCCGGCTTTGCCGTTTTGAAGCCGCTCGCCGGCATCTATGACTGGCGGCAACCCGAAAAGTTCGCCCCCCTGCTGGAGGCTGCCGTCGAGGCGCTGTCGGACCGTGGGCTGTTCATGTGCCACCCCGGCCATGTCGACCAAACGCTCTGCGCGCGTGACCCGATGCAAGGCGTGCGCGAAGTGGAATTCGGCGTTCTGGCTTCGGATGCGTTCGGCGCGAGCCTGGCCCGAGCCGGTGTCGAGATATTGGACGGCAGGGAATGAATGGCGTTCAGCCACGGCGTTCGACCGGCAGTAAGATCGTCCGTTTTGCGCTGGTCGGACTGGCAAATACGGCCATCGACCTTGCCGGTTTTTTCCTGCTGCTCAAGCTGCACGCCCCGCCGCTGTCCGCCAATGTCATCTCGTGGTCGATTGCCGTCGTCTTCTCTTTCGTGGCGAATGGCTTCTGGTCGTTCGAACGCAATCACGCCATTCGGCTGCATGATGCCTTCCTGCGCTTCGTCTCGGCTGGGGCGTTAATTTCGCTCGGCGTGTCCAGCCTGTCGATCGCACTCTTCGCCGGCATCGGCGGTGTGTGGCCGGCAAAGATCGGCGGGGTCATCGTGGCGGCCGTGCTGAACTTCCTTGCCGCGCGTTGGTCGATCGAGGGCCGGCTGCTGAAATAGGTATCTCTATTCCGCCGGTTCCACATTGGTGTAGGCGGCTTCCTCGAGTTCGCGCTTCAGCCGTGCTTCCTCATGGGTCTTCGGCGTGACGAAGCGGCCAAGCAGGAGATAGGCGACCGGGGTCAGGAACAGCGTCGAGATGGTGGCCAGGCCAAGGCCGCCGACAATGACCCAGCCGAGCGCTACGCGTGCCTCGGCGCCCGCACCGGCGGCCAGCACGAGCGGCACACCGCCAAGTATGGTGCAGATCATCGTCATCATCACCGGCCGCAGGCGGATGGTGGAAGCCTGCTCGATCGCTTCGCGCACGCCCAGGCCCCGATCTCGCAGCTGGTTGGCGAATTCGACGATCAGGATGCCGTTCTTGGCCATGACGCCGACCAGCAGCACTAGGCCGATCTGGCTGTAGGCGTTGAGGCTGGTGCCTGAAAGCAGCAGCGCGAAAATGGCGCAGGCAAGGCCGAGCGGCACCGTCGCCATGATGATGACGGCGCTGACGAAACTCTCGAACTGGGCGGCCAGCACCAGGAGGATGATGACCAGGGCGAAGCCGAAGATGGTGACCATGGCGCTGTTGGTTTCACCCAAAGTCGCAGCCTCGGCCAGGGGCAGGATGCGGCTTCCAGGCGGCAGGAGCGGCGTGGCGATCTGCTCGGCGCGTGTCAGCGCATCGCCAAGCGCGAAATTGCCTGAGAGGTTGGAGGTGATCGCCACCGATGGCTGCTGCTGTTCGCGCGACAGCGACGGCGGCACGGCGCGCTCGGTCAGCGTGGCGATGGTCGACATCGGCACGAAGCGGCCGTCCGCCGTCTTGAGAAAGACATTTTCCAGGTCGGTCGGGTCGTTGATCGGATTGGTGGTCGAGACCAGCTTTACGCCGTAGCTGCGGTCGGCGATGTAGACATCGACGACGTCGTTGCCGTCGAGCATGGCTTGCATGGTGTTGGCGAGCCCCGTGATGTCGATGCCGAGATCGGAGGCGCGCTCACGGTCGATGGCCACGGCCAGTTGCGGCTGCGTCGGGTCGATCGACAGGCGCGGCGTCTGAAAGCGCTCATCCTTCTGCATCTCGGCGATGATCTTGACCGCTGCATCGCCAAGCGCCTTGCGGTCGTTGCCGACCAGAGCGAATTGCAGGCCGTTGCCGGCGCCGCGGATGCCGAGACTGTTGGGTTGGACCGGGAAGATCCGCACGCTGGGCACCTGCCTGGCCAACTGACTGATCTCGGCCATGATCTCCTGCTGGCTGCGGCTGCGCTCGTCCCACGGCGCCAGCGTCATCACCATGAAGCCAGAATTGTAGGAGCCGTTCTGGCCGGCGTTTTCGAAAGTCGAGCGGATCTCGCCGGAATCGCGGATCGGCTGGATCAGCCGCTCGATCTTCTGCATCTGCTGCGTCGTGTAGTCGAGGCTGACGCCTTGCGGGGCGTTGATGCGCAACAGCACGGCGGCGCGGTCCTCGGTCGGCGTCAGTTCCTGGCGGATGGTGCCGAATAGCGCAAAGGCGACGCCGGCAAACAGCACCGCGACCAGAACCACGATCCAGGGCGCATCGAGGCAAGCGTGCAGCGCGCGCTTGTAGCCGGCATTCAAGACGCCGCCGATGCGAGCGCCGACGCCTTGGCCGCCTTCGTGGTGAAGCGGCGCGCTGGTCAGCATGCGCGAAGCAAGCATCGGGCAAAGCGTCAGCGCGACCACGCAGGACAGAAGCACCGACATCGCAAGCACGAAGCCGAATTCGCGGAACAGGCCGCCGGTCTGGCCGGGCAGGAACGAGATCGGCACGAAGACGGCGACAAGCGTCAGTGTCGTGGCGACGACGGCGAAGAACACTTCCTGCGCGCCGAGCACGGCCGCCGCACGCGGCCCCATGCCTTCGTTGCGGCGTCGCACGATGTTTTCCAAGACGACGATGGCGTCGTCGACGACAAGGCCCGTCGCCAGCACCAAAGCGAGCAGCGTCAGGATGTTGACGGAGAAGCCGGCCAGATAGATGGCGGCGATGGTGCCGATCATGGCGACCGGCATCGACAGGCCGGGGATGAGCGTGGCGCGCCAGTCGAGCAGGAAGATGTAGATGACGATCAGCACCATGGTAACCGACAGCCCAAGCGCGATCTCGACCTCGTGCACCGCACCCTTGACGAAGACAGCGTCGTCGCTGGTGATCTTGATCGACATGCCCTTGGGCAGATTCTCCTGCAGCTTGGCGACGGCGGCCTGGACACCCGTCGAAATGTCCAGCGTGTTCGATTCCGCCTGGCGGATAATGCCGAGGCCGATTCCGGTCTTGCCGTCCGAACGCAGCGTCGTCTGGCCAACATCGGGGCCGAGCGTGACGGCCGCGACATCGCGGATGCGCGTCGTGCCGCCGATGATGATGTTTTCGAATTCCGCGGGCGTCGTCACGTCGGCCGTGGTGCGGACGATCAGGTCTTGGTTGGTCGTTGTGATCGATCCGGCCGGGGAATCGAAGGCGACGGAGGCAAGCGCCGCCCGGAGGTCGGCGACCGTGAAGCCGAGGCTGGCGAGCTTGTTTTGGTCGACATCGATGCGAAAGATCTTGTCGCGGTCGCCATAAACCTGAACGTCGGCGACGCCGGGCACGGCGGCCAGTTCGTCCTCGATCTGGTCCTGGACCACCACCGTCATGTCCTGGATCGACATGGTGTCCGAAGTCACCGCCAGCCGCATCACCGCGTCGGAATTGGCATCGGCCTTGACGATGCGCGGCGGATCGGCGGTATCGGGCATCTGGTTGGCGACCCGGCCGACGGCATCACGCACATCCGAGGCGGCGACGTTGAGGTCGACACCGTCGTTGAATTCGATGGTGACGCGGCTCGAGCCGAAGGAGGAGGAAGACGAGATCGATTTGACGCCGGAGACGCGAGCGACGGCGCCCTCGATCGTGTCGGTCAGTTCGCGGTCGACGGTTTCGGCGGCCGCGCCTTCGAAGGTCGTGGAGACCGTGACGAGGGCGCGGTCGACGTCGGGCAATTCGCGGATTTCGACACCGTAGAAGGCAGCGAGGCCGGCAACGGCAATAAGAGTGTTCAGCACGAACGCCATGACCGGCCTGCGGATGAACAGTGCGGTGAAGCCGGTATCGCTGGCGGCGTTGACGGAGCCGGTCATGAGCCTTCCGCGGCGTTGGCGGCGCGCTGCTCCTGGCCCGCGATGCGAACCTCGCCGCCTTCGCTGACACTTTGGGTGCCTTCGGTGACCACCATGTCGCCGCTGTCGATCTCCGCGTCGATCAATACGGTCTCGGTGTTGCGCTGGATGATGCGCACCGGCACGCGCCTGGCCTTGCCGTCCTCGACCTGCCAGACATAGGCGCCGTCCGAACCCCAGAGGATCGCCAGCGGGCTGACGGCCGGATAGGTCTCGCCGGGGAATTTCATGGTGATGGAGAACGACATGCCGGCGCGCAGCGAATCGGCCGGATTGGCGATGGTGGCCTTGACCAGAAGTGTGCGGCTCTTTTCGTCGATATGATTGTCGATCGCCGAAACCGTGCCGGTGTATGCGTTGCTCGGATTGGCGATCGGCGTCGCCGTCAATTGCGCGCCGACCTTGACGGCGGCGGCGAAGCGCTCGGGTACCTGGAAATCGACCAGGATAGAGGACCGGTCGTCAAGCGTGGCGATCGCCGACTGGTTGGTGACGTAATTGCCGGCCGAGATCGGCAGGATGCCGACCGTGCCGGTGATCGGCGCCAGGATCGAGCGGCGCTGCAGTGCAAGCTCGGCATCCTGAAGCGCCAGCTTGGCGCCGGCCAGAACCACTTCGGCATCGGCGACCGCGACCGGTGTCGCCGCGTTGGAGGCACGCAGCGACTTGACGCGGTCGAGCTTGGACTGAGCATCCTGCAAGGCAAGCTTGGCGCGGTCCTGTGCGATGATCTCCGTCTCGGAATCGAGCGTTGCGATGATCTGTCCCTTGTCGACATGAGCGCCGGATTCGACCAGCAACTCGGCAAGACGGCCGGAACTGTAGGGATTGACGGTCACCGAGGCGTTGGCACGGCCGGTGCCGATCGCCTGCAGGCGGTCGTTTATGGTGGCCGTACCGGCAGGCAAGGCGACGACGTTGACCTGCCGGACTCCATTGCGATTGCCAGCCTGTTTCGCGCCGTCCGCACCGCTTCTGGCGGGAGGCGTTGCCGCGTACGCCCAATCCATCCCCCAGCGCGCCAGCACTTCCGGCGCGCCTGGATAGAAGCGTGCCCAGGCGGCCGCGGCGGCGACCACGATCACAAGCGCAACGACAATTTGCTTCCAGGTCCGCATCGACACTCCGGTTTCAGAAATCGTCGGCCATTCCCGAAGGAACGGCACAGTGACGATGCGGGCGGGCGGCAAAAATCCGGCCACGCCACACCCCGATATCAGCGGTTTATGGCAATTATCACGCAATCGCGCACATTAAATCTCGGTAACGTGAAACCGAGACGGCCGCGAAGCCGATGCAATGATCCGGAGGATTCTGCCTATCGCAGGCCTTCCATCTCGCGGATGCGCCGGGCGCCGTCGGCCTCGAGTTGCCTGGTGACGGCGCCGATCAGCGTTTCGGCGACGACGAAAAGTGCCGCTGAGGAATCCCATGCGGAAGGCACGGCGGTTCGTCCGGCGATGACATGGCGAGCAAAGCGGGCGATCGGCGACAGCCACTGGTCGGTGAACAGTACGATCTGAACGCCGCGCTGATGCGCCTTCTCGGCGAAGCGGACGAGGCTGTCCTGGTAGCGCCTGATGTCGAAGATCACCAGCACGTCGCGCTTGCCCATGTCGATCAGCCGGTCACGCCACATGCTCTCCTGGCCGGCGAGGTGAAAGACATCGGGCTGGATGACGGCGAGATGGGCGGCCATGTAGCGCGCCAGGGGGTCGGTAAAGCGGCCGCCGATCAGGAATGTCTTGCCACGCCGCTCGGCCAGCCTGGTGGCAATGTCGGCAAGCTGCTTGTCGGACAGGTGCCTGAAGGTCTCGCGCATATTGTCGAGCGTTGCTTCCAGCATGGGCGACACCGTGCCGCCAATAGGCGAGGGCGGGTTGAGCGTTCGTATCGCCGGCGATTGCAATTGCGCCGCCAGTTCATCCTGCAGGCTCGACTGGAACTCGGGGTAATTCTGGAAGCCCAGCCGGGCGACGAAACGCAGGATCGTCGGCGAGGAAACGCCGGCCGCGGATGAGAATTCGGCGACTGTCTTGAGGCCGATCATCGGATAGCTCGCGATCAGCGTCTGCGCTGCGCGCCGTTCGCCGGCGGGCATCGCGCCGATACGGTCGGCAATCAATTCGGCAATGTTGGAAATCATCTTTTCCCCACCCTTGGCCCGCCGATCGTCTTTTCCCCAGATCGCATTTGACAAAGCCAAACAAACTGTATGAAATCATCCACCGGGACGCAATGAAACAAAATACGTAACATACGATACAGCGCTCCCAGGGGACGGCAGGACTATGGAGACAGCGCGGCCCGCCAGCCTTGCATCGTCTGCTACCGTGGGGGTGACGAACCCCGGCGGATCGAGCCCCTTCGTGCTGACCTGCGATCACGCTTCCAATTTCCTGCCGGCTGAATTCGGCACGCTCGGCCTCGCCGCCGACGACCTGTCGCGTCACATCGCTTGGGATCCCGGCGCACTGCCGGTTGCGCTGCGGATGGCGCAGGCGCTTGATGCGACGCTGGTCGAAACCCGCATTTCGCGTCTCGTCATCGACTGCAACCGGCCGCTCGACGCGCCGGACCTGGTGCCGCCGGTCAGCGAAACCACTGCCATACCGGGCAATACCGGCCTGTCGGAAAAACAGCGCGCGGCGCGGGTCGCCCTGTCATGGCAACCGTTCCATGGCGCCATCGAGCGCATCGTCGAGGACCGGTTGGCGCGCGGCCAGGAGACCCGCCTGGTTTCCGTTCATTCCTTCACGCCGGTCTACAAGGGCCGCAATCGGCCCTGGCATATCGGCATCATCCATGACGAAGATCGCCGGCTGGCGTCGCCGCTGATATCGGCGCTGCAACGGCTCTCAGGCATCACCGTCGGCATCAACGAACCCTATTCGCCGGCCGACCGCGTCTATTTCACGCTGGAACGGCATGCGCGCTCGCGCGGGCTACCCTGCGCGATGATCGAAATCCGCAACGATGAAATCTCCGGCGAAACCGGGCAGCGGAAATGGGCGGATATGCTCACGGGCATTTTTTCGGATCTGGAGCCAGAGGAGGCCAAGGGCTCTCGACGAAGCGCAGTCGGAAAGTCAGTTCAATCGGCCAGCTAAGAACCAACAGGGGAACTCTGACATGACAACACCTGATCACTCTGACAAGTCGGAGGACACAAAAATCCTCCACAGTATGGGCTACGCCCAGGAACTAGCGCGCCGCATGAGCGGCTTCTCCAACTTCGCCATTTCCTTCTCGATCATCTGCATTCTGGCGGGCGGCATTACGTCTTTCCCGCTGGCCATGGCCACCGGCAGCGGTTTCGAGGCGACCATCGGCTGGGTCATCGGCGGCGTCTTTGCGCTCGTGGTCGCGGCTTCTCTCGGCCAGATTGGATCGGCCTATCCGACAGCCGGCGGCCTCTATCACTGGTCCTCGATCCTGGGCGGACGCGGCTGGGGCTGGGCCACGGCCTGGATCAACTTGCTCGGCCTGATCTTCGTCGTCGCTTCGGTGAATGTCGGCGTCTACCTGCTGTTTCAGGGGCTCGTTGCTGGCCCGATCTTCGGCTGGGACACATCGGCCTGGGGCTTCTGGCAACAGACGGCGGCAGTCGTCTTGATTACAGTTACCCAAGGTCTGTTCAATCATCTCGGCATCAAGACGACGACGATGTTGACCGATTTTTCCGGCTACCTCATCCTCGTTGTCGCGGTCGTGCTGACGCTGACCTTCCTGATCTGGGGCGCGCATGGCTTCGACCTCGCGCGGCTGACGACTTTCGTCAACACGACCGGCGATCTCGGTGGTGGCTATGTTCCGACGGCCCGCACCGCACTCGTGGCCTTCCTGATTGGCCTTCTCTACCCGCTTTACACGATCACCGGCTTTGACGCCTCCGCGCATACCGCCGAGGAAACGCACAATGCCCGCGTCGCTGTGCCCAGAGGCATGATCCACGCGGTCCTCTGGTCTCTCGTCTTCGGTTTCGTCATGGCGGTCTCCTTTGTCCTTGCCAGCCCCGATCTCGTGGCGACCGCCAAGGACGGCGGCAATGCCTGGTTCAACCTGTTCAACAATCTGCCGGCGCCAACCTGGCTCAAGGCTCTGCTCGGCATCGCCATCGTGCTGTCGAACTATCTGTGCGCGCTAGCAGGGCTCACTTCGACCTCGCGCATGATCTTTGCCTTTTCGCGTGACGGAGGTCTGCCGGGGTCTTCTTTATGGAAGCAGGTTTCGCCGACCTGGCGCACGCCCGTCCCAGCCATCTGGCTCGGCGTCGTTCTGTCGATCGCCGCCACGCTCTATTCGCCGGCTTTCGCGGCGCTGGCAGCCGGCTGCGCACTCTTCCTCTACGTCTCCTACGCCATGCCGATCGCGGCCGGACTTCTTGCGGAAGGAAAGAGCTGGACCGAGTTCGGGCCATTCCGGCTCGGCATCTGGTCAAAGCCGTTCGCCGTCATCACCGTGCTTGGTGTTCTGGTGTTGATGTATGCCGGCATCCAACCGCCCTTCGACATCTTGATCAACTATGCGATCGGATTGATCGTTCTGCTTGTCGTTTTGTGGTTTGCCGTCGAGAACCGCCGCTTCCAGGGGCCGCCCATCGGCGAGACGGCAATCGCCAAGCGCAGGGCGATCATCGCAGCGGCCGAAAAGGCCGTCGGCGAATCCGCCTAAACAACCAATCAAGCCGTGGCGGGTTCGCTCGCCACGGTTTTTTGTTCTCGTTCAATATGACAAGCCCGAAACGCCAAGCACTGGAGTGCCAAAGGAATGGCCGGAAGTTTCTCGTTCGATCAGTTGAAGAAAGCGGTCTCCAGCGGCGAGATCGACACGGTGCTGGCATGCATTGTCGACATGCAGGGCCGGTTGGCGGGAAAGCGGTTCCTGGCGCAATACTTCGTCGATTCCGCGCATGACGAGACGCATGGCTGCAACTACCTGCTGGCGGCCGACATCGATATGGAGCCGGTGCCGGGCTACAAGGCGGCAAGCTGGTCGAAGGGCTATGGCGACTTCGTCATGAAGCCGGACCTGGCGACGCTGCGGCGCATTCCCTGGCTGGAAAAGACGGCGCTCGTCATTTGCGACGTGCTCGGCCACCACACGCATGACGATCTGCCGCATTCGCCGCGCGCCATCCTGAAGAAGCAGGTCAAGCGGCTGAGCGAGCGCGGCTATATCGGCTATTTCGCTTCCGAGCTCGAATTCTATCTGTTTAACGAAACCTACGATTCCGCCCGCAAGAAGCATTGGCAGGGGCTCGATACAGCCTCGCCCTATATTGGCGACTACCAGATCGGCATCACCACCAAGGAAGAAGGCGTCATGCGCCGGCTTCGCAACGAGATGGAAGCCGCCGGCATTCCGATCGAGAATTCCAAGGGCGAGTGGGGTCCGGGCCAGGAAGAGATCAATGTGCGCTACGCCGAGGCGCTCGACATGGCCGACCGCCACGTCATCCTGAAGAACGGCGCCAAGGAGATTGCCGAGTCCGAAGGCAAGGCGATTTCCTTCATGTCCAAGTATAATTACGGTCTCGCCGGCAATTCGAGCCACATCCACAATTCGCTGTGGAGCGCGGACGGCAAGACGCCGCTGTTCTTCGACAGACAAGCCGACTGGACCTTGTCGACGCTCGGCCAGCAATGGGCGGCCGGGCAGTTGAAATACGCCAGGGAATTCACCTGGTTCCTGGCGCCCTACATCAATTCCTACAAGCGCTTCCAGGCCGGCACTTTCGCGCCGACCAAGATCATGTGGAGCGAAGACAACCGCACCGCCGGCTTCCGCCTGTGCGGCGAGGGCACCAAGGGCATCCGCATGGAATGCCGCATCGGCGGCGCCGACCTCAATCCCTATCTCGCCTTCGCGGCGCTGATCGCGGCCGGCCTCGCCGGTATCGACGAGAAGCTGGAATTGCAGAAGCCTTTCGTCGGCGACGCCTATCAGGCTTCTCGTTTGCCGGAAATTCCAAAGACGCTGCGCGACGCGACCGAGACGCTGGCGAAATCGAAGATGCTGAAACAGGCGCTCGGCGAGGATGTGCTCGAGCACTATGTCCACACAGCGAAGTGGGAGCAGTTCGAATACGATCGGCGTATCACGGATTGGGAACTGCACAGAGGGTTCGAGCGATATTAAAGCTTTACGCAGCTTTATTGTTGACAATGTAGTTAATGTAGCTCATATGAAGGCTGCAAGCTGCAATTGTTGGGGAGTTCGCAATGTCCAAATATGCGCCGCTGAAGGAATTTCTGGTCGCCCAGAATGCCGACCGTGTGCCTATGTCGTTCGATGAGATCGAAAGCGTGCTTAGTCTGCCGTTGCCGGCATCGAAGCGATACCCCGCGTGGTGGAGCAACAATCCGAGCAACAATCCCATGACCAGGGAGTGGCTCGAGGCCGGGTTCGAAACCGAATCCGTCAACGTAGGCGCTGGCAAGCTTGTCTTTCGCCGCGTTCGCAAGATGCCGACCGGTGACGCCGCACCCGCTGTGCGTACGCACCGTCACCCTGGATTTGGTTTCATGAAGGGCTTGATAGCAATCGAGGCCGGGTTTGATGTCACCAAACCGTTCGATGATGAGCCTTGGGATCGGGGTTATCTGGGCGGTGAAACTCAGGCGCAGCATGGTAAACACGTGATGCGCAAATGAGTGAAGAGCCGAGCCTGCTGCTGGACACGTGCGCGATGATCTTCATTGCAAACGACAGCAAAATCGACCCTCAGGCAAGTCAGGAGATTTCCGACGCGGCCTATGATGGCCGCCTCTATCTCTCGCCGATGTCAGCATGGGAGATCGGCATCGGTGTGGCCAAGGGCCGGCTCAACTTGCCCATAGCGCCGCTCGATTTCGTAGAGCGATTCATTGAGCGCATGTCCGCGAAACTCAGCGCGATTTCGCCGGCCATTCTGATCGCGTCCTCCAACTTGCCGGGTTCGCCCCATGGCGATCCTATGGATCGAATACTGATTGCCACTGCAAGGGCCTTGGACATGGTTCTTGTGACGCGAGACGAGCCCATCCTTCGCTACAGCCGCAACGGCCATCTGCGTACATTAGCCTGCTAAATGGAGCACCTTTTGGAAACCGTAAAACTCAAATCCCCCATCGACGGCTCGATCTATGCGGAGCGGCCGATCGCTACCGACCAGGCGATCAACGCCGCGGTCGAGCGTGCCAAGGCGGCGCAGGAGAAGTGGGCGCAGACGCCGATCGTCGAGCGCGGCAAGTACATGCTGGCGATGCTGGAAGCACTGGTCGCGATGACCGACGAGATCGTGCCGGAGATCGCCTGGCAGATGGGGCGTCCCGTTCGTTATGGCGGCGAGTTCGGCGGCGTCAAGGAGCGTACCAACTACATGGTCGAGATCGCGGAAGCGGCGCTCAAGTCCGTGCCGGCCTCCAACCCGAAGGACGGCTTCCGGCGCTATGTGAAGAAGGATCCGCTTGGGGTGGTCATGGTGATCGCGCCATGGAACTATCCCTATCTGACAGCGGTCAACACCATCGTGCCGGCGCTGATGGCCGGCAACGCCGTCATCCTGAAACATGCCGCGCAGACGTTGCTGGTCGGCGAGCGCTTTCAACAGGCTTTCGACAAGGCCGGCCTGCCAAAGGGCGTGTTCCAGAATGTCGTGCTCAACCATGCACAGACGGAAAAACTGCTGGGTTCCGGCAAGATCGACCATGTCAATTTCACCGGCTCGGTCGCTGGCGGCCGTGCTATCGAAGAGGCGGCGGCAGGCACCTTCATGACGCTTGGGCTCGAACTCGGTGGCAAGGATCCGGCCTATGTGCTGCCCGACGCCAAGATGGACCATGCCGTGGCCAATCTGGTCGACGGCGCCTTCTTCAATTCCGGCCAGTGCTGCTGCGGCATCGAACGCGTCTATGTGCACGAAAAAGTCTATGACGAGTTCGTCGAAGGCTTCATCGCCGAGACCAGGAATTATGTCGTCGGCAATCCGCTGGAGCAGGCGACGACGATGGGACCGATGGCGCAGGCGCGCTTTGCCGACCTGATCCGCGAGCAGAAGGCCGAAGCGCTGCGCAAGGGTGCCAAGGCGCACATCAACATGAAGGTGGCTAACGACAAGGCCGGCTCGCCTTACCTGGCGCCGGAGGTGTTGACGCAAGTCGACCATCAGATGAGCGTCATGCGTGAGGAAAGCTTTGGCCCGATCGTCGGCATCATGAAGGTGCGCAACGATGAGGAGGCGATCGCTTTGATGAACGACAGCCCCTACGGGCTGACGGCCTCGATATGGACGCGCGACACCGAGCATGCGGTGGCGATCGGCGACCGCGTCGAGACCGGCACGGTGTTCATGAACCGCTGCGACTATCTCGATCCCGCGCTGGTCTGGACCGGCGTCAAGGACACCGGCAAGGGCGTTGCCCTGTCGGCGCTGGGCTATGACAATCTGACCCGGCCGAAATCCTTCCATCTGCGTGAAGCCATCTAATTTTCGAAAGACAAAAATGTCCAAGCTCATCTCCAAATGGAACTACCCCACCACCGTTCGCTTCGGCGCCGGGCGCATCAAGGAACTGCCGGAGGTGCTCGCGGCCACCGGCATCAAGCGGCCGCTTTTCGTCACCGATCCGGGATTGGCGAAACTGCCGGTCGTCGCCTCGACGCTCAGGATTCTCGACGAGGCCAAGGTGCCCTATGGCGTGTTCTCCGAGGTGAAGCCGAACCCGGTCGAGTCCAACCTCACCGCTGGCATCGCGGTGTTCAAGAAGGGCAAGCATGACGGCGTCATCGCCTTCGGGGGCGGCTCGGCGCTCGACCTCGGCAAGCTGATCGCCTTCCAGGCCGGCCAAGTCAGGCCGGTCTGGGACTTCGAGGATGTCGGCGACTGGTGGACGCGCGCCAACTCCGACGCCATCGCGCCAATCATCGCGGTGCCGACCACCGCCGGCACCGGCTCGGAGGTCGGCCGCGCCGGCGTCATCACCAACGAGGAGACGCATACCAAGAAGGTCATTTTCCATCCGAAGTTGTTGCCGGCGATCGTCATCGCCGATCCGGAGCTTTCGGTCGGCATGCCTTCCTTCATCACCGCCGGCACCGGCATGGACGCGCTCGCCCATTGCCTCGAAGCCTATTGCGCGCCGGGCTACCATCCGATGGCCGACGGCATTGCCGTCGAAGGCATACGCCTGGTGTTCGAGAACCTGCCGAAGGCTTATGCCAATGGCAAAGACCTCGTCGCCCGCGCCCACATGATGAGCGCGGCCGCCATGGGCGCCGCGGCCTTCCAGAAGGGGCTGGGTGCCATTCACTCGCTGTCGCATCCGATCGGCGCGCTCTACGACACCCATCATGGCATGACCAATGCCGTGTTCATGCCATATGTGCTGGCCTTCAATCGCGACTCCATCGAGGAGCGTATCGCCCGGCTCGCCGCCTATTGCGGCATCAAGGGCGGTTTCGACGGCTTCGCCAAGGCTGTTATCAAGCTGCGCAAGGAGTTGAAGGTGCCGCACGCGCTGCCGGGCCTGATCAAGGGGCTCGACATGGACAAGAAGCGCAAGGGGCTGATCGCCGACATGGCGGTGGTCGATCCGACGGCCGGCGGCAACCCGGTCAAGCTGACCAAGAAGGCGGCGCTGACACTGCTCGAAAACGCCATCGCCGGGACGGTCTGAGGCCGGTTCCTGGATGCGGAAGTTGATCGGGAAACGAGGGGAAAGGAGAGGGGAAGGGGCGATATAGGGGCGGATTAATGATTAGCCGGAAAATTAAGTGATGGCTAATTGCTACAGTCCGTTAAAAAGAGTTAACTTTTCACGCTGCGAGGCGCCGGTTTCACAAAGCTTTCATCTGGCTGTCACACGAAAACGATACCGCATCGCAGACGTCCAACGGCGTCAGTTCAATGGAGAGAACACATGTTCAAATTCACGGGGAAAGTGCTTTCCCTTTCGGCCGCGACCCTGATGGTGTCGTCGGTGATTTCGTCCGCCGCTTCGATGGACGATCTCATCAAGGCCGCCAAGGCCGAAGGCCAGCTCACCACGATCGCCTTGCCGCATGACTGGTGCGGCTACGGCGACGTCATAGCCGGTTTCAAGGCGAAGTATCCGGAAATCACCGTCAACGAACTCAACCCCGACGCCGGCTCCGGCGACGAAGTCGAGGCGATCAAGGCCAACAAGGACAACAAGGGTCCGCAGGCTCCTGATGTCATCGACGTCGGCCTGTCCTTCGGCCCGACCGCCAAGGCCGATGGCCTGTTGATGCCATACAAGGTGTCGACCTGGGACTCGATCCCGGACAGCGCCAAGGATGCCGATGGCGCCTGGTACGGAGACTATTATGGCGTTCTCTCGTTCATGGTGAACAAGGACCTGATCAAGGAGTCGCCGAAGGACTGGGCCGATCTCCTCAAGCCCGAATTCGCCAACGCGGTCGCCGTTGCCGGCGATCCGCGCGCTTCGAACCAGGCCATCCAGGCCGTCTACGCCGCAGGCCTTTCCGGTGGCGCGGCTGCTGGTGAAGCCGCTGGCACCGCCGGCCTCGACTTCTTCAAGAAGCTCAACGCCGCCGGCAATTTCGTGCCGGTTGTCGGCAAGCCGGCAACGCTTGCCCAGGGCCAGACCCCGATCCTGATCAACTGGGACTACAACGCGCTCGCCGGTCGCGACACGCTGAAGGGCAACCCGCCCGTCGACGTCATCGTGCCGAAGACCGGCGTTGTCGCCGGTGTTTATGTGCAGGCGATCAGCGCGTTCGCGCCGCATCCGAATGCAGCCAAGCTGTGGATGGAATATCTCTATTCCGACGAAGGCCAGATCGGCTGGCTGAAGGGCTATTGCCACCCGATCCGCTTCAATGATCTTGCCAAGAACGGCAAGATCCCCGCGGACGTTCTGGCCAAGCTGCCGCCGGCGGAATCCTACGCCTCGGCCGCCTTCCCGACGCTCGACGAGCAGGGCAAGGCGAAGGAGACCATCAGCAAGAACTGGGACGCCGTTGTCGGCGCCAACGTCAAGTAAGGCTTGAAATCCACCGGGCGGCCGCGAGGCCGCCCGGCTTCCCCTCGAAGACGGTAGCCGGCGCATGACCGATCTTACGCTTTCAAATCAGTCCGTCACCACCAAGCCCGCGCCGCCGAACGAGGCGACCACTTTCCGCTTTCCGATGCAGTGGATTGGCGTGGCGCCTTTCTTCATCTTTGTCCTGATGTTCCTGATCCTGCCGACGATCTATCTCGTCCTGGGCGCTTTCCAGAATGGCGACGGTCAGCTGACGCTTGATAATATACTGCAGCTGGTCAGCGATCCCTCGATCAGCGCTTCCTACTGGGTTTCGATCAAGATCAGTTTCTGGTCGGCTGTCATCGGTGCCTTTGCCGGGCTCGCGATTGCCATCGCCATCGTGCGCGGCGGGCTTCCCAACTGGACCCGCTCGGCGACCCTGACTTTTTCGGGTGTCGCCTCGAATTTCGCCGGCTTGCCGCTGGCCTTCGCCTTCCTGGCGACCCTCGGCCGCGTCGGCATCGTCACGACGCTTCTGCGCGACGTTCTCAATGTCAACATCTACGCGATGGGTTTCAATTTCCTCACGACATCGGGTCTGATCGCGGTCTATCTGTTCTTCCAGATTCCGCTGATGGTGGTCATCATCGTGCCGGCCATCGACGGCTTGAAGAAGGAATGGGGCGAGGCCGCCGCCACGCTCGGGGCCACCCAGTCGCAGTATTGGCGCATGGTGGTCATCCCGGTCTTGTGGCCGAGCTTCCTCGGCACCGTTATCCTGTTGTTCGCCAATTCCTTCGGCGCCATCGCCACGGCTTATGCGTTTGCCGGCCCGGCACTCAACATCGTTCCCATCAAGCTCTATTCGCAGATCAATGGCGACGTGCTGCACAACCCGCAGCTCGGCTATGCCATCGCCTTCGGCATGATCGTCATCACGGGCTTGGCCAACGTCTTCTACATCTGGTTCCGGACCCGGTCCGAAAGGTGGCTGAAATGAAGTCGGGCAAATTCTGGGCCTGGGTCGTCTTCATTGTCGGCGCGGCCTATTTCTTCATTCCGCTGATGGCGACTGTCGAGTTCTCGTTGCGCATGCGCCGCGGCGTCCATTCCTTCGATGCCTACCAGATCGTGCTGGGCGACGCTCGCTTCCAGTCGACCTTCCTGTATTCGGTAGTAGCGGCCGTCTTCACCATCATCCTCGGCGTGCTGATCGTGGTTCCGGCCGCCTACTGGATCCGGCTGCGTCTGCCGCAGCTCAGGCCGATCGTCGAATTCATCACGCTGTTGCCGCTGGTCATTCCGGCCATCGTCATCGTGTTCGGCTATATCAGGATGTACGGCTCGAATTCCCCGCTGCCGTTCCTGGGCAGCAATATGGGTGCGAATGCGCTGCTGGTGATCGGCTATGCGACGCTGGCTCTGCCCTACATGTATCGCGCCGTCGATACGGGGCTGCGCACCATCGATGTGCGGACATTGACCGAAGCAGCGCAGATTCTGGGCGCCGGCTGGAGCACGATCATTGGCCGGGTGATCTTGCCTAATGTCCTGATCGCCGTGCTGTCGGGCGCCTTCCTGACCTTCGCCATCGTCATCGGCGAGTTCACCATGGCGAGCCTCCTCAACCGTCCGGCCTTTGGCCCGTATCTGCAAAACGTCGGCGCCAACCGCGCCTATGAACCGGCAGCCCTTGCCATCATCGCCTTCGCCATTACCTGGGGCTGCATGTCGCTCATCCAGATTCTGTCCCGCTTCGCGCCGAAATCGGCGAACCGCCCGAATTGACCTGAGAGAAAAAGCCATGGCCGAGCCATTCCTGTCCATCCAGCATGTGCGAAAGTCCTACGGGTCCAACACCGTGGTGCAGGATTTCAGCCTCGACGTCGAGCCGGGCGAGTTCGTCTCGTTCCTGGGGCCATCCGGATGCGGCAAGACGACGGTGCTGCGCATGGTCGCCGGCTTCGAGGAGCCGTCGGCCGGCAAGATCGTCGTCGCCGGCAAGGACATCACGCGGCTGAAGCCCAACCAGCGCAACGTCGGCATGGTGTTCCAGGCCTATGCGCTATTCCCGAACCTGACGGTGGCGCAGAACATCGCTTTCGGGTTGAAGGTTGCCGGCATGCCGAAGGCCGACGCGGACAAGCGCGTCGCCGAGATGCTCGACATGATCAGGCTGCCGCAGATGGCGGACCGCTATCCCTACCAGCTCTCCGGAGGCCAGCAGCAGCGCATCGCGCTGGCGCGTGCTATCGCGCCGAAACCAAAGCTCCTGCTGCTCGACGAGCCGCTGTCGGCGCTGGACGCCAAGGTGCGCGTGTCGCTGCGCGAAGAAATCCGCTCGATCCAGAAGAAGCTCGGCATCACCACCATCTTCGTGACCCATGACCAGGAAGAGGCGCTGTCGATCTCCGACCGCATCGCCGTCATGTATGGCGGCAAGGCCGAGCAGGTCGCGACGCCGTTCGAGATCTACAACCGGCCAGCGACCAAGTTCGTCGCCAATTTCGTCGGCACGCTGAACGTGCTCGAAGGCAAGGTCACCGACGCCGCCTCCGGCAAGGTGCAGGTCAACACGCAGGAAGTCTCGCTCAAGGGCAAGCTCAACGGCTCGAAGTCCGGCGACACGCTGTCTCTGGCGCTGCGGCCCGAGGCGATTTCGCTCGGCCGCCAGCCCGGCCGCGACTCCAGCCTGACCGGAGAGATTTCCGAAGTGCACTTCCTCGGCTCGGTTATCCGGGTCCGTGTCGGCATCGGCGGCAACACGGTGTCGCTCGACACTTTCAACAACTCCGCCACCCCGCCGCCCGCAGTCGGGGAGAAGGCCGAGATTTCGTTCTCGTCGAGCGATATGCTGGTGCTGCACTAGGTAGTCCGCTGTCGGAAGGCGCTCCCAAACGGGCGCTCCAGCCGTCGGGATTTCTCATGCTGCCGGCGGCGACACGGCCCGTGCCAGAGATGTCCCTGTTGTTTCACGACCATGACTTTGGCACTGCCAATCGCCTCGTTCGGCGGCTACGATAGAGCATGGCTCTTTTCGAACTGACGCTTATCCTCCTGTTGATTGCAGTCGCGCTGACGGCGCTGTCGCGGCGGCTGCAAGTTCCCTATCCGTCGCTGCTGGCGCTGGCGGGCGCGGGCATCGCCTTCCTGCCCGGCATGCCCACCATCGAAATCGACCCGGAACTGGCGCTGGCCTTGTTCATCGCGCCGGTGCTGCTCGACGCCGCCTATGACACCTCGTTGCGCGACCTCAATCGCAACCGGCTGCCGCTCGCCCTGTTGGCCTTGGGGGCTGTCGTTTTCACCACCGCAGCGGTTGCGCTGCTCGGCTGGAAGATGGCAGGCCTGCCGATCGCCGCGGCCGTCGCCCTTGGCGCCATCGTAGCGCCGCCCGATGCCGTCGCGGCGTCGGCCGTGCTCGGACAATTCAAGGTGCCGCATCGCATCACCACCATCCTGCAAGGCGAGAGCCTGCTCAACGATGCAACCGCGCTGCTGATCTACCGTATCGCTGTCGCCGCCGCCCTCGGTCCGTTCCTGTTGAGCAGCGCCGCGCCCATGGTCGTCTTGTCGACCGTTGGTAGCCTGGTGGCCGGCTATGTACTCGGTCGGCTGTCGCTTGCCACGCTGAGCCGCATCGAGGACGCGGCCAGCGGTACCGTGGTGCAGTTCGCCGGCACGTTCGGTGTCTGGATCCTGGCGGACAGGTTGGGTCTGTCGGCGATCATCACCATCGTCGTCTACGCCATGACCATCGCACAGACCGCGCCGCGCCGAATGTCAGCAAGAAAGCGTGTCAGTTCCTATTCGGTCTGGGAGACGGCTGTGTTCGTGCTCAACGTGCTGGCCTTCGTGCTGATGGGTCTGCAGGCTCGGTCGATCGTCGGACGGCTCGCCGGTACGGGAGAGCTCGACGCGTTCGTCTTTGCCGCGGCAGTGCTGGCGGTCGTCATCGTTTCGCGCCTGATCTGGGTGCTGGGCTGCGGTGCAGTCATCAGGTGGTTTGCCCGCTTTGGCGGCGCCGAGCATCAGCCGGATACGCCGTCCTTTCGCGGCGGCGTGCTCATCGGCTGGTGCGGCATGCGCGGACTGGTAACCCTTGCCGCGGCATTCGCCTTGCCGGTCGAATTTCCTGCTCGCGACCCGATCGTGCTCGCCGCCTTCACGGTCGTGCTCGGCACCCTGGTGCTGCAAGGAATGAGCCTGAAGCCGCTGCTGCGCGTCCTGAAGCTGGATCCCGACGAAACGGTCGACCGGGAGGTAGCGAAGGCGCGCGTCGTGGTCATGCAGGCCGCGCTTGATGTATTGAGCGGCAAGACCTCGAGCGCCGCAGCCGCGGTGCGCGAGCAATATGCCGCCCAGCGCAAGGTCGCCAAAAATCCCGAGGATGCCCAGGCCGCGACCGAATATGACAGGCTGCGTCTCTATGCCATCAAAAGCCAGCGCGATGCCCTGGAGGAGCTGCGCCGCAACGGCACCATCGGTGACGAAGCCTATCACCGTCTGGAGGAAGAGATCGACTGGACGGAACTTGCGGCATCGCCGGCAGGCCGGTTCCAGCCGCTGACCACCGACTAGCAGATACCGCGTCTCGGCCGCTGCCCTGCTGGCCCAAGCCCCGTCCGTCCTCCTGCACATTGCAAGCGATCGGCCGAACCGTTACTGCCAACACCGAAAAGTGAGCCGGATAAGCAATGAAGCTGGTCAGCTACAACATCCAGTACGGATTCGGCAGCGACGGGCGCTACGATCTTTCGCGTGCGGCACGCCTTGTCGCCGGCGCCGACATCATCGCCTTGCAGGAGGTCGAGCGGCACTGGCAGCGCAGCGATTTCGACGACCAGCCGGAGCGGCTTTCCCAATTGCTGCCTGGGTATCACTGGGTCTACGGCCCAGCCTACGACATGGATGCCAGCGAGCTGCGTGACGGCCGCCTGGTCAACCGCCGCCGGCAATTCGGCACCATGGTTATGTCGAAGCTGCCGATCGTCTGGTCGCGACTGCACGCGCTGCCGATGCGCCGCACGCTGCGGCCGCTCAACACCCGCAACGCCGCCCTCGAATGCATGATCCGCACGCCGGCCGGGCCGGTCAGGGTGCTGTCGCTGCATCTCGCGCACATCGCGGCGGAAGAGCGGCTGGAGCAGATTGATTATCTCATGGCCGAGCATCGCCGGGCACCATCGGAAGGCGGACCGTGGAGCGGCGCGGACGATGAACCTTCGCGTAACTGGACACATGGGGAAGTCGAGCCGGAAAATCCGCTGGCGACGATCTGGATGGGCGATTTCAACATGGAACCCGGCAGCGCCGAATATCGCCGCATTGTCGGCAGCACGCCCTATCATCGGGGCGCTGCCTATCTCGACGGCTTCGTCGATGCCGCTTCTGTCGCCAGCGAGCCGGTGGCGGATTTCCATACGCATGAGAAGATCATCGACGGCAGACTGGCAAAGCGCCGGCTTGACCATTGCTTCGTCGGCGGCATGCTGGCCGGGCGTGTGCGTTCGGTTGGATCAGACATGGGCGAGGTGGCTTCCGACCACTTCCCTGTCCGGGTCGACATCGATCTCGAGACGCCCTTCGGCCTGGGAGGTCGATGAGCTCCACATGACGCTTTTCGTCTTCTTCGCGGTGCTTGCCGCGGCCGCCATGCACGCGATCTGGAACGCACTGGTCAAGGTGCATCTCGACCGTTTTCTGTCGATCACGCTGATGACGCTCGGCATGGGCACTGCTGCCATCGTCGTGCTGCCATTCGTCGAGTTGCCGAAGGCGGAGGTCTGGCCCTACATCATCGCTTCGGTGATCTTCCACATGGGCTATCGCACCTTCCTGATCGGCGCCTACCAGGCCGGCGATTTCGCCCAGACCTACCCGCTGGCGCGTGGCACGGCACCCCTGCTGGCCGCGATTGGCGGCATGTTCGTCGTCGCCGAAGTGCCGGCGCCGCTTGCCATCCTTGGCATCCTGCTGTTGTCGGCCGGCACGCTGGTGATGTCGTTTCGCGGTGGCGCGCATCTGGAGAAGCTGAATCTGCGCGCGGTCGGCTATGCGCTGGGCACGTCGATCTTCATCGCCAGCTACACGCTGTCCGACGGCAGCGGCGCGCGGCTGGCGGCAACGGCGCAGAGCTATGCCGCCTGGCTGTTCATCTGCGATGCATTTGGGGCGCTGGTGCTGTGCCTCGTTTTCCGAGGGCCCAAGGCGCTGCCCGTTCTGGCGCGCGACTGGAAAACGGGACTGTTCACCGGTGTGCTTTCCGGCGCCGCCTACTGGATCGTCATGTGGGCGATGACCAAGGCGCCGATCGCCTCGGTGGCGTCGCTGCGCGAGACCTCGATCCTGTTTGCCATGATGATCTCGGTCTACGCCCTCGGCGAAAAGATGACAGGCTGGCGCGGCGCCGCCGCGCTCAGCATTGTTGCAGGCGTCATCGCGTTGAGGATGGGTTGACCTCTCAGCCGAGCACCGTCATTACCTGGCCGCGCCGCTCCGGACTGAAGCGGATGACGACGATGATGCAGACGGCGACGACGCCGGCAAAAAGCGCCAGCGCATAGCCATAGCTGCCGCCGGGGGCTTCGGCGATCCCGGCCTGATATGGACCGCCATAGGAAGCGGCGAGATTGCCGGCCTGGTAGATGAAGCCGGGCAAGGTGGCGCGCACCGCACCCGGCGAAAGCTCGTTGAGGTGGACCGGGATGACGCCCCAGGCGCCCTGGACCGCGACCTGCATGACGAAGGCGCCGATGGCCAGCATGAACGGCGTTGAACTGTAGGCCCATAGCGGGATCGCCGGCAGGGCGATGATGCAGGCGAGTGTAATGGCGTTGACGCGGCCGATCTTCTCCGACAGCGCACCGAATGCCAGGCCGCCGACGATGGCGCCGATGTTGGCAACGATGGTGATCCAACTCACCGTATGTGGATCGAAGCCGTGCTGCTTCTTCAGGAAGGTCGGATAGAGATCCTGCGTGCCATGGCTGAAGAAGTTGAAGAACATCATCAGCACGACGGCATAGAGCGCGACGCCCCAGTGCTTCTGCAAGGTCTCCAGCATCCCCGGTCGAGCGGTTTTCTGTGCCTCGACGAAGGCAGGAGATTCCGGCACATGCGAGCGGATGAACAGGACGACCAGCGCCGGGACGAAGGAGAGCAGGAACATGGCGCGCCAGCCGATCGTGTAGCCGCCGATCGTCTGCTGGTAGAGCAGGCCATAGACCACCGCCGCCAGCAGGTAGCCGGCCGGATAGCCGCATTGCAGGATGCCCGAGACGATGCCGCGGGCGCTCGGCGGGACGGATTCCATGGCGAGTGAACTGCCGAGGCCCCATTCGCCGCCCATGGCGATGCCGAACAGCGCGCGCAGCGCCAGGAAGATGCCGAGATTGGGCGAGAAGGCGGCCAGCGCCCCGATCACCGAATAGCTGACGATGTTGAGCATGAGAATGGGCTTGCGCCCGTATTTGTCGGCTAGCATGCCAAAGAAGAACGCGCCGATGAAGCGCGTGGCCAAGGTCAGGAACAGTGCCTTTGACACTGCCGGGACATCCGTCTGGAATTCAGTCGCAATATCGGTGAGCAGGAATGTCAGAAGGAAGAAATCAAAAGCATCGAGCGTCCAGCCCAGGAATGAGGCCAGGACGGTTTTCTTCTGCTCGGTAGTGAGGTTCAAGGCGTCCTCCTTTGCATCCCCCAAAGGAACGATATGTCGCCCTGTCGGCAAAAGAGAACAGCGATCAGCCGGCTTTCGAAAGGCCGGCGGTCACTTTTTCGTAAGATCGAGATCGAAGACCATCAATCCGTCCGCGCCGCCTTCGAGAGCCGCGAGCAGCCGGGCGCCGGCACGCTGATGCGCCTCATGGACGAGATAGGCGTCGCGCGCCGCGGCATCGCGGAAATCGATGGTGAAGCCATAGGTGAACCCGCGCGCGAAAGGCTCTGGGCTGACATTGGTGCTGAACTGGACGGTGTCCATGCCTTCGATCACCTGTCGCAACGCCTCGAGGCCGGCGTGGATGGCCGTGCGCTCGGTCGACGACACATCGCTGCGAAATCTGGCGAAAACGCAGTGCCTGATCATTTTACCACTCCCTATGCAGCACGATTGCCGGAAAACACTGCCGGCGGCAGCGGCTCGCGGCCGAGGATCAGGTCGGCACCCTTTTCGCCGACCATGATCGTCGGCGCATTGGTGTTGGAGGAAGGCACGCGCGGCATCACAGACGCATCGCAGACGCGCAGCCCCTCGATGCCGCGCAGTCTCAGGTCCGGCGTCACCACCGCCATCTCATCATGGCCCATGCGGCAGGTGCCGACAGGATGGTGATCGGTCTTGGAGGTGCGGCAGGCATAGTCGATCAGCTCATCGTCGCTGGCGAGCGACGGGCCGGGCAGCACCTCGCGCAGCACGTAAGGGGCAAGCGCCTTCTGCCGCATGATCTCGCGCGCCAGCCGCAGCCCTCTCAGCGACATGTCGCGGTCATAAGGATCGGACCAGTAGTTGGGGTCGATCAGCGGGTGGTCGGCGGGATCAGCGCTTTTCAGCCGCACCGTGCCGCGTGAGCGCGGGCGCAGGAAGGCCGAGTTCAAGGTGACGCCCGGGTTTTTCAGCTTCTCGACGCCAGCCTCGATGCCGGAGCCGAGGCCCAGATGGAACTGGATATCGGGCGAGGCGGCGGTCGGGTCGGCGTACCAGAAGCCGCCGGTCTCGAACAGGCTGGACGCCACCGGCCCCTTCTTCAACAGCAGATATTGCAGGCCAGCCCAGGCCGTGCGGTGCAGCTTGGCATAATTGTCATAGGTGTGGTCGCCGGTGCATTCGGCGATGACGAACAGGTCGAGATGGTCCTGCATGTTGGAGCCGACGCCGGGCAGGTCATGCACCGGCGTGACGCCGACCGATTTCAGATGGTCGGCCGGGCCGATGCCCGACTGCATCAAAAGCTTAGGCGAACCGATGGCGCCGGACGAGACGATCACCTCGCGGTCGGCGCGCAGGATTTTTGTCTCGCCGCCCGGCCTGTCGACCACCTCGACGCCGATGGCGCGACCGTTCTCGACGACGATGCGGGTGACCAGTACGTCGGTCCTGACGGTGAGGTTCTTGCGAGCGCGGATCGGCCTGAGATAGGCGACCGAGGCGGAGGAGCGCCGGGCATCCTTCTGGGTCAGCTGGTAATAGCCGACGCCTTCTTGGGCAGCGCCGTTGAAATCCGGATTGAAGGGAATGCCCATCTCCTGGCCGGCGCGGAAATAGGCTTCGCAGATCGGCAGCGGCGCAATCGGGTTCGAGACGCCGAGCGGGCCCTGGTCGCCGTGGAAATCGTTGGCGTAGCGCTGGTTGTTTTCGGCCCGTTTGAAATAGGGCAGCACGTCGCGGTAGCCCCAGCCGGCCAGCCCTTCCTCCTTCTCCCAGGCGTCGTAGTCGCGCGCATTACCGCGCGTGTAGATCTGGGCGTTGATTGAGGAGCCGCCGCCGACCACCTTGGCCTGCGTGTACCAGAAGACGCGGTCGTTCATGTTTCTCTGCGGCACCGTCGACCAGCCCCAGGACGCAATGCCCTTGGTCATCTTGGCAAAGCCCGCCGGCATGTGGATATAGGGATGCCAATCCTTGCCACCGGCTTCGAGCAGCAGCACGGAGTTGGAGGGATCCTCGCTCAGCCGGTTGGCCAGCACGCAGCCGGCAGGGCCGGCGCCCACGATGATGTAGTCGGTCATTGTCTCATCCACTCACAGCCGAGGCACGGAAAGCGCGCCGTCGACATTGATGATCGAACCGGTCGAAAAGCCCAGTCTCCCGGCAGCGAGCGCGGCCACCATGGCGCCGATGTCGGAAACTTCGCCCCAGCGTTTCGCCGGCACCAGGCCGCCGTCTATCAAAGCGTCGTATTTGGCGGTCACGCCCGCCGTCATGTCGGTGCGGATAATGCCCGGCCGCAGCTCGAACACGCCGATGTTTTCCGGGGCGAGCCTGAGCGCCAGATTCTTCACCCACATCGAAAGCCCTGCCTTCGATATGCAATATTCGGAGCGTTCCGGCGAGGCCATCTCGGCGCTGACCGAGGTGATGGTGATGATCGATTTCGCTTCATCGCTGGGCTGGCGGAGCATCGCCTTGGCGACCGCCTGGCTGAGAAAGACGGTGCCCCGCAGGTTGACGCCGATCGCACGGTCGAAATTGTCGGGTTTGAGGTCCAGCAGGTCGCCCCGCACCACGGCGCCGACGCCGGCATTGTTGACCAGGCAGTCTATGCGGCCGAAGGCGCGCATGGCGGTTTCGACCAAGGCGGCGTGGCTGGAAAGATCGGCGATGTCGCAGCTGACATAGGCGAATTTGGCGCCGCGTTTGGCGACGTCTTGCGCAAGCTCGTCAGCGGGTTTCGCGGCAACATCGGCGACAAGGATGTCAAAGCCGGCATCAGCGAGTGCCTGAGCGCAGGCAAGACCAATTCCGCGCGCGCCGCCGGTGACGATGGCTGCGGGGCGGGTCATCGGATACTCATCCTTATGTCAGCGCCGCCCCTCATCGCCCTGCCGGGCACTTCTCCCCGTATAGTGACGGGGAGAAGGACGCTGTTATCGCCTGCTTCACCATGCGCCAGCATTGCAGAAAAAGCGCCGAGATTGCGGCCAGCGTGCTTCTCCCCGTTTACGGGGAGAAGGTGCCGGCAGGCGGATGAGGGGCGGCGCTGACCGATCATGCGGCGAGGTCCGTCTTGCGGATGTGCTCGGCGACGCGCAGCGCCTGGGCGGCGATCGACAGCGCCGGGTTGACGGCGGCCGAGTTCGGCAGAAAACCGGCGTCGACGACGAACAGGTTCCGGTGATCGAAGGCACGGCAGAACGGATCGAGCGGCGACGTCGCCGGATCGTCTCCCATTTTCACCGTGCCGCACTGGTGCGAGGGCGTGCGTTTGTCGAAAGGGCGCGACAGCACCAGGGGATAACCGCAGGCGCGAAAATTCTCGCGCATCACCTTGGTCAGCCCGTCGAGCGACTGCATATTGGAGCGCCGCCATTGCATGACGATGTCCTTGCCGTCGGCCATGATGCGGCTTTCGGGATCTGGCAGGTCCTCGCACATCAGGTACCAGTCGACCGCATGGCCGGCCATGAAATCGAGCGCGAATTTCGGCACTCGTTTCACATTGGCCTTGAGCATGTTGCCGTCGATCTTGCCGAGAAGCTGGACATTGCCGAGCGGTTTGCCGCCCTTGCCGTCGGAGAGGTAATAATCGTTGAGCATCAGCGTCTTCTGGTAGACGGCATCGTTCCGGCGGCGCGGATCGATCGCCAGCATGGCGCTCGAATTGTGGTTCATGAAGTTGCGGCCGACCTGGTCGGAGCGGTTGGCCAGGCCCTTGCCGCCCCCCTTGCCATTGCTGGGTGAGGGCGAGCGCAGCAGGATGACCGCTGAATTGACCGCGCCGGCCGACAGGATAACCAGTTTTGGCGACAGCTTTTTCAGCTCGCCGCTCTGGCGGTAATGAACCGCTGATACGGTTTTACCGTCCGGAGCAGTCTCGAGATATTCGACATGGGCGCCGGTTTCGAGCTTGATGTTAGGATCGTTCAGTGCCGCCGCCAGCGGTGCGGTCTGGGCGTCCATCTTTCCCTGGCCAGTGTTCGGAAAAGCGTCCCAGCCGGTCCTGCCTTCCCTGAGCCAGGTGTCGATATCGACGCCGAGCGGCAGCGAGGCCGGATGCAGGCCCAGCCCCTTGAGCTTGGCGCGGGCACGGGCGATCGGCGCCTCGTCCGGCACTGGCTTGTAGGAATAGGGGATCGAGTGGAACGGCTCGGTCGGGTCCTCGCCAAGCGTGCCGCGCACGCGGAACAGCTGCTCTGCCCTGGAATACCAAGGCTCGAATTCGTCATAGGAAAACGGCCAGGCCGGCGAGACGCCGCCGAAGTGCTCCATGGCGGAGAAATCCTCTTTGCGGTAGCGGATCAGCACCGCGCCGAAGAATTTCGAATTGCCGCCGACATAGTAGTAATTGCCCGGGTTGAATGCGGCGCCACCGGCCTCACGCCACATCTCCTTCGGCCGGTAGTGGCCATCAACGAAAATCGAGCGCGTGTCGCGTGCATGCGGCGTTGCCGGCAGCGGCTCGCCGCGTTCCAGCATCAGGATCGAGGCGCCGCTGCCGGCCAAGCCGGAGGCGATCGTGGCGCCGCCGATGCCGGAGCCGATGATGACGATATCCGGGTTTGTCATGGCCTAAAGCGCGCCGCTTTTGAATGGACACATGCGACGCGCTTTAGGTCTATTGTCTTGATGCATGTCGTTGCCCCAAAACCGGACCCACTTTTGGTCGACGCACATCAGCGGATACGGCTCTCGGTCGCCGGATCGAAGAACACCGCCTTGGTCAGGTTGAAGGCGAGCGGCGTGTTGGTGCCGGGCTGGATGTTGGCATCTGCGCGCAGCCGCGCCACCACGCCTTTGCCGCCGAGGTTGGTGACGGCGAAGGTATCGGAACCGGCCGGCTCCACCACCTCGATATGGCAATCGGCGGTGGCGATTTGCGAGGCGTTGCGCTCCGCGCCTTCCGGATCGGTGAGCGCCTCGGGGCGAACGCCGAAGATGACCGGCTTGCCCTTGAACGCCGACAATCCGGCCGGGGCGTTGGCCATCGGCAGAGTGATCGGCTGGCGTGCCTCGCGATCGAGCACGACGGCCAGGTCGCTGCCATTGCCGTCGATGGTCGCCGGGATCAGGTTCATCGCCGGCGAACCCATGAAGTCGGCGACGAAGACATTGCTGGGGTTGTTGTAGATCTCGGCCGGCGTGCCGAATTGCTGCACCTCGCCATCGCGCATGACGGCGATTTTGGTCGCCAGCGTCATCGCCTCGATCTGGTCGTGGGTGACATAGACGATGGTTGTGCCGGTGGTGGCATGCAGGCGCTTGATCTCGATGCGCATGTCGACGCGCAGCTTGGCGTCGAGGTTGGACAGCGGCTCGTCGAAAAGGAACAGCTTGGGGTCGCGCACCAGCGCCCGGCCCATGGCGACGCGCTGGCGCTGGCCGCCCGAAAGCTGGCTCGGCTTGCGGTTCAGCAGATGGCCGATCTGCAGCACCTTGGCCACCTTGTCGATCGCCTTCTGGCGTTCGTCGGTCGGCACGCCGCGCATCTCCATGCCGAAGGAGATGTTCCCGGCGACCGTCATGTTGGGGTAGAGCGCGTAGCTCTGGAATACCATGGCGATGTCGCGCTTGGACGGGTGCAGATCCGTGATGGTGCGGCCATCGACGCGGATATCGCCGGAGGTGATGGTCTCCAGTCCGGCGATGGTGTTGAGCAAGGTGGATTTGCCGCAGCCGGAAGGGCCGACCAGCACCAGGAAGCCGCCCTTTTCCAGTTCGAGATTGATCCCCTTCAGGATCTCGACCTGGCCGAAACGCTTCCTCAGACCATCAATTTCCAGAAAAGCCATTGGGTTATCCTTTGACCGCGCCCGCCATCAGGCCACGCACGAAATAGCGGCCGGCGAGCACGTAGACGAGAAGGGTGGGCAGTGCCGCGATCATCGCGGCCGCCATGTTGACGTTGTATTCGACGACGCCTGTCGAGGTGTTGACGACGTTGTTGAGCGCCACCGTCATCGGCATGGCGTCGCCGGTGCCGGCATAGGCGGAGGCGAACAGGAAGTCGTTCCAGATGTTCGTGAACTGATAGATGACGGTGACGACGAAGATCGGCATCGAATTCGGCAGCATGATGCGCCGAAAGATCTGGAAGAAAGAGGCGCCGTCGACCTGCGCGGCCTTGACCAGTTCGGTCGGGAACGCCTCGTAATAGTTGCGGAAGAACAGCGTGGTGAAGCCGATGCCGTAGACGACGTGGACGAACACCAGGTTCACCGTCGGGTTGCCGAGGCCGAAGCTGGTTCCGACCGTGTTCTGCAGCGTCACGCCGAACCGGCCGAGGCTGCCCAGGATCGTCGCCATCGGCAGCAGTACCGACTGGAACGGGATGAAGCAGGCAAACAGCATCAGCCCGAATACCAGCGTCGCGCCGCGAAAACGCCATTTGGTCAGCACGTAGCCATTGAGCGCGCCGAGCATGGTCGAGATCAGCACGGCCGGAACCACCATCTTTATGGAGTTCCAGAAATAGCCCTTGATGCCGGCGCAGGTGAGGCCTACGCAGGTCTCACCCCAGGCCTTCAGCCAGGGGTCGAAGGTCGGCGCCTTTGGCAGCGCCAGCATGTTGCCGTTCTGGATCTCGTCCATGGTCTTGAACGAGGTCACCAGCATGACGAACAGCGGCATCAGGTAGAACAGTGCGAACAGCGCCAGAAGCCCGTAGATGACGATGCGGTTGACAATCTTGACGTTGACGCCGCCGCTGGCCCGGCGGGCGGGAGTGGTCACGGCGCTCATCGCGATTTCTCCCTAAGTTCGGAATAGAGATAGGGCACGATGATGGCGACGATGGTCATCAGCATGATCACGGCGCTTGCCGAACCGACCGCCATTTCGTTGCGCTTGAAGGTGTATTCATACATGAAGTTGGACGGCAGCCAGGCCGAGCCGCCGGGGCCGCCGCTGGTCAGTGCCACGACCAGGTCGTAGGATTTGATAGCTAGGTGCGCGAGCACGATGAAGGCCGACAGGAAGATCGGCCGCAAGAGCGGGATGACGATGCGGCGATAGAGCTGGAAGGTGGTGGCGCCGTCGATCTGCGCCGCCTTCATGATCTCGCCGTCAATACCGCGCAGGCCGGCCAGGAACATCGCCATGATGAAGCCGGAGGCCTGCCAGACGCCGGCGATGACCACGGTGTAGATGACGAAATCCTTGTTCTTGATCCAGTCGAAATGGAAGCTCGTCCAGCCCCATTGATGCAGCGTCTGTTCAAGACCGAGGCCGGGGTCGAGGAACCATTTCCAGGCAACGCCGGTGACGATGAAGGAGAGCGCCATCGGATAGAGATAGATGGGGCGCAAAACGCCTTCGCCGCGAATCTTCTGATCGAGCAGGATGGCCAGGAACAGGCCGAGCGCCAGGCAGATCAAGATGTAGAGAAAGCCGAAAATGCCCATATTGGTGATCGACGTGTACCAGCTCGATGGCGGGTCGGTGTCGAAGGTCCAGCCCCACAATCGCTGATAGGCGCGTGCGCCTGTTATGGCATAGGACGGGAAGGTCTTGGAGTTGGTGAAGGACAGATAGATCGTCCACAGGATGAAGCCGTAGACGAAGACGATGGTGATGGCGAAGCTCGGCGCCAGCACGATCTTGGGCAAGGCATCCTGCAGGCGCGAGCGCACCGAGGTGCGCGACCGCTCCGGCGTCAGCTTGATCTGGGTTGTCGCTACACTGCTCATGGGGTTCCTCCCGTCGGCATCCGGCCGATCGGCCTCACGGACCGGAAACCTTCCCCGCCGGAGCGGGGAAGGTGTTTGTGGCCGGCGCTTACTTGGCGTCGTCGATCGCCTTGACCAGTTCGGTCACGGCTTCGTCCGAGGTCTTGATCTGACCGTGGACAAACTTCGAGATGACGTCCTTGTAGGCATTGGCGACAGCCGGAGGCGCGCCATAGCCCTGGGCCAGCGAGCCGAACAGCGTGCCGCCTTCATTGGCCTTCTTCAGGTCGGCGATACCCTTCTTGCCGCAAGCGTCGAAGTCGGTGTCAGGCACGTCGGTGCGGGCCGGAACCGAACCCTTGACGACGTTGAAGGCCGACTGGAAGCTCTTCGACAAGGTGGCGGTGGCCAAAGCGACCTGGGCGGCCTTGCGGTCGTCCGGAACGTTGAACATGCCGAACATGTCGGAGTTGTAGATCACCGAGCCGTCGGTGCCCGGGAAGCGATAGCAGAGGAAGTCCGTACCCGGTGTCTTGTTGGCGGCGTGGAACTCGCCCTTGGCCCAGTCGCCCATGACCTGCACCAGCGCATCGCCCTTGATGACCATGGCGGTGGCCAGGTTCCAGTCGCGGCCAGAGAAGTTCGGGTCGACATAGGTGACGAGCTTGGCCAGATTGTCGAACGACTTCTTCATCGTGTCGGACTTGAGCGACGCGTCGTCGAGGTCGTTCATCGCCTTCTTGTAGAACTCAGGTCCGCCGGTCGACAGCACGACGGAATCGAACATGGTCGCTTCTTGCCAGTTCTGGCCACCAAGCGCGAGCGGGGTGACCCCGGCCGCCTTGGCCTTGTCGAGCAGGGCGATGAAATCATCGAAAGTCTTCGGCTCGGTGCCGCCGATCTTGTCCATCACCGCCTTGTTGATCCACAGCCAGTTGACGGAGTGGACGTTGACCGGAGCGGCAACCCACTTGCCGTCATAGACGGAGAACTTCTGCAGCGCGGCCGGAACCGACTTGTCCCAGCCTTCCTTCTTCGCCGTCTCGGTGAGGTCGCCCATCACGCCGGCAGCGGCATAGTCGAGCACGGTGTAGCCGAGCATCTGCGAGGCGGTCGGATAGTTGCCGGCCGCGACCATCGCCTTCAGCGCGGTCATGGCGGCATCGCCGCCGCCGCCGGCCACGGGAACGTCCTTCCAGGCATAGCCTTCCTTGGCCAGATCGCCCTTGAGCACGTTGAGAGCAGCTGCTTCGCCGCCCGACGTCCACCAATGCAGCATCTGCACTTCCTTGACGTCCTCGGCATGGGCCGCGAAAGCCAGGCCCGAAGCGAGCGCCGTTCCGATAAGCAGTTTGCGCAACATGTACTTCCTCCCTTGTTGCATTACACGACCGGTGGCAGCCCACCGGGTTCTTCCCAACTCAGCCGACCCACCAACCGGTGCGCTGGCCGCGATGAAACTGGATTGTCTTTTCCTCGGTATAATCCTCGACAGCGCGCTTGCCGAGTTCGCGGCCCAGACCGGACTGCTTGTAGCCGCCGAACGGCAGTTCTGGATAACCTTCCATGAACGTGTTCACCCAGACCGTCCCCGAACGCACGCCCCGCGCCACCGACATGCAGGTGTCGATGCTGGCGCTCCACACACCCGCCGATAGACCATAGGGCGTGTTGTTGGCGATGCGCAACGCCTTTTCAATCGATTCAAAAGTCAGCACCGAGAGCACTGGTCCGAACACTTCCTCGCGTGCGACCGCCATGTTTTCGGTGACGTTGCGTAAGATCGTCGGATCGAGATATTGGCCGGCATTGGAAGGGCGTTGCGCGCCGCCGCTGTAGATGCTGCCGCCCTCGCTCGCGGCGGCCGCGACGTAGTCGGTCACCTTGGCCAGATGGTCGGACGAAATCATCGCGCCGACCTTGGTGAGGTCGTCGAGCGGATCGCCCACGGTTACCCTGGTGGTCAATCCCTTCACGGCGTCCAGGAAGTCGTCGGCGATCGCCTCATGCACGATCAGCCGGCTGCCGGCATTGCAGCACTCGCCGGCGTTGAAGAAGCCGCCGAATACCGCGGCATCGGCAGCGGCTTTAAGATCGGCATCGGGGAAGACGATCTGGCCGTTCTTGCCGCCGAGTTCCATCGAAACTTTTTTAAGGGAATTCGAGGCCGCGGCCATGGTCATCTTGCCGACACGGGTGGAACCGGTGAACGAAACCATCTCGACCAGCGGATGGCTGACCATCGGCGCGCCGACATCGGCGCCGAGACCTGCGAGGATGTTGACGACTCCAGCGGGAACGCCGGCTTCCAACAGGATATCGCCAAGCACGAAAGTCGAGGCCGACGTCATTTCACTTGGCTTGACCACGGCCGTGCAGCCGGCGGCGAGCGCGAAAGGCAGTTTCTGGCTGACGATGAGGAACGGGAAATTCCACGGCGTGATGATCGAGACGACGCCGATCGGCTCACGCAGGACGACGCCCAGCATGGCATCGCCGAGATTGGCGTAGCTTTCGCCGTGCAACGTTCGGGCCAGTGAGGCGGCATAGCGCCAGATGTCGACGGCACCGCCGATCTCGCCGCGCGCCTGGGCGATCGGCTTGCCGGATTCCAGCGCATCGAGCCGGGCGATGTCTTCCAGCCGGATCTCGATCAGGTCGGCGGCCTTGAGCAGGATCGCGGCGCGTTCGGACGCTTTCATGCGCGGCCAGGGGCCGGTCTCGAAGGCCCTGTGCGCCGCCTGCATCGCGGCTTCCACTTCGGCGGCACCCGCCTGAGCATAGTGTGAAACCATGAAGCCGTGGCCGGGGCTCTTGCGTTCCAGCATGCGGCCATCGCGGGCATCGACATGCTTGCCGTCGATCAGAAGCTTGTATGCCTTGGGCGCCACGGAGGCCTCGGCAGGCATGGAAATCTTCAGAGGTGCATTCATGTGATTTCCACTCTGTCCTACGAACGCGAAAACACGGGCTTCTGCTTGGTCTTGAAGGAGCCGACGCCGGCCTTGAGATCGCTGGTGAGCGCCATGAAGCCGCTGGCCAAGGCCTCTGTCGCAGCGGCACTTTCCTCGCCTTCCGCCACCGCAATCATCAGCTTGGCGGCTTCGGTCGCCAGCGGTCCGCGTTCGGCGATTTTTTCAGCCCAGATCCTGGCTTCATCCGACGCCTTGCCGGCTTCGACGACGCGGTCGACGATACCCAGCGCAAGCGCTTCCGGCGCCAGGAAAATCTCGCCACCGAGCGCCATGCGCCGCACCGTCTGCGCACCGAAGCGGCGCACGGCGCGTTGCGTGCCCGACCAGCCGGGCACAACGCCGATCGAGGTCTCGGGGAAGCCCAATTTCACATGCGCCTCGGCGACGCGGAAATCACAAGCGACGGCCAGTTCCAGCCCGCCGCCAAGCGCGTGGCCGGACAGCACGGCAATGGTTGGTTGCCTGAGGCGCGCCAGCCGATCGAAGACACGATGGCCATAGCGCACCCATTGCACCTGGAAATCAGCGGCGCTCATTGCGCCCCAGGCCTCCACGTCACCGCCGGCGCAAAAGCCCTTGCCTTCGCCGCGGATGAGCACGACGCGCACGCCTTCGGCGATCTCCGCCTCGTCCAGCGCCGCTTCCAGCGCGCGCAGCATCGGGATATCGAGCGCATTGAACTTTTCCGGACGGCACAAGGTGACAATGCCGATCGCGCCATCCTGCTCGAAGGTGACGAGGCGCTCAGCCATGCGCGCCTCCGAGCGAGGCGCCGCCATTCAGCGACAGGCCAATCGGCCGATCCTGGTAGAGCGCCGCCGGCGTCAGCTTGAGGTCGTTGGCTACGTTGAGCGGGATCTCGGCCTGCGCCAGCACATCGCGCTCGAGGTCGATGCCCGGCGCCAGTTCCGTCACCATCAGCCCATCGGGCGTCAGCTTCATGACGCAGCGCTCGGTGACATAGGTGATGTCCTGTCCCTGCGCGACGGCGCGCTTGCCGGAGAAGGAGATGTGCTCGACCTCCTCGACGACTTTCTTGACCTTGCCTTCCGCGTCGATGCGGATGCCGCCATTGGCGAGCGACAGCTTTGCCCCGGCATTGAAGAAGCCGGAAAAAACGATCTTCTTCGCCCGTGACGTGATGTCGACGAAGCCGCCGGCGCCGGCGGTGACATGCGGCCGCGCCGAAAGCCTGGACACGTTGACCGAGCCGTGGCGGTCGATCTGCAGGAAGGAGAGCAGCGAAGCGTCGAAGCCACCGGCCTGGAAATAGATGAACTGGTGCGGCGAGGGCATGATCGCCTCGGCGTTGGAGGCGCAGCCGAACTTGAAGTCGAGCAACGGCACGCCGCCGACCGCGCCCTGTTCGATCAGCCAGGTGACCTTGCCGTGCTGGCCTTCTTCCAGAAGAATACGCGGCACGTTGGCCGAAATGCCGAAGCCGATGTTGACGGCCATGCCGTCGCGAAGCTCCATGGCGACCCGGCGCGCGATCACCTTTTGGACATTCATCTCGGCATTGCGGAAGCTCGACAGCGGCCGGAAGATCTCGCCGGAGATTGCGGGATCGTAGGGCGTCAGCGTCGTCTGCAACTGATCCGGCGCAATGACGATATGGTCGACCAGCACGCCCGGCACGCGCACATCATGCGGCTTCAACGTGCCGTTCTCGACGACGCGTTTGACCTGCGCGATGACGATGCCGCCATTGTTGCGGGCGGCGAGCGCCTGCTCCAGCCCGCCGAGATAGGCCCCCTCATGCTCGTAGGTAAGGTTGCCGCGCTCGTCAGCCGTGGTGGCACGGATGATCGAGACCTGCGGCACGATGGCGCGGAAGTAGAGCCATTCCTCGCCGTCGAATTGCTGCACCGACACGATCGGCTCGGCGGCGGCGGCGTTCATGGCGCAGCCCTGGTGGCGCGGGTCGGCGAAAGTGTCGAGGCCGACCTTGGTCAGCACGCCCGGTCGCTTGGCGGCGGCCTCTCGGTGCATGTCGAACAGGATGCCGGACGGCACGTTATAGGCGGCAACTGCATTGTCGCCGATCATCTTCCAGATTTGCGGCGGCTCGGCGGAGGAGGGACCTGACGGATAGGAGCCGCACAGCGTACGCTTCAAGAGGCCGGGCTTCGCCAGATGATCGATGCCCTTGATGCCATACATGTCGCCGGCGGCGATCGGGTGCAGCGTGGTGATATCCTTCGGATGGCCCTCGCCATCGAAGCGTTCGCCGATCGCGGCGAGCACGGCGTCTGGACAGCCGAGGCCGCTCGACGAGGACACCGAGACGACCATGCCGTCCTTGATCAGGCTGGCGGCCTGCGCCGATGAGACGACCTTGCTCAATTCATGCTCCCGAGTTTCGGGTCGATCTTGACGGTCCTGCCGGAAGCCGCCGATTGCAATGCCGCCTCGGCCGCGGCGAGCGACCAGATGCCGTCTTCTCCGGTGGCGGAAGGCTGGCCCTCGCCACGGACCGCGGCATGGAACCCGCGTACCGACCTGGCGTATAGATCCTCGCGGTCGAAGCTCAACTGTTCTTCGCCGCTGGCGGTGCGCAGGAGGACCGAGCCGGCCGGCTTCTGCGTCATCACATCGCGGGCGATGAGCGAGCCCTGCGAGCCGTGCACCTCGAAGCCGGTGTCGGCAAACCTGGTGGTGAACCCCTCATGCGATTGCGCGATAAGGCCCGATTTGAAGCGCCAGACGCACATGGCGCCATCTTCCAGCCCGCTCCCGGCCATGCCGGCGGATTGCGTGAAAGCGGAAACCTCGACCGGATCGTCGCCAAGCACGAAGCGCAGCGTGTCTGCATCGTGCACGGTGATGTCGAGCACCACCCCGCCGCCCGCCTCGGGCCTGGCGATGCGCCAGCCCTGCAGGTTTTCGGGCAGGTAGACGGAATGGAAGACACGCGCGGCAATGGGGTTGCCGATGCGGCCCGCGGCAACGGCGTCGCGCATGGCACGGTGCGCGCCGGCATTGCGCAGATGATGATTGGTACCGAGCACGATGCCAGCCTCCTTGGCCGAAGCGACCATCTTGCGCGCGTCATCGCTGGTCAGCGCCAGCGGCTTCTCGCACAGCACATGCTTTCCCGCCTTGGCGGCGGCCAGCGCCTGTTCGAAATGCAGTTCATTGGTGGTGGAGATGTAGACGGCGTCGATGTCCGATCCGAGCAAGGCGTCGAGATTCGATACGGCGGCTGGAATGCCATTTTCCCTTGCATAGGCCGTGGCGCGTTCCGCGCTGGAACTCATGACAGCCGCGATCTCGCCATCGGGTTGAGCGCGAATGGCATCGATCATGAATTGCCGGGCGATCGTGCTGGCGCCGATCAGCCCCCATTTGACGCTCATGGCGCGGTTCCCGCTGCCACGGGCCTTTTTCGCGTGCGGCGATCCGGGCCGCAGCTTTCCCTGACCACGAGATTGACGGCGCCGACATGATCCTCGGCCCGCGTGGTGCGCGACTGGATCATCTTGATCATGACGTGGGCCGCGCGTTCGCCGAGACCGGCGGAGTCCACCGCTACGCTGGTCAGCGGCGGCATATAATGTTCGGCCTCGACCACATCGTCGAAGCCGACGACAGCGAAATCCGCGCCCGGCTCAAGTCCGCGCTTGCGCAGCGCCAGCATGACGCCAAAGGCAACGGCATCGTTGAAGCACAGCGCCGCGGTCGGCGGCTCGGCCATTGCCAGCGACGTTTCCAGACAGGCCATGCCGCCCTTGCGGTTGGTCTCGCCCTCGATGATAAGCGCATCGCGGGCGTCGATGCCGAGCGTCTCGCAGGCCTCGCGAAAGCCGCCCAGGCGCTCATGATAAACGACGAGGTCGGACGAACCGCCGAAGAAGGCTAGGCGGCGATGCCCCTTGCCGACGAGATGCGAAGTCGCGAGATAGGCGCCCCGATGATTGTCGGGAGCAATCACCGGAATGCGGCTTTCAGGCAGCCGGCGCATGGCGAAGGCAATCGGCAGACCGGCTATTTCCAGCCGCCGGAACGCCCCTGGCGTCGTGCCGCGCGCCGGGGAAACGATGAGCCCGGCGACGCCCTGTTCCATCAGAGACTTCAGCACTTCTTCCTGGCGCACCGGATTTTCGGCAGTGTTGGCGATGAAGGGCACGATGCCGGCCGACTGGAAGACCCGCTCCATGCCGACCGCCATCTCGGCGAAGAACGGATTGGTGAGGTCGTTGATGACCATGCCGATGACGTTGGAGTGGGCCTTGCGCAGATTGGCGGCGCCGCGGTTATAGACATAGCCGACATCCTCGATCGCCTTGCGCACCTTGACCGCGGTTTCGGGGCGGATCAGGCCGCTGCCCTGGAGCACGAGCGACACCGTCGATTTGGACACGCCTGCTTCGCGGGCGATGTCGAAGATCGTCGCCTTCGGCCGGCTGGCCATCCAGATATCCTCCCCGGTTTTTTCAATCGAATTTATTGGAACGTTCTAATCCTTGCTCCGAGGATGAGTCAATCAGGATTTTTCTCTAGGAAGAGCAGCAGGTCATATGTGGTCAAACGATATGCTACCCAAGGGGTCGTTGTGTTGCAACGCAGCATCGCTGGCCGTCCATCTCAAACCTTAAAGGTTCTTGATTTATTGGAACGTTCCATTTAGGAGACACGAAAGGGAGAGATCCATGGACATTGCCTTGCCTGGCGAGGGTGGCCGCAGCACACCCTACGCGCTTGTCGGACAGCCGGTCCAGCCGGTGACCGGCGCGCGGTTTTCGCGCATCGCCTATGCCGCCGCGCATGTCGTCGCCGATCCGCTGGGAATGACAGATCCATGGTCGCGGCCCGTTGTCGATTGGGACAGGACGATGGCGTTTCGTCATCATCTATGGCGGCTCGGCTTCCGCATCGCCGAGGCAATGGACACGTCGCAGCGCGGCATGGGTTTCGATTGGACGAATGCGCAGGAATTGATCCGCCGTTCAATCGCGGAGGCGCGGACCGTCGCTGGCGCCGATCTCGCCTCGGGTGCGGGCACCGACCATCTGGCGCCGTCGAAGGCCCGGACGGTCGACGACGTGGTCGCCGCCTATGAGGAGCAGTTCGCTTTCATCGAAGGCCAGGGCGGCAAGGCGATCATGATGGCCAGCCGCGCGCTGGCGGCCGTGGCGAAGGGGCCGGACGATTACGCCCTGGTTTACGACCGCATATTGGGCCAGCCCTCCGGCAAGGTCGTCCTGCACTGGCTGGGCGACATGTTCGATCCGACCTTGAAAGGCTACTGGGGCAGTGACGATTTCGAGACCGCGCTCGATACGGTGATCGCCATCATAGAGCGCAATGCCGGCAAGGTCGAAGGCATCAAGATATCGCTGCTCGACGCCGGCAAGGAAGTGGCGCTCAGGAACCGGCTGCCGGACGGCGTGATGATGTTCACCGGCGACGACTTCAATTATCCCGAGCTGATCGCCGGAGACGGCAAGCGGCACTCGCATGCGCTGCTCGGCATTTTCGACGCGATCGCACCGGTCGCCAATGCCGCGCTGGCGAAGCTGGCTGCCGGCGATCGTGCCGGCTACGACGCGCTGATGGCGCCGACCGTGCCGCTGTCACGAAAAATCTTCGAGGCGCCGACTGAATATTACAAGGCCGGCATTGTCTTCATGGCCTGGCTCAACGGCCACCAGGACCATTTCTCGATGGTCGGCGGCATGCAGTCGGCGCGCGGCATCCGCCATTATGCCGACGTCTTTCGCCTCGCCGACCAGGCAGGATTGCTGGCCGACCCCGACCTTGCCCTTTCGCGGATGAAAAGCCTGTGTGCTGTCGCGGGGGCCTAAAACGCGTTTCGCGATCGGATCACCCGTCGTCCATTCCGGTGAGCGCCAGGACGCTCGCGCCATTATGCAAGGTCCGAATATCTGGGTTGGATGGTGGGCGTGACAGGGATTGAACCTGTGACCCCTGCAATGTCAATGCAGTGCTCTCCCGCTGAGCTACACGCCCATCCGAAGCCGCGCATACACCATTTTTGGTCAGGCGCGTCAATAGCAGGAAAAGAGGAAAAACACGTCTTCCCGCCGCGGCTGTGGACCGACGCCGGCGGCTTGCGAAAGGCGGTTCAAGCCGCCTGCAGCATCTTCTCGACCTCGTTGACCAGATCGCGCAGGTGGAAGGGCTTGGACAGCACCTTGGCGTCTTTCGGCGCCTTGGAATCCGGGTTCAGCGCGACGGCGGCAAAACCGGTGATGAACATGACCTTGAGATCGGGATCGATCTCGGTGGCGCGACGCGCCAGTTCGATGCCGTCCATCTCCGGCATGACGATGTCGGTCAGAAGCAGCGAGAACGGTTCCTCACGCAGCCGCTCATAGGCGCTGGCGCCGTTGTCGAAATCGCTGACCTGATAGCCGGCGCGCTCCAGCGCCTTGACGAGGAACCGACGCATATCGTCGTCGTCTTCCGCCAGAAGAATGCGTGCCATGTTATCCCGTCCGAATCACCCGCCGGAGACTGCCGTGGGGCAGGCCCGTTAACCATCCTGTATATGAGGAGGTGAGAGTAAACATCAAGTGAACGCGGACGCGCCTGACCCACATTTGCCCAGCCGCACGACCGCCGAAATGCTGGACATGCGGCCAGCAAGGTGGCAGTTTCATGCCATGATGCACTGGTGTTTTCGGGTTCGTTCAAATTGAAGACGGCAGCCGAGGATTTTTCGGTCTTTCCACCCTTCGAAATCCGGTCGGGCGCCGAGCAGCGCGTCCCCTTCCTTTTCAACTCGCCGCATAGCGGCCGCTACTATCCCGAACGCTTCCTTGCCATGGCAAGGCTCGATCGCAATGCCATCCGCCGCTCGGAGGATTGCTATGTCGACGAGTTGTTCGGCGGCGCCGTGGCGCTCGGCGCGCCGCTGCTGGCGGCGAATTTCCCGCGCGCCTATCTCGACGTCAACCGCGAGCCCTGGGAACTCGACCCGCGCATGTTCGCCGAGCCGGTGCCGTCCTTCTGCAACATCCGCTCCGCGCGCGTGGCCGGCGGGCTCGGCACCGTGCCGAAGCTGGTGGGCGAGGGGCTCGACATCTATTCGGGCCGCTTGCCGCTCGCCGAGGCGGTTGCCCGCATCGAGGCCGTCTACAAGCCCTATCACGAAACGCTGAAGCGGCTTTTGACCAGGACCCACGCCCGGTTCGGCTTTGCCGTGCTGATCGATTGCCATTCTATGCCAGCGAGTATCCGTGTCGGCGACAACGGGCTGCGGCCGGATTTCATCATCGGCGACCGTTTCGGCATCTCGGCCACCGCGGCCCTGACCGAAACCGCGATCGGCCTGTTGACCGCGATGGGCTATACGGTTGCCCACAACAAGCCTTACGCCGGCGGGTTCATCACCGAGCATTACGGCCGTCCGGCGCGTCATTTGCACGCGCTGCAGATCGAGGTCAATCGCGGGCTCTACATGAATGAGCGGACATTCGAGAAAGCCGCCGGCTTCGACGCGCTGGCCGACGACCTGACGCGGTTTTCAGCCGACCTGATGGCGATGCCGGACCATCATTTCATCGATCTGCCGCTGGCCGCGGAGTGAAGACCACGCCTTGTCCCGTGCGTGCCGTTGCCCAAGATTTTTGTGTGCTTCTTTGGACGGCCCGCTCCAGGAGCGGCCGTGAAAAAAAGACCGCATCGTTTGCACGATACGGTCGAAGTCTAGGGAGGAAACGCCCAAGGAGGGCATGGACAGGAAACCCTGTCCGAGATTGAGGGTATTGTGCAGCGCACAAATGTCAAGCGACGTTTAGGCTTTTTTAATTCAGAGTGATGTGGAAATTGCGTTTCGATGACGTTGGAGTGACATTCCGGCCACAGTTGTCGCGGCGGATAAATCGATAAACAAGCTTGTCTTGGCGGGAAGTCGCGGCAAGCCCCGGCTCGGGCGCGCTGCAAAGCGGGAGAATCAGTTGGACATCAGCATCGATTTCATGCGCCGTATCGCGCAAGCGGCGGCGGCGGAGACCTTGCCGCGCTTCCGCGCCCAGGGCGCGGTCGCCAACAAGGAAAAAGGCAGTTTCGATCCGGTCACGGAGGCCGACCGCGAGGCCGAGCGCGCCATCCGGGCGCTGATATCGGCTGAGTATCCCGACCACGGCATCCTGGGCGAAGAGCACGGCAGCGAGAACATCTCCAGCCGGCATGTCTGGGTGATCGATCCGATCGACGGCACCCGCGCCTTCATCTCCGGCCTGCCGGTGTGGGGGACGCTGGTCGGGCTGACGGTCGATGGTGAGGCGGTCGCCGGCATGATGGCCCAGCCCTTCACCGGCGAGCTGTTCTACGCCAACGCCTCCGGATCACATTATGAGGGGCCGGGAGGGCCCCGCAAGCTGACGACCCGCAAGACGACGAAGCTGGCCGAGGCCACGTTGTTCACCACAACGCCGGCCCTGTTCAAGGGCGAGGCACGCAATCGCTATGACGCGTTCGAGCGGCAAATCCAGCTCGCCCGTTATGGCGCCGATTGCTATGCCTTCGCCATGATCGCCTCGGGGAGCGTCGACATCGTCGCCGATCCTGGATTGAAGCCCTACGACATCGTGGCGCTGATCCCGATCATCGAGAAGGCAGGCGGGGTCGTCACCACCTTCGACGGCGGGCCCGCGGAGAATGGCGGCGATGTTCTAGCGGCCGCGACACCGGAGCTTCATGCCGCCGCCATGGCTGCCCTGCGCGGCTGACATCGCCTCCGGTCGGCGGCTCTCGACCGCTGGAATGCCGCCAGCGTACGCCCATAGGTCTGCCTGAACGCCGCCAGCGCCTCCTTCCTGAAAAAGGGAGTGTCAGCTACGCCCTCTCGCGGAAGAGCCGCGGCCCGTCAGGCTGTCGGGTCATCTGAGCCGGGGACGAAGGCGTCGAAGGCAGCGAGGAATTGTTCGCGGTAGAGATCGGCTTCCTGCAGGATTTCGTGCTTGGCACCGTCGATCATCAACAGCGAACCCAGCCGTAGATTTCTCGCATATGCCTCCACCGCCCTGGTCGAGACGACCTGGTCGGCGCCGGCGGCGATGATCAGCAGAGGCACCTGAATGCGGGCCATGAAGTCGGGGTCGCTGATGGCTGCCGACGCCTTCGCCGCCGCCTGCAGCCAGCGGATCGTCGGGCCGCCGAGCGCCATTTGCGGATATTCTTCATAGATGCGCGTGTTACGGCGATAGCGTTGCGGATCCGATGTAACCTTGTTGGCTTCGAAGGGCAGCGTGTGTCTCGGCCTTGGACCCCAGGCGGCATAGAGCCAGCCGAGCCCAAGGGCGCAGAAAAACGAACAGATCCGGCGCACCGTCGCTATCGAGACCGGCAGGTCGGGCAATGTCAGGAACGGCGCGATCAGCACCATGCGCCGCACGCGGTTCACCATCGACGGCGCGGCAAGCAGCGCGATCACAGCGCCGGCCGAATGGGCGAGGATATAGTACGGTCCGCGGCAGTCCGGCAGCACGATCTCTTCGAAGAACTGCTCGAGGTCAGCCGTATAGTCGCGGAACGACCTGACATAGCCACGCTGGCGATCGCGGATCAGCCTGTCCGAACCGCCCTGGCCGCGCCAGTCTAGGATGGCGACACCAAAGCCGCGCGCGGCAAGGTCACGGATGGTCTCGAAATATTTCTCAATGCACTCGTTGCGGCCGCCGAGCAGCACCACGGTGCCCCGCATCGGCCGCGCCACCGCCGCGAACAGGCCATAACGTATTTTCTTGCCGTCGCGCGTGGTGAAAAAGCCGCCGGTGGCGTTTTCCGGTCGCGGATTGCCCTCGGTTTCGTGGAAGAGCGGAGTGTCGTCGAAAAGATCCGTCATTCGGCGCTTTGTGCTCGTCGTCCTTGCGCGCCAGCCGGTCGCGGCTGGCCTCGTCACGGTGATAGACGCCAACACATCAAAAGCAAAGCAAATCCGGGTTATGGAGGACTGCGACGGGTAAGGCCGGAAGCGGCTTTGAGCGCGCTTCCGGCCCCTGTCGATCCGGGAGGAAGGGACGTTAACACCCGGTTCGGCCTCGTTGCGGCACCTTCGCAGATCCGGCGCCGCCAATCCTTGATCTTGAAAGCCACTTTAGCGCTGGCTGTCTGAACGGGCGCCGAAGCGCTGGTTCATCTGCCGTTCATCAAAGGTTGGCCGCTTCGTTCTTTTTTGCCGTCAAACGAAACTTGAAATGCTTTCGAGCGCTCCCCAGATGTGGGTTGCGGTCGCCAATCGGGGCCGCTGGTCCTCCCGAAACGCCGCTCGCGGGTTTCGCACCGACCATACGCAAACCATGTTGCTCAACAGGAGAACACCTCATGCGTCACGTTGATTTTTCCCCGCTTTACCGTTCGACCGTCGGCTTCGACCGTCTCTTCACCATGTTGGATTCGCTTGCGCAGCCCGACGGCGCGCAGACCTATCCGCCCTATAACATCGAGCGCACCGGCGAGGACTCCTATCGGATTTCGATGGCCGTCGCCGGCTTCTCGGACGAGGAAATCTCGATCGAAGCTCACCGTAACGTGCTGACCGTGAAGGGCGAGCGCAAGGACGAGGGCACCGGCGAGGGTTCCGAACTGCTCTATCGCGGCATTGCCTCCAGGGCGTTCGAGCGCCGCTTCCAGCTTGCCGATCACGTTGAAGTCGTCGGCGCCGCGCTGAAGAACGGCCTGCTCTTCGTCGACCTCAAGCGCAACATTCCCGAAGAGCTGAAGCCGCGCAAGATCGCGATCACCTCGGCTCCGGCCAAGGCCAAGCAGATCGAGGCCAAGACGGCAGCCTGACGACCGCATAAAATCTAAAGTCTCCTCCCGAGACGGAAGCGGCGCCGCGAGGCGCCGCTTTTTTGTCCGAAGATTGACTGTTATCCGGCGATCAGCTGGCCAAAGCGGTCGACTTCCTCAGTCGTCGTGGCAAAGCTGGTGACGAAGCGATAGAGCAGTTCGTCCTCGCCGATATGGCCGTCAAAACCATGCGGCCTGTGCCAGTCATAGAAGGCCGCGCCTGCCGCCTGCAGCCTGTCTGCTTCGGTTTTCTCGATCACCGCGAACACCTCATTAGCCTGCGGCAGCCAAGCGAGCTTTGCCGTGGCCGAATCCTCGATCGCCGCCGCCAGGCGCGCGGCCATGGCATTGGCATGCCTGGCGGTGTCGAGCCACAGCCCGTCCTTGAAATAGGCTTCGAACTGCGCCGCGACGAAACGCGACTTCGAAAGCAGCTGTGCGGCACGCTTGCGCAGGAAGGCCAGTTCCTTGGCACGGTCGAGGTCGAACAGCACGATCGCCTCCGCGCACCAGCAACCGTTCTTGGTACCGCCGAAGGACAGGACATCGACCCCGCGTTTCCAGGTCATTTCGGCCGGCGTGGTGTCGAGCGCGGCCAGCGCATTGGCAAAGCGGGCGCCATCCATGTGCAGTGGCACGGAATGCTGTTTGGCGATGGCCGAGATCGCGTCAATGTCGTCCAGACCATAGACGGTGCCGACCTCGGTCGACTGGGTGATCGAGACGGCCATCGGCCGGCCCCAATGGACAACCTCGCTTGCGAAACGGCCGATCGCCCTGTCCAGATTGGGCGGGTCGATCTTGCCCAGGGGGCCGTCGACGGCGTGCAGCCGCGAGCCGCCGGAAAAATACTCCGGCGCGCCACATTCATCCTCGATGACATGCGATTCTCGGTGAGCGAAGGAAATGCCGCCCGGCTTGTTGAAAGTGGTCAACGACAGCGAATTGGCGGCGGTGCCGGTTGCCACGAAGAACACCGCGACCTCGCGTTCGAATAGTTCACTGAAGCGCCGATAAACCGCCTCGTCGAGGGCGCTGTCACCATAGGCGGTGGCAAAGCCGCCGGCCGCGGCCGACAGGCCGGCAACGATATTGGGATGGGCGCCTGCCCAATTGTCGGAAGCGAAGAACATGCATCTGCCTGTGTTGGGGAAATCAGCCGGAGTTGACCGGTTTAACGCGCCGACCGCAAGGGCCATGCGCCGGAAAACCGTTGAAGCCAGCCAACGTGGCGGCAAGCGTCGACGACTTAAGCTTACGTTTTTCCTCGACCCCGCGTAATTTTATGTCGCGGAAGCTCCAAGTTTTTTGTGAATCGGTCTTGTGCGCGTTTAGGAATTCTGCCATAAAAATTTAGGACAGTAGTGCTGTCTTATTTTGTCGCACAAAACAGGCCGGATTGGCGTAACATATTGGCCTCTCCGGCTGTTGCCGCGAGCGACAGGTGGACGGCCGGACGCTGGCCTGTACGATACCAGATGCGAAGCATGCGAAAAGCCGCATGGTTCGAAAAAGGATTTCGCAAGACGTGCCGCAAGGATCAGGGTGAGCCAAGCGCTTGCCGAGGCAAACCAGCGCCTGAAGGGCTGGAATGGAGGACAGGACAATGACGGAATTGACGCTCTCTGCGACGAACGGCCAGGCCGCGCAGACGAAAGCGGCCGCCGTCAAAAATACCTCCACCAAAAATCGCGCGTCTGCCGGCGGCTTGACCGCCCAGGGCCTCTACGATCCGCGCAACGAGCATGACGCCTGCGGCGTCGGCTTCATCGTCAACATGAAGGGCGTGAAGTCGCATCAGATCGTCAAGGACGGGCTTGCCGTGCTCGAGAACCTGACGCATCGCGGCGCCGTCGGCGCCGATCCGCTGGTCGGCGATGGCGCCGGCGTGCTGGTACAGCTTCCGGATCTTTTCTTCCGTGAGGAGATGGCGGCCCAAGGTATCGAACTGCCACCGGTAGGCCAGTACGGCGTCGGACACTGGTTCATGCCGCAGGATGCTGCCCTTCGTGCACATATCGAGGAGATCATCGCCGAATCGGCGCAGTCCGAAGGGCTGCCGCTGCTCGGTTTCCGTGACGTGCCGGTCGACAATTCGTCGCTATCGAAGGCGCCTGACATCGTCGCGTCCGAGCCGTTCCACCGCCAGGTCTTCATCGGCCGCACGGCCGACATCACCGACGACGAGGAATACGAGGCAAGACTTTATCTGCTGCGCAAGGTCATATCGGGCCGCATCTACGCGGAGAACGACAACAAGGACATCGGCGCCTACTGCGTGTCGCTGTCGGCGCGCACCATCGTCTACAAGGGCATGTTCCTGGCTTATCAGGTCGGGGCCTACTACAAGGACCTCAAGGACCCGCGTTTTGAGACCGCGCTGATCCTCGTCCACCAGCGCTTCTCGACCAACACCTTCCCGTCGTGGAAGCTGGCGCATCCCTACCGCATGGTCGCGCATAATGGCGAGATCAACACGGTGCGCGGCAACAACAACTGGATGGCGGCGCGCCAGGCGTCGGTCGATTCCGAACTGTTCGGCAACAACATCTCGAAGCTCTGGCCGATCTCCTATGACGGCCAGTCCGATACCGCCTGCTTCGACAATGCGCTCGAGTTTCTGTTCCAGGGCGGCTACAGCCTCAGCCACGCCATGATGATGCTGATCCCGGAAGCCTGGGCCGGCAACAAGCTCATGGATGCCGATCGCAAGGCCTTCTACGAATACCACGCCGCGTTGATGGAGCCTTGGGACGGGCCGGCGGCGGTCGCCTTCACCGACGGACGCCAGATCGGCGCCACGCTGGACCGCAACGGCTTGCGCCCGGCACGCTACATCGTCACCGATGACGACCGCGTCATCATGGCTTCCGAGGCCGGCGTGCTGCCGGTGCCGGAGGAGAAGATCGTCCAGAAGTGGCGGCTGCAGCCCGGCCGCATGCTTCTGATCGACCTTGCCAAGGGCCGCATCGTCCCCGACGAGGAAATCAAGTCGGAGATCGCGACCAAACACCCCTACAAGACCTGGCTTGCCAATACGCAGCTCATCCTGGAAGATTTAAAGCCGGTCGAGCCACGCGCGCTGCGCAAGGATGTCAGCCTGCTCGATCGCCAGCAGGCGTTCGGCTACACCCAGGAAGACACCAAACTATTGATGTCGCCGATGGCGACCACCGGCCAGGAAGCCGTGGGCTCGATGGGCACCGACACGCCGATCTCGGCGATGTCGGACAAGTCGAAGCTGCTCTACACCTACTTCAAGCAGAATTTTGCCCAGGTCACCAACCCGCCGATCGACCCGATCCGCGAGGAACTGGTGATGAGCCTGGTGTCGTTCATCGGACCGCGGCCGAACATCTTCGACCTGGTCGGCAATTCGCGCCGCAAGCGGCTCGAAGTGCGCCAGCCGATCCTGACCAATGGCGATCTCGAGAAGATCCGCTCGATTGGCCACACCGAGGACCGTTTCGACACCAAGACGATCGACATCACCTATGGGTCGAGCGAGGGTGCTGCCGGCATGCAGGGGGCCATCGACCGGCTGTGCGAGCGGGCGGAGGCGGCAGTCGCCGGCGGCTACAACATCATCATCCTGTCCGATCGCCAGCTCGGACCGGACCGCATCGCCATTCCGGCGTTGCTGGCCACGGCCGCCGTGCACCACCATCTGATCCGCAAGGGGCTGCGCACCGCGGTCGGCCTGGTCGTCGAATCGGGCGAGCCGCGCGAGGTGCATCATTTCTGCTGCCTTGCCGGCTACGGCGCGGAAGCGATCAATCCCTATCTCGCCTTCGACACCTTGCTCGACATGCACAAGCGCGGCGAACTGCCCGAGGAGGTCGACGCCTACGAAGTGGTGTCGCGCTACATCAAGTCGATCGGCAAGGGCATCCTCAAGGTGATGTCCAAAATGGGCATCTCGACCTATCAGTCCTATTGCGGCGCGCAGATCTTCGATGCCATCGGGCTGAAGACCGATTTCGTGCAGCAATACTTCACCGGCACCGCGACACTGATCGAAGGCGTCGGACTGGATGAGGTCGCAGGCGAAACCGTCAGCCGTCACACGGACGGTTTCGGCAGCGATCCGGTGCTGCGCAACAGCCTGGAGGTCGGTGGCGAATACCTGTTCCGCATGCGCGGCGAGGCGCATATGTGGTCGCCCGACGCGGTCGCCACCTTGCAGCACGCCGTGCGCCAGGGATCGTGGGAGACGTTCAAGGACTATTCGGCGCAGATCGACAGCGAGACGGCCCGCGCCCAGACCATACGCGGCTTGTTCAAGATCAAGCTGGCGGATGAGACCGGCCGCACGAAGGTCGCCCTCGACGATGTCATGCCGGCGGCCGACATCGTCAAGCGCTTCTCGACCGGGGCGATGTCGTTCGGCTCGATTTCCAGGGAAGCGCACACCACGCTGGCGCGTGCCATGAACCAGATCGGCGGCAAGTCGAACACCGGCGAGGGTGGCGAAGAGGCCGATCGCTATCTGCCGCTGCCAGGTGGCGGCAAGAACCCCGAACGTTCGGCGATCAAGCAGGTCGCGTCGGGGCGTTTCGGCGTGACGGCGGAATATCTCGTCAACTCCGACATGATGCAGATCAAGGTGGCGCAGGGCGCCAAGCCCGGCGAGGGCGGCCAGTTGCCCGGCCACAAGGTCGACGCAACCATCGCCAAGGTTCGGCATTCAACGCCGGGCGTCGGCCTGATCTCGCCGCCGCCGCACCACGACATCTATTCAATCGAGGATCTGGCGCAGCTGATCTACGATCTGAAGAACGTCAATCCGGCGGCCGACGTCTCGGTCAAGCTGGTGTCGGAGGTTGGTGTAGGCACGGTCGCGGCCGGCGTTGCAAAGGCGCGCGCCGACCACATCACCATCTCTGGCTATGATGGCGGCACCGGTGCGTCGCCGCTGACCTCGCTCAAGCATGCCGGCAGCCCGTGGGAAATGGGTCTTGCCGAAACGCACCAGACGCTGGTGCTGAACGGCCTGCGCTCGCGCGTGGCGCTGCAGGTCGACGGCGGCCTGCGCACCGGGCGCGACGTCATCATCGGCGCGCTGCTCGGCGCCGACGAGTTCGGCTTCTCGACCGCGCCTTTGATCGCGGCCGGCTGCATCATGATGCGCAAATGCCATCTCAACACCTGCCCGGTCGGCGTCGCGACGCAGGATCCGGTGCTGCGCAAGCGCTTCAAGGGTACGCCCGAGCACGTCATCAACTTCTTCTTCTACGTGGCGGAAGAGGTGCGGGCGCTGCTCGCCGAAATGGGCTTCACCCATATCGACCAGATCATCGGTGACGCCGACCTTCTGGAAAAGCGTGACGTGATCCAGCACTGGAAGGCGCGCGGGCTCGATTTCTCGAAGATGTTCTACAAGCCCGATGCGCCGCATGAAGCGGTGCACTGGACCGAGCGGCAGAAGCATCCGATCGACGATGTGCTCGACCGCAAGCTGATCGAACTGGCCAAACCCGCGCTGGAGGCCAAGCAACCGGTCAAGATCGAGGTCGACATCCGCAATGTCGACCGTTCGACGGGCGCCATGCTGTCGGGCGAGGTCGCCAAGCGCTTCAAGCACAAGGGCCTGCGCGAGGACACGATCCAGGTAAAACTCACCGGCACGGCCGGCCAGTCCTTCGCCGCCTTCCTGGCACGTGGCATCTCGTTCGAGCTCGTCGGCGCCGCCAATGACTATGTCGGCAAGGGCCTGTCGGGCGGGCGCATCGTCATCCGGCCACCGGAAGAGGCAAGGATCGTCGCGGCCGACTCCATCATCGTCGGCAATACGGTGCTCTATGGCGCGACCGAGGGCGAGGCCTATTTCGCCGGCGTCGCTGGCGAGCGCTTCGCGGTGCGCAATTCGGGCGTCGCCGCGGTCGTCGAGGGCGTCGGCGACCATGGCTGCGAATACATGACCGGCGGCGTCGTCGTCGTCATCGGCAAAACCGGCCGCAACTTTGCCGCCGGCATGTCGGGCGGTGTCGCCTATGTGCTGGACGAAGCAGGTGATTTCGCCGAGCGCTGCAACATGGCCATGGTCGAGCTGGAGCCGGTCCCAGAAGAAGACGATCTGATGGAAAGGCTGCTGCACCATGGCGGCGACCTCGACCACAAGGGCCGCGTCGACGTGTCCGGCGACATGACCAGTCATGACGAAGAACGGCTTTACCAGCTGATCTCGAACCACGTGCACTATACGGGTTCGGTGCGCGGCCGCGAGATACTCGACGACTGGGCTATTTTCCGGCCGGAATTCCGCAAGATCATGCCGGTCGAATACCGCCGCGCGCTGATCGAGATGGAACGCATGCGCATGGGCGTCGCGGCCGAATAGATTTGAGAATTGCCGGGGGGCCCAGGCTTCCCGGCCCCTTCATCGACAGTTTGACCTCGGGCTCAAGGTTGCCACGGCTGCCTCAAGAGGTTAACGGGTGCGGCGAAAACCGCACCATCTGGACAGCAGGAACTGGACTATGGGCAAGGTAACAGGCTTTCTCGAAATCGACCGGCAGGTGCACAAGTACCAGCCGGCCTCCGACCGCATCCGGCATTTCCGCGAATTCACGCTGCCGATGTCAGACAAGGAAGTCGAGAAACAGGCCGCGCGCTGCATGGATTGCGGCATTCCGTTCTGCCATGGGCCAACGGGCTGTCCGATCCACAACCAGATCCCCGACTGGAACGACCTCGTCTACAACAGAGACTGGGACAACGCGATCCGCAACCTGCACTCGACCAACAATTTCCCGGAGTTCACCGGCCGCATCTGCCCCGCGCCTTGCGAGGAAGCCTGCACGCTGAACCTCGAAGACATTCCGGTCGCCATCAAGACGGTGGAGCAGGCGATCGCGGACAAGGCTTACGAGACCGGCCACATCAGGCCCTATCCGCCGGAGAAGAAGACCGGCAAGCGGGTCGCCATCATCGGCTCCGGCCCAGCCGGCATGGCGGCCGCCCAGCAGCTTGGCCGCGCCGGTCACGACGTGCATGTCTATGAGCGCGAGAGCCGCCCCGGCGGGCTGATGCGCTACGGCATCCCCGACTTCAAGATCGAGAAGCATTATATCGACCGGCGCATCGAACAGATGCAGGGCGAGGGCGTCACCTTCCATTGCGGCGTCAATGTCGGCATCGACAAGCCGGTGGCTGAACTCCTCGCCGAACATGACGCCGTGCTCTATTGCGGTGGTTCGGAAACGCCGCGCGCTGCCGGTATTCCCGGCGACGATCTCGGCGGCGTGCATGACGCGATGCCCTATCTGGTGCAGCAGAACCGCCGCGTCGGCGGCGAACCGATCCAGTCGGTGGCATGGCCGTCGCATCCAATCATCGCCGGTGGCCAGCACGTCGTCGTCGTCGGCGGCGGCGACACCGCGTCCGACTGCGTCGGCACCGCCTTCCGCCAGGGTGCGGTGCGCGTCACCCAGCTCGACATCCGTCCGCAGCCGCCCGAGAAGGAAGACAAGCTCTCCGTCTGGCCCTACTGGGCGACCAAGATGCGCACCTCGTCCTCGCAGGCCGAGGGCGCCGAACGCGAATTCCAGGTGGCGACGCTCGAATTCATCGGCGAGGAAGGCCAGCTTACAGGCGTGAAGTGCTGCGAGGTCGACGACAAGCGCAAGCCGATCGCCGGCACTGAATTCGTCATCCGCGCCGATCTCGCCTTCATCGCCATCGGCTTTGCTGGCCCGGCGATGGCGGGCGTTGCGGCGGAACTCGAGGGGGAGATGAAGATCACCACCGACAGCCGCCGTTCCAGGAATGTCGAGGCCAATGACCGCGATTACAGGACGAGCGTCGACCGGCTCTACGCGGCGGGCGACGTACGCCGTGGCCAGTCGCTGGTCGTCTGGGCGATCCGCGAAGGCCGCCAGGCGGCACGCTCGATCGACGAGGCGCTGATGGGGACGACCGTCCTGCCGCGTTAAGGGCTGACCGCCGTGGTGGTGTCGGACGCTGACGCTGTCGCCGGACTTGCCTTCAGCGGCCGGGAAAAGTCGTCGGCGCGGCCTGGGGAAGCCTCCGGCGCCTTGCCCTCGATCACCAGCCTTTCGCCAGGAAGAGCCGGATTGGCCTTCGGCGGTGGGGCGGCGCCGAGCAATTCTGTGCCGCCGTCGAGCGCGGGATCGCTGAGCAGCATAGGTTGGGTGCGATCGATGACGATAGGCGCGGCCGCTGGAGCGGGGGTCTCGACCGGTGCGCCCGCGGGCGCCGTCGTCGGTGCCACGCTTCCCGGCGCGGCCAGTCCAAGGATCTTAAGCAGCGGCTTTTCGGTGTAGAAGGCGAGCTTGCGCTTGCCGGCTTTGGACACGTTGATGCCGTCATCGGCGCGCAGTCGCACCGGCTGACCGTTCATGTCGGGGCCAGAGGTGACGAAGGCGCCGTTCTCGTCGACGAAGCCGTCCCAGACATCGACGAATTCGCCGCCGTGGCTTTCGGCGGCCTTGTGGTAGATGTCGTTGAAGGCCAGCATGTCGGAGGTCATCTTCGGCACCCGGAAGGCCGGCATGCCGACCCACAGGAAAGGCACCTTGGCGGTGGCGATTGCCTTGCCGAGCTCATCGGTGCGGCGCTCGTATTCCTTCGTCCAGTTTTCGGAGCGGGGCTGTTCGCGTACGTCGCCGACCTTCATCTGCTGGCGGTCGTTCGACCCGAGCATGACGACCACCGCGGCGGGTTTTTCGGTGTCGATCAGCGATTTGATCTGTTCGGGCCAGTTGTAGAAATCATCGCGCACGAAGCCTGACGAGCCATTGCTGCGGACCACGATCCTGACGCCGGTATTCTCGGCGAAGGCTTCGTCCAGACCCTCGGCGAGGCCGGCCGCCATGAAGTCGCCGACCACCAGGACGGTGCGGGCGTCCGGCGCTTTTTCGACCACGGGCGTTGCCGGCTCCTCTGGTGGGCGAGGCGCACGCGGTTTCTTCTTCGGCTTAGGTCTCGCCTTCTGGATGTCCTGTGGCGGCTCGACCCGCTCGCTGCGGCGCGGAAACAGAAGGTCGCGCAATGACCAGCCCCGGCTTTGCTGCGGCTGTTCCTGCGCCATGGCTGGGGCGTGGACGGCTCCGGCCACGGCAATGGCGAGCACGGCGAAGGCCAGGATCAGCACCGGCATGCGACGGACGAACGTCCCGATGCGCGTAGGCCAAACCAATCGCTCCCTCCCTACTCAACTTCGTCAGGCTCTATTTCTGCCTGAGCCATTTCAGCACTTCCAAGCTCGGATAGCCATCCTGGGTCAAGCCAACCTTGGCCTGATAAGCCATGATGGCCGTCTTCGAGCCGTCGCCGATCTTGCCGTCGAATTTGCCGTCGTAAAGGCCGTGCTGGGAAAGTCGCTTCTGCAACTCCTGCCGTTCCTCGAAGCTGAGCTTGGTAAAAGGCCGGTTCCAATCCTGGACCAGGCCGCTGCCACCCGCGATCTCATCGGCAAGCAGACCGACGGCGAGCGCGTATTTGTCGGCATTGTTGTAGGCCTTGATGACCGAAAAATTCCTGACCATCAGGAAGGCCGGCCCGCCACGGCCGTCCGGCACTTTCAGCGTTGCCTTGTCGGTGAGGTTCTTGAACGGCTTGCCGCTGGCGCGGCCCACGCCGAGCGCCTGCCATTGCGCCAGGGTCTTCGACCCGGCGGGAAGTTTGCCGGCTGGCAACGCGACCTCGTAGCCCCAGGTCCTGCCGGCCTGCCAGCCATTCTTCTTGAGCAAATTGGCTGATGTCGCCAGCGCATCGGGAATGGAATTCCAGATGTCGCGCTTGCCATTGCCGTCCATGTCGACGGCATAGTGCTGGTAGCTGGTCGGGATGAACTGGGTCTGGCCCATGGCGCCCGCCCAGGAGCCCATCAGGTGGCTTTCGTCGATATCGCCGGTCTGCAGGATCTTCAGCGCCGCTACCAGCTGGGTGCGGGCGTATTTCGACCGTTTCGCGTCGCCATAACCCAAAGTCGCCAGCGAACGGATGACGTTGCGCATGATGTCGTCGCGCTTGAGAATTTCGCCATAGTTCGATTCCATCGACCAGATGGCCAGGAGAACGTAGCGGTCGACGCCGAATCTCGCCTCGATCCTGTCCAGCCAAGGCTTCCATTTCTTCGCCATCTGCTGCCCGACGGCGACGGACTGGTCATGGACGCGGTTGTCGAAATAATCCCAGGCGGGCGCGGTGAATTCGGGCTGGGTGCGGGCCTTTTCCAGCACCACCGGATCGGGCTCGTTGATGCCCCGGAAAGCCTGGTCGTAAACGGCGCCGGAAACGCCACCCGCCACGGCGGTGGCGCGGAAGCCGGCGACCCATTGCCGGAAACCGGCGTCGGCGAAGGCCGGCCCGGTGGGGACAAGCAAAGCGAGCGAGAGGCTGGCCGCCGTCATGACGCTGGCGAAACGTTTTGCGGCATTGCGAACGGACATCTTTTCCTCCTTCTCTGTCCCAGGAAAGACCATTCTTCGCCGAACCGGGTTAGGAATTAGTTTACCATAGGCGTCGGCTGGAACGAAAAGACACCTCGATGCTTTAACCGGCGGGAGTTTCCCTCAGCCGTCCCACTAATCTTCAATTCCGGCGTGAAAATGTCGGGGGATGGGGATTGCGGAGCTGGCCAGCAAACGGATAATTTAAACTATGAAGAGAGTTCGCAAGGCAGTTTTCCCGGTCGCCGGTCTCGGCACGCGGTTTCTCCCGGCCACCAAGGCTGTTCCCAAGGAGATGCTGACCGTCGTCGACAGGCCAGTCATCCAGTATGTCGTCGACGAGGCGCGCGAGGCGGGCATCGAGCATTTCATCTTCGTCACGGGCCGCAACAAGGCGGTCATCGAGGACCATTTCGATATCCAGTTCGAACTCTATGATACGCTGGCACAACGCGGCAAGGACGAGCAGCTTGCCCGCCTGCAGCGGCTGCAGCCGGCACCGGGGCAGACCAGCTTCACCCGCCAGCAGGTGCCGATGGGTCTTGGCCATGCCGTCTGGTGTGCGCGCGAACTGGTCGGCGACGAGCCGTTCGCCCTGTTGTTGCCCGACATGATCATGCAGTCGGAAAAGAGCTGCACGAAGGCGATGGTCGAGCTCTACGAGGAGACCGGCAACAACATCATCGCGGTGCAGGAATGCGACCCGGCGGAGGCTCATAAATACGGCATCGTCGGGCGCGGCGAAGACACGCATCACGGCTTCCGCATCACCGAGATGGTCGAGAAGCCGAAGTCGGGCACCGCGCCGTCCAACCTCTACATCAACGGCCGCTACATCCTGCAGCCCGAGATCTTTAGGATTCTGGAAGGCCAGGAAAAGGGCGCCGGGAACGAGATCCAGCTGACCGACGCGATGCTGAAGCTGGAGAAGCAGCAGGCCTTCTACGGCTACCATTATAAGGGCCGCACCTTCGATTGCGGCTCGCCGGAAGGTTTCGTCGAGGCCAATGTCGCTTTCGCGCTGTGGCGCAACGACATGAACCAGAGCATGGCCGGCGTCATCCGCACGCTGCTCGACGAGATGAAGCCATCAGAACGGCGCGGGGCAGCCTTCTAGGGTATGCCTGATATTCAGGTGATGCCGGCCTGCGAATGGCCGCTCCTACGCTTCCCAGTTCTACTGCGTCGCAGTAGAATTGTGCTCACGTACATAAAGTACGCTCCGCTGCGGTTCTCGGTATCAGCCATTCTCGACTCGGCCCGACCCTGACTCTCGCCATACCTTGGCGCACACGCCTTCAGCGCTGCACCTTCACGCCGACGAAGATGCTGTTGGCGGTGTAGTCGCGGCCGGGCAGGTTACTGGTCAGCTTTTCGGTCCTTACCCTGCTGGTGAGGCCCGCATAGCGGTTCAGCCACCAGGTCAGCCCGGCCTCGGCGCTCAAGATCCTGTCATGGCCGTCAATGCCGACATAATCGCGCCAATCCAGGCCCAACGCCGCATTCGCGGTAAGATTGGATCGGATCACGCGCTCGCCCGTCAGGCGTCCGGAGTAGAGGATATCGCCGCTTTCGCCCGATGTGGTCGTGGTCTCGACGGTGGTCTTGCCGGTCAAGCCGATGGTGGTGCCGCGCTGCGGCGACCATTTGAGGTCGGCATTGAGGGTGGCCCCCGAAATCGCTTCCAGGCTGTTGTCGTCGATCGCCTCTCTGAGCCAACCGGCCGAGAATTCGCCCGACAGCTTCTCGCCCATGTCGAGTTGCAAGCCGGCGCGGGCGCCAAGACGCGTCGAGGAGCGCTCGAAGCCTTCATTGTCGATGCGCTGGTCGTAGGCCCGGCGGCCGACCTCGATCTCGGTGAAGGGCGTGAGCGCGGGGGAAATCTCGTAGCCGGTGCGCAAGGTTGCAGTGTAGAGCGTATTGTCCTGATCTTTCTGCGACAGCGAGGTGCCGTCCGAGAGCTTGGCGTCACCATAGAAGTCGTGCGAGACCGCCCCGGTCAACGTATACTGCATCTTGCCGACGGCCTTTTCGACGCCGATGCTGCCGTCGATGGTCTGCCGCAGCGGCTGGGTGCTGACGCCAGCGATGGCATCGGGCGAGGACGCGGATTCCGGCACGGCTTCGTAGCCGAGCTTGGCGATGGCACGCAAGTCATTGTCGAGGTCGACATTGAGCTGGCCTTCGATGCGGCCCTGCGCGTCGTGAACCGGGTAGCCCGACACGGTTTCACGGAAAATTCCGTAGCCGTCGATGGTCGCGGCGTTTTCACGCCAGTCGGAAGCGGCGGTAAAGCGAAGCGCCGTCTCGGACAGCAGCGCTGATGTGCCGGCACTGCTCGAATCGCCGTTCGTCGTCGCCGTCAGCCCCTGTTCGATGGTCGGCCGGATGATGAAGGAGCCCCATTTGACGCCGGTTGCGGCGAACGGATCGTCCTCGGGTTTCTTGTTCTGGCCCTCGATTGCAGCGGTGCGCTCGGCGCCGGGGTCGAGTTTCTGCTTGTCCGCACTGTCGATGGTGAGTGCACGGCGATTGGCCGCTTCCTGATCCGCCGCGATATCGGCGGTGTCGTCCGTCGCGGCCGTCGTGGCGGTGGTGGTTGGATCCGTAGCCGCCATGGTGTTCTTTTTTTTCTTCTTTTTGTCGGCGACCTTGTCCTTTGCCTTGTCGGCCGCATTCTGCCTGGCGGTCGAAGCGCGGCGTGGCTTGGGCGGCGTGGGCGCGTCGGCAGAGGCATCGTCGCTGGCCTGGGGCGGGTCGAAGACGCTGGTGGTCGAGTTCGCGGCGTCCGCGTCGTCAGGCACGGCGCCGGCGCTGGCCGGCAGATAGGTTCGCGCCGGCGCATTGTCCTGCGCGGCCGCGTTGGCCGCCGCTTGCTGTGCAAGAACCAGGTTTCTCGCCTTGCGCTGCTGGTCGGACAGGATCGCCGATTCCGACACTTCTCCGCGCAATTCCGTTTCCTGGGCATGGAGTGGCGTGGAACGCAGCAAGGCAAGGATGCTGGTCGCCAGCAGCAAGGCGCAGATCGCCTTGCCCTGTCGTCCTCTCAATTTTTCTGGCTGGACCCCGGACATCGCCACCACTGCCTGCGCGGCGCACGCGCGCCATACTTACCGAACCGTAAATGGGGATGGTTAACGGAGGGTTGAGGTCGCGCGCGCCACTGGCTCCAAACGCGGATTTCCGCGGGCGACAATGCGGGTCTGCGTCGTGCCTTCCATTTGATCCTTGTCGTCGTCCCCAACGACCGCACACATCCGGCCGTCATGCAGAGGCCATTTCTGTTGGACAGGCGGGCGGCAAAGCGCTAATCGCATCACCCATGCATGCGAGATCTCTCGATAAGAAGCCTCTGGACAGGCAAGCGTCGATCGAATCGGCGCTGAGAACGGTAACAACCGAACAGGCGGGAATCGCGGCCCTTGCCGAGGCGCTTGAGAACGGACTGGCGGCACCCTTTGCCCAGGCCGTCGAGACGATCTCGAAGATCGAGGGCCGGCTCATCGTCACCGGTGTCGGCAAAAGCGGCCATATCGGTTCGAAGATCGCCGCGACGCTGGCCTCGACCGGCACGCCGGCCTTCTTCGTCCATCCCGTCGAGGCAAATCACGGCGATCTAGGCATGATCGCCAGGGACGACGCCATCATCGCGATCTCATGGTCGGGCGAGAGCAAGGAGATGATGGGCATCGTCGCCTATTCCAGGCGCTTCTCCATTCCACTCATCGCCATCACCTCCGGAGAAACCTCGGCGCTGGCGCGCGCGGCCGACGTCGTGCTGCTTTTGCCGCGCACCCCGGAAGCCTGCCCGCACGGCCTGGCGCCGACGACGTCGACGCTGCTGCAACTGGTCATCGGCGATGCGCTGGCGATCGCACTGCTCGAGGCGCGCGGCTTCACGCCGGACCATTTCCGCACCTTCCATCCCGGCGGCCAGCTCGGCGCCAACCTGACCATGGTCTCCGAGATCATGCGGGTCGGCGAGCAGATGCCGCTGGCTTCGCTCGGCACCAAGATGCCGGAAGCGGTGATGACGCTGTCGCAGAAGAAGGTCGGCTGCGTGCTGATCGTCGACGCCAATGGCGAGTTGGCCGGGATCATCACCGATGGCGATGTCGCGCGCAACCTGCACCGCAACCTGGCCGACGTCATCGTCGACGAGGTGATGACCCGCACACCCAAGACGGTCGACCCGCAGACGCTTGCAGGCACTGCGATCGCGCTGCTCAACGAGCACAATGTCGGTGCGCTGGTGGTGACCAGGAACAACATGCCGCTGGGCGTGGTGCATTTCCACGACCTGCTGCGCATCGGCGCCGCCTAAGATATTGATCTTCAGGTGAGGCCGGCCTGCGAGCGAAGGCTTCCTGCGCTTCCGGCATAGGCCGGAGCGCACGGACTTAATGTCCGCCCTGCTCGTCGCAAGAGCGACCCGAAACCAATCGTTCACGACTTGGCCTGACCTGAATCTCAATACTTTAGCGCGTTGGCACTCGCTGGAATTCAGACCCGCTCCACCGTCAGTTCCAGATCCGTGTCCGCGGCGCTTGTCACACGAACCTGAGTGCCGGCGGGCAGATCGGGGCCGGAGACACGCCACAGCGTGTCGCCGAGCTTGATGCGGCCACGACCGTCGCGGATCGGTTCGGCGAGCGTCGCCATCCTGCCGACCATCTGGGCGCCACGGCGATTGAGCAGCGGCTGATCGGTTGGCTGGTCGTGTCCGCCCATGAGTTTCTTGCCGACAAAGGCTGAAACCAGCGACAGCACGAGGAATAGCAGCACCTGGACCTGCCATGTCCAGATGGCGACATCCCAGATCAGCAGCGACACCGCGCCGACGATCAGAGCGGCGATGCCGATCCAAAGCATGAAGAAACCCGGTGCGATGACCTCTACCACCAGCAGCACGAAGCCCAGAACCATCCAGTTCCACGGCCCGAGTTCAGAAACGATGCGGTCGATCATGAGAGTGGCCTATCTCAGTTGTCGGAGGGCCTGACGACAGGCGGACGTGCCGCCTGCCTTTGCGCGCCGGTCGTGCCTTCGCTGCGAAAGACTTCCTTGGCGATTTCGCCGATACCCCCGAGCGAGCCGATCAGCGACGATGCCTCGAAAGGCATCAGCACGATCTTGCTGTTGGTGGCGGTGCCGATCTTACCCAGCGCCTCGGTGTATTTCTGGGCGACGAAGTAGTTCAGTGCCTGGACGTCGCCCTTGGAGATCGCTTCCGACACCACCTGGGTGGCGCGGGCTTCCGCTTCGGCGGAGCGTTCGCGCGCCTCGGCGTCGCGGAAGGCGGCTTCCTTGCGGCCCTCCGCTTCGAGGATCTGCGACTGCTTGAGGCCCTCGGCGGCCAGGATCTGCGCGCGCTTGTTGCGCTCGGCGGTCATCTGGCGGCCCATCGATTCGATCAGGTTGGCGGGCGGGTTGATATCCTTGATCTCGACGCGGGTGATCTTGATGCCCCAAGGATGCGCGGCCTCGTCGACGACGCGCAGCAGGCGCTCGTTGATGGCGTCGCGGTTCGACAACAGCTCATCGAGGTCCATCGAACCCATGACGGTACGGATGTTGGTCATCGTCAGGTTGAGGATGGCGTTCTGCAGGCCGGCAACCTGATAGGCGGCCTGTGCCGCATTGAGGATCTGGTAGAAAGCGATGCCGTCGACACCGACGATGGCATTGTCGCGGGTGATGATCTCCTGGCTCGGAACGTCGAGCACCTGTTCCATCATGTTCATCTTGGCGCCGATGCGATCGACGAACGGAAAGATGAGGTTCAGGCCGGGGCTCAGTGTCTTGGTGTAACGACCAAAGCGTTCGACGGTATAGTTGTATCCCTGTGGGATTGTCTTGATGCCCTTGAACAGCACCAGTACGACAAGCGCCACCAGAACAACGACCGCAATATCGAAACCACTGAAATCCATCTGGCCCTCCCTCAGAGGCAGGCCACGCGAGCCATTCCCGCGCAACCGGCTTCACCAAAGACTTAAGTGTGTTTCAGGAGCGTTACAATCAGGTGATGAGCGATTGTTTGTGGGTATGCACTCAGCGGTTGAAGGCAAACAGGCTTGCATCCGTGTCTTCAAGCCCGCCAATGGAAGCAGAGATGATCTCGGCGGCGATGCGCGAGAAGGTGATGCCGTTGCCGCCATAACCCATCACGGCATGGATGCGCGGGTGCCTGGGAATGGCGCCGATGTAGGGGAGGCCAGTGGTCGTGGTGCCGAAGGAGCCGGTCCAGGCAAAGTCGGGCCGGGTGTCGAGGTGCGGAAACATCAGGTCGAGTTTTGCGGCAATGCGGGCGCTTTTGTCGGCTATCAGCTTATCGCGCCGCGTCTCGTCAAGGAATTCCTCGTCCTCGCCGCCGCAGATGACCCGGCCATCGGCGGTTGCCCTGACATAGAGGTAGGGATCCGACGCCTCCCAGATGAACGCCGCGCCCGGCCAGAGCTTCCGTGGTTGCGGACATGTCGCAATCGCCCATGTCGAGATGACCCGGTGAGCGGCCGCCGGCACGATGTCGATCAGCTCGTAACCGGTGGCCAGGACAACATGCCGTGCCGTGATGGTGGGGCCGTCCGTGGTTGCCACCACCACCTCATCGGCGCTGTCCTCGATCGCCGTCGCTTCGACGGGAGCGTATAAACGTGCCTTGCGCTCCAGCGCCTTGAGCAGCAGCCCTGCCGTCAGCTTGCGAGGGTCGAGCGCGATGTTGCCATGGCTCAGGATGGCGCCACCCCGATCGATGCCGAATGCTCCGGCCAATGGCGCCGATGTAAGATAGGTCGCGCCGATACCGGCCATCTGCCGCGCCTCGGCTTCGTCCCGGAGTTCCGATGGGCCGAGCACGGTGCCAGCCAGATAAAGCGATTGGGTGCGGCTTATGCCGCAGTTGATGCCGAGTTCGGCGATGCGGGCGGCAAGGTTGGAAACGGCTAGCCGGGAGCGTCGCCAGGCCTGCCGTGCCTGGCCCTTGCCGATCATCCTCGAGAGCGTTGAAAGCGGCTGGTCGATCTCGAATTGCACAAGCGCGGTTGTTGCCGCCGTCGATCCTTTCAGCGGGCCACGCCGGTCGATGCAGATCACGGCGTGAGCGCCGGCTGTCAGCGCCTCGGCCATCATGGCGCCGCTGATGCCCATGCCGACGATCAGCACATCGGTCTTGACGTCCCGGGTCAGACTGCCAGTCGGTACCGCGGGCGCCCGATAGGCGGACCAGACGGGCCGGCCAGTGCTGAGGTCAAGTTTGCGGAGCATTGAGTTCTCCGGAGGCGCTGCTCAACGCTCCGGAGCTGGTGTTGTTCCGGCATCAAGTCCAGCCTGACAGCTCGCGCCGTACCATCGCTTCGATCACCGCCATGCCTTCAGGGCTGTCATTCAGGCATGGTATGTGGGCGAAGTTCTTGCCGCCGGCATGGTGGAAGGTCTCGGCCGCTTCGCGGCCAATCTCATCCAGCGTCTCGATGCAGTCGACTGAAAACCCCGGATTGACGATGGCGATCGACTTGACGCCGTCCTTGGCCAGTTTCTCCACAGTCTTGTCGGTGTAGGGCTGCAGCCATTCTTGCGCCCCGAAGCGTGATTGGAAGGTGGTGATCAGTTTTCTTTCGTCCCAGCCGAGCCTGTCGCGCAGCAGCCGCGTCGTCTTCAGGCAATGGCAATGATAGGGATCGCCCTTCTCAAAATAGGGTTTTGGAATGCCGTGATAAGAGGCGATGACCACCTCGGGCTGGAAATCCAGGGTCGCCAGGTGCCGTTCGATCGAACTGGCCAGCGCCTCGCTGTAGACTGGCTCATCATAATAGGGCGGCACGCTGCGGACGGCAGGTGCTGCCCGCATCTTCATCAAGGCGCGAAACAGCTGGTCGTTGGCGGTGGCGGTCGTCGTCGCCGAATATTGCGGATAGAGTGGAAAGCTCAGGATGCGATCGCAGCCTTGTGCGACCAGCCTTTCGGCGACGCTCGACGTCGAAGGGTTGCCGTAGCGCATCGCCCAGTCGACGACCACGTTGGGCAGATCGCGTAGCGCCTCGGCCAGTTTTTCACCTTGTGCGCGGGTATAGGTTCGCAAAGGCGACTCGTTCTTCTCCCGGTTCCAGATCCTGGCGTAGTTGGCGCCCGACTTCTTCGGTCGCGTGGTCAGCACCAGTCCATAGAGGATGGGATACCAGATCGCCTTGTTGAGTTCGATAACGCGTGGATCAGACAGGAACTCCCTGAGATAATGCCACATCGGCCTGAACTCGGTGCCGTCGGGTGTTCCAAGGTTGACCAGCATGACCCCTATCTTGCCGGTCTTGACGGGCGGATGCCCGACCGGTCGTGGGCCAGGGGCTTTCGCGGCTTTGGGATCGACAATAGTGGAAAGCGGCATATGGGTCTCCGAGACGTGAACCTAACGATCCTGCAGGAGCTTTCAATGCCGCGTCTGGCCGCACCTTACAGCATGTCGCGGCGGATAGGATTCGCCCGACCTGCCGTAAGCTTCTGATAATCGAGGACACCTCCGGGCGACATGCATCAGGCCATGGAAATATAAACCCGCCCGGTTCCCCGGGCGGGCGATGTGGCGGAGCTGGACGAAATTACTTCGCCGGGATGGTCAGTGTCGCGCCCGGCATAAGCCGATGCGGCCTTTGGCCCTTGTTCGCCTCATAGATGAGCTTCCACTTGGTCGCATCGCCATAGGCCTTCTTCGCCAGATCCCAGTAGGTATCGCCGGTCACGACGACATGATTGCCGGTGGCTGGTGTGGCTTCAGCGGGCTTTGCCGGCTCGGCGGGCGCGGGCGTCGCCGGCGCAGTGGCCGGCGCGGGAGTGGTCTCGGCAGGCTTCGCCGGTTCGGCAGGTGCCGGCGAGGCCGGTGATGCAGGCGCGTTTTCCGTCGATATGGCTGGCGGCGTGTTGGCGATATCGCCTGAGTTGGCAGGCAATTCCGGCATTGCCGGTGCAGCCGGTTTGGCAGCCTCGGCCGGTGCCGGCGCTGCCGGTGCAGCCGGTTTGGCAGCCTCGGCCGGTGCCGGCGCTGCCGGTGCGGTCTCCGCCGGCTTTGCTGGTTCGGCGGCGGGAGCTGCCGCTGTCGTCGCGGCGATCTCGGTGATGCGGCCGTCGAGCTTCGGCGTATAGGGCCGGTGCGCGCCGAGATAGTCGGCCACGACCTGTTCGAGGCCAGGGCCGTAGTCATAAGCGTTCTTGGCCTTTTCGGCGAAGACCTTGTAGCCGTCGCCGCCCTGGCGGACATAGTTGTTGGTGGCGACCAAATAGTCCTTGGTCGGATTTATCGGCGTCCAGGCGCCATTTTCCATCACCTCCACCGACTTGACGCGGCCGGCATTGGGTGCGACCGATCTGTCGAAGGAATATTTGAGGCCCGCCACCTGCGGGAAGCGGCCGGCGCCGTCCTCGATCTGGCTGAGCCCGCCTTCGAGGCCGGCGACCAGGTCCTTGCCGGAAATCTGGAAGGTCGCCAGCGTGTTTTGAAACGGCAGCACGGTCAGCACCTCGCCCATGGTGACGGTGCCCTTGTCGATGGAGGCGCGCAGGCCGCCACCGTTGGAAATGACGATCTCGACGCCCTGTCCCTTGACCCGATCGAGGATGGCGTCGGAGACGAGATTGCCCATCGCGCATTCCTTGGCGCGGCAGCTTTCGCGGCTGCCGTCGATGACGTCGGTGGTCTCGGCCACTTCCTTGTTCTTCAAGGCCTCGATCGGCGCGCCAAGCTCCTTGATGCGGGCAAGCACGGCCGGGTCCGGCGTGATCGATTTGTCGAGATAGATCGGGTCGCCGCTTGCCGATTTGACGACGCCGTTGTCGTCGAACACCACCTTGAACTCGCCGAGATATTTCGAATAGGACGCCGCCTGCACCACCGGCACCCTGTAGCCGCCGGGGTTGTCGACCATGGTCGGGTAGGGGCCAGCCGCCTTCGGATCGGTATTGGACAGAAGCGTGTGGCTGTGGCCGCCGACCACGATGTCGATGCCAGGGATCTTGGCGATAACGTCGCGCTCCCTGTTGTAGCCGATATGGGTCACGGCGATGATCTTGTCGACGCGTTCTCCCTTGAGTTTCTCGACCTCGGCCGTGATCGACTTGACGTCGTCCTCGATTTTGATGTTGGGGCCGGGGGAGGCGAGTTCGGGCGTGTCGTTGGTGACGGCGCCGATGATGCCGATCTTCTGTCCACCGACCTCGACGACAACAGACGGCTTGACGCGGTCGCCGAGCTTGGACTGCGCGTTGGCCTTGACGTTGGCGCCGAGCACCGGGAACTTGATCATGTCGAGGAACGGCGCCAGCGCCGCCTCGCCGTCGTCGAATTCATGGTTGCCGAGTGCCATGGCGTCGAACTTCATGTCGTTGAGGAACTCGCCTTCGACCTTGCCCTTGTATGTCGTGTAGAACAGCGAACCCTGGAAATTGTCGCCGGCGCTGAGCAGCAACACGTTCTGGCCTTCCAGCTTCTTGCGTTCCTGGGCAATGGCGGTGATCAGCCGGCCGGCGCCGCCGATGCATTCGCCCTTGGTCTCCTCCTCGGCCGAGCAGGTCGATTCGTATTTGTTGTTGCCTTCGATGCGGCTGTGCCAGTCATTGATGTGCAGGATGTTCAGTGTGTAGTCGGCAAAGGATGCGCCGGCCGACAGGCCAAGCGTCGAAGCGGAAAGGGCGGCAATGGCGGCAAGCTTCTTCATCTTCGTCTCCCGGTAGGCTGATCAGAGGCGTCTGGCGCCCTTGCTTGACTGGGTATTACAGCCAGCCTTTCGATCATGTTCCCATCGCGTTCGGGCCGACGCAAGCGGAAATGCGGCGGTATCTCCAGGCGCGAAACCCGGGATATGCCGGTACAAAAAAGAACGGCGGCCGAGGGGCCGCCGTTCTTTGTGACTGGAATGTTCGCCGAGTTCAGGTGCGCCGCGTCAGCACGAAATTCTGGCCGGCGGAGCTGGTGCAGTTGAGCTGGCTGGTCGACACCATCAGGCAATTGAAGCTTACCGGGGTTTGGCGGATCAGCGAGGTGCCGCTGATCTGCACCGACGTGGCGCCGGTCATCGTGTAGCTGCCATCGGCAAGCTTCTGTCCCGTGTCGGTGGCGACGGTCGTGAAGGTGCCGCCGGTGAAGGTCGACAGGCCGGTGCCCTTGGCATCGATCCAGGAACCTTCGACCCCTTTCGGGGCGGCGGCCATGGGCGGCGTATCTGGGCCGCTGGTGGCACAGGCAGCAAGCATCGAGGCAAGGGCGCCCGCCAGGCCCGTCGAAAGAACTTTGCGCGCAATCGTCATATGAAATCCTCTCCAAACGCGTCGTCCCAGAAATCGGGCCGATTTCTGGGAATTGACGCGAACGTCCAAAGTGCCGGGGTATGCTTTAGGCGTTCAACGGACGCACATCGCCACCCCAGGCCGCCTCCCTTCAATCGCCCGATTTCCGGGCGATTGCAAGGCAATGGCGCATGGTCCGGGTGCTGCTATCGGACGAGGATGTTGCGGAATTGCCACGGGTCGCTGCGGTCGAGGTCCTCCGGGAAGAGACCCGGGCGTCTGTCGAGCGGCGTCCAGTCGGTATAATAGCCCTTGACCGGCCCGAGATAGGGCGACTGCACGTCCAGGCAGCGTTTGTAATCCATCTCGTCGGCCTCGACGATGCCGGCGGCGGGATTCTCCAGTGCCCAGACCATGCCGGCCAGGACAGCCGAGGTGACCTGCATGCCGGTGGCGTTCTGGTAGGGGGCCAGCTTGCGCGCTTCGGCGAGCGACAGCTGCGAACCATACCAGTAGGCATTCTTGTCATGGCCGTAGAGCAGGACGCCGAGTTCGTCGACACCGTCGACCAGTTCGTTCTCGTCGAGCACGTGGTGCACCGGCTGCGGCTTGCCGGCGGCACCGAACATCTCGTCCAGCGACAGCATCGCATCGTTGCAGGGATGATAGGCGTAGTGGCAGGTCGGGCGGTATTGAACCTTGCCCTTCTTGGAGCGCACGGTGAAGAAATCGGCGATCGAGATCGCCTCGTTGTGCGTTACCAGCAGGCCATATTGCGGTCCCGGCGTCGGGCACCAGGAGCGCACGCGGGTGTTGGCGCCGGGCTGCTCCAGGTAGATCGCGGCCTTGGAGCCATGCTTGTGCTTCTTGCCGTTCTTGGGCATCCAGGTCTCATGCGTGCCCCAGCCGAGCTCGGCTGGCTGCAACCCCTCGGAGATGAAGCCCTCGACCGACCAGGTGTTCCAGAACACATCCATCGGCTTGGGCTTCTTGGTCCGCTGGGTGTCGCGCTCGGCGATGTGGATGCCCTTGACGCCGGACTTCTTCATCAGCTTGGCCCAGCCCTCGCGGTCGTCCTGCGATGGCTCGGAGAATTCCATGCCAAGATCGGTGGCGAGGTTGACCAGCGCCTGCTTGACGAACCACGACACCATGCCGGGATTGGCACCGCAGGTGGATATCGCAGTGGCGCCGCCCGGCTTGTCGTGCTTTTCCTTGATCAGCGCCTCGCGCAACGCATAGTTGGTGCGGCTGGCGTTGTCGGCCTTGGCGTCGAAATAGAAGCCAAGCCAAGGCTCGACGACGGTGTCGATGTAGAGCACGCCGAGCTTGCGGCAGAGCCGCATCAGGTCCACCGAGCCGGTATCGACCGACAGGTTGACGCAGAAGCCCTGGCCACCGCCATTGGTCAGAAGCGGCGTCAAAAGCTTCTTGTAGTTCTTCTCGGTCACCGCTTCCTGGACGAAGGCGATGCCGCGCTCGTCGAGCAGCTTGCGATCGGTATCGCGCGGGTCGAGGACTGTCATGCGCGACTTGTCGAACTTGAAATGGCGCTCGATGAGCGGCAGCGTTCCGCGTCCGATCGAGCCGAAGCCGATCATCACCACGGGGCCGGTGATCTCACCGTAAACGGGCCAGTTTTCGTTCGCCATTTTATCGAGCACTCCTTCAACTACGTCCAAAAGCCGGGCAACTGCGTTCAAAAGCTGGGCAACTGCGTGCAAAAGCCCGGCATTTTCGCCCAACGGCCATGCGCTACATCACAGATCATTGTCACAAACCAGCGAAAAGCGCCAACCAGCGACTACGCGTCCTTGGCCATTTGGTTAAGGACAGCGATCAGCCGATCGCGATCCGATGTCAGGCCCTTGTAGTCGAGCTGGGCGACATCGAGTGCTTCGAGCTGCGCGGCAAAGGACGCTGCCAGCGTCGCCCGGTCCGGGTGCCGCGCCAGCACGGCGAGCGGGTCGAGATGGATGCGGATGGTGAACAGGATGTCGCGTGAGGCGGGCAGTTTGCGCAGCGTCTGGCGCTCGACCCGGATGAAGGCGTGCGTCTTCACGTCACCGTCGGGGAAACGCGTCGGCCGGCTGGTGGCGCGGTCGATGCGCTCGATATTGGACAGTGGATGGTAGAGTGCATCGCCTGATTGGATCGACCAATTGTAACGTTCGACAGCCTGGCCCTGCAGGCCATCGAACATCCGGTTGATCAGATCGGCCGGCCTTGTGCCTGGGCCGAAGCCCGGCACCGGGTCGTGGATCCGCTGCAGCGGCTTGCCGAATTTTTCGACAAGCGACCAGGACGAGGGAAAGCACAGCGAACCCGCCGCGAGCCGCCAGCCATCTTCGCCCCGCCGCATGAGGATCAGGTCTTCCTGGACCAGCAGCGAGGCCGCGACGAGGGGGGCTCCGGCGAGGCTGGAGGGGATCGTGGGACGGCTCGTCGCACCCACGACCGCAACGCCCGCATCGCTGCGCCGGTGGGTGTCGGGAAATCTTTCCGGCAGGTAAGCGCCGAGCAGTTCGAGCACTTCCTGCTGGGCGTCACGCGTACCGTCCTGCTCGACGAAGACGCGTTCAGGGATTTCGGCATAGAGCCGGCGCTTTTTAGCGAGGTAGGGCAGCAAATGGCCGTCTACCTCGATCCAGTTCGCGGGGTCGAGCGGCTTCAGCCCGATGGTGAAGAGTTTCGACGAGCCGTCATAGGGCGTGTGGGCGGGTAGGGACGTCATGCCTCAGATCAGTTGACTTCAGATTAGTTTGGCCGGGATCAGCCCGCGCAGCGAATTGCCGACGAACAGCGCCTTGGCGGATTTCAGGTCATTCAAGCTGTAGATCGCTTCACTGGCGCGGCCTTCATCCAGAAGCGCGCCGCGCAGTACGCCAGGCAGCAGGCCGCAATCGAGCCGGGGCGTTGCCAGCACGCCGTCGCCGAAATCGGCGAAGACATTGGTGATCGTGCCTTCGCAGATCTCGCCGCGCTCATTGGCCAGCAGCACCTCATCGGCCTGGGTGACGAGGTATTCGGAGCGGGCATGGGTGTAGGGCTGCCGCCGGCTGGTCTTGTGGCGCAGCAGCATGTTGCTCGAATCGAGCCTCGTCCGCGCCAGCCGCAGCGCCCATACCTTGTCGGCGGCAAGCGGTTCATAGGGCTGCGCCGAGGCATTGGCCTGGCCATTGCGCGACAGGGCGAGCCGCGTGCGCATGGCGACGGGCGATCGATCGACCGCGTCGCTCAGGACCTCGCCAACCCTTTGCGGATCATAGCTGAAGCCCAGTTCCGCCGCCGAGCCGTAAAGGCGGGCAAGATGGCGATCGAGGCGCAGGAAGCCCGAGGCGGGCTCCCAGCGCATGGTCTCGATCAGCTCGAAACCGGCGGTGTCCCCGTCGCGAAACGGGCTTTGAGCAGACACTCCTGGTACTCCTCTTCCGCGACCGAATCGAAGACGATGCCGCCGCCGACATTGTAGACGGCCTCGCCGCTGGCAAAGAGCGAGATGGTGCGGATCGCCACGGAAAAGCGCATCGTGCCGCCGGGCGCGATCCAGCCAATGGCGCCGCAATAGACATCGCGCGGCGTGGCCTCCAGATCGTGCAGGATCTCCATGGCGCGGATCTTCGGCGCGCCGGTGATCGAGCCGCAGGGAAACAGCGCCGCGAACACCTGTCGTATCGAGAGGCCGGGCAGCAGCTTGGCCCTGACGTCGCTCACCATCTGGTGCACTGTCGGGTAGGTCTCGATGCGGAACAGTTCTGGCACCTCCAGCGTGCCGACCTCGCTGATCAGCGATATGTCGTTGCGCAGGAGGTCGACGATCATCCGGTTCTCGGCCTGGTTCTTCTCGTCATTGCGCAGGAAATTCTTCTGCCGCTCGTCCTCGTCCGCGGTTGCGCCGCGCGGTGCGGTACCCTTCATCGGATGCGTCTCGATCATCCCCGCCGCATCGATCTCGAAGAACAGTTCGGGCGAGCGCGACAGGACGATCGGGTCGCCCAGCGCGATCAGGGCGCCATATTTCACGGGCTGGCGTTCGGTCAGCGCGTCGAAGGCGGCGAGCGGATCGCCGGACCATTGCGCGTGCACCGGAAAGGTCAGGTTGCCCTGGTAGCAATCGCCTTGCCTGATGTGCCGATGCAACCGCGAGAACCGCTTCTCGTAGTCCTCGAACGACCACGTTGCCCTTGCGTCGAAGATCGGGCCGTTGGTCGGCGTGCTTGGCGGCGGCACCGCTTCTTCATCAGGAGCATCGAAGACCCCGAGGCAGACCAGCGGGGCCCGGCGCCGGCCCGGCAGCAAGGGAACGAGTTTCGGTTCGAGCAGGTAACCGGCCTCGTAGGAGAAATAGCCGGCCAGCCATTTGCCGGCATCGTGCACGGCCTGCGCCGCTTGCAACGCCGCCGGGAAGTCTTTGGGCTCATGCGCAACGATGACATCGGCCGGCCGCTTGAAAACGAGCTGGCGCGCGCTTTCGTCGTTGCGGAAAATTGCTGCGGGCAGGGACATGGGAACCGGGATCGATGGAGCTGACGATCGCTCTATATAGGGGGCCGGGCGCGCGCAATCGAGGGAACGGCACCCTGTCCCTCAAAGCCGACCTTTGCCGGATCGAACCTTGCCGACAAAAGAAAGCGGCGGCGCCCTTGGCGCCGCCGGTCGCATGGCCTCTGTATCCGTCGTTCAGGTATTGCTGGCGGTTCCGGCCGTCGGAAACTGCTTGGCGAATTCGGCCTCGTTGCCAGCGGCGAGCAGCTTGGCCTGCTCGATCCAGCGTTCGCGCGCGATGCGGCCGTCGAAGTTCATCACCTCCTCGATCCGCTTGATGTCGGCTGGTGTCCAGCCGGCGATCTGGGCGTATGTGGTGACGCCTTGCGCCTTGAGCAGCTTTTCGTTGACTGGGCCGATGCCGATCAACCGGCGCAGATTGTCGGGCTTGCCCGACGCCGGCTTGGCCGCTGCCGGTGCGGTCTTCTTTGCAGCGGGTGCTGCCTTGGGCACGGTCGAAGTCTTCGCCGGAGCCTTGGTCGTCGGAGCCTTGGTCGTCGGAGCCTTGGTCGTCGGAGCCTTGCTCTGCGAAGCCATGGCTGCCGGTGCCGAAGCAGTTGCGAGTTTGGCGGCCGCGGGCTTCGGTGCTGCCTTTGCCGGGGCCGCCTTCGCGGCGGCTGGCTTGGCTGCCGCCGCACCGGATTTTGCAACGGCTGGCGTCGACATCAGGGCTGCCGGTGGCTGACTTGACGCCTTTGCTCCGCCGGTGCCCGACGAGGCCTGGGCCTCGCGCAGCTGACGCTCGAGGTCGGAGCGGCTCTTGCCGCATGCACTGAGTTCGCCGGTCAGGCGGTCGCTGTCGGCGCGCAGCTTGTCGCGCTCGCTGCGGGTGCGATCGAGGTCGCCGCGAAGACTGTCGAGCTCACCGCGCAGGCGCCCCCAGATGAACCAGCCGACCAACACGCCTACCAACAACGCCAGGACCACGTAGAAAAAAGTGCCCATTGTCTCTCTCCAGTCAGATCCGTCTGCCGTGGGTCATGGCCTTCGGCGCAGGACTACTCGATGATGGTTCCGCGGTTCGCGGAACAGCCGGCTTCGGTCAAGCTGTCGGCGATCGGCTTTGCCTGCCCATGGCCAACGGCCGTTGTCGCGTTCGCCTGATCGCCACGGCCGGCTGAGATTTCCCTCGCCGATCCGCATGCGCTCCGGCTGAGCTTAAACGGAAAGCTACCATAGAGCTTGCGGAAAGCTATGGGAAAACGTCGATGTAGAGTTCTTCAAGAACAAATATTTAGGGCAAGAAAAGCGCGACCCGAACATGCATTCCGGCTAAACTGTTCTTGCCGGGCGAGAGGCGTCTCAATCGTCGAGCGTTTCCAGTTCGTCAATCAGGCCGCCGATGACGCCGAGCCCGATCTGCCAGAAGGCCGGATCGGTGGCGTCGAGGCCGAAGGGCGCCAGAAGCTGCGAATGATGCTTGGTGCCGCCGGCACGCAGCATGTCGAAATATTTGTCCTGAAAGCCGCGTTCGGCATTCTGGTAGACGGCATAGAGCGAGTTCACCAGGCAGTCGCCGAACGCATAGGCATAGACGTAGAAGGGCGAGTGGATGAAGTGCGGAATGTAGGTCCAGAACACCTCGTAGCCCTCGCGCAACTTGATCGCCGGTCCGAGGCTTTCGGCCTGCACCTCCAGCCAGAACTCGCCCAGCCTGTCGGATGTCAATTCGCCGTTGCGACGCTCGGCATGCACCTTGCGCTCGAATTCATAGAAGGCGACCTGGCGCACCACGGTGTTGATCATGTCCTCGACCTTCTGGGCGAGCATGGCTTTGCGCTCGCGCCGGTCGGTGGTCCGCTCGAGCAGCGAGCGGAAGGTCAGCATCTCGCCGAAGACGGATGCCGTCTCGGCCAGCGTCAGCGGCGTCGAGGCCATCAGCGCGCCCTGGCCGGCGGCCAGCACCTGATGCACGCCGTGCCCAAGTTCATGCGCCAGCGTCATCACGTCGCGCGGCTTGCCCATGTAGTTGAGCAGCACATAGGGGTGAGCCGAGGGTACGGTCGGATGTGCGAAGGCACCCGGCGACTTGCCCGGACGCACCGGCGCGTCGATCCAGTTGCGGTCGAAGAAGGTGCGCGCGATCTCGGCCATCTCGGGCGAGAAGCGGTGATAGGCCGACAGGACCGTGTTCCTGGCCTCATCCCAGCCGATCACCGCCTGCGGCGTCTCCGGCAAGGGCGCGTTGCGGTCCCAGTGGTTCATTACCTCCATGCCGAGCCAGCGCGCCTTCATCGCATAATAGCGGTGCGACAGGCGCGGATAGGCCTCGCGCACGGCGGTGGCGAGCGCATCGACCACGCCGCGTTCGACGCGGTTGGCGAGGTGGCGTGAATCGGCAATGTCCTCGAAGCCGCGCCAGCGGTCCGAAATTTCCTTGTCCTTGGCAAGCGTGTTGGTGATCAGCGTAAAGGTGCGCAGGTTCTTGCGGAAGGTCGTGGCCAACGCCTCCGAGGCGCGGCGGCGGACCTCGCCGTCGGCATCCTGCAAGCGATTGAGGGCCGGCTCCAGCGTCAGTTCCTCGCCGTCGATATCGAAGCGAAGATCGGTCATCGTCTCGTCGAACAGGCGGTTCCAGGCGCCGCGCCCGGTTATCGATTTCTCGTGGAAAAGCTGCTCAACGCGGTCCTCGAGCTGATAGGGCTTGTCCATTCTGAGATCGAGCACCCACGGGCGGTAATGCCCGAAGGCGGGATCGGCGGCCAGCGCGCCCTCGATCGCCGCATCGTCGATCAGGTTCAGCTCGAGCGCGAAGAACAACAGATGCGCGCTGGCGTCGGTCATCTTCTCCTGGATGTCGCCATAGAGCTTGGCGCGCTGCGGATCGGCGGTATTGCCGGCATAGACGAGGCCGGCATAGGAGACGATGCGGCCGATCAGTTCCTCGAGCGCCTCGTACGCGGCCAGTGCCTCGCCCAGCCTGCCGGTAGTTCCGCGCCCGGCCTCGGCGGCGAGCGTGCCTTTCCAGCGGGCCTCGAATGCGACGGTGTCGGCCGCCGCCTTGGCAATGTCACGCTTCAGTTCCGGCGCGTCCATGCCGGCATAAAGGTCGGCGAGGTTCCATTCCGGCAGATCGCCAAGCCCGGCAGCGCCCTGACCGGACGCTGGCGCTGCAATCCGCCGATCAAACATCATGCGCATCGAGATACCTTCTTTGAATCAAATGGCCTGGGTTGAATCACGTGGCCGCAATCACGGAGCCGGACTCAACGGGAATGGAGAAGCCGGTCAAATCCTAAGGAATTCGTTCACCGGGTTTTTTGAAACCTTATTTAGAACCCTGTGCCAAGATGATCCATGGGGTTTTCGGGCGCGGGCGAAGCAAGACAGTCATGACAGGTTCCATACTCATAGTCGATGACGATCCCGTGCAGCGCCGGCTGCTCGAGGCCGCGGTGACGCGGTTCGGCCATACCGCGATCGTTGTGGATGGCGGTACCGCCGGCCTCGAAGTTCTCGACGGGCCTGGCGCCCGCGATGTCTCGGTCGTGATCCTCGACCTGGTCATGCCCGGTCTCGACGGCATCGGCGTGCTGAAGGCGATGCGCGAGCGCGACATCAGCGTGCCGGTCATCGTGCAGACCGCGCAGGGCGGCATCGAGACCGTGGTTTCGGCGATGCGCCACGGCGCTTTCGATTTCGTCGTCAAGCCGGCTTCGCCCGACAGGCTGCAGGCCTCGATCTCCAATGCGCTCAAGGTCGAGGCGGTAGAGGGCGAGGTCAAGCGCACGTCGCGCAAACGCGGCGGGCTGCTGACCTTCAGAGACATGATCACCCACAGTCCGGCCATGGACCGGGTGATACGTCTCGGCCAGAAAGCGGCGGCCTCTCACATCCCGATCCTGATCGAGGGCGAGTCGGGCGTCGGCAAGGAATTGGTGGCGCGCGCCATCCAGGGCAGCGGCGACCGCCGCTCGAAACCCTTCGTCACCGTCAATTGCGGCGCCATTCCCGACAATCTGGTGGAATCCATCCTGTTCGGCCATGAGAAAGGCTCGTTCACCGGCGCCACCGACAAGCACACCGGCAAATTCGTCGAGGCGCATTCCGGCACGCTGTTCCTCGACGAGATCGGCGACCTGCCGCTCGACGTACAGGTCAAGCTGCTGCGCGCCGTCCAGGAAGGCGAGGTCGATCCGGTCGGCGGCCGCTCGACCGTCAAGGTCGACATCCGGCTGATTTCGGCGACGCACCGCAACCTCCTGCAACAGGTCAAGGACGGCAAATTCCGCGAGGATCTGTTCTACCGGCTGAACGTCTACCCGATCTTCGTGCCGCCGCTGCGTGACCGCCGCGACGACATTCCTCATCTGGTCACGCATTTCATGGAGAAGGTGGCGCCGGCCGACCCGCGCCATCGGCTGAAAGGCATTTCGGCGGCAGCACTTGCGGTGCTGCAGGCTTATGACTGGCCCGGCAACATCCGGCAGCTCGAAAACGCCGTCTTCCGCGCCTCGGTGCTGTGCGAAGGCGATGTGTTGACCGCCGATGACTTCCCGCAGATCCGCGCGCAGGTGGAAGGCACCGTCAATCTCGACGCGGACGACACGTTGGAAGCAAGCAGCGTTGCGCCGCCGCCGTCGCTGGAGCCGCGCGACGAGGACGTTGTGCCCGACGAGACCGCTCCGGCGGCTGTGCTGCCGGCCGGGGTCCAGGCCCGCTTCGGCACGCTGCGGGCGCTCGACGAGCGCGGCAATGTGCGTGCGCTGGCCGATGTCGAGCTCGAAATGATCAAGCTCGCCATCGATCACTACAATGGCCAGATGAGCGAGGTCGCCCGCCGGCTCGGCATCGGTCGCTCGACGCTTTACCGCAAGCTCAAGGAATATGGCATCGACCCGGAAACCGGCCGCGTCGACAGGCTTGCTTCCTGAGCCGCAAGGCAGGCACCAGTTTCCCTCGTCATTATATGGTTCGACAGAGCGCCGTCGCCGGATAATGGCGGCGCTTCGACGGGGTATTGTTCACGCATTGAGGCCGGCGGTAACAGATCGTGTTCGGCCCAAGCCGGAATCCTGATCTAAACCAGCGGTTTACCAAGAAACCTTGCGGACAATTTTTGACGGGATATCGCCATGGTCTTACCGCATTTTGGCTTCAATAAGCGATGATTAACCATTAGGATCGATATTCGGATGTGAAAACGACACGTCCGTTTGGGCAAATCCGGGGACAAACGGCAGCCTGCAAGGCCTTTTGATTTGAACAGAATCGAACGACTCACAAACGGGCGGCACTATCATTTGAGCGTCTGGCCGAGATGGTTGGCGGCGGTGATTGTCGCATTTGGTTTTGTTGCCGCGGCCGCCACGGGCGCCCAGGCCGAAGTTCGTTCGCTGAAGCTCTACCATCTCCACACGCATGAGAAGGCGGAGATCGTCTACAAGCGCAATGGTCGCTACGTTCCCGAAGGCCTGAGGAAGATCAACATCATTCTGCGCGACTGGCGTCGCAACGAGCCGACCAAGATGGACCCGCGCCTGCTGGATCTGGTCTGGGAGGCGTATCGGGAAAGCGGCGCCACCGATTATATCCAGGTCGTCTGCGGCTACCGGTCGCCGTCCACCAATTCGATGCTGCGCAGCCGCAGCCGCGGTGTCGCCGAGAAGAGCCAGCATATGCTTGGCAAGGCGATGGATTTCTACATTCCCGGCGTACCGCTGAAGAAGCTGCGCAACATCGGCCTCAAGATGCAGGGCGGTGGTGTCGGCTATTACCCGACCTCCGGTTCGCCATTCGTCCACATGGATGTCGGCAATGTGCGCCACTGGCCCGGCATCAGCCGCCAGGAACTGGTCAGCCTGTTCCCCAATGGCAAGACGCTGCATGTGCCGAGCGATGGCCGGCCGCTGCCCGGCTATGAACAGGCGCTGGCCTCCTACAAGTCGCGCAAGGGTTCGGGCACACCGAATATCGAAGTGGCCAGCGCCGGCGGCAGCGGCAAGAAATCCGGCGGGTTCCTCGCTGCCTTGTTCGGCGGCGGTGGCGACGACGAAGCCGACGACAGCGCCGACGTCGAGACCGCTTCGGCCGCACCCGCGCCCAAGGCTAGAAATCTGAAGCCGGCCGCGACAGCCAAGAGCGGCAACCTGCCTGGCATCGCCATCGTGGCCCCCGAGAATGCCCAGCGCGCCGACATTCCGCAGATTGCCGACGAGCAGGCTCCGGAACCGGAGAAGGACACGCCGGAGACAATCATCGCGGCGCTGCCGGCCAAGGAAATCCCGCTGCCCGATTTCGCGCCTCGGCCGAAGGCCGATGTCGGCGCACAGACGCCTGAAAACGTTCCCTTCGCCACGGCGGATGCGACGACCACCACGGAACAGGCCGTGGCGACCGCGCAGGCGCCGGCGAACATGCCTTTCGGCAAGGCCGATCCGGCGCTGGCAGCGGCAGCGGCGGCCGATCCGGCGCAGGTCGCCGTCAACAATATCCCCTTGCCGACATGGCGTCCCGAACGCACGCTGCCGGCGGATCTCGCGCCGCCGCCCAGCAAGGATGTGCTGATGGCGCTGGCCGAAACGGCTGACCAGGGCAAGACCGCGACGGATGCGTTCTCCGTGCTGCCGACGGCGCGTCCCGAGCCGGCCAAGCCGGATGCCGTCAAGGCCGTGCTCGACGAGGCCAATGCCAAGGCCGGCGCCGCCGACGAATATCAGCTGGCCTCGCTGTCCGTAGAACCGCGTTCGGCCTTCAACGATCCGTCCGGTGTCGATGCGGCGTCGCCGCGCCAGGCTGTTGCCGGCCGGCCGGCCGGTTCGGATCCGGCCGCCGCGATCGGCGCCGGTGCGAAGACGACCCGCAAGGAAGCCAGGGCCACCGCCCGCGATCAGAAGCCTGGCCCCAGGGCCGTAGTGATTGCCGCAGCGCCGCAGGCCGCCCGCTGGGCACTGACCAGCGGCGAGAACGTCGCCACCGTTTCGAGTGCGACGACCGCGCCGGGTTACGCCTACAACATCGTGCATACGCCGCCGAGCGAGGTCTATACGGCCGGCTTCCAGCAGGACAATCAGATGGCCGACGCCAATCGCTTTACCGGCAACGCCGTCAAGTTCCTGTCTGTCGCCCGCTTCCAGACGAAGTAACGAACAGGCCGCAGTATGAGGCCGCGCCGGGCGACCCGCGCGGCTTTTTGCTGTCCCAGCGTGCGATGCATGCGGCCTCCGACCCCTGAGGATCACGCGCGGCTGAACTTCTCGTGAAGCGGGAACGGCCCGCTCATTTCCGGTTTAGTGTGGGTACGCTCCAACCCGAGGATATTCATGAAAAAGATTCTACTGGCATCAGTTATGGCGCTGGCGGCAGCATCGGCCGCGATCGCGCCATCACAGGCGGAGACCGTTGTCGTCAAGACCGACAATCATATGCACATGATGAAGAAGCACTGCCGCACCAGGGTGGTGACGCACTGGCGGCACCATCACAAGGTGACGGAGACGGTCAAGGTCTGCAACTGATCGCAGTCTGGACTAGCTAGCCAGTCAAAAAGGCCCGGTCGACGCTCGTCGGCCGGGTTTTTCATGCCGTGCGGAAAGGCGCTATTTCCCGAGTTCGCTGGCAGCGCGTGCGAGCGCTTCGATCTGATCCCACTTGCCGGCCTTGACCATGTCGTCGGGCGCCACCCATGAGCCGCCGACGCAGATGACATTGGACAGGCTGAGATAGTCGGCCGCGTTCTTGCCGGTGATGCCGCCAGTCGGGCAGAACTTGACGTCCGCCAGCGGCGAGGCAAAAGCCTTGAGCGAAGCGATGCCGCCGGACTGTTCGGCCGGGAAGAATTTCAGGAAGCGAAGGCCGGCTTCGCGCGCGGCCATGATCTCGCCGGGCGTGATGGCGCCGGGCAGCAGCGGAACCTCGCTGTCGGAGGCGGCAGCCAGAAGCTCGCGGGTGATGCCGGGGCTGACGATGAAGCGCGAACCGGCCGCGGCCGCTTCGTCGAACTGGCTGGCATCCAGAATGGTGCCGGCGCCGACGATGGCTTCCTCGACTTCGCCCGCCACGCGACGGATCGCTTCGAGCGCATCCGCGGTCCTCAGCGTGATCTCGATCGCCGGCAAACCGCCACGCGCCAGGGCACGGGCCAGCGGCACCGCATCGGCAACGTTGGCGATCTTCAACACCGGAATGACCGGCTGGCCATTGAGGAGCGACAGGAGGTTCTCGGTCTTGCTGGGCATTCGGTCTCTCCTTGTCGGCGGCGTATCGAGGGGATTTCAACCGATTAGCAGACCGGTATTGCCCTGTCCACGGAACCCATCGCGGCGCGATGTCACGCGTGGCCACTCAGCTTAAAGGTTCTTTCCCGACAGAGCCATGACAGACGGATCGAACCCGTTTCACTTGAATCGGCTTCTACTAGCGTCTAGTTGCTCTGGCAATGACAACACTGCCCGCGCCATCCCAGCCAGCCCGCGTCGCCGCGCTCTACCGTTTTGCCCGGCTCGATGCTTTCGAGGCGTTGCGCGCGCCGCTTGCGGCCTTCTGCTGCGGGCGCGGCATCAAGGGCACGCTGCTCCTGGCGCATGAGGGCATCAACGGCACCGTCGCCGGCAGCGACGAAGCGATCGCCGCGCTGATCGAACACATCGAAGCGATCGACGGCCTGTCGGGTCTCGAGGTCAAGTACAGCAGTGCCGCGGCCATGCCCTTCCATCGCATGAAGGTGCGGCTGAAGCGCGAGATCGTCACCATGGGCGTCGAGACCATCGACCCGGCGGCAAGTGCGGGCACCTATGTGGAGGCGGGCGACTGGAATGCGCTGATCTCGCAAGCCGACACGATCGTCATCGATACGCGCAACGCCTATGAGGTCTCGATCGGCAGCTTCAAGGGCGCCGTCGACCCGGCGACGGCGAGCTTTCGCGAATTCCCGGCCTGGGTGGAAGCGCATCGGGCGGATCTCGAAGGACGCAAGGTGGCGATGTTCTGCACCGGCGGCATTCGCTGCGAAAAGGCGACCGCCTATGTGAAGTCACTCGGCTTCGAGGACGTGTTCCACCTCAAGGGGGGCATCCTCAAATACCTTGAGGAGGTTCCAGCGGAGCAGAGCCTGTGGCAAGGCGAGTGCTTCGTCTTCGACGAGCGGGTTTCGGTGTCGCACGGCCTCACGGAGGGTGATGCGGAGCTTTGCCGTGCCTGTCGCCATCCGCTGACGGCAAGCGAGCTGGCTTCGCCTCGATATGCCGCCGGCGTTTCTTGCCCGCATTGTTTTGACGCCCGCTCGGACGAAGACCGGAAGCGCTACGCGGAGCGGCAGCGACAGGTCGAGCTCGCGCAAGCGCGGGGCAGGGGACCGCACATCGGGTCCTGATCGAGGGCGCCGGGGCCGGGCAAACCGGGGCACTGTCATTGCAATGTCAAGCTTCGGGACCTACCTCTTCGGCGTTCGAAACCTGCCCGTTCGGCTTGGCAAATCCTGGAGGCATCGATGTTCGATCCCAAGAAGCTTCTCGACGATCTGCTCGGCTCGCAAGTTCCCGGTGCCAGCGGCACGGTCCGCGACAAGGCTGGCCAGGCGGTGCAGATGGCCAAGGACAATCCGCTGGCCGCCGGTGCGCTAGCCGCCGTGCTGCTTGGGACCGGCGCCGGCCGGCAGGTGACGGGTGCCGCGGTGAAGCTCGGCGGACTGGCCGCCATCGGTGGTCTCGCCTACAAGGCCTACCAGAACTACAAGGCCGGCAACGCACCGGAACAGGCGCCCGCGGCTGGCGAGCCGGAATTGCTGCCGCCGCCCAAGGACACCGCCTTCCACCCGTCGCAGGCGCCGCAAGGCGAGGATGAGTTCACGCTGACCCTGGTGCGGGCGATGATCTCGGCGGCCAAGGCCGACGGCCATGTCGACGACGAAGAGCGCCGGAAGATCGCCGGCAAGCTCAGCCTCGCCGGGATCGGCACCGATGCGGAAAAATTCCTGATGGCGGAACTGGAGAGCCCACTCGACCTCGACACGCTGGTGGCGGGTGCTCATACTGATGCGCAGAAGCTCGAACTCTACACGGCGTCGCGCCTCACGATCGACCCCGACACGCGCGCCGAGCGCGGTTACCTCGACCTGCTTGCCGGGCGGCTCGGCCTGCCGGACTCGCTGATCGACCATGTCGAGGCGACGGTTTCGGCGGCGAAAGTGCCCACGGCCGAGGGTACACCACCCAATCCGCAGTGGTAACCCGGATTGGCACACAGGCCGTGGAGGCGTTAGCCATTCGTTAACTCAGGAAGCGCATGATTCTACACAGTCGGATCGGCTTTTCCTCCTCCCAAGCCCGGTTCAGATCAGGGCGGTCGCCAATGACCGCCCTTTTTGTCCGTCCTCGCCGGCTGCCCTCCAAACAAATGGGTTCACTTTTCGAGGCCATGTCCCAGTGGCCGCGCTTGCCATCGCTGCCATCATTTGCGATGCCTTCTCCACCCGAACCAAATTTGTAGATCAGGCGAGCACGCACATCGCTGCCGGAGGACATCAGCCATGACCGAGCAAAAGACCGCCATCGTCACCGGGGCCGGCACCGGGATCGGCAAGAGCGTAGCCACGGCATTGCTCAAGGCCGGCTGGAATACGGTGTTCTGCGGGCGCCGCAAGCCGGTGCTGGATGCCGCGATCGCCGAGATCGGGCCGACCGAGGCCAGAGCGTTGGCGGTTGCCTGCGACATCAGCAAGGCCGGTGAGGTCGACGATCTGTTCGAGACCGTGGCGGAGGCTTTCGGGCGGGTCGATCTGCTCTTCAACAATGCAGGCATGGGCTACAAGTCGACGCCGATCGACGAGATCCCGGTCGAGGTCTGGAACGATATCGTCGGCGTCAACCTCACCGGATCTTTCTTGTGCGCGCGAGCGGCCTTCGGCGCCATGCGCAAGCAGAAGCCGATGGGCGGCCGCATCATCAACAATGGTTCGGTGTCGGCCTATGCGCCGCGCCCGGGCTCGGTGCCCTATACGGCGAGCAAGCACGCCATCACCGGGCTGACCAAGACGCTGGCGCTCGATGGCCGCCCCTATGACATCGCCTGCGGACAGATCGACATCGGCAATGCATTGACCGACATGGCGCAGCCGATGACCGTCGGCGTGCCGCAGGCCAATGGCTCGATATCAGCCGAAGCGGTGATGGATGTCCAACGCGTCGCCGACGCGGTCGTGCACATGGCCAGCCTGCCGCTCGACGCCAACGTGCTGTTCATGACCGTGATGGCGACCAAGATGCCGTTCGTGGGGCGTGGGTGAGCAGCGCGTGCCGGCAGCGCTTTCGCCCGGGCCTCATTTTTCCGCCAGCGGCACGCCGGGCTTGAAGAGTAGAATGGGCCTGATCTCGTAAACGGCGGTCGGGTTGACACGACGAAGATCGCGGGCGATCGCGATGGCGTCATCCCTGGTGACGCAGTCGACGACATAGAGGCCGAGCAACTGTTCCTTGGTCTCGGCGAAGGGCCCATCGATGATCATACCGTCGCCCGGGCCGCGCAAGGTGCAGGCATCCCGTGTCGTTCCCAGACGCGCTGACGGCCCAAGCGTGCCTTCCGCATGAAGCCTGCCGTTGATCTTGAGCAACTCGGCCATCAGCGCCGCATCTTCCTGCGGCGTCAGCGCCTCGATCGCATCTTCCACGTGATAGGCAAGGATTGCATAGAACATGCGAGATTCCCCCATTGGTCCTGATACGGGAATTCGTAGCCGTTTTCGGTATGCCCGCACAGCCTTGGCTACGCGCCTCCGGACGGCTCATGACACCGTCATGGAATGCGGTGGCAAGCTATCCGGCTCGCGCGGCGACGCTGATGCTCACTTGGCCAGAAACGCCCCGATCCGCTCCAGCGCGCGCAGGATGTTCTCCTCGGAATTGGCGTAGGAGAGCCTGATGTAGCCTTCGCCGAGAATGCCGAAATCGGGGCCGCCGATCAGCGCCACACCGGCCTCGTCGAGCAGGGCCGAGGCGAGCTTCTTGGCCTTCCAGCCGGTCTTCGAGACATTGGGGAAGGCATAGAACGCGCCCTTGGGCGTGATGCAGGAGATGTTTGGCAGGGCATTCAGGCCCTCAACCACGATTTTCCTGCGGCGGTCGAAGGCGCGCATCATGGTGTCGACGTCGTCCTGCGGGCCGTCGATCGCCGCGATGCCGGCGAACTGGCTTGGCGCGTTGACGCAGGACCAGCAATTGACCGCCAGCTTGCGCACCTTGTCGTAGAGGTGGGCGCCCTTGTCGCCGTTCGGCCAGATCGACCAGCCCATGCGCCAGCCGGTCATCGCCCAGGTCTTGGACCAGCCGTTGAGCACGATCAGCCGGTCACGGATCTCGGGAAAGCCAAGCAGCGAGCAATGCGTCTCGCCGTCATAAGTCATGACATCGTAGATTTCGTCGGAGAGAATGGCGACGTCTGGATGCTTCTCAAGCCCCTTGACCAGATTCTCGATCTCGGCGCGCGGGGTGACGCCGCCGGTCGGGTTGGCCGGCGAGTTGAGGATCAAGAGCCTGGTCTTCGGCGTGATCAGCCCCAGCGTCTCTTCGGCCGAGAAGGCGAAGCCGTTCTCCTCGCGCATCGGCACGGGAATGGGGGTTGCACCGGTGAACTCGATCATCGAGCGGTAGATGGGAAAGCCGGGGTCGGGATAGAGGATCTCGGCGCCGGGCTCGCCGAACATCAGGATGGCGGCGAACATGGTCGGCTTGCCGCCGGGCAGGATCATCACCGCCTCCGGCGAGACCTCGACGCCGGTGGTCGTCAGCGTGCGTCGCACCACCGCCTCGCGGGTCGCCAGCAAGCCATTGGCCGGCGTGTAGCCATGGTGGCCGTCACGCAGCGCCTTGATCGCCGCCTCGACGATGTGTTGCGGCGTCTTGAAGTCGGGCTGGCCGATGCCGAGATTGACGATGTCGCGGCCCTGGCTCGCCAGCGCCGTCGCCCGGGCCAGCACGGCAAAAGCGTTTTCCTCGCCGAGACGGTCGAAGGCCGAAATCGTGTGGAGCATTTTTCCCGTCCCTGTGGTTCTTACTGTTGGCGAGCGTTTTTGTGAGCGTCCGCCCGCAAAAGTCAAACGGATTGGAGTTTTCGGTGTCGGAAAATCTCAAAGACTGGCAGCCGCGTCCGCGCCCGGAGCGCAAGGTTCTGGAGGGCCGCTATGTCAGGCTCGAGCCATTGAGGGCCGCAACACATGGCGACGGCCTCTATGAAGCATCGTCCGTGGCCGACGTCGACGGCCGCTTCGCGTGGCTGCCCGACTATCCGCCGGAAACCCGCGCCGCCTTCCAGCCCTGGCTGGACAAGGTGGAGGCGAGCGAGGATCCGCTGTTCTTCGCTATTGTCGACAAGGCAAGCGGCAAGGTCGCCGGCCGCCAGACGCTGATGCGCATCGATCCGACCCATGGCGTCATCGAGATCGGCAACATCTACTGGGGACCCCTCATCTCGCGCAAGCCGGCGGCGACGGAAGCACAGTTCCTGTTCATGAAATACATCTTCGACGAACTCGGCTATCGCCGCTACGAATGGAAGTGCAACAACCGCAACGGGCCGTCGAAGCGCGCGGCGGAACGGTTCGGCTTCAAGTTCGAGGGTATTTTCCGCCAGCATCTCATCGTCAAGGGTGAAAACCGCGACACCGCGTGGTATTCGATCATCGACAAGGAATGGCCGGCTCTGCGCAAGGCTTATGAAGCCTGGCTCGATCCGGCCAACTTCGACGCCAATGGCCAGCAGAACCGCCGGCTCGAGGATTTTCGCGCGGAATTCGGCGCCTAACGGGAGTTTGCCATTTGGCGCATATCCACGATCACAGCGGGCACGATCACGGCGGCGGCCATGTGCATGGGTCGACGGACCAGAAGCGCGTCCTGATCGCGGCCTGCCTGACCGCCGGCTTCATGGTGGCCGAGGCGCTCGGCGGCCTGTTTACCGGGTCGCTGGCGCTGCTGGCCGATGCCGGCCACATGCTCGCCGACGCCATTGCGCTCGGCCTGGCCTGGTATGCCTTCCATCTGGCGGGCCGGCCGGCAACCGGCCAGCTCACCTACGGCTTCGGCCGCGTCAAGACGCTGGTGGCCTACACCAATGGCATCGCCATTTTCGTCATCGCTCTGTGGATCGTCTACGAAGCGTGGGATCGCCTGCTGACACCGGCGCCGGTGCTGGGCGGGCCGATGCTGGTGGTGGCGATCCTCGGCCTGCTGGTCAATATCGGCTCCTTCCTGGTGCTGCATGGCGGCGATCGAGACAACCTCAACATGCGCGGCGCCATCCTGCATGTGCTCGGCGATCTGCTCGGCTCGGCAGCCGCGATCGTCGCGGCACTGGTCATCCTGGCGACTGGCTGGACGCCGATCGACCCGATCCTGTCCGTGCTGGTCTCGCTGCTGATCCTGTCCACCGCGTGGTCGCTGATGCGCGCCGCCGCCCACGTCCTGCTCGAAGGCGTGCCGCCAAGCCTCGATCGCGACCTGATCGCCGGGGACATTCAGGCAACGGTCCAGGGCGTGCGCGAGGTGCACCATATGCACATCTGGTCGCTCGACGGGTCGAGCAGCATGGCGACGCTGCATGCCTGCCTCAACGAGGGCGTCGATGCCCATCAGGCGGTCAGCGCCATCAAGAAGCGGCTTGCCAGCGAGCACGGCATCAGCCATGCCACCGTGGAACCGGAATTCGGCCGGTGCGCCGACGATGGCGACGACCATCATCACGAGCATGAGCACGATGCGGCCGCGCATCACGGCCACTATCACTAGGATCGATCGATGACCATTGATCGGACCTGCCTCAGGAGTCCTCCAGCTTTGCAACTCAGCTCGATGAACGACCGCCGTTCCGGTGCGGCATGATGGACCGTGACACGCGCAATGCGGCCATTGCGGCGGTCTGGATCATGCTTCTGTTCGGCATTGCCGCTTTCTACCTGCCGACCGTGATGTTGGCACTCGGCAGTTATTCGACCGTGCTGGCGGGTATCTTCGGCACCGTCTTCGTGCTGGCGTTTTTCCTGGTGTTCTGGTTGCGCGCGCGCACCCAGCGCAAAAATCGGAAGTAAGGGATATCGGACATGCGCATTCTGATCACTGGCGCCGCGGGCATGGTCGGCCGCAAACTCATCGCCCGGCTGGCCAAGGACGGCACGCTGCGCGGCGAGAAGATCACGGCGCTCGACCTCCACGACATCGTGCCGCCGCAGGCGCCAGCCATGGACGGCGTCAGCGTCGCGCTACACACGGGTGACCTTGCCGTAGCAGGCGCCGCGGAAAGCCTGGTTGTGTCGCGCCCCGATGTCGTCTTCCACCTCGCCGGCATCGTGTCGGGTGAGGCGGAAGCGAATTTCGACCTCGGCTACCGCGTCAACCTCGACGGCACGCGTGCGCTGTTCGACGCCATCCGCCTGGCAGGGTTTGCGCCGCGCGTCGTCTTCACGTCGTCAATCGCCGTTTTCGGCGCGCCGTTCCCGGATGTCATACCGGACGAATTCCACCCGACGCCGCTGACCTCCTACGGCACGCAGAAGCAAATGAGCGAAGCGCTGCTGGCAGACTATTCCAGGCGCGGCTTCTTCGACGGCATCGGCATCCGGCTGCCGACGATCTGCGTGCGGCCCGGCAAGCCCAACAAGGCGGCGTCCGGCTTCTTCTCCGGTATCATTCGTGAACCCTTGAGCGGGCAGGAGGCGATCCTGCCGGTGCCGCGCTCGGTCGTGCACACCCATGCCAGCCCGCGCTCGGCGGTGAGTTTCCTGATCCATGGCGCGGAGATCGAGGGCGCAGCCGTGGGGCCGCGCCGCAACCTGACGATGCCGGGTGTCGCCGTCACCGTTGGCGAGCAGATCGAGGCGCTGGAACGGGTGGCTGGATCGCAGGCGACAAGCCTGATCCGCGAGGTGCCCGACGAGACGATCTGGGCAATCGTCAAGGGCTGGCCGACCCGCTTCGAGGCGCGGCGGTCAAGGGAACTTGGCTTCAGTGCCGAAAAGAGTTTTGACGAGATCATCCGCGCGCATATCGAGGATGAGCTGGGCGGCAAGATTCCCGGTCAGTAGCGCACGGTGCCTATCCCATTCCAACGGAATGGTAGGGTCTAAACGCTGCCCGTCAGGCTCGCGGACAGCAGCAGCAGTCCGAACAGGAAGACGAAGGCCGCGCCGCCGATCTCGACGATCGAGTGGATGCGGTTGCCCATGCGGCCGTCGCCGGCGAAATACACCGCCCAGTTCTTGGCGGTCACCGCCAGTGTGGCCAGGGCCGAGACGGTGATCGCGGTTCCGATCGACATTGCCAGCACCGACAGCAGGCCGCCGAGCCAGAGCCCGTTGAGCAGCGCGAAGCTGAGAACGATCAACGCACCGGAGCAAGGGCGGATGCCGACGGCGGCCACCGCCGACCAGGCGGTGCGCCAGTCGAAGCGGTCACCCGACAGCAGCGCCGGATCGGGCGCATGCGAGTGGCCACAGGTGTCGCAGACCTCGCCGCTGGCGTGGTCGTGATGCGCATGATCATGCGCGCCGTGGCCGTAATGATCGTGCGAATGGCCATGCCCATGGTCGTGATCGCCATGCCCGTGCAGTGCGTGGGAATGAGCGTGCGCCGCATGGTCGTGAGCGCCATGCGAATGGCCGGCATGGGAATGACCGGCGTGAGCCGCCGACAGGCTGTAGGCCGGGCCCTTGCCAAACAGGCGCAGGACGGCTGGGCCGAGCTTGCGCCACAAAAGCCAGGCGCCAAAGAGGGTGACCAGGGCAAAGCTCATGATCTCCATGAACCAGGCCGCATCGGTCATCGAGATGGTGGTGCCGCGCAGGACGAAATAGGCCAGCAGCATCACCAGGATCGCCGTCAGGCCCTGCAGCAGCGCCGAGACGAAGGACAATAGGATGCCGCGCTTCAGCGCCACTTCGTTGGCCACCATATAAGACGAGATCACCGCCTTGCCGTGGCCGGGGCCGGCGGCGTGGAAAATGCCATAGGCGAAGGACAGGCCGATGAGTATCCAGATCTTGCTGTTGTCCTGGCGCATTGCCTTCATGGCGGTCGCCAGCGCGCGGTAGAATTCCTGCTGCCTCAGATTGATCCACATCAGGATATGGGCGAACGGACCGGTGGTGGGTGCCATGCCGTCATTGACGCCGATGCCGAGCGAACTCTGGGCGTGCGCGGCATTGGCGAAATGCATCATGGCAAAGGCAAGGGCCAACAGGCCGACTGCCAAACGCAGGGACGGTTTCGAACAGTTCCCGATCGGGTTCACCGGATCTATCCTTCTGGCTGACAGGTCAGTTCGAGTTTGGTGGCAAAGATCTTGCTCATGTCGGTGCCTGTCGGATCGTTGAAGAAGGCATCCGTCAGGGTCTTCTGGTTTTCCTTGATCGCTTCGTCCGGGTCCGGCCGGACGACCTTGCTCGTGCAGTTCGACGGCAGGCCCTCGACGGTGATGTTGGAATCCTCGGTGAAGTCGATCGCCGTATAGAAGGTAGGATCGTAGACGCCGATGTCGATCGTGCCGGACAGCTTGATCGGCGCCTTCGGTTCGGATTCAAACAGGATGATCAACTGGTCGTTGTCGAAATTGGCCATCAGATGCGGCGGCGGCGTCATCGCCACGTCCTTGCCGTCCTGCGTGACGAGCTGGAAATAATTGAACTCGGCCAGCGAGGCATGGACGGTGTCGGCGACCTCCTTCAGCTCCTTGTCGTCAAGCTTCAGGTCGGAGTTCTTGTCGAACTCCATCATCACCGTGCTCGAAAACAGATCGTCGAAGCGCCACAGATGACGCAACGCTTTCACACTTTGGTGATCCGGGGACAGGACCACGTCGAGGCGCGCCTCGGCGAAGACGTGCGGATGCACCTCGGCCGGTCCTGTCGCGGCAAAGATCGCCGCCAAGGCCGAGGCCAGCATGATTGCGTGCCGTTTCAGATGCATTCGCGGTCGCGATTCCCTTGGCTTTCGAGAGCGTGGTCGAAGGTTACCAGAAAGGGGGCGAAATTGGGACTGCGGGCGCATGTCACCCAAAAGTGCGCGAGGCTTTGGATAGCGCCACGCATGCAGGAGAGCTTAAAAGCGTGCGGTATCCGGGCTGCTGGGGCAGGTCAGGCGCTCTCGCGCGTCCTGAACCACTGCACCAGGAAATCGACGAAAACGCGCACCTTCGCCGGAAGGTAACGGCGATGCGGATAGACGGCGAAGATGCCGCCGCCCGACAGGATGCGGTCGTCGAGCACCGCCACCAATTGGCCGCTCTTGAGGTCTGGGGCGGCGATGAAATCCGGCAGGATGCAAAATCCAAGCCCCGACAAGGCCGCGGCGCGCGCCGCCATCGGGCTGTTGACCTCGATCGGGCCGGAGACGGCGATGCTCACCGGATCGCCATTGTCGCCCTTGAAGGGCCAGTTGTTCAGTCCGCGGCCATTGGTGTCGACGATGCAGGGCATGTGGCTGAGATCCTGCGGTCGCGTCGGCATGCCATGCTTGGCGATCAGTTCTGGAGAGCCGCAGAGCTTGATCGAAAACGGCGCCAGCCGCCTGGCGATCAGCGACGAGTTCTCCAGCCGCGAGATGCGCACGGCAAGGTCGAAGCCTTCCTCGACCAGATCGACAAAGCGGTCGTCGAGCTGGATGTCGAGCACGATGTCGGGATACTGCTTAGCGAAGTCGATCAGCGACTGGCCGATCGGCGCGTCGGCGAAGGTGCGCGGCGCCGACAGCTTGATGCGGCCGCGCACGTCGCCGGAGGACTCGCGCACGGCGTCGGCCAGGCTATCGACCTCGCGCACGATTTCCGAGGCGCGGCGGTAGTAGGTGTGGCCGGCCTCGGTCATCGAGAACTGGCGCGTGGTGCGGTTCAGCAGCAGAGCGCCGAGCTCGTCCTCCAGCTCGCGCACATATTTCGACAGCAGCGCCTTGGAGCGGCCGATCTTGCGCGCCGCCGCCGAAAAGCCTTCGGCCTCGACGACGTCGATGAAGGCGCGCATGCGGGTCAGTGTGTCCATTGTTCAGGCTCTTTGTGCTGCGTCGAGAAGTTTTCGGCCGAGCCGTATCAGGGCAATGTCGCTGCCGGAAGGGCCAAGCAGCGACAGGCCGAACGGAGCGCCGGCGACCGAGCCGATCGGCAAGGTGATCTGCGGAAAGCCGGAGAGCCCGGCCAGGCATAGAAGATGGAGCGCGCGTTCGCGGTAGGCCTGGAATTGCTCCGGTGTGCTGTCGACATAGGGTGCCGGACCCGGCACCGTCGGCAGGACAAGGAAGCCGTCCTTGCCAAGCAAGGCGCTGAGTTCGCCGCGAAAGGTCAGCCGGCGCACCTTCTCGGCCTGTGCTGTCCGGTCGTCGACCGCACGGCCAAAGCCGAACCGTTCCTCGACGCCGGGCCCGAGCTCGCGCTCGCCGCTGGTGATCCATTCGCCATGCACTGTCCAGGCCTCCTTGGCCTGCAGGCGGCGAAAGCACCAGTAGAGTTCGTCCGGGGACGAGCTGAAGCGCGTCGCTGGCGTCGCCGGCGTGCCGAACACCGTGCCCACCAGCGCCTTCATTCCGGCATATTCGGCGGCCGCCGGCCGGGCGACCATCTCGTCCAGCCAGCCGAGCGCCAGCGGGCGGTCCAGGGAATGCTGGTGCGGATCGCGGCCAAGCAACAGCTTGCCGACAGTCTCATAGGTTTCGATGTCGTCGGCGAACCAGCCGAACGTGTCGAAACTCGGCGCCAGTTGCATGGTGCCGTCGAGGGAAATGCGGCCATGCGTGGTGCGCAGCCCGATCAGCCCGCAGAAACTCGCCGGCGCGCGGATCGAACCCCCGGTGTCTGACCCCGTGGCGATGTCGGCCAACCTGCCCGCCACCGCCGCCGCCGACCCCGACGACGAGCCTCCGGTGACACGGTCGGGAGCCGCGGGGTTCACCGGAAACGGAAAATGCGCGTTCTGGCCGAACAGAGCGAAGGCGAGTTCGTCGGTCTGCGTCTTGCCGATGAAGCGCGCACCGGCGTCGAGAATTGCCTGCACGGCCGGCGCCGTGCGCGAAGCGGCGTGGCCATTGGCGAATTTCTGCAAATTGCCGCAACCGGTGCGGTAGCCGGCAACGTCGTAAATATCCTTGACCGCCAGCCGCAGGCCGGCCAGGGGTCCAAGTTCGGCATGCGCCACCGGCATCTGGCGAAGGTCGAGAAAGGCGTTGAAAGGGCCGTGCGTGCCTGTCATCGTTCGATATCCGTATACGGTTGGCCAACATTGTTCGATGGCAGAAATTTTACAACCTGCGATAAGATTTTTATTGATTGTGAAATGCTTCGCTCTTATATCGCGCTTGCCCAAAGTCGCACGTGCCTGTGGGTGTCCGCCGATCCTCGAATGGTGAGGGAAATCGGTAAGGTAACTGGAGCTAACCCCTCCAGTCGGTTTAGCGGCCAACCGCCAGACCGAGGACACCTTGAAGCAACGACGGTGCGGGCCTTTCTGGTTCTCTGCCGGTTGTCCAAAGACCGGGGTTACTGAAGAGGCACACCTTCATTGCCGGCAGTGCGGAACGGGGTTCTCCCAATCCAAGCCAAGGCAGACAAAGCGAACCGAAGCCGGGCAAGGCTAAGGTTCATCGCCGCGAGACGGCGTTTCATGGTTCCGGGGTCTCCACCGGCTGGTTCCATGGATTTTCCGTCCCGCCTTTGTTTGACCGCGTGTTCGCGAGGCCGACAGCCCGCGCCCGCACCCTTGTGCGCGCCGAAAGGCGCGATGGAGAAACCCGATGGCCACACAGCGCATCCTCGACTTCCTCGCCACCCGACGTCCGTCCGGCCCCTGCCTCGTCGTCGACCTCGACGTCGTGCGCGACAATTTCCGCGCCTTCGAGAAGGCTCTGCCCGATTCCAAGATCTATTATGCGGTGAAAGCAAACCCGGCGCCGGAAATCCTGCGCCTGCTTGCTGCGATGGGCTCGTCCTTCGACACCGCTTCCGTTGCCGAAGTCGAGATGGCGATGGACGCCGGTGCGCCGGCGGACCGCATCTCCTTCGGCAACACCATCAAGAAGGAGCGTGACATCGCACGCGCCTACCAGCTCGGCATCCGGCTGTTCGCGGTCGATTGCGTCGAGGAAGTCGAGAAGATCGCGCGCGCCGCTCCAGGCTCCCGCGTGTTCTGCCGCGTGCTGACCGATGGCGAGGGCGCCGAGTGGCCGCTGTCGCGCAAGTTCGGCTGCGTGCCCGACATGGCCGTCGACGTGCTGCGCCATGCCAGGGGCCTCGGCCTCGACGCCCATGGCGTGTCGTTCCATGTCGGCTCGCAGCAGACCGACCTGACCGCGTGGGACCGTGCTCTGGCCGACGCCAAGAAGGTGTTCGCGACGCTCGCGGAAGAAGGCATCGTGCTCAAGATGGTCAATATGGGCGGCGGCTTCCCGACGCGCTATTTGCGTGACGTGCCGGCGGCCCAGGCCTATGGCCAGGCGATCTTCTCGGCGCTGCGCAAGCACTTCGGCAACGCCATTCCCGAGACGATCATCGAGCCGGGCCGCGGCATGGTCGGCAATGCCGGCGTCATCAAGTCGGAAGTCGTTCTGATCTCGAAGAAGGCCGACAACGACAATGTGCGATGGGTGTTCCTCGACATCGGCAAGTTCGGCGGTCTGGCCGAGACGATGGACGAGGCGATCCGCTATCCCCTCGTCACCCGCCATGACGGCAGCGAGACCGCGCCTTGCGTGCTCGCCGGCCCGACCTGCGATTCGGCCGACGTGATGTACGAGAAGACGCCCTATCCGCTGCCCTTGTCGCTGACCATCGGCGACGAGGTGCTGATTGAAGGCACCGGCGCCTACACGACCACCTACTCGGCGGTCGCCTTCAACGGCTTCGAGCCTCTCCGATCCTACGTGATCTGACGGCTCATTAGAGCTGTTCAGATCATCCCAGGTGGGCGCCCGTCGCCCACTTGGGCTCGCCTGTGGAACATATCTCCGCTCGTGAAGGGATCGCGGAAATGGAAATGTCAGTCGAATTCGTAGCTCATGCGCCGGCCTTCGCCATGGTCGCCGAAACCGCTGCCGACATGGCGGCGCGCGAAGCCTTGCTCGATCGCGCCATGGGGCCGAAGCGCAAGACCAAATCATCGGAGAAGCTGCGCCGCGGCCGCCGGCCCTCGGAGGGGCTTGCCTTCGTCGCGCGCGATGCCTCGGGCGGCGTGGCCGGCACGGTGCGGCTATGGGATGTCATGCTGGGCGAGAGCGGTCCGGCAGCGCTGCTGCTTGGCCCGCTCGCCGTCGACCCGTCGCTCAAGAGTGCCGGCATCGGCTCAGCGCTGATGCGGCATGCCATCGCGGAAGCCGCGCGCCTCGGCCACGCTGCGATCCTGCTGGTTGGGGACGAGCCTTACTATGGCCGCTTCGGCTTTTCGGCTGCCAGGACCGGGGCGCTCGCCATGCCGGGGCCTTACGAACGGCACCGTCTGCTGGCCTTGGAACTGGTGGAGGGCGTGCTTGACGGCGCCAGGGGTACGCTGAAGGCGTCCGGCCGCAAGCTCAAGGCACAGGCGCCGACCTTGGCCGCATGAAGCCTTAAGCGCGACTGCCCTTCAAACGAAACGCCGCCTGAAAAGGCGGCGTTTCGTTTACCTCGAAATCGCTTCTGGCGGCCGCGCCTGTCAACCGATCAACTGGCTCAGCGCCATGGCGACGGTCATGTCGCCTTCGACCTTTATCTTGCCGGTCATGAACGCCATGGTCGGGTTCAGGTCGCCCGCGATCAGCGAATCCAGATCGTCGAGCGACAGCTTGATGGTGCAGTCGGCGGGAGCGTCCGTGGTCGAGACGGCCGCGCCGTCGATGACGATGACGCCGTCGCTGCCGGTGTCGAACTTCACGGAACGGTCGAAGCCGCTGCTGGCCACGCGCGACTTGATCTTCTCGGCTATATCCTGAACGCTCACGCTGTTCTCCCTGTCTGGTTGCATCTGTCACGCTACGCACTTCGGTCCAGCCGAAGTTCATGCGGCATCACTGGCGATCATGATCGCTGCCGCATATAGCTTCGGATTGACGTTTACGTCAACGCGAATTGCAGGGATTGGCCCCAACGCCGACTGCTCTAGGGCCACCGGCACCGGGCCGATGGCTTAGTGCGCGCTGACCGGCTTGGGAGTCTCGGTCGCCTGGGTGCTGGCATCCTGCCGCCGACGCAGCCAGTTGTCGCGGATCTCATCCTTGCTCAGGAAATTGACCTGGTCGATCAGGACCTCATGGACCAGGGTTGCGCCGACCCGGGTGTTGATCGTGTCGCGGATCGTGGCGCGAAAGGCATCGAGGTCGAGCGTCGCCTTCTTGGTGAAGTCGATCTGGGGGTTGGCGTAGAGGTAGGTGTAGACCTGGTCGGTGATGAGCGCCTCGGCCGGGATCGACAGCTTCTTTATCTGCTCCGGCTCGACGGTGTAGACGAGCTTGGCCAGAAAATAGCCGTCGATCTTGGAGTCGTGGATCAGCGGCACCGAAATGATGTCGGTCTTGACGTAGTCCAGCCCGCCCAGCATCGGCTTGGGTTTCTCACCGACGCCCTGTTCACCGGCGGCCTGGAACGAATAGAACACCGCGCCGAGCGTGGCGGCGCAGATCCAGACCGCTATGGCGATGACCTTGATCATTCTGAACGCGAGCCCGGCATTGCCGCGCTCTAACCTTTCATCCTGCCGAACTCGCCGGCGGAGTAGGTGCCGTCGGTCTCGGCGCGCTGGATGGCACTGCGCAGCAGGCTGGCGACCTCGTTGACGGCGCTCAGATGCGCCAGGATAGCGGCTTCGTTCTTCGCCAGCTTCTGGCGCAGCCGGGTCAGGCCCTCGCGGTGCTGCTCGAGGAATTCGGCTTCGCTGCCGCCCTTCATGGCCCGGGTCAGCTCGTAGAGATAGCGGCTCTTGCGGGCGTTCGACGCCTTGAGGTCATAGCTTGTATCGCTGCGGATGCCGGCGGTCTCTTCCTCGACCACCTCCTCGATGCGGCCGATGATGGCGGCAAGGTTTCCAGGCCGCGCGAAAGGAGTCGGTGCGTCCGACGCGGTGGTGCGCGCGGGCAGCTTGGCGGTGAATTCCGAAGAGTCGGCCATGTGTTTCCCAGTCCTAGATCTTGATGTCTGTTTTTTTGGTTGTCTCGTCGCCGGTCATCGACTTGGCGGCTTTGCGCTGCAGCTCCTGGACGAGCGACGTGGACAGACGGGTCTGCTGATCGATCTCGGTTTTTTCCGGCCCATTCGAGACCGGGCCGATCGGAATCTTGCGCTTGCCGTCCATGTAGTGGTCGGCGAGCAGCGACTTGGCGATGCCGATGCCGCCGCGGTCAGCCATGACGTCGGCGACACGCTCGGCGAGCTGCGATTTCCACATGTCGCCTGCGAGACCCGTGCCATAGACGCCCTCGGTGTCCTTGGGCAGCATGTTCTGGATGAAGGTCTGCAGGACCATCGCCTCGAACTTCTTGAACTTCTTGGCCGGGTCGGCTGTTGCGGCGGCCTTGTCCGCCGTCGCGCGCGACAGGATCGAGCCGGCATCGACCGAAGCCGCGGTGTCGACCGAAAACGTGCCGGCGACGCTGCCGGCGCGCTTGGTCAGCGCGGCGCGGGCAGCCTCGATATCCATCGGATCGGCAGCTCGGACGACATCCATCACGATGTCGCTGGGTGGAGAAATCGCCAAGAAGGTCCGCCTTTTGCCGGGTTTCCTTAGCCAGGACCATGCCTCAACAAGCTTGTGGCAGGCTTGCGGGGAGTGGGAAACCTATTCACCTGCTTTCGGATGCCGCTTCTGCGTGATCAGGTCCAGCCGCTCGCGGTCTGATCTCTCGCGCTCGTCGCGGTTGCGCAGGTCCCTGTAGGCGCGCTCGACCATGTTCGTGCGGGCGGTTGCCGCGGCGATGAGGGCGGCTTCTTGTCTCGCGCCTTCCAGGCTCTCCTCCTGGCGCACGACGGCCTGGGCGATGCGGCGATGATAGAGATCGGGGAACAGGCTAGAGAGGGAATTGTCCTGGTCGAAATGGCCGATCAATTCGCGGGCCTCGGTCTCGGCGGCGCTTGCCGCGGCGACGAAGGTGGCGTGGCGGGTTTCGTGCAGGGCTTTCAGCTGTCCCTGCACCTTGACCAGTTTCCTCAGACGATCCTTGCGCGTGCTCATGTCACCTCGCCAGCGTGAGGTCGACGAAGCCGTCGACGAACAGCGACAGCATGGTGCCGGCGGCGAAATAGAAGATCAGCATGCCGCCGGCCATGACGAAGGGCTGCGAGATGAAATAAATCGGGATCTGCGGCGTCAGCTTGTTGACGAAGCCGATCGTCAGATTGACGAGAATGGCATAGGCGACGAACGGGCTGCCGAGGCGGATGACCAAGAAGAAAGTGTCCGACACGGTGTCGGTGATGTCGACCAGCGCCGCCTGCGGGTTGAAGAAGACGTTGACCGGCGCGACCGTGTAGGACGCCACGAGGGCGCGGACGATCTCGTGATCGAAGTCGAAGACGAACAGCATCAGCAGCGCCGAGAACGAAATGATGGCGGCAAGGGCTGCCTGCGGCTCCGGTTCCTCGATCGCCGGTCCGCCGGAACCGCCATAGCCGATCAGCATGGCGATGGCCGAGCCCATGAAGCGAAGCGCCTCCATGTAGAGCCTGGTCATGGCGCCGATCAGCCCGCCGACCAGCAACTCCGAGATGATCATCGGCACCAGGATCTGCGGACGCGGATCGACGAAGGGAAAGATCTTGTCCCACAGGAAGGCAAGCAGGCCGCCGGTGGCGGCGATCGCGACGAACAGCCTGACCTGGACCGGGACGCGGGCGCTGGACAGGCCAGGCATCAGCATGAAACAGGCGCCGATGCGGCAGAAGGCGAGGAACGCCGCGATGACGACGGCCTGCGAGAGAACGCTCACGATATGGTCCCGAGCACCCTGATCTCGACGCCCTTGGCGATTTCGACATGGGAGAGCACCGGCAGCGTGGTGAACAGGCGCTCGATGATCATGCGCACGTAGGGGCGGGCGTCGGGCGCGGTGACGAGGACAAATCGCTCGCCGGCTTCGAGGTGTTTCTTGATCGCCTTGGTGGCGTCCTGGCCGAATTCCTCCAACTGGCGCGGATCGATGTCGAATTCGCGCACCTCGCCCTTGGCGTCGCGCTTGAGGCTCTGGTGGAAGGCGAGATCCCAGCGGTTGCCGAGGCGCAGCACCTTGAGCACGCCGCCTTCGGAGAGGTCGCCGCAGATCTGCTGGGCCATGCGGATGCGCACATGCTCGACGATCTGCTCGGTGCGGCGCACATGCGGCGCGATCTCGGCGATGGCCTCGATGATAAGATGCAGGTTGCGGATCGAGACGCGTTCGGCAAGCAGCAGCTTGAGCACCGCCTGCAGGCCAGGATAGGATATGTGGGTGGTGCAGATCTCGTCGGCGAGCTTGCGGTATTCCTGGTCCTGGCGTTCGAGCAGCGCCTTCATGTCCTTGTAGGACAGGAGCTGCGGCAGGTTGTTGCGGATAACTTCAGAGAGATGGGTGAGCAGCACCGACATGTTGTCGGCGAAGGTGAAGTTCTCGCGCTTCAGATCCTCGGCGAAGGTTTCCATGACGGAGTAGGCGCGCATGCCGAAGGCGGGCTCACGAATCTCCTCGCCTGGGATTTCGGGTATGTCGCGGTTGCCGAGCAGCACCATGATCTCGCCGACGCGCATCGAATATTCGGCGACCACGGTGCCGTGCACCTTGATCTGGTAACTTTTCGGCGGGATGGCGAAGTCGTCGGCGACACGGACTTCCGGCACGACGAAGCCGTATTGCTGGGCGAATTTCTTGCGCATCTTGGACATGCGGAAGACCAGTTCCTGGTGCGAGACCAGGAGCCGGGTGGAAAGCTGCTTGCCGATCAGCAGTTCGATCTCGGCGGTGGCGAGCGAGGCCTTGACCGAGTTCTTTTCTTCCTCGGCCTTGCTCGCTTTTTCCTGGCTCTTCAGCGCCTCGGCCTCGGCGACGGCCCGGTTGTGGCGCATTGGAATGACATAGCCGAGGCCGGCCATGCCGGCGGCGAGCGCGAAGAACGGGAACAGCGGCAGGCCGGGCATCAGGCCGAGCAGCACCAGCAGTGCGGCCGCCACGTAGAGCGCGCGCGGATGGGCGCCGAGCTGGCCGAACACGGCCTGGTTGGTCGAGCCGCGCGTGCCGCCCTTGGAGACCAGCAGGCCGGCGGCGAGCGAGACGATGAGCGCCGGGATCTGGGTGACGAGACCGTCGCCGACCGACAGCTTGATGAACACGTCGGCGGCTTCGCCCATGCCCATGCCGTGCCTGATGTAGCCGATGGCGATGCCGCCGACGATGTTGATGGCGGTGATGATGAGGCCGGCGATGGCGTCGCCGCGGACGAATTTCGAGGCGCCGTCCATCGAGCCGAAGAAGGAGGATTCCTCTTCCAGTTCGCGGCGGCGCAGTTGCGCGGTCTTGTCGTCGATCATGCCGGCGGAGAGGTCGGCGTCGATCGACATCTGCTTGCCGGGGATGGCGTCGAGGGTGAAGCGCGCACCGACCTCGGCGATGCGGGTGGCGCCCTTGGTGATGACGATGAAGTTCACTACGATCAGGATCATGAAGACGATCAGGCCGATGACGAAATCGCTGGCCATCACCAGCTTGGAGAAGCCGGCGATGACATAGCCTGCGGCGTGCGTGCCCTCATTGCCGTGCGACAGGATCATGCGCGTGGTGGCGATGTTGAGTGACAGGCGCAGCATGGTGGCAATGAGCAGCACGGTCGGGAAGGACGAGAAATCGAGCGGCCGCTGGATCCACAGCGCCACCATCAGGATCAGCACCGAAAGCGCGATCGAGAAGGCAAGCCCGATGTCGATGAGAAAGGCCGGGATCGGCAGGAACAGAACGGCCAGGATGACGACGATGCCGAGCGCGAAGAAGACGTCGCGGCCGTTCTTGGCCACCGCGCCGGGCTGGATGCTTTCGCTGATCGCCATTCTCGTCCTCGAACCCCTGGGCTGCCGAGCATGCGACAGCCCGGCGAGGGTAGCTGGCCAAGCTTGCGCGAGGGTGGGAGAGTGAGGGAATCGACTCTCTCGCGAAGGACACCTCATGCTGCTGATCATCGGTACGATCCGCCTGCCGCCCGACAGGCTCGACGAGGCAAGGCCGGTGATGGAGCGCATGGTTCGCGCCAGCCGCGCCGAGGACGGCTGCCTTGAATATTCCTATGCGCAGGATGTGCTTGATCCCGGCTTGATCCGGATCACCGAGGTGTGGCGCGCCAGACCGGCCCTGGATGCGCATTTCCGCTCGCCGCATCTTGCCGACTGGCGCGCGAGCTGGCCGGGGCTCGGCATCGGCGAGCGCAATCTCGTGCTTTACGAGGCCGGCGAAGCCATGCCGACCTGAGCGGTCCGGCGCCCGGATCCTTGCCGCGCTCCGGCTCGGTGTACGCATTGTGCTGAAAGGGCACGGTTAGTTCGCAACTGGCGGGCAGCCCCCCTCGGCCCCAAGGCGGGAAGGCCGGATCGGGCGATTTCGCGGCCATAATGGCGCCTTTGATGTCGGCATTGTGGTTGTCACGACGTGCCGCCCGGCGTATCAGGCGGGTCTTCCTTTGCCTTGATATCGGCGAGCCGCCCCGGTGCTTTCCAGAAACCAACCCCAAGTCTACGCCCGCCGGCTGCGCGCGGTTCTTTTGAGGTCAGTCCCTCTGCTGGAGGCACGCGGCATCGCCGTGGTCATGCTGGCGGGCGTTGTCGGCGTCATAGCCGGCATACTGGTCACCGCGATGAGCCAGATCGTACAGGACCTGCACGGGCTGCTGTTCGGCGTCCAGCCCGGCGGGCGGCTGTCGGGCATGTTCTCGCTCGCCAGTCCGATACAGGCGCTGATCCCGGCGATCGGCGGCATCCTGCTCGGGATATCGGTGGTCTGGCTGAGGCTCCGGAAATTCCGCACGCCGGTCGATCCGATCGAGGCCAACGCGCTCTATGGCGGGCGCATGTCTCTGACCGATACCTTCATCATCGTCGTGCAGACGATGATTTCCAGCGGCTTCGGCGCTTCGGTCGGTCTGGAGGCGGGCTATACGCAGGTCGGCTCAGGCGTCGCCTCACGGCTGGCGCGCGCTTTCCGGTTGCGCCGCAATGACGTCCGCATTCTGGTTGGCTGTGGTGCCGCCGGCGCCATATCGGCCGCCTTCGACGCCCCGCTGACGGGCGCCTTCTACGGTTTCGAACTGGTCATCGGCATCTACTCGGTCGCCAATGTCGCCCCTGTCATGACGGCTGCGATCTCGGCGTCGCTGACGGCGGAATTGTTCGGCGGCGTGCCCTTTCCGCTCGAGCTTTCAGGGTTGCCGCAACTCACCGCCAGCCAATATGTGCCTTTCCTGTTGCTCGGCCTGCTTGGCGGTGCTGCCTCGATCGCCATCATGCAACTGGTGACGTTGATCGAGCGCGGGTTCAACAGGCTGTCGGTCGATGCCTCGCTGCGCCCCGTCATCGGTGGTGTCCTGGTCGGCCTCCTCGGCCTGATCACGCCGCAGGTCCTGTCCAGCGGCCACGGAGCGCTGCATCGCGAGTTCGCCATGAATTATGGGCTGGCGGTGGTGGCCAGCGTCTTCGTGCTGAAGCTGGCGGCGTCGGCGATCTCACTGGGTTCGGGCTTTCGCGGCGGATTGTTCTTCGCCTCGCTGTTCCTTGGTGCGCTACTAGGCAAGTCGTTCGCCGGTGTCATGGCGCTCGTGTCGCCGGCGACCGGTATCGACCCCTCCGTCGCCGCCGTTGTCGGCATGACGTCGCTTGCCGTCGGCGTCGTCGGCGGGCCTCTGACCATGACCTTCCTGGCGCTGGAATCGACCCGCGACCTGACGCTCACCGGCGTGGTGCTGGCCGCCTCGATCATGGCGGCGATCCTGGTGCGCGAGACCTTCGGTTATTCGTTCTCGACCTGGCGCTTCCACCTGCGCGGCGAGACGATCCGCAGCGCCCACGATGTCGGCTGGATGCGCAGCCTGACCGTCGGCTCGATGATGCGCGAGGACATCAAGACCGTCGATGCGTCGACGACGCTGGCCGCCTTCCGCAAGGAATTCCCGCTGGGTTCGGCCCAGCGCGTGATCGCCGTCGACCCGGGGGATGAGTATGTCGGCGTGCTGATCGTGGCCGAACTGCACAGCGATCCCTCCGGGGGCGAGGTGCCGGTGCGCGACCTTGCCCAGTACAAGGATGCCGTCCTGGTGCCCAGCATGAACGTGCAGGCCGCCGCCGAGACCTTCCAGCGCGCCGGCGCCGAGGAACTGGCCGTGGTCGAGGACTTCGCCGACCACATCGTGCTCGGGCTGCTGACCGAGGGCCATTTGATGCGGCGCTATGCCGAGGAACTCGAAAAGGCCCGCCGGGACCTGTCGGGAGAGGGGTAGGCGCCGCGAACCTTCGAATTCGTCAGTGCTCGATCGGCCCCTTGGCCATCACCAACGCGGTGCCGGCGGTCGTCGGGCGCTCGATGACGCGGCGCACGCGCGGCGGCTCGTTGCCCGAGTGCAGCGCCCGCAAGCGTTCGCCGACCATGGCGTCGGCTTGGGTGATGCGACCGTTATGCCTGACATATTCGAGCCAGGTCGGCGTGTGGTAATGCTCGATCCAGATCGCCGGATTTTCGAGATCGCGCGCCAGTGTCCAGTTGCGGGCGCCGTCGCGGCGGCGGATGCGGCCGCGCTCGGCCATGGTGGCGAGGAATTCCGCCTCGTCCTCGTGCCGGATGATGTATTCGATCATAATGGCGATCGGACCGCTGCGCGGCTTCAGGTCGAGTGCCAGGTGGGGCTCCTTGAAGCGGTTGAGCGGGTCGAGGTTGAGCACCTGCTGTTGCGGCAGCGGCAGCACGAGGCCGATGGCGCCGCCGGCCAGCATGGCGATGGCTGCGGCGATCAGCGCCGTCTCGGCGCCATGCGCGTCGGCGACGACACCCCAGATCCAGCTGCCCAGTGCTATGCCCCCGAAGGTTGCGGTCTGGTAGACCGACAGAACCCGGCCGACCACCCAGCGCGGTGTCGCCATCTGCACGGTGACGTTGAAATGCGAGAGCGCGATCACCCAGCAGGCACCGCCGACCAGCAGGCCGAGCGAGGTCTGCCAGGCATGCTGGCTGACGGCGGCGTTGAAGGCGCAGGCCGCAAAGCCGGCGAAGGCACAGCGCACCATCGTCTCGCTGGAGAGCAGCTGCCGCAGCCGCACGCTGATCAGCGCCCCGCCGACGGCGCCGATGCCGAAGGCGCCCAGCATGATGCCGTAGGTCAGCGCATCGCCCTTGACCACATCGCGCGCCACCAGCGGCAGCAGCGCCAGCACCGCGCCGGCGCTGAAGCCAAAGGCGGCGCCCCTGACCAGCACCTTGCCGATATTCGGCGACATGGCGACGTAGCGCAGGCCGGCGCCCATGGCGGCCCCCAATGACTCGCGCGGCAAGGTCGAGGCCGGTAGATCCGGCTTCCAGCGTGCCAGCACGACGATAAGCCCGACATAGCTCACCGCGTTCGCCGCGAAGGCCGCGGCCGCGCCGGCGGCCGCGACGATGATGCCACCGATTGCCGGGCCGACGCTGCGTGTCAGGTTGAAGCCCATGGAATTCAGCGCCACGGCGGCAGGCACCTTGTTGCGCGGAACGATGTCGCCGACGGAGGCCTGCCATGACGGGCTGTTGAGTGCCGTGCCGCTATCGATCAGGAAGGTAAAGGCCAGCAGCGTCCACGGCGTGATCAGGTCCAAATAGGTGAACGCGGTCAAAAGCACCGAAACGACCAGCATGAAGGTCTGGGCGACCAGCATCACCTTGCGGCGATCGAAGCTGTCGGCGATGGCGCCGGCGACAAGCGCGAACAGCATGATCGGCAAGGTGGTCGAGGCCTGGACCAGGGCGACCTGATAGGGCGAGGTGGCGATGGTGGTCATCATCCAGGCGGCGCCGACGCCCTGGATCAAGCCGCCGAAATTGGAGACGAGGCTCGCGCCCCATACGGCCCGGAAGATGCCATGCCGGAACGGCGCCAGCGCCGAGACGCTTTCGCTATCCGGCTTCTCGTCAATCATGGATGGGTTCCTGCCACGGCGCGCTGATCCTTGCGGGAATCCGTTTCCCCGCATGATTTGCCGAAACTATGGCATCGCGGCGCAAAGGGCGAATGCCTTGCAGGGAAGATCATGGTCCAACAAGGGGATAGCGAAGGGCCACACGCTGGCGCCGCCACCGCAAACCGTCGCGCCCTGAATGGCACTCCACAGCATGTCGCGGCGAACAGGATTCGCCCGACCTTGCTGTAAGCTTCTGATTCTATACAGGTCGTTGTTCCGGAACCGGGAACCACTTCCGGGCGAAATGCACTAGCCGCAACCCGGACGCCTGCTAGCTGCGTTCCATCCCGGCGCAAATCTGGGCGGAAGCGTCGAGCACCCTTGCTGGAAATCGCTCAGAAACCGTTCTGGATGCGCTCGAAGATGACATTGGTGAAGGCCGATATCTGGCCGCCGATGAAGGGACCCGTAAGCGCCACCACCAGCATGATGGCGACGATCTTGGGAACGAAGGTCAAGGTGATTTCCTGGACCTGCGTCAACGCCTGGATCAAGGCAATGCCAATGCCGACCGCCATGGCGACCAGGACCACCGGAGCGGATGCGGTCAGCACCGTCCACACCGCATACTGGACGATGTCGAGTGCGTCGGCCTCATTCATGTCGGCGGTTGGCCTAGCTCGCCGGCTTGATCGACACGCCCGCGCCGACAGGGACCGTGGTGCCATCCTGCAGCACCGCGATCAGTCCGTTGCTGCCAAGCGTCACCGACGCCACCGTGCCTGTTGTCTTGCCATCGGCCGAGGTGATGTTGCGGCCTATGAGAGCGTCGGCCTGCGACAGCGCCGAGGACTGCATGATCTGGTCGAGCTTGGTGTTGGTCTGCACCGATTGCTCGACCTGGGAGAAGGTGGCGAGCTGGGCGACATACGCCGTCGAATCCATCGGTTTGGTCGGATCCTGGTTCTTCATCTCCGCGATCAGAAGCTTCAGGAAGGACTGATAGTCGACCGCCGTCTTCGAGGTCGACGTGGTGGTCTGGTTGGCGCCAACCGGCACCGTCGTCGTCATGTCCACGGTCATCAGTATCGTGCTCCCACGGCCAGCGGGCGCGCGGCGCCCGGAACATCGTCATTGCCGCCAAGTGCGCGGCGTTCGAGAGGATAAAGCGAACGGATCGCCTTCAAGGCCTCGTAGATGTGATCCTCGCCGACCATGCGGTCGACCTGTTTCAGCGCGCTGCCGATCTCGGCGTCTTCGAAACTTGCAATGAGCAGTGGCAGCGAGCGGCGGAACATCTCGCGCGCTTCGTCGGCACCAGCGGGGTTTATCAGCATGACCTGCACGATGAAATAGAGCTGCCGCAATGGCGTCGACGCGTCGTCTGCTTGGATCACATGGCTCTCGAGCAGGAACTGCACGTCGTTCATCAGCTCGATGGTGACCTTGCGGTCGACGCGGATGACCGCGCCGTTGATGTAGATCTTCTCATTGGGCTTCAGCGATAACTTCAACGTGTTGGTCATTGAATGCCGTCGCGGATGATCTGAGATACTTCGATCAGCCCCTCGAAATTGTCGGTGCGGCCCTGGCGGATGTCCTCGGCCTCGCGCAGCAGCCACAGGCCGATGGAGATCAGGTTGGCGCGCAACTCCTTGGGGAGTGCATTGTCGCTGGAGCCGAGATCCTCGACGAAGGTTGTCCAGACGCGATTGGTGAAATGCAGCGCCTCCACCGCCTCCATCGAATGCTGGCCTGCCGCGGCGGCGGCCGACAGCATGTCGATCGAGCGGGTCAGGAGGTCCCGCTCGCGGTCCTTGGCGTCCGCGACGGAGGTGCTCTGAACGTCGGCGTAGGAGAATTGGTACATCGGTGGCTCTACCGTTCCGCTGGAGGTGTCAGGTCAGGTAATTCAACAGGCTGAGCTGCTGCAGGCGCGCCGTCAGGGCGAAAGACGTCTCGATATGCTGCGTCAGATTGGCGACGCGGGTCGCCGCTTCCGCCGGATCGACTGCCTCGAGATCCAGAATGTGGCGTTCGAACAGGTCGATCTGCGTCTTCATGCGGTCGCTGGCATCGGAGACGCGCTTCTGCACGATGCCGGTCTGGGATTGGACCTGCGCGATGCCGCTCAGCGCCTCGCCGACCAATTTCTGCGAGTGGTCGATGATGGTGTCCTTCGCCGCCTGGCTGATGTTGGTGGACATCAGGCTGGAGACCAAGGCCGCCGCCATGGCGAGCTTCCTGATGCCGTCGCTGTTGGCCCCGGTCGAGGTCTCGGTGGTTTCGTTGAGCGCGATGCGGCTGACGATCTGCTGGTCGGTCGCATTCGACATGTTGGTCTGCCAGCCCGCGCCGAGGAACTGGGGCGTGACATCGTTGGTGATGAAATCGTCCATCTGGGCCGCGGTGATGTTGGCCGCGGCCGGGTCACTGGGCGGGAAGCCGAACTTGGCGACGAAGGAGGCGTCAAAGGCAGCCTTGGCGGGAGAGCCGGCGGCGGTGAAATCGTTGATCGGCTTGACGTCGGTGTTGGTGCCAGCGAACAAATATTCGCCGTTGACGCTGGTGTTGAGGATCGACGTAAGCTGCTGGATCGTTGTCTGGCCGGTCGATTGGGTCAGGCTGTCGGAGTTGTCGCCCGACGACGCGGTGGTCAGGCTGGACAGGAAAGTCTGCGCGACGCTGGAGAGCTGGCCGAGCGAGGTCTGGGTGGATGAGAGCCGGGCGGCCACCAGTCCGTTGGAATCGACAACGACGTTGAGCCGGTCGAGGTCGCGCGAAAAGGTGACGGACTGGGCGGTACGCCCACCAAGTGCCAGACCGACATCGGCGACCTTGCCGGTCGAGGACTCTTTCGTGGCTTTGACGAGATCGGCCTGCATGCGCATCTGCTGATAGCGCATGGCATTCGTAAGGGCAGCAGAGGAGACAAAGGTCATGGCTTATCCCACCGCGCTCAACAGCGCCGTCATCATGTCGTCGATGGTCTTCATCATCCGGGCGGATGCCTGATAGGTGTGCTCGAGATCGAGCATCAGCGACATTTCCTGATCGACATTGACGCCCGTTGCGTTGGACAAGGCATCGGCACTGCGCTGTGCCAGGGCTTCCTTGGCGTCGGCGGCGGTCGAAGCCTGCTGACGAACGCCCTGCAACCAGCCGATCGAATTGGCGGCGTAGTCGGCAACGCTGGAGGTTGCCGAAATCCCGGCCAAGGGATCGAACGTCATCGGCTTGTCGAGCTGGTCGCCATAGGCGACCAGAAGGTTGGAGTATGAAGCCCCGCCAGTGGTGTTGGCGACGTAGGCGACGCCATTGGCCCCCCCATCGCGCAGCAATGTCGGGTTGCCGCCGGTGCTGGGATCCATCGCGGCATTGATCTTGATCGTTCCAGCAAGGCCGTCGACGAGCGTGCCCGCGGCTGGCACCGCCGGTGCGCCCGACCAGGTGAACAGGCCCGCCGCGTTGGGCATCGACGGTGCCGTTTCGGCAAAGGCGGTGATCAGGCCGCGCGCGGTTTCGTCGAGCTGGCTCTGCATGGTCGAGGCGACGCCGTCGCGCAATTGCAGCAGGCCGGCAATGGTGCCGCTGGCGGTGGTGTTGCCGCCGCTGCCCGCCGAGACCGGTACGTTGTCGATATAGACCGTGTTGCCGGCCGCACCCGCGGCGTACCCCGAAGACGGGGCGAAGCTGACGGTGCGTGGGATCGTCTCGAACAATGTCGTGCCGTCACCCGTGGTGATGACCATGTCGTTGTCGCCACGCGTGAAGGTCGACACCGGAATGTAATTGGCGATCTTCTTCAACAATGCGTCGCGTTGGTCGAGCGCATCGGAAACGTCGGTGCCTGAACGGGTTCCGGACATGACCGCGGTGTTGGCATCCTGGAACTGGTTGAGCAGCGAGTTGAGATCCTTGACGGCGGTATCGATCTGGCCGTCGGTTTGGGTACGAAAATCCTGAATGGCCTTGGAGCCTTCATTCAGGGACCGCACGACCTGTTTGGCCGCGTCGATGACGCTCGAGCCAAGATTCTGGTTGGACGGTGAGGTGGCGTACAGCTGCAGCGCCTGCTGCAGATTGCCGATCGCTGTCGAAGGCGAGGAGGCGTTGTCGACGCCATTCACCGAGACGTCGAGCTGATCCATGCCGTTGTAGAGCGCGCTCTGGCCGGCATAGGCGGACAGAGCGCTGAGGTTCTGGCGAAACAGCAGGTCGTTGGCCGCACGCTGGACATCAACCGAACGCGCGCCGGGCGTCGTGCTGGTGACCAGCGCGATGCGGCGCGAATAGTTCGGATTGTCGGCGTCTACCACGTTGCGCGTGACGACGCTTGTCTGCCGCGAGGTGGCCAGAAGCGCCGATTGGGCGATGCTCAGTGCGGAGGAAAGCGACATGCTGGTCTTTCACGGGCGAAGCCCGGTTTATCTCTTCAGGTTGACAAGGACGTCCATCAGGTCGGAACCGGTCTGGAAGACTTTGGAATTGGCGGTGTAGCTGCGCTGGGCCGCGATCATGTCGGTCAATTCCTCCGCGATATCGACGTTGGAATTTTCGAGCGCGCCCGAGATGATCGAACCGGCCTTGCCTTCGTTGGCAAAGCCGACACGGACCGCACCGGAGTCGGTGCCTTGCGCGTAGACATTGCCAGGCAGCGCCTTGAGCTGGTCAGGGCTCTGCACGTCGGCCAGCGGAATTTTGTAGAGCGGCTTGGAGGTGCCGTCCTTGTACTGGGCGTAGATGGTGCCGTCCTTGCTGATCTGCACCTTGTCGATGGTGCTCGGCGCGTTGCCGTTCACCTGGGCGTCGGTGACGGTGAAGCCGGTGCCGAGCTGGGTCAGCTTCGACAGGTCGAGGGCAAGGCTGGCGCCGCCCGGTACGGTGAATGAAATGCCGGTCGGGGTGCCGGTGAGCTTCCCGGTGGTGGTATCGAAGGTCAGGTTGGCCGTGCCCAGGGCGCCGCCGGCAGCGTAGGGGAAGCCAGTTCCGGCTGTCGCCTTCGACTGGTCGAAGACCGCCACCTGCCAGGTGCCGGCGCCGGTGTTGGTGAAATAGACGTCAAGCAACTTCTTGTTGCCGAGATTGTCATAGGCGACCATCGACGATTTCGAAGTATACTGCGCTCCCGCCGAGTTCGTGCTGGGCAGGTTGACGGCAGCGACCGGTGTCGCACCTGCCGGCAGATTGCCGCTGAAATTGCCTTGGGTGCTCGGCGTCGCGGTCAGTCCCTGGTCGGAGATGACAACCGGCTCGAGACCTTCGAAGCCGTTCACCGTGGCCGCCGGCGTGCCATTGGCGTAGCTGTAGGCCATCAGCTGGAAACCGGCGGCATTGACCAGCCGGCCCTGTGCGTCGGGGACGAAGGCGCCGGCGCGGGTCAGGAAAGGCGTGCCGCTTGGATCCTGGACGACGAAGAAACCATCGCCGCTGACGGCAAGGTCGGAGACCGAGGTCGTGTATTGAAGCACGCCCGGATCGCTGACCGCCTGGCGGATCGTGGTGGTGACGCCGCCGGAATTATAGGCGCCACCGGTCGACGGCATGATCAATGTCGAAAATTCGGCCGAGGACCGCTTGTAGCCGGTGGTATCGGAGTTGGCGATGTTGTCGGCTGTCGTCGACAGGCGGTTCGCCTGGGCGTTCATGCCCGAAACGCCGGTCCGCATCATTCCGTAGAGGCTCATCGAGATGTCTCCGCAATATCCATGCCACTGGCTTCGAGGCTACGCGTCCTGTCTTGCGCGAGGCTGGCGCGGTGCCGCATCAGAACACGAGCCGGTAGCCGAGGAAGCGCTTGGAATCGATCGGGTCGGTGCCCAGCTTCTCGCGCAGTTTCTTGCGCAACTTGCTGATGTGGCTTTCCACCACGTTCTCTTCGACCTCTTCGTCGAAGATGCCGTAAATGGCATTGAACACCTGGGTCTTGGTGACGCGGCGGCCACGGTTGCTCGCCAGATATTCCAGGATACGGCGCTCGCGGCGCGGTAAGGGCAGCGGCTGCCCGTCGATCTCGGGATCGCGGCCGTCCATGAAGATGCGCATGGCGCCGATCTCGGTATAGGCGACGTCCTCGCTGGCGCGGCGGCGGATGGCGGTGATGCGGGCCAGGATTTCGCGGATGTGCACCGGCTTGCGGATGACGTCATCGACGCCGCTCTCGAACAACCGCAGCGTGTTTTCCAGCGAATGCTGCTCGCTGAGCGCAATGACCGGAGCTCCGGTGCGGTCGCGGATCTGGCGCGGCGAGATCGCGCCGTCGCGACAGTCGCCGATCAGGAAGGCCCGCACCGATCGCAGATCGGTGTCGGCGGCCGAGTTGACCCACTCGCCGAACTCGCCCGGCGCGAAACCGGCGCAGGCGATCCCCTCGCGGTCGAAAAGTGAATTGTAGCCCTCTGTCACGAGCTCTCGCTCGTCAACGATAACGATCATCGGCCCCGCCTCCGAATCAGCACATTTGCCCCGTGGGGAAAGGCGTATCCGCTGGCGGGAATCCTGAACAACCGTCATTTCTTGTAACTAGTTTCTTGGGAGTCCGGAATCGTATCGGTTGCATTAGCGTGCAGCCAGATATGCTTGGGGCCCAAGTCTCGGCCAAGTCGAATCGATCGCTTCGCAGCCACGGGACTGATGTATTAGAAGTGGAAAATGCGCTTACGGGTTGCAGAAGGCGCGTGCGTTCGTGGTCCATTTGCCGAAGCCGGTGGCCACCATGTTGGCGATCACCCTGCAGATATAGACCTTCTGCGCCGGGTCGTTGTCGGGTCCGGCATGATAGCGGGCGACGGCCATGGACCAGGTCTCATGGCGGGCATGGAGGCTGGCCAGGAACCGTGCCGCGTAGTCGACGTTCTGGCGCGGGTCGAGCATGTCCTCGACGCTGCGGAAATGCGAGGCATGGTAGTGATGGTTGATCTGCATGCAGCCGAGATCGATCAGCGTCTTGCCCTCGCGCCGGGCGTTGGCGAAGGCGGCAAGCGCTTCGTCCCGGTTTCTCGGGAAGACTGCTTTTCCTTCTATATTCAAGGCGTTGGGTTGAAGGCTGCCCTTGTTTCCGGTTTCCGTCAACCCGACGGCATAGAGGATGCCGGCAGGCACGCCATAGCGGTCGGCGGCACGCAGGATCTCGGGTTCGCAAGGATTGGTGGCGGCGCCTGCGCTGCTCGCGAGGCTAGATAAAAACACCGCCGCCAGCGCGCTCGCGAGAAGGCGAAGCGGCGCGGCCATGTGCTTGCGCTTCATCATGATTACCCCTTGCGGATTGCTGACCTGACTGCTGGCCGCCGGTTCCACTGTTGCCGCCGCCGGAATTTCCGGGCTGGAAGGATGACGGATCGCGGCCGGGTGCAGCGCTCACGGAGGCGGTTGCATCCGTGCGGGTTGTAGAGGGAATTGCTACCGAAGGTTGCAGGATGGTGACCTTGTCAACCTCGAAGCCCAGCCCGCGCAGCGACTTGACGATCGCCTCGCTGTCACTGGAAAGCCGGCGATAGGCATCGTGTGTTTCGGGCTTCAATTCAATCGACAGTTGTTCTCCGGAGAGCCGAAGATGGGCCGTCACCATGCCCAGTTCGGCCGGGTGAAGTTCGATCTTCAACACATGTGTCGGAACGGCAACAGAGCCTGTCAGCTGAGCGGTCGCGGAGGCCGTGGAAAGCGCCTGGTTCGGACCGCCATCGGCTGAAATGGCGCCGATCACGTTGAGGGCTGCCTGGCTTATCGGTGCCTGCGGCGGGGCGGGGAAGCTGCGCTCGGAAACGACGTCGATGCGTGCCGCCGCCGACTGCTGTTTTCCCGGCTCGGACCGCAACGCGGACTGGAGATCGGCGATCGATTTCAACTGCGGCGCCGCCTGCTTCGTCTCCACGCCCGGAACGTCCGCAGGCGCCTCGGGCAAGGGGCCGGCCGTGACCGTACTGTCATGTTTAGGGGCGCCGGCGGCATCGCGAATGAGCCGGCCGTCGAGTTTCGTCAACGGTCCGTCGACCAGCGATACCCGCTCGGGCTTGGCCATGGGTTCGAGACCGTCACGCCCGGCGGCGGATTTCTGCCGGTGGGCCTTCGGCGGAAGCTGTCCAACGACCGCGGCGTCCTGTCCCGTTCCGGCCGCGCTCTGGTCGGCCGTTTTGGTCGATGTCGAGAAATGGCGCAGGTCATGAAACGCCATCAGCAGCGCTAGATGCTCGTCGAGTGGCGTCGCGCCCGATTCGGCGGCCGGCGCGTCGGCATCGGCATCCTTGTCCGTCCCGGCGTCCTTGCCGTCCTTCATGGATTTCGCGGCAGACGATCCGCTCGGCGTGGTCCTTGCCTTGCCGGCGGGCCTAGGCTCGTCCTCGCCTGCCTTTGCCGCGAGCTCCGCGGCAAGCTTGCTCCACCGCGGATCGCGGGAGCCTGGCTCGGCCGGTGGCTGCTTCTCCGAATGGGCAGGGCTTGCGCCGCCGTGCACCATCCCTCCGAACCCGGTGTCGTCCTTCTTTCCGGACGCGGCCGGCTGCTCGGCCGTGCGCGCGGCGGTAAATCCGGGCAGGGCCGGGCCGAGGCTGGGGGTCATTTCGGGGCGGCTCCAAGCATCTGGTCGATCAGGTCTAGCTGTCGACGGGTTTTCGTCATGGCGGCGTCGGTCGGGTCTGTCGTGTCGGCGCTGGCCGCGACCGCCGGGGCCGATGCCGGCAGGACGGTTGCCGCGTCGGTTGCCGGCGCGGATGTGTTCGGCGCAGCGGGCGCAGCGGGCGCAGCGGCCAGGGGCGCCAAGGCCGGCTTCTCGGACACGGCACCCTCGACGGGTGGCAATCCGGCGGCATCCGTGGTCGATGCGGCCGCAATTTCGGGTTCGGGCGATGGTACGACCGGCGCGGGCGCCGGATTTGCGACCGGAAGGGAAGCAGGCGGCGCCACCACTTCGCCGGCGATCGCCTGGGCCGCGTCGAGCAAGGCCCGGTCGCCGTCCGATAATTTGCTGCGGTCGATCTTGCCAAGTTTGGTGCGCACGTCCTCGATCGTATCGGAGGTCACCGTGGACAGGCTGGAATAGAGCAGGGCGCGCGGATCGTCCTGATTGGTGTTGCCGTCGCGACCCTGTTCGGCCCGCGCCGAGGCGAAAGCCGACAAGTCACTCATGCCGTCAATCGCGGCGCGGCGCGCGATACGCAGATAGATCACCTTCTCGCGCTCGGGGTCCATCATCGAGGTGATGTCGGCCAGCTTGTCCTGGCTGATCGACATATGCAGTGCAATGACGCCGGAGACGAAGGAGTCGGCGAACTGGCTGGCGTAAGGCGAATAGAGGTAGCGCTCGACATATTGGGTGGAGGCAAGCGCGAACCGCGCCGCGTCGCCCTGCGTCACGGCAATGCCGACCGAGCGCCGCAAGGCCGCTTCCTCGACCAGAGTGCCGGGGCTGAGCAGCTTGGCCTCATCGAGCAGCGTGAGTGCGGCCGCCGGCTGATCCGTGGCAAGCAATGACCCTTTGACCAAAGCGAGGAACGCGCCGAGGTCGCCTGGCAGGGTCATCGGGTTGATCGGCCTCAGGGCTTCGATCGCCTCGCCTGGCCGGCCGTTCAGATAGTCGATCACCCCTTTGGCCATGGCAAGGTTCCGCGGATCGGAGGCGGCGCGCGACACGGCCGCCTCGACGGTCACCGGATTGCCGCCGCTCATGCCGTAGACCAGCAACGCGCGAAAATTCTTGGGATCCTTGAAATCCTCGGCGTCCGCCGCGCGCAAACGCGCATCGGTCATCTCGAGCAGCTTGGCCTGCATCGGCATCGCGGCATGATCGCCGGCCGCGATGCGGTCCTGAACGAGCTGCAGCGAGCGGACCAGCTGATAAGGCTGCAGCGTGTCCTGGGCGAGGCCCGCAGACGGACAAGCCGCGGCCAGCAGCAACAGGCCTATCATGCGGCTGGTGAGCGCCGCCCGTTTCATCCGCCGGTTGCCATCAGGATCTCGATGCGGCGGTTGGCCGCCGACAGCGGATCAGCCGCATCCTTGGGCTGGCGATCGGCGAAGCCGGCAACCTCGGTGATGCGGCGTTCATCGACGCCGCCACGCACGAGCATGTAATAGGCCGAGTGCGCGCGCGCCGTCGACAGCCGCCAATTGTCGTAGCTGGCATCGCGGAAGGGACGCGCATCGGTGTGACCGTTGATGCTGATGGTGCCTTTCTGGCCGTTGACGATGCGGCCGATCTTTTCCATCGCCAGTACCAGTTCGCGGCTCGGCACCGCCGAGCCGACCTCGAACATGCCGAAGTCGAGCTGATCGGTGATGGAGATGACGACACCCTTGTCGGTGGCTTCCACCGAGACGCCGTCATGCAGCTTGTCGCCGGGCTTGAAGGCATCGGCTAGCTGCTGCTTGACGTCGGCAGCCGCCTTGCTCGCCGCGGCGGTCGGAGCCTTGTCCGCCGCCTCGGATTGTGTGGACTCCTGCATCGCAGCGGTCGTGCCCGCCTTGGCCATGTCCGCGGCCTTGCTGTCTCCAGCCTCGGCCTTGGTATCGCCGGCCTTGGCATCAGCAGTCTTGACCATTGTCGCCGCGGCGTCCTTGCCATCCCCGGCCAGGGGCTCCAGTGGCGCATCCTTGATCGGCGGCGCCGGCGGCACGGCCTTGACCTTGGCGATTTGTGTCTCGGCAGCCTTGTCGCCGGGCTTGAGCGGATCGCCCTCGACCCTGGGGCGCTGGGCACTCGCCTCGGCGCCGGGCGCGGCGACCTGCTGCGACCAGAAGTCCGGCTCGAAAGGATCGCGGTAGGACGCGCCCCCCGAGGCGCCCGTCGCCGGGCCGGAACTCTGCGCGCCGCCATCGCCCTTCTGGCTGACATTCTGCATGACGCCGGTATCCGTGGCGATCTCCGAAAGCACCGCATAGGGGTCGGCGAAAAGATGCTCGTCGGACTGTTGGGACTGCTGCGGCTCCTGCTTGTCCTGTTTGCGATTGGACGAGCCCGCGGCGCCGGTGCCGTCCTGTCCAGCCTTGGTGGTCGCTTCCTGCGGGTCTTCGGCCGTCGGCCCGGCCGTGCGCGGTCCATTGCCGAGATCCTTAAGGCCCTTGCGGCTCGATTCGCGGTCGACCAGCTTGACGGGGTTGAAATAGCTGGCGACGGCCGTCTTGGTCTGTTCGTTGGCGGCATTGATCAGCCACATGACCAGGAAGAAGCACATCATGGCGGTCATGAAGTCGGCGAAGGCGATCTTCCAGACGCCGCCATGATGACCTTCGTCGTGGTCGTCATGGCCGCGCCGCACGATTATGATCTCGTGCCTGCCATGATCGGCTTCGGCGACGCTCATGACAGGACCTCGGACAGGGTTGCCGACCATTCGGCCATGCGCGTCTCGAACACGGCCTCTTCGATGGTGACCATCAGGTCGAAGCCGGGCGCCTCGATGAAGTCGAGGTTTGCGGCGCGTGACCCAAGCGACGCCTTCAGCGTTTCGAACAGCGAGAGCGGCCCGCGAACGGCGATGCGCACCGCTTCGCCATCGCCAACGGCTTCGCGGATCGCGCCGGCGAGCGCTTCGAGCGAGCGCTTCCGCAGATCGTCGCTGACAACGCCGCCGATGATGCGGGCGACCGTGGCGGCGACAAGATCCGTCACGCGCGCCTCCATGGCGTCGATGCGCGACGAGACCGCCTTGCCGACATCGCCGCCGAAACTGTCGAGAAAGGCCTTTGCTTCCTCGGCATTTGCCTGGCGTTCCGCTTGCAGCGCTGCTTCATGGGCCGCGGCAAGCCGTTCGCCGAGCGCCGCCTCCGCCTGGGCAACGGCTTCGGCGATCAGCGTGCCGATATCGGCCGTCGGTGCTGCCGCCTCGGGCTTGTGCTCGGCGGTGGCCTGCGGCTGGCTGGCGCGTTGCGCGCGCGTGCCGAAATCCGGGAGAAGATCAAAGAGGGCTGCGGAGGGCATGGTCTACGCCGCGACTTCCTGGGCCGCCCATTTGCGCAGGATCTGCGCGGTGCGTTCCTCGTTGATGTCGACCATGCGGGCAAGCCGCTCCTGCGGAGCCGGCCTGATCTTCTGGCGCAGATCGTCGAGCGGGGTGGCGCCGGCACGCGTGCCGGGCAGAGCGCCAATGGCGGCACCCGCATCGGCCGAAGCGGCTGCCTCCGGGGTGGGCAGGGAGCGCTGGACCTCATCGAAATTGGGGCCTGCTATAGCGGGCGTCGCCTTTGCCGTCAGCGCGGCCGCCATCGGCCGCAGGCCGAAGAAGGCGACCAGGAACACCACCACGATGAAGGCGCCGGCATTGATCAGCGTGCCGGCATGCTGGCCGATGGAATCGAGCATTCCCGCCTGTGGCACCGCCTCGCCGTCCAGCCCGTCGATGAACTCGACCGCCGAGACGTCGATGACGTCGCCGCGCTTGTCGTCGAAGCCGGTGGCGGAGCTTACCATCTTCTGGATTTCGGCGACGCGCTTGGCGATCTGGTCCGGTGTCGCGTCCTTGCCCAGGATCGTCTTCAGCCGGTCCTGGTTGACGACGACGGCGATCGACATCTTGGTGACGCTGTAGCCATTGGAGACGGTGGCGATCTTCTTGGAGTTGATCTCGTAGTTGGTGATCTCCTCCTTGCGGTCGTTGGCCGAGGAGGTCTGCGGACCTTCGGTGCTGGTCGCCTGGGTCTCCGGCAGGTTCTGCTCGACGCTGGCCGGGGTCGAGGCCTGTTTCTGGTTGCTGTTCTCGTTGGCGCGCACCGATTGCACCGAGCGCTCGACACGGGACTCCGGATCGAAGATCGTCTCTTCGGTCTGGCGGGTGTCGGTGTTGACATCAGCTTTGACGCTGGCGCGGAAATTGTCGGGCCCGAGATAGGGCGTGAGCGCGCGGCGAATGTTGTCGCCGATCTGCGCCTCCACGGTCTGCTCGACGCCGAGCGTGCGAGCGGCACTGGTGTTGGATGGATCATCGCCCGCGGCCAGCAGATTGCCGTTGGAATCGAGCACCGTCACCTTGTCGGCCGACAGGCCAGGGACTGCGGCGGCGACGAGATGGCGGATCGACATGGCGCTCTTCTCCGCGTCGATGCCGGCGTAGCGGATGACGACCGACGCGGAGGGCTGCTGTTCGTCGCGACGAAAATTGGCGCGCTCGGACATGACGATGTGGACGCGCGCCGCCTTGATGCCCGATATCGACTGGATGGTGCGGGCGATCTCGCCTTCGAGCGCGCGCACCCGGGTGATCTGCTGCATGAAGGAGGTGAGGCCCATCGCGCCGACATTGTCGAATAATTCGTAGCCGGCATTGGCGCTGGTCGGCAGACCCTTTTCGGCAAGCAGCATGCGCGCCTGCGCCGTGGTGCCGGCCGGAACCAGCACGGAGGTTCCGTCGGCGCCGACGTCGAAGCCGATGCCGGCCTCGCCCAGCACCAGGCCGATCTGGTTCACGTCGGAGCGATCGAGCCCGACATAGAGCGTGTCGTAGGCCGGGCGGTTGAGGTAAACCGAGGCAATGCCGATGACGCCCATCACCAAGACGGCGATGCCCGCCAGCATGGCCAGGCGCCTGACACCAAAGCCGCGGAGATTCGAGATGATGCTCTGGATCTGTTCCGGCACGATTGAGCGACTCCCAGCATGACTGTCCGCCGGAACACTAGCTCCCGAAGCTTGTGCGAAAATGAAATCGGGCCGCGCTTGCGGCGCGGCCCGTGAATTTCGAAGTATCCGTCAGCTAGGCCAAGGTTAGCCGTTCTTGAACAGCGACAGGATCGACTGCGAGGAGCTGTTGGCGATCGACAGCGACTGGATGCCGAGCTGCTGCTGGACCTGGAGCGCCTGGAGGCGGGTCGATTCCTTGTTCATGTCGGCATCGACGAGCTGGCCGACGCCGCGATCGATCGAGTCCATCAGGCTCTGCGTGAAGGTCTTCTGCAGGTCGATGGAGCTCTTGGCCGCACCGAGAATGGTGGCGGAGTCGGTCAACTGGCTCATGACCTTGTCGATCTTGCCGACCATCTGGGTGATGATGTCGTCGGTCACGCCAGCCGCGGTGATATCGAGATTGTAGGCGGAAACATTGTCGATCCTGGGAACCACCGCCCCGGCCGCGGTCTGGCCGGCGTTGTTGGCGGCAATGTCCGTGCCGCCGCCGGCGATTGCGGCCGCATAAGCGGTATCATACAGGTCCTGGGCCGCCGCCGTGGAATAGACCGAGGTCTGGCGGTCAAGCGTGCCCTGGTTCTTGACGGCGGTGGAGAGACCGGAATCGAACAGCTTGGTGCTCTCGACATCGATGTCGATCGTCCCGAGCGAGATGGCGCCCGACGATGAGCGATTGAAGGACGACACGATCTTGGCGTCGGCCTGGACGCCGTCATTGGCGGCGGCGACCTGCGTCGATGTCACCGAAAGATAATTCGAGCCCGAAAAGGTGGCGGCATCGGCAAAGGACTTCATCTGCGCCTGGAGCGCGGTGATTTCAGTCTGCGTCTTTGCCTTGGCGGCACCCGTCTGGCCAATGGTCGAAAGCAACTTGGTCTTGATCTTGCCGATCGTATCCAGCGCATTGTTCATGCCGGTATAGGCAGTGTCGACTTTCGAAGCGCCCAGGCCGAGCGCGTCCTGGACTGTCGACAGCGCCTGGTTGTCGGAGCGCATCGTCGTGGCGATCGACCAGTAGGCGGCGTTGTCGGAGGCCTCGGAGACCCTGTAGCCCGTGGAGATTCGGGACTGCGTTTGCTCGAGCGATTTGTTGGTGGCGTTAAGGCTTTGAAGTGCGGTCAACGCCGCGGCGTTCGTCATGATGCTCGCCAAGAAACTCGCTCCTTTTTCCAGACCGGTCTTTCTCAAACCGGCGTTGCCCTCGCGAGCCGCTCGACCCGCTCGTGGATTACCGTCACCCGATCGGGCCGATTCGGCAATCCGTTGTAAGTCATTGGTTAACCATGACTAGCGCGTTATGGTTAACGGCCTGTTAAAAGCCAGCTTTCGAGGGTTAAGAAACGAGGGTTGCGCGGGGCTGGAGCAAACGCAAAACGGGCCGCGCTTTTGGCGCGGCCCGTTTGCCTGGTTTGATCGGTCGAGAGGGATCAGCCGCGGAAGAGCGACAGGATCGACTGCGACGAGCCGTTGGCGATCGACAGCGCCTGGACGCCGAGCTGCTGCTGAACCTGCAGGGCCTGGAGGCGGGTCGATTCCTTGTTCATGTCGGCATCGACGAGCTGGCCGACGCCGCGATCGATGGAGTCCATCAGGCTCGAGGTGAAGGTCTTCTGCAGGTCGATGGAGCTCTTGGCGGCGCCGAGCTTGGTGGCAGCGTTGGTCATGCCCTTCAGCGCGGCATCGACGACGTTCATCATAGCCTGGATCTGGGTGTCGCTCGCAGCGGTGGTGCCCGAGAAGATCTTCAGGCTGGCGACCGAATAAGTGTCGGTGGCCCCCGCGGCAGCGCCCAGGGTCGGGTTCGAGGCCGCAGCCGCGACGCTGCCATCGGTGCCGAGGCGGTCGGCGTCGAGGATACCTTTCGTCACGCCCGTAGCGGTGCCGGCTTCATACAGCTTGATGCTTTCCACGTTGACGTCGATCGTCGAGATCGAAACCGCGCCGGTTGCGCTGCGGTTGAAGGCCGAAACGATCTTGACGTCGGCCGCGGTCGTGGCGGTGGCGCCGCTGTTGACCGAGAGCATGTTGGTGCCGGAGAAGGTGGCGCCATCGGCATAGGCCTTCAACTGATTCTGAAGAGCGGCGATTTCGACCTGGGTCTTTTCCTTGGAAGCGTCCGTCTGGCCGTAGGATGCGGTCAGCTTCTGCTGGATCTGGTTGATGGTCGTGATCGCGCTGTCCATGCCGGTGTAGGCGGTGTCGACCTTCGAGGCGCCGAGGCCGAGCGCGTCCGAAACGGTGGACATCGCCGAGTTGTCCGAGCGCATCGTGGTGGCGATCGACCAGTAGGCGGCGTTGTCCGACGCCTGGGAGACGCGATAACCCGTCGAGATGCGGGCCTGGGTGGTGTCGAGGTTCTTCTGGGTGGCGTTCAAGCTCTGCAGAGCGGTCAACGCCGAGGCGTTGGTCATGATACTGGCCATGGCTACTCGTACCTTGTTTTACAGGGTGTTTTTTGCATACCGGTTTGTCCGGTATGACGGAGCGGCATCATGCCAATGACCGTTGCGTTTGGGTCACCCGCCATCTGCGAGCGACTATGGCGGCGAGTCCCTACCAAACGACTAAACTGGACGGTTAATCGAAAATAATTCGGAGGAATTCGATGACGCGGCGCGCTGCCTCATTCCGCAGGCAGGCCATACCCGATGTCGAGCGCGCACGGTCAGGTGAAAGAGCGCACCAGGCTGCCGACGAGCAGGTTCCAGCCGTCGATCAGGACAAAGAACAGGATCTTGAACGGCAACGACACGACCGTGGGCGGCAGCATCATCATGCCCATCGCCATGGTGATGGTGGCCACGATCAAGTCGATGACCAGGAATGGCAGCACGATCAGGAAGCCGATCTCGAAGCCGCGCCGGATCTCGGAGATCATGAAGGCAGGCACCAGAATGCGCAGATCGACCGTCTCCTTCGCAACGACCTGGCCGCGTTCGCGGGCAAGGTCGGCGAAAAGGTCGAAATCCTTGTCGCGCACATTGTGCAGCATGAAGGTGCGGAACGGATCGGAAATCTTCTCGAAGGCCTCTGTCTGGCTGATCTGATTGTCCATCAACGGCTTGACGCCGGTATTCCACGCCTGATCGAAGGTCGGCGCCATGACATAAAAGGTCATGAACAGCGACAGCGAAATGAGGATGAGGTTCGCCGGCGTCGATTGCAGGCCAATGCCGGCACGCAGGATGGAGAAGGCGATGACGAAGCGGGTGAAGCTGGTCACCATGATCAGCAGCCCCGGCGCCACCGACAGCACGGTGAGCAGGCCGAACATCTGGATGATGTAGCCGACGGTGGCGCCATCGGCCTTGCCGATGCCGCCAAGGTCCAGTTGCTGGGCCGCCGCGACGGAGGTGGCGGCGCCAATCAGTGCCGCGGCAAGAAGGAATTTTCTCATTCGAGCAGCAATGTCCTGACGAGAACCTGTTTGACGTGCCCCTGACTGCGGATCGAGGCGCGTTCGTCGAGATCGGCCTTCAGATGCTGGTAGCCGCTGGCGCCTTCGATCTGGTGCATCTTGAGGGTACGCACGAAGGCCAGAAGATCCTGCTGGACGTCCTCCGCCATCGCCGGCGGCTGCGGAGCGTCGTAGACCACGGACACTTCCATCCTGATCCAAGTGTCCGCGGGCGAGGCAATGTTGGTGGTGATCGGCGCCAGCGCGACGAGCGTCGGCCCCGCGCCAGCTTGTTGAGCGGCTTCGGGCTGGGGTACCTTGCCCTCGTTTTCAGGCGCGACTGGCACCGACGATGGTGCGCCGACGCCCTTGAGATAACCGCCCGACATCCAGCCCATGCCGATGGCGGCGGCCGTCACCACGAGCAGCATGGCGCCCTGCACGGCAAGGGAAGGACCCTTGCGAGGCTGAATCTGATCGACATTGGCCATGGTGCCGCGCTCTCCAATGCCTAGAACGGAAGAACCTGGTCGAGGACCTGCTGGCCATAAGCCGGCTGCTGGACCTCGCTGACGCGGCCACGGCCGCCATAGGAGATGCGCGCCTCGGCGATGCGTTCATAGGAGATGGTGTTTTCCGCGCCGATGTCCGACGGGCGCACCATGCCGGCGATGGTGAGCACCCTGAGCTCGTAGTTGACGCGCACTTCCTGGGAACCCCTGATCATCAAATTGCCGTTGGGGAGGACCTCGGTGACGACGGCGGCGACGTTGAGCTCCAGGTTTTCAGAGCGCTTGATTTCGCCGTCGGCATTGGTTTCGGTGCTGGAACTCAAGCCGGCGTCACCCTTGCCGCTGGTGCTGTTGCCTTCCCATCCGAGCGTGACGTCATAGCCCAGCTTGCGTGCGGCGGTGCGGCTCCGGTCGTTCTGGTTCTTGAAGTTGGCCTTGTCGTTGAGCTTGATCCTGACGGTCAGGATGTCGCCTTCGCGCAGCGCCCTGGGATCGGTGAACAGCCGGCTCTGGCGGTCGTCCCACAAAGAGAACTTCTTGACCGGAGCGGCGGGCGGCTGAGGATAGCTGTAGGGTGCTGCCCCGTCGCCGCCGATGCCCGAACCGACCGGCGACAGCGATGGTTCCCTACCGATTTCCTTGAAATTGGTTGCGCAGCCGGACAAGGCTGCCGCCGCGGACAGGATGAGCATTCTGCGGATCATGACGGATCTACCCTTCGGGCTGCGCTGGCCATGATGCCGGTGAGCGTCGCCGCCGCCTTCTGGTCCATTTCGTTGAGGATGACACCCGCCTTGCGCGAATCGAGCTTCATCAGGATGGCCGCGGCGAGGTCCGCGTTGACGATCGCCAGGCGTTCGGCCGCGGCATCGGGCTTCATGCCGGCATAAATCTTGACGACACCGTCCTCGGCCCGGGCCAGAAACACCTCGCGCCGCTTCAACCAGGTTTCGTATTCGGCTTTTTTTGCGTCCAGCGCCTTCATGCGCTCGTCGATGCCTGCCTGCAGCTGTTTTAACTCCTCCGCCTGCAAGGCATAGCGGCGGTCGCGCGCGGCGTCGGCGATGTTGGAGCAGAAGCGCTCGATCTCGCTCTGGTCCGGCGCCTTTTCTCGTGTCAGTTGCTGCGGTGCGACCGCGGGCTGCGCTCCGGGCAGAATCTGACGAACGACATCCTCGCCGCGTGCGCCGCAGCTCGAAACGGACATGGCCGCGAGGACCGTGGCCGCGAACAAGATTGCGCTGGGAGGGCGTCCTTGATGGGATGAGAGGGAGGTGATCATCGGCATCGCTATTGGAGAACCAGATCGGCTTGCAAGGCGCCGGCCGACTTGATGCCTTGCAGGATGGCAATGATGCCGTCCGGCTTGACGCCGAGACGGTTGAGGCCGGAAACGAGAGTTTGCAGGTCGGGCCCGTCGAGCACGGCGACGCGGGCGTTGGGCCGGGTGGCATCGATGGCTGTGAACGGTTCGACGGCGGTTTCGCCCTTGGAGAAGGGTTCGGGCTGCACGACGCGCGGCGCTTCCGTAATGCGCACCGTCAGCGTGCCGTGGCTGATGGCGACACGTGAGATCTTGACGTCGTTGCCGATGACGATGGTACCGGTGCGCTCGTCGATGACGACGCGGGCCGGCGTGTCGGACTCGACCACCAGGTTTTCGATCTCGGCATAGAAGCGGGCCGCCGAAACGCTCTTCGGCCGCCTGATCTGCACGGTGCGGGAATCGCGCTCCGCCGCCACGCGCATGCCGAAGCGCTGGGCGGTGTAGTCGTTGATCGCGTCCGCGATGCGGATGGCGGTGGAGAAATCGGGATTGCGCAATTGCAGTGTCAGCGTCGACTGGTCATCGAACTCGGCCTTCACCTGCCGCTCGATTATGGCCCCGTTCGGCACGCGGCCGGCGGTCGGTACGCCTTGCGTCAACTGCTCGGCCTGGCCTTGAGCGGTGAAACCGGAAACGATGACCGCGCCCTGGCCGACGGCGTAGATCTCCCCGTCCGCCGCCTTCAGCGGCGTCATGATCAGCGTGCCGCCGGCAAGCGAGGTAGCGTCGCCCATCGAGGAGACGTCGATGTCGATGCGGGCGCCGGACTGCACATAGGGCGGCATGTTGGCGGTGACGATGACGGCGGCGACGTTCTTGGCGCGTGCGCTGCCGCCTTCCGTGGCGATGCCGAGATTTTCGAGCATGGCGCGGATCGACTGTTCGGTGAACGGCGAGTTGCGCAGGCTGTCGCCGGATCCGGCGAGCCCGATGACGAGGCCGTAGCCGACGAGCTGGTTGTCGCGCGAACTCTGCAGCTGCGCGATATCCTTGATGCGCGAGGCGACCTGGCCAGGCGGCAGCGAGCTTGGTCCGGGCGAAACGCGGAACATGCGCGCGGTGGTGGCGGGATCATATTCGGGATCGTCGTAGACACCGCCATTCCTGGCGGCGAGTTCGCGCTTGGCCTTGGGCGTCAGGCCATCGGCTAGTGCCGGCTGCAGACCGAGCGTGGCCGCAATCAGAAGGGCAAGCAGGCGCATCATGAAGCGCCGACCTGGATGGTGCCGTCGGCCATCACCGTGCCGGAGAGAATCTTGCCGCTGTCGCTGTTGCGGACCTTGATGAAGTCGCCCGCCGAACCCGGCTGCAAGGTCACGGCGGTGGCCGTGATCGTCAGCCCGCCGGCGACGAAGAAGACCTGCACGGCGGCACCCTGCTCGACCAGCCAGGCCTCACGGACGGCGACTGAAGGAATGTAGCGGCCGGGCAGCAGCGTGCGCTTGGCGATCTTGCCCTGCAATTCCTCGGAACGGGTCGCAACAGCATCGGGCTTATGCTTGCCGGGGATGAGGGTGACCTGCTTCAGGGCGGTGAGTTCAATGGTCTCGCCGGGATAAATGACCCGGTTGGGGATCAGCACGACCTCGCCAGCAGGTTGGTTGCTGGCGATCTGGTTGGCCGAGTCCTGGGCGAAAGCCGGCATGCCGCAGGCTACCAGCGCAAGGGCGAGCGCGGCGCGACGGAATGCGGAGCAGGAGATCGGCATGGCCATCATCCGTTACCTGATGTTCTTGGAGACGACGGAGGCCATGTCGTCGGCGGCCTGGATGACCTTGGAGTTCATTTCATAGGCGCGCTGCGCCGAGATCAGTTCCGTGATCTCCTTGACCGGGTCGACATTGGAGGCCTCGAGATAGCCTTGCTGGATGGTGGCGAAGCCGGGATCGCCGGGCACGCCGACATTGGCCGGGCCGGAAGCCGTTGTCTCCTGGAAGAGATTGTCGCCGAGCGGCGCGAGGCCCGCCTCGTTGGCGAAGTTGACGATCTGGAGCTGGCCGAGGTTCTGCAGGTCGGTCTGGCCGTCGATGCGGGCGAAGACCTGGCCGGTCTTGTTGACGATGACTTCGACCGCATCAGTCGGCACGGTGATGGCCGGAATGACACTGGCGCCGTCCACCGTCACCAGCTGGCCGGTGGCGTTGGTGTTGAAGGCGCCGGCGCGGGTATAGAGCGTACCGCCATCGGCGCCTTCGATCTGGAACCAGCCCCTGCCGGTGAGCGCCATGTCGAAGCTGTTGCCGGTGCTGGTCAGTTCACCCTGGGTGTGGACGTTGCGCACGGCGGTCGTCTTGACGCCGAGACCGATCGAAACGCCTTCCGGCACCAGCGAGGCATTGGAGCGGTTGGGGACGCCTTGCGTGCGGTCGACCTGGTAGAGCAGGTCGGAGAATTCGGCGCGCGCGCGCTTGTAGCCGGTGGTGTTGATGTTGGCGATGTTGTTGGCGATGACTTCCAGATTGGTCTGCTGGGCATTCATGCCGGTGGCGGCGATGGCGAGTGCTTTCATGGCCTGCTCCTCAGATGCCCATGCGACTGACTTCGAGATAGGCCGAGACCACCTTGTCGCGGATGGCGACGGCGGTCTGCAGCGCCTGCTGGGCGCTCATCACGGCATCGACCACCTGGCGGGTGTCGGCGTCGCCCTTGAGCGCCTGCATCGACACCTGCTCGGCATTCTGCATGGTGCTGACGGTCTTGGAGGCAGCCTGGCTCACCGCTTCGGCGAAGGAGGTGCCAAGGTTGCCCGATGCCGCCGGCGCAACGCCACCCTGCAGCAGATCGGTGGCTGTATGGCCCAGCCCAGGCTTCAGGTTAAGCGCGCCGATGCCGTTGACGATCATTGGTTCCTCATCAGGTCGATGGTCATTGAAATGAGATCACGCGCCTGCTTCACGACTTGCAGGTTGGCCTCGTAGGAGCGGTTGGCCTCGGTCATGTCGGCCATCTCGATCAGCACGTTCACATTGGGCATCTTGACGTAGCCCTTGTCGTCGGCGGCCTCGTTGCCGGGCTGGAATTCGACGGGAAAATTGCTCGGGTCGCGGTCGATCGAATTCACCTCCACCGTCGAGCTGCCGGAGGCCCGGTCGAGTTCGGAGACGAAGCTGATGGTCTTGCGGCGATACGGGTCGGCGCCCGGCGTGGTTCCTGTCGACTGGGCGTTGGCGAGGTTCTCCGAAACCACGCGCAGGCGCTCGGACTGAGCGCCGAGGCCTGATGCTGCGACTTTGAGGGCTGCGGTCAGTGCGTCCATGGTCAGCTCTTCACCGCCATCATCATCATTGAGTGGAATGCCTTGACGATGGCCGTGTTGAGTTCGAAGGAGCGGCGCACCTCGCCGGCCTTGAGAAGCTGGTCTTCAAGCACGACCGTGTTCTTGGAGGGCATGACCACGCCGTCGTCTTCCTGCGGCTTGATGGAGAAGCCGGCATTGGTCGCCGCAGTGCCGAGATGGCCGGGCTCGGTGATCTGGAGCGACACCGCGGTGCGGTCGAGCACCTTCTCGAACGGCTCGACATCGTTTGCCGTGTAGCCCGGCGTGTTGGCATTGGCGATGTTGCCGGCGACCGCCGACTGACGTACCGACAGCCACTGCGCTTGCTTGGCGGCGAGATCGAAAAGGGAAACAGGCTCCATGGGAATCTCCGGGCATGTGCCCAAAGACTAGGACGCCAGTCTTGCGCGGACCTTGCGATCGGTCGCTGGAACGTGAAGGCGAAAACGGTGAAGCGGTTTTCGGACGACATCATGCTCCATCCCTTGAAATGGAGACGGATGATTTCAGGACGATCCGACCTGAAATCATCCTCGGCACAAAACCGTGACGGCTTATCTGGAAAGCTCGATCACCTGGTTGGCGCTGGTGAGCATGACCCATTTGCCGTTGCGCTGCTCGATCGCCGATACCTTGCTGGAATCCGGCAGCGTCGAACCGCGCTGGACCATCCACAGGCCGGTGTCGTCCTCGATCATGGCGCGGCCATTGGCGACATGGACCATGCGGAACTTCGCGATGTCGGCGGGGAAGGGTTGCTCGCCGGGCGGCTGCGTTTTGGAGTCGTCCTGCACCGTGCCGGTGGCAAGCAGATCCACATCGGCGTTGGGAACGTCCCTGGCGGTCAGCGGCGCGCTGCGCTCGGCGACCACGCCACCTCCCGCACGTCCCGAATTGGTACCGGTGCCGCCGAACTTGATCGCCTGCACGCCGAACTGGTCCTGGTTGAAGAAGATGTACCAGGGAAACAGGGCGCAGGTCAGGCCGAGCGTGATGCCGAGCGCGGCGATGACGACGTCGCTGCGACGGTCCGCCTTCTTCTTGCCCAGTCTGGGGAATTGCGGCTTTGGCGGCTGCGGCCATTCGCTGGCGGCAAACAGGCCATCGATCAGCGATTCGCGACTGGCTTGAGCCATATCGGCAGCCTCGACGCGGGGAAGGGAATTCACAGGGGGCTCGGCAGTCCGGGCCGGCAAAGGCTCGGATCTGGGGAGAGCCGATTTGACGGCCTTGGCCAGAACAACCGCGGTCCGGGCAGCCATGGCGGCGGCGGCGTTTGCCCTGGCGACCCTGGCCTCCTCCGCTCGAGCCTGCTCCGCGGCGTTCGCTTCGGCGATCATCTCGTTCAGGAGTCGCTCGGTGTACTGGCGTTCAGTCTCCTGGTTCGGCATTCTGCTTTCCCTTGAGATGGCGGGCAAGATCGGAGAACGGATCGGCGGACGGACGGTCCCTGGGCGATTGCGTCAGCGCCTCATAGATGACGGGCACCTGGCGTACGGCCATATCGAGTTCAGCGTCGACGCCGCCCTGATAGGCGCCGAGCAGCCGGATGTCGCGCGTGTCCTCGAAGCGGGAGATCATCGACTTCAGCCGCGTCACCAGGGCTCGCTGTTCGACACTCCAGGCCTTGCCGGCCAGTCGCGAGATGGACGACAGCGGATTGACGGGCGGATAGCGCCCCTGTTCGGCGATCGCGCGGTCGAGCACGACATGGCCGTCGAGGATGCCGCGCACCGAATCGGCGACCGGATCGTTGTGATCATCGCCGTCGACCAGCACGGAAATGATGGCCGTGATCGATCCCTTGCCTTCCAATCCTGGGCCTTCGGTTCCAGGCCCGGCGCGCTCGAGCAGCTTGGGCAGTTCGGTGAAGACCGAGGCGGGATAGCCGCGGGCAACCGGCGGCTCGCCGGTTCCCGTCGCCACCTCGCGCAGGGCGTGAGCGAAGCGGGTGATCGAATCCAGCACCAGCAGCACACGGTGGCCCTGGTCGCGAAAATGCTCGGCGACGCGCATGGCGGTGTCTGGCGCGCGCCGACGCATCATGGCACTCTCGTCGCTGGTGGCGACGACGGCCACGGTCTTGGCCATGCTGTCGCCGATCGTATCCTCGAGGAATTCGCGGACCTCGCGGCCGCGTTCGCCGATCAGCGCCACGACGACGGTGTCGAACGCGTCGGCGCCGGCGAGCATGGCAAGCAGCGTCGACTTGCCGACGCCCGATCCGGCGAAGACGCCCATGCGCTGGCCGAAGCAGAGTGGCGTGAAGATGTCGATGACCTTGACGCCGGTCATGAAGGCGGTACCGACGCGCTGCCGCGCCATGGCGCCGGGTGTCGCGGCGGCCGCCGACATGTCGTCGCCCCTGACCAAGGGCGGACCACCGTCGATTGCCCGGGTGAGCGCGTCGATGGCGCGGCCGCGCCACGAGGCATGCGGCGCCACCGCGAGCGGACCCCTGCGGAACACGGCATCGCCGATGCCGGCGTCGGCGCTGCGTTCGAAGGGGGCGATCACAACCTCGTCGCGGCTGATTTTGACGATCTCGCCGCGGCGCGAGCCGGACTGACCGCGCTGCTCGACAATGTCACCCAGCCTGGTGAAATCGGAAAGGCCGCGCACCTTGTAGTGCGTTGATGTGACTTCGGTGACGAGCCCGCCGCGCTTGACCAGCCCGTCGCTGTCGCCAAAGCGCCTGATAATCCGCTCCAAAGCGGCAAGCCGATCCAGCGGCGCCGGCTGGAGCTGTCTTTCGGGTGCACGGAGGGCTGGCTGCTCTGACGACATGCTACGACTTCGAGCCGAGCGTCTTTATCGCCTCCTCGGCGGAGGAATCGGTCTGCCGCATCAGCGCGGCAGTGTTCTCGAAGGCGCGCTGGACCATGATCAGCCGGGTCATTTCCAGCACGGGATTGACGTTGGATTCCTCGAGGAAACCCTGGGCGACGCCGATGTCGGAGCGGTCGGTGACCGGTTCGGGCGTGCGTGCGGGCACAATGCCGGAATTGCCGTAGCGCACGAAATTCTCGCCCGGGTCGAAATTGTAGAGGCCGATCGAGCCGACGAGCTGTTCGTTCTGGCGCAGCGAGCCGTCGGCGCCGGCCTTGGGCGGACCGTTGCGGGGGTCGAGCTGGATCGGCGCCCCGCCGGCGTCGAGCACCGGATGGCCCTCGACCGACATCAGCTCGCCATTCTCGTTCATCGAGAAACGGCCGTCGCGGGTCATGACGGTGCCAACTGGCGTGTCGATGGCGAACCAGGCGTCGCCCTGGATGGCGAAATCGAACGGGTTGCCGGTCTCCGTCATGGCGCCGTGAGCCCCCGACATAAAGGTCTTGCCGGAGGAGGCGAACGAAACCGACTTCTGCCCTGCGCCAGACACCACGTCCTCGAACTTCACGCCGGTGGCGCGAAAGCCGACGGTGCTGGCGTTGGCGACGTTGTCGGCGATCGTGTCGAGCCGGCGCTCGAGGGCTATCTGCGCGGAGAGGGCAACGTAGAGACTGTCTCGCATGATCAGAACTTCAGTTTCTGCATGGCCATCATCAGGTCGGTGGAGATGCCCGATGTGACCGGTTTGGCAAAGAGCACGCTGACCGACGTCACCGCCGTCGAGGTCGGATTGTTGATCTCGTACATGCTGGTGAAGCGGGTCAGGAACTTGTTCAGTTTCACGGGGTCCGTGAAATCCGAGATGTCGAGCTTCTGCCCGAACAACTGCGCCTGCTTGTCGATGTCGGCGGTGGCGAAAGAATCGGGCAGCCCCAGCGCGGTGCGCACCACGCTGGCAAGCGCCGTGTCGGCCAGCACGTCGTACCAGCTGGTGATGGTTGATGCTTTCCGGTCGAAATAGAGCGCCAGCCGCACGCCCTCATTGGTCTTGCCGGCGTCCTCCTCGAGGGTCTGGCGCATGTAGTTGTCGACGGTCGGCTGCTGCGCCGGATTGATGGTGGTGGCTGCTTCGCCGTACTGCTCGAAGTTGAAAGCGGCGGCGAGCCCGGCATAAGCCTTGTTCGTCATCTTGTTGGCGACGCTGTCGGCGTCGCGAATGCCCCCGGTCAGCACGCTGCGGATGAGATCCTTGCTTTCGGTCGCCGGATCGAGTCCGTAAGCCGAGAGCGCATAGTTGTACAACCGGCTGTTGGCCATCAGGTCGTCGATGGATTTCACGTTCGTGACGTTGGCAAGGTAGTATGCGGTCTCCGATTTTATGGAGTCCGCGTTCGGCAGGATCAGGCCAAGCGCCGACCCCGTGGTGTAGATCTTCGGCGTGTCTTTCAGCACCTCGTCGCGCGACGTTGTCTGATCGCCATATTGGGCAAAGTTGAACGCCGTGACGAAGTTGGCGTAGCGTTTGTCTGTCAGCTTGTTTGCCGGGCTGTTGGGATCGCTGACGCCGCCCGCCAGCATCGTGCTGATCTGCAGCGGCTTTTCGGTCGACGCATCCAGTCCGTAGGAAGCCATCGCGAAGGTGAGCAGGCGCCTGTCCGCCATGAGATCGTCGATCGACTTCACCTTGGAGATGTTTGCCGCGTAATAGTCCGCCTCGCCCTTGATATACTGGGGGCTCGGCTCGACCAATTTCAGTCCGGTTCCGGCCACATAGCCTTTCGGCACCGCCTGCTGGGCAGCATCGCGCGTGGTTGTCTGATCGCCATACTGGGCGAAGTCGAAGGCCGAGACAAAGTTGGCGTAGCTGTTGTCGGTCAGTTTGTTGGCGGGACTGTTGGGGTCGCTGACGCCACCTTCGAGCATGGCCCTGACGGTTGCCGCCGGTTCGGTCTCGGCATCGAGGCCGAATGCGGCCATCGCGTATGTCAGCAGGCGGCTGTTGCCCATCAGGTCGTCGACCGACTTCACCTTGGAGATGTTGGTGACGTAGTAGGCGGTTTCACTCTGGTAGTAGGAGAGTCCTGCCTGCGAGGCGCCGATCTGGACTTGCAGCGCATAGTTGCTGGTCACCAGTTGCTGCGCCTTGTTGTAGATCGTCGCATTGGGGCCGTTGGCGGCGAAATTGAAGGCGCTGACGAACGCGGCGTAGCGCTTGTCGGTCAGTTTGTTGGCAAAACTGTTGGGATCGGAGACGCCTTCCTTGAGTGCCTTCACCATGAAGGCCTTGGCGTAGTCCATGTTCTCCAGGCCGTAGGCCTTCATGGCGTATTTGAACAGCCGGTCATTTTTGACGAAATCGTCGATCGATTTCACCTTGGTGATGTTGGCGAGATAATATTGGGTATCGCGGTCGACGGTCGGCTGTTGCTCGATGCGATCGATCGACTTGTTGATGTCTTTGGTGATCAACTGGTAGCTGGTATAGGTACTGAGCAAGGACGCGCCTCCGGCCGAAGCTATGCCAGCACAATAAGCTCACTTCCTTGCGCGAAACTGAATCGCCAACTTTCGTGCCATGGCGGCTCGGATTCAAGCCTCACACAAGGCACGGGGACTATCCCTTGTCCGACGTGAAATGCGGAAGGACCGGTCGTGGGCATTCTGATTGGACTTGTGGTGACGCTTGGCTGCGTCCTTGGCGGCTTCATGGCCATGGGCGGGCATCTGCACGTGCTGGTGCAGCCATGGGAAGCCGTGGTCATCTGCGGCGCCGCACTCGGCACCTTCCTGGTCGCCAATCCGATGAAGACGGTCAAGGATACCGGCAAGGGCATTCTGGAAGCCTTCAAGCAGGCGGTGCCGAAGGAGCAGGACTATCTGGAAACGCTCGGCGTGCTGCACAGCCTGATGCGCGAGTTGCGCTCCAAGTCGCGCAGCGAGGTCGAGGCGCATATCGACAATCCGGAGGAATCGGCGATCTTCCAGGCCTTTCCAACCGTGCTCAAGAATCACGATTTGATGAATTTCATCTGCGACTATTGCCGCATCATCATCATCGGCAATGCCCGCTCACACGAGATCGAGGCGCTGATGGACGAGGAAATCCAGACCATCAAATCCGACAAGATGAAGGCCTATCACGCGCTGGTCGCGGTCGGCGACGGCCTGCCGGCGCTCGGCATCGTCGCCGCCGTGCTCGGCGTGGTCAAGGCGATGGGCGCGCTTGACCAGTCGCCGGAAATCCTCGGCGGCCTGATCGGCGCGGCGCTGGTCGGCACCTTTCTCGGCATCTTCCTGTCCTATGCGGTGGTCGGACCTGTCGCCACCAAGATCAAGACGGTGCGCGAGAAGAAGAACCGCCTCTACATCATCGTCAAGCAGACGCTGCTCGCCTACATGAACGGTGCGCTGCCGCAGGTGGCGATCGAGTTCGGCCGCAAGACCATCTCCTCCTATGAACGGCCGACCATCGACGCGGTCGAGCAGAGCACCATGAACACCGGCAGCGCCGAGAAGAAGGCTGCCTGAGCGATGCGCGACAGATCGGTGCCAAAACTGTCATGACGAGTCCGGGCAGCCCCTCGCAGGCGCGTTCGTTGATCATCGAGCGTCTGGTCGGCGACAGCGGTGAGACCGATCAGGTCGTCGACGCCGGCCGTGCCATGGCCGAACGCGCCGTGCCGCTGCTGCAGAAGGGACTCTCGGGCGAGCTCGGCATTCCCGTAATTGTCGACCTCAAGGCCGTCGAGGTCAGCCGCGTCCCGGAGGCGCGCTCGCGCGCCGGCGACAATTTCGCGATGACCGTCGTCGGCTCGCCGGCGTCCTCGGACGCGATGACACTCGTCATGGATGCTCCCGCAATCGCGATCATGGTCTCCACCTTGTTCGGCGGCGACCCGGATATGCCGGTGTCGCCGATCGAGCGCGAGCTGTCGTCGATCGAGGCCGATGTCTCGACCATGGTGCTCCAGGAAGTGGCGCAGGCGCTGAACGGATCGGGGCGGCGCTCGCTCGAACTGCGGCTGCCCGCACCCCGCGCCATGTCGGGGATCGAGGCCAGGCGGCACGTGTTGCGCGACGGTGCCGCGATCCGCATCGTCCTTGGCATCTCGACGCCGGTCGACAGCGGCTCGATTACCGTGACGATGCCGCAGCGCATCGTGCTGGCGGGCCGCGATGCCACGGCCAGCATCAGCGAGGACGATCATGGAACCAGTTGGCGGGCACGCTTTTCGGAAGAGGTGATGCGCTCGACCGTAGCGCTCGAGGCCACCATGCCGCTGGCGCGGCTGACGCTGGGCGACCTCGCCAACCTCGAAGTGGGCCAGGTCATCGACTTCGAAGAAACGGCGCAATCGCGGGCTCGCCTCGGCGCGCGCGGCCAGACGCTGTTCGTATGCGAGTTCGGCAAACTGGGGCAGAATTACACCGTCCGAATCAGGCATCCTTTCGATGCCGGGCAGGATTTCATCGATGGGCTCATGCCGGCTGGTGCCGGGCGCGCCTGAGCTTTTGGAGACGACGCATGGCCAAGACCAAGGTAGAAGCAGAGCTCGACCAGCCGGACGAGCAGCTCGATCGCGCCATCGAGGAATTGCGCGGGGTCCTGCACGAAGAAGAACAGCGCCCCGATGCGGCGTTCCGGGCCGCCGCGGGGGCCAATTCAAGCGTCATCATGAACATCCCCGTCGATGTCCAGATCATCCTCGGCAGCACCGAGATGGCGGTTGCCGATCTGATGGCGCTGCAGAAGGGGTCGACGGTCGCGCTCAATCGCCGCATCGGCGAGCCGGTCGATGTCGTGGTGAACGGCCGCAAGATCGCGCGCGGCGAGATCACCGTGCTCGAAAGCGACCCTTCGCGCTTTGGCATCAGGCTGACCGAAATCATCGCCGGCACGAAGGGCGCCTAGACATGGATCGCGGAGCTCGCCGGTGGCAGCGGAGGCGAAAGGCATGACGACGCCGCTGACGACCCTGACGCGCGCGCAGAAGGCAGCCGCCATATTGGTGGCGATGGGCAAACCGTCCGCCAGCCGTCTCCTGAAATTCTTCAAGCAGGAAGAGCTGAAGGCGCTGATCGAGGGCGCGCGGCTGCTCAGGACCATTCCGCAGAGCGATCTCGAGCGCATCGTCGCCGAATTCGAGGCCGAGTTCACCGAGGGCGCCGGCCTGCTCGATTCCGCCGACAGGATGGACACCATTCTCAACGAGTCTCTTTCGCCCGAAGAGATGAGCGCCATCATGGGGGACAAGAAATTCGAGGTCGCGCCTGAAGGGCCGCCGCCGATCTGGCCCGATCTCGAAAAGCTCGAACCCTCGCGGCTGGGCGCGTTCCTAGCGGGCGAACACCCGCAGACGGCGGCCATGGTGCTGTCGAAACTGGGGCCGCAGGCGGCGGCGAGTGTGCTTTTGACACTGACGAAGCCGATGCGCGGCGAGATCATCAAGCGCATGGTGACGATGGCCAACGTTCCGGCCGCCGCCACCAGGATCGTCGAGAACCGGCTGCGCTCCAGCGTGCTGTCAGATACCTCCACCAAGGACACTTCGGCCGGGCAGGCGCGCGTCGCCAGCGTGCTCAACGAGCTGGAAAAGCCCCTGCTTGAGGAGGTCATGCAGGATCTCGAAGCCGCCGGCACGCCCGACCTCGACGGTGTCCGTGCCCGGCTGTTCGCTTTCGACGACCTGCCGCTGCTCACCCAGAAGGCGCGCGTGCTTTTGTTCGACGGGCTGTCGACCGAGCTTGTCACGCTGGCGCTGCGCGGCACGTCGGCGGCACTGGCCGAGGCGGTGCTGTCGGCGATCGGCGCGCGCTCGCGACGCATGATCGAGGCCGAACTCGGGCAAGGCTCGGAGGGTGTCCCGGCCGCCGACATCATGGCTGCGCGCAAGACGATCGTGACGACCACCATCCGCCTGTCGCGCGAAGGGGCCTTCGAACTTCCCTCGACGCAGAACGCCGCCTAAGGCATGTCCGACGCCACCGACAAGGACTCGAAAACCGAAGAGGCGACGGAAAAGAAGATCCGCGATACCATCGAACAGGGCAAGCTGCCCCATTCGAGGGAAACGGCGCTCCTCGCCTCGTTCGTCGCCATACTGGTGTTCACAGTCTTCTATGCCAAGGACGCCGCCGTCGATCTCAGCACGTTCCTGTCGATGTTCCTGGAGAAGCCCGAGGCTTGGCCGATGGACACCGAGACCGATGTCATCGCGCTTTACAAGCAGGTCTTGTTCGAAGTGGGTCGCGCCGTCGTGAGCCTGCTGGTGCTGCTGACGGTTGCCGGCATCGGCGCCTCCGTGCTGCAGAACATGCCGCAATTCGTCGGCGAGCGGATCAGGCCGCAGATGTCGCGCATATCGATCGCCAAGGGCTGGAACCGGATGTTCGGCGCCCAGGGCTGGGTCGAGTTTTTGAAATCGCTCGCAAAGGTCGGTTTCGCCATCACCGTGCTCACCTTCACGCTGTCGGAGGACCACCGCAAGCTGCTTGCCGGGATGATCACCAATCCCGTCGCTTTCGGCCTCGTCATCCGTGGCATCGCCGTCGACATACTGGTGGCGATCGTGTTCGTCATGGGACTGATCGCGGCGATCGACATCGTCTGGTCGCGCTTTCACTGGAAGCAGGACCTGCGCATGAGCAAGCAGGAGGTCAAGGACGAGTTCAAGCAGTCCGAAGGCGACCCGATCGTCAAGTCGCGGCTGCGTTCGTTGGCGCGCGACCGGGCGCGCAAGCGGATGATGACCGCGGTGCCGCGCGCGACGCTCGTTATCGCCAACCCGACCCATTTCTCGATTGCGCTGAAATATGTGCGCGACGAAGATTCGGCGCCGCTGGTCGTAGCGAAAGGGCAGGATCTGGTGGCGCTGAAAATCCGTGAAATCGCCAAGGAGCATAACATCCCGATCTTCGAGGACGTGGCGCTCGCCCGCTCCATGTACAAGCAAGTTTCGGTCGATAATGTGATCCCATCACAATTCTACCAGGCCGTCGCCGAACTGGTGCGGATCGTCTACTCGAAAAAGGCTGAGCGCAGACAGATTTCATGAACCGGCAACCGCACGCAAAATCCCGCGAGATCATCGTCGCCAGCGCCATCGAACAGGTGGTGGTGGAGCTCAGGCTGATCGACGTCGCCGACTATATCGCCTTCATCCGGCTGGAGCATTTCGCCTGCCTGTCGGATCTGGTCGATTCAGCGGCGGAGCTGTTCTTCATGCCGGGTACGCTTAGGCTCGGTCATGGCGGCGAGGCACATGTCGACTGGAGCGGCAGCCCGCGCATCGTGCTCGATCTGGAACTCAGGCCGCCCGGCGTGACCGTCTATTTCCAGCTGACGCTGAGCGAGACCGGCAGCACGGTCCTGGTCAATTACGTGTCGTTTGAAAAGCCGGGCGAAGACCCCGGGCACAACACGGCGCTGCTGGAGGCGGTGATCGAACAGGCCCGCATTCGCAAGGTCGAACCGCTGGCGTTCTAAAGCGCTTCCTTCAGCCGAGAGCGGCTACTCGATAAGCCCCAGCCGCAACGCCTTGGCGACCGCTTGGTTGCGGTTGACCGCATTGAGCTTTTGGGTCGACTGGGTGAGGTACTGGTTGGCGGTGTGCACCGACAGTTTCAGGAGCCGCGCGATCTCCTCGCTGGTGTTGCCGTTGGCGGTCAGCTTCAGGCATTCAAGCTCGCGCTTGGAGATCGAGCGCATTCTGCCGACGTCTCCCGGACGCATCCGCGCGACGGCGGCGAACAGCGAGAAGCAGCGAGCGTGAATTTCGTAGAGCGCATCCTGCGCCAGCGCGATCTCCGATCCCAGGAAGACGACAAGACCGCATTGACCGCGATCGGCATGGACGGGGAAGGCAATGCCGCTCGACCCGGGTGTCAGCGGCGCCATCTGTCCGGTCCAGGCGAGATTGCCGAACATGTCGGCCATGGCCGCCACGCCATCATCCGTCCACCAGCGCGGCTCGGTCGAAATCCGGCTATGGCGAACGATGTCCTCGCCATTGGCGCCTGAAATGAACTTGGTGGCCACCGCGACGCCGGGATAATCTGAATCAAAGCACGGGACCAGCCGCGCGCGCTCCGGCGACGGGCTGACGAAGTACAGGCCGAAGGCCGAGGCATTGATGTCGACTGAGATCCAGCGGCAGCGGCGCACCGCATCGGGAATGGTGACGGCGTGATGTGTTTCGGATCCCAGCGAGAAGGCACCGAACGGGCTGCGCTGCTCGTTGAAAAGGGCCTCCGCGGCCTCCTTGATGTCGGCGTGTTTCAAATGATGCCACTCCTGATCGCCGTGGCGATGGCCATCGCACGGTTCGAGGCCGCGAATTTCTGGATGGCGTGGGTGATGTAGCTGTTGACGGTGTTGGAGGAGACGCCAAGGATCACCGCCACCTCGTCGGTGGTCTTGCCTTCCGAGACCCAGAACAAGCATTCGCGCTCGCGGTCCGACAGCGGATCCTGCATCGCCGCGGCGGCGATCAACTGCGGGATGTGCGAAAGCGCGTAGCAGCATTTCAGCTGCGCCTTCATCAGCGCCGGCTGGTCGATCCGGCCGGCGGCGGCCGCCGAGAACAAGGCGAACAGGCGCTGACGGCCGACATTCAGCCGCAGTGAATAGACCTCGGCATGGCCGAGCACGTCGAGGAGCCGAGCCTCTTCGCCCGAGACCAGCCCGCCGGCATCCGGCGCCTGGGCCGCAACCAGCGGCGTCGGACGGATACCGGGTGCGGCGGTGAGCGGGCCCTGTGCAAGGCCGGCGATCAGCCGCTTGCCGATCAACTCGATGGCGTCGAAGATCCAGTTCGAAGACACGATACGCGCATCGTTGCGGTCCTGGTCATGGACAATGGCGACCAGCATGTAGCTGTCGGCGCCGATCTCGGCGGTCAGCTCCATGAAGAAGGAGGTGAGATCACCGCGCGACGTCAGGCGCGAGCCCAATGTGTCGGATTGAAGAGGCGCGGCGGGACTGCTCATCTGCTGCTTTTTGGTCGGAATCAATTCTGATGCCCGGCTGCTGGAGTGCCAGCTGCCGAACCCGAAAACGCGTTACTTTTACGAGACACACACGAGGCGCGGGGCCGCGCCCGACCAGACGGAATCCATTCAGGGAACGCGAGACATCCGCGTCTGGCGCCGGAAAAATTCCGGAACGTGAGACTTTGGGTGGTCGCCGCGCCCCCCGAGGACCGGCTGATTCGGGTCTAATCTACCCGCAGATGAATCCGACATCAAACGCGATTTGACAAAATTGAATCCGGTGGACTCGGCCCGCGACTCAGCGGCCAATTTCTTTGCATTTCCTGGGCACGGAAATCGAGCCGCGCAGGCCGGTCATGATTTTTGCGATGGGCTTACGCGGCGCCTCTGGGTGCAAAGAAGGGGCGGCTGCCGCCACCCTTCCTTTGTCCGTCCTCCCCGCAGACGCTGCGCTTGCTGGACGACCGCTCTACCGATCCTCGAACCCAGTCAGCACGCCGACGGCATTGATGCCGATCTCCTCGACGGCATAGCCGCCTTCCTGGACGAACAGCGTCGGCAGGCCGAGCTTGGCGATGCGCTGGCCGATCTTCGGATAATCCAGGCTTTTCAGCTTGAACTGGCTGATCGGGTCCTTTTCGAAAGTGTCGACGCCGAGCGAGACGACGACGATGTCGGGAGCGTAGGCGGCGAGCCTGGCGCAGGCATCCTCCAGCGACACGTTCCAGGCATCCCAGCCGGTGCCGAAGGGCATGGGGTAGTTGATGTTGAAGCCTTCGCCGGCCCCCGCGCCATGCTCATCGGCATGGCCGAGGAAGAACGGGTACTCGACCATCGGATCACCGTGCAGGTTGAGAACCTGTACGTCGGCGCGGTCATAGAAGATCTCCTGCGTGCCGTTGCCGTGGTGATAGTCGACATCGAGGATCGAGACACGCTTGGCGCCCTGGTCGCGGAACCATTGCGCGGCGACGGCCGCGTTGTTGATGTAGCAATAGCCGCCCATGAAGCCGGCCCCGGCATGGTGGCCGGGCGGACGGCAGAGCGCGAAGGCCGACCTCTCGCCGTCCTTGACCAGGCCGGCGGCGGTCAGCGCGACGTCAAAGGACGATTTGATCGCGGCCCAGGTGCCCTCGACGAAGGTGGCGCCGCCGTCGAAGGAATAATAGCCGAGCAGGGCGTCGATGCGCTTGGGCGGCACGTCGCCGCGCAGTCCGCGCGTCGGCCAGGTGAAGGGCATCGCCGTGCCCGCATGGCCCTCGGCGATCCATTGCGGCCAGACGGTCGGCAGGAAGTCGATGTAGTCGGCCCTGTGGACGCGCTTGGCGGCGGCAAGGTCGTGCTCGACCGGCGCGATGATCGGCCCGAGCTTCTCGCTTTCGACCCGCGCCTTGATGAACTCCGCCCGCGAGGGCTTTTCGAAGCCGGGCACGATGGCTGAGGTGACCAGTTCCATCTGCCCGGCATGACCGGCGTGAAGTGGCGAATAGACAGTTTTCATGAATTTCCTCTCGAAGTGCGAAGCTACGGCAATTCCAGGAAAAGTGTGAAGCGGTTTTCCGTCCGGAATTGCATTGAAACCGGTCAGTCAAGATTGAGGTAGGGGCTCACCAAGGCGAGCCACATGGTTTCCACATCGTCCTCGATGAGGTCGAACGTCCTGCGGTCCTTCTTCAGCCCAACGAGCCGACAGACGTGCCCGACCTCCATCATCACCACGCCGAGCCGGCTGGCGATCTTGCCTTCGAGTGCGGGGTTCACATGCTGCAGCCATGCAGCATAGAGGGCGATGATCTGGTCGTCATATTCGTTCTGGATCGGCCGCAGGTCGGCATTGCCTGAAATGGCCTCGATCACCGGCATCAGGGTGGCGTTTTCGAGGTAGAGCTTCGACGTGTCGATGAACAGCTTGCGCACTTCCCGCCGAAATTCTTCGCGGTTGGTGGGCGGGGCGACCTTGATGCGCCTCGCGATCACCTCGGGAAAGGATGACAGCCAGCGTCGGGCGAGATCCAGAAGAATGGCTTCCTTGTTGGGAAAGTACTGGTAGACCGAACCGACCGACAGGCCCGCGCGCTGCGCGATGGCGAGCGTCGTCGGTGTCCTGGTTCCTTGCTCACGCGTCAGGATCAGCGCCGCGTCGAGAATCCTGTCGACCACCTTGCTGGACCGTTGTTGCCGCGGCTGCTTGCGCGGCTCGAGCGCTATCCTGGCTTTGCGGTCGAGACTGCGCTTCACTGCTTGATGCCCTCGTTCCCCGCCTGGTCCCAACACAAGCGGGGCGTGCTGTCCACAATACATTCTAAATCCGGCATGTTGACAAACGCGAATAATCAGTCGCATTCTTTATCCACACTGTCTCTTGGGATAACAAGGGAAATTTCGAAGACAGCGTACTGGCATCTATTTTTGTCCCATGGCGCCGCTCCTGTGGAGTGGGTCGTTGGGCACGGGGTTGTCGGGTCTAAAGTCAGTCGTCAAAAGCGCGGAGTCGCGATGTCTGTTACGGGTGCGGGTCACAATGCGGATCTGATTGTCATCAACGGTCGTGTGCTGACCATGGACGGTGACAATCCCGCCGCCGAGGCCGTTGCCGTCAAGGACGGCGCCATCATCGCCATTGGCAGCCGTGCTGCAATCGAAGAGTTCAGGGGAACGGGTACAAAGGTCATCGACGCCGAGGGCGGTTCGGTGATCCCGGGTTTCATCGAGGCCCATATGCATCTGTTCGGCGGCGCGGCTGAACTCGACAATCTGCACCTGGCTGCCGTGCATGGCTTCGATGCCTTGCGCGATGCTATCCAGCTCTTTGCCGCGACGCGGCCCAATGCCAAGCTTCTGATCGGCGCCGGCGTCGACTATGCGGTCCTTCCCGAGCCGGTTACGCGGCATCATCTCGACCGCATCATTCCCGACCGCCCCTTCGCCATGTCGGCTTCCGACCATCACACGATGTGGGCGAACACCAAGGCGCTGGAGCAGGCAGGGCTTCTGCATGGCCGCCAATTGGGGCCGGGCAACGAAATCGTCATGGGCGCCGACGGACTGGCCTCGGGCGAATTGCGCGAAGGTGAGGCATTTGGTCCGATTATGGAATTCTTTGGCCAGAACCGCACGCGGCTTGGCCTGACTGGCACGGAGCCGGAGCCTTATCCTTCGGCCGAGGAATTGGCTGCCGACCGCGATCTGATGCATCGCGGTCTCGAATGGTGCGCCAGGCATGGCATCACGTCGATCCAGAACATGGATGGCAACCTCTACCAGCTTGAATTGCTTGCCGGCCTGGAGGCGGAAGGGCGGCTTATATGCCGTACAAAAATCCCGTTCCATTTCAAGAACTTCATGACACTGGGCATGCTTGAAAAAGCGTCGGGTATGGCCGCGACCTATAACTCCGAATGGCTCTCCTCGGGCATGGTCAAGGTGTTTTACGACGGTGTGCTCGATTCTTGGACTGCCGTGATGGTCGACGACTACGCCGACCGTCCCGGCTGGCGCGGCGAGCCATTGTTCACGCCCGAGCACTTCGCCGAGGTGGCAGTGGAGGCCGACCGCAGAGGCCTGCAGATCGCCGTTCATTCGATCGGTGACGGCGCAGTCCGCGCGGTGCTGGACGGCTATCAGGCGGCGCGGGAGAACAACGGCAAGCGGGACAGCCGTCACCGCGTCGAGCATATCGAAGTCATCACCCCGACGGATGTACCGCGGTTCGCCGAACTTGGCGTCATCGCTTCGATGCAACCGCCGCATCCGCCCGGCGCCATGAACTTTCCGCTGGAGCCGACGATTTCGCGCATCGGTCGCGAAAGGTGGCCGCTGAGCTATGCCTGGCGCACGCTGAAGGATGCTGGCGCCCGCGTCGTGTTCGCTTCCGACTGGCCGGTCTCGCCGGTTGATCCGATCCTGGGCATCCAAGCGGCGGTGATGCGAAAGCCTTGGGCAGAGGGCTTGGCGGACCAGAGTTTCTCGCTGCATGAAGCGCTTGCCGGCTATACGGTCGAGGGCGCCTACAGCGAATTCATGGAACACCGCAAAGGCGTGCTGAAGCCGGGTTATCTGGCGGATCTGGTCGTTTTGTCGGCCGATATCGAGAGGACTGCCCCGGAAGCGTTGCATACGGTGCGGCCGGTGACGACCATCTGTGGCGGCAAAATCACCTACCAAGCCTGACTGTGGCATGGGGCTTGCTACCCCAAGAGTACACTGAACTGTGAGTCAATGCCGGGCTTGCCAACATACCGGGCGTGTGGTCACATCCAACAGGGGAACAGCTCCGCCAGCAAGAGCGGGGTCAACAGTGAGGCGTAATCGTGCCGGACAAACCGGATCGGAATGCGATTGAAGTAGTAAACGTCAGCAAAATTTTCGGATCGGGTGAGGGGCAGGTCGCTGCCCTCGACAAGGTCTCGGTCTCCATTCGCGAGAACGAGTTTTTCACGCTGCTTGGGCCGTCCGGCTGCGGCAAGACCACTCTTTTGCGGCTGATCGCCGGATTCGATTTTCCAACAGCCGGCGAAATCCTGCTCTATGGCCAGGACATCGCGCCCTTGCCGCCGTTCAAGCGCCCGGTCAACACCGTCTTCCAGTCCTATGCGCTGTTCCCGCACATGACGGTGGCCGAGAACATCGGCTTCGGCCTGGAAATGCTGGGCAAGCCAAAGGATCAGATCAAGGCGCGCGTCGCCCAGATGCTGAAGCTGGTCAAGATGGAAGCGCTGAGCAATCGCCGCACCAGCCAGATCTCCGGCGGCCAGCAGCAGCGCGTAGCGCTGGCGCGGGCGCTCGCACCGCAGCCGAAGGTGCTGCTGCTCGACGAGCCGCTCTCCGCGCTCGACTACAAGCTGCGCAAGGAGATGCAGATCGAACTGAAGCGGCTGCAGCACGAGACCGGGATCACCTTCATCTTCGTCACCCACGACCAGGAGGAAGCGCTGACCATGTCGGACCGTATCGCCGTGATGTCGTCGGGCAAGATCCTTCAGGTCGGTTCGCCCTGGGACATCTACGACAAGCCGGCCGAACGTTTCGTTGCCGACTTCATTGGCGAGACCAACTTCTTGACCGCCGCCATCTCTGGCGTCAGCGATGGAAAGGCCCGCGCGACGCTCAAATCCGGGGCGATGATAAATGCCACGGTGGCGGAAGGCTTCCAGCCCAAGGACAACGCCACCGTGGTGGTGCGGCCCGAACATGCCAAGCTGACAACGACCAAGGGTGATCTTTCCGGAACGGTCGAAAACATCGTCTATTTCGGCACCGATACGCACATTCAGGTCCGCCTCGACAGTGGCGAGGCCTTCACGGTCCGCCAGCAGAACACCCGTAGCGCAGGCTGCGGTTTCGAGCAGGGCGACAAGGTCGGCATTGCCATTGGCAACGACGCCGCACAGGTGTTGAGGGACTGATGGCAGCCGCACTCTCAAAAGCCGCCTTGTTCGAAGCAGGTGCCGCCAAGGCCTCGGCACGGCGCAACCGATTGCTCTCCGTGCCGGCGCTGATCATCATCGGCATTTTCGGCGTGCTGCCGCTCATCATCATATGCGTTTATTCGTTTCTCCAGGCAGCGCCCTATGGCGGCGTGCAATGGCAGTTCTCGACCGACGCCTATCTGAACTTCCTGTTCCAGCGCGATATTTTCGATGACACGCTGCAGTTCACGCCGGACTTCCTGATCATCTACCTGCGCTCGTTCCTGTTCGCCGTGGTGACGACGGTCATCTGCCTGCTGCTTGGCTTTCCAACCGCCTACTTCATGGCGACACGGCCGCCGGCGCAGCGCAACTGGTGGGTGCTTTTGATCACTATTCCGTTCTGGTCGAACCTTTTGGTGCGTACGCTGGCGATCATGTTCATCATCCGCGACGAAGGACTGGTCAACAATGCGCTGATGGCGTTGGGTGTGATCGATAAGCCGATCACGATGCTCTATACTAATTTCGCTATCCAACTCGGCCTGCTCTATTCCTTTCTGCCGTTCATGATCCTGCCGCTTTATTCAAGCCTGGAAAAAATGGATTTCCGGCTGGTTGAGGCCGGCTATGACCTTTACGCCACCCGTCGCAAAGTGTTGTGGCGCGTGATCATCCCGCTGTCGTTGCCCGGCATCATCGCCGGCTGCCTGCTCGTCTTCATCCCGGCACTCGGCGCCTACGTCACGCCGCTGATCCTTGGTGGCGGCATCCATCTGATGATAGGGGATCTCATCGCCCAGCAATTCGGCTCGGGACGCAACTGGCCGCTCGGCTGCGCGCAAGCGCTGATCCTGATGGCCGCGGTGCTCGTGGCGCTGTACTTCTACGTTCGCAACACGTCGGGGAAGGTGCAGCATGGCTGATCCCCGCAACGTAGATATCAAGGATCAGCCGGGGTTCCGCACGATCGCCATCATATGCGTTGGCGTGCTTTACGTGCCGATCCTGATCCTGATGATCTTTTCGTTCAACACGGGTTCGCTTGTCACCCATTGGGAGGGCGTCGGCCTGACTTGGTACGGCACCGCACTGCTCAATGAGGAATTTCACAACGCCGCCGAGAACACGCTGATCATCTCGGTGAGCGCGACGATCGTTTCGACGATCTGCGCCACGCTGGCGGCGATCGGCATGACCCGGGTGAAGCCGTGGCGTGGCCTTCCGGCCGCCTTCATGGTCATAAACCTGCCGCTGATGGTTCCCGAGATCATAACCGCGGTGGCGACATTGTCCTTCTTCGCCCTGATCGCCGGGGCCTTCGGCCTGAATTTCGGCATCGGCAATCTGATCCTCGCCCATACCGTGTTCTGCATCCCCTTCGCCTACATGCCGATCCGGGCACGTCTCGAGGACATGGACCTGACGCTCGAATCCGCCGCGGCCGATCTCTACGCCACGCCCTGGCATGCGTTCCGGCGCATAACACTTCCCTTGCTTGTTCCCGGTATAATGTCGGGTGCGGCGCTCGCCTTTATCGTCTCCTTCGACGATTTCACCATCACGCAGCTCGTCGCCGGCCCCGGCCAGACGACCTTACCTCTCTACATCTGGAACCAGATCAGGCGGCCGATGACGCCGGAGATCAATGCCATCTCCACCATCCTGCTGTTGGTCTCGATCCTCTTCGTCTCGGTATCATTCCTGATCGCGCGCAGACGCGCCAAGTGACCAAAAGCTCCACGACAAACAATGGGAAGGCAAGGAGAACAAAAATGTCTAGAAAGTTGATGGCGGCCGTTTCGACGGCCGTGCTTATGTGGGCAGTGCCGGCACTCGCCGATGGCGAGCTGCACATCTACAATTGGGGTGACTATACCAATCCCAAGCTGGTCGAAAAGTTCGAGAAACAGTACAACGTCAAGGTTACGCTGGACGATTATGATTCCAACGAAACCATGCTGTCGAAGGTGCGCGCCGGCAATTCCGGTTACGACATCGTCGTGCCGTCCGACTACACGGTGAAGATTATGGTCGACGAAGGGCTGCTCGAAAAGACAGAGCCCAACGCGATGCCGAACGGCAAGAACATCGATCCGCGTTTCGTCGACGTCTATTGGGACAGCGGCCGTCACTACACCGCGCCGTGGCAGTTTGGCACCACGGCATTCGCGGTCAACACAGACAAGTTCAAGGGCAATATCGACACGCTGGCCATCCTCTTCGACCCGCCGGCGGAGCTGAAGGGCCAGATCAATATGCTCGACGATGTCAACACTGTCATGCATGCGGCCGAGCGTTATGCCGGCGTGCCGCGCTGCGGTGCCGACAAGGCCAATCTGAAGAAGGTCAACGACATCCTGATGGCCGCCAAGCCGTCATGGAAGACCTTCAGCTACGACACCATCACCAAGATCACCTCCGGCGACGTGATCGTGACGGAGCAGTGGAATGGCGCGACCTATCGCTCGCGGCAGAAAATCCCGGCCATCAAATACGCCTACCCCAAGGAGGGCATCGAGGGCTGGATGGACAATGTCGCGGTGCTGAAGGGCGCCAAGAACCTCGACAATGCCAAGCTGTTCCAGGACTTTATCATGGCTCCGGAAAACGCTGCGCTGATCTCGGAATTCGCCGGTTACGACAACGGCATTGCGGGCAGCCACAAGTTCCTGCAGCCGGATTTCGCCAATTCGCCGGAACTCAATCCGCCGGCAGGCGCGCCGGTAGCGGAATTCGTTCCGCCCTGTCCGCCAGATGTGGTGGAGATTTACAACAAGATCTGGACCAATTTGCGCAAATAGGTTCGGTCTAAAGTCCAGCGGGAGGGAGGCTTCGGCCTCCCTTCTTTGCGCTTACGGGGAGGGTTCCATGACATCTTACCGCAACAGCGATCCGCGGCCGCCTATCATGCAAGGCTCGCCGCCCGCCATGCTGCCGCCGAGGCTCGACTGGGACAGGCCGCCCTGGAACCGCTGGGCTTTCCAGCACATACGGGAAATTCTGCCGACCGTGGAAGTCTGGCGCGGCGCTGGCCATCGCCACCGTCTCGAACGCGCCGAGGTCGATCTCGACGGGCTAGCGGTCGAGGACAGCGAGGGCAGGCCTTCGACACTCGCCGGCTTGCTCGACGAGACCTATACGGACGGCTTCCTGGTGCTCAAGGACGGCAGGATAGCCTATGAGCGCTATTTCAACGGCATGGACGAGCGCACGCTGCACCTGTCGCAGTCGATGGCCAAGTCGGTCACCGGCTCGGTGTTCGGGATATTGGCCGGGCGCGGCCTGATCGATCCGGCGAAGCCAGTGACGGACTACCTGCCGGAACTGAGCGCGACCGGGTGGGCCGGCGCCAGCGTCCAGCATGTGCTTGATATGACCACCGGCGTGCGGTTTTCGGAGGAATACACCGACCGCTATTCCGACATCGGCCAGGTCGATGTCGCCACCGGCTGGAAGCCGGTGCCACCGGGCAGCGATCCGGATTTCCGCTGGCCATCGCACATGTTCGAACTGATCCTGGGCTTGAAGGACACGGTTCGCCCGCATGGAGCCACGTTCGAATATCGCTCGATCGAGACGGACGTGCTCGCCTTCATCATGGAACGGGTGACCGGCAAGCGGCTGGCGCAACTCGTCTCGGAAGAACTTTGGCAAAAGCTCGGGGCTGACGAAAGCGCCTGCTTCACCGTCGACAGCGCCGGCTATGCGCTGGCCGATGGCGGCTTCAACGCGACGCTGCGCGACTACGCCCGCTTTGGCCAGCTGATCCTCGACAATGGCGGCGGCATCGTGCCGGCGGACTGGATCGAGGCGACGCGTACCGGCAGGCATGGTCCGGATTTCTCGGCCAGCCTGCCCGAGGGCAGCTATCGCAACCAGTTCTGGATCGAGAATCCCAGCTCGCGGGCACTGATGTGCCGTGGCGTGTTCGGACAGTTGATCCATATCGACTGGAACACAGGAATAGTCGTGGTGAAGCTGTCGACCTGGCCGGATTTCAGCAACATGGCCTATTCCAGGGCAACGCTGAAGGCCGTGCACGCCATCGCCGCGGCGCTTGCCTGAGCTTCATGACCAATGGACTGGGAGGAAACGCCATGACCGGCAAGACCGCGTTCGAGACTCGATACGGATTCCGCCGCAACGAGGTGCTGCTCGGCAACTGGCGTGTGAGCCCGTTCAATCGGTGGTCGTTCCAGAATCTCGGCGAACTGGTGCCGACCGCCCGGGTGGCGGCAGCGCCCGGCGCCGCAGAAGCCCCTCGGCGAGACATGGACGGCTTGCTCGGGGAAAAGGTCACGGTCGCGACTGCACCGGAGACGGTGGCTGAATTCCTCCTGCGCTCCAGCACCGACGCCCTGACGGTGATGAAAGGCGGCAAGATCATTGGCGACTGGTTCGCGCCGCATATGGAGTTTGGCGCGCGCCACATCATCTTCTCGATCAGCAAATCGGTGACCGCGATCATCGCCGGCATACTGGAAGGCGAGGGCGTGTTCGACCCTGAAGCGCCGGTGACGGACTATATCCCGGAAGCAGCCGGCTCGGCCTATGGCGATGCAAGCGTTCGGCATGTGCTCGACATGAGCGTCAGCCTCGACTTCGAGGAGGCCTATCTCGATCCGGAAAGCGCCTTCGCCCGCTATCGCCGCGCGACGCTGTGGAATCCGGGCGGCGGCACCGAAAGCCTGCGTGAATTCATCCTTACCCTGCAGCGGCTTGCCGAGCCGCATGGCCAGACCTTCCGCTACCGCTCGCCCAATTCCGACCTGCTCGGCCTGCTGCTCGAGCGCGCCTCGGGCCAGCGCTTCACCGACCTGATGCGTGAGAAACTGTGGCTGCCGCTTGGCGCCCTCGGCGAGGCCTCTGTCGGCGTCGACATGGAAGGCACGGCACGCACCGCCGGCGGCATTTCGGTGACGCCGCGTGACCTGGCGCGCATCGGCGAGATGATGCGGCAGGGCGGCACCGCCAATGGCCGCCGCATCGTGCCCGAGGCCTGGGTGCGCGACACCACCAGCACCGGCGGCAGCTCGGAAGCTTGGCGGCGCGGTGCCATGCTGCCGCTGTTCCCGAAAGGCCGCTACCGCAACAAATGGTATCAGACCGGCTTCGAAAATGGCGCGTATTGCGGCATCGGCATCCATGGCCAGTGGCTTTATGTCGATCCCAGCACCGAAGTGGTGATCGCCAAGATGTCGTCGCAGCCGGAGCCGGTCGACGATCCGCTGGATATCGAGATCGTTGCGTTTTTCGAGGCGCTGAGCCGGATGGTCTAAGTGGGCAGTCGCGTGCGATTGGTGATGTCGGCGCTGCCCCTCATCCGCCTGCCGGCACCTTCTCCCCGTATAGTGACGGGGAGAAGGGATCTGGTCGCTACGCCGGCGCCCCTTTGCACCGTTGGCGATTGGCGAAATCGGCGATGACAGCGCCCTCTCCCCGTCACTATACGGGGAGAGGATGCCGGCAGGCAGGTGAGGGGCGGCGCAGACATCTCAGTATCAGCAAATTCCTGCGGTACCCAGATCCGGTGAACGCATCGCGTTTTCCTGTGGACCTCCGCCGCCGTTGAAAACGTCGCGGTTGGCGGACCTGATGTCTGCGCTTATGGTCGCCGCTCTTTTCGACGAGAGTGGGAAGACATGGCATCCGACATCAAGCGCATCGCAGCCATCATCGCGGCCGAAATCAAGGCGCGGCCGGAACAGGCGGCCGCGGCGATCGGACTGCTCGATGAGGGGGCGACGGTGCCGTTCGTGGCACGCTACCGCAAGGAAGTGACCGGCGGGCTGGACGACACGCAATTGCGCGACCTTGCCGAGCGTCTTGTGTATCTGCGCGAACTCGACGCCCGCCGCGACACCATCCTGGGCTCGATCCGCGAGCAGGGCAAGCTGACGCAAGAGCTTGAAACCAAGATCGCGGGCGCCGCGACCAAGGCGGAGCTCGAGGACATATACCTGCCCTACAAGCCGAAGCGCCGCACCAAGGCCGAGATCGCCCGCGAGCGTGGATTGGGGCCGCTGGCCGAAGCCATTCTCAACAACCGTGCGCTGGTGCCCGCGGACGTCGCGCTCGCCTATGTCACCGGCGAGGTGGCCGATGCGAAGGCGGCGCTCGAGGGCGCGCGCGACATCCTGTCGGAGCAATTCGCCGAAAACGCCGATCTGGTCGGCAAGCTGCGCAGCTACATGAAGGAGCGCGCCTTCCTGCGCGCCAGGGTGGTCGACGGCAAGCAGGAGGCCGGCGCGAAATTCTCCGACTATTTCGACCATGTCGAACGTTGGGCGACCGTGCCGAGCCACCGCGCGCTCGCCATGCTGCGCGGCCGCAACGAGGAGGTGCTGTCGCTCGACATCGAGGTGGATGCCGATGACGGCTCGCCGGTGAAGCCGGTCGAGCGGATGATCGCCAACGCCTACGCCATCGGTGCCAGCCTGCCCGGCGACCGCTGGCTGATGGAAGTGGCAGGCTGGACCTGGCGCATCAAACTGTCGCTGCACCTGACGCTCGACCTGATGCGCGACCTGCGCGAGCGGGCCGAGGAAGAAGCGATCCATGTCTTTGCCCGTAACCTCAAGGATCTGCTGCTGGCGGCTCCCGCCGGCTCGCGGCCGACGATGGGGCTCGATCCCGGCATCCGCACCGGCGTCAAGGTGGCGGTGGTCGATGGCACCGGCAAGCTGCTGGCGACGACGACGGTCTATCCGTTTCCGCCGAGGAACGATGTGCGTGGCACGCAGGCCGAACTTGCGGCGCTTATCCGCCAGCACAAGGTCGAGCTGATCTCGATCGGCAACGGCACCGGCAGCCGCGAGACGGAGAAGCTGGTCGCCGACATGCTGTCCGACATGCCTTCGGCCGGCGGCCCGAAGCCGCTCAAGGTGATCGTCAGCGAGGCGGGAGCGTCGGTCTATTCGGCCTCGGCGACGGCTGCCGCCGAGTTCCCCGGCCTCGACGTGTCGCTGCGCGGCGCGGTGTCGATCGCGCGACGGCTGCAGGATCCGCTGGCCGAACTGGTCAAGATCGAGCCGAAATCCATCGGCGTCGGCCAGTATCAGCACGATGTCGACCAGTACCGGCTCGGCCGCTCGCTGGAAGCGGTGGTGGAGGACGCCGTCAACGCGGTCGGCGTCGACCTCAACACCGCCTCGGCGCCGTTGCTGGCGCGGGTTTCAGGCCTCGGCGCGTCGCTCGCCGATGCAATCGTCGCGCATCGCGATGCGACCGGCCCGTTCGCCAGCCGCAAGGATCTGCTGAAGGTGGCACGGCTTGGACCGCGCGCGTTCGAGCAGTCCGCCGGCTTCCTGCGCATCGCCAATGGCAGCGAACCGCTCGATGCCTCGTCGGTGCATCCGGAGGCCTATGGCGTGGCCAAGAAGATCGTCGCCGCCTGCGGCCGCGACGTGCGTTCGCTTTTGGGCGACAGTGCCGCGCTCAAGGCGCTCGACCCGCGCGTCTTCGTCGACGAGCGGTTCGGCTTGCCGACGGTGCGCGACATTCTGGCGGAGCTGGAGAAGCCCGGCCGCGATCCGCGTCCCGGCTTCAAGACGGCGACCTTCGCCGATGGCATCGACGAGATCAAGGATTTGAAGCCCGGCATGCTGCTGGAAGGCACCGTAACCAATGTCGCCGCTTTCGGCGCCTTCGTCGATATAGGCGTGCACCAGGACGGGCTGGTGCATGTCTCGCAGCTCGCCGACCGCTTCATCAAGGACGCGCATGAGGTGGTCAAGGCCGGCGACGTGGTCAAGGTGCGCGTCGTCGATGTCGACATCAAGCGCAAGCGTATCGCGCTCTCCATGCGTAAGGATGGCGGCGAGGGGGGTGCATCGAAGGGCGGGCCGCGCGACAATGGCGGCGGCAGGCCGGCGCCACGCGGGCCTACGCCGCAACGCCAGCCGGAGCGGCCGGCACAGCAAGGTGCGTTCGGCGCCGCGCTGGCGGACGCGCTGAAGCGAAAGTAGCTACCACGCCAGAACAGCCGGCTCCTTCTCAAGCTGGCCGAGCAGCCAGTCCCGGAAACTGGCAACCGGCGGATAGCCGCGCTTGTCGTGAGGAATGACAAGGTAATAGGCGCTGCGGCTCTGCATCGGCTGGCCAGGCGCGGGCACAAGCTGGCCGCGCTGCAGTTCGCCCTCGATGAGGATCTGCGGCAAGAGCGCCACGCCAAGGCCCGCCATGCAAGCCTGGGCGGCGGTGGCGAACTGCTCGAACTGCATGCCAGGCCCGGTCGGCGCGCTCAGGCCCTGATGCTCGAACCATTCGCTCCAGGCCCCGGGGCGCGTCGTCATGTGCAGCAGCGGCAAGCGGCCGATGTCGGCCGGCGTAGCGATGGCGCGGCCGGCGAGGAAGTCGGGCGACACCACCGGCGCCACCGTCTCGCGCACCAGAAGCGTCGAGTCGGCGTCCGGCCAGTCCGGCAGGCCGTAGTGGATGGCGGCATCCAACCGTTCGCGAGCGAAGTCGAAGCGCCCGACGCGGGTGACGAAGTTGATGGTGATGTCGGGATTGTTCTCGACGAAATCGGGGATCATCGGCATCAGCCAACGCGTGCCGAAAGTCGGCAGAATGGCAAGATTCAAGATGCCACTATGCCGATTGCTCATCAATCCAAGGGCTGCGTCACGCAACTGGCCAAGCGCCGAGCGTACCGCTTCGGCGTAGATTTCACCTGCCGTGGAGAGCCTTACATTGCGGCTGTCGCGTTCAAACAGCTGCCGGCCGAACTGATCTTCCAAAAGCCTGACCTGGCGGCTGACCGCGCCCTGGGTCAGGTCCAATTCCTGGGCGGCGGAGGTGAAGGAGCCAAGCCGCGCCACGGCCTCGAAGGCGGCAAGGGCGCTGATGTTGGGCAAAAGGCGGCGCTGGACACTCATGATCCATTCCTAACGCTCATTGATCCGCGAAGCAATTTCGTTTGATTTTTTCAGGCCACGAGCCGATAAGCCGGGCTTCACCTGTTTCAAGGATCGAGAAGCCATGGCCGACAAGAATGCATTCGTGTGGGAAGACCCGTTCCTGATCGAGGACCAGCTTTCGGAAGACGAGCGCATGGTGCGCGATGGCGCTGCCGCCTTTGCCGCCGACAAGCTCGCGCCGCGTATCGAGGAAGCCTATCTCAACGAGACCTTCGACACGGCGATCTTCCGCGAGATGGGCGAGGCCGGCCTGCTCGGCATCAACATTCCGGAAGAGTTCGGTGGCCTCGCCGCCAGCTATGTCACCTACGGTCTGGTGGCGCGGGAAGTCGAACGCGTCGATTCCGGCTATCGCTCGATGATGTCGGTGCAGTCGTCGCTGGTGATGTACCCGATCCATGCCTATGGCTCGGACGAACAGCGCAGGAAATATCTGCCCAAGCTCGCTAGCGGCGAATGGATCGGCTGCTTTGGTCTGACCGAGCCGGATGCCGGTTCCGATCCCGGCGGCATGAAGACCCGCGCCGAAAAGACCGCCAGCGGCTACACGCTCTCCGGCTCCAAGATGTGGATTTCCAACGCGCCGGTCGCCGACGTGTTCGTCGTATGGGCCAAGTTGAAGGGCGAGAACGGCAAGGACGAGATCCGCGGTTTCGTGCTGGAGAAAGGCATGAAAGGGCTATCGGCGCCGAAGATCGGCGGCAAGCTGTCGCTGCGCGCTTCGATCACCGGCGAAGTGGTGATGGAAGGCGTCGAGGTCGGCGAGGACGCGCTGCTACCCAACGCCAAGGGCCTCGGTGGACCCTTCGGCTGCCTCAACCGGGCCCGCTACGGCATCTCCTGGGGTTCCATGGGAGCGGCGGAAGATTGCTGGCATCGCGCTCGCCAATATGGGCTTGACCGCAAGCAGTTCGGCAAGCCGCTGGCCGGCACGCAGCTCTACCAGAAGAAGCTCGCCGACATGCAGACCGAGATCGCTCTGGGGTTACAGGCCTCCTTGCGCGTCGGGCGCCTGCTCGATGAAGGCAAGATGGCGCCGGAAATGATCTCGATCGTCAAGCGCAACAATTGCGGCAAGGCGCTCGACATCGCCCGCCAGGCCCGCGACATGCATGGCGGCAACGGCATCCAGATCGGCTATCACGTCATGCGCCACGCGCAGAACCTGGAAACCGTCAACACCTACGAAGGCACGCATGACGTGCACGCGCTGATCCTGGGACGGGCGCAGACGGGGATACAGGCGTTCTTTTGAGCGACTTAAGCCGGCAAGCGGTTCTTTAATTTAGGTGCACCGCAACATCCGCTTGGAGAATGGCGGCCAGGTGTGTCAGGGTTCGGCTGATGAAACGCCGATCTCCGGGGCCCCATGGCAATTCTGGCAGCCGTCTACCACCTGACCCACTATAAATACGACCGGCCGGTGGTTCTCGGGCCCCAAATCATCAGGCTGCAGCCGGCACCGCATTCCCGCACCAAGGTGTTGAGCCATTCGCTCAAGGTCGAGCCGGCGAACCACTTCGTCAATCTGCAGCAGGATCCTTACGGCAACTTCCTCGCCCGTTTCGTCTTTCCGGAGCCGGTGACGGAGCTGAAGATCGAGGTCGACCTCGTCGCCGACATGACCGTCTACAATCCGTTCGACTTCTTCGTCGAACCGTCGGCCGAGGCGTTCCCGTTCGACTATCCCGAGGAGATCCGTGACGACCTCGCCATCTACCGGATGCCGGAGCGGGCCGGGCCGCTGCTCCAGGCGTTTCTGAAAACTGTCGACCGCAGCGCGCCCAACACGGTCAATTTCCTCGTCGATCTCAATGCCCGCCTGCAGCGCGAGATCGCCTATATCGTGCGCATGGAAACCGGCGTCTTCTCACCGGAGGAAACGCTGGCAGCGGCCAAGGGCTCCTGCCGCGATTCAAGCTGGCTCCTGGTGCAGATCCTGCGCAATCTCGGCATCGCCGCGCGCTTCGTCTCGGGCTATCTGATCCAGCTCAAGCCCGATCTTGTCGCGCTGGATGGGCCGGCCGGCACAGCGGTCGATTTCACCGACCTGCATGCCTGGTGCGAGGTCTATCTTCCTGGCGCCGGCTGGATCGGGTTCGATCCGACCTCGGGCCTGCTCACCGGCGAAAGCCATGTGCCACTGGCCGCCACGCCGCATTTCCGCAATGCGGCGCCTATTTCCGGCATGGCGAGCTTTGCCAATGTCGAGTTCGGCTTCGAGATGCGGGTCGACCGCATCGCCGAGCATCCGCGCATCACCAAGCCGTTCTCCGACGAGAGCTGGCAGGCGCTCGACGCGCTCGGCAACAAGGTCGATGCCGCGCTCGCGGCCGGGGATGTGCGGCTGACCATGGGAGGCGAGCCGACCTTCGTCTCGATAGACGATTTCGAGGCCGCCGAATGGAACACCGCCGCCGTTGGGCCAACCAAGCGCGAAAAGGCCGATGCGTTGATCCGCAGGCTGCGCGAGCGTTTCGCGCCCGGCGGTTTTCTCCACTACGGCCAAGGCAAGTGGTATCCCGGTGAAAGCCTGCCACGCTGGACGTTTTCGCTCTTTTGGCGCGCCGACGGCGAGCCGGTGTGGAGCGACCCGTCGCTGATCGCGCGGGAAGATAGTTCGGCTGATATCGGGCCGAAACAAGCCGAAAGCCTGCTGACGGCGATCGCCGGCGAACTCGGCATCGACACGTCCATGGTCAGCGAAGCCTATGAGGATCCGGCCGAATGGCTGCTCAAGGAAGGCAAGCTGCCCGAGAATGTCGACCCGTCGAATTCGAAACTCGAAGATCCGGAGGAACGCAGCCGCATGGCGCGTGTCTTCGAACGCGGGCTGACCAAGCCGTCCGGCTATGTGCTGCCGGTGCAACGCTGGAACAGCCAGGCCTCCGATCCGCGCTGGCGCTCGGAGAAATGGAAGACGCGGCGCGGCCGGCTGTTCCTGGTCCCGGGCGATTCCCCGGTCGGCTATCGTCTCCCACTGGGCACGCTGCCCTATGTGCCGTCGGCGCAATTCCCCTACATCGTGCCCGTCGATCCGTCGCTGCCGCGTGGCCCGCTGCCGGTGCGCGAAGCGATCTTGCCAGCGGCCGCTCCTGCGGAACTCGAAGGCGCCGACGAAATGGCCCGTCGCCAACAGGCAGCCTCGTTCACGGCGACGACCGGCCAGCAGGAGCGCGTCGAGCAGGAGATCACCGAGATCGGCGGCGCGGTGCGCACGGCACTTTCGGTCGAACCGCGTGACGGCAGGCTGTGCGTGTTCATGCCGCCGGTCGAGGCGCTCGAGGATTACCTAGAGCTCGTCGCCGCGGCCGAGAACGCGGCAAAGGCAATTGGCCTTCCCGTGCACATCGAGGGCTACGGTCCGCCGCATGACCCGCGCCTTAACGTCATCCGCGTGGCACCCGATCCCGGCGTCATCGAGGTCAACATCCACCCAGCCTCCAACTGGCAGGACTGCGTGGCGACAACGACGGCGATCTACGACGAGGCGCGGCAGACGCGGCTCGGCGCCGACAAGTTCATGATCGACGGCCGCCACACCGGTACCGGAGGCGGCAACCATGTCGTGGTCGGCGGCGCCACGCCCAATGACAGCCCATTCCTGCGCCGGCCCGACCTGCTGAAGAGCCTGGTGCTGCAATGGCAGCGGCATCCCTCGCTGTCCTATCTGTTCTCCGGCCTGTTCATCGGCCCGACCAGCCAGGCGCCGCGCTTCGACGAGGCGCGCCACGACTCTCTTTACGAGCTTGAAATCGCGATGGCGCAGGTGCCGCATCCCGACCAGGGTGCCGCACCCTTGCCGTGGCTGGTCGACCGGTTGTTCCGCAACCTGTTGACCGACGTCACCGGCAATACGCATCGCTCGGAAATCTGCATCGACAAGCTGTTTTCCCCGGATGGTCCGACTGGCCGGCTTGGCCTTGTCGAATTCCGCGGATTCGAGATGCCGCCCAATGCGCGCATGTCTCTGGCGCAGCAATTGCTGGTGCGGGCCATCATCGCCCGCGCGTGGAAGAACCCGCTCGACGGGCGCTTCGCGCGCTGGGGCACCTCGCTGCATGATCGCTTCATGCTGCCGCACCATGTCTGGGCGGACTTTCTCGACGTGCTCGACGACCTCAAGCTCAATGGTTTCGAATTCCGGCCCGAATGGTTCGATGCCCAGCTCGAATTCCGCTTTCCCTTCTGCGGTGAGGTGCAGCATGCCGGGATCAAGCTGGAGCTCAGGCAAGCGCTGGAACCATGGCACGTGATGGGCGAGCAGGGCGCGATCGGCGGCACCGTGCGCTTCGTCGATTCCTCGGTCGAACGGCTGCAGGTCAGGACCGAAGGCCTCAATCCGGAGCGTCATGCGATCGTCTGCAACGGCCGCATCGTGCCGATGAGGATTACCGACAACAGAGAGGTCGCGGTCGCCGGCGTGCGCTTCAAGGCCTGGCAGCCGGCCTCGGGCCTGCATCCGGCGCTGCCGGTCAACACGCCACTGGTGTTCGATATCTATGACCGCTGGTCCGGCAGGGCAATCGGCGGCTGCGTCTACCATGTCGCGCATCCCGGCGGGCGCAGCTACGATACTTTCCCGGTCAACGGCAACGAGGCGGAGGCACGGCGGCTCGCCCGCTTCGAACCGCGCGGCCACACACCCTCGGGCTATGTGTTGCGCGAGGAACAGCCGGCGGAAGATTTCCCGATGACCCTTGACCTCAGGCGTCCACCAAGACTGTGATCTGACATGGCAAAGGGGAATCACAAAAGGGTGCGCGGCAAGCCGCAGGCCCATAGCCTGCTGGAGCACTACCAGCCGATCGACGGCGTCGTCGACGAGATGGTCGACGCGTCAGGCAATCCCCGTCCGGTCTGGAAGCATTTTGTCGAAGCGCTGGACGACCTCGGGGCCGAAAAGCTCGGCCAGCGCTTCGCCCGCGCCGACCAGTATCTGCGCGATGCCGGTGTCTACTACCGCGTCTACGACAAAGCGGGCGCCAACGAGCGCGAATGGCCGCTGGCGCATATCCCCTTGCTCATCGAGGACAGCGAGTGGCAGGCGGTCAGCGCCGGCCTGGTGCAGCGCGCCGAACTGTTCGAGGAAATTGTTGCCGATATCCACGGGCCGAACCGGCTGGTCGAAAAAGGCATCCTGCCGGCAGGACTGATCGCGGCGAGCCCTGAGTATTTGCGGCCCGTGGTCGGCAGCAGGCCGGCCGGAGGGCATTTCCTGCACTTCTGCGCCTTCGAACTCGGCCGCGGTCCGGACGGCCGCTGGTGGGTGCTGGGCGACCGCACCCAGGCGCCTTCGGGCGCCGGCTTCGCGCTGGAAAACCGGGTCGCCACCACGCGCGCTTTGTCCGACATCTATGGCGAGATGCATGTGCACCGGCTCGCCGGCTTCTTCCGCCGCTTTCGCGATGCGCTGATCGGCATGGCAAAGGAGAGCGACGGCCGCGTCGCCATCCTGACGCCGGGGCCACTCAACGAGACCTATTACGAACACGCCTATATCGCCCGCTACCTCGGCATCATGCTGCTCGAAGGCGAGGACCTGACCGTTTCCGGCGGCAGGCTGATGGTGCGGACCGTGTCCGGCCTGATGCCCATCAGCGTGCTGTGGCGGCGGCTCGATGCCGCCTTCGCCGATCCGCTCGAGCTGCGCCCGGATTCGCAGATCGGTACGCCGGGGCTGGTCGAGGCGATCCGGCAAGGCACGGTGTCCACCGTCAATGCGCTGGGCTCGGGCCTGATGGAGACGCGCGCGCTGCTCGCCTTTCTGCCCAAGATCGCGCGCGAATTGTGGGGCGAGGAGCTGCTTTTGCCCAGTGTGGCGACATGGTGGTGCGGGCAGGAGACGGAGCGCGCCCATGTGCTCGCCAATATCGACCGCATGGTGGTCGGCCCGGCGCTGTCGACAAGACTTGCCTTCGAAGATGACGGACAGACGAAGCTCGGCTCGGCGCTGTCGGTCGGGGAGCGGGCGGAACTGGTGGCGCGCATCGAACGCGACGGCGAGGCCTTCGTCGGCCAGGAGGCGGTGACGCTTTCGACGACGCCGGTCTATGTCGGCGGCTGGCTGGAACCGCGGCCGGCGAGCCTGCGCGTCTATCTGGCGCGTACGCCCGAGGGCTGGACGGTGATGCCGGGCGGGTTTGCGCGCGTCGGCCTATCGCTCGACCCGACGGCGATCGCCATGCAGCGCGGCGGCCAGGCGGCTGATGTCTGGGTGGTCAGCGACAGACCCGTGGAGCGCGAGACGCTGCTGCCGCAGGAGAGCGACAGCTTCAACCGGACGAGGCCCGGTAGCCTGCCCAGCCGCGCGGCGGAAAACCTGACCTGGCTCGGCCGCTACATCGAACGCTCAGAAGACACGGTGCGTATCCTGCGCGCCTATCACGTGCGGCTCGCCGAAACGTCCGATCCGGACATGCCGCTGCTGGCCGATATCAGGGACTATCTCGAACCGTTCGGCATCGATGTCGAAACGGCGATCCCGCCAGGGCTGATCGGCACGCTCGACAGCGCGGTGTACAGCGCCGGCCAGATCCGCGATCGTTTCTCGCCGGATGGCTGGCTGGCGCTCAAGGATTTGTCCAAGACCATCCATCAGTTCGCCACGACGGTGGCGCCGGGGGACGATGCGACGCGGGCCATGACCGTGATCCTGCGCAAGCTTGCCGGATTCTCGGGCCTTTTGCATGAGAACATGTACCGCTTCGCTGGCTGGCGTTTCCTCGAGATCGGCCGGCGGCTGGAGCGCGGCATCCAGATCGCCAGCACGCTGGCCCGACTGACCAGCAGCAAGGCGCCGGACGGGGCGCTGGACATGATGCTGGAGATCGGCGACAGCGTGATGACCCATCGACGGCAATATCCGGTGCAGGCCGGCCGGCGCACGGTGATCGATCTCCTGGCGCTCGATCCGCTCAATCCACGCTCCATCCTGTTCCAGCTCGAGAGGCTGAAAGCAGAGATAGGGCTGTTGCCGGCGACCGGCGGCGAGGGGCACATGTCGGCGGCGGCCAAGGAGATCCTGCAGCTCAACACGTCCATCGCCATCAAGGAACCGGCAGACATGACGGTGAAGGCGTTGAACGATCTCGCGGGCGAAATAGGCGGGCTCTACAGCAGCCTCGCCAAAGCCTATTTCGGCTAGAAAGAGATGGCCATGCTGTACGACATCAGGCTTCTGCTCCACTACGACTATGCTGCCGCTGCTGGCGGCGGACGCCATCAGGTGCGCGTGCTGCCGTCGACCATTGACGGTGTGCAGCGTGTCATCGCCGCTTCGCTTTCTTTTTCACCGGCACCCAACGAACGGTCGGATTTTTCCGATTTCTTCGGCAACAATGTCACTTCGATCGCGTTTCGCGACGCCCATGACACGCTCGACATCAGGATGAGCGCGCGTGTGTCGGTGGCGCGGCCCGAGCCGGGGCTCGACGTGTCGCCCGATCTCGGCCGCCTTCGACAGGAGCTGGCCGCCGTGCGGTCGCTTGCGCCTGCCTCGCCGCACCATTTCCTGGCCGCCAGCAGCCATGCGGGCATTGATGCCGCGATCACCGCATTCGCGCGAGACAGCATCGGAAACTCGGCCGCAGGGACGGCGATGAACCTGTGCAATCGCATCCATCGCGATTTCACATACGATGACGAGGCGACCACGGTGCGGACCCGGGCCAGCGACGCCTTCCAGCTGAAGCGGGGCGTCTGTCAGGATTTCTCCCACATCATGATCGCCGGCTTACGCGGGCTTGGCATTCCGGCCGGCTATGTCAGTGGCTTCCTGCGCACCATTCCGCCCAAAGGCAAGCCCCGGCTGGAAGGCGCGGATGCCATGCATGCCTGGGTCAAGGTCTGGTGCGGGCGTGATGCCGGCTGGCAGGAGTTCGATCCGACCAATGGCATGCGGGCCTCCAACGACCATATCACCGTTGGTTACGGGCGCGACTATTCGGATGTGGCGCCCATCGTCGGCGTGCTGAAGACGACTGGCGGACAGGTCGGCGACCAGGCGGTCGACGTCATCCCGGTCGTGCTCGAAAAGGCGTGAAACGGGGAGGCAGTCGACGGCCTGGAAAGTGGCGCACGCAGTCCGCGAGATGACGGACGACCGCGACGGCCGGGATCCGCTGCTGGGCCGCATCGTCGAGGTCGACACGACCTACATGGGCGCGCCTCCGCGCAAGAAGAAGTCCAAGTTCCACCGCCATGTATGGAACCCGCCAGGCAGGGGTACGAAGCGGCCGGAGGTGGCCGTCGCAGCCAGCCGAGACGGCCGTGTGGCGGCGGCGGTGATCCCCAAGGGCGACAAAGGCGCCATCGCCCGCTTCCTCGACCGTTTCGTCTCAAAGGACGCCAGGATCATGTCGGACGATGACCGCGCGATAGCCAAGGCGGCCAAGGCTTTCGCGGGCCACGCGACCGTCATCCACGGCCAGGAGGAATTCGCCCGCGGCGATGTCCATTCGAACACCGTGGAGGGCTTGGCGTCGCAGCTGAAGCGCGCCCAACTCGGCGTGTTCCACTACATCAGCGAGACGCACCTGCAGCGCTATGTCGACGAAATCATCTTCAGGCGAAACCAGCGGGAGATTATCGTCAAGCAGTACGTCGAGGACGGGCCGAAGAGCAAAGAGATGGTCTACCGGAACTTCGAGATCCAGCTGCGTGACCTGCTGAAACGGGCGATCGGACGCCAATTGCGCAGATCGCAGATCGGCGGCATGGAATGGCCGGATCCGATCGCTCCGGGATACGCGGCCGCGCCTTCGGCGGCCTCGACCTAGCGATGAAAGCGTGACGAGTAGGGCGATGGCAGACACGGTTCTTCGCTTCGTGACGCATTCGACACACCCGCCCTTCGGCTACCGAAGCGGCGTATTCAAGGTAGCGTATGAGCTTCGTAGAACGCTGCCGCCTTTAACGCCACGTTTCGAAGACATGGCGGAGCAATTGAGCTGGTTCGAGACGAACCTCGCCGTTCCCACGCGCTTTTCGACATCTCGACACCCTCGCGCACAGGAAACGGCTATCTCGTGGATCAGGAGCAGCGCCAAAGAACACGTGCGGAGGCTTCGCTTGCTTGTAGCCTTGGTCGAAGAGCTTGGGCACACCGCGATCGACGAGATCAGGACGGAGCGACCCGGCTACGTGGTGTTTGAAGACGACCATCAGGTCGTCGCGCTGCCATTTGCGGACACTCCTCGCTGATGACCCCATCCAACAGCTAGCGAATAACTGCATCGATGCGGTCACTAGAGCAGCTCACCGGTTCACGGAAAAGGCAAGCCGATCCAAGTCTTTGATTTCGCGCAATTCCGGACGGAAAAGCCGTTTCACACTTTTCCTGTAAGTGCTTAGTCTGTATTCGCCTTAAGGGAGAATAGTCTTAGGCTGCCGCGCACAGGCATGAGGTTTGTCATTGAAAGCTGTCAGCGTCGTCATACCCGCCTACAATGCGGCGGCAACGATCGCTAAAACGCTGGCCTCGCTTGGCGGAGAGGCCGGGTTTATCGGCGAGGTCCTGCTGGTCGACGATCAATCGACCGATGGCACGGCCGATGCGGCCCGGCAGGCCGCGGCGCAATCATCCCTGCCTTTGCGTGTGCTGCCCGCCAGTTGCCGCGACGCCGGCGGCGCCCGCAACCTGGCGCTCGACGAGGCAGCCCATCCGTGGGTCTACCTGATCGACGCCGACGACCTGCACCTTCAGGGCGGCTTAAGCTCCTTGCTGTCGCAGGCGGAAACCCAGCCCAAGGCCGACATGATCGTCGGCGCCTTCCGGCGCAGGGTGAACGGCCAGGACCGGCAGATCAAGGTGCCAAACGGCTATACCGCGGCCTGCCTCACCAACGCCTCCGCCTACGTGAAGGGAGATATACGCTCGGTGGCGGTGGGCAGCGTGCTGGCTTCCCGGCGTCTCATCGGCGAGACGCGGTTCCCCGTCGGGCTCGCCTTCGACGAGGACACGCTGTTCTGGGCGCGGCTGATGAGCAAGGCGTCGCTGGTCATGATTCAGCGCCCCGTCATGATCTACGAAGTTTCAGCGGAGCGTTCGGACGATCGCTTCACGGTCAACCCGGTGCGGCGCTTCCTGGACTGGCGCCGGGAACTGCGTACGCTCACCGATTGCGGCATCCCGATTTCGGCACTGAAAGCCAGGGAGGGCCTCGTCGCGCTCAAGATCGCCCGTGTCCATTATGCGCGAGGCGACCTGGACATGGCCGCGCGCTTTCTCGCAATAGCCTCGGCGGCGCCGAAGCGGCGCTCGGAAGCCTGGCGCTGCCTGCGCTACAAATTCAAACTCGCGGCGCGGCGCCGGCTGTCCCTTCCGCCGACACAGATGCAGCGCGCATTGTAGGCCTGACCGCCGCCACCGGGGGCCTGACCGCCGCCACCGGGACTGCCTTGTTTCCAGGCGGGGTGTGGAACCAGCGGTCAGCCCGCAGCTTATCTACGCATATTTCGTGTGGAGCTTACATGCTGCAAAGAACCGGATCGTCGCGGAGCCGATTGGCCGACGGTGATAGCGTACCCAAGAATGGAGCACAGATTTCCGCCAGGGATGCCGCGCTGACCTATGTCAGCGATGCCGAGCCCGGCATCCGCCGGCTGAAGGCAGGCAAGGGATTCGCTTACAAGGCACCGGACGGGAAAGCGGTCTCCGATGCCGACAGAGCGCGCATCGCGGCGATCGTCATACCGCCGGCCTGGACCGATGTCTGGATTTCGCCCGATCCGAACGGGCATATCCAGGCGACCGGGAGGGATCAGCGGGGGCGCAAGCAGTATCGCTATCATCCGCAATGGGCCGAGGAGCGCGACGGCGCCAAATATTCGAGCCTCGTGGCTTTCGCCGAAAGCCTGCCGGACCTTCGGCGCAAGATCGACAGCGACCTGCGCCGTCACGGCCTGCCGCTCGAACGCGTCGCCGCCGCGGTGGTCTGGCTGCTCGACAACACGATGATCCGCGTCGGCAATGCCGCCTATGCTCGCGACAACAAGAGCTTCGGCCTGACGACATTGCGGGACCGGCATGTCGATATCAAGGGATCGAGCCTGCGCTTCGCCTTCAAGGGCAAGTCCGGCAAGGAATGGAAATTGAAGCTGGTTGACCGCCGGATCGCGGGGATCGTTCGGGGCGCGCAGGACCTGCCGGGCCAGAAACTGTTCCAGTATCTCGACGAGGACGGCAACAGACGCCCTGTCCGCTCCGACGACGTGAACCACTATATCCGCGAAGCGGTTGGCGACGCGTTCAGTTCGAAGCACTTCCGCACATGGGGTGGCACCATCCACGCCGCGTCGCTGTTTGCACAAACGGAACTGCCTGAGAGCCAGGCACAGCAAAAACGGGTGATGAACAACGTCATCGACAAGGTGGCCGAACGGCTGGGCAATACGCGCGCAGTCTGCCGCCAATGCTATATCCATCCGCAGGTCTTCAAGGCTTGGAGCGAAGGACGACTGCTTGCCGAAATGGCGGAAGCCAACAAGCGCAAGCGATCCATCGAAGGCCTCGATGAGGAGGAAGCGCTCGTGTTGAGATGGTTGAAGACGCAGGAGGACCGATCGGCGGCAATCGGCGGCCGCTGAATCCGCGGCGTCTCGATTTTTTTATCGACGCCATGTCGGCATCGGCCCTACTGTTTCGTCCTTTGCTACAGAAAGGACCGTCCATGCTCTACGCCATCCTCTGCTACGCCTCCGAAGATGTCGTCTGTTCCTGGAGCAAGGAACAGGACGACAAGGTCATGGCCGACCTGCTCGGCGTTCAGGAGAAGTATGCCAACGCCGGCCGGCTTGGGCCCGTGGCGCGGCTTTTGCCGACGACGGCGGCAACGACGCTGCGGAAAGTGAAAGGTGAATCGCTGGTCATCGACGGGCCGTTCGCCGAGACCAAGGAACAGTTCCTCGGTTTCTACACGCTCGATTGCGCCGACCTCGACGAGGCCGTCGAATTCGCTCGCGAGCTCTCCGAGGTCAACCCAAGCGGCGGTTCCTACGAAATCCGCCCGGTATCGGTGTTCCATCCGACGAGGGTTCCGGCATGACCGAACTCGCCTGGATAAGCTCCGCGATCAGCGCTGCCCGCCCACAGGCGATGGGCGCGCTGCTGCGCTATTTCCGCGATCTCGACACGGCGGAGGAAGCTTTCCAGGACGCCTGCCTCAAGGCGCTGAAGAACTGGCCGCAAAACGGGCCGCCTCGCGATCCGGCGGCCTGGTTGATCTTCGTCGGCCGCAACAGCGGCATCGACGCTGTGCGCAAGCGTGCCAAGCAGGCGCCGATGCCGGAAGAGGACCAGGTTTCCGATCTGGAGGACGCCGAAAGCGACATCGCCGAGCGGCTGGACGGAGCGCATTACCGCGACGACATATTGCGGCTGCTGTTCATCTGCTGTCACCCTGATTTGCCCGCAACGCAGCAGATCGCGGTGGCGCTGCGCGTCGTCTCCGGCCTCACCGTCAAGCAGATCGCGCGCGCCTTCCTGGTCGGCGAAAGCGCGATGGAGCAGCGCATCACCCGCGCCAAGGCGCGCATCGCGGACGCTGGCGTGCCGTTCGAGACGCCGGGCGCGGTCGAGCGCTCCGAGCGGCTCGCGGCGGTCGCGTCCATGGTCTACCTGATCTTCAACGAGGGCTATTCGACCAACAGCGGCGAGGCGCCGGCTCGCGCGCCCTTGTGCGAGGAAGCGATCCGACTTGCCCGGCTGCTGCTGCGGCTGTTCCAGACCGAGCCGGAGATCATGGGGCTGACGGCGCTGCTTCTGCTGCAGCACGCACGCGCACCGGCCCGTTTTGACGATGATGGCGAGATCGTGCTGCTCGAGGACCAGGATCGAAGCCTGTGGAGCCGCAAGATGATCGACGAAGGGCTGGCGCTCGTCGACAAGGCGCTGCGCCATCGCAAGCCAGGTCCCTATCAAGTCCAGGCGGCGATCGCAGCGCTCCACGCGCGGGCCGAGAAAGCCGAGGACACCGACTGGGTGGAGATCGACCTGCTCTACGGCCTGCTCGAGCAGATGCAGCCGTCGCCGGTCATCACGCTCAACCGTGCGGTCGCGGTCGCCAAGGTGCGCGGACCGGAGGCGGCGCTGGCGATGATCGAGCCGCTCGAGCCGAGGCTTTCGGGCTATTTCCATTTCTTCGGCCTCAAGGGCGGGCTGTTGATGCAACTCGACCGGGGCGAGGAGGCACGCATTGCCTTCGACCGCGCCATCGCGCTCGCCAATACGGCGGCGGAAGCTGCCCATATCCGCATGCATATCGACCGTCTGATCAAGGACGGCGCCGTACGCACGCCGGCGAAAAAGGCAAACTAAGCCCCTACGCCCGGTCGGCCCGAGCATCGCCTGGCTCAATCGTGCAGCCCGGGCTTGGACCATGCCGGGGTGGCGATTCTCCCCTGAAACAGGTAATGGCACGCCATGACAGCCCCTTCCAGCCGCGACGGCGCCGGGAAGGCATGGCGCAAGGCGTTGACCCGCGCCCTATGAGCGGCGGGATTCTGAAAGGGACAGAAATGACGATAGCGAAGGAAACGGCCGAGCTTCTGGCGAAACTGGGCGTGGCCAAGGAGGCGCTTGACGGCGGCGACCTGATCGTGCGCAGTCCGGTGACGGGTGAGCGGATCGCGGCGCTGAAGACGATCTCGCCGGCCGACGCGGCAAAGACCATCGATGCGGCCCACAAGGCGTTCCAGTCCTGGCGGCTGGTGCCGGGTCCCAAGCGCGGCGAACTGGTGCGGCTGCTGGGCGAGGAACTGCGCACGCACAAGGCCGAGCTTGGCCGGCTGGTGTCGATCGAGGTCGGCAAGATCCCGTCCGAAGGGCTCGGCGAAGTGCAGGAGATGATCGACATCTGCGATTTCGCCGTTGGTCTGTCCCGGCAATTGTACGGCCTGACCATCGCCACCGAGCGTCCGGGCCACCGCATGATGGAAACCTGGCATCCGCTTGGCGTCGTCGGTGTCATCTCCGCATTCAACTTCCCGGTCGCGGTGTGGTCGTGGAACGCAGCACTTGCGCTGGTTTGCGGCGATGCAGTGGTATGGAAGCCGTCGGAGAAGACGCCGCTGACCGCGCTTGCCTGCGAGGCGATCTTCAAGCGTGCGGTCAAGCGCTTCGGCACCGACGCACCGCAAGGACTGGCACCGGTTCTGATCGGCGACCGTGCGGTCGGCGAGATACTGGTCGACCATCCCAGGGTGCCGCTGGTTTCGGCCACCGGTTCGACTCGCATGGGCCGGGATGTCGGTCCGCGCCTGGCCAAGCGTTTCGCCCGCGCCGTGCTGGAACTGGGCGGCAACAATGCCGGCATCGTCTGCCCGACGGCCGATCTCGACATGGCGCTGCGCGCCATCGCCTTCGGCGCCATGGGCACCGCCGGCCAGCGCTGCACGACGCTGCGCCGCCTGTTCGTCCATGACAGCGTCTACGACGCCTTGGTGCCGCGGCTGAAGAAGGCTTATCAGAGCGTCTCGGTCGGCAATCCGCTGGAGACCTCGTCACTGGTCGGTCCGCTGATCGACAAGGCCGCCTTCGACGCCATGCAGAAGGCGCTGACGGAGGCGGCCGCGCATGGCGGCAAGGTGACTGGCGGCAGCCGGGTCGAGAACGGCCATCCCGATGCCTATTATGTGCACCCGGCGCTGGTCGAAATGCCGAAGCAGGTTGCACCGGTGACGGAAGAGACCTTCGCGCCGATCCTCTATGTGATGAAGTATTCCGATTTCGACGCCGTGCTCGACGAGCACAACGCGGTCGGCGCCGGCCTGTCGTCGTCGATCTTCACCCGCGACCTGCAGGAATCCGAGCGCTTCCTCGGTGTCGACGGTTCGGATTGCGGCATCGCTAACGTCAATATCGGTACTTCCGGCGCGGAGATCGGGGGCGCTTTCGGTGGCGAAAAGGAAACCGGCGGCGGCCGCGAGAGCGGTTCAGATGCGTGGAAAGCCTATATGCGGCGCGCCACCAACACCGTGAACTATTCCAAGGCGCTGCCGCTCGCCCAGGGCGTCTCGTTCGACATCGATTGAGAACGCCGGCCCGGTTCGGGTGTCGTTGCGCACCCGAACCGTTTGCGACCGGAGGTTGATTGCCGAGTGCAGTTATGCTACCATCTTCCGCATGGTGCCGACATGGGCCGATGACCCGCCGCAAGGCGGGTTTTTTGTTTCACGGTTCTTGTGTTTGGCTGGTTGTCGCCAACAGGCAGGTGACGCCGGCGACGCGGTTAAACCGCTCTACGGCATGTCGCGGCGAATAGGATTCGCCCGACCTGCTGTAAGCCCCTGATTTATGCAGGTCGTTGGCCCGGAGCCGGGTGCCATCCATTAAGTCCCTGTTTTTACGCGATTCCGGGCGGAAACATACCCTTCCTGGAAGCGCTTTGGAAACGGCCAAAAAGCACGCGCAGGTTGACAACCTTCCGGTTGCTGCAACATCCTGCCGATCTTTGACTCGGAGGTAGTTATGACTGTTTCGATCAACCGCCGCACCTTTTCCATGGGCACAGGAGCTTTGGCTTTGGCCGCCGCCGGCCTTTCGCCGGCGCACGCGCAGCAGGCTTTTTTCCGCATCGGCACGGGTGGAACGTCCGGCACTTACTATCCGGTGGGTGGCCTGATCGCCAACGCCATCTCGGCAACGGGGCCGGCCGGCGTCGAAGGCCTGGTCGCCACCGCCACGTCCTCCAACGGGTCGGTCGCCAACATCAGCGCCATCCAGTCGGGTGCATCCGAATCAGGGTTTACGCAATCCGATGTCGCCTACTGGGCATATTCGGGCACTGGCCTCTATGAGGGCAAGCCCAAGGCTGATGACCTGCGCCTCATCGCGACGCTCTATCCCGAAACGATCCATCTGGTCGCCCGAGCGGATGCTGGCATCAAGACGGTGGCGGACCTGAAGGGCAAGCGCGTTTCCCTCGACGAGCCGGGCTCAGGGACCATTGTCGACGCGCGCCTCGTGCTCGGCGCATACGGGCTGACGGAGAAAGATGTGCAGCCCGAATACCTCAAGCCCGGTCCGGCCGGCGAGCGGCTCCAGGATGGCGCCATGGACGCCTATTTCTTCGTCGGCGGCTATCCGACCGGCGCCATCGTCGAACTTGCCAGCACCAACAACATCACCCTGGTTCCAATCACCGGCCCCGAAGCCGACAAGCTCCTGTCCGAGCAGAAGTTCTTCTCCGCCGACACTGTGCCGGAAGGCACCTACAAGAATGTCGGCGAGACCAAGACCATATCCGTCGCCGCGCAATGGGTGACCAGCGCCAAGCAGACCGACGACCTCGTCTACAAGATCGTCAAATCGCTTTACAGCGACGCGACCCAGAAGGCGCTGCAGGCCGGCCATGCCAAGGGCAAGCTGATCACGCTCCAGAACGCGGTCACCAGCGCAGGCATTCCGTTTCATCCCGGTGCGGAGAAATTCTACAAGGAAGTCGGCGCCCTGAAGTAGGAGTCTAGCGCGTAGGACCGATGGACGACAGCGAGGCGGGAGGCGTGCTTTCCGCCTCTTTTGCCTGGAAACTCAGGACACGGAACCGGCCATGAGCGACGATGACAAAATCACGCTTTCCGCGATGGAGTTCGATGAGGAGAAAGCTCGCGAACTGGAGGAGAAATTCGACTCCGAAATCCGATTCCGGCCGTTGACCCAGGCCGCGGGCTGGCTGGTCGGCTTCCTCCTGGTGGCGCTGTCGCTGTTTCACTACTACACCGCCGGCTTCGGATTGCTGCAGGAGATGCTGCACCGAGGCATCCATCTGTCGATGGTGCTGGCGCTGATCTTCCTCGTCTTCCCGCTGGTGAAGAAGGGTTACGACCAGCCCGCGCAATCCAGCTTCCTGCGGCCGCTTGGCATACCGCTTTTCGACTGGCTGCTGGCGCTCGCCGCCGTGGTGGCCGTCCTGCACGTGCCGATGATCCCGCTCGACGATCTTGCCTTCCGCGTCGGCAACCCCACGACGCTCGATGTGGTGTTGGGCGTTATCCTGATCCTGCTCCTCCTGGAAGCGACGCGCCGCTCCGTCGGCATCCCACTGCCGATCATCGCGTGCATCTTCATGGCCTACGCACTGTTTGGGCGGTACATGCCGAGCGTTCTGGTGCACCCCGGCGCGTCCGTTTCCCAGCTTGTCGATCACCTCTATCTGACGACGCAGGGAATCTACGGCATCGCGCTCGGCGTCGTCGCCACCTACGTCTTCCATTTCGTGCTGTTCGGCGTCTTCGCAACCCGCATAGGCCTCGGCCAGCTCTTCCTCGACTGTGCCGCCTGGGTCGCCGGCCGCTACGCCGGCGGTCCCGCCAAGGTATCGATCTTCGGCTCGGCATTGTTCGGCATGATCTCCGGCTCGTCGGTCGCCAACACCGTCACCGTCGGCTCGCTGACCATCCCGGCGATGATCAAGCTCGGCTACAAGAAACATTTCGCCGCGGCGGTGGAGGCGGCGTCCTCGACCGGCGGTCAGGTCACGCCGCCGATCATGGGCGCGGCCGCCTTCCTGATGATCGAATTCCTCGAACTGCCCTACACGACCATCATTCTGGCCGCCATCGTGCCTGCCTTCATGCATTTCTTCGGCGTGTTCATGCAGGTGCATTTCGAGGCCAAGCGCACCGGCCTCCGAGGGCTCAGGCCGGACGAGATGCCCGACGTCGTCGAGGCGCTGAAGCGGGACTGGCCGACGATCATCCCGCTCGTCGTCCTCATCGGCGTCCTGCTCTCGGGCTACACGCCCTACATGGCCGCCTTCTGGGGCATCACGCTCTGCATCGCCGTCGGCTTGCTCAATCCGCGCCGTCGCATGTCGGTTGCCGACATCGCAGTATGCCTGCGCGACGGCGCCAAATATGCGCTCGCCGTCGGTGCCGCGGCCGCCACCGTCGGCATCGTCGTCGGCGTCGTCACCCTGACCGGCGTCGGCTTCAAGCTATCCTACATCGTCACCTCGACGGCAGGCCAGTTGTCGCTCCTGTTCGGCACCTTCATCCCCGAGTCGATCTTCTCGGCTCAGGGCCTGACGCTGCTGTTCACCCTGCTCATGACCGGCGTGGTCTGCATCCTGATGGGCTGCGGCATCCCGACGACGGCCAACTACATCATCATGGTGACCATCGCGGCACCCGCGCTGGTCATGCTGGGCACCGAACCGATCGTCGCCCACTTCTTCGTCTTCTATTACGGCCTGCTGGCCGACATCACGCCACCGGTGGCGCTGGCCGCCTATGCGGCCGCCGGCATGGCGGGGGCGGACCCGTTCAAGACAGGCAACACCGCCTTCCGGTTAGGGTTGGGCAAGGCGCTGGTTCCTTTCGTGTTCGTCTTCTCGCCGTCCCTGCTGCTGGTGACAAAGGACTTCACCTGGCCGAATTTCTTCCTGGCCTTTGGCGGCTGCGTGCTTGGTATCACCTGCCTCGGGGCCGCCCTGTCGCGCTATCTGCTGGTGCGAACGCGCCCATGGGAGAACGTGCTCCTGGTATTTGCCGCCCTGCTGCTGGTGGCGCCCGAGCTCTATTCCTCGCTGCTCGGCCTGGCGCTCGTCGTTCCCGTCGTGCTGCGCCATTGGAGCGCACGCCATACCGACGAGGCGCAACCAGTCTGACCGGCGCCGCGCCCGCGCGATCGACGCTTTAAATAAGCCTGCATCACCTTCACAAGCTAGGAGGTGACGGGACTCGGCGGTCGGTGGAAAAACACGCTGCAAAGGCGCTGTCGACGACGGCCAGCTTGGCGGCCTGGACGATCATGTATTCCTCGTAGAATCCGTGCGACACCCACATCACCGAATTGCCGCGCTGACCAAGCCAGCCAATGCTGCCGAGTTCCTCCGCCGTGCGCAGTTTACGGCTGAGATGGGTCCGCGACAGCTTGAGCCATTTGGCGAAGTCGCCGATCGAAACCACGCCGGTCGGAATTCGCTCCAGCCCGGCATGGTCGGGGTTGATGCCCGACATCAGCCAGTCCATGACGATGCCGCCATTGTTGAGCCAGATGAACAGGGAAAAGGTCTGGTTGGGTTCGCGCACCGGCTTTGAGGCTAGCAAGCCGTCAGCCACCAGCGGCTGCAGCGTGGCAAGCATGTCGGGCCGCTCCAGGAACCTGGCCAGCCGGTTGCCGCCATCGATATGGTCGAGCGTGCGCAGATGGGCTGTTACCCAGCCGGTGAATCGCTCAATCGTCGCCGCCGTCGGTTGCAGGGGATGCGTGCGGCCGTCCCCACCCGCCACATACTCGGCGATGTTGTAGTGCAGCATCTCCTTGATGAAGGCGTCCGCCGTGTTGCGGCTGGCCACGGCGTTCTTGTGCACGACCTCGATGAAACGCGATACGGTCAGGTCCTTGCGGCGGTCGTTCGGGTCGCGCCTGAAGTGCATGGCAAGGCCGACATGGCCCAACAGCCAGCGCTGCTGCGTGGCAAAGATCGAAGCCAGCCGCGGGCTTTCCTCATAGATGCGGATCAGGGACTGCGACTGTTCCTGAACGTAGCGGTGCAAGGCTGGATGGCCGGCTATGTCTTGCAGATTCAGCGATGATCTCCCGATGCCTTGAATCAACTCGCATGGCGAGATTGCGTTCCCCATTTTCCAGTCTTCGACATCCGTGTCCAGACGTACCAACTACGAAGAACAGGGCCAGCCGAGACACAGATCCACGGCAACGGTGATGCGTCATTTCGCTGACTGCTTGCTGTGGCTTTAGAACCCCTTCCCGTAATCGTTAGCCGAGCGGCGAGATCCAGCCGCAGGGTGGCGCAACGGTCGTCAAGGGCGTTTCCAGTTACTGGTTCATGGCGGCATCTTTCACCTCCATCAACCCACATGGCCGAACCCCAGCGAAGTCGAATTAACAGTTGGACAGGTTCGGCGCGGCCTTGCCGCGCAACGCATTGTCTTTCATTCGGCCGCCTGCACCCGACCGTTTGTTATGATGGCGCGAATCTCCGACCGGCAGGAACCGCAATTGGTGCCTGCCTTCAGCGTGGCGCCGATGGCTTCGACACTGTTGCAGCCGGCCGCCACGGCCGCGGTAATCTGGTTCACCCCGATGTTGAAACAGGAACAGACGGTCGCGCCGGCATCGGGCCGCTCGGCACCGGCACGGCCGGCGACGATCCTGAAGCGTTCGCGCTGGCTGGCGTGGACCTCGCCGAGCTGCTCGGCGGCCCAGCCGCGCGACACCGCGACCGGACCGGGTGCGATGAACAAGGCACCCGCCAGATGCTCGCCTTGGAAGGCGGCGATGCGGTGCTGGCCGGCCTCGCGGTCGTGATAGGCGAGCATTTCGGCATCCGCGGCATCGAAGAGAGAGCCGGCGAAGGCCGTCCAGTCGATATCGTCATTGGCAAAGGCCAGTTCGACCCGCCAGCCGCCCCGGCATCTGGCGGTCGCCCAGTAGTCGGCGGCCATCGTCACGGGCCTTTTGCGTGTCACGGCAAAGCCAAAGGCCCCAGCGGTGAATTTCTCGATGCGAGCGGCGACATGCTTTAGCGCCGGCTGCCCCGACACGGGATCGGTAAGCGATGCCGTGAGCGTGTCGAGCCGGCCCCTGGCGGCGAACTGGTCGGTCCAGTGCATCGGCGCGAACAGGCTGCCCGGGCGCTGGCGCGTGGTCACCAGCACGCGGACCAGCACATCGCCGCGCGGAGTAGAGACGCGCGCGATGTCAGCGTCGCCAATGCCGTAAAGCTGCGCATCCTCGGGGTGGATTTCGACGAAGGGCTCGGCGATGTGCTGGGACAGGCGCGGGCTTTTGCCGGTACGCGTCATGGTGTGCCAATGGTCGCGGATCCGGCCGGTGTTGAGGACGAGCGGGAAGGCGGCGGTGATGCGGGTCTCGACGGTTGGGCGCAGAGCGATGAAGCGGGCCTTGCGGTCGGGCGTGTAGAAGTTGCCGTCGGCGAAGAAACGGGTTGGTTGGCGTTCAATCGAAGTGGCCCCCTCTGGCCGAGTTCCAGCCTGAGCACCCCCTTCTGATTGAAGCTGAGCTTGAGCACCCCCCTCTGGCCTGCCGGCAGGCCAGAGGGGGGGGCCTGGGCTCGGCGCCGGCCAATGGAACGGAGCCAATCCTTCGTAATCCTCAACATCGATCGCAGCATAAGCGCTGATGTCGAAATCCCGCTCGCCATCATTTTCGAACCCCGACAGCGCGGCGTGCTCGGCAAAGATCCCCGCCGGGCTCTCATGCGCAAACGCCTCGCCAAAGCCCATCCGCCTTGCGACTTCCGCAATGATCCACCAGTCGGGCCGCGCCTCGCCGGGGGCGGCCAAAAACGGCCTCTGGCGCGAGATGCGGCGCTCGGAATTGGTGACGGTGCCGTCCTTCTCGCCCCAGGCCGTGGCCGGCAGCCGGACATGGGCGTGGCGGACCGTGTCGGTCTCGGCCAGCACGTCCGACACCACGACGAAGGGGCAGGCCTTGATCGCAGCCTCGACTGCCCCTGCATCCGGCATGGAATCGACCGGGTTGGTGGCCATGATCCACAACGCCTTGATGCGCCCATCGGCCACCGCCTTGAACATCTCGACCGCCTTGAGACCGGGCTCCCCGGCAATCGCCGGCGCCTTCCAGAAGCGCTGCAAGCGTTCGCGATGCCCGGGGTTTTCGATATCCATGTGGGCGGCGAGCATGTTGGCCATGCCGCCGACCTCGCGGCCGCCCATGGCGTTGGGCTGGCCGGTGACCGAGAAAGGGCCGGCGCCCGCTTTTCCGATGCGGCCGGTGGCGAGATGGCAGTTGATGATGGCGTTGACCTTGTCGGTGCCCTGGGACGACTGGTTGACGCCCTGGCTGTAGACGGTGACGGTCTTTTCCGTCCTGGCGAACAAGCTGTAGAAACGGCTAAGTTGGTCTTCGCTGAGGCCCGTGGCGGCAGCGACGCCGGCAAGGTCGAGCGTCGAGGCGGCGAACAGGGCTTGTCCGAATCCGGCCGTATGCGCCGTGATATAGGCACGGTCGAGCGCATTGTGCTGGCCGAGCCAGGCGAGCAGGCCGGTGAACAGGGCGACGTCGCCATCCGGCGCGATCGCCAGATGCATGTCTGCGATGTCAGATGTCATGGTACGGCGCGGGTCGACCAGCACGATCTTCATCTCCGGCCGCTTTTCCCGGGCAGCCGCGATGCGCTGATAGAGCACGGGATGGCACCAGGCGAGATTGGAGCCGACCAGCACGATCAGGTCGGCCAGTTCCAGATCCTCGTAGGTTCCCGGCACGGTGTCCGAACCAAACGCGCGGCGATGGCCGGCGACCGACGAAGCCATGCAGAGCCGCGAATTGGTGTCGATGTTGGCCGAACCGACGAACCCCTTCATCAGCTTGTTGGCGAGATAGTAATCCTCGGTCAGCAACTGGCCGGAGACGTAGAAGGCGACCGCGTCGGGGCCATGTTCGGCGATGGTGTGCCGGAAGGTCGAGGCGACGAGGTCGAGCGCCTCGTTCCAGCCGGCCGGGCGGTCGTGGATTTGTGGATGGAGCAGCCGGCCGTCGAGGTCGATCGTCTCGGCCAGTGCGGAGCCCTTGGAACAGAGCCGGCCGAAATTCGCGGGATGATCGGGATCGCCGCGGACAGACACCTGCCCGTCCGCGGCGATCTTCGCCAGCACGCCGCAGCCGACCCCGCAATAGGGGCAGGTGGTCCTCACCTCGCGCGCTGCGTCAATCTCCATGGTTCAGGCCGCCCGGCTGGCCAGCGCTTCCAGCGCGACGAACAGGTGCTCGCCCTCCCGCTTCACGGGAATCGTGCGCACGGCGCCTTCGTCGGCGCCAAGCGCCTTGCCTGTCTCAAGCGAGATGACCCAATTGTGCAGAGGGCACGTCACGGCCGCGCCATGGACAATGCCCTGGCTCAGCGGTCCGCCCCTGTGCGGGCAATGGTCGTCAATAGCGAAAACCTGATCCTCGGCGGTGCGAAAGACAGCGATCTTGCCTTGCGGGGTGGCGACACAGCGCGCGCCACGGCGGGGAATGTCGGAGAGGGTGCCGATCGATGTCCAGGTCATAGGTGTGCCTTTGCTTGATAGGATTGCGCCAAGGCGCCCCCCTCTGTCCTGCCGGACATCTCCCCCGCAAGGGGGGAGATTGGCAGCTTGAGCGCAGGCGCATTTTCTTCAGCGCTGGAGATTGGCGAAAGCAGATATGACATCCGATCTCCCCCCTTGCGGGGGAGATGGCCGGTAGGCCAGAGGGGGGTGCCTCGCGCAAACATCTCCATCACTCCGCCGCCTGCGCAAATCCTACCGAAGCCATCGGCCGAAACTCGTGCTTGTCCTTGCCGGACACGCGCTCGGACCATGGATCGACCTGGGCGAACTTCTGCGAAAAGATGAAGCGGTCGTAATAGGCCTTGCGCTTCTCGCCATCGTCCATGATCTGGCGCTTGATCTCGGCGATGCCGATGCGCTTGGCCCATTTGTAGATGCGTTCGAGATAGCGGCCCTGCTCGCGATACATCTGCGTCAGCGCCACGATATGCTCCAACGCCTCGTCCTCGGTCCTGACCAGGCCGAGCACTTCCGTGCCCTTGATGTCGAGCCCGGCGGCGCCGGCGAAATGGATCTCGTAACCGCTATCGACGCAGATGACGCCGACGTCCTTGCAGGTCGCCTCGGCGCAATTCCTCGGGCAGCCCGACACCGCCATCTTGACCTTGGCCGGCGTCCACGAGCCCCACATGAACTTCTCGATGCGGATGCCGAGACCTGTCGAATCCTGCGTGCCGAAGCGGCACCAGTCCGAGCCGACGCAGGTCTTCACCGTGCGCAGGCCCTTGGCATAGGCATGGCCCGAGACGAAGCCGGCCTGGCCGAGATCGGCCCACACCGCCGGCAGGTCCTCCTTGCGGATGCCCAGCATGTCGATGCGCTGGCCGCCGGTGACCTTGACCATCGGAATTTCGAATTTGTCGACGACGTCGGCGATGGCGCGCAGTTCTGCCGCATTGGTGACGCCGCCCCACATGCGCGGCACCACCGAATAGGTGCCGTCCTTCTGGATGTTGGCGTGGACGCGCTCGTTGATGAAGCGCGACTGGTAGTCGTCGGCATACTCGTCCGGCCAGTCGCAGACGAGATAGTAGTTAAGGGCCGGCCGGCATTTGGCGCAGCCGCAGGAGGTCTTCCACTCCAGCTCCTGCATGACCGCCGGAATGGTCTTCAGTCCCTTGGCCTTGATCAGCCTGCGCACGTCGTCATGGCCGAAAACGGTGCAGGAGCACATGGGCTGCACGGCGGCCGGGTTGTAGGTGTCGCCAAGGGTCAGCACCATCAGCTTTTCGACCAGCCCGGTGCAGGAGCCGCAAGACGCCGACGCCTTGGTGTGGGCGCGCACGTCGTCGAGCGAAGTCAGGCCCTTGCCCGTGATCGCGCCCGTGATCTTGCCCTTGCAGACGCCGTTGCAGCCGCAGATTTCCGCATCATCCGGCAAGGCTGCAACGGCCGCCATAGGGTCCAGCGGGGCACCCCCCTGGTAGGACTGGCCGAAGATCAACGTATCGCGCATCTGCGATATGTCGGTCTGTTTCTTCTTCAGGTCGTTGAACCAGGCGCCGTCCGATGTCTCGCCATAGAGCACGGTGCCGATGATGCGGTCATCCCTGAGCACCAGCCGCTTGTAGACGCCGGCCGAGGCGTCGCGCAGCACGATTTCCTGGCGGTCGTCGCCATCGGCGAAGTCGCCGAGCGAGAAGAGGTCGATGCCGGTGACTTTCAGCTTGGTCGGCGTGTCCATGTGGACGAAGGCGGCGGTCTCGTCGCCGGCAAGCTGATGAGCGGCGACACGCGCCATCTCATAGAGCGGCGCCACCAGCCCGTAGACCATGCCGCCCACCTCGGCGCATTCGCCGAGTGCGTAGATATCCGGGTCGTTGCTGCGCATCCCGGCATCGACGACGATGCCGCGGTTGACGGCAATGCCTGCATCCTTGGCAAGAGTGGCGTTCGGCCTGATGCCCACCGCCATGACGACCAGCGTCCCCGGGATGATTGTGCCGTCGGCGAGTTCCACCCGCTCGACCTTGCCATTGCCGGTGATTGCCTGCGTGTTGGCCTTGGTGACGACCTTGATGCCGCGCTGCTCCACCGCGCGCTGCAGGAGGTAGCCGGCGGCCGGATCGAGCTGGCGCTCCATCAGCGTCGGCATGACGTGCAGCACGGTGACATCCATGCCTTGCGCGTTGAGGCCGGCCGCCGCCTCCAATCCGAGCAGGCCGCCGCCGATGACGACGGCCTTGGCGCGCGACTGGGCGGCGAGCATCATCGCCTGAACGTCGTCGAGATCGCGATAGGTCAGCACGCCCGGCAGATTGTGGCCGGGCACCGGGATGATGAACGGCACCGAGCCGGTGGCGATGACAAGCTTGTCGTAAGGCTCGGTGACGCCGTGGTCGGAGGTGACGGTCTTCGCTTGCCGGTCGATGGCCATGATCTTGTGGCCCTTGTAGAGGGTGATGTCATTGGCGATGTACCAGCCGTCGCCATGGATGATGATTTCCTCATAGGCCTTCTCGCCGGAGAGCACCGGCGACAGCATGATGCGGTCGTAATTGACCCTAGGCTCGGCGTTGAAGATGGTGACGGCGTAGCGGCCCGGCGCCTGTTCCAGCAGATGCTCCAGCATGCGCCCGGGCGCCATGCCATTGCCGATGATGACGAGTTTTTCGGTCATTGCGTTACTCCGCGGCTTCGACGAAGCGGTGGCGTTCGTAGAGGAACTTCAGCACCGCCTCGCGGCAACGCAGGAAGGTCCGGTCGGAGGCAAGTTCGATGCGTCGGCGCGGCCGCGCCAGCGGCACGGGCAGCACCTCGCCGACGGTCGCCGCCGGGCCGTTGGTCATCATGACGATGCGGTCGGACAGCAGCACCGCCTCGTCGACGTCATGGGTGATCATGATCGTCGTCGAACCCAGCCTGGAATGGATGTCCATCACAGCGTCCTGCAGATGGGCGCGGGTCAAGGCGTCGAGCGCGCCGAACGGCTCGTCGAGCAGCAGGATCTTGGGTTCCATGGCAAGCGCCCTGGCAATGCCGACGCGCTGTTTCATGCCGCCGGAGATTTCGGCCGGCCGCTTGTCGCTCGCATGCGCCATCTGCACGAGGTCGAGATTGCGCATGATCCAGTCATGCCGCTCGGCCTTGCTCTTCGAGCGGCCGAAGACTTTCGACACCGCCAGATTGATGTTCTCGTAGACGGTCAGCCACGGCAGCAGCGAGTGGTTCTGGAACACAACGGCGCGCTCGGGGCCGGGGCTGTCGACCTCCTTGTCCTCCAGCAACACCGCGCCGGCGGAAACCTTGGTCAAGCCGGCGATCAGGTTGAGCAAGGTCGACTTGCCGCAACCGGAATGGCCGATGATGGAGACGAATTCGCCCTTGTCGATGGTCAGCCGGATGTCCCTCAGCACATCGCTTACCTGGCTGCCACGAGCGAAGGATTTGTCGATATGGTCGAGCTTGAGATAGGCGGTCATGGCGCTCTCCTCACTTTGCCGTCGTGCCGCGGGTGACAAAGGCGCCGACCGCCGCGACCAGGCGGTCGAGGCAGAAGCCGGTGACGCCGATATAGGCGAGCGCGACGATGATGTCGGGCAGCCGTGACGAATTCCACGCGTCCCAGATGAAGAAGCCGATGCCGACGCCGCCGGTCAGCATTTCGGCCGCGACGATGGCGAGCCAGGACAGGCCGATGCCGATGCGCAGGCCGGTGAAGATGTAAGGCGCAGCGGCCGGCACCATGATCTTGATGAAGAATTCGAGTTGGTTCAGCCGCAGGATGCGGGCGACATTGCGATAGTCCTGCGGGATGTTGCGCACGCCGACGGCGGTGTTGATGATGACCGGCCAGATAGAAGTGATGAAGATCACGAACAGAGCCGACGGGTTGGAGTCGCGGAAGGCGGCGAGCGACAGCGGCAGCCAGGCGAGCGGCGGCACGGTGCGCAGGATCTGGAACACTGGATCGAGGCCGCGCATCGCCCAGATCGACTGGCCTACCAGCGCGCCGAGCGCCACACCGACGACCGCCGCCATGCCGAAGCCGATGGCGACGCGCTGCAGCGAGATCAGCACCCGCCAGGCAAGACCGATATCCTGCGGGCCGTTGTCGAAGAATGGATGCGCGATCAGGTCATAGGCCTCGTTCCACACCTGGCTCGGCGGCGGCAGGCTTGCCGTCGGCGACGAGCAGGCGACCTGCCAGACGACAAGCAGGAGGGCGATGACGATGGCGGGCGGGACGAGAGCGCTGGCCACCCTGGTGGCGACCGCCACCGGATCGATACGGCGCCGCGCTTTGGCGGTGAAGGCGACCACCTCGGCTGGCTTGGCCGGGAATGCTTTCACCTTGGTGTCCTCGACGGCTTGGATGGACATGTCCTAGGGATACTCCGTGGCGTGCTGGTGCGGTACTGAGCGCCAAACGGCGATGGCGCCGTTTGCGTTGGGGCACAAACGGCCTGACTAAGCCGATGCCTTGATGGTCAGGCTGTCGAGATAGGCCGAGGGGTTGGCCGGATCGAAAGTCTTGCCGTCGAAGAAGGTCTCGACGCCGCGCGAGGACGAGGCTGGGATGTCGCTCGCGGCGACACCGAGTTCCTTGGCCGCCTCCCGCCAGATATCCTCGCGGTTGACCTGGTCGACCAGCGCCTTGATGTCGGTGGTCGGCGCGAACTTGCCCCAGCGGATGTTTTCGGCGAGGAACCAGCTGTCGTGGCTCTTGAACGGGTAGGAGACGCCGCCCTTCCAGAATTTCATGTAGAGGTCGGTGGCGCTGGCGACCCGGCCATTGCCGTAGTTGATGTCGCCCTTGAGGCGGCCGATAATGTCGGCGACGGGCACATTCATCCATTGCCGCTTGCCGATGATGGCGGCCATCTCGTCCTTGTTTTCCTTGGCATCGCACCATTGCTGTGCCGCCATCACCGCCATGACGATCGCCTTGGTGGCGTTGGGATATTTTTCTATGAAGGCGGCGCGCAGGCCGAGCGCCTTTTCCGGATGGCCCTTCCAGAGTTCGCCCGTCGTGGCGGCGGTGAAGCCGATGCCCTGGTGGACAAGCTGTTCGTTCCACGGCTCGCCGACGCAGAACACGTCCATATTGCCGACCTTCATGTTGGCCACCATCTGCGGCGGCGGCACGACGATGGTCGAGACATCCTTGTCCGGGTTGATGCCGCCGGCGGCCAGCCAGTAGCGCAGCCACAGATCATGGGTGCCGCCCGGGAAGGTCATGGCGGCCTTGACCTCCTTGCCTTCGGCCTTCTTGGCGGCGAAGGCGTCCTTCAGCTTGGCGGCATCGAGGCCAACGCCGGTCGCGGCATATTCCTGTGCGACCGAAATGCCCTGGCAGTCGTAGTTGAGGCGGGCGACGATCGCCATCGGCAGCGGCTGGTTGTTCTGCGTCACCTTGCCGGTGTGCATGAGGTAAGGCATCGGCGTCAGGATGTGGGCGCCGTCGATGCCGTTGGCTTCGCCGCCGAGCATCAGATTGTCCCGCGTCGCGCCCCAGGAGGCCTGCTTGAGCACCTCGACATCAGGCATGCCGAATTTCGCGAACAGGCCCTTCTCCTTGGCGATGATCAGGGGCGCGGCATCGGTCAGCGCAATGAAGCCGAGCTTGGCGCCGGTTACTTCGGGACCTTTGCCTTCGGCATGAGCGCCGGCGGGAAACAATGTCTTTGCGGCGAGGAACAGTCCTGCCGTCAGCGCGCTGCTGGCCAGAAAATCGCGGCGGGTGAAATCCTTGAGGGACGTGCCAGTTCCGATCCGTTTCGTCATCGTCGTCTCCGGTTGGGCGCGTTGGAAGCGCCGTCGATTGCGTGTTCGGCCAAAAACAAAAAAGCCGCCGGCCAGGCTTCGCGCATCCCTGGGGGGATTGCGCAGTGACCTGAGCGGCAGCTTTGCCTATGGCGCCCGCCATTGGACGCCTGTTCCATTGCCCGTGAAGGGCTCGTTTATTTCAAAGCAGGAACCGTGCCAGTTTACCTCTGGAAGGAAATTGCAAATGGATTCAAGGCGATCGGAGTATTATGCGGCGACCCGATCCGTCGCGATTGAGGTCAAACATTGGTCAGCTCACCTTTCGAGCGCATAATTTTTGTGCAATGCACAAGCATGGCGCTAAAATGATCAGATTTCCCCGATGGCTGATTTTTGCCTCTCGATATAGGCGTCGATCTCGTCTGGATCGAAGATCTGGCCATCGAAGAAACCGTCCGGTCCGAGCATGAGGCCGGCTCCCGTCGCGCCTACCGCGGTCGCGGCCTTGAGCGCGCCTTCGACCTTGGCATTGGCGCCGGGCAGCGCCACCCCGAGTGGCTTCAGTGCCGAGCGGTAGAGATCTGGGCGGTAGCAGTCGCGGGCGATGGCGAGATTGTCGGGCGTGTGCGCGACGTGGCCCCAGCGGACCATCTGCGTGTAGAACCACAGCGAATGGCTTTTCCAGGGAAAGTTGGCGGCCTTGTCGAACGGCACGAAGAAGTCGTCGATGTCCAGCTCGGCCCCGCCGCCCAGCCGGAGATGGCCGGTCAGGATCGGCATCTGGACCGCCGGCGGCAGGCCAAGGAAGCCACGTTGCGCCATCACCGCGGCCAATTCGTCACGGTTCGCCGGATCCTGGCACCAGCGCGCCGAGTGATGCAATGCGCGCAAGAGGGCCGCCAGCGCCTCTGGGACCTGTTCGGCCCAGGCCTTGCGCACGCCAATCACCTTCTCCGGGCTGTTGCGCCATATCCGTGCCTTGACGGTGACGATATGGCCGGTGCCGGCCGCCACCGCGGCGCTGTTCCAGGGCTCGCCGACGCAATAGCCGTCGATGCGGCCGGCGGCCAGCGCGTCGGCCATGAAGGGCGGCGGCACGATGACGATCTCGATCTCGCGCGATGGATCGACGCCGCAGGCGGCAAGCCAGTAACGCAGTTCGTAATTGTGCCCGGAATGCGGATGCACGACGGCGAAACGCAGCGGGTCGCGGCCGGCGTCGGCCCGCTCGCGGATGAAGGCGCCAAGTGCCGCGCCGGCACGGGCCGGATCGAGATCGGGTGCCGCACCGTGCGCCGCCATGCCGGCCCAGACGGCGTTGGAGATGGTGACGCAGTTGCCGCCGAGCCCCAGCGAAAAGGGCACGATGGTCTCGGAGGCGAGCGGAGTGAGGCCCAGATTGCAGGCGAGCGGCATCGGTCCGAGCATGTGCGCGAGGTCGAAATGGCCGATGGCGATGCGGTCGCGGATGTTGGCCCAGGAGGTCTCGCGGTGCAGGGTGAGATCGATGCCTTCGCGCGCAGCAAAGCCCAGTTCGCCGGCCGCGACCAGCACGGCGCTATCGAAAAGCGGCATGAAGCCGGCGGTGATCTGGTGCTCGGCGCCCATGCTCATTCGTCCTCCGCCGGTCCGAGAAGCCCGGCGGCAGTCACCAGGCTTTGGGCGATGTCGCCGATCTTGCGGTTCTGGTTCATCGCAGTCTTGCGCAGCAGCGTGTAGGCGGCCTCCTCGGTCAGGCCGCGCGACTTCATCAAGATGCCCTTGGCGCGGTCGATCACCTTGCGGCTCTCGAGTTCGCTGCGCGCCTCTTCCAGTTCACGTGCCATGCGCGAGAAAGCGTTGAAGCGGCTCACCGCCATGTCGAGGATCGGCTTGACGCGCTCCTGCCTCAACCCGTCGACGACATAGGCCGAAACGCCGGCATCGACCGCAGCCTCGATCGAGGCCTGATCCGAGCGATCGACGAACATGGCGATCGGGCGCTTTACGGCCCGCGACAGCTGGAACATGTTTTCCAGCATGTCGCGGTTGGGATTTCCAAGGTCGATGACGATGACGTCGGGTTCGATCTCGGCAATGCGGCGCGCAATGCCCGAGACGTCATGGATGACGGTGACCCGCTGATGACCCGCCTCGCGCAATCCGGCTTCGATTATCGAAGCGCGGATGCGGTTTTCGTCGATCACCAGGACGGCGAGGGAAGTTCGGACCATGCCCGCATTATGAGCAAGGCCGCAAATTTGTGCAATGCAGCATAGCCACCGACCTTGGAAGGTCGGTGGCTATGCCCAGAATGCCTGGCGGCGAAAAGTATCGGCTTGGCAGGAGACGTTGATCAGCCGCAGACGCGAACGTCTTCGACCACCCTGTGGTGGTGGCGCCAATGCACGACCGTCTCGATGTGGCAGCGGTGATGGCGGTGGTGACGCCAGCGGTAGCCGTCATTGTCATACTGGACGCTCTGGTCGCCATCATACTCGTTGTCGTAGCGGCGCTCATGATGACGGCGCACTACGATTCCGGAATCTTCGTCCGAGGAATACTGGTTGCCGTCGTCGGACTGGATAGTCACGCTGGCAGCCTGCGTGGGCGCAATCGCCGCAGCTGTCGCGGCAAACGCCAGCACCGAAGCCAAAATCAACTTTTTCATTCCGTCCTCCTGCATGTTCAACACACATAAACTCGCGGACCAACCGGGTGTTCCGCTCAAATCCACACGCTTTGCGAGGCTGGCGACATCAAGCCGTTATCGGCCGCATATTACAAGTGGACGAAGGCGGTCAGCGGCAGATGGTCGGAGGCCACGCGCGACAACGGTGTGTCATGCGCTTCGATGGTCCCGATCATGCCGTGCCGGTTGGCCATGATCCGGTCGAGCGCCAGCAGCGGCAGATTGGATGGGAAGGTGGGAACGGCAGGGGGCTGCGGGCCGAAGCTCGCGTGCAGCGTGTTCAGCGCGGAGCGGTTGCCGAGCCGCCATTCGTTCAGGTCGCCGAGCAGGAGCGTCGGCTTCTCGTCGGGACTGTTCATGATATCCAGCACGACCTGGGCCTGCTGCGAGCGGGAGCGGCGCAGCAGGCCCAGATGGGCCGCGATGATGCGCAAGGACCGATTTCCGTCGAGATCGATTTCCGCGACCACCGCGCCGCGCGGTTCGAGACCCGGGAGCCTGATCTGATGCACGTCGCGAACGACGCCCCTTTTGAACAGCAGGACATTGCCGTGCCAGCCATGGCCTTTGCCCGTTGCTGAAATGGGCACCGGCACGAGGCCGGTTTCGAGTTCTAGACGGTGCAGGTCGAGAAGCCCGTCACGGTCGCCGAAACGATTGTCGGCCTCCTGCAGGGCGATCACGTCGGGGGCGATCTCCCGGATGACGCGGCTGGTGCGGTCGGGATCGAACTTGCGGTCGACGCCGATGCATTTGTGGACGTTGTAGGAGGCGACCAGCGTCCCGGTGACGCCGTCCTTCTTCGCCGAGAAGGCGTTGGCCTTGCGCATCCGCCGGTCGCGAATGGACAGGAGCATATTGGCCGGCAGGCTGCGCCCGTTCACTCGCATCGCGCGCCGATCGTCCTTGCTGTTTTCACCATGCACCTAGAAATAGAGTCTTTCAGCCGATGTTCCATGGTTGGCGACACCCTATCCGGTAAACACGTCGTTTTCTTAAAGACAGGTTTTTTCCCAGAGATAGTTTCTCCTAGAGATAGGGCGATCCCAGCCAGAGCATGCGATCGAACAGCCGGATGATGAACGGACGCGCCCGCAAGGAGGCCAGCGTGACTGGGACGGCCGTTTCGATCGCCGATCCGATCCGGGTCTCGATCTCGGTGGCAAAAGCCGCATCGAGGACCTCAAGGTCGATCTCGAAGTTGAGCCGCAGCGAGCGGGCATCGAGGTTGGAGGACCCGACATAGGCCCACACGCCGTCGATCGAAAGCAGCTTGGAATGGTCGAAGGGCCCTTCCGTGCGCCATATGCGGCAATAATTCTTCAGGATCTGGTCGAATTGCGCGGTCATGGCGCGATCGACAAGGAAGAGGTTGTTCACCGCCGGCACCACGACATCGATCTCGACGCCGCGCCTGGCCGCGGTGATCAAGGCACTGATCAATTCCCGGTCCGGCAGGAAATAGGGCGACATCAGCCGTATCGACTTGCGCGCGACCGAGAAGGCGCCGATCAGCAGTTTGTGGTTGGTTTCGTTGCTCGCATCCGGTCCGGATGCGACCGCACGCACCAGCATCGGCTGGCCGGCGGGTGGCGAAACCGGTGTAATCCGCCAGGCATCGCCCTTCAGCGCCTCCTTGGTGGCAAAGCGCCAGTCCTCGGCGGCGACGGAGAAGAGATCGGCGACAACGGGGCCGGTGACCTGGAAATGCGTATCCCTGGCGCTTTTCGACCCGGCGAACTCCGCCGAAAAACCCTTGCGGATGTTCATGCCGCCGGTAAAGGCAACCGTGCCGTCGACCACCAGGATCTTGCGGTGGGTCCGCAGGTTGGCATAGGGCAGGCGCAGGCCCATGACGATGTTGCCGTTGAAGACATCCGCCGGGATGTTGGCGCGGCGCAGATGCCCCAGGATGCTGGGCACGGAGTAGCGGGCGCCGACGGCATCGATCAGCACACGGACGGTGACGCCGCGCTGGACGGCGCCGGCCAGCGCTTCGACGAAAAGCAGGCCGACGGCGTCGTTGTCGAAAATATAGGTCTCGAGCAGGACGCTGCGCTCGGCCCCGTCGATCGCCGCGCACATGGCCGGGTAGGCCTCGTCGCCGCTTTCCAGCACCTCGATTGCATTTCCCGGGTTGAGCGTTCGCCGCGCCACCCTGTCGCCCAGCGTCCTGAGGCCAGTGAACCGCTGTCCATAGCGCTCGATGATCAACGCCTCTTCGAGGGCGACGTCGCGTTCATGCTTGGCCGACACCAGGCCATCGGCGAGCGGGCGCTGGGCGCTGATCGTGGCGCGGCGGATGCGATTGATGCCGGCCACGGCATAGATCAGCACGCCGAGGATCGGCGACAGCACCATGATGCCGACCCAGCCGGTGGCGGCGCGGACGTCCTCCTTGGTCATGACAGCATGGGCAATGCCGATGGTTGCCATCACCACCGAGATGATCGCCAGTATTTGGGGCCAGTGAATCGCCAGGGTCTCGAACATTGCCGCGACTATCCAGCGAGCGCCCGCATAAGGCAATGCAGCCGGCCGTGTCCACGTCTCCGCATGTGCGAGAACGGCGGCGCACGGTTATTTGAGCAGGCCAACCAGGACGCTGAAAGCGGCGTCGATATCGGCGCGGACCGCGGCCTTGACGGCCTCGCCGTCGCGAGCACGCAAGGCCGCCGCTGGTCGCGAGAGCCTCGGCCGCCAAGGGTGGCTCTCCTGCTGGTGGGAACGTTCGTTTGAGGATTGAGCAGTTGGCTCGATCAACCTGCGATAAATTCCACCCGAGAGAGCCCAGCCTCACCGCGTGGGAAAGCATAGAGCCGGCGCCGTCCCGCGCCGTCCCGCGCTGCTTTGGTCATCGAGGCTTCCTGTACTTTGGTACCGCATCCATTGTATATCAGAGGGAATGAAATTAGCGATGTAACACTTCGGTTGATGGCGAGGGGGGCGCCGAATGATGACGTTCAACTTCGAGGGGCCACCAATGGGCGACGGCGATGCGCCGGCCGATTGCCAGGACCAGTTGCTGCCTCTCGTCAATGAGATCGTGCAGGCCGCGGTGGCGGCCGGCTGGAAGCGGGACGATATTCTTCTGGCTTTCGTAGAACTCGCCTGGGATCTGTACGAGAACCGGCGCGGTGATCTGTAGCAGCGGACTGCCAATCACCGGCTCCGAACGGCGGCTCCCATGCTCGACCTCGCGGGCAAGCCATCAATCAGCGCAGGCTGCGCCAGGCACCTGCCGTCAGCGGTTGACGAGAATACAGAAATCGCGCGACCGGGCGTGTCAGCACCGATTGGCGAACTCCTGGATGGCGAAGACCTCGTGCCGAGCGAAAATGAAACGCTCGGCAACTCCCATTCGCCGCCATTCCTTGTTTCTTTTCTCGAATAAAGATTTTTCTTTGCACGTGGGAGTTCTTCCCAAGCGAAGATGGCTGCGTTACGCTGTCTTCGGGGCCGGGAAGGGGATTTGAGGCGTCGTCGGACGGCTGAGGCAGTGCGAATGAAAAATGCGGACGAGGCACGGGAAAGCGGCATTTCCCGAGGCATCGATCGGAAGCGAGCAGCTCGATACGTCCTGGACATCATTCCTGAAAGTGCAGGTCCGCGCAGGGCCACAGCGCAAGGAAGCGTGATTTATTCCGTTTGCGGGCCCGGCTCGCAGACATTCCTAGCCAAGGAGTACTCCGCAGGGATCGTGCTTGCGCCCATGCAGCCTGCGCATCGTTCGCCGTCCGGACGGATCGCTCACATGAACGGGCCTCACGACGACGCCGGCCCGCGTCGAGCAATCACGAATTGTTTTTCGCGGGAACGGCCAGGGAGGCCTCGGGTTGAACTTTATCTGGAACTTATCAGGAGGCCGAAGAATGCCGGGCGATGATGGTTTCCCCGGGTCAGTTTCTCGAATCAATTCGGCGCGGCAGCCGGCGCTCACTGCAAAAGGCGGGCTTTCTCCCCGCGCCGCACGCAAGGTGCAAGACTTCCTGCACGAGAACTTCACCCGCAAGCTGGCGCTTGCCGAGATGGCTGCGGTGTGCGGGTTGTCGCCTTCTCATTTCGTGCGGGCGTTTGCCAGGACGTTCGGCGTGCCGCCGCATCAATATGTTCTCGACCTGCGGCTGGACCTCGCCGAAAGGCTGCTTGCCGACAGCCGCATGACGATCGCCGACATCGCCCATTCCAGCGGATTTTCAAGCCAGAGCCATTTTACCACCGTGATGAAGAAATACCGGCAAGTGACCCCATTGCAGGCGCGGGTAGGAAAGCTTAACGCCAAGATTAGATGAAGCGTCGCCCACACCGTTGCTTGATTACTTGGTTTTAAAGCAGTTGCTAAGGTAACGAGCTGTTAACCTCCGCCTATATGCTCGGGTCTTTTCTCACAAGACAGCAATTTCGTGAAATACGGCAAGCAGGAATCATGTCTTCCTGCCGTGGACTGGAATTGTCAGACGATTCCATGCCGGCCAGCGGAGAGGGCACCATGACCGACAATCAGATTTCGAGCGGCTCGCCTGTTGTGCAGCGTCGCGCGGCGCATTTCGCCGGCAACTGGATCGCCGGCACCGATCCCCGTTCCCGCTCAATTCGTCGTCGTTTGATGGCGGTGCTGCGCATGGCTCATCGCGCGCTGGGTATGGGACGCAAGCGCCTGGGGCTGGGAACGCTGGGCGTCGGCGGGGCGCCGGCCGCGATGCTGGGCGCCTTCGCGATCGGCATGGCTGCAACGCCGGCCCTGGCGCAATATCAGGCCGGTGGCGGGTCGGCGACAGGCGGCAACGCCGTCGCCATCGGTAACGGCGCGACGGCGAATGGCAATAACAGCACGGCGTTGGGCACCTCCAACAGTGCAACGGGCGACGCTACGATCGCCATCGGCTATGCGATGAGTGTCAATGGCCTCAATTCCATAGGCATAGGCGTGTTCGCGGGCGCGACCGGCGTCAACGCCCTCGCTTTGGGCGGGAACGCCCATGCCAACGGGGACGGAGCAAGCTCGATTGGCGTCAACTCGGTTGCAGCCGCAGGCGCGGCCGCCTTTGGCCTGAACGCGCGTGCCGACGGATTGAACTCGACGGCGATCGGCTACGTTACCCGGGCGACCGGGCTGCGCGCCACCGCGCTCGGGTTTGGGGCAACAGCGTCCGGGCTGGATTCGCTTGCCCAAGGTAATAGCGCCGTCGCAAGCAATCAGAACGCCATCGCCATCGGCTTCCAGGCGACCGCGACCGCGATCAATGCCGTCAATCTTGGCAACCGAACTGTTGCGGGAGGGGGCGCCCTTCAGGAAAGCGCCATCGCCATTGGCACGGACGTACTGGCGTCTCAGGTTGACTCCACTGCGATCGGGCGCCAAAGCAAGGCAACGGGCACGTCCGCCATAGCGATGGGCGTCACAGCCGCGGCATCGGCAACTAACTCGGTCGCCGTCGGCGCCAGCACGGTTGCATCGGGAGCCTTCGGGGTCGCCATGGGTAACCAAGCGCAGGCGCTTGCAGCCGGTGGTGCTGTTGCGATAGGCTCGGGCGCAATCGTTGCCAGCACCGCGACCTCGGGCCTTGCGCTCGGCAACAATGCAAGTTCCGGTGGTATTTTATCGGTTGCCGTAGGCGCCGGTACCAACGCCAGCGGCGACAATTCCACAGCCACCGGACGCCAGGCTGTTGCGAGTGGCACAAACGCCTCCTCGTACGGGACAGGATCCAAGGCTACGGGAGACAATTCCCTCGCTGCCGGCGTCAGCTCCAACGCCAGCGGGGTTGCCAGCACCGCACTTGGCATCGGCGCCGCGGCGTCGGCTACGAGCGCCATCGCCATCGGCAACAATGCCGCGGCCAGTTCCACCAACGCGGTTGCCATGGGTACCAACGCCGTGGCGACCGGCGGCCAAGCCGTCTCGATCGGTGCGAACAACACCGCCTTTGGCGACGGCGCGGTCGCCATCGGCGATCCGAGCTTCGCCAGCGGCAGCGGCGCCTTCACCGGCGGCGCCAACAACAGCGCCAACAGCGACGGCACGGCGACCGCGACCGGAGCCAATATGGCCAATGGCGCCGTCGCCATCGGCAACAACAACAAGGCGATCGGGCAAGGCTCCGTCGCGCTGGGCAACGGCTCCACCGCGGGCGCCGCCGGTTTCGTCGGCAATGTCGCGCTGGGCAACGGCGCCTCGGCGGCGGCAAGCTCGGGCGACGTGGCGCTGGGCTCGGGCTCGGTGACCGCCGTGGCGGTCGGCACCGCCAGTGGGGTGGTCAACGGCACGACCTATGCCTTCCAGGGCACCAACCCGACCTCGACGGTCAGCATCGGCGCGCCGGGCGCGGAACGCACCATCACCAACCTGGCTGCGGGGCGGATCAGCGCGCTCTCGACTGACGCGATCAACGGCTCGCAGCTCGCCGCCACCAACCAGGCGGTCGACGCCATCGGCGCCGTCGTCAACAACATCAATGTCGGCGGCGGCATCAAGTATTTCCACGCCAACTCGACGCTGGCGGATTCGCAGGCGCTGGGAGCCGATTCCGTCGCTGTCGGCCCGAACGCGGTGGCCAACAATGCCGGCGACGTCGCGATCGGCCTGAATTCGACGTCGGGCGCCACGACCAATGTCGGCGGCACGACGATCGGCGGCGTCAACTACACCTTCGCCGGCGGCACGCCGGCGGGCGCCTTCTCGGTCGGCTCGGCCGGCGCCGAGCGCCAGATCCAGAACGTCGCCGCCGGACAGTTGAACGGCGGTTCGACCGATGCCGTCAACGGCTCGCAGCTCTTCGCCACAAACCAGCAGGTGACGCAGAACACGACCGACATCGCCAATATCGGCGGCAACATCACCAATCTCGGCAACACGATCAACAACATCGCCGGCGACACCTCGGCGATCTACACCAACGCCAATGGCGAGGGCATCCGCTATGCACGCACCAACGAGACCGGCCTGGCGCAGACCGATTCCTTCGCGCAAGGCGTCGGTTCCACCGCAGTCGGCTACCAGGCGACCGCGACCGGCGTCAGCGCGCTTGCGCTCGGCCGCGACAGCGCGGCCAGCATCGACGGCAGCGTGGCGCTCGGTCAAGGTTCGGTCTCTGACCGCGCGATCGCTCCGGCTTCCGGGCAGATCGCGGCCGGCCCGTCCAACTTCATCCAGTACAACACCACCGACAAGACGCTGCTCGGCGCCGTGTCGGTTGGTACCGCCACGGCCTACCGGCAGATCACCAACGTGGCCGACGGCACGCAGGACCAGGACGCCGTGACTGTGCGCCAGCTGGCGGGAGCGATCGCGGCGGTCTCCGCCACCTCGACGAAATATTTCCATGCCAATTCGACAGCCGGCGACTCGCTGGCGGTCGGAGCGGAATCGGTCGCGGTTGGCCCGACCACGGTCGTCAATGGCGACAATGGCGTCGGCATCGGCAATGGAGCCGTCGTCGACCAGACGGCACCCGGCGGCACCGCCATCGGGCAGAACGCCCATGTGATGCTGGCCGACGGCATCGCGCTCGGCACCGACTCCACCGCCGCCGGCGTGCAATCCATCGCACTGGGCGCCGGCGCCCAAAGCACCTTCGCCAACAGCGTGGCGCTGGGCGCGTCGTCCATCACCACGGTCGGCGCGCAGGCCGGCTACACAGCCTTTGCCCTCGGCGCCGCGCAGACATCGGCCGGCGAAGTGTCCTTCGGTGCCGCCGGGGCGGAGCGCAAGCTCACCAATGTCGCGGCGGGTTCGGCTGATACGGACGGCGTCAACGTCTCGCAGTTGCGCGGTGTCTCACAAAACGTTTCCAACCTGTTCGGCGGCGGCACCACGGTCAATCCCGACGGCTCGATCACCGGGCCGACCTACAACATCCAGGGCAACAACTACTCGACGGTCTATGACGGCTTCACCGCCGTCAACAATGCGCTCACCACCATCAACAATGGCGGCGGCATCAAATATTTCCATGCCAATTCGACGCTGGCCGACAGCCTTGCCGGCGGCACCGACGCGGTGGCGATCGGGCCGGAGAGCGTGGCGAGCGGCACCGACAGCCTGGCCGCGGGCCATGGTTCGACGGCCACCGGGCAGGGCGCCGTGGCGCTCGGCCAGGGCGCGCAGGCCAACAATGCCAGCGATGTGGCGCTCGGCTCCGGCTCGGTGTCGCAGACCGCCGTCGGCACGTCCAACACGGTCATCAACGGCAAGACCTACGCCTTTGCCGGCACGACCCCGGACGGCACCGTCAGCGTCGGCGATGCCGGCGCGGAGAGGACGATCACCAATGTCGCCGCCGGACGCGTTTCTTCCGACAGCACCGATGCGATCAACGGCTCGCAGCTCTACGCCACCAACACAGCGATCGAAGACCTTACCAAAACGATCGGCGGCATCGGCGGCACCGTCCAAAACACCGTGCAGTACGACACCGTCACCAATCCGGACGGATCGACGACCAAAATCAACAAGATCACGCTGCAGGGCGGCGATCCGAATGCGCCTGTCGTCATCTCCAATGTCGGCCCCGGCGTTGCCGGCACCGACGCGGTCAACGTCAACCAGCTGAACCTGAACCTGGCTCAGAGCAAGACCTATACCGACCAGGTGGCTGTCACGACGTTGCAACAAGCCAACACTTATACCGACCAGAAGTTCAGCCAGCTCAATTCCGACATCAGCGGCATCCGGGACGAAGCACGGCAGGCGGCGGCAATCGGTCTGGCGGCAGCCTCGCTCCGCTACGACGACCGTCCCGGCAAGCTGAGCGTGGCGGCGGGCGGTGGCTTCTGGCGGGACTCGAGCGCCTTTGCCTTCGGCGCGGGCTACACCAGCGAGGACGGCCGCATCCGTGGCAATGTGTCCGGCACGGCGGCGGGTGGAAATGTCGGTGTCGGCGCCGGGCTGAGCTTCACCTTGAACTGAGGCGGGGACCTGGGGCGGGAATGAACAGGCGAACCGGCCATGTCAGGCCAGGCTCGAATCCGGGAAACCCGTTTGGTTTTCCCGGACTAGCCATGGCATTCCTGACCTGCCTGGCGCTTGCCGGCGGGCTGGCGCCGGCTGCCGCGCAGACGGCTTCGCCCTATAGGGTCAAGCCCTCCGACGTGGTCGTGCCGCCGGACGTGAAGCTCGGACAATACCAGCGCACCATCCGCCCCTTCGAGAACTGGACGCTGATCTGCGACGAGAACCTCAAGGCGCGCAAGAAGGTCTGCAACGTCTCGCAGGTGATCGAGGACGGGGCGGGCAAGATGGCGTTCAGCTGGTCGCTCGCCGCCACCCAGGACGGCAAACCCTACATGATCCTGCGCACCGCGCCGAACGCCAGGAGCGATGGGCTGGTATCGCTGAAGTTCGAGGGGCGCGCCGAATCCATCGACGTGCATTTGAACGGCTGCAACGAAATGGTCTGTGTCGGCATGCTGCCGGTGGGACCTCTGATGCGCCAGGAGATAGCGCAGAAGGCGACGCCGGCGATTTCCTACCCGACCGTCGATGGCCAGACCGTTACCGTCACCGCAACGCTCAAGGGGCTGTCCGAGGCCCTTGCGCCAGTCAAATAACCGAGGCAGCACCGTGAGCCACCAAGACCCGTTCATCTCCGCGACGCGCAGCAACCCGACCGTCGAGCCGGATCGCAAAAGGACCGTCGAGCCGGACCGCAAGAGGACCGTCGAGCCGCCGCGGCGTTGGCCGCGCGTCATCGGTTTGTGTGCGCTGGGGCTGGCCATGATGGGCATCGGCTTCGCCGCAGCGAACTATGCCGCGATCGCCGGTCTCGTCGGCACGCCGACGGCCGCTCAGGCCGGCACGGCGCCGCCCGCGCTGCCGGACTCGCCCTTCCTCCAACACGTCAAGCAATCCGGCGTGCAGGCCTGCTCGACCGTCTATCCAGTGCTCGGACAGCTCTTGACGACCGGCTCGAAATACAGCGTCAAGTCGCTGTGGAGCGACCAGGCCGCCGACAAGCACGCCGTGCAGGCGCTTGTCGGCCTGGACTATGCGACCGAGCACTACAGCGGGCCGGCCGCCGGCATCGTTTTTGCTTCGCCCACCGCCACGGGTTGCGAAGGCACCATGGTGCGGGTGGCGCCGTTCGCCAGCCCCTGCGCCGACGTCACGTCCGCGCTTCCGCAAGGCAGCAAGATCACGGATCATCTCGGACAGGTCGAAGTCTACGAGCTTGGCGGCAACACGGGCGAAGCCCTTGTGCTGCCGACCGGCAACACGTGCGTGGTGATTTCCATCGCATCGGCGGCCAAGTGAGAATGTCAGGCGAATGGGCGAGGCGCCCTGGAAAGGATTGCGGACCATGAAATCGCGACGTTTGACAGTCTTGTGCATGGCCTTGCTGTGGAGCGGGCAGGTCGTCTCGGCCGATCTGGTGGAGCCGTCCGAGCCACCGCAGGAGGAGAAAGGCATCTGGGCGGCAATCGCCTACTCCCAGACCGATACCAAATACGGCTTCTTCTGGGGCGCCGACAAGCGGCAGGAAGCGAAGGACATAGCGCAGAAATATTGCGAGAATGCCGGTGGAAAGGCCTGCAACGTCGTTACCGTGTTCCGCAATCACCGTCATTGGACGGACGATGATAAGACCGGATTTCCCTACAAGCATTGCGGCGCGCTCGCCGTGGCAGACAAAGTGGAGCACCGGTTCACCCCGTGGGGCGTGAACTCCGCCGAGACCCGCCGGGAAGCGGAGGATCTCGCCCTGCAAGCCTGCGAGGCAGGGGGGACCCAATGCAAGATCCGTGAATGGGTCTGTACGTGACGATAAACACGGGTCCTCGAGCCGCTACTTCGGGCATTTGCCCGGCACCCAAGAGAAGGCAGCATTCATTGGTTCGTAGACAGCTTTTCCCGAAGGCAGCCGTCATCTGCGCGGCTGCCTTCGCCGCTTCGGTGCCGGCCGTTTTCGCGCAACAGCAGCAGGCTTCGCTTCCCAATGGCGCATCGTCGCTCCAGGAAACCTATCAGGACTGGCAGCTGGCCTGCGGCATGCAGGACAATGCCCGGGTCTGCACGGTCACGCAGGACCAGACGCAGAAAAACGGCCAGAGGCTTCTGGCCGTGGAACTGCGCGTGGGGCAGAAGGGCGGGCTGTTTGGAACCTTGCTGCTGCCCTTCGGCATCCTGTTCGAGCCCGGCGTGACGCCCCAGATCGACGACCAGCCGCCCGTCGGGCCGTTGAAGTTCAGGACCTGCCTGCCGAACGGCTGCGTGGCGCTGTTTCCGATCGACCGGGCGCTGATGCAGAAGCTCAAGGCGGGGACCGAGCTGAAACTCGACGTCACCACCGCGGCCGACACCAAGCTGAGTTTTCCGGTGTCGCTGAAAGGCCTTGGCGCCGCCCTCGATCGCATGGTCGCGCTGAGCGCACGTTGACGAGGGTGCCGTACGCGACTGCCGGCGGATGCCAAGGTCTTCTTCCCCTGCGGGCGCTCAGCGTCATACCGGAGCCTGACCCGGTCGGGTCATTTCAAAAGGCCCATTGCAGCGCGAGACCGATAACCGACAATCCCATCGCAGTCGTCGCGAGCCAGCCGAGAAAGCGCAGCCAGCCCTCGACGGGGAATTCGCCCATGATTTCGGAACGCCCGGTCATCAGCATCATGACGACCATTACGGGGACCGCGCATATGCCGTTGATGACGGCGCTCCAGTAAAGCGCCTTGATGGGATCGATCGGCGTCAGCATGATCCCCATTCCCAGCACCACGGCGGCGGCCAAGGTCGCATAGAATGCCATCGCTTGCTTCGGCTTGCGCTCCAGCCCCACTGGCCAGCGGCGCGCCTCGCCCACGGCGAAAGCGGCCGAGCCGGCGAGAACCGGCACGGCGAGAAGGCCGGTGCCGATAATCCCCATCGCAAAAATCACAAAGGCGAATTTGCCCGCGACCGGCTCCAGGGCCTTGGCTGCGTCGGTGGAGGAATTGATGTCGGTCACCCCGGCCTTGTGCAGGGTGGCGGCCGTCGTGACGATGATTGCAATGGCGATCAGGTTCGAAAAAGCCATACCCACCAGGGTGTCGGCGCGAATGCGCTGGAACGCTCGCGGCGCCTGCCAGGGTGCCCATTTCAAAGGCTTGGCCTTCGGGTCGATCTTCTCCTCTTCGACCTCTTGCGATGCTTGCCAGAAGAACAGGTAGGGAGAAATCGTGGTGCCGAGTATGGCCAGAAGCGTCGTGAAGAACGCCCGGCTCCATTCGACATGCGGAACGACGATTCCCTTGAGTGCCTCGCCCCATGGGATATCAGCCAGAAACGCGGCCACCACGTAGGCAAAGAGGCTCAGCGTTGTCCATTTCAGGACCGTGACGTAGCGGCTGTAGTCGAGGAAGACGATCGCCAAAACGCATGCCACGCCGAACGCAACGACGTAAAGCGAGCTTGGGCCGCCCACCAGCAACCACAATGCATCAGCCATCGCGCTCAGGTCCGCCCCGATGTTGATCACGTTGGCGGCGAACAAAAGCAAGGCTACAAAATACATCAGCGGAGACGGGTAGTGCCGTGCGAGGTTGCCGGAAATACCTCGACCTGTCGTCCGGCCTATTCGCGCTGCTATCTCCTGGATCGCGACCATGAGCGGAAAGGTGAAGACCATCGTCCAGCCGACATTGAACCCCAACTGGGCGCCCGCCTGGCTGTAGGTGCCGATGCCCGAAGGATCGTCGTCCGAAGCGCCTGTGATGAAACCAGGCCCGATTGTGCGCAGCAGCCGCTGGAATGGCCCTTTTGCCCGAAGATTGCTCTGTTTCTCAGAGACTTCGGCGCTTATGTTGCTCATGCAGGTGCTCCAAATACGGGGTCCCTTCCGTAATCCGCCTGAAGCAAAATTCGGCGATCGCCATTCGGTTCCGTTAGCTATCGCTGAAACGCCGTTGGTGCCGTGTCGCCAGGTCGTGCTTGCTTTGCCGGCGATATGCTATTTCTCAGGCGCGCGATCGAGCGAAGGTCTCGGCGATCGCGAGAACCGCGGCGTGTATAGGTCCCGCGGTGAGACTGGGCATGATCGACGCGTCGACGACAAAAAGATTGTCGAGCGCCTTCAGCCGCAGATCCGCATCGACGACGGCGTCCGGGTCCTTGCCCATCCTGCAAGTGCCACAGGGATGATGATGCGTGATGACCGACTGCGCGATGAAGTCGTCCATGTCAGCCGCGCTGTTCAGGCTGCCTGGCAGGAGTTCGCGCTCGCGCCAGCCGGCGAGTTCATCCCGATGTCCGATCGTCCGGGCTGCCTCGAGCGCCTGGCGAAACAGCGCACGGTCCCGGCCGCTTTGCAAATATGCGGGGTCGATGATCAACCGATCATCGAGCTCCGGCCCGCTTATGCGCACGCTGCCGCGGCTCATCGGATGGGTGATCCCGAACAGCAGCGAATATGCCGTGCCGGCGGAAGGCGCCTGAAAGCGTTCCGACACGATGGGCGCGATGCCGCAACCAACGACAATTTCGGGCTGACCGGTACCGGTGAACCCGCCGGCGCGCATATAGGCCATCGATTCCGAGTGCTGGAGGCGCGATGGAGGAACGGGCCTGCGAGCCGCATAAAGGTTGCCGGCGCCAAGCAGGTGATCCTGAAGGTTTCGACCGACTTCCGGCATATCGATCAAGCAGCCAACGCCGGCGGTATCGAGCATGTCGTGCGGACCGATGCCCGAGCGCATCAGCAAAGCCGGACTTTCCAGCGCGCCGGCGCAAAGGACAATTTGATCCGCGAGGATTTCGACCGGACCCTGTCGCCCCACGATTTCGAGGCCGCGGACCCGATTGCTCGCCAGGTTAAGCCGCCGCACTCGCGATCCCGTGAGGATGGTCAGGTTCTCGCGGCCTCGAACAGCCGGCGTGAGCCAGGCGTCCGCCACCGTAACCCGCAGCCCATCGCGAATGTTCAAGGAGTTTGGGGTGACGCCGATCATCTCCCCGCTGTTGTGCCCTTCAAGACGCGGCAGGCCGAGCGAAGCGCCGGCTTCGATAAACGCGCGCGCGACCGGACTGACCTCGTCGGCCGGCAAATGGACGGGCATCGGCCCGCCCTTGCCGTAAAGGCCGTTGCCGCCGAGCGGGTGATCCTCCATAGCCCGAAAGGCGGGCAGCAATTCATCCCAGCTCCATCTGTTATCGCCGGTCGCGTCGACCCATGCCTGGAAGTCCCGGGGATGACCACGCATGTAACCCATCGCGTGCAGGCAACTCGAGCCGCCGACCACCCGCCCGCGCGCCCAGCGATGCACCCGGCCAGCGGTCCCGGCTTGCGGCTCCGTGCGATAGTCCCAATCGTAGCCACGGCCCTGAAGTGCCGGCCATGCGGCGGGGTTCCAGATGTCGGGATCCACCGCTTCTTCGCCTGCCTCGATCAGCAGAACGCGGCTGTCCGGCTTTTCACTCAGTCGCGCCGCAAGCAATGCGCCAGCCGACCCGCCGCCGACGATGACGATATCGGCATCCCGTTCGCGCTCAAAATTCGCCCAGCTCATCATCACTCCATCTGACGCTTGCGTATTTGGTCGGCAAGTTTGGCGCCGGCACGAGGTGGCCTACGCATCGAGCCGTGCGCGGACAGTCGATCCGCGACATCGTCAAAGGCTTCGGGTTTCAGGCGGAGCAACTGTCTTTCGAAAAACTCAAATCGCGCTGTCCATGGACATCTTCGCTGCCGCTTTGGCCTTCAACAGGTGATTTTTGGAGGCCTTGCGGGCGGCCTTCTCGTCGCCGGCGGCGATGGATTCGTATATCTCCTTCATCTCCGCCAGGCTGCTCTGTGCCCTGCCATCCAAGGACATCGATCGTCCGCGAAAGAAGCTGATCCTGGCCACAAGGCCACGATGGACCTCCTCAAGGATCGGGTTGCCGCAATTGGCCAGTATGATCGAATAGAAGTCCGCGGCGGTCATGACCTGTGCCAGGCTGTCATTGCTGGACGCCGCCGCTTCGAACGCGGAAAGAGATTTCTCGAGTTCAAGCAACTGCTCCGGGGAAATTCTCGACGCGCAGCGTCCCGCTGCCTCGACTTCCAACAGCTCTCGAACCTCGTAGATTGCGGTTGCCACTTCCCACGTAAGCGACGGTATCGATGGCCCGCGGTTGGGGACGATCTCGATCAGGCGCTCGGCCTCGAGACTGCGCAAAGCCTCCCTTAGCGAAGGGCGACTGATTCCGAGCTGTGTGCACAGCTGACTTTCGATGAGGCGGCTTCCCGGCTGGAACAACCCGGAGAAGATGGCGAGCCGTAACTTGTCGACGGTCTCCCGTTGAACTGTTCGTGGGGAAATTCGCAAATTCAAATCTGGAGGCATTTCTAACGTCTCATCGGTTTGAGTCGCAATCTCCTAACCAGCATACGTCACGCCGTGGAAAATAGCCAGATTGTCAAATCTGAAGATTGCAAGAATGTCAGACAATCTGCTTGACGTCCTTCTGGCTGTATGATCCTTTTGACCGAGACGGGCAGTGACGGTGAGGATCATGAACATTGCGGCAGGGACAGCTTCCGACCAATTTGGCTCGCGACGCATCGACACCGGCCGCATCACCTTGAATGTGCGCGAGGCCGGCAACGGCCCGTTGATGCTGTTTTTCCATGGCATTACCTCCAATTCCGCGGTCTTCACGCCCTTGATAGCTCGGCTCTCGGATCGCCTCACGACCGTGGCCGTTGACCAGAGGGGGCACGGCCACAGCGACAAGCCGGAAGGCGGTTACGAGGCGAATGACTACGCCGACGACATCGCCGGCTTGATCCATACCCTCGACCGAGGTCCTGCCATCCTCGTCGGACATTCGCTTGGCGCGAGAAACTCCGTCACGGCCGCCGTGCGACATCCAGATCTGGTGCGGTCGGTCATCGCAATCGACTTCACGCCCTATATCGAGACCGAAGCGTTGGATGCGCTTGAAGCCCGGGTGAACGCGGGAAGCCAGCTTTTCGAGGATATCAAGGCCGTCGAAGCCTATCTTGCAGGCCGCTATCCGAACATTCCCGCCGACGCCATCAGGATCCGGGCCGAGAGCGGCTATCAGCGGGTCGACGGCGGGCTGCGGCCATTGGCATCGCCCACGGCCATGGCCGAGACGGCCAAGGGCCTGCGATCAGACCTGGTGCCCGCCTATCGGGATGTGGCGAAGCCCGTCCTCATCGTTCGGGGCGAGGCGAGCAAATTGGTTTCGGCGGCGGCGCTGGCGAAAACAAGCCGGCTGCGGCCCGATCTGCCCGTGGTCGTCGTTCCGGGCGCCGACCACTACGTAAACGAGGTATCTCCCGAGATCACGCTGAAAGCGATCACGAATTTCATCGACGCCTGACGGCCCAGCACGCCGTCTTCTTGTACGCAGCATCAGGATAGAAAATGGCCAATGTAAACAAAACCCAGGGTAAGGCGCGCCGTGCCGAGGTCGCTGGCGGCGGCTTTGCTGGTCTGACCGCCGCCATCGCTCTGAGGCAGAACGGTTGGGATGTCAGGCTGCACGAAAAGAGCTCGGAGCTGCGGGCATTCGGCGCGGGCATCTATCTCTGGCACAATGGCCTTCGCGTGCTCGAAGGACTGGGCGCCCTGGATGATGTTCTCCAAGGTTCGCACACGCCCCCGACCTACGAGACCTGGATGCATAACAAGTCGGTTTCCAAGGAGACGTTCAACGGTCTCCCCTGGCGCATCATGACCCGGAGCCACCTGCATGATGCCCTGGTCAACCGCGCCCGCGCGCTGGGTGTCGACGTATCGGTCAACTCCGAAGCGGTTGCCGCCGATCCGGAAGGTCGCCTGACGCTTCAGACGGGAGAGGTTCTCGAAGCCGACCTGATCGTTGGCGCCGACGGTGTTGGGTCCAAGGTCAGGGACTCCATTGGCTTCAAGCAGGACCGATGGGTCTCCAAGGACGGTCTCATCCGGCTGATCGTGCCTCGCAAGAAGAAGGAACTCGGTCACGGCGAGTGGGACAACACCATAGACATGTGGAACTTCTGGCCGCGCGTTCAGCGGATCCTCTACTCACCCTGCAACGAGAATGAGCTTTACCTCGGCCTCATGGCTCCAGCCGCCGATCCGCGGGGGTCGCAGGTGCCGATCGATCTCGAGGTCTGGGTCGAGATGTTCCCTTTCCTGGAGCCGTGCCTGATCGAGGCGGCGAAGCTGAAAACAGCCAGGTACGACAAATACGAAACGACCAAGCTTGACAGCTGGACAAGAGGCAAGGTCGCCCTGGTGGGAGATGCCGCGCATGCGATGTGTCCGGCTCTTGCCCAGGGCGCCGGTTGCGCGATGGTCAATGCCTTCAGCCTGTCGCAGGATTTGGAGACTGGCTCTTCGGTCGAGGACGCGCTCGTCGCGTGGGAAAAGCGCATTCGCCCCATCACCGATCGCTGCCAGGCCCTGTCCGGCGACTATGCGGCGAACCGCTCGCTCTCGAAGGGAAACATGTTCACGCCGGCGGCATTGGAAGCAGCCCGCTACGACCCGCTGCGCGGCGTCTTCTCATGGCCGCAGTAGCATCGGGCGAGCCGCTCAACGAATTAATCGGCGCGCGCGCAAGCTGCGCTCCCTTCAGGAGACGAAGATGAACTATTCCAGTGAAGTCGAACGGGACTACGATGTCAGGGGTTGGTACGCCTCGGTCCAGGAAAGCCGGCATGATGGCGGCCAGCCTGGCGAGACCCTCGTCAAAGTCGCGACTGGCGTGGTCATACGCAATCCGTTCGCCGGAAAGTTCGTCGCCGAACTGTCCGACCTGACCAATCCCAGTTCAGCCATCGGTCATGCGCTCGGCGAGCGGGCGGTGGCGCTGCTCGGCAACAGGCCGGTCGAAAGCTATGGCAAGGGCGGCATCGCGGGCACATCCGGCGAGCAGGAACATGTCGTCGCCTGCATCACCACGGTGTTCGGAGATCCGCTGCGTCAGCAAGTGGGCGGCGGCAAGGCCTGGATCTCGTCGGTCAGCAAGGTCGCCGCGGCCGGCACATCCATCGATATCCCGCTTGCCCACAAGGACGAGCTCTACATCCGTTCCCACTATGATGCCGTCACGTTTTCGGTGCCGGATGGCCCGCGCCCCGATGAGCTTTTGATCTGCGTGGCCGTCGCATCGGGTCCGCGCGTTCATCAGCGCGTCGGGGGCAAATCCGTCGCCGACCTCAAGGCCGGTGTCTAGTTCGATCGAAATTGGCGAAGGACGAATTCCATGCCCCTGAACATCAAGGACCTCAAGATTACGTCGGCGGATTTCAAGCCGCTCGGGAAGTTGCGCGACGAGCATGCCGGCGACAAAGGCAATGTGTTGCCCAGGCTTACGGTCAGCGGCGTCCCCGCGGGCACGAAGGAACTCGCGGTCATCTGCCATGATCCCGACGCGCCCTTGCCCAACGGCTTCACGCATTGGGTCGTCTACGGCATCGATCCGTCGACCACCGATCTTTCGGATGCGCAGGAGAAGTTTCGCGTCGGCCCAAACGGCGCCGGCGGCAAGCAGTATTACGGGCCCCAGCCGCCCGCAGGCCATGGAGAACATCACTATTACTTCTGGGTCTATGCCCTGGACACCAAGGTCGAAGGGACGCCTACCAGGGAGGAGTTCCTGCAGAAATATGCCGGGAACATCATCGAGCAAAACCGGATCGTTGGCCTCTACGAAAACAAGTGAAATCCGCGACGCCGGCGACCGATAACTAAGAATAAAAATGGTCGCCAGCGCCGCGCAATGGGAGAATTTGGAAATGAAAGACAACAGCCCAGCACACCAGACCGTCTTCGAAGAGCTGGTCACGGCGACGAAGATCCTTCTGAACGAAGGCATCATGGATACGTTCGGGCACATCAGTGCCCGTGACCCCCAGGATCCCCAAAGCTTCTTCCTGGCCCAGAAGCTTGCTCCGAGCCTGATAACCGTCGACGACATCCAGCGTTTCAATCTCGACGGCGAGACGTCGGACAATCGCCCGTCCTATCTTGAGCGCTACATCCACAGCGAGATCTACAAGGCGCGGCCCGACGTCCAGTGTGTGCTCCACACTCATTCTCCGGCTGTCCTGCCGTACTGCTTCGTCGATACGCCGCTTCGGCCGGTCACCCACATGGGAGCTTTCATCGGCGAGAAAGTCCCGGTCTACGAGATTCGCGACAAGAATGGCGACGAGACGGATCTCTTCGGCGGCAGCCCCCGGATCTGCGCTGATATCGCCGAAAGTCTCGGCAACCAGACAGTGGTGCTCATGGCGCGGCATGGCGTCGTCAATGTCGGCAACTCCGTGCGTGAGGTCGTCTTCCGGGCCTTCTATCTCGAGCAGGAAGCGGCAGCGCTCACGGCCGGCCTGCGGATCGGCAACATCAAATATCTGTCGCCGGGCGAGATAAAGACGGCAGGAAAACTCGTCGGCGCCCAGATCGATCGAGGATGGAATCACTGGTCGCAGCGTCTGAGAGAGGCCGGCCTGGCCTAGTGCCGGCCGCCTAGAGGAATACCTAGTCCTGGCCGGGACGGTCCAGGCTCGGTTTCAATAGTTCCCTGGCGCAGGAGCGCCGGACCAAGGCAATGAAACGCACCATGCCGCACGCGGAAAGTTACGACTACGTCATCGTTGGGGCCGGATCGGCCGGTTGCGTGCTCGCCAACCGGCTGAGCGCCGACCCCGGATGTTCGGTGCTGCTGCTCGAGGCCGGCGGCTGGGATCGCGACCCCATGATCCACATCCCGCTTGGCTGGGGCAAGATCCTGACCGAGCGTCGCCACGACTGGATGTATTTCTGCGAACCGGAAGACAATGTCGGCGGACGCAGGGTCGAGTGCGCCCGCGGCAAGGTGATTGGCGGGTCGTCGTCGACCAACGCCATGGCCTATGTGCGGGGAAATCGCGGCGATTACGATCGTTGGGCGGCCAGCGGGCTCCATGACTGGTCGTACGACAAGGTGCTGCCCTATTTCCGCAAGCAGGAGAGCTGGGAAGGAGGCGCGAACCACTTTCGCGGCGGCAATGGTCCTGTCAGCACCCAGTTCTGCCGTTACAAGGACCCGCTGATCGACGCGTTTGCGCAGGCCAGCGTGCAGGCGGGATATCCACAGACGGACGATTACAATGGTGAGCGGCAGGAAGGTTTCGGCCGGCTCCAGATGACGATCTCGAACGGTCGGCGCAGTTCGACCGCGTCCGCCTATCTGCGGCCGGCCCTGAAGCGACCCAATTTGACCGTCCTGACCGGAGCGACGGCGACGAAGATCACGCTGGAGGGCACGCGCGCCACCGGCGTGGTTGTGAACCATGGCGGCGGCCAACGGTCGGTCGTCGCCCGCAAGGAAGTCCTGCTCTCGGGCGGCGTCATCAACACGCCGCAACTTCTGATGCTGTCCGGCATAGGGGCGCCAGAGGAGCTCGCGACGCACGGTATCCAGACGCGGGTCAACCTGCCGGCGGTCGGCAAGAACCTGCAGGATCACGTATCGGTCATTCTCATGTACCGGCGCCGGGGGCCGGGCGGCCCTTTCCTTCGCAACATGCGTGCCGACCGGATTGGGTTCGATTTCGCCAAGACCTACTTCACGGGACGTGGTTTCTCGGGAGATGTGCCCGGCGGGGTCGTCGCGTTCCTGAAAAGCGGCCCGGAGCGTCCGTTGCCGGATGTGCAACTGCTGTTCACGGCCGCCCCGCTCGCCGCGTGGCCGTATTTCGAGCCGTTCAAGGCGCCATTTCCGGACGGGTTCGCCACACGGATCGTGGCGACGCAGCCTGAAAGCCGGGGCGCGGTGAAATTGGGCTCGGCCGATCCTTTCGCGGCGCCACTGATCCACCAGAATTTCCTCGCCTCGCCGAAGGACTGGCAGTCGCTTCGGGCCGGCTTCCGAGTGGCGAGGGACCTCGCGTCGCAGCCCTCCATGCAGCCCTTCATCGAGGCGGAGTTTTTCCCTGGCCCGAAATGCCAGAGCGACGACGAGATCGATGAGCATATCCGCAAGACGTCCATCACCGTGCATCACCCGGCGGGAACCTGCCGGATGGGCGCCGACGCGGCCTCGGTCGTCGACCCGCACTTGCGGCTTCGTGGCGTCGACGGCCTGAGGGTGGTGGACGCTTCCGTCATGCCCGACCTGGTCTGCGGAAACATCAACGCGGCGGTGATCATGATTGCCGAGAAAGCCGCCGATCTCATCGCGGCATCAAAAGCGGCAACGCAAAGCAGGGCAGCATAATGATCCAGCGTATCGCCATCATCGGTCTGGGTACGATGGGGCCTGGCATGGCCGCCCGGCTCGCCAGGGGCGGCCTGCAGGTCGTCGCCTACGACGTTGCCCCGGCTGCGATCGAGCGCGCGGGGTCCATGCTGGGCGTGGCCGAGAGCGTTCTCGACGCCCTGGGTATCGCGGCGCCACCGGCCGGCGCCGGAACGGTCCGCTTCACGGATGACATCGCAGACGCGGTATCGGGCGCCGACCTCGTCATCGAGAACGTTCCTGAAAACATTTCGATCAAGGCCGATGTCTATCGCACGATCGACAGCCTGATCGCATCGGACACGATCGTCGCGTCCGACACGTCGGGCATCCCGATCACCAAGCTGCAGGCGCACATCTCCCATCCCGAGCGGATGGTGGGCATGCACTGGTCGAACCCGCCGCACATCATCCCGATGATCGAGGTGATCGCAGGCGAAAAGACCGCGCCGCATATCGTGACGACGATTCGCGACCTGATCCGCTCGATCGGCCTCTTGCCGGTGGTGGTGAAGAAGGATGTTCCGGGCTTCGTCGAAAACCGCGTGCTCTATGCGTTGCTGCGCGAGGCGGTCGACCTTGTCGAGCGCGGTGTCATCGAGCCGGAAGATCTCGACACCTGCGTCTCGTGGGGCATCGGCTACAAGATCGCGGTCATCGGGCCGATGGCGCTGCTCGATATGGCGGGCCTCGATATCTACAAGTCCGTCTCGTCCTTCCTCAACGCCGATCTCTCCAATCGCGACGATGTCGCGCCGATGGTGCTGGAAAAGACGAACGCGTCGAAGCTCGGCATCAAATCGGGGGAGGGCATGTTCTCCTACACGCCCGAGCAGACAAAGGCGCTGCAAGGCGAACGGGCGCGCAAGCTCGTCGCGGTGCGTCGCATCCTGGAGGGCCGGGAGTAGCCATGACACATCGTGCTCACAAGGCCGGTCGGGTTGGGGCACCGCATGGAGGGCCAAGCCATGCGTGTTGAAATCATCCGGGCAGCCGGTGGCCGGCCGGCCCATATACGTCACGACGACCTGATCTCCGCCAAGGGCGTTTCGGTGGTCATGGCCAAGCAATTGGTTCTGCAGAACATCGATCTTTCGGTACCGAAGGGATCGTTTGTTTCTCTCATTGGTCCTTCCGGCTGCGGCAAGAGCACCTTGCTGAAGGTTCTGGCCGGACTTGTAAATCCGACAAGCGGCAGCGTTTCGATCGCCGGGCTTTCGCCGGTCGAGGCGGCGCGCAAACGCATGATCGGCCTCGTCTTCCAGGACGCCAACCTTTTGCCGTGGAAGAACGCCGTCGACAACGCTTCCATGCTGCTCGGTATCGCCGACAAGTCGCTTTCGCGCGCGCAACTACGGACGCGCGGACAGGAGATGCTTGAGCTGGTGGGCCTGGGCGACAGCGCCCACAAGCGACCGAACGAATTGTCGGGCGGCATGCGCCAGCGCGTCGCCATCGCGCGGGCGCTGGCGCTCGATCCGGCGGTGCTGCTGATGGATGAACCGTTCGGCGCGCTCGACGCCATTACCCGCGACCAGATGGGTCAGTCGCTGCTGGAGATCTGGCAGCGCACCGGCAAGACCATCGTTCTTGTCACCCACTCCATCGACGAGGCCATTCATTTGTCTCGCCATGTTCATGTGCTGGGGATCAAGCCCGGCCGGATCACCGAGAGCCTCGATATTGGCCTGCCCTATCCGCGCGATCTGTCGGTGACGGAAGATCCGGAGTTCGTCAGGCTGGTGGTTCAACTGCGCACGATGCTGCGCGCCAGCCACCAACCGGGAGGCGCGTCATGAGCGATCAACCCATCACCAATCCCCTCGACGCGCGGCTTGCGTCCGGCTGGGTGGCCGCGACCGGCAGCTGGCTGCCGGCGGTCATACTTTTGCTGGCGACGATCGTCGTATGGGAAGCCGTGGTGCGAATTTTCGCCATCTCCGCCTTCATCATTCCCGCCCCGTCCGAAATCGCGCAATCGCTGGTCGCGCAATGGGCTACGCTGATGCAGGCGACACTGGTGACGGCAGGCGAGATCCTGTTCGGGTTCCTTGTCTCCGTCGTTGTCGGCGTCGCCATTGCGCTGATCATCGTGCGCTTCGACTGGCTGGGCCGGGCGCTTTATCCGCTGGTGGTGCTGTTCCAGAACGTGCCGAAGGTGGCGCTGGCGCCGATCTTCATTCTCTGGTTCGGCTATGGGCTCGCGCCCAAGATCGGCCTGATCCTGGTTATCGCCTTCTTTCCGGTGACATTGTCGATGCTGGCCGGCATGCAGTCGGTCGACCGCTCGCTGCTGTCGCTGATGAATTCGGTCGGCGCCAGCCCGACGCAGATCCTGTTCAGGATCCGCGTTCCGCATTCGCTGCCGAACCTGATGGCGGGAACCAAGATCGCGGCCACGCTGAGCGTGATCGGCGCCATCGTCGGCGAATTCGCCGGTGCCTCGGACGGCTTAGGCTACGTCATCCAGTTCGCCTCGACCCAGCTCGACACCGCGCTGGTCTTCGCGGCGCTGCTGCTCGTCTCCGTGCTCGGCATCGCCTTCTACTACGCCGCCGAAATCCTCGAACGCATCGTGGTGCCATGGGCACCGAAATTCAGCCAGGCCTAGGCCTCTCGATCAACCACCGTCAATAAAAGGGAACAAAAATGCTGAGACGCTCACTTATCAAGGTAGCCACGCTTGCGGCCTTTGCCGGCGCGCTTGGCTTCTCGAACGCGACGCTGGCCGCTGACAAGATCACCGTCCAACTCGATTGGGTGGTGCGCGGCAACCACGCCATGTTCTTCGTCGGCAAGGAAAAAGGCTTCTTCGCCAAGAACGACATCGATGTCGCCGAAATCCGCAAGGGTTCGGGTTCGCCGGATGCCATGCGGCTGGTGGGCAACGGGAACGCGGATTTCGGTTTCGGCGATCTTCCCACGCTCGCCGTGGCCCGCTCGCAGAGCGTTCCGGTGGTGGCGGTGGCAGCCGTCAACCAGCACTCGCCGCTGGCAATCATGTCGCTCGCCAAGACGGTGAAGCTCACCAAGCCGGCCGATCTCAAGGGCCTGACCATCGGCATTCATCCAGCGGGCTCGACCTACATCTTTTTCAAGGGCTTCCTGGCGGCCAACGGCCTGACCGAAAAGGACATGACGCTGAACAGCGTCTCGCCGCCCTATGAAAGCTATCTGCTTCTCGGCCGGGTCCAGACGGTGGTCGGCTATGTCGACGCCGAGGTTCCCGAACTGGAAGCCAAGGCGGGCGGTCCCGGTTCGCTCAGCATCATGATGGGCGCCGACCATGGCTGGAAGGCTTATGGCTCCGGCCTGTTCACCTCGGAGACAATGATCAAGGACAAGCCGGACGTCGTCGCCCGTTTCGTCAAGGCCTACAGGGAAGCCTTCGACTATGTTGTCGCCCATCCGGAAGAAGCCGCCGAGATCACTGCCAAGGCTGCTCCAGGCTATGCCGACAAGAAGGATGTGCTGCTGGCGCAGATCAACGCCGACATCGCCTCCACCTTCACCAGCCCCGACACCAAGGATCACGGCCTCGGCTGGATGACGAAGACGCAGTGGGAGGAAACGCTGAAGACGCTCACCGACCAGGGCGTGCTTAAAGCCGCGCTGTCGGCCGACGACGTCTTCACCGACAAGTTCCTGGCGAAGGAATAGGGCACGATGGCCCGGACAAACCGATCAATGAGCGCCTACCGGCATGCCAGGCTGTCCTGCTCCATGCCGCAGGACACCTCGCGCTCGCCTTTGGCGGCGTCGGTTCGGTCGAGCGCGATCTGCCCGCGCGTGGCATATGCGCGACCCGCGAGGCCACACCACAGGCGCTCGACCGGCAGGTTTTCGCGCTTGTCGTTGAGGATGGTGAAGGTGCCGGTCTTGGGATCGAACCAGAGTTCGACGCGAGCGCTCTTGCCCGGCTCTATCGTGGCGATCCCTTCTGAATACCAGTGGGCGAAGTCGGCGTTGCAGGACACACCTTCCTTGCCGGCATTCGAAATCGTCAACGGCACCATATCGAGCCCGTCGGTGCCCTTGCGGACGATCACATGGTGCAACTCAACGGCGTTAGCAAGCGATGTGAACGCCAACATCACGGGGAGGACATAACGGATTTTCACTTTGCCTGAGCTCCATGGGTAGCTTTCTCAGGCAGTCTATCTCGCTTGTGCGCAATAACAATAAAATAATGATTGGAAATCAAACAGAGAGGGTAACATGTTAAAGATCCTGAAGGGCAGCGTAAGTGCATTAATACTGTCGGGTATCTTGATGGGCGGCGCGCTTGCCGGTGAAGTCAAGTCGATCGCCATCCTCACGCCTGAAGAAGGCACGGACTATGGCTGGAACCAGCAAGGTATCGACGCCGCCAAGGCAGCAGGCAAGGCAGCCGGCGTCGAGGTGGTCGTGGCCCAGGGCCTCGGCTATGGCGATGTCCGTCCGACGCTGCGCGAGCTCGCGTCCGACGGCGCCAGCCTGCTGATCGCGCATGCCAGCGGCTACAACACCTCGGCACCCGAGATCGCCAAGGAACTGAAGGTTCCGGTAGCGATCGTCGATACGCCGAACGGGCTGGAGAAAGGCCTCGTCGCCGACTACACGCTGAGCGGCCACCAGGGCGCCTATCTGGCCGGCCGTCTCGCCGCCAAGATGTCGCGCTCGAAGTCGGTCGGCATCGTCGTCTCCGGTGAACCGCCATCGTGGAACTCGCAATCGGCGGCGTTCGCGCAAGGGGTGAAGGCGGAGAACCCGGACGTCAAGATCACCTATGCGGTGATCGGGCCGGCCGCCTACAGTGACGCTGCCGGCGGCAAGCGCGTCACCGAAAGCGTTATCGCCTCGGGCGCCGACATCATTTTCGGCCAGGGCAACGGCTCCAGCTTCGGCATGCTGCAGGCAGTCGAGACGACAAAGGCCGCCGATGGCGGCAAGGTCTATTTCATCGACGTCATCGGCGACAAGTCGCCAATCGACAAGGGCTTCCTGCTGTCGTCGGTGGTGTGGAACATCGAACCGGTCTACGCGGCGATGATCGCCGACCTGAAGGCCGACACGTTTGGTACCAAGCATTATTCGATCGGCCTCAAGGACGATTCCGTGCAGTTGCTGAAGACCGCCGCCATCCCCGACAACGTCTGGAGCGAAATCCAGGCGCTGCGCGAGGACGTCATTTCCGGCAAGATCAAGGTCGAGCCAGTCTATGACGCGGCCGCCGTCAGGGCACTGATGACAAGCGTCGCCCAGTAAGGCGATCAGAAGTCGGCTGCCGGAGGGGCGATCGGTTCGCCCCTCCGGATATTTCCCGTTTTCCAGTGCTGGGCTTTCATGAGCAGTCTTTCTTCATCGCCCGTCGATAGCCGCGACATCGTCGCGCTCGAAGGCGTGACCAAACGCTTTCCCGGCATCGTCGCCAACGACAGCGTCGACCTGTCGATCCATCCTGGCGAGGTGCATGTACTGCTCGGCGAGAACGGCGCGGGAAAATCCACCTTGATCGGCATGCTGTCGGGCCTGCAGCAGCCGGACGAGGGGCGCATACTTGTCGACGGCAAGCCGACGCCGATCACGTCGCCGCGCCATGCGCTGGCGCTTGGCATCGGAACGGTGTTCCAACACATGATGCTGGTGCCCACCCTGACGGTCGCCGAGAACCTGCTTCTTGGCGGGCCCTGGTGGCAGCGTCCCAGGACCGAAGAGCTTGCGGCCCGCGTGGCCGAGATCACCAGCAGCCTCGGCATCACGGTAAAACTGCATGCCAAGGTTTCGGAACTTTCGCTCGGTGAGCAGCAGCAAGTCGAAATCCTGCGCGCCATGGTGCGCAACAGCCGGCTGCTGATCCTCGACGAATCCACCTCGATGCTGACGCCGAAGGGCATTGAGGAACTTGGCGCGCTGATGCGCCGCCTCGTCGAACAGGGATTGGCGATCGTCTTCATCACCCACAAGCTCAAGGAGGCGGCCGCCTTCGGCGACCGCATCTCGGTTCTCAAGCTCGGCCGCAAGGTGGGCGAGATCCCGCCCGAGCGGTTTCGCGCACTCGGCGAGCAGGAGATTATTTCCGAGATCGTGGAGTTGATGTTCGGCAAGCAGGAGGACGATCCCGAAGCGGTCGAACGTCCGGCCCGCGCGGTCGATGCCAATGCCGCGCCTCTGCTTCAGGTCGCGGATCTGACGGTCGCGCCGACCGACAATGCACCCGGCCTGTCGTCGATCTCCTTCGACATCCGCCCGGGCGAGATACTCGGCATCGCTGGTATCGATGGCAACGGCCAGAAACAGCTGGCGGAGGCCTTGGCCGGTCAACGGGCGGCGACCAGCGGCTCGGTTCGGCTGGAGGGCACCGCCATCGAGGCGCTGAGCGTCGGCGAACGCCGCTACCGCGGTCTTCGCTACCTGACCGACGACCGGCTGGGCGAGGGCACCGTCGGCACGTTCCCGGTCTCCATCAACTTCTTCCTCAAGCAAGTCGGGGCGGCGCCCTTCTGGCGCGGCGGCGTCGAGCAGCGCGCCGAGATCGACAGGCGTGCCGCCGAGCTGGTGCGCGAATACGATGTGCGTACGCCAAGCTTGAAGACGCCCGTTGCCCGGCTCTCCGGCGGCAACATCCAGAAGGTGCTGCTGGCGCGGGAATTGGCCGAAGGCGCCAAGGTGGTGATCTTCAACAAGCCGACCTACGGGCTCGATCTCGCCAACACGCTGGCCTCGCGCCAGCGCATCCGCGACACGGCGGCACGCGGCCTCGCCGTACTCTTGATCTCCACCGACCTCGAGGAACTGCTCAGCATGTGCGACCGCATCGCCGTCATCGCCAACGGCGTGCTGGTCGGCACCGTGGCGAATGCCGACGACGCCCGGACCAGGGTCGGTCGCCTGATGATCGGACTTGCCGCATGAGCATCGACACCGCACCCACCGCCGGCGCCACCGCACTCGATGCCACGAGCGCCGCCGCCACGCGGCGAGACTTAGTGCACCGGCTGCTGATGACGCTTGGGCCGATCCTTGCCGCTCTCGTCATCGCCGGCTGCATCCTGCTTGCCGTCGGCGTCGACCCGCTCGCTTACTATGGCTACGTGCTGGAGAAGGGCCTCTTCTCGCCGCTCGGCATCCAGCAGACGCTGACGCGCATGGCTCCACTGCTGTTTCTCGCCGCCGGCCTGATCGTTGCCTTTCGCGCCGGCATGTGGAACCTCGGCGGCGACGGCCAGTTCCTGCTCGGCGCCGTCACGGCGGCGGCCAGCGCTCCCGTGCTGGTGCAGGTCATGCCAGCCTGGCTGGCGTTGTTCTGCGCGTTCCTGATCGCAATGGTGGTGGCCATGATCTGGTCGCTGGTGCCGGCGCTGCTGCGCGCCTATCAGGGTGTCAACGAGATCATCACCACGCTGATGATGACGTTCCTCGGCACGTCGCTCGCCAACGTGCTGGTCAAGCTGGTGTTTCGCGATCCCGGCACGACCGTGCCGCAGACCCGCACGCTGCCGGTGGAAGACCGGCTGCCGCGCCTGTTCGAAACCACCATCACCAGTGGCCTGCTGCTCGGCCTGGCGGTAATCATCATCGTGCATCTGGTGATGACGCGTACGGCATTCGGGCTGAAACTGAGGATCGTCGGCGCCAATCCGCGCGCCGCGGTTCATGCGGGGCTGGGCGTGCCCGGCCTGACGATTGCCGTCTTTGCCATTTCCGCCGGGCTCGCCGGCCTTGCCGGCGCTGTCGACATCATCGGCGTGCAAGGCAATGTTCGCGCCGACTGGAATCCAGCCTATGGGCTGGCGGTCATTCCGGCCGTGTTTCTCGCCCGCATGAACGGCTTTGCCGCGATCGGCTTCGTGTTCCTGCTCTCCGTATTGTCAATCGGCGGCGAGAGCGCGGCGCGGCGGCTTGGCGTGCCCAATCACTTCACGCTGGTGCTGGTCTCCATCGTGCTGATCGTGCTCGCCTTGGCCGAATATGTCGACCACCGTTATCATCAGTCGAGAAAGGCGTAGGGCATGACCGGGCTCTTCAGCGAAGTCTTTCTCAGCGCATTGCTGTTTGGCGCCGTCACCGCCGCCATTCCGCTGCTGCTTGCCGGGCTCGGCGAGCAGATGTCGGAAAAGGCCGGCGTGCTCAACATCGGCATCGAGGGCATGATGCTGGCCGGCGCTTATCTCGGCTTCGTCGGCGCGTTCTATTCGGGATCGCTGTGGCTAGGCTTTCTCACCGGCGCTGCGGGCGGCGTCGCGGTGGCGCTGATCATGGCGCTGCTTTGCGTGCGCATCGGGCTGAACCAGATCGTCATCGGCATCGCGCTGACGCTTGGTCTCGAAGGCCTGACGGCGCTGCTCCATCATTTCCAGTTTTCGCGCAGCTATCCCCGCCTGCCGGCGGCGGACGCAACCGTCATTCCGCTGCTGTCGGACATTCCGGTGATCGGCCCGGCCTTCTTCAGGCATCACTTGATCGTCTATCTGGCGGTCGCCCTGGTGTTCGCCATGAGCCACCTCTACCGCCGCACGCAGCTCGGCCTCAACCTGCAGGCAGCGGGCGACAAGCCGGCCGCGCTCGATGTCGCCGGCATCGACGTCATCAGGACCCGTACCATCGCGGTGCTGACGACCGGCGCGCTGGCAGGGCTTGGCGGTGCCTATCTCGCTAATGTCGGAGCGGGCCTGTTCATTCCGTTCATCACCAATGGCGCCGGCTTTCTCGGCATCGTGCTGGCCATGCTGGCGCGGGGACGGCCGATCTGGGTGCTGTTTGGGGCTCTTTTGTTCGGCGTGTGCCTGTCGCTGACGACGGCCATGCAGGTGGCGGGCATCAACATACCGACCGATGTCATCCAGATGCTGCCGTTCCTGGCGGTGATGATCATGCTGGTGCTGTTCGGGCGGCGGGCCAGCCTGCCGGCGGCACTGGGCATTCCATACGAGCGCGGGGCGCGCTGAGAAAACCAGACGCGCGGATGGAACCCGCGCCGGAAAAGGAGGCAACAATGTCGGATACCAAGGTCTACCTGCTCGACGGCGGCTCACTTGTCCTCGACGGCTATCATGTGTTCTGGAACCGTGGCCCAGGCGGCGAAGTGCGCTTCCCCGTCTATTCGATCCTGATCGAGCATGCCGAGGGCCGCTTCCTCATCGATACCGGCTATGACTACGACCACGTCATGAAGGTGCTGCCCTTCGAGAAGCCGATCCAGGAAAAGCACCAGACCATTCCCGGCGCGCTGGCGCTGCTCGGGCTGGAGCCGAAGGACATCGACGTCGTCGTCAACTCGCACTTCCATTTCGACCATTGCGGCGGCAACAAGTATTTTCCGCATGCCAAGAAGATCTGCCACCGTTCGGAGGTGCCGCAGGCGTGCAATCCGCAGCCTTTCGAACATCTCGGTTATTCGGACCTGAGCTTCTCGGCCGAGGCCGCCGAAGCGCGCGGCGCGACCGCCCAGCTGCTGGAAGGCACGACGCGCGCCAACTCGACTTTCGAGGGGATAGACGGTGACGTCGAGCTTGCCAAAGGGGTCAGGCTGATCTCCACCCCCGGCCACTCGATCGGCCATTACAGCCTTCTGGTCGAGTTTCCCAAGCGCAAGCCGATCATGTTCACGATCGACGCCGCCTACACGCAGAAGAGCCTGGAAACGCTTTGCCAGGCGGCCTTCCATATCGACCCGGTCGCGGGCGTCAATTCAATGCGCAGGGTGAAGAAACTTGCCGAGGATCACGGCGCCGAGCTGATGTACTCGCACGACATGGACAACTTCAAGACCTACAAAACCGGCACACAGTTCTACGGCTGATCGCCGCCAATCCGGAGACCAAGACCATGCGCTATCCAGATCACGCGGATCCGGTCCTCACGCTGACGGCGGGGCCAGTCAATGCCTATGCCGAGGTGCTGCGGGGCCTCGGCCGCACCGTGCTCTACGACTATGACCCGGCCTTCCAGCTCTTCTACGAGAAGGTCGTCGACAAGGCTCAAAAAGCGATGCGGCTTTCCAACAAGCCAGTCATCCTGCACGGAGAGCCGGTGCTGGGTCTCGAGGCGGCGGCGGCGTCGCTGATCACATCGGACGACGTCGTGCTCAACCTTGCCTCGGGCGTCTACGGCAAGGGGTTCGGCTATTGGGCGAAGCGCTATTCACCGCATCTCCTCGAAATCGAAGTGCCCTACAATGAGGCGATCGACCCGCAGGCGGTTGCCGCCATGCTGAAGGCGCATCCGGAAATCACTGTCGTCTCCGTCTGCCATCACGACACGCCGTCGGGCACCATCAACCCGATCGATGCCATCGGCGCGCTGGTGTCGGCGCATGGCGGCTACCTGATCGTCGATGCCGTCTCGTCTTTCGGTGGCATGAAGACGCATCCGGAGGACTGCAAGGCTGACATCTATGTGACCGGCCCGGGCAAATGTCTTGGCGCGCCGCCAGCGCTTACGATCATGGGGGTCAGCGACCGCGCCTGGGCCAAGATGAAGGCCAACAAGGCGGCGCCCCGGGCCTCGATGCTGAGCATCGTCGACTGGGAGAACGCCTGGTCTCGCGACAAGCCATTCCCCTTCACGCCCTCGGTGGCCGAAGTGAACGGCCTGGATGTGGCGCTCGATCTCTATCTCAACGAGGGACCGGAAGCGGTTTGGGCGCGCCATGCACTGACGGCCAAGGCCATGCGGGCCGGCGTCGTCGCCATGGGCCTGTCGATCTGGGCCGCCAGCGATGCAATCGCCTCGCCGAGCACCACGGCCGTTCGCACACCCGACGGTGTCGACGAGAAAGCACTTCGCCAGGCAGCACGCGCCCGCTACGGCGTGGTGTTTTCGTCGGGTCGCGGCGAAACTTTGGGGAAGCTTACACGCATCGGCCATATGGGCCCGACGGCACAGCCGATCTATGCGATCGCGGCGCTGACGGCGCTTGGCGGCGCCATGAACGCGGCTGGCCAGAAGCTTGCGGTCGGCAAGGGCATCGACGCGGCGCTGGCGGTGATCGACGCCGACGCCTGAACAGACATCAACAGACTGCGCATCGAGGGAGAAATTTCATGACTGAACGGCTCGCGGGAAAGACGGCGCTGGTGACGGGGGCGGCACAGGGCATCGGCAAGGCGATCGCGGCGCGGCTGGCGGCCGACGGCGCGACCGTCATCGTCAGCGACATCAATGCCGAGGGCGCCAACGCCGCGGCCGCCGAAATCGGCGGCAAGGCGAAGGCGATTGCAGCCGATATTGCCGATCCGGCCTCGGTCAAGGCGCTGTTTGACGAAATACAGGCGCTCGCTGGCGGCGTCGATATCCTGGTCAACAATGCCAGCATCGTGCCGTTCGTCGCCTGGGACGATGTCGACCTCGACCATTGGCGCAAGATCATCGACGTCAACCTGACGGGGACCTTCATCGTCACCCGCGCGGCGACCGACCAGATGCGGGCGGCGGGCAAGGCCGGACGGGTGATCAGCATCGCCTCCAACACCTTCTTCGCCGGCACGCCGAACATGGCGGCCTATGTCGCGGCCAAGGGCGGCGTCATTGGCTTCACCCGGGCGCTGGCCACCGAGCTTGGCAAGTATAACATCACGGCCAATGCGGTGACGCCCGGCCTGATCGAGAGCGATGGCGTCAAGGCGAGCCCGCACAACGAGGCGTTCGGCTTCGTCGAGATGCTGCAGGCGATGAAGGGCAAGGGCCAGCCCGAACATATCGCCGATGTCGTGTCGTTCCTGGCCAGCGAGGACGCCCGCTGGATCACCGGCCAGACGCTGAATGTCGACGCCGGGATGATCAGGCACTAAGGGCAATCGTCAAGTCCGGCGCCCTGCCGGCCCGATCGCCGGCCATCGAAACGTCTGGCTTTTCGCTGGCCTCCAGCCTCCCGGCTAGGTCAGCGTGTTCGCAAAGCCTGGCGTCTACCGGCGGCATTATCGGGGTGCACCTCGATAACGCCGCCGGGACTTATTAGCGGCTCGCGGTTGCGAGCGATGCATCCGGCCGCTATGCCGGGCCGGGATTTCTTGACGAGAAGGCAGAGCTGATGAAAGTCGTTTCCACGTCCAAGTCGCATGGCGGCGTGCAAGGTGTTTATTCACACGCTTCCGAAGCCTGCGCCTGCGACATGACCTTTGCCGTCTTCGTGCCGCCGCAGGCCAAGGGGCCACTGCCGGTGCTCTGGTATCTGTCGGGCCTCACCTGCACTCATGCCAATGTCATGGACAAGGGCGAATACCGGCGTCTGGCGGCCGAGCTCGGCCTGATCGTGGTCTGCCCCGACACAAGCCCACGCGGCGAGGGTGTGGCCGACGAAAAGGATAATTGGCAGTTCGGCTCGGGCGCCGGCTTCTATCTCGACGCGACGCAGCAGCCCTTCGCCAGGAACTACCGGATGCACTCCTATATCGTCGACGAGCTGCCGGCCCTGATCGCCAGCCAGTTCCCCGCCGATATGGAGCGCCAGTCGATTTTTGGCCACTCCATGGGCGGGCATGGCGCGCTGACCATCGCGCTGAAGAACTCCGAGCACTTCAGAAGTTGCTCGGCGTTCGCACCGATCGTTCAGCCGATGACGGCAGACTGGTCGCGGCCGGCTCTGGAAAAATATCTCGGCAAGGACGAGAAATCCTGGCGCGCCTACGATACAACAGCGCTGATCGAAGACGGGCACCGCTTCGGCGAATTCCTGGTCGATCAGGGCACCGCCGATGGCTTCCTCAAGGACGGCCTGCGGCCATGGCTTCTCGAAGACGCCTGCAAGAAGTCCGGCATCGCGCTCACCTTGCGCATGCAGGAAGGCTACGATCACTCCTATCATTTCATCTCGACCTTCATGGACGACCATTTGAAGTGGCACGCCGCGCGCCTGGCCAAGTAGGAGCACGCCAGGGGGCACTCACTCCGTGAGGATCGGGTTCGGGTCCGGCAAGGCAATCCCATAGGCGGTGTCGGCCGCGCCTTCGGCTATGTCGCTGGCGCAGGATCCGCAGGGCAAGAGCCTGAGCACGCTGATGCTGACGCGGCGGCGCGGAAATCGGCCGCGAACTCGATCGTTACGCGCTCAAACGGGTATGGCTGCGTGTATAGCAAAACCGAGCCAAGGTTCTCGGGCGCCGGAGCCCATTAGTATCTGAAATTATTCTAGAAATTGGTAGCGGGAGAGGGACTTGAACCCCCGACCCCAGGATTATGATTCCCGTGCTCTAACCAACTGAGCTACCCCGCCAGGGCGGCGACAGGCCCGAAATCCGCCTTAAATCGAAAGGCATTTCGAGGCGTTCGCCAAGGTCGCGCGGATATAAGGTTGGGAGGGCGAGCCTGTCAAGCTTCGATGCATTCGATATCAGGGCTATTCTCGATGGGGAAAAAGCTTTGCCGCACGAACAGCTGGTTGGTGCCGCCGGGGTTGAGTTCGACGGGGCACGTCGCTATGTCTCGGCCACGAGTTTTTAGAGTTTGAAACAGATGAAGCCGCGCATTGCAGTCCTCGGTTGCGGATACTGGGGCTCCAACCACATCCGCACCCTCAAGGCGCTCGGCGCATTGCACGCGGTTTCCGACACCAATCGGGCTCGCGCCGAAGGTTTCGCCAGCGAACAGGACTGCCTGGCGATCGAGCCGGACCAACTGTTCGTCCGCGATGACATCGACGCCATCATCATGGCCTTGCCGCCGCAGTTCCATGCCGATCTTGCCGTGCGCGCCGTCGAGAACGGCAAGGACGTGCTGGTGGAAAAGCCGATCGCGCTGACGGTGGCCGATGCCGAGCGCTCGGTGCAGGCGGCCAAGGACAATAGCCGCGTGTTCATGGTCGGCCATGTCCTGCGTTTCCATCCCGCCTTCGAGACGTTGAAAGGGCTGATCGACAAGGGCGAGCTCGGCGAGGTCCGCTACATCCATTCGCACCGGCTGGGGCTCGGCAAGTTCCATACCGAGAACGATGCGCTATGGGACCTGGCGCCGCACGATCTGTCGATGATCTTGGCCATCACCGGCACCGAGCCGATCGAGGTGCGCGGCGAGGGAGCGGCACTCCTCGACAATCTCAGCGATTTCGCGCATCTGCACATGCGCTTTCCCAACGGACTGCGCAGCCATCTTTTCACATCGCGGCTCAACCCTTATCGCGAGCGGCGGCTGACCGTGGTCGGAACCAAGGCGATGGCGGTGTTCGACGATGTCGAGCCATGGGAGCGCAAGCTTGCGGTCTACCGCCACGCCGTGTGGCAGGACAGCGGCCAGTGGGCATTCACCACCAATGAGCCGTCCTATGTCGCGGTTGCCCAGGGCATGCCGCTGACGCGCGAACTGGAGCACTTCATCCACTGCATCGAAACGCGCGCCGAACCACGCACCAGCGGCGAGGAAGCGATCAGGGTGCTGCGCATCCTGACGGCCGGCACCGTCACCCACACCAAATCCACGGCCTGAAGGAAGGCTACGTCGTACTGGTACGTCGCACTCCTGGTACGATGGCCAGGGGAGAGCTACTCGGCGGGAACTTGCGCCGGCTTCGCGGCCAGCCGGCTCAGCATCGCTTCGGCTTCGGCGCCGCGCTCGGAGCGCACGATGAAGCCGCCGCCGAAGACACGGGCCTCGTTGCCGTCGTCGGAATAGAGCACGCAGGCCTGTCCAGGCGCGATGCCGGATTCACCGTCGGCCAGTTCGACCGAGGCCACACCTGCCTCGTGACGCAGCACGGCCGGCCGTGGCGGCCTGGTCGAGCGCACCTTGGCGAACAGCTCGATGCCGCCGGCGGGCACATCGGCGAGGCCTCCGTCTCCCAGCCAGTTCATGTTGCGCAGATAGATCTTGTGCGTCTCCAACGCCTCGCGCGGGCCGACCACGACACGGGCGCGCTCGGCGTCGAGATGGACGACATAGAGCGGCTCGCCGGACGCGATGCCGATGCCACGGCGCTGGCCGATCGTGTAGCGCAGAATGCCCTCGTGGCGACCGAGCACACGGCCGTCGATATGAACGATGTCGCCTGGGTTGGCGGCAGTCGGCTTCAGCTTGGCGATGATGTCGGAATATTTGCCTTGCGGCACGAAGCAGATGTCCTGGCTGTCCTGCTTGGCGGCCACCGTCAGCCCCATCTCCTCGGCGATGGCGCGAACCTGGGGCTTCGACAGGCCGCCGAGCGGAAAGCGCAGGTAGTCGATCTGCGCCTGCGTGGTGGCGAACAGGAAGTAGCTCTGGTCGCGGTCGGCATCGACCGGCCGGTAAAGCGCCCGGTGAGCGCCATTGGCGCCGGAGCGGATGTAGTGGCCGGTGGCCAGCGCGTCGGCGCCGAGATCCTTGGCCGTGGCCAGGAGATCGGCGAACTTGACCGTCTGGTTGCAGGAAACGCAAGGAATGGGGGTTTCGCCGGCGACGTAGCTCTCGGCGAACGGATCGATAACCGCCTTGCGGAACCGCTCCTCGTAATCGAGCACATAATGGGGAATACCCAGCGTCTCGGAAACGCGACGGGCATCGTCGATGTCCTGGCCGGCGCAGCATGAGCCGGCCCGATGCGTTGCCGCACCATGATCATAGAGCTGCAAGGTGACGCCGACGACATCGTAGCCCTCGCGCTTCAACAAGCCGGCGACCACTGATGAATCGACGCCGCCCGACATGGCGACGACGACGCGGGTCTCTTCGGGACGTGTGGGAAGGTCGAGACTGTTCATGGTGCTTTCATTTCGCGGCAGCTCAATGCCAATGTCGAGAATATAGGTCAAGCTTTCATGCGGCGCCAGCTTGCAGGAAGACCCCGGGGTGGCGGACGCTGCGAACGGGCACATTTCTCCCGGCTCAAACGGCGCTTCCGGCCGTATATTTCAAATGCCCGCTAAAAGACTAACGCGGCGTTCACGATCCTTACCTAGTCATTAGGGTCTGCTTAGGCAATTTTTAAAGCTGTGGCGGTAACGTGGCGGGGATTGGGTCTTTGAGTTTTTTGTAGAGAGTACGATGACCGATCTGGTTAGACCTAGAGTCAAATATGTTATCGGGCCTGACGGCAGCCCTCTCACGATTGCCGATCTGCCGCCGACGAACACGCGTCGCTGGGTTATCCGGCGCAAGGCGGAGGTTGTTGCAGCAGTGCGCGGCGGGCTTTTGAGCCTTGAAGAGGCATGCCAGCGCTACAAGCTGACCACGGAGGAATTCCTGTCCTGGCAAGCGTCGATCGACGAATATGGCCTTGCCGGGCTGCGCACCACGCGTATCCAGCAGTACCGGCACTAGGCCGGTCTCACCACAAGCAAAGGGCGCGGCATGCCGCGCCCTTTGCTTTCAGTGTCGCCGCTCAGACCGTCAGCGCTACCTTGCCGATCGGCTTGGTTGCGAGAAAGGCGTGGACGGCTCCCGCCTGGTCGAGCGGAAAAGTCCTGGCCACATGGACGGCAGGCTTTTGCGCGTCGATCAAGCCGGCGAGCCCTCGCGGTCCGGCACCACCGACATGCGCTCGACCCTGATATCGCGCGAACTGGCGTCGGCGCGCGCGGCGTCGTTGACGTTGAGCAGTGACGCCAGCACGCCGCCGGCCTGCGGCGTGGGATCGGGCAATTCAGCGGTGACAAGAACGTCGGGTCCGCCAACTGAATTTTGGGGTAATGGCACCCATTAAATCTCTCCTGCTTGGAGAGTAACGGTCTATTGGCCAGCAAATGGCTCGGTCTGGTGGTCTGCGCGCTGCGCAAAGGCCGGCTGCACAATGGCGCGCTTGCCACGCGTCGAATATGAACTGACCGAACTCGCCCACGACCTGGCCTGATATTAGGGATGCCCGGGCGAGGGCCAGCGCCAAAAAGGAGGATTGGGCGGCGTAGGTCTTGCGTGCCAGCAGCGCTTCCGCGGCGGCTTGCTGTTGCCGGTTCGAGCTGTCGCCTGACAGGGCGCGCGCTTGTGCGCCAAATAGCGCCGATGTCGGCCGACTCAGCCGATCATGGCGCTGCGGCCGCCAGTTTCGGTCTCGCGAACCTTGGTATCGCGCGATTCCAGCATCTCAGCCTTGGAAAGCTCCGCTTCAGCTTCGCCGAGTAATGATTCGGCGGCGCTTCGCTGCTGGGCGAGGTCGCCTTGTGAGTTCCTGAGATTGTCGCGGCGCAGGCGCGCCGCCTTGGCGAAGGTCGGATAGGCGAAATGATTGATATCTGTGATGCCGGCTTTCTTTTCCTCGGCGGTGATCTGAAGCTCCAATTCGACGGCCATGCGCTCGAACTCGGCGATCATCATGTCGAGCTGCAGCAGCTGGCGCCGCTTCTCATTCACCTGAAATTGCTTCAGCCGAACGAGGTTTTCACGTGACTTCATGATTCGGTACTCCCGGAAACGCACACCCGCACATATCGTCCAAACCACCTGGAAAGGTCCAAGCGCTGCCCGTATCCACCGGCTTTCCCCGCACTATGGGAAACAAAACCCTAAAGTTTTTTGCCGACGGTAACCATTCGTTTACGGGCATTGTTAATCATACGGGTCAGGGCTTAAGGCCGGGTAAAAATTCCGGCCGCCGAAGCGAAGCCGCGTCGATGAGTCCCTGGAGTCACTTAGTCCGGGTTATTAATGTGCTGCATTAGGAATTTTGGTCTGTGATTCGTTATTAGATTCAAGAGGGTGTAGAAAGGGGTTAAAAAATCTGATACCGTATTGGACGGGAAATTAGGTTTTGTTAACCATTCGATGGCAGCCTCTGCACAAGGCAACCACTGCTCCGGGACAGGACGGGTCGTGAAATGGTCCGGCGGCAGAAAAGGGGAATGAAATGCGTGTTCTGCTGATAGAAGATGACAGTGCAACCGCACAAAGCATCGAGCTGATGCTGAAATCGGAAAGTTTCAACGTCTATACGACAGACCTCGGCGAAGAGGGTGTCGATCTGGGCAAGCTCTACGACTACGACATCATCCTTCTCGATCTCAACCTGCCGGACATGTCCGGCTACGAGGTCTTGAGAACGCTTCGCCTCTCCAAGGTAAAGACGCCCATCCTCATCCTCTCCGGCATGGCCGGCATCGAGGACAAGGTACGCGGCCTCGGCTTCGGCGCCGACGACTACATGACCAAGCCGTTCCACAAGGACGAGCTGGTGGCGCGCATCCACGCCATCGTGCGCCGCTCGAAGGGACACGCCCAGTCGGTCATCACCACCGGTGACCTGGTGGTCAACCTCGACGCCAAGACCGTCGAAGTCGGCGGCCAGCGCGTGCACCTCACCGGCAAGGAATACCAGATGCTGGAGCTGCTCTCGCTGCGCAAGGGCACCACGCTCACCAAGGAAATGTTCCTCAACCACCTCTATGGCGGCATGGACGAGCCGGAATTGAAGATCATCGACGTCTTCATCTGCAAGCTGCGCAAGAAGCTCGACGCCGCGTCCGGGGGCCAGAACTACATTGAGACTGTCTGGGGCCGCGGCTATGTGCTGCGCGAACCGGAAGATATCCGCGTCAGCGCCTGAGCGCAGTCGGCAACGCACTTCTAAAAAACCCGGCTTGGCCGGGTTTTTTTGCATTGTGGAGCAATTATTTGTTTTTGTGCGACACGACAGACCACCGCGCGGTTTGCCTGGAACAGCTTCCGTTCAGGCAGCGATTTTCAAGGCGCGAAAACGTTCGAGCAGTTGCGGGCGATTGAAGGGCTTCAACAGATAGCCCTGGGCGCCGGCGCGCTTGGCTCGCATGATCGACGCGATATCGAGTTCGACCAGCGAGATCAGGATCTGCGGCCGGATCGGGCTTTCCATGGCGCGCACGCGCCGGATGAGGTCGACCGCCTGCATATCCGGCAAGGCGCCGTCGATGACGATGATGTCGGGCATGTCGGCGGCGCACATCTCCAGTGCGTCAAGCCCGCTGGCCGCCTCGATGACCATCATGTCGGAACCGCCCAGGATGCGTTTTGCAACCTTCCTGATGACGCTTGAATCGTCGACGAACATGCAGCGTTTCATTTCCGCGTCCTCTTTGCCCTTGGGCGATCCGGTCGTGCGGGGCATCTACGGCGCAGCCTAGACCGATCTGGTAAAGAAGCCGAAAAGCCGTTAGGTAAAATTTTTGCAAAGAAACCGTTCGGCGGGTTTTTCCTTGCGGATGCTTCGGTGTCGACGAGCGGGCAAAGATCATCGCGCCGCGATTGTGGCGTCAATGAAATATTTCAGACTGAAATACTTCGTTTGGTCGCGCTGCCGGCGCCGACTTTCAGGCCACTGAGAGGACGATTTCTTCAGGCGTCGCGTGAATCGAAATCGTCATGTTGGCCTCGCGGGCCAACAGCAGCGTGTAATAAGGTTGCACCGAATGCGCGTCGATCGGCTCTTCCGGCTTGTGGCCGGAGTGCAGTTCGAGGAATTTCGGCGGGACACGCAGCATCGGCCCGCTTGCCGAAAGCGAAAAACGCGGCTCGGTTTCGAGATTCTCGAGCGTCACGACCAGCTTGCCGCCGCGCGGAATGGCGGCGTTGGCGACCAGCAGCAGGTTGAGCAGCAGCTTGACCTTGTTCTTGGGCAGCAGCGCACGGGTTCCATTCCAGACCAATTCCGGCTTTTCGTTCTTGAGGAAGGCGATGGCGACGGCCTCGGCATCTCCGGTGTCGATCATCATGCCCGCCGAGCCGGCCGCGCCAAAGGCGATGCGGGCGAACTGCAAACGCGCCGAAGCGTTTTTTGCACTCTGACGGATGAGCCGCATGGCGTCTTCGTCGGCGCCGCCCTCGTCGAGCAGTTCAAGCCCGTTGTTGATCGCGCCGACCGGCGAGATGATGTCGTGGCAGACGCGGCTGCATAAAAGTGCCGCCAGGTCGGGAGCGGTAAGGGTGAACAGATCGGCCATCGGCGAAATCCCTGCAAAATCTTCCATTTGACGGCCGAGCGATCGATCTTCGCGCCTGCCCACACGAATCACGCTTCAACCCAAGGCTTTCTGAATACACAGCGCCCGTGCGTGCAGCAACAAATCCAAAATTGCCGTCATGGCATATGGCGCGTTCACGCAGGCTCCGTGTCCCCTCGAGCGGCCAAGAGCCTTCGAACCGCCATCTTCATGTGGGAGTTTAATGGTTGAAAAAGGATTACGGCATAGTTTGCCCCTAACAGTCATCCTTAACGGCCGCCTAAAGAGCTGTACGGATGCGAGGCGTCGGCGAAAGTGCTTCATGACGGAGATTGGAAGCATGTTTTCCCGAATCTATGACCGGAGTTTTCTCCGTGTCCTCTCAATGGCGATCGCGCTCATGGGCGTTCTCGTCTTCTCGACATCGCCCCTGCGGGCGCAGGAGTACACCGCTCAGGAGATTGTCGATTCCGGCCACAAGTTCTTCGGCGCGACGTCGGGCGGGTTGGCCACCGTCGTGGAGAAGATTTTCGCCTCCTACGGTCTGCCCAATGGCTACCTGCTTGGGGAGGAGGGATCCGGTGCGCTGATCGGCGGCCTGACCTATGGCGAAGGCACGCTCTACACCAAGAATGCCGGCGATCACAAAGTGTTCTGGCAAGGCCCGTCGCTGGGCTGGGATTTCGGCGGCGAGGGGTCACGCGTGATGATGCTGGTCTACAATCTCGACGATGTCGGCAACCTCTACAATCGCTATGGCGGCGTCGCCGGTTCGGCCTATGTGGTGGCGGGTGTCGGCTTCAACGTGCTGAAGAACAACAATGTGCTGCTGGTGCCGATCCGTACCGGCGTCGGCGCCCGGCTCGGCGTCAATCTGGGCTACCTGAAACTGACCGAGCGGGCGACCTGGAATCCGTTCTGATCCGGCCGATATGAGCGAATCACGGACGGTTCGACCGGATTCCTCAACCGACGACCCGAATGGGCCGCGGCAAGCCCTTGCCGCGGTGCCGGATTTCCGCCATGCCAAGATGGCACGGTCCAGCCTTCCAAGTTGTCGTCGATAACGGGTAGTCCTTTGGTTCAGTCGGTCCTGTTCTTTGCCCTCGGCTTTCTCTGTGCCGGCTTTCTGGCGCTGATGGTGGCTCCCGCCGTCTGGCGGCGTGCCGTCGCACTGACCCGCAGGCGCATCGAGGCCTCCATTCCGCTGACGCAAGCCGAGATCCAGGCCGACAAGGACCGGATCCGGGCCGAATACGCCATGACGACGCGGCGCCTCGAAATCAAGGTCAAGACGCTGCGCGAGAAGGCGGCCGAACAACTCGTCGAGATCAATCGCGGCCGCGAGGCGCTGAAGGCGCTGGCGGTCGAGCGCACGGACAAGGACCACGCGCTCGCCGAACTCGGCGCCAAGAACGAAGCGCTTCGACAGCGCGAAGAGGAACTGCATCAGCTTTCGGAGCGGCTCAAGGAAACCGAACGAAAGCTGGAAAGGCGGGCGCTCGATCTCGAGAAGCTGGAGCACATGTATGACGACGCCAGTTTTGCCTCCAGCAGCCGCCAGATCGAACTCGTGGCCCGCGAATCCGAATTGCAGAAGCTTGCCAGCGATATCGTGCTGCTGCGCGGCCAGCGCAAGGAAGCGGATCGGCGCAGCCAGGAGATCGTAGCCGAAAGCAAGGCCGCGCGCGATGCCCTGAAGGCCGAGAAGAAAAGGGCCGCTGAACTCGACAAGAAGGTCCAGCGGCTGCTCGCAACGCTCGCCGACCGTGAGGACAAGCTTGATCGGCGGGAAAAGGAATTGGCGCGGTTGCGGGAAAAATCGAAAACCGAGGACGGCGCACCGGCCCTGCGGCTGGTCGGCAAGCCAGATGAGCCGGCCCGGCACGAGGAGGCCGGCAAGCGCGACGATTTGGACCGGGCGATTGCCAAGCTTGACGGCGACCGCGAACGGCTGGAGGCCAGGCTGACGGCCCTGGCGCGCGAGAACAAGCGCCTCAAGGCGGATCTCGGCGCCGCGGCATCGTCGGGTTTGACGAACGGCAATGGTGCCGCGCTGCGCGAGCAGATGAATGAGCTGGCGGCGGAGGTGGTCCACCTGACGGCCAAGCTCGAAGGCCCCGATTCACCAATCGCCAAGGCGCTCGCCGCGCCGCAGGACAATCGCTCTGCCGGCAACGACCGCAGCCTCGCCGATCGCGTGCGCGCCTTGCAGAAAGCAGAAGCCAACTGACGCCGTGCAGGGCTGACGCTTTCGCCGTGTCCTGGCTCACATGATCGTCAGCGCGAGAAATGATGCAGGGCAATGGCCGAGGCGGCAGCGACGTTCAAGCTGTCGAAGCCCTTCGACATGGTGATCCGCACGGTTTGCAGGCGGGCAAGCAGGCTTTCGGGCAGGCCTTCGCCCTCGGTGCCGAGATAGAGTGCCAGCCGCTCGCCGCGCCGTGCATCGCGTATGTCGATCCGGCCGCGCGGTGACAATGCGAACTGGTCATAGCCCCGGCGGTCGAGCTCCGCGGTGAAGCCCGCGGTGTCGGTGAAGGACGCAAAAGGGATCTTGAGCGCGGCGCCGACCGAAACCCGGATCGCCTTGCGGTACAGCGGATCGCAGCATGTCCCGTCCATCAGCACCGCATCGGCGCCGAAAGCGGCGGCGTTGCGGAAGATCGAACCCATATTGTCATGGTTGGCGATGCCGACAGGCACGACGATCAGGGCTTGAGCGGGCAAGGCATCCAGCAATGACCCGGCGGGATGCGGCGTCTCCTTGCGCCCAATGGCCAGGATGCCGCGGTGCATGTGGAATCCGGCAATCGCGTCCATCACCCCGCTGGCGACGACGTAGACCGGCAGGTCCGCTTGCGCCTTGCGCAGCACCTCCTCCAGGCCGCCAAGCCGGTTTTCCAGGATCAGGATGGATTCGGCGGTGAAGCGCCTCGACGACAAAAGCAGGTCGAGCACCACTTTGCCCTCGGCGACGAAGCGGCCTTGCCGGCCCGCCAGATCGCGCTCGCGAATATCGAGATAGGCTGCGACGCGCGGATCGCGTGGATCGTCGATGCGAATTGGGTCCATGTCCCGCTCAACAATCGAAAGCGCGGTCCGTGCGCCGGGAAAGACACACCAACCACGCTCCGGAAATCGTCAGCGAGGTAAACGACCGCGGCAGCTTCCGGTCAAGTCCCGGCGCGGCGCAACCTCTGCGCCATTTGGGACAGATCCTCCTTGCCGCCGCCGAAAATGCCTTCCAGCATGGCGAGCAGTTCGCGCACGGCATCGGATTTGCAGGAATAGTAGATCATCTGGCGATCGCGGCGGGTGTCCACGAGGTCCAGCGCCCGCAACTTGGCCAAATGCTGCGAGAGGGCGGATTGGCTAAGCATCACCTTTTCGGCGATGGCGCCGACCGACATTTCGCCGTCGATCAGATAGCTCATGATCAACAGCCGTTTTTCGTTGCCCATCAGCATCAGAAATTCGGCAGCTGATTCGGCGTTGGCGATTAGCTTTGTCGAGACCATTGATGCCCCATGCTGTTTGCTCATCGAGGCGCCATGGGGGCAATGGCGCCTGAATCCATAAATTCACGTGTGAAGGTGCCGACGAGTCAGCACCACACCTAAAGCCTAGAACATTTCTTTCAAATCTCAAGCGTTGCTTTTGATCAAATGCAATTTAATCTCGCTTTGCGCCTAGGATGCCGCCTTGGCGGCCCTCGCCATTTCAACCAGAACGGGACGCAATTCCTGCGCAGTCGCCAGTGGTTGTGGGAAGAATACCCGGCAAACATCGTCCCCGGACACCAGATCCATGCCATCGGCGTCCAGCCCGGCGATGCTCCAGCCAGCACCTGGCGCCTTGGCAAAATGATGGGCGTAGTTGGCGATCGCGTCGAGATGGTCCGCATTCATGTGCTCGACGGCTGACTGTTCGCTCGCCGCGAGCTCTTCGACAATCGGCCCGGCGGTGACCAGATCGGCCCGGTCGAGCAGATAGGCCTTGCCGAAGCCGCCGTTGAGACTGGCGCGCTGCGGCTCGAGGCGAAAGATTGAGAAGTCGCCGAGCCCGGCATAGAGGCTCGCCTTGGGATTGCGGTTGAGATAGCGGCGCGCGGCGCGAGCTTGGGCCTGCGAGCCGCGCTCCAGCCGCGAGGCCTGGCAGGCCAGCGTCAGCCGCGGATGCGCCAGCGGATCGCCTTTGCCGGGCTCCCCGAGCAGAAGGGAACAGCGCGGATCGGCAAGCAGGGCCGACGTGTGCGCCGCGAGCATCGACACCAGGATGAGCGGTGCGCCGTCAATGTCGGTGGCGACGCCGACCCGGCTCGCCAGCGGCGCCCCGGTCCCCGGTTCCAGCACCGCCAGGGCGCCGAAACGGGCACTGCGCAGAAGCGTTTTCGCCAGGCGGATCGCCTCGGCGTCGGTCTCGCGGATCACATCCTTCTTTCGATCGTCCAAGGTTTCTCGCCCTGCCAAGTTGATTTCCTATTCCACTTGTCAGCCGATGATGCCGGACTTGGCAAGGGGAGGTGCCCGCGCAAACCGCTTCGCAGCTTGGGGCGACACGCCTTACTTCGGCGCCATGCGGATGGCGCCGTCGAGGCGGATGGTCTCGCCGTTCAGCATCTGGTTTTCGACGATGTGCAGGGCAAGCGCGGCATATTCGGATGGTTCGCCGAGGCGCGACGGGAAAGGCACGGCGGCGCCCAGCGAATCCTGCACCTCCTGCGGCATGGCGGCCATCATCGGCGTCTTGAAGATGCCGGGCGCGATGGTGCAGACCCGAATGCCGGATCGGGCGAGATCGCGCGCCACCGGCAGCGTCATGCCGACGACGCCGCCCTTCGAAGCCGAATAGGCCGCCTGGCCGATCTGGCCGTCATAGGCGGCGACCGAAGCGGTGTTGACGATGACGCCGCGCTCGCCGCCCCGCAGCGGCTCGAGTTTCGCGGCGCGGTCGGCGACCAGGCGGATCATGTTGAACGTGCCGATCAGATTGACCTCGATCACCCTGCGGTACTGGTCGAGCGGATGCGGTCCATCCTTGCCGATCGTCTTCACGCCGATGGCGATGCCGGCGCAATTGACCAGGATGCGCGGCTCGCCCAGCTTGGCGGCAGCCTCGGCCAGGGCGGCGACGGCACTGTCGGCACTCGCGACGTCGCACTGGACGGCGATGCCGCCGATCTCGGCCGCGACCTTGGCCGCGCGCTCGATGCCGACATCGAAGATGGCAACGTTGGCTCCCTTGGCGGCAAGCGCACGAGCGGTTGCCTCGCCAAGGCCGGAGCCGCCGCCGGTCACGATTGCTATCTGGCCGCTGGGATTCATGGCGTCATCCTTCCCGTGAGAATGGGCTTGCTATCAAACAGGGACGGATCAGGCCCGGATTGAAGGGCCGGGTCAAGCCATCGCCTAGACGTGCTCGGCGGCCCTGGCCTGGCTGGCGTGACCGACCTCGCCGGAAAGCCTGGCAACCGCGCCGGGCGTGATCTCGTGCGACAAAAGGCGGTCGAGGTCGACAGGCCTAGGCATCGAAATCTGACCACGGGGGATGCGCTTGAAGCCGAGCGGCCCGTAATAAGGTTCGTCGCCAACCAGGATGACGGCCGGCGCGCCAGCCTTGGCGGCCGCCTCCAGCGCGATCGCTACCAGCCGGCGGCCGATGCCGAGGTTCTTGAAGGCCGGCCGTACCGCGAGTGGCCCAAGCATCAGCGCCCGGCCGGCCCCCGCCGCTATGCGGGTCATGCGCACCGAGGCGACGACGAGGTCGCCGTCGACCGCGACAAAGGACAGGGCGCGCTCGTGGCCGCCGGCCTCGCGGATCTTGTAGGCGGCCAGCACGAAACGGCCGGGGCCGAAGGCCTCGTCGTTAATGGCTTCGATTTGAGGGTCATGCGCCGGAGTTTCCGGCAGGTATTTCACGTCGGCAAGGCTCATGGTCTTTGCGTTCCGGTAGAGGAGGAAAGGTTGCTGCAAACGGCAGCATTCGCCAGTCAGCGCTTCATCAAGCGCGGGCGCCCTTTCGTCGTCGGTCAAACCGGATCAAAGCAAAGTCGAACATGCGGAGTGTCCGCTAGCATCAATTTTGCGCCGCCGCAATCGACCCGTTCGCTGGCACGACCGATTGACGATCTGTTCAGCCCTGGATGCTTTCCGCCTTGCCGCATCGCGCCCTACATGACGGGAAACCCGAAAGGACAATTCATGGGATTGCTCGTCGACGGCAAATGGCAGGATCGCTGGTACGACACGAAGAACAGTGGCGGCAAGTTCGTGCGGGCGCAGTCGCAATGGCGCGACTGGATCACGCACGACGGCAAACCCGCCGAAGGCCGCAGTCGCGGCTTCAAGGCGGAGCCCGGCCGCCATCACCTTTACATCTCACTCGCCTGTCCCTGGGCGCACCGGACGCTGATTTTTCGCACGCTGAAGAGGCTGGAAGGCATCATCTCCGTCTCGGTGGTTCACCATTTCATGGGCGCGGACGGTTGGACGTTTCTCGCCGAGGACGGCGCCACCGGCGACACGCTCTATGGTCTCGACTTCCTGCACCAGATCTACACCAAGGCCGATCCTGCCTATTCAGGCCGGGTGACGGTGCCGGTGCTGTGGGACAAGAAGGAACAGACGATCGTCTCCAACGAATCCTCCGAGATCATCCGGATGCTCAATTCGGCCTTCGACGAATGGGGCGACGCCAGCTTCGACTTCTACCCCGAGGCCTTGCGCGGCGAGATCGACGCGATCAACGGGCTGGTCTATCCCGCCGTCAACAATGGCGTCTATCGAGCCGGTTTCGCCACCACGCAAGCGGCCTATGAGGAGGCGTTCGGCGCGCTGTTTTCGGCGCTCGATACTCTGGAACATCGCCTTTCCAGGCAGCGCTACCTAGTGGGTGATCGCATCACCGAGGCCGACTGGCGGCTGTTCACCACCCTGGTGCGCTTTGACCCGGTCTATGTCGGACACTTCAAGTGCAACCTGCGCCGCATCGCCGACTATTCGAACCTGTCGAACTATCTGCGCGACCTCTATAGCGTGCCTGGCGTCGCCGGGACCGTGAACCTGCGCCACATCAAGGCGCATTATTACGGCAGCCACGAGACCATCAACCCGACCCGGATCGTGCCGGTCGGGCCGACGCTCGACTATGGCGCGCCGCATGATCGGGCGCGGTTCGGAAGGGCTGCTGCCTGACTACCAATAGGGCGATGCTGGCACGTTGGCGAAAATTTCGGCGATCCGCCGCAGCGTTGCCGGCGTCGTGCCCTCCGGCAGGCGATTGAGCGGGAAAAAGCCGGCCTCGGCGATTTCATGGTCTGGCAGTTTCGGTGCGGTGCGGCTGAAATGCTCGACGAGGTAGAAGCCGACATGGTCGCGCCGGCTGGCACGGCGGTTGAAATGCATCGATTTGAGAATCGGCGCGTCCGTGATCTGGATGTTGCCTTCCTCGTAAAGTTCGCGCGCCAGCGCTTCGGCCATCGTCTCGCCGACCTCGACGCCGCCGCCGGGAAGCTGCCAACCGGGCACATAGGTATGGCGGATGAGGAAGACGGAATTGGTGGCGGCATCGTGGATCAGGCCGCGCACACCGAGCGTCATTGGCCGCCGCAGCACGAAATAGAGATGGAACAGCCGCGCCCTCAAACCCGCCCAGCCGGTCTGGCGGAACGGAGCCTCCTCGTCGCTCGCCATCAGTAGCGAAACCGTGGGTGGAAAGGGGCGCGCACGTCGCCTATGAAGGAGGGATGTTCAGGCTCGCGCATATTTCCGATGTCCATCTGGGGCCGCTGCCCGATGTATCCTATCGCGATCTCGCCTCCAAGCGCGTGCTCGGTTATGTCAACTGGCAGCGCAACCGCCGCCGCCACATGCACGACGCCGTCATCGACGCCATCGTCGCCGATATCAAGGCGCAAAATCCGGACCATCTCGCCGTCACCGGCGACCTCGTCAACCTGGCCCTCGACGGTGAGATCGAGATGGCCAAACACTGGCTGGAGACGTTGGGGCCACCGCATGACGTTTCGGTGGTGCCGGGAAACCATGATGCCTATGTGCCCGGCGCCTTCGACAAGGTCTGCCGGTCGTGGGCGGCGTGGATGAGCGGAGACGGTGTCAACACGCCGGTCGACCGCAATGCCTTCCCCTATCTGCGCGTGCGCGGCAATGTCGCGCTGATCGGGGTTTCGACGGCGCGCGCCACGGCGCCCTTCATGGCCAATGGTTTTTTCATGGAGGGGCAGGCGGCTCGGCTCGGCAAGATACTCGAGAGCACGGCGAAGCAAGGGCTGTTCCGTGCGATCATGATCCATCATCCGCCCCTGCGGGGCGCTGTCTCCCAGCACAAGCGGCTGTTCGGCATCGCCCGCTTCCACAAAATCGTCCGCCGCCATGGCGCGGAGCTTGTGCTGCACGGCCATTCGCATCTGCCGTCGCTGTTCCAGATTGGGCTTCGCGGTGCAAAGATCCCGGTCGTCGGCGTCGCCGCCGCCGGCCAAGCGCCGGGCGGCAATCACCCGGCAGCACAGTACAATCTGTTCGACATCGACGGCGAAAAGGGTAACTGGCGTATCCACCTGACGCGGCGCGGTCTGACCGGACCGTCAATACCGCCTTCCGATCTGCAGAGCCTGGAACTCGGGGTCGAGCCCGGCGAGGCTATGGCCGCCAGTTGAGAACCATGGCCGAGATGCGGTCCCACAGCAGCGCGGCCGACACCGCCAGACCAACCAGCGCGCCGGCGGCGACCAGCCCAAGCCCGGACAGGAAGGCCGACCAGCCCTTGCCTTGCGTCGATGCTCGCAGCGGTGGCTCGGCTTCCGCGACCTCGGCGCGTTTCATGCCGGCGACCGCCGGCTCGACGCCACCTTCCATCATCCTCTGGCGCTCGACGATGCGCTCGGCCACATAACGCGTCACGGAATCGGCGACCGGCTTCATCTCGGTCGACTCGGCAAGCACGACCCGGCCAATGCGTGTATCCTTGAGGAAGCGGTAGGTGCGACGGTCGCGTCCCATCGCGACATGGCTGACGGCGTCGATCCACAGGCGCGGCTGCAGCCCCGAGGAGACGACAAAGTCGAAATTGTCCATGTCGGCTGGAACGTCGGCAAAGATGGGCGCGAGGTCCGCGGCCAGCAGGTCCAGGCGCATGCGGTGCGCTTCACGCATGTCGACGACGACATCGTCGCGGTCAGCGAAGGCATTCTTCACATCACGGATGGCATCGGACAGTTTCTTTGACGGATCGATCTTCTCGCCTGCGTCCTTCATCGGCGTGGCCTCGCGGGTTTGGTTAACAGGCAGTAACACAGCCGAAGGCAAAATGCACTCGCGAGATCAAGACGGCAAGGCGCCCGCTCGGTGCCGCGCGGGACGTCTCAGCCGGTCGCAGCGAGTTTCGGGCGCAAGGGCCTGGCGCGGCGGTTCATGTTGCGCTGGATGATCGTGGCGACCAGATCGGGCGCCTCCTCGATGAGCATATGGCCAGCCTCCAGCACGTGGTGCACGTGAAATCGCGCGGGCAGACCATCCATTTGGGTAACGGGTAGCATCGGGTCATTGCTCCCCCATACCACCATCACCGGCATGGTCAGTGTGTCCAACCGGTCGTGCGGGATGACGCCCTGCCGGTCGTCGCTGGTCATGGCGGCAGCAATCTCGATGAGTTTCTCCACCTGGCCGGGTCGCTCGCGCATGTCGCGAAGGGTATCCACGGTGCGGTCGACGGCGCGCGTCAGCGGTCCCGACATCGCGCTTAGGCACGCCCGGATGTCGGAGGGATCCCATGAGGCGGCAAAGCGGCGCAACAGCGGGCCGTTGATCTCGGGGCCGAAGCCGCCCGGCGCCAGAAGTGTCAGCGAGGCCACCCTCTCGGGTTCGGCCAGTGCCATCAGCGTCGCCACCGCGCCGCCCATCGAGTGGCCCACCAGATGAACGCGCTTCACCGATCGCGCGGCGAGATCGGTCAGGACGGCCCTTGCCGCCACCTTGGCCGGGCCGGCGCCGGGGAAATCGAGCGACAGCCCGTGCCCCGGCAAGTCATAAGCGAGTGTGCGCACCGCAGGCGACAGCGACGGGATCACTTCGTGCCAGACACCGTGGCAGCCGCCAAAACCATGCAGCAGGGCGATGGCCTTCGAGCCAGCACCCTGTTCGGTGGCGTGAAGCGATGCGATCATTGAAATGTGAAAGCTTATTACGGGACGGGAAGATTACGGGACGGGAAGATGGGAATGCGGCTGGATTGCTCCTTGTCCAGCACGATGGCCAGTAAAATTTTCGCGACGACTGGCGGTTGCGCTCTCTCGACCTTGCGAAGTCGCCTGACAAAGCCGACAAATCCGTCGTATCGGGGGTTTGCCACCTACTTTCGGCGGCCAACAATTCGGTTGGTCCAAACAACCCGTTGGTGGGACGTCAGCTCGCGTTGCCGAGGCCCGCCGCGCGCAGAGCCCCAACCAGCCGCTCGGTCAGATCGGGCGGATATTTCCGGTCGATGAAGGTCGCGCGCGGATCGGCGGTGAATTTCGGAAATTTGGCGGTTAGCTCGTCGAGCAGCTTGCGCGCCAGATTGTCCTGGCCGGCGATCTTGGCACCGATCAGCCGGGCTGCAAGATAGTGCGATTTGGTTGCGGTTGTTCTCAAAGAGGAACTGGCGATGGCGGCCTTGTTCGTGTCGCCAAGCATGAGTTCGCCGGCGAAAAGTCCGAAATCCCACCATGTCGGATGACCGCTGGAGGCGTCCACCGCCTGGGCCAGGATCGGCGTCCCCTCGGCATACCTGCCAGCGAAAATCAACCCATAGCCGTAAGCTGCGGCCATGGCGAGATCGTAGGGATTGAGGTCATAGGCCTTGCGCATCCAGCGCAGCGCCTCGTCAGCGTTGCCAAGACGCGAATTGATGTAGCCGTAGGAGCGATGCGCATAAGGACTGGTCGGTCCCATCTGCACGGCGCGATGGGCAAATGTCATCGCCTTCTCGATCGTGGCATCCGGCGGATAGGCGTAGTGGTCGTTCACGGCCTCCAGGTGCAGCGAAGCGAGTTCCGAGTAGACCAGCGGTGACTTGGCGCCGCGTTCGGCGAGGGTTTCGAGGCAGCGATAGGCGGCCTCGTGGGTCCGGGCGTTCTGGTCGAGATAATATTTGTCGTTGAGCGTCAGGCATTGAGTGAGGACGGTCTGAATGCCGCTCTGTTCGATATAGCTGTAGATCGTGCCGGAAGCGGGAAGAGCGGACGTCAAGATGCCGGCTATACGGTTCTCGACGGCGGTCGGTGCGCTGTCGGCGGCGGTCAGGTTGCGCGACAAAAGCACCCGTCCGGTCGCCACGCTCTGCAGTTCAATCGTGATTTCGCCCGTATCCGGCCCAGGCAGAATATCGAAGATGAAGCTTGTGGCATTGGTGGCCGGATCGGTCGTGGCGACCGCGTCGCGACCGATGAAGTCGATCGTATCGAAACCGCTCAGGCCGGCGCGCAGCGATGCGGCGACACGGCTGGCATCCGTGCCACTGGCCTTGACGGCGATGTAGACGAGCGGCAAGGCCTCGCTGGCGGGAGACGGCTCGATGCTGCCGGTGAGGCCTGCGGTCTCGAGCGTGGCCGCAAGGTCGCCGCCTGCCAGCAGCGCACCGCTGCCCTGACGCAGGATCAGAACACCAAGCATGGCGATGACGACGGCGATCGCCATCCAGAAGAATCTGAGGTGACGTGCCACCGACGGCGCCGGCGCAACCATCGGTGCCAGTAAGGCAGGGGCCGCAATGGCACTCTCGGCAGTGCCGCGTTGCGCCGATGGAGCCGCCGCCGCTCCCGTCTGGATGGCGAGTTCGGCCGTCTCAGGCAAGCGGATCGCATTGAGCTCGTAGGCCGGGACATAGCCGCCGCGCGGAATGGCTATGCGGACAGGCTCGGCAACACCTTCATTGGCGAAATATTGCTGCAGCAAGTCGCGCAGCCGGCCGGCCTGAACCCGCACCACCGCATCGGTCGAAGGATCGAAATCGCCGTCCTTGCCGAAGACATCCATGGCGATGGAAAAGCCCTTGAGCCTGTCGGCTTCGCCTGCCTGTTCGCGCTCGACAAGATAACGCAACAGCTTGCGTGCCCGTTCGGATCTTCCGAACGTTTCGCTGGCAAGCAGTCGCTCCAATGTTTCGCGCACTGCGGGGGCGGCAGGCGTGGCATGCTGCAAGTGTCGATCCTCTCGAAGTCGGCACAGGTTAAGGCACGGATCATATAATGCCCGCACCGCCATACAAGTATACACCCATTATGCGATCGCGTACCCCACCGGATATTTTCCCGGTGGTTAATGAGCCGCGCGCGACAGGATAGCCAGGATGCCGGAGCAATCCTTATTGAATCCCATGGATGCCAAGACCTTGTTCAGGCCCGAAGGATGGCGGCGCGAGAGCCAATCCCGGCTCTCGCGCCGACGGTAAACTATCGCGCGTTGCGGCCGACGATACGATTGGCCGCTGACGTTACCGCTTCCAGTGAGGCAGCGACGATGTTGGTGTTGATGCCGGCGCCGAACAGCTTGCCGCCGGGATATTCCATCTCGACATAGGAGATAGCCGACGCATTCGAGCCGCGCTGCATCGAATGCTCGGAATAATCGAGCACCGACATCTCGACGCCGACATGGCGTGACAGCGCATCGACGAAGCCGTCGATCGGGCCGGTGCCGGTGCCTGATATCGTCACTTCCTTGCCGTCGTCGAGGATGACCGCCTCGACCACGCGCCGGCCCTTCACCTCGGTGGCCGGATAAGTGTGATGATCGAGGAATTTCAGGCGGGCGCCAGGCTGGTCGACATAGGTTTCGAGGAAGCGGTCATGAATACGCTTGGCCGGCACTTCCTTGCCTTCGGCGTCGGTGATCGCCTGGATAGCCTGACTGAATTCGATCTGCAGGTTGCGCGGCAAATTGAGGCCGTAATCGGCCTGCAGCACATAGGCAATGCCGCCCTTGCCCGACTGCGAGTTGATGCGGATGATGGCCTCATAGCTGCGGCCGACATCGGCCGGATCGATTGGCAGGTATGGCACTTCCCAGTGTGGCGTGTTGGCCTTCTTCAAGGCCTTCATGCCCTTGTTGATGGCGTCCTGGTGCGAGCCGGAAAAAGCAGTGTAGACGAGTTCGCCAACATAGGGGTGGCGCTCGGGAATCTTCAGCTGGTTCGAATATTCGTAGACATCTTTCATCCGGTTGATGTCGGAGCAGTCGATGCCCGGATCGACGCCTTGCGTGTACATGTTGAGCGCCAAGGTGACGATGTCGACATTGCCGGTGCGCTCGCCATTGCCGAACAGCGTGCCCTCGACGCGGTCGGCGCCAGCCATCAAGCCGAGTTCGGTGGTGGCGATGCCGGTGCCACGATCATTGTGCGGATGCAGCGAGATGATCAGGTTTTCGCGGTTGTCGAGATTGCGGCACATCCACTCGATGCGGTCGGCATAGATGTTGGGCGTCGACATCTCGACCGTCGACGGCAGGTTGACGATCAGCTTGTTGTCGGGTGTTGGCCTGACGATCTCGGTGACGGCGTTGCAGATCTCCAGAGCGACCTCGAGTTCGGTGCCGGTGAAGCTCTCCGGCGAATATTCGAAGCGATAGCCGCCGCCGGCCTTGGCAGCCATGTCGGTGATCATCTTGGCCGCGTCGGTCGCGATACGCTTGATGCCGCCGACATCTTTCTCGAAGACGACGCGACGCTGCAACTCGCTGGTCGAGTTGTAGAAATGCACGATCGGGTTGGTGGCGCCCTTCAGCGCCTCGAAGGTGCGGCTGATCAGTTCAGGCCGGCACTGCACCAGCACCTGCAACGACACATCGGCCGGCACGTTGCCTTGCTCGATGCACCAGCCAGCGAAGTCGAAATCGGTCTGCGAAGCCGAGGGGAAGCCGATCTCGATTTCCTTGAAGCCCATGTCGAGCAGCAGGCCGAACATGCGCGCCTTGCGCTCGTGGCCCATCGGATCGATCAGCGCCTGGTTGCCGTCGCGCAGGTCGACCGAGCACCAGATCGGCGCCTTGTCGATCACCTTCGAGGGCCAGGTCCGGTCGGTGAGGCCGACGGTCGGGTAGGGTTGATATTTGCGGGCTGCGTCCGGCATGCCCCGGCCAACTTGCTTGCCGGTCGCGGCCTCGCTGGCGCGGATGTCTTCTCGTGCGTTCATCGTTGTTTCTCCCGGCGGCTGGCGGGTCCACCTTTCAGGCGGATGTGGAGCCAAGCGGCGCCTTTACCAGAATTTCGTTCGCTTGATATGATTTGCCAAGGAGCATTTGCTTGCGCGGCGGTTCGACCGCCGGGCGCTCCTTCAGCGAACCCGGCGATCGCCGATAAGGCCGAGAAGAAGCAGGGTCGAGGCAAGCGCGCGCACGGTCTCGCCGGCAAAGCCGGTCTGACGGGAAGCGGTGGTGGGGCGCGTGTTCATGGCCGCTCTCATACAGGAGCGGCCTGTTGGAGGCAAGCGGGCCGGCCCCCGTCGAATTTTATCTTAACGCGGATGCTCTTCCCCGCGCGCCGCAAATGCGCCAGACTTGGCTTCCGGCGGGGTGCCGTCGGCAGGGGGCGTTCATGAATTTCGTGTTCTTCTCGCCGCATTTTCCCGCCAATGGCGCCGATTTCTGCGACCGGCTGAAGAAGGCAGGCGCGACCGTGCTCGGCATTGGCGATGCGCCCTATGATGCGCTCCACGGCAAGCTGAAGCAGGCGCTTTCGGAATACTACCGCGTCGCCGACATGGAGGATTACGAGCCGGTGTTCCGGGCGATAGGTCATTTCATCCACAAATGGGGCCGCATCGACCGGTTCGAATCGCTCAACGAGCACTGGCTGGAGCTGGAAGCCAACATCCGCACCGACTTCAACATCTACGGCACCAAGCTCGATTTCGTGAAGAATCTGAAGCGCAAGAGCCGCATGCGCGCCTTCTTCCGCAAGAGCGGTGTCGAGACGATCGCGCAGCGCAAATGCTCCGACCGGGCCGGCGCTATGACCTTCATCCGCCGCGTCGGCTACCCCGTGGTGGTGAAGCCGGATTCGGGCTCCGGCGCTTCGAACACGTTCAAGATCTCCAATCCGAAAGAGCTCGACCAGTTCTTCCGGGACAAGCCGGAGGACGTGACCTTCGTCATGGAGCAGTTCATCGAAGGGCTGGTTGTGACCTATGACGGATTGATCAACCGCGACGGCGAGGTGGTGCTGGCGGCCAGCCATCGCTACGACCAGAGCGTCATGGACGTGGTCAACAAGGACCGCCACATGAGCTACACCTGCTTTCCCCGGATCAGGCCTGCCGTCGAGGAGGCCGGCCGCAAGATCCTGAAAGCATTCGACGTGCGCGAACGCTTTTTCCATATCGAACTGTTCGAGACCAGGGACGACCGCATCATCGCGCTGGAGGTCAACATGCGGCCGCCCGGCGCCTGGATGACCGACGCGATCAACTACACGTTCGACATCGATGTCTACGCGGCATGGGCGGACATGGTGGTCAAGGATGCCGTCGGCGGCCCCTATGAGGGCAAGTATTTCACCGCCTATGCCAGCCGCAAGCGCCACCTCGACTATTTGCACAGCCATGCGGACGTGCTAGCCGCCCACCGCGACAAGATCGTCCATCATCAGCCGATAGAAGAGGTTTTCAGCCGGGCCATGGGAAATTACGCCTACCAGATGCGCTCGAAGGATCAGGCTGATCTGCGCGAGGCGGTGGCCTATATCCACGCCGAAAAGGCTTGAGGCATGGACATTTCCTATCACAAGGTCTTCGCCCGCAATCTCGGCCGCGACATGGAGTACAAGCGCTACGGGCATGCCGGCCGGCCGGTCGTGGTGTTCCCGACCTCGCAGGGCCGGTTCTACCAGTTCGAGGATTCCGGCGGAGTGGGGGCGCTCGCCGAGTTCATCGATACCGGCCGCATCCAGCTGTTCACCGTCGACGGCATCGATACAGAATCCTTCTTCGCCAGGGATGTCGATGCCGTGCATCGCATCGACCGGCACGAGGCCTATTTCCGCTATCTGCGCGAGGAGGCGCTGCCGGAATTCCTGGAAACCGCCGCGCAAGCCAATGGCGGACGGCGGTTGAAGCCGCTGTTCTCGGGCTGTTCGATGGGCGGCTACCATTCCTCGAACTTCGTCTTCCGGTTTCCCGAGCTCGCCAGCGGCGTCATCTCGCTGTCGGGTGTCTATTCGGCCCGCGATTTCTTCGGCAAGGCGCTCGACGGCGACATCTTCTACAACTCGCCGCTCGATTATCTGCCAGGGATCGTCGACCCGAAACTGCTGGCGCGGCTGAAGGCGCTCAGGCTGATCTTCTGCTGCGGGCAGGGCGCATGGGAAGAGCGCATGCTGGTCGAGACGCGCCAGCTGGAACAGATCCTGCGCGACAAATCCATTCCGGCCTGGGTCGACTATTGGGGCGGCGACGTCAGCCATGACTGGCCGTGGTGGCACAAGCAGCTGGCTTATTTCTTCGGCCGCTGGCTGGATGACGATCTGATGCACAGGCTGGACTAAGGTGCATTGATATTCAGCTGGCCTGCGGATGGCTGACGCCTACCCTTCCTGGCAGGCCGGCAGAGGTGCGGTCTGGTGCTCCGCCGCCGATCCGCGGCGCAGGCCGAGAAAGACGACGAGGGCGGTGACGATGGTGACTGTCGCCAGCACGATCAGCAGCCTGTCGAACGCCGTTTCGTAGGCCTCGACCAGCACGGCGGCGCCAGCCGCCGGCAAATGGTGCGCGGTTCCACCGACATTGCCGGTCACCAGCAATTGCGCCGCGGCGGCCGCGTCGCTGGAAGGCGCAGCGCCCCGAGCGGCGAGTTGCGCGGCGGTAAAGCCTGACAGGGTCGCCATGACGATGGCCAGCGCCACACCTTCGCAAGCGACACGGGTGGTGTTGAAGATGCCGACCGCCATCCCGGCCCGCTCCGTCGGCACGACGCTGACGGCGAGCCCGTCCATCAACCCCCAAGGCAAGGCGATGCCGACGCCGATCAGGATCAGTGGCGCGACCAGCGCAACCTCAACCGGGGGCGTCAGGCTCAGCCAGACCAGGCCGGCCGCCGCGACGAGCAGGCCGACGCCGCAGATCGTGGCCGGAGCGATCCAGCGCGCCAGCTGGCCGGCGAGCAAGGGCAGGAACAACAACGGTCCGGAGAGGCAGATCATCAATTGCCCGGCCTTGATCTCGCTCATCCCCTCGATGCCGATGAAGCGGATCGGTAAAAGTACGAGCAGGACGACGAAGCCATAGGCGGGCGCCGCCGCAAGAAACTGGACGCCGACGAAGCGAGGAAAGCGAAACAGGGTGAGATCGAGCATCGGCCGGCGCACGCGCCGCTCGGCGACGACAAACAGCACAAAGCAAAGGACGGCGACGCCGAGAAGCGTTGCCACCAGCGGGTCGGTCCAGCCGCTCTGGGGTGCCTGGAGCACGCCATAGGTCAGCGAGGCCAGCGCGAAGGTGAACGTGGCGGCGCCCGCCCAGTCGAGGCCGGAAGCATCCGGATCACGCGATTCCCTGATGGTGCGCAGGCCGAGGGTTGCCGAGCCAGCCGCGAGCGCCATCACCAGAACAAAGATCGACCGCCAGCCGAAGGCGGCGATGAGCAGGCCGGAGGCGATCGGGCCGAAGGCCAGCCCGATGCCGAAACTGGTGCCGAGGAAGGAGAAGGCGCGCAGCCGCGATGGTCCCTCGAATTCCTGGGCAAGTGCGGAGGCGCCGCCGGCGAAGGCCAAGGCACTGCCGAGCCCTTGCGCGGCCCTGAAGATGTCGAACCAGGCGATGTCGGACGCCAGCATCGCGCCGAGCGAAGCGAATATGTAGAGGGCAAGACCGACGAGGAAGATCCGCTTGCGGCCATGATTATCGGCCAGCGCTCCGGCCGCCATCAGGCTGGCGGCGAAGGTCAGCATAAAGGCGTTGGTCACCCAGTTGAGCGTGATCGGGCTGCCGCCGAGATCGGCCGCGATGCGGGAGAGCGCGACGGCCGGGCCGGTGAAGGTCAGAGGCATCGTCATCGCGGCAAGGCATACCGACAAGAGCACGAGCCATCGCCCGGCCGGGCCGGTGGTGGTCTTCAAGGTCATGGGTTTTTCCTATCTGAGCGGTCTGCGCCGGCGCGCAACCGCGGCGCCGATCATGCGGACCAAGATAGGTCAGAGACAGATCAGGAATAATAGTATTAAATATCCTGATATAACGGACTGAAACGCTCGAATGGAGCAGCATGATGGATCGCCTCAGCGGCCTTCTGGCTTTCGCCCGCACCGCCGAGTTCGGCAGCTTCGTCGCCGCCGGCCGGGCGCTCGGCATCTCCGCTTCAGCGGTCGGCAAAAGCGTCGCGCGGCTCGAACAGGAACTCGGCGTGCGGCTGCTGCAGCGCTCCACGCGGCGGATCGGCCTGACGGAGGAGGGCAAGCTGTTCAACGAGCGCGTGCGGCGCATCCTCGACGACATCGACGATGCCGAGGCGATGCTGTCGCGGACAAGGGAGACGCCGCGTGGGCGGTTGCGCGTCTCGACCCCGATCGTCACCTACCATCTTTTGCTGCCGGTGCTGTCGGAGTTCATGGCCCGCTATCCCGAGATCGAGCTCGATATCGATTTCAACGACCGGATCGTCGACGTCATCGAGGAAGGCATCGACGTCGCCATCCGCAGCGGCGAGCTGCCCGATTCACGATTGGTGTCCAGACCCATTGCGCCCTTCCGCATGCTGCTGTGCGCGGCACCCTCCTACCTCGATCGCCATGGCACTCCCGGCGTGCCGGCGGATCTCATCAGGCATTTCGGCATAAACTTCCGCTATCTCAACAGCGGCAGGCTGCTGGACTGGCCGTTCATTACCGGGAGCGCCCAACCGCTGATCCGTTCGATGCTGACCTGCAACAACATGGAAGCTTTGAAAGGCGCCACGATCGCCGGACTCGGCATCGCCTGCATGCCCGATTTCCTGGTGCGGGACGCGTTGCGCGAGGACCGGCTGCGCACCGTGCTCGACGATCATGTCGACGGCCGTGGCCAGTTCCGGATGCTATGGCCCTCCAATCGCCATCTGTCGCCAAAGGTGCGCGTCTTCGTCGATTTCCTGCCCGAACGCCTGGCAGCCGCGCGATAGCGGTGCCCTGGTGGCAGCCCTCATCATTCCCTGATGCTTCTGGCTACCAGCCGGGCAATGCTGGGGCCGACAAGCAGCACGATCAGGAAGCGCGCCGACTGCAGGGCCATGACAAAGGAGATGTCGACGTTCTGCGCGGCGGCGGCGATGATGGCGACGCTGTCCATGCCGCCAGGGCTGGTCGCCAGATAGGCGGTCAGCGGGTCGACGCCGGCGAGCCGGCTGATGAGGAAGGCAAGGCCGCCGCAAAACGCGATCAGCGCGATGATCGAAGCGATGATCTGCGGCAAAGCGCGTGCCGCGTGGCGCAGGATCGGCCTGGTGAAGTTCAGGCCGATCGCCCAGCCGACCGTCGCGTAACTGACCGCCAGCAGCCATTGCGGCAATTGCATCGGCACCCCGAGGCCGAGATGGATGACTGTGCCGAAGATGAAGCTGCCGAGGAAGAAGGGCGAAGGCAGCCGGCAAAGCCTGCCCGCGAGGCCGCCGATGAGCGCCATGCCGATGGTGGCGGCGAAGGGTTGCGGATCGATCTCGGGGAACCAGATAACGGGCGGGACCTCGATGCCCGAGGTATCGACCCACATCTTGGCGACGAGGGCTGCCGTCATCGAGACGAAGATGACGCGCAGATACTGCATGAAGGCGACAAGGCGCTGATCGGCGCCGAAGGCGCCGGCCATCAGCACCATGGCGGTGGCGGCCCCCGGCGAAGAACCCCAGACGGCGGTGGTGCCCGGCAGGATGCGCCAGCGGCTGATCAGCCAGCCAAGCAGGCTTGAGGCCGCGACGGTGGCGATCACCACGCCGAGGAACAGCGGCCATTCCTTGTAGAAGACCGGGAAGATATCGGCCGAGATCGAAGCCGCGACGAGGCAGCCGACGACAGCCTGGGCGGCGCCGAACAGAAGCCGCGGCACACGCACCGCGGCACCGTTGGTGCCGGCGACGATGGCCGCCAGCATCGGTCCGATCAGCAGCGCCGCCGGCAAAGCGGCGAGTTCCAGCGCGCCGGCGAAGAGCGCGGAGATGACCAGCAGGATGAGCCACTGCCAAGGCTTGCTCAGCCGCGTCATGCGCTCGACAGGGGACTGCTCGGCCTCGGAATCCATGCTTTGGTCTTAGACCGGGCGGAAAGGAATGCGAACCCCGCAGTACCAAAACAAAACTATTCAGCGTGTCCGCCAGTTCACGAGAGATGTCCTTGTCAGATCTTTCGGACGGGGCCTGGATATCGGGCGACAAAATCGTCCGTCGTCAGCAAGGTAATGCCTTCCACCATTGCCTGGGCAATCAGGATTCGATCGAAGGGATCCTTGTGAATCGCCGGAAGTCCATCGACGGTGACAGCATGTTCACTCGTGATCGGCAGTTCGTGATAGTCGTTGTCTATCAGGCCTCGCCGCAGCAACCGAGGGTCGATCTGGAAATCATCTCGCCCCAGTCCTCGTTTAATTGCGACTTCCCAGAGGCTGGCAGGACTGAACAGCAATTCGTTCTCTGGGTTCTCGATTTCGGCGAGGGCCGCGATTGGCAGCCGACCTGGTTCGGCTGCCACCCACAGCAGCAAATGAGTGTCGAGCAACAGTTTCACGCGTTGTCGCCAAACAGCTGCTCGATCTCCTCGCTGCCCATGCGGTCGAAGTCACGGGGGACCGAAAATTGGCCGATCATAAAACCAACCCGTCGCGCTTGTGCCGAAGCCGACTGGTCGACAGGTATGACCTTGACCAGTGGTCTGCCGGCCTTGGCGATAATGAACGGCTCACCTTTGGCGGCTCGGTCAACGAGGCGCGAAAGGTTGGTCTTTGCGTTGTGAATGTTCACGGTTTGCACGACAGCATTACCTCAAGCGGACTTAGTTCATAGAACTTAGTTCATTTGATGGTTATTGCAAGGGCGGGTCCGCCCCTGTTTGTCGGTGTTGAGCCGGCCGGTTCAGCCCCCCTTCGCTTCGGCCAGTCCAAAGCCCCCGACGGGATGCGTTTCCACCTGGAATTCGAAGCCGCCGATGAAGGGGCGCGCCTTGGCGATCGCCGCCTGGACTTCGGGAAGCTGCAGCGAGGCCTTGTGGCTCGCCTGATCGGTCCACACCTCGGTCACCCAGATCGCGTCGGCATCGGCCGGATCGGTGGCGATGATATAGCTCAGGCAGCCGGGCAGGGCGCCAGTGCTCTCACGCAGCACGGTCATGACTGCGTCGCGTTGGCCACGCGCCGCCCGCATCTTGCCGATCAGTCCATACATGTCCTCGTCTCCCCCTGGGTTGGCGCGAAAGGAGTGTGTCCAGTATGCCGGTCGCCGGTCAAGGCATCAACTGGCCGCCATTGACTTCGATCACCTGGCCGGTGACGTAGCCGCTCAACAGGTCCGATGAGAGGAACAGATAGGCGCCGACGCAATCTTGCGCCGTGCCGGCACGGCCCTGCGGGATGGTGGCGACCATGCCCTTCATCTGCTCGTCGGTCGAATAGCGTTCGTGGAAGGGGGTGAGGATGGTGCCCGGCGCCACGGCGTTGACGCGGATGCCGAAGCCGATCAGTTCCTTGGCCATGCCGCGCGTCACGTTGGAGACGAAGGCCTTGGCCGAGCCGTAAAGGCCAGCGCCGCCGCCCGCCCCGTTGCGCGCGGCGATCGACGAGGTGTTGACGATGAAGCCGCCCTGTTTTTTCAGCCACGGGATCGCCTTGCGCGAGGCGGTCAGCACCGAGCGTGCGTTGAGGTCCATCACCGCGTCGTAATGCGCCTCGGTCTGCTCGGCGTAGGGCACGCGGCCAAGCATGCCGCCGGCATTGTTGACCAGCCCGTCGAGCCAGCCGAAATGCCGCGCGCTGTCCTCGACGACGCGTTCGACATCGGCAGGGAGAGAAAAGTCGCCCTGGACGAGGAACACCTCGCCGCCGCCGTCGCGAATGGTCTGGCCGAGTTTCTCGGCGGCGTCGCGGCTGGAATTGTAGTGCAGCGCCACCTTGCATTTCTGCCCGGCATAAGCGAGCGCGAGCGCCGCGCCGATGCCGGTCGAGGCGCCGGTGACCAGCACCGCCTTGCCGGCGAGGTCGGGGATGACAAGACCAAGGGCTGTCTCTGGCACTGCTGTTCCTCCGGGGGATTTCCAAGTTTCTTGGCGGGTGTTGCCACCCTTGCATTCAAGTCAGTGCCGCTTCAAGGCCTGAGATAGACATAGCCCTGGCTTTGCAGTTCGGCGAGCTTGACGACGCCACCCCTGTCGGCGGCATGGAAGCCATCGAGCAAGTCGGCGAGCGTAATATCCATGCCGTGCATGGTGTTGCCGCAGGCATGCGGGTCGAGCCCTTGCTGGACAAGACCGGTAAAGCGCCCCGAAATCGCCGCCGATATGCCCTTCGACTTGAAGCCGGCAAGCGCCGGACCATGCACGACCAGCGCGATATCGACGTTGCCGCCGGTGCCCTCATAGTGGTTCTTGATGTTGCCGAGCACGAAATTGACCTTGTCGAGGTCGCTGAGGTGATAGGCGACCTTCAGCCTGGCAGGCTCGGTGGTTGCCGCCTGCACCGCCCGCAGGCCGAGAAGCGTCCCGGCTCCGGCGAGAGCCGCGTGGAACATGTCACGTCGGCGCATGGCGTGCCTCCCTGGCTTGCCGGCTCAGCGCGATTTGCTTGGCCGCGGCCGCAATACTAGCATAAATTGACGTTACGTCCTGTCGATGCGGAGAGGGGCACATGGCGTTCAGGGAATGGAAGACGTTTGCCAGCGCCGGATTTGGCGCCGCACTGCTTGGCGGACTTGTGGGTTCTGCTTTTGCCGACAATGCGCTCAAACTCACCGAACTCAGCCCCAACGGGGCGGACGCCTGTTTCGGCCGGGTCTATGACGCGGCGCACCTCAAGGCGCGTCCGAAGCAGAAGGTGACGCGGATTTTCTTTTACTACGGCCATGATCCGGTCAGCCGTCCGAATGAGGAACCGAACGCGAATTCCGATACTTCCTACAATGGGTTCCTAAGCACCACGGTGCGTGGCGCCAAGGCGCCGGAATGGGCCGGAGGCTGGTGCAATCACGAGTCCGAGGATGGCAAATCGGGCCCGATCCGTTGCGGCATGGACTGCGACCGTACCCTGGCGTCGCTGAAGGTCGACGGCAAGGGCCGGCTGATCCTGTCGGACCTGTCGTCCGACATCTACCTCGACGCCGGTTCGGAAGAAGAACTCGGCGCGGCTGAATACGACAGGCAGGCGCTTGGCAAGGAAGACGACAATTTCCGCCTCGATCCGATGCCGGCGGCGACCTGCAAGGCTGAATTCGCCCGCATCGATCCGATCGACCCGGCGCTCGGGCCGCCGCTGCGCGAGCGGCTGAAGCCAGACCAGGCCTTCTGCTACGGGCGCGACTATGACGCTGCGCATATGAGTTCGCATCCCGAGCAACTGACGCAGTCGATCCGGGTGTTTCGAGGACCGGTCGAACTGGCGTCCTTCGCCTCGGGAGGCGACGCCGCGAGCTGGCCCGACGGCGCCGACATCGTGGTCTCGGTCACGACGCGGCAGAAGGGAGCCAAGGTCACGCAGACTTATTCATGCCAGGGCGAGGCCGATCAATGGCGTTGTGCCGCGAGTTCGAAGACGAGCAATTTCTCCTGCGACATCGCGCAAAAGGAAATCTTCCTCAAGCGCGGCGCCAACGGCGCCATCACGCTTGCCAACCCCAACAGCAGCCTGGCGGTCGTCGACCTGTGCTCGAAGGCGGCCGACGGCAAGACGATGTCCGACGACAAGGTCTATCGGCTGGAGCCAATGCCACAATCCGCCTGCGCGCCGTAACCAGCGTTTCGTCATCCTTGGGTCGCCGCTACGGAGCTGCGCTCCTGCTTCGCCCAAGGATGACGAAGTCGAGAAACTCCGGTTAGCTCTTTGTTTTTACGCAATTCCGGACGGAAAGCCGCTCACGCTTTCTTGGAATTGCTCTTCCAAGGTAAGCGACAGTGACCCGCCTCAGGCGAACGGCACCGCGGTCGTGCCCTTGGGCAGCTTGGCTTCGTCGTCGGGCTCGACATGGATGGTCACCCGCACCGAGGGGAGTTCGGCCTTCAGCGCGTCTTCGATGCGATCGCAGATGACATGGCTGGCGCCGACCGACATGTCGGCGTCTACGACCAGATGGAACTCGATGAAGGTGGCGCGGCCGGCGATGCGGGTCTTGAGGTCGTGCACCTCCATGGCGCCCTTGCAATTGGCCGAGATGATGTCGCGGATGCGCATGTGCTCCGCCGTGTCGACGGCCCGGTCCATCAGGCCGTTCATCGACGAGCCGATGACATGCCAGCCCTGCCACAGGATGTTGAGCGCGACGATGACGGCCAATGCCGGGTCGAGGATCTGCCAGCCGGTCAGGATCGCTCCGACGAGGCCGCCGAAGACGCCGACCGACGTCACCACATCGGTCATGATGTGATTGCCGTCAGCGACCAGCGCCGGCGATTTCTCCGCCCGGCCCGTGCGGATCAGCATCCAGGCCCAGAAGGCGTTGATGACGGTGGCGACGCCGTTGACGGCAAGGCCTTTCCAAGGCTGTTCGAGCGGCGCCGGGGCCTGCCAGGAGCGCCAGACTTCGTTCAGAATCAAAAGCGCGGCGAGCACGATCAGCACGCCTTCCAGCACGGCGGAGAAATATTCGGCCTTGTGATGGCCGAAGGGGTGATCCTGGTCGGCCGGCTTGTGGCTGACCTGGATCGCCCAGAAAGCGGCAATCGACGCGATGACGTTGACGATCGATTCCAGCGCGTCCGAATAGAGCGCGACGGAGCCGGTCACGTACCAGGCGGCGGCTTTCAGCGCGAGCACGACAAAAGCGACCACGATCGACCAGAAGGCAAGGTTGGCGACCTTGCGCTTCGCGGCCGCCCTGGCTGCGATCGCCATCGTGTTCTCGGCTTCGGCCATTGGCGTCAGGCTGCCTTTTCCTTGGCCTTTCGCGGCAAATGCGCGACGATGTTCTCGATGATGCGCATGCCGGCATTGTGGCCGAGCGTCATGATCGATTCCGGGTGGAACTGGACCGCGGCGATCGGCTCCTTGCGGTGCTCGAAGGCCATGATGACGCCGTCTTCCGTCTCGGCCGTAACCATGAAATCGTCGGGCAGGCGTACCGGATCGGCGAAGATCGAGTGGTAGCGGCCGACGGTGACTTCCTTGGGCAGGCCGGAGAAGATGATGCCCGGCTTCGAGACGCGGATACGCGACGGCTTGCCGTGCATGGGAATGTGCAACTGCCTGAGTTCTCCGCCATAGGCTTCCGCCAGTGCCTGCAGGCCGAGGCACACGCCGAAGATGGGCAGGTCGCGCGCGCGCGCCTTTTTGATGGTCGCGGCGCAGTCGAAGTCCTTCGGCGTGCCGGGTCCGGGTGACAGCACGACGAGGTCGGGCTTCAGCCGGTCGAAGACTTCCTCCGGCACCGGCGAGCGCACGGTCGAGACATTGGCGCCGGTCTGGCGGAAGTAGTTGGCCAGCGTATGGACGAAGGAATCCTCGTGGTCGACCAAAAGGATGTTGACGCCGTCGCCGACGCGCGCCGTGGTGCGCTCGGTGCTGGTCGAATTGCCCGTCTTGGCGTCGCGGATCGCGGAGAGCATGGCGGATGCCTTCAGTTCGGTTTCAGCTTCTTCTTCCTCTGGAATGCTGTCGAAGAGCAATGTAGCGCCGGCACGAACCTCGGCGATGCCGTCCTTGATGCGGATGGTGCGCAAGGTAAGGCCGGTATTCATGTCGCCGTTGAAGTTGACCATGCCGATCGCGCCGCCATACCAGGCGCGCGGGCTTTTCTCGTTCTGCTCGATGAAGCGCATGGCCCACAGTTTCGGTGCGCCGGTGACGGTGACCGCCCAGGCGTGCGAGAGAAACGCGTCGAAAGCGTCCATGCCTTCACGCAAGCGGCCCTCGATGTGGTCGACGGTGTGGATCAGGCGCGAATACATCTCGATCTGGCGGCGGCCAATGACGCGTACAGAACCCGGCTCGCAGACCCTGGACTTGTCGTTGCGATCGACGTCCGAGCACATTGTGAGCTCGGATTCGTCCTTCTTCGAATTGAGCAGCTTCAGGATCTGCTCGCTATCGGAAATGGCGTCGTCGCCGCGTTTGATGGTGCCGGAGATCGGACAGGTCTCGACGCGGCGGCCGTTGACGCGCACGAACATCTCCGGCGACGCACCGATCAGGTATTCGTTCTCGCCCAGGTTGATGAAGAAGGAATAGGGCGACGGGTTGATGGACTTCAGCTTGCGCGAAATCTCGGAGGGCTGGGTCTCGCAACGCTCGTAGAACATCTGGCCGGGGACGACCTCGAACAGGTCGCCACGCTTGAACGAGTCCATCGCGCGGCGCACCAGATTGGCGTATTCGCCGGGCTCATGGTCGCCGCGTGGCGGGATGCGGTCGGCGGTCCTGAACGGCTCGGCGATTTGGTCGCGTGGCAGGCCTTCGGTCGAAAAACCTTCGCCCGCATAGTCGTAGCGATCGGTCCAGGCCTTGGCCGAGTAGTGGTCGACGACCAGAATCTCGTCGGGCAGGAACAACACCAGGTCGCGCTGGCTTTGCTTGCGCACGAGCGTGTGGTCGACCGGGTCGAACTGGAAGGCAAGGTCGTAGCCGAAGGCGCCGTAGAGACCGAGATTGGCGTCTTCCGCCGTCTTGAACAGCGCGGTGATGGCGCGCAGCACAGTGAAGACCGAGGGAACGCGGCTGCGTTCCTCCTCGGTGAAGACACGGCCGGGTTTGGCGACATCGAGGCGGATCAGCTTTTTCGAGGTCTCGGCGATCGTGACCTCGGCGAGGCCGCCCAGTGTCCTGCCGATGACCGGCAACAGCGCCTCGCCACGGCCGTTCAGCGCCTCGATACGCATGGCGCGGCCGCGTGCCGAGATGACCAGCGGCGGATCGATGATGGCCGTATCCCAGCGCGTGTAGCGGCCGGGATATTCGTAGTTCGAGGAAAATACCGCGCCCCGGCGCGAGTTCAGTCCGTCGACATAAGTGTCGATCGCGCCTTCATAAGGGCGGCCGTGGCGCTCGCGGGTGATGGTGATGCCACCCGCCGTCGCGAAGCTTTCAGCGCCGTTTTCCAGAACCTTCAACGTCATTGCCGTCTCCATCAGCTACTTGGGCAACGGACCCGGGAATGGCTTTAAAAAACAAATGGCCGCCCGGACATTCCGTTGCGGCCACCCTCTATTTTCACGCGCACGCGTTCGAACAGGCCGCTGTCAGCAGGCCCACCACCAAATGGTCTTGATCGAACGCATGTTCATGGCGATTCCCTTAGCGGCGATTGGGCGGCCGCGCAACTGGATTCGACGCAGGCTCAATCCTCCAGCGTGCCCGACCTTGCATCGGCGCTCTTCCTGTCGCCAACCAGTTTCAACAGGTCTTCGCCGGAGCGGATGATGCGGCGCGAGCGGCGGGTCAGGATGATGCCGTCCTGCGGCGCGAACACTTCCGTGCGGCCATCGGCCTCGCCTGGCGCGTGAACGATGGTAGCGAGCCGCGCGCCCCTGGTGACGCGGTCGCCGGGTTTGACGTCGTAGAGGACCGCACCGCCACGGGGCGCCGGCATCATGTCGATATTTTCCAGAGGTGCCGCGACGCCCTTGAAGGGGCCGGGCGCGGGCAGGGCGGTGTCGGATATCACGCCGCGCGCCACCAGCAGCCGGTAGAGGCCTTCGGCGTCGGACTTGGCCAGCGCGCCGTCGACATCGAGAATGCCGCGATATTCGACAGTGGTGGCGACGCGCCTGTCGAACTTCGCCACATCGGCCGATGCGTTCTGGTAGGGCATGATCGAAGCGCCCTCGAAGGTGCCGTCGGTGTCCTCGCTCCACAGCACCACGGCATCGACGCCCATGGCGGCGGCGCAATCGGCCATCCCGGGCCACAGGCTGGTGTGGACGTAGAGATAGGCAAGACCCTCATCGTCGCAGTGCAGGTCGAGCACGATGTCATGGCCGAGCGAAAGCTGCACCAGGCGCGACTTCAGCCGCTGGTCGGCGCCGCCAAAGGTGGCGTCCGGCAAGAGCCTGGCGTCGGGCGCGACCAGCAGCGGAAAGCCGCGGTTGAAGTTGGTGCGGGTGCCGAGATGAAAGCGACCCTGGTGCTCGCCGAAATGGTATTGCGCGCGGCCGATCGGGTTGGCCCAGGGCACGATGGTGATGTTGCCCCTGATGCGACCCTCGGCCTCGGCCTTGTTCAGCATCGGCATCAATGCATCGATGGCGACGACGCCAGGCAATTCGCCGGCATGGAGCGCTGCCTGCAGGTAGGCCGAAGGTGCTGTCTTGTCGGCGCCGGCCAAGCGGAGCACCGGGAATTCGTAGGAAACGCCGTCGCTGTCGCCGGCGATGCGTTCGATCGATTTCTGCATGACGTTCTCCATGAAAGCGAGAAGACATGCCCATTGGAAGGTACCGATGTCGATTGGTCCAGCCCGCCGCGCTATGGGCGCAAGGGCCTATTCCGCGGCAGCGTGAAGCGTGACAGGCGCGCGCCTGTCCAGCGCCGCCGACAGCACCGCAACGGCGACCGCCAGCAGGGCTAGCACCGCGCCGACCAGTGGCAAACCGGCATAGGAAACGCCTGATGACAGCGCCACGCCGCCGACCCATGCGCCGCCGGCATTGCCGACATTGAAGGCGCCTTGATTGAGCGTGGCTGCAAGGTTCGGTCCTTCGGAAGCCGCCTCGACGACCCGGATCTGCAGAGGTGGCACGACGACGAAGATGAGCAGGCCCCAGAGGAAGACGATGCCGATGGCAACGCTGGCGATCGTGCCGAACTGCATGAAGCCGACGAACAGCAGGGCCATCAGCAGCAAGGTGGCGATCACTGTCGGCATCAGTTTCCAGTCGGCAAGCCTGCCGCCGATGATGTTGCCGATGGTCATGCCGGCGCCGAACAGCAAAAGCACCCAGGTGACCGCCGCGGTCGACAGGCCCGACACGCCGGTGAGGTATGGCTTTATGTATGTGAAAACGGCGAACAGGCTGGCCGAGGTCAGCGCCGCGATCAGCATCGCCAGCCACACCTGCAGCTTGCCGAGCACACGGACTTCGGCGCGCAGACCGCCGCCGCTCGGTTCCGTGACGTCGGACGGCACCAGCCAGGCGATGGCCGCGACCGAGATCAGGCCGATGCCGACCACGGCCAGAAAGGTGGCCCGCCAGCCGAAGGCTTCGCCGAGTGCGGTGCCTGCGGGAACCCCGAGGATGTTGGCGAGCGTCAGGCCCGCGAACATCAGCGCGATGGCGCTGGCGCGCTTGTTGCGCGGCACAAGGCTTGCCGCGACGACCGAGCCGATGCCGAAGAAGGCGCCATGGCCGAAAGCGGTGAAGACGCGCGCAGCCATCAGCAGCCAGTAATTGGGCGCGATGGCGCAGAAGAGGTTGCCGACGACGAACAGGGCCGCAAGTCCCACCAGCACGGGCTTGCGCGGCAAATGCGCGGTAGCCATGGCCACGACAGGCGCGCCGAAGACGACCCCCAGCGCATAGCCGGTGACCAGCAGGCCGGCGGCGGGGATCGTTACGCCGAGATCGGCGGCGACCTCGGGCAGCAGGCCCATGATGACGAATTCGGTGGTGCCGATGCAGAAGGACGCAATGGCAAGCGCAAGGATCGGCAAAGGCATGGAAGGTCCAGACTGAATCGGTTCAATTCAGACTGCGCGAGACCCCTGCCGGGCGCAACAGACATTGCCGCAATGCAGCAATGCAGAAAGCGTGGAGCGGACGTCTCCTCTTCTACCGGCCCGACGCAGACCGATCCTTCAAGGGCTGAAACGATGTCGCTTCGTGCCAGTTCTGCAGCCGGACACGTTATCTTGAAGCCTGCCGGTGCCCCAACAATAAATGCGTGATGACGACCGTGAAATTGCGGAGCCTTCGCAAGGCATAGGCGACGACTGATGAGGCAGGAAGTCGACTGACAGTCTCACGCCAGCGGCTTCAGCTCCTGGGCGATGGTGGGCAGCAGCTCCGAGACGGTGGGATGGATGTGCACGGCGCGCGCCAGTGTGTCGACCGGCGCCTTGGCGTACATCAGGTCGAGCACGCAATGCACCGCCTCGTCACCGCCTGGACCGAGCACGGAGCAGCCGAGGATCTCCCTGGTGTCGGCGTCCACGAGGATCTTCATGAAACCCTGCGTCTCGCCCTTTTCGACGGCGCGGCCGACACGGGTCATCGGCCGCTGGCCGACCAGGGCGCGACGTCCGGATTTCCTCACCGCCGTCTCGGTCATGCCGCAACGGCCGAGCGGCGGATCGATGTAGAGCGCGTACGCCTCGATGCGGTCGCTGATCCTGCGCGGATCCTTGTCGAGCAGATTGGCGGCGACGATCTCATAGTCGTTGTAGGAGGTGTGGGTGAAGGCGCCCTTGCCGTTGCAGTCGCCCATCGCCCAGATGCCTGGCACGCTGGTGCGCAGCTGGTCGTCGACGACAACCGCGCTGCGTCCGTCGACCTCGACGCCCGCCTTGTCGAGGCCGAGATCGTCGGTATTGAGCGTTCGGCCCAGCGCCAGCAGCACATGCGAGCCGACCGCGGGCGGCTGGCCCGTGGAGAAACTCACGGCAATGTCCCCGCCCTGCTTGGCGAAGCCGATGTCATCGGCGCCGACATGGACCGCGATCCCTTCGTTTTCGAGGATCGACAGGATGGCGGCCGAGACGTCCTCGTCCTCGCGGCCGGTGAGGCGCGGGCTCTTTTCGATGACGGTGACTTCCGAACCGAAGCGGCGGAACATCTGCGCGAATTCGAGCGAGATGTAGCTGCCGCCGACGACGATCAGGTGGCGCGGCAAAACGTCGAGATCCATCATCGACGAGTTGGTCAGATAGTCGATGTCGTGGATGCCGGGCAGGTCCGGCACCGAGGCGCGGCCGCCGGTGTTGAGAAAGATCTTGTCGGCGGTCAACAGGTCGTCGCCGACGCGCACCGTGTTGGCGGATTCGAAGCGTGCATGGCCGCGATAGAGCGTGCAACGCTCCATTCCGGCGATCCAGGTCTCCAGATTGCCGCGGGCGTCGTTGGTGACCTTGTCCTTGCGCGCCTTGATCCTGCTGTAATCGATCCCGACGGGACCCGGGAACGTCACGCCATAGTCGGCGGCGCGCCGCGCCAGATGGGCGGCATAGGCGCTGGCGACCATGGTCTTGGTCGGCATGCAGCCGGTGTTGACACAGGTGCCGCCGACCAGCTTGCGCTCGATCAGCGCCACGCTCATGCCGGCTGCCGTCAGACGGCCCGCCAGGGGCGACCCCGCCTGGCCAGCGCCGATGATGATGGCGTCGAAGGTCCTTGCGTTCAAGGTCTGGGCCGTCATGCCACCGCCGCCACGATCAGCAGGCCGCCGATGATCGCCACCGCATCCTCGATGAAGGCCGCGGGCGGATCCTTGCCGAAAACGGCCGCCAGCCGGCCGCGCGCTTCGGCACCACCCAGGGTGCCGATGACCGCGCCGATCGCTCCGGCGATCAGGCACACGATGGTGGCGCCGCTGGTCGCGCCGATCACCGCGCCGCTGAACGCGCCGAGCAGAATGCGGGCGCCGAACTGCTGCGGCACCTTGCGGCTTGGCGTCGACGGCAGCTGGTCGGTGACCAGTTCGACTATGGCCAGGACGGTGAAGATGCCGACAGCCGCCCAATGGCCCATGAAGCTCGCCCAGGTGCCGGCAACCGGCAGCCAGCCGAGATAGGCGCCCCAGGCAACGGCGGCAGGTGCCGTCATGGCGCGCAGGCCGGCAATGACGCCGATCAGGAGTGCAAGAATGTAGAGCATGGTCGATCCCCCTCGATCCCGGGCCGGTACAGCCTTGAAACGGCAAGCTACCATAGGCCGGATATTTGGCTAGGCCGCAGACTCACAAGCGCACAGCCACGGCGGATCGAGGCAAGTCAGTTGGCTGATGGAGCGTTGATCGCAAATTGCGCGGCGAAAGCCCTGATATAAGCGGGCCGAGCTTCCCCGCGCGCCACATAGGCGGCCAGGTTTTGGTATTCATCCAGAATGCCTGACATTCTCAGTCGCAGCAGCACTGACACCATCAATAGATCGCCGGCGCTGAACGCATCATCGAGCCAGTCCGCGACGCCCAAATGCGTCGAGAGACAGTCCAGCCGGGCGCGAACACGGTCCTTTACCAGCGGCAAGCGCGCCTCGCTCCAGGGCTTGTCGGCTTCGAAAATTCTTGCCGTGGTCAATTCGAGGATCGGCGGCTCTATGGTGTTCAGCGCGGCAAACATCCACGTGATCGCTCGCGCGCGGGCGTTGCGCTCCTTCGGCAGCAGGCCCGCATGCTGCTCGGCAAGATGAAAGACGATCGAGCCGGTCTCGAACAGCGAGAGAGAACCGTCCTCATAGGTGGGGATCTGGCCGAAAGGATGGATGGCCAGATGGTCAGGCGCCTTCATGCCCGCGAAGGAAACAAAACGAACCGCGTAAGGCTGCCCCACTTCTTCCAGCGCCCAGCGAACACGCGTATCGCGGGCCAGTCCCTTCCCGCCATCGGGTGATCGTTCAAACGCCGTGATCGTGATTGTCATCGCATTTGTTCCTTGCCTGGGCGAATCTCTTCGGCTTCCTACCGAGGACGAATGAGCTTCCCGGAAATCGACATCGGTCCTGAACTATTTCATTGCTGGAGCAGATCGCGAATGGCCGCCAATCAGCAAGGCCGCGCATCCTGTTTTACGGATTTCACGTCAGTCTCGCCTTGGCGCTGTTCGCAGTGATGTAAAAAAACGGAGGCACTGCCATGGTTCAGAGCGAACGCGCGAAAATGGCTGATGGTGAATGGTATACGTGCCTGGATGACGATCTTGGCGCGTTGCGCGGCTTGGCCGCGGATGCGGTGTTCGAGCACAATACGCTGCCGCCTCGCCGACGCGGGAATCTCGGGCTGGCCCTGCGGACACTGCTGGGCGGCGTGGGCGAGGGTGCCCGCATCGAGGCGCCGTTCCATTGCGCCTACGGCTTCAACATCTTTCTCCGCGCCGGCACCTTCCTCAATGCCGGCTGCACCATTCTTGACACCGCGCCGGTGCGTATCGGCGAGGGGACGCTGCTTGGCCCCAATGTGCAGATCTATTGCGCCGAGCACCATAAGGAGGCGGCAAGGCGCCAGGCGGGGCTGGAGATCGCCAAGCCGGTCACGATCGGTGACAATGCCTGGATCGGCGGCAGCGCGGTCGTCCTTGGCGGCGTCAGCATCGGCGAGGGCGCCATCGTCGGCGCCGGGGCGGTGGTGACGCGCGACGTGGCGGCGCACACGACCGTGGTCGGCAACCCGGCGCGGGTGGTCAGGCGGGGCTGACACTACGCGGCGGGAACCTGATCGTCGCTTCAAAACCGTCCCGTCGGCCGGATGCCGGTGAGGTCAGGACAAGCGTCGCATCGATCTGCTGCAGGATTTTGGTGACGATCGCCAGTCCCAGGCCTGATCCTTCGGCACGCGTCCCACCGCGTTCGAACCGTTTGACCAGACCGCCGGGAGCTGACGCCACCGGACCTTGGTTGATCACGCTGAGCCGGGCATCGTCAGTGATGCGAACGACAACCTCGCCGCCCTCGGCGCCATGCCGCAAGGCGTTCTCGATGAGGTTGCGCAGGATAATGGCCAATGCATCCGTATCGATCGCGGCCAACGCCTTGCCTTGGTCGGACGCTTCAAGACGAAGCCGACCCCTGTTCTGGCCGTGCTGCTCGAAGTCGGCGACCACCAATGCGGCGACCGCAGCGAGATCGGCTGGCTTGCCGGCGATCGCTACTCCGGCGTCGGCGCGCGCCAGCTGCATCAGCTTTTCGGACAGGCCGGCGAGGTCGGACAGAGCCGCCTTGATCTGGCGCGGGCGTTTTCTTGCCGCCTCGTCGGATGTTTCCGCGATCAGGCGCTCCGTTTGTGCCAACGCCCCAGCGATTGGTGTGCGCAATTCATGCGCGGCGTTCGCCGTGAACTCCTTTTCAGCATCGAGCGCCATATGCAGGCGCCGCATCAGGCTGTTGACCGACTTGGCGATGGCGGCAAGTTCGGAGGGCAGGTCCTCGGTGCGGATCGGAGCAAGGTTGTCGCCGTGGCGGGCGCTGATTTCGCCGCGCAGTGTCGCGATCGGCCTCAGGAAACGCGTCAGGGTCAGCCACGCGACAAGTGCGCTCAACGGGATGAGAATGACCATCGGTATGAGGAAGCCGGTGGCGGCTTCGAGCGTTTCCTCATTGCGCCGTGAATCGAGCTCGGCGACCTGGATGAGTATTGTGCCGCTGACCGCGGGCTCGGTGTAGATGCGCCATCCGGCTGCCTCCGAGAAGCCCTGCGCGAGCTCAGCCGTGAGCGGCTCCGCGGGAGCGTCATGGGAATGCATGAGAACGCGGCCGCCGGCGTCCCGCACCTGGAAGATGAGGCGGCCGCCTTCGTCGTCCGAAACAGCCTCCCCCAGCCTGCGCGGCGATTGCGATGCCTCACGCCCGAACATATCGTCGATGACCAGCGGCAGCAGTCTGCGGGCTGCCTCCTGCATCGAATTGTCCATGGCTTCATTGATTTCGCGGTGCAGCGTGATGCTTCCGGTGCCAGCGGCGACCAGGCCAACAGCGACCGTGACGAGGATCAGCGACGACACGAGGCGACCGGCAAGGCTGCTGAAGACCTTCATGGGAGTGCAAGGCGGTAGCCCAACCCCCTCACGGTTGTAAGGACCTGGCGCCCGATCTTCTTGCGCAAGCGGCTGACATAGACTTCGACAGTGTTGCTTTCGATCTCCGCGCCGAAGGCATAGAGCGCGTCCTCGATCTGGTTCTTGCCGACTGTCATACCGGGCCGGCGCAGGAACTGCTCCAGCACCGCCCATTCGCGCGATGTCAGCATGGCCTCGGTGCCGTCGATGGTAACGCGGCGCGCGGCCTGGTCGATTTCGACGGCTCCGAGCCGGATCAAAGGGTTGGGGTTTCCGGCATAGCGGCGCGCGACCGCGGCAAGGCGTGCGGACAACTCGCTGAGATCGAACGGCTTGACCAGATAGTCGTCCGCCCCGGAATTCAGCCCGGCTATGCGGTCTGAGAGCTGGTCGCCCGCGGTCAGGATGATGACCGGCGTATCTGTGCCTTCACGACGCAGCGTTTTAAGGAATTCGAGACCCTTGCCGTCGGGCAGATGCAGGTCAAGCAGGAGGAGCACATAGGAAACTACACGGAGGTGATCGCAGGCACCGCCAAGCGTCGTGCTCCAGTCCACGGCGTGGCCGTCGGCAGCGATATGATCGCGCACCGCTTCGCCCAGCACCGGATCATCTTCGATCAACAGAACGCGCACTTCGCCTCCGTGTCGCTGCAACACGCGCCTTCATGCGGCACGAGGCTGACAGGAAGCTGAATGAAAGCCAACTGAGGCTTTTGCACGATGCGATGCGTGTTCAGGCTGCTGTCAGGTTTCGCGGCCAAGGTCCTCGACATCGGAATCGGCCGATGGAGAAAATAAGATGAAGACCTTGATGCTGACCGCGCTGGTTATGGCTTTTGCCAGACCGGCCTTCGCCGCCGACAAATGCGATGTGCCGACCGGCCAGTGGCAGCCGCGCGAAGCCTTGCAGAAGAAGCTCGAAAGCGAAGGCTGGAAGGTTCGCAGCATCAAGACGGAACACGGCTGCTATGAAGCCAAGGCGCTTGACGCCAATGGCAAGAAGCTGGAAGCCGTCTTCAATCCCAAGACGCTGGAGTCGGTCGGTGCCGATTCCGATGACGGTTGACGGCCATGAACGCCACTGTTTCGACACGAGAAACCTCGGTCGAGGTCTGGAGCCCCTACGTCCGCCTCTTTCACTGGTCGCTGGTCCTTTGCGTCGCGGTGGCGTGGCTTTCTTCAGGCGAAATCATGAAGATGCATGAACTGGCCGGCTACAGTGCCGGGGTTCTGATTGCCTCGCGTTTGATCGCCGGTCTGGCGGGGTCGGGATACACGCGCTTCCGTCAGTTTGTGCGTGGACCGCGCGTGGTGAGTTCTTATCTCGCCGACGTGGCGCATGGCGATGAAAAACGCTATCTCGGCCACAACCCCGCCGGCGGTGCCATGGTGCTGGCGCTTCTGGCTTGCGTGGCAGGAATTGCGCTCACCGGCTGGATGCAGACCACCGATGCCTGGTGGGGCGTGGCCTGGGTCGAGGATACGCACAAGATCCTGGGCAATGGTGTACTGGTGCTGATTGGACTTCATGTCGGCGGCGTGCTGCTCGCCAGTCTGCGTCATCATGAAAATCTGGTTCGCGCCATGATCACCGGCCGTAAACGCGCGGCCTCGCCGCAAGACGTTGGCTGACCGCGGAGAGCGGAAATGCAAGGGCACCGCAGCGACGCGACGCCCTTGCCGTTCGATCACGATGACAGGGCCAGCGCCACCCGTCCGTCCTGATCGACCCGCCGGGAAAACTCGCGCCGATATTGCGCGGGTGATGTCCTTAGCCGCGCGGCAAAATGTTGGCGCAAGGAAGTTGCGCTGCCGAAGCCGGCCTCGAAGGCGACCATGTCCATCGGCTTGTCCGTCGTCTCCAGCAGCCTCTGCGCCAGCGCGACGCGCTGGTCGGCCAGCCAGTCGCCGAAGCTGGTACCTATCGTCTTCTGGAAACGGCGGGTAAAGGTGCGGCGGGTGAGACCGGCCGCGTCAGCGACGCTATCGAGACCGTGCGGTTCGCCTAATGTCGCGCGCACCTTGTCGAGAGCCTGGGTAAAGCGGTCGGCGGCCGGGCTCGGCGCTACCGGGCGTTCGATGAACTGCGCCTGTCCGCCCTGCCGGTGCGGTGAAAGCACGATGTGCCGGGCGAGCCGCAGTGCCGCCTCGGCGCCATAGCGGGCGCGCACGATGTGCAGGCAGCAGTCGAGCCCGGCGGCGACGCCGGCGGAGGTGATGATGTCGCCGCCGTCAACGTAGAGCACGTCCGCATCGACCGAAATGTCGGGATGGAGAGCCTGCAACTGATCCGTATAGGCCCAATGCGTGGTCGCCTTCCGTCCTGAAAGCAGGCCGGCGGCGGCGAGGGCAAAGGTGCCGAGGCAGAGGCCCACGATCAGCGCGCCGCGCCGGTGGGCGCGGCCGAGCGCTTCCTCGAGCGGTTTTGCCACAGGCGCTCCGAGATCCTTCCAGCTCGGGATGATGACGATATCGGCGTCTTCGAGCGCGGCAAGCCCGTGCGGGACCAGGATGCTCAATCCGGCGTCGGTCTGGATCAGCCCTTCCTCCACGCCGCAGACGCGGAAGTCGAAGCGCGGCAGGCCGAGCCTGGTGCGGTCGGCGCCGAACACCAGGCACGGCACGGAGAGATGGAACGGGCTGATGCCGTCGAAGGCGAGGACGGCGATGATGGGAGCGGTCATGGGGCGTTTCCAGTGTGAAGGAGGATTGTCCCAATTCTTTCGTATGATGTCAATCGGGCCACTGTTGGCGCCTCGGTCAGCTGGCTATCCTCGGTCCATCGCATTCAAGCCTGAAAGGAAATATCATGTCTGCCCCAGCCAACACCGCGCCGCGCCGCGCGCTGATCGTCGTCGACGTCCAGAATGACTATGACGGCGGCAACCTGGCTATCCAGCATCCGCCATTCCGCGACAGCGTCGTCAACGTGACGCGCGCCATGGATGCCGCATCGGCAGCAGGCATCAAGGTCGTGGTCGTCAAGCAGATGGCGCCCGAGACGTCGCCGATCTTCGCCCGGGGCAGCCATGGCGGCGAACTGCATCCCGAGATCGCCAGGCGTGGCCGCGACCATTATGTCGAGAAGAACTTGCCAAGCGCCTTCACCGGTACCGACCTCGAGGACTGGTTGCGCGCCAACGCCATCGATACGATCGCGGTCGTCGGCTACATGACGCATAATTGCGACCTGTCGACCATCATCCATGCCGTGCATATGGGCTTCGCGGTCGAGTTCCTGTCCGACGCGACCGGTTCGGTGCCTTACGCCAACAGCGCCGGTTACGCCTCGGCCGAGGAGATCCATCGCGTGGTGAGCATCATCCTTCAGTCGCGCTTCGCCGCGGTGCTCAAGACTGCCGAATGGATCGACTGCCTGGAGACCGGCGCGCTGCCGGAACGCGACACGATCCATGCGTCCAACCAGCGGGCGCTGTCGCGCAGCGCCGCGTAGGACGATCCGCAAACGAGAAGGGCGCCGCGGCGATGCGGCGCCCTTCTTGTTCTTGTCGAGATGAAGATCAGAACAGGCCTTCGATCTGGCCGGCCTCGTTGAGGAAGATCTTTTCCGACGACGGCTTGCTCGGCAGGCCAGGCATGGTCATGACCTCGCCGCAGATGATGACGACGAAGCCGGCGCCGGCGGACAGCCTGACCTCGCGCACCGGCACGGTGTGGCCGGTCGGCGCGCCGCGCAGGTTCGGGTCGGTCGAGAACGAGTACTGTGTCTTGGCCATGCAGACCGGAAGGTTGCCGTAACCAGCATCCTCCCAGGCCTTCAACTGGTCGCGCACCGATTTGTCGGCGATGGCTTCCGAGCCGCGATAGATGCGCTGAACGATGGTGTTTATTTTCTCGAACAGCGGCATGGAGTCGGGATAGAGTGGCGCGAACTGCGAGGCGCCGGATTCGGCGAGCGCCACCACCTTGTTGGCAAGCTCCTCGATGCCGGCGGAGCCGTTGGCCCAGTGCTTGCACAGGATCGCTTCCTCGCCCATCGAGGCGACGTAGTCCTTGAGCGCCTGAATCTCGGCGTCGGTGTCGGAATAGAAGTGGTTGATGGCAACGACCGCCGGGACGCCGAACTGCCTGATGTTCTCGATGTGGCGTCCAAGGTTCGGGCAGCCCTTCCTGACGGCTTCGACATTCTCCTTGCCAAGGTCTTCCTTCTTGACGCCGCCATTCATCTTCATGGCGCGCACGGTGGCGACGATGACGGTGGCTGCCGGCTTCAGTCCGGCCTTGCGGCACTTGATGTCGAAGAACTTTTCGGCACCTAGATCAGCACCAAAACCGGCTTCGGTGACGACGTAGTCGGCAAGCTTGAGCGCCGTCGTGGTGGCGACGACCGAGTTGCAGCCATGCGCGATGTTGGCGAACGGGCCGCCATGCACGAAGGCCGGGTTGTTCTCCAGCGTCTGCACCAGATTGGGCTGCATGGCGTCCTTGAGCAGGACGGCCATGGCGCCATCGGCCTTGAGGTCGCGGGCATAGACCGCCGATTTGTCGCGGCGATAGGCGACGATGATGTCGCCGAGGCGTTTTTCCAGATCCTTCAGGTCGGTGGCGAGGCAGAGGATCGCCATCACTTCCGAGGCGACGGTGATGTCGAAGCCGGCTTCGCGCGGAAAGCCGTTGGCGACGCCGCCGAGTGAGCAGATGATCTCGCGCAGCGCCCGGTCGTTCATGTCCATGACGCGGCGCCACACCACGCGGCGGGTGTCGATGCCGAGTTCATTACCCCAGTAGATGTGGTTGTCGATCAGGGCCGACAAAAGGTTGTGCGCCGTGGTGATGGCGTGGAAGTCGCCGGTGAAGTGGAGGTTCATGTCCTCCATCGGCACGACCTGCGCGTAACCGCCGCCGGCGGCTCCGCCCTTGACGCCGAAATTCGGGCCGAGCGAAGCTTCACGGATGCAGACGATCGCCTTCTTGCCGATGCGGTTCAGACCGTCACCGAGGCCGACGGTGGTGGTGGTCTTGCCTTCGCCGGCCGGGGTCGGGTTGATGGCGGTGACGAGGATCAGCTTGCCGTCCCTGTTGCCCTTCACCGACTTGATGAACTCGGCCGAAATCTTGGCCTTGTCGTGGCCGTAGGGCAGCAGATGTTCGGTTGGGATGCCGATCTTCTGGCCGATCTCCTGGATCTGCTTTTTCCTGGCGCCACGCGCGATCTCGATGTCGGACTTCACTTCGGCCATGACGGCGTTCCTCTGGATTGGACGGTGGAGGGGACGGGGTTGATCTTACTCGCAAGAAGGCTGGAGCCGGACGCGCAGGGCATCTAACCCTGTCGCTGCGGCGGCGTCAACTTTCATGCAACTATGTTTCCTATAGAGAAAATTCCTCTGCGGCGGCCGACCTATTCCCGGTTCTTTATGGCTCCGCTTGCCGCGCCGTATAGAAGCCAGAGCAGGGGCGCTTCCGCCGTCTCAAAACAGCCGCACAATGCACGGAATGCGACAGACGCGACGACGCAAATCCGCCATCGCGAGTGTTGCCGTGGGACAGCGCTACTGCGTCAGCACGTTGCTGATTTCAACCATGTTCGAGCGCACCCGAAGCACGTAGAAGCCCATCGTCGTCAGATGGGTGGGCAGCAGCCAGCCGTCCTCGCGGCCATTGGCGATGATGAAGGGCTGGATGCGCAGGGCCGACACGAACTGCGCGTCCATCGTATCCCACAGGCTCTGCAGGTGCTTTTCCTTGATGACGTCCTCGAAGTCGGCCTGGGCGCCCTTCATCAGGCCGTAATAGGCATAGAGCTGGCCATAGGCGAACCAGTAGCGGTCGTCGGCGCGGGTGTCGAACCAGCCATTGTTGTGGTTCTCGGCACGCTCCTTGAGGATGGCGGAGGTCGAGCCGATGTCACTGGCGATGCGATCGATATACTGCTTCAGATTGTCGGCGCGGGCATCGAAAGTGGCCTGGCAGGTGGCGAGCCGGGCATTGAACGAACGCAGCTTGCGCACGGCGTCGCGATAGTAGCTCGGCGTCGGTGTCTTCGGTCCAAACGGGCTCACGCCGAAATACCAGGTATACTCGTCGAACTGCAGATTGCCACGCGCGTCCTGCAGGTCGGCATCGATCTGCGAGGTGGTGCGCACGCGGCCGAGATTGTCGGCAAGCTCGGTCGCCGTGCGTCGCACCGCCTGGTTGATGCCGCGCTGGAAAGAGGCCTTGTTGTCCATCCACGGGGTGTTGTCCCAGTCGATGCCGAACAGGCCGAGCTTGTAGAGGATCATCGACGAGATCCAGGCATTCTGGTTGACGTTGAAGTCAGTCAGGTCCGCCGCCACCTGGGCGATGCCGGAGTTGCCGCAAGTCTTGGCCGTGTCGGTGCCGGCGCCGGCGGCCACCTGTTCACCGGCGGAAACGTTGCGCTTCTCGAACGTATAGGTGTCCGGGTAGTTCGGGTTGAACCTGTTCCACCACTGGGTGGCGTAGAAGAAGTTGGCGTAAAGGCCGATCAGCACCAGCAAGGCCAGGCCGACGACGGCCTTCAGGATCCAGCCGCGCTGCGTATACCAGCGGCCGGCCCACAAGAAGGGCCACAGGATCACGCCGATCAGAAGGCCGATGCCGCGGCCGATCCACTGGAACAGCTTGACGAAGAAGTTCACGATCGGGTCGAGCATGGCTGTATCACCCCCTCAGCACGATGCCAAAAAGTTGCAGACTTTTTGGATAACATCATGCACCAAAACAACAAGTTAGAACGGAATGACGGTTCATATCGTTCTAGTCGGTCAGGCCGTAGAGGCGTGTGCGAAACGCCACCTTTTCCTTCAAATATGTGGTTTTCAGAACGTCCACAACATGCGATCGCCAAGCGTCGCTGAAGCCGTCATAGTCCTTGTAGAAGCCGTCCTTGTTGAAGATGTAGCGCGACACGAAGTCCGACGGCACGAAATCCGAGATCAGCCGGTTGGTCAGCCAGGCGTCGGGATGATCAGGCTTGGCGCGGACCACCAGGAAGCGCTGCTGCGGGAAGACGTCCTCGATCTTGAGGTGGCCGAACTGGGCGATCTCGCGCTTGGCGGCGTTGAGGAAGGGAAAATTGCCGTCCCTGGTGATCAGGTCGGCATGGCCCTGGATCCAGGTCTGCAGCCAGACCTTGTCGACGTCGGTCAAATTGCGGTTCGGCTCGGCGTCGCGGATCAGCGCGCGCACGACCATTTCAGCGCGGTGCTCGAGATAGCCCGAGGTTTCGATCCAGGAGGCGCGCGGCAATTCGATGCGCCCGGTGGCGGCCAGGAATTTGAACACCTTGTCGGCGTCCTTGATGGAGAGATAGCTCACCTGCCAGGGCCGCGAGCGGCGGAAACCGGGAGCCGCCGGATCGCTGATCACCGTCGTCATGTCGGGATCGACGAACACGTAGAGGCCGCCGAAATGGCTGGTCCAGTAGGCGTTGTGGCGGAAGATCACCTGGTCGGGCACCAGCGCGTTCTCCCTGATGTCGCCGCAGACCTTGGCGAGTTCCACCATGCGGGTCAGCATGGCATTGTCGCGCCAGGCGTCGGGCTCCTGCTTCAGCCGGTCGACGAGCTTGCCGAGCTCGGCCGCCTTGCCCAGCACGTCCTCGGCCGACAGCACCTTGAACTCGACCTGGCTGATCGACAGCAGGTCCTCGATGTCGTTGACCTTGGGAACGGAATCCTCCATCTCGCCGTAGATCACGTCCTTGATGGTCAGCGCGTCTATGGCGCGCTGGTTCCTGGACATGAATTCGAACATCAGCTGCGAGGTGTTCGAGAAGGCCGTGTGCACCACCGGCAGGTCGATCTGCGACGGCGTCAGGATGATGAAGCGGCGGTTGACCTCGTTGGGATCCAGATAATCGTAGTCGCCACACTCCTCGGCCACTTCGGGCGAAAAGCCGGTGCGGTCGATCTGGAAACTCTTCAGCTTTGTCGGCTTGAGACCGAAAGCCGCCAGCGCCTTGTTGTAGCGCTGGATGAGATGCGGCTCGTCGACCGTGAGCAGCCGGCCGTAGATGAGTTCGTTGTCGCGCAGGAGATCGGGTTTTTTGCTCATCTTGCCTTCTCCCCGTTCACGGGGAGAAGGTGCCCGAAGGGCGGATGAGGGGCGGCGCAAACGCTCATCATCTCGTCTCCAAGATTGAAGGCAGAAACTTCGCGTCGATGCCAATCATCTTCTTGTTCAGCCGACCATCCACGGCCGCAACGATGGTCTCCAATACGCTCTTTCGGCCGCTCAAAACATCAGCGTGCCAAATCCTCAATACCGACCAACCATTAGCGTTCATCGTTTCGTCCCTGTAGCGATCCCGGGATCCACCTGCATGCTGGCTGCCATCGACCTCCACGACCAGATTAGCCTCACGACAGGCAAAGTCGGCGAAATAGGGCCCGATGGGCAGTTGGCGAATGAATTTGTGGCCATTCAATCGTCGCCCACGCAGTTCATGCCAGAGCTTTTCCTCGGCATCGTTCTCGATTTTCCGAAGCTCGCGGGCTCTTGCCACCTTGGGCTCGTTTCCACCACGCATGGCGCTGCCCCTCATCCGCCCTTCGGGCACCTTCTCCCCGTGAACGGGGAGAAGGAAGAAGAGCTCGCCTCACGCATTCCACAGACCCTTCTTCTTCATCTCCTCCATCTCACGCGCCGCGCGTTCGCGCAGCCTTGCGTCGCGCAGCAGCTTCTCCACCGCGGCATCGTCGGACTTGTCGGAATAGCGGAACTCGGAATCGGCGTAGCGGTTGATCTCCTGCATGACCATGGCAAGCGAGAACGGCCCGCGCAATTCCTCGATCATCGCTTTCTTGTCGTCGTAGCTCTTGTGCATGAAGGCTTCCGGCTTTTCGAACCAGTCGTCGGGAAGCTCGATGTCCATGGCACGCATCTTGATGGCGTCGGTGACGTTCTTGATGGCGCGGCCGGTGAAGCGCGGCTCGGCGTCCTTGATCAGGTGCAGGTAGGTGCCGATGTCGGCCATGGTCCTGGGCGCGCCATTTTCCTTCATGTAGCGCTCGTAGACCCGCACCAGTCCGTCCTCCCGCGGCTTTTCATGCTCTTCATAGGCTTCGGTCACGGCGCGCTGGATCTCCTGCGCGGCGTAGAGTTCGTGCTTGCCCAGGGGGATTTCGTGGTTCTTGCCGGCGAGCAGCACGAAAATGTCGATATAGTCGTCTCGGGTCTGCGGCCCGTCGACCAGCCAGCGGGCGCCGGCGCGCTGGCGCAGCGCATCGTCGACATTTTCGGGATAGTTGGAAAACATGCCGAACGAGCAATTGCCACGCACCACGGTGGCAGCACCGGCGAAGGCGTCCATCAGCACGCCGGTGATCTCCTGCTGGCCGGCCGATGCGCGGTCGTCGGAACGGCGGGCGGCCACCTGGTCGATGTCGTCGATGGTGCCGAAGCCGATGACGCGCGGGTTCAACACATTGTTGATGAACTGGCGGCAGTTCTGGCCAGACTTGCCTTGGTAGGACGAAATCTGGTCGACGCCGAAATTTTCATAGGCAAAGGGATAGCCGGCGACCTGGCAATAGCCGTTGACAAGGCCGGCGATCATCTGGATCAGCGTCGTCTTGCCGGTGCCGGGCGCGCCGTCGCCGATGAAGGTGAACAGGAAGCCGCCGAGCTCGACGAACGGGTTCAGTTCACGCTCGAAATCATAGGCCATCAGCATCTTGGCGAGCTTGACGGACTGGTATTTGGCGATGTGGTTGCCGACGACCTCTTCCGGTTTCTTGAAGGTCATCACCAGCGGCTTGGAGCGCTTGCCGGGCGCCACGTCGAAGCCGTCGAGGGTGAAGTCGTCGGCGTCGATGCGGATATGGGCGTTCTCGAACGGGCCGATGCCGTCGAAGCGGCTTTTGCGCGCCAAAAGCCCGTCGATGGCGACGCGGGCGAAGGCGCGCGCCCTGGTCGTCAGGTCGCCCTCGTCCGTCGAGCCCGCTATCGCCTTGTCGAGGCCGGCCAGGATCGATTTAACCGCATCCTGGGGCGTGTCGAACAGGAAGTCCGGCTCGCGGATATCGTTCGGCGCCTCGCCGTCGCCGTCGATGAGCTGGAACAGATACGAGGCGAGGCTGAAGGCCGAAATATAGGCCGAAGCCGACAGCAGTTTCTTGAAGGTGGACGCCTCGTCGCCTTCGAGCGGCGCGCGGGTGTTCCTGGCCTGCAGGCTTTCGAGATCGGAGCCTTCGGCGAAGACGTCCGATACCGCCAGCGCGATCGCCGTGCCGCGCCGGGCGCGAAAGAGCAGCGTGTGCTGCGGGATGGTCAGCAACTGGTCGTCGGGATGAACGGCGCCGACCGTCTTCGACAGCTCGACCTCGCGGGTGCGGCGCACCGAACCGACCGAGACGGTGGAGACGAAGCGGCGGTTGGTGCCGGCCAATGCCGTACCGGATTCGCGCGATGGATCCTCCAGCACGACGATGCGGGTGATGAAGCTCTGCGCGGTGGCGCGGTGTTTTTCGATAGCCGCTTCCGGGATGGTGGTCAGGCCGGTGTCCATGAAGGGTGCTCCGTGGTGTGACGGTCAGACGTCTGAGATGACCTGCCCATTCGATAGGATGTGAACCTTGTAGCCGCCAAAGATCTTCTGTGCTTCGCCGGCGGCGTAAAGCGCCTGGTAGGCTTCGTGCGGGATCAGCGCGTGGTTTTCGTAGCTCGACACGCCTTGGCGGGCGGCTTCCAGGTCGTCGGTGTTGATGAAGAATTCCTGCGTCGTCTTCTCGCTGGAGAACAGGCCCTTGCGGCCGGGCTTCTCGCCCTTGGAATAGACTTCCTGGATGGTCCAGGTCAAAAGCCAGGCATTTTCGGGCTTGCGCACCTTGGCCAGCACTTCCGTCACCGTCGAGTTGTTGTCGGTGATGCCTGCCGAGTAGAAGGGGCCAAGCACCACACGCCTCAGCTGCTTGGGGTGCAATGGCTCGAAATCCTTGTCGAGATTGACCGCGATGGTCGCCGGCGACAGCGTATAGGCCGAATTCTTCTCGGTGAAATCGTCGAAGCGGTGGGCAAGCTCGGGGTTGAGCAGGCCGTCGACGGGCAGCGGAATGTCGACCTTGTCGTTGAGCTTGCCGCTCCGGTCGACAAGCTGGCGGACCATGCTTTCCGAGGAATCCTCCACCGTCACCATATAGACCAGAGGCAGGTTGGCGCTGCCGTCGAAGCTTGCCCAGTGGACGAGGTAATAAGGCCGCGCCGTCTTCGGATTGACCGACACCTTGGCCGTCTGCGCCAGCGTGAACGGACCGAAGGTCTGCTCGCTCTTGACGTCTTCGAGATAGAGCCGCTCGGCCATCGATTTCTGCAGCGCCTCGGGAAACTCCTTGTGGCGCAGGATGAAGTCGGCCATCTCCTCGCGCAGCTCGCCGGCCTGGGGGATGTTGGCGAGCCGCGCGTCGGCCTGCAGGCGGTCGTTTTCCAGTTCAAGCAGGTTCTGGAACACCGGGTAGCCGCTCTCGGCGCGCGAAATGCGGAACGTGTCCATGAAGCCCAGCCGGTTGCGCCAGCAGGAAAAGGACTTGTCGAGCCGAGCGATGTACTCGGCAACGATCTTGGCGACGATGCCGTGCCGGTAAAGCGGCGAGCGGTCGTCGCGCATGAACACTTCAAGGCCGCTGAGCGCGGCCGTGATTGCCGAGAAATACCGCGCCGCGGCGTCGTTTTCGGGGGTCATGCTGTCAGTCCTGGGATTGTCGCACCGATGCGCGCGGCAATTATGACTGCACGTAGTTGGCCGAATTGTGCTTCTTCAGCACCTCGTCGAAGCGGCGGGCAAAGGCATCGTCGGCCAGCTTCTTGCGGCGCTGGATGTCGGCGCTGGCGACCATGTTCTTCTCGTGCATCTCCAAGAGATCGCCGATGTGCTTCTGCGAGGCGGCGCCGATGCCGGCCATGGTTTCCTCGGCCGTGTTGTCGACCTGGCTGCCCAGCGTGTTGATCTTGTGGGCGACGTCCTGCTGGGCGGCGGTCTTCAGCGAGTCCTCGAGCGCCTTGTAGAGCACGATGCGCTGTTCGGTATCGATGGTCAGCTTGTTGATCAGCGTCGACTGCGCGGCGATCTGGTTGTTGAGCGAATCGACGAAGGTCTGGAACATCGAAGTATAGCGCTCCAGCGTCTGGCTTTCGGCCAGCAGCTCCTGCTCCTTCGCCTGCTTTTCATTGTATTCGGTGGCAAGCTTGGAACGCTCGCCCTCGAGCTGCGTGCGGTCTTTCTGGCTGGTCGAGGCGGCGATCCTGTTTTCGATGTCGAGCAGCATCGGATTGAGCTCCTCGATGCGCTTCTGCACGGTTTCGAGGTTGGTCATGGTGATCTTGCGGCGCTCGATAACCTGCGACAGGCTGGCCTCGGAGGTCTTGTAGCGCTGGTCGAGAATTTCCTTCTGCGCCTTCAATATGCCGACGATGGTATCGGACTTGGCCAGCAGCTCCTGCAGGTTGCCGGCGAGCGACATGTTGCGGACGCGATCGGTGCGCATGCGCTGCTTGCGCTGTGCCGAAAAAACGCCGACGAAGTTTTCCCAGCCGGTATAGTTCTTCATGCTCTCGAACTCGGCGCCGAAGACGTTGGTGGCGTCCTCCAGCCCGATGATCAGGTCGGCGATGTTGCCTTCCATCACCTTCTGCTGCTTCAGTACATCCTCAATGCGGGCGTTCTCGATGTCGAAATTGGCGTCGCCGATCTTCTTGTCGGCGGTTGCGAGCGTGTCGAGCACGGTGCCGGATTGCTCGATCTTGGTGCGCATGTCCTGGACGACCTGCTTGGTCTTGGCAATTTCGGCATCGAAATTCTGCAATGTCGCCATAGGGGCCTCCCGCTTCGGCTTCCGCTCGCTGGTTGCGAACAGCGGCGAATATATGTGGGGTATCAGGGGATTGAAAGACGTGAAGACAGTGCATGGCGCGAAAACAAATATCCGGCCGAACCCTTGAAAGCCAGTGGAGCCGTGGTCATGACGTGATCAACTGGCAGGCCAAGCCTTGTTCAGCTGATTTTGAACTTTGATGCCGGCAAAGCAATCAATCCACGCGGAAGCGAATGGCTCCTAAACTCGACAACAACTGGCCATTTGCAGCCCCACCGGCGGCACAAGTCGGCCCGTCCGACGACGAACGGCGTCTGCTCAGGGTTTGGGGTCGGCCTTCAGATAGGCGACGACGTTGGCGATGTCGTCGTCATTGCTGAGGCCGCCAAAGGCCATCCTGTTGCCGGGCACCTTCAGCTTGGGCGATCTGAGGTATTCGGCAAGATTTGCCTCGTCCCAGACGAGACCGGCAGCACCCGCGCTCTTCATGGCGTCCGAATAACGGTCGAGGAAGCTTTCGGCGGTTCCCGCCTTGCGGCCGACGACGCCCATCAGATGCGGGCCGACCTTGTCGCGGTCGGACGCCGCCTCATGGCAGGCCATGCATCGGTTGAAAACATGTTTGCCCAGCACAGGATCGCCCCCGGCCCGGGCGGTAACGGAGGTGGCAAGCAAAAGAAGGCTGGCGGACAAGACGGCTCGAAGCATGGCTGACCCCGGGAGGCTCTGGCTGAGGGTGGGAAAATAGGGCGCTGACCTTGACAAAGGCACCATAGAACGGCGCGGCCGACAAGAGGTGGCAGCCAGCTACCCACGCCGACGCCCCAGCGAGCCCCATTCAGCGGCTGATGAAGCCGATGAAGTCGTCCGGTGCCGCGCGGCCCATTTCCTCTTCCCAATGCCGGCGGCAGAGCGAGACATAGACGTCCTTGCCGATCGCCACCTGTTCGCCCTGCCTGGCCACCTTGCCGTCGGGACCGAGGCGCACGACCATCGTCGCCTTGCGGCCGCAGCGGCAGATGGTGCGCACTTCGCGCAGATCGTCGGCGATCGCCAGCAGCGCGCGCGAGCCGGGAAACAGCTTTCCCTGGAAATCGGTGCGCAGGCCATAGCACATGACCGGGATGTTGAGCCGGTCGGCGATGCGGGCAAGCTGCCAGACCTGCTCCTCCTCCAGGAACTGCGCCTCGTCGACAAAGATGCAATGCACCGCCGTGTGCTGGTGATGCTCGGCGACGCGGGCGAACAGGTCGTCGCCGTCGCGGAACATCTCGGCTTCCGTTTCCAGCCCGATGCGCGACGAGATCAGGCCGGTGTCACCCTTGCGGTAGTGGCCGGCGACGAACAGCATCGTCGTCATGCCGCGCTCGCGGTAATTGTACGACGCCTGCAACAGCATGGTCGTCTTGCCGGCATTCATCGTCGCGTAGTGGAAGTAAAGCTTGGCCATGCCGCTCTTTTAAGCCGACTTGCCAGGCCTCGGGGAGGGGCAGGCGCCGCATTCCCCTGAAAAAGCCGCCATTGCCGAGGCAGATTGCGCTTGGGCTCGGCGCGGAAAGCGTCAGCTGTGTCGCTGATGGGCCAGCCAGCGCCGTTGATCGTGATTGTCTTAGCGCTTGAAACCACTCCAGAATGGTGTTTGGCTGACGAAACAAGGCGGGCACAAAAACCGTAACTTCGCTTCGCCAAAGAATCGAAATGGGAGAATACAGATGTCGCGCATGAATTCCTTCGTCGCCGGCCTGGGCCTGGCGGCTTTCCTGTCCACGAGCGCCGCCTTCGCCGGCGATCCGGCAAGCTGCAAGGCGGTTCGCCTCTCCGATGTCGGCTGGACCGACATCCAGGCCACCACCGGGCTGGCCTCGGTGCTGCTCACCGCGCTCGGCTACGAGCCGCAGGTGATCCAGCTCTCGGTTCCGGTGACCTATGCGTCGCTGAAGAACAAGGACCTCGACGTCTTCCTCGGCAACTGGATGCCGTCGATGACCAATGACATCAAGGATTATACGGCCGACGGTTCGGTCGAGACCGTCAGCCAGAACCTGGCCGGCGCCGGTTACGGCATCGTCGTGCCGACCTATGTCGCGGATGCCGGCGTCAAGTCGCTGACCGACCTCGGCAAGTTCAAGGACAAGTTCAACGGCAAGATCTACGGCATCGAGGCCGGCAATGACGGCAATCGCATCATCCTCGACATGATCAAGAACCCGAAGGACAATCTCGACGGGTTCGAGCTGGTCGAATCCTCGGAGGCCGGCATGCTGACGCAGGCCGAGCAGTCGATGAAGAGCAATGAGTGGATCGCCTTCCTCGGCTGGACGCCGCATCCGGTGATGGGCGCCATGAAGATCACCTATCTCGACGGCATGGGCGACAGCGGTTTCGGCGCGGCCACCGTCTCGACCAATGTGCGCAAGGGCTACATGAGCGAGTGCCCGAATGTCGGCAAGTTCATCGCCAACCTGAAGTTCAATCTGGATATGGAAGGCCAGATGATGGACGCCATCCTGAAGGGCAGCGATGCCAACAAGGTGGCAACCGACTGGTTGAAGAAAAACCCGGATGCGGTCAAGCCGTGGATCGCCGGCGTGACCACCTTCGACGGCGGCGACGCTGCGGCAGCGGTCAAGACCGCGCTCGGAAGCTGAGCCGACTTTGATTTCGGCGTGACCGAAACAGAGGGCAGTCTTTGTGGAAAAGGCTGCCCTTTTTCGTATCCTGTGACAAGATGACGTCGCGACAGTACGGGGCCGAAGGCAGAGCTCTGGCAAACGAGGGGTGAGATGGATCCGATTTCCAAGTTCATGGTCGATCACAAGATCCCGATCGGCGCCTGGGGAAAGGCGTTCTTCGGTTTCCTTACCGACAATTTCGACACCGTCTTCAGGGCGTTCTCGAATGGCCTCAATTTTCTGCTCGACGGGCTGGTCAACATCCTGCTGATGGTGCCGCCGGTGCTGCTCGCTTTGGTGATTGCCGTCATCGCCTGGCTGCTGCAGCGTTCGCGCCCGCTCGCCATTGGCGTTTTCATCGGGCTGATCTTCATCATCAACCAGAACCTTTGGAAACAGACGGTGCAGACGCTGGTGCTGGTTGTCGCGGCGGCGGCGGCGGCGATGGCGATCGGCGTGCCGCTCGGCATCTGGGCCGCGCACAAGCCGAAGGTTTATCGCATCATGCTGCCGGTGCTCGACCTGATGCAGACGCTGCCGACCTTCGTCTACCTGATCCCGGTGCTGACGCTGTTCGGTCTTGGCAATGCGCCCGGCCTGATCGTCACCATCATCTTCGTCATCCCGACCGCGGTCCGGCTCACCCATCTCGGCGTCGTCTCGGTACCGAAGTCGATCATCGAGGCCGGCGAGGCCTTCGGCGCCACCAAGAGCCAGCTGTTGTGGAAGGTCGAGCTGCCCTCGGCGCTGCCGACCATCATGGCGGGTCTGACGCAGTCGATCATGCTGTCGCTGTCGATGGTGGTGTTCGCGGCCCTGATCGGCGCCGGCGGGCTCGGTACGGAAATCAACCGGGCGCTCGGTTCGCGCCGCATCGATCTGGGCCTTGAGGCCGGTCTCGCCATCGTCGTGCTCGCCATCGTGCTCGACCGGATGACCCGCATTGGCGTTGGAGGCAAGAAATGACCGTCGCCGTCGATTTCAGGAATGTCGATATCGTCTTCGGCGCCGACCAGGCCGGCTCGCTGGCGATGATCGACAAGGGCGCCACCCGGGCCGAAATCCTCGAGAAGACCGGCAATGTGCTCGGCTGCGCCGGCGCCAGCCTCACCGTGCATGAAGGCGAAATCTCGGTGCTGATGGGCCTGTCCGGTTCGGGCAAGTCGACGCTGCTTCGCGCGGTCAACCGGCTCAACGTGGTGTCGCGCGGCCAGGTGCTGGTGAAGGACGGTGACCGCACGGTCGATGTCGTCACCTGCGACGAGCCGACCCTGCGGCGGCTGCGCCAGAAGCAGGTGGCGATGGTGTTCCAGCAGTTCGGCCTGCTGCCATGGCGCACGGTGGAGGAGAATGTCGGGCTCGGCCTCGAACTCGCCGGCGTGCCGGACGCCGAGCGCAAGGAGCGGGTGCATCGCCAGCTCAAGCTGGTCAATCTCGACCAATGGTCGAACAAATACGCCCATGAGCTGTCGGGCGGCATGCAGCAGCGCGTCGGCCTGGCGCGTGCCTTCGCCACCGAGGCGCCTATCCTGTTGATGGACGAGCCGTTCTCGGCCCTCGACCCGCTGATCCGCACCAAGCTGCAGGACGAACTTCTGCAGCTGCAGGCGGAATTGAAGAAGACCATCATCTTCGTCAGCCACGATCTGGAGGAGGCACTGAAGATCGGCAGCCACATCACTATCATGGAGGGCGGCCGTATCGTCCAGACCGGCGCGCCGGAAGACATCGTGCTGCGCCCCGCCAACGATTATGTCCGCGACTTCATCGCCAATGTGAACCCGCTCTCGGTGCTGACCGCCTGGAACGTGATGCGCGATCGCCGCGATCTCGAACAGGGCAAGGACGGCTGGGTGTGGCTCGACCGGCGCAAGACGACGCGCTTCAAGATCGACGAGCACGGGCTGGTGGCGGCGGCCGAGCGCGACGGCAAGCCGGCCGTATGGGTGTCCTGCGCCGATGTCGAGGGCCAGCCGGAGGAGTTGGCGCAAGTGTTCTGGGCCAATCCCGGCACCTCGCTGAAGACCGTGATGCTGGCCATGCACCGGTCGCAGACCGCACCCGTGGCGCTGTTCGACGACCAGTCGCGCTTCGTCGGCGCGATCGGCATCCGCGACGTGCTGAGCGCGGTGCTGCGGCGCTGATGCATGTCGCCCAAAAGTGACCTCGGTTTTGGGAAGACGACATGCACAAAAACGAAGACTGAAGCGCGGCGCCTGATCCGCTTCGGCGCGACGCGCTTCAGGCGGCTATGTCCTAAGCCGCCATCGGCAGGCGCAACTCGGTCAGCAGGCCGCCGTCTGGATGGTTGGATAGGCGCACTTCGCCGCCCGCCGCGCGCGCGATGTTGCGGGCAATGGTCAGCCCCAGCCCGAGACCGCCGGTCTGGCGGTTGCGGGACTGTTCGAGACGCACGAAGGAGCCGAAGACGGCGTCGATCTGGGCCTGGGGAATGCCCGGTCCCTCGTCACGGATGGCCAGCGTGATCGTGCCGTCCAAGCGGCTGAGGCTGAGATGCGCTTGCTTGCCGTAGGTGACGGCGTTCTGCACCAGATTGGTGACGCAGCGCTTGAGAGCCACCGGCCGCGCCATGCAGATCAGGCCTCGCGAACGGACGTCGTCATTGTCGAAGGACACGGTCTCGTAGCTGTCGGCGACCGATTCGACGAGCGACCAGAAATCGATCCGTTCGGCCTTCTCTTCCGTGACCTCGAATTTGGCGAAGTCTATCACGGAACTCGCGATGCTTTCGATGTCGGCGAGATCGTGGGCGAGCGCCTGGCGCGCCGGTGATCTGCGCAACAGCTCCAGGCGCAGCCGCATCCTGGTCATCGGCGTGCGCAGGTCGTGCGCGAGGGCCGCCGCCAGGTGCTCACGATCCTCGACATATTCGCGCAGCCTCGCCTGCATGGCGTTGATCGCCTTGGCGGCGGCGCGTACCTCGCGGCTGCCGCTCTCGGCGATCGGCGAGCTCTTGAGGTCGTTGCCGATCCGGTTTACGGCGGTTTCCATCATCCGGTAGGGCGCGGTCAGCCGGCGCAGCGACCAGATCGACATGATCACCACCAGCCCCGCGATCAGCGAATAGAGCGGCAGGCTATCGACGCTCAGGATCGGGCCGACGGGCGTGATCGGTTCGGTGAAATTCAGCCATTGGCCGTCGGCGAAGCGCAGCGAAGCCGTCAGCTTGTCGCTCTGGGCGAAATCGGCGGCCAGCACCAGAAGATCCCGCTCCACCTGGCCGATCTCGGGTCCCGGTGCCGCGCCGCCGGCATCGTCGGCTTCGCGCGTCGCCGGATCGCGCCGCACGCGCGCGTCGGTGATACCGAACTTGGACAATCGGCCGACGAGAATGTCTTCCAGTTCGGCCAGTTCGTCGTCGCCGGCGATCGAGGAGGTGACGGCGGGCGTGTCCGAGACGGTGAGCGCGTAGGTGGAGTTGAACAGCCCGGTCGCCGTCGCCTTGCGCTCCTCCGGCGTGGCGTCGTGCATCAGCTGCACGAGCGAGAAGGCGCGGTCGTTGAGGCGGTAGAGGTCGACCACGTCATTGGCGGCGGCGCGGTCGCGCGATACGATATAAAGCGTCGCGACCTGACTGATCAGCAGGCCGGCAATGACGATCAGCAGCACCCAGACAGGCAAGGTCTGCGGCAGGAAACGTCTCATTCGGAGGTCGTCTCGGGCAGGAACTGGTAGCCGCCGCTGCGCACGGTGAGGATCAGTTTGGGCGTCTTGGGATCATCTTCCATCTTGCGCCGCAGCCTGGAGACAAGGATGTCGATGCTGCGGTCGAAGGAATAGTCGCTGTCGCCGCCGGACAGTTCGATGAGCTGATCGCGGGTCAGCACGCGCTGGGCGCTCTTGACGAAGGTCTGCAGGAGGTTGAACTCAGCCATGGTCAGTTCGACCCTGACATCGTCGGGCGCGGTCAGCCGCCGCCGCGAGCAGTCCATCGTCCAGCCGGCGAAGTGGTAAATCTGCTTGGTGGTGGCGCGCTTGGGCTCGGCGGCGCCATTGCGCCGAAGCACGGCGCGGATGCGGGCCAGCAATTCGCGCGGGTCGAAGGGTTTGGGCACATAGTCGTCGGCGCCCATCTCGAGCCCGACGACGCGGTCGGTCGTCTCGGTGACGGCGGTCAGCATGATGATCGGCGTCGTATACTGGGCGCGGATGTCACGGCACAGTTCCAGCCCGCTCCTGCCGGGCAGCATCACGTCGAGCACGATCAGATCCACCTGCGTGCGGCGCAGGATGGTTTCCATCTCGGTCCCGTCGGCGGCAACCGAGGTGTGCAGGCCCCGCTTCTGGAAGAACTCCTGAAGCAGGTCGCGAATGCCCTTGTCGTCGTCGACGATCAGTATGTGTGTCTCGGATTTCACAGCTGCCCTGTCTGGTTTGCCGGCCACGCCATTCTTGGCTGGTGAGCCACACGATAGGATTCGGGCCGTATGTTGGCCAGTGCCTTGCTTTTCAAGGAAGAATGAATTCCGCCTTCTCCACAACGGCCAGCTTGGCGTGGCCCGGCCAGACACAATCCAGAAACAAAATTCTACAATCGGGAAAAACTCCTGAAAAGGTAGGCCGGCATAACGGTGCCGTGGCGGTCAGGTCATCGGCTGCGACGCTAGTCTCCGGGTTCACGGATAAACCGATGCCAAGATTGTCGATCAGTTTGTTGGGAGTTTTGCTGGGCCTTGGCCTGCTCACTGCCGCTGTTGACCAATCAGACGCAAAGGCGCCGCTGACCCGGAGCGAACGGTGCGCCAATCTCAGCCACCAATTTGATGAAGCCCTCGAAACCCATGCCACGGCAACGCAGGTCACCGCGGCAAAGGCACTTCAGAGAAAGGGTAACCGGTACTGCGCCGCCAAGAAACAGGCGCAGGGCATCCGGATGCTCGCCAATGCTTTGAAGTTGCTTGGAGTGACACCGAACGACCCGGTCCAGTGACACTCAAACGACCCGCACAAAAAAGGAAAACGAAGCCATGAAAAAATCCCTCCTGTCCGCCCTTGGTCTCGCCGTCGCTCTCGCCTTCTCGATGCCCGTTCTCGGCAACGCTGCCGCGACCACGACCGCTGCCCCGGCCGCTGCCACCACGACCACCGCTCCGGCTGCTGCCGCGACGACCACTGCTCCGGCCAAGGCCGCTCCGAAGAAGGTCGCCAAGAAGACCGTCTGCAAGGTGACCAAGAAGCACAAGTGCCCGGTCAAGAAGGCCCCCGCGATGGCGGCTCCCGCGAAGGCGGCCCCGGCGAAGGCTGCTCCCAAGAAGCCCTGATCAGCTTCGAGGTTAGTTCTAGCAAGGCCGCCCCAGCCGCAAACCGGCTGGGGCGGCCTTCTGCCAAGGCATGATCGAAGAGCTGAACGCCGGCGGCTTCCAGCCACGCATCTCGATCGTGCTTAACCCGTTTGCAATGCCGGCCCTGTAGGACAATCCGCATGAAGAAGCGGCTTTCGTCCATTTTTCGCTCCATGGTGATTGGCGGCCTGGTTGCCACCGGCGTGGCCAGGGTGCTGATTCTGCTCACCGCCAGCCCCGTGCCGGACCCTGCAAGCGGGCGCACCGAGCCTTCGCTGTTCGCACCGGCGATTTCCAGCAACTGGGATTACATCACGCCGGTGCAGGCATGGCTTTTGATCGTGCTCGCCGGCGTGACGCTGATCTGTGTAGCCGGATGGCCGATCGCGGCATGGCTGGAACGCCGGGCGGATGCCGAAGCAACGCGCCGCGTCTTCGGCCGTCAGGGCCGTTGAACCGCGACCGACAATTCCCCACATGATCCTGAAGGACCGGGCCCGCCCGCCGACGGTCCGTAAATGGACGATCACTGCCGCCCGTGGCAAAATGCGGACTTAAGCTGATCGCGAAAACAGTCGGTTCGAATGCCTGAAATCACCACAAAACCGCGCACCAAGGTCAAGCCGCAGACAGAGCGGCCGAAGCTCTACAAGGTCATCCTCGTCAATGACGATTTCACGCCGCGCGAATTCGTGGTGACGGTGCTGAAGGGCGAGTTCAAGCTCTCGGAGGACCAGGCGCACCGGGTCATGATCACCGCGCACCAGCGTGGCGTCTGCGTGGTCGCGGTCTTCACCCGGGATGTCGCCGAGACCAAGGCGACACGGGCCACCGATGCCGGCAAGGCCAAGGGCTACCCGCTGCTGTTCACGACGGAACCGGAGGAGTGAGGAGGGGCTCGTCATAGCCTTGGTTTCGACAATTGGCGAAACCATTCGCGACGGCGTCTTTCTCCGCGTCACTACACGGGGAGAAAGAAAGAGCGCACCGCTCTACCGTCCCTCGCGGTACCACATCGAACCCATCGCCAGGAGCAACAGGCCGAGGCCGAGGAAGCCGCCGAACAGCGGCACGCGCGACACGGCCTTGAGCACACTGTCGTCGGTGGTGCGCAGGCCGATCCAGTCGCTGCCCGACGCCTCGCCGGCCGAGCGCACCGGCACGATGGAAGGCAGCGTCACGTCGCTGCCCGCGGCAGACGCCAACCGGCGCACGCTGCCGCCGGTGGCTTCCGCCGGCGCCTTCAGCCGCTCCTGCGTGGAGACGACGTCGGCGAATTCCGGAGCGTTGACCGGTCCGACATGGGCAAGCGCGGTGAGATCGCCATTGGCGACCTGGAAGAGGCCGATCTCGCTGGTCTGGACGCTGCCGAGGAAGACGCCGGGCTCGGACTTGTCGAGCTTGACGGCGAGCGTCTTGCCGGAGGGGGTGATGATCTGCGCCGGGCCGGGATCGTCGGCCATGGTCTGGCGGCGGATCTCCAGCACCATGCCGCGTCCCTCGGCGGTCAGCCGCTCTTCCTCGAGCTCGGGCTCCTTCATCAGCCAGTGGGCGATGCGCCGGTAGAGCTGGACATGCGGGCCGCCGCCCTCGAAGCCGCGCGCCCACAGCCAGCCCTGGTCGGACAGAAGCATGCCGACGCGGCCTTCGCCCTTGCGGTCGAGCAGCAGCAGCGGCCGGTTGTCGGCGCCCTTCATCACCACTTCACCCTGCGGGTTCTGCACGCCGATGGTGCGGAACCAGCGGCTCCAGTGCGGCGGCTCGGTGGCCGAACCGTCGAGGCCGCGCGTCACCGGGTGACGCTGACCGAGTTCGGTGAGGCGGGGATAAAAGGCCTTGTCGACGACCTCGCCGGTCGGCATGGCCGGCAGCGCCGACATCAGCGGCGTGCGTGCGATCGAAGCCTCGCCGGCATATTCGGGACCGGCGGCGATCAGCAGCGCGCCGCCCTTTTCGACATATTCGGAGATGTAATCGTAATAGAGGATCGGCAGCACGTCGCGGTGCTGGTAGCGGTCGAAGATGATGAGGTCGAAATCCTTGATCTTCTCGACGAACAGCTCGCGGGTCGGGAAGGCAATCAGCGACAATTCGTTGATCGGCGTGCCGTCCTGCTTTTCCGGCGGCCGCAGGATTGTGAAATGGACGAGATCGACCGAGGCGTCGGATTTCAACAGATTGCGCCAGGTGCGCTCGCCCGCATGCGGTTCGCCCGAAACGAGCAGAACGCGCAGGTTCTCGCGGATGCCGTCGACCAGCGCGATGGCGCGGTTGTTGGTGTCGGTCAGTTCGCCCGGCTCACGGTCGATGGCAAGTTCGATGATGTTGCGGCCAGCGCCCGGGATGGTCACCTGCAGCGGCATGGCCTGGCCGACCGTGGCATGCTCGACTGAAACCTGCTCGCCATTGACCGAGACCCGCACATCGACCGGTCCGGTCTCGTTTTCGGTCGAGATGACGCGATAGCTCATGTCGAGCGGCTTGCCGACGAGGCCGAAACGCGGCGCGTTCTCGAAACGTATACGGCGGTCCTTCTCATGGTCGTTGCCGGTGATCAGGGCATGCAGCGGGGCGTTGAACTCGGGCGTGCCCGACGGCGTGTCATGCACCTCGCCGTCGGTGACCATGATGGCGCCGCCGATGCGCGAGGGCGGCACGTCGCGGAAGGCGCCTTCCAGCGCTCCGAACAGCCGCGTTTCCGTGCGCTCCTCGGCGGCGTCGGATTTGCCGGCCTCGACGACACGGACGTCGAACTGCTTGAAGCGGCCAAGACGCTGCTGCAACCCGGCCACGGCCTCGTCGGTCTGCCTGGTACGGTCGCCAATGTCCTGGCTCTGGCTGCGGTCGACGACCAGCGCGACGACGCTTTTCAGCGGCTCGCGCTCCTCGTTGAGGAATACGGGGTTGAAGAGGGCGGCGGCGAGCGCCAGCAGGGCGACCAGGCGCAGGACCGAGCCGCGCTGGCGAAACCACAGGCCGACGAGCGCCAGCAGCGCCAACGGTACCAGCACCAGGGCCAGAAGCGGCCAGGATAGAAGCGGTTCGAAGGAGATCGACCAGTTCATGCTTCATCCTCTCCGTTGTGGAGAGAGTTGACCACGGTGGGGAGTAAGAAAATCATCCTATTGTCCCAGCCGTTCGAGCAGGATGGGAACATGCACCTGGTCGGATTTGTAGTTGCCGGTCAACATGTACATCATGATGTTGACGCCGGCGCGCAGCGCGTAGACCCGCTGCATCGGATCGTTCGGCACGGTCGGCAGCAGCGGATCGCCATTCTCGTCGACCGCCCAGGCGCCGGCGAAATCATTGGCGGTGATCATGATCGGCGATACGCCGTCACCGGTGCGCACCGGCCGGTTGTCGGCATTGCTGGCATCGAGCGATGCCTCGACCCAGAGCGGGCTGCCGGCGAAGCGGCCGGGAAACTCGGGCAGGATGAAGAAGGATTTGGTCAGCACATGGTCCGACGGCACCGGCTCCAGTGGCGGCACGTTCAAGTTGCCGAGGATGTCGCGCAGCCGCTCGGTCGCCGGGCTGGTGGAATCGGCACCGATGCCGTTGGCGAACTGATCGCGGGTGTCGAACAGCACGGTGCCGCCCTGCTGCATATAGGCGTCGATGCGGGCGATCGCGGCCTGGCTTGGCATCGGTGCCGCCGGATCGATCGGCCAGTAGATCAGGGGATAGAAGGACAGTTCGTCCTTCGAAATGTCGACGCCGGCCGGCGCCCCCGGTTCCAAGGCGGTCTTCTCGATCAGGAAGCGGGTCAGACCCTCGAGCCCGGCGCGGCTGATCGAATCGACACCCGGGACGCCTGTCAGCACATAAGCGATGCGGGTTTTCGAAATCGCCTCGATAGCAACCTGGTCGCCCGGCTTGGCATCATCGGCGCGCGCGACATCGGCATGGCCGAACAGTGCGCCAAGCGCGATCAAGACAGCGGCTGTGGTGGCGCCCGCACCGGCACGGCGGGGCCGGCGCGAAAACAGGCCGCCCATCCACAACACCGCCAGCGTGTCGAGCAGCATCAGCAACAGAGCCGCCGCGACCAGCGCGCCCTTCAGGTTGCGCGATTCATCGAAGGCGTACTGGACGGTGGTAACCGGGACCGTCACTTGCGGGCGCGCCAGCGGGGCGAAGGTGCTTGAGGCGTCGAGCAGATTGTGGGCGAAGACGCCGGTTTCCGAGCCGTAGAGGCCAGGCGGGTTCTCGAAGGTGACCGGCAGTGGTCCTGCGCCCGGCACCAGCGGCCGTGCATCCGGTGTCGGCGGCACCAGCGAGCCGTCGGCCGCGATCATCCGATAGGGCGCCAGCGACGTGGCTGCGGCTTCGGCATTGGCGATCGCCGCGCCCTGGTTGCGCGACAATTGCACGATGCGGCGCAGCATCTCCACGAAACTGCCCGAGATCGGCAGGTTCGACCACGTCGCCTCGGGGGTGACATGGAACAGCACCAGCGTGCCCTTGCCCTTCTTCAGCCCGGTCACCAGCGGCGTGCCGTCGGCGAGGGCCGCCCAGGTGCGCTCGACGATGTCGGGTGTCGGTTCGGCCAGCACCTGCCTGGTCACCGTGACCTCGGTCGGCGGCGCCAGGTCGGCGAACGGGCCGGCCTTGGGAAATTCGGTGACCGGCTGCGGCGAGGTCCATGACAGCGCGCCGCCGAGCGAACGCTCGCCGGTGCGCAGGCGGACCGGCAGCAAATCGTCGTCATTGCCGGCGGCGGCCAGCCGCGAGCCGGCGAAACGCACGAGCGTGCCGCCATTGTCGACCCAGTCGACCAGTCTTTGCCGGACCTGTGCGGGAATGGTGCCGATATCGGCCATGACGATCATCGCCGGCTTCTGGTCGAGGATCTGCGGGATGGCGTCGGCGAGATCGGCGCTGGAGGGCTCGACCAGATCGGCGAAGGGCTGCAGCGCGCGCCTGATATAGTAGAGCGGCGACAGAAGCGGCTGCGCCTGGTCGGCCTCGGCTTGCGACAACAGCCCGACGCGGCGGCGTTTGGAGCTTTCGTCGAGCACGCGCACGGCACCTGCATGCCGTTCGCCATCGAGCGCGATCGACGCGAAGTCGTTGCGCAATTCGAACGGCACCGCCATGGTGCCAGTGGCCGTGGCTTCGCCCGGCGCGAAGGTTAGGGTCGCATCGGCGATGCGGCGGCCCTTGTCGTCGAATGCGCCGGCGGTGACCTGCGCCGGGGCGGGGTCGCCGGGCGCGCGGATGGCGGTCAAACCAAAGCCATCAACCTGGTTTTCGGCTGATGTCAGGCCAGTCAGCGACAGCCGGTCGGCCACCGCCCAGACGATTCGGGCGGCATTTTTCGACAACAGCGTGTTGAAGGCGGCCTCGTCGCCCTTTGCCGCCAGGCCATCGGCCAGCACGGCGACGCTGGCGCCAGGCAAGGTTTCCAGCATGCCGGCGACGCGCGCATAGACGGCGGGCCGGTCGGTGGGGATCGGCCGCGGCCTGGCGGCGCGCAGCCGGTCGAGCGCGGCGGCGGCATCGAAGGGGCCGATCTCGGCATTGGGCTTTTCGGCGGTGAAGGCGATGATAACAGGCACGCCGTTCGAGCCGGCGTCCTTGATCAGCCGCTCGGCGGTGGCGACGCGCTTGTTCCAGTCGGCGGCACTCGCCCAATCATTGTCGATGACCAGGGCAAGCGCGGCACCCTCGGCCGGCAGCTTTTCGCGCGGGTTGAACACCGGTTCGGCCAATGCCGCGACGACGAGGGCGGCCATCAGCAGCCTGAGCAGTGTCAGCCACCAGGGGCTGCGCTGCGGGGTTTCCTCACGCCTCAGCACGCGGGCCAGGATCTTCAGCGGCGGGAACACCTCGGTCTGCGGCTTGGGCGGGGTGAGCCTGAGCAGCCACCAGATCACCGGTAGCGCCAGCAGGCCCCACAGCACCATCGGAGCGCCGAAGGAGAGCGGCAGCCAGCTCATGCGACCGCCTTTCCAGGCTGATCGCCCTTGGCGATCAGCCTGGGCTGATCGCCGGCAATGATACCGGCATGCCCGCCATCGGCGGTCATCGCCATGTGCAGGCGCACCAGCGCGTCGGACGCGAGCCGGTCGGTGTGGTTGACGGTAAAGCTCCAGCCAAGCCGCTTGCACCAGCCGGCCAGCTCCTGGCGGCGAGCGGTGTAGAGCAGGCGGTATTCATCGGCCAGCATCTCGGCGCGGCCGGCGGTCAGCTTGTCGCCGGTCTCGGGATCGGTGAACTCGGTGCGGCCGGCATAGGGGAAGGTTTCCTCGGCCGGGTCGGCAACCTCGATCAGATGGGCGCGCACGCCATGGCGGGCGAGCACGTCGAGCCAGGCCATGGTTTCCTCGACGGGGTCGAGGAAATCGCTGGCGATGACGATGTCGCAGAAGCGCCTGATGTTGGAGAGATCGGGTTTTGCCGGCAGTTCGCCGGCATGCATGAGCTGGGCGGCGATGCGCTCGGCGCCGTTGCGGGCGGTGAATGGATCGGTCAGATCAGGCCAGGCGATGCGTTCGCCGCTGCGTGACAAAAGCTCGGCCATGGCCAAGGTTAGCACCAGCGCGCGCGATTGCTTGGAAACGCCGGCTCCCGTCGATTTGTAGAGCATGGACGGCGAGGGGTCGGCCCACAGCCAGACGGTGTGGGCGGCTTCCCATTCACGGTCGCGCACATAGGTGTGGTCGTCGCGGGCCGAGCGGCGCCAGTCGATGCGCGAGGCGTCGCCTTCGACATAGGGCCGGAACTGCCAGAAATTCTCGCCGATGCCGCGCTTGCGGCGGCCATGCCAGCCGGCGATCACGGTGTTGACGATACGGCGTGCCTCGACCAGCAGGTCGGGAACCAGCGAAGCCCGCAACCGGCCTCGGGCGAGCGCATCGCGCGTCGCTGCCGGGGCCTGGACTTCGCCGATACGCGCCATCAAATGCCTTTCACAAGTTTCGCCACCACGTCGCGCACGCTGGTGCCCTCCGCGCGGGCGGCGAAGGTCAGCGCCATGCGATGCTGCAGCACCGGCTCGGCCAGCGCCCTGACATCGTCGACCGAGGGCGCCAGGCGTCCGTCGTAGAGCGCGCGGGCCCTGGTGCACAGCATCAGCGCCTGGCTGGCGCGCGGGCCCGGGCCCCAGGCGACATGCTTGTCTGTGTCGGCATTGCCCTGGCCCGGACGCGCCGAGCGCACCAGGGTAAGGATCGCCTCGACGACGCTTTCGGGTACCGGCATGCGGCGGATCAGTGTCTGGATCTCCTTCAGCCGCGCCGGCTGCAGCACGTTCTGGGCTTTCGCGTCCTCGACGCCGGTGGTTTCCAACAGGATGCGGCGCTCGGCCTCGATTTCGGGGTAGAGGATATCGACCTGCATCAGGAAGCGGTCGAGCTGGGCTTCGGGCAGCGGATAGGTGCCTTCCTGCTCCAGCGGGTTCTGCGTCGCCAGCACATGGAAGGGGGAAGGCAGGTCGTAGCGCGCGCCGGCAATGGTGACATGATATTCCTGCATCGCCTGCAGCAGCGCCGACTGCGTGCGCGGCGAGGCGCGGTTGATCTCGTCGGCCATCAGCAGCTGGGCGAAGATCGGCCCGGAAATGAAGCGGAACGAGCGCTTGCCGGTCTCGTCCTGCTCCATGACCTCGGAGCCGAGGATGTCGGACGGCATCAGGTCGGGCGTGAACTGGATGCGGCGCGAATCGAGCCCCAGCACGACGCCCAGCGTCTCCACCAGCTTGGTCTTGGCGAGGCCCGGCACACCGACCAGAAGCGCATGGCCGCCGGCCAGCAGCGCCACCAGCGTACGCTCGACGACGTTCTCCTGGCCGAAGATCACCCGGCCAACCCCGTCACGGATCCTGGAGATGTCGGCAAGTGCCTTCTCGGCCTCGGCGACCATGTCCGTTTCGCTGATCGGGCTTTCCTTGACCATCACGCTCATGCCGCATCGACCCTTTGGTTGGAAATGCCATGGTTTGGAAATGCTGGCCCGCACCATACCATAGACTGCCGCGATTCGGCCTCGCGGAGCGCCTATGGTTGAACTTAAATCACAGACTTAGGCTGACAAGCGGAACAACAGTGACTATTTCGTGACGATGAGCGAACACCACGAACATCGCCAACAAAGCCTTACGCAGGCCACCGAGGCTCGGGGCCTCGAGGCGTTGATCTCGCGCGCGGCTCGCGCAGGCAAGGGCGGGGCGCCGGTCGAGCGCTGGAATCCCGACTTTTGTGGCGATCTCGACATGGAGATCAAGGCCGACGGCACCTGGTTCTACCTGGGCACGCCGATCGGCCGCATGCCGCTGGTGCAGCTTTTCTCCTCCGTGCTGCGCAAGGACGCCGACGGCAGGACCTATCTGGTGACGCCGGTGGAAAAGGTCGGCATCCGCGTCGCCGATGCGCCCTTCGTCGCCGTCGAGATGGATGTTTCGGGCGAAGGCGAGGATCAGGTCATCACCTTCCGCACCAATGTCGGCGACGTGATCGAGGCCGGACCGGAGCGGCCGCTGCGCTTCGTCGACGAGAACGGGACCGGCGGTTTGAAGCCGTATCTGCTGGTGCGCGGCAGGCTGGAGGCGCTTGTGGCGCGGCCGGTCATGTACGAACTGGTCGGGCATGGCGAGGAGATCGAAATCGACGGCATGACGATGTTTTCGGTGCGCTCCAAGAACGCCGTGTTTCCGATCATGCCGGCCGATCAGTTGAAGCGGTTGAGCGAATGATGGACCAGGTCTCTCCGGCGCCGTTTTCGTCGGCGGATTTTCGCGCGCGCTTTGCCGCGCAGCCGGAGGCGCATGCCGGCGGCGACTATGGCGATCACCGCTTCAATCCCGGCCATCCACGCCTCAACCCTGGCAAGCCGCTGCGCAACGCCGCGGTGCTGATCCCGGTGGTCGACAATGACGGCGAGGCGACGGTTCTGCTGACCAAACGGGCCGAAAAACTCCGCAATCATTCCGGGCAAGTGGCTTTCCCGGGCGGCACGATCGATGCGACCGACGCAAGCCCGGAAGCGGCGGCGCTGCGCGAGACCTTCGAGGAGATCGGCCTTGGCCAGGATCGCATCGAGATCATCGGCCGGATGCCCGATTACGTCGCCGGCAGCGGCTATCGCATCGCGCCGGTGCTTGGCATCGTGCGGCCACATTTCCAGCTGACCCTGAACGCGGATGAGGTCGACGCCGCCTTCGAAGTGCCGCTGCGCTTCCTGATGGACGCGGCCAACCACAAGCGCGACAGCCGCATCTGGAACGATCTCGAATGGTTCTTCTACGACATGCCCTATGGCGACCGGCGCATCTGGGGTGTCACCGCCGGGATCATCCGCACACTGTATGAAAGGCTCTATGCGTGAGTGTTTCGATCGCGGGCAGGGCGGACTGGCTCTTCGACAAGCGTCTGCAGCGCCTGCTTGGCGCGCTCACCGAAGGCGGTGAAGAGGCGCGCATCGCCGGCGGCGCCGTACGCAACGTGCTGATGGGCCAGCCTGTCACCGACATCGACATAGCAACCTCTTGCCTGCCGCGGGAAACCATTCGCCGCGCCGAGGCGGAAGGTTTCAAAGCGGTGCCGACCGGTATCGAGCATGGCACCATCACGGTGGTCGCCGATGGCAAACCTTATGAAATCACCACCTTGCGCGCCGATGTCGAGACCGATGGCCGTCGTGCCAGGGTGTCGTTCGGGCGCGACTGGAAGCTCGACGCCGAGCGGCGCGACTTCACCATCAACGCGCTTTATGCGGAGGCCGATGGCAGCGTTGTCGACCTTGTCGGCGGCATCGCCGACATCGAGGCGCGCCGGCTGCGCTTCATCGGCGATCCGGAGGCACGCATCCGTGAGGATTATCTGCGCATCCTGCGCTTCTTCCGCTTCTTCGCCTGGTATGGCGAAGGCCGGCCCGACGCCGAGGGGCTGAAGGCCTGCGCCCGGTTGAAGGAAGGCCTCGCCCAACTCTCGGCGGAGCGCATCTGGTCCGAACTGAAAAAGCTTTTGTCCGCACCCGATCCCTCGCGGGCGCTGCTATGGATGCGGCAGGCCGGTGTCTTGACCGCCGCGCTGTCAGAAAGCGAGAAATGGGGCATCGATGCGATCCACGGATTGACCAGAGCCGAGAAGGATCTGGGCTGGGCAGTGGATCCGATGCTGCGGCTGGAGGCGATGGTGCCGCCGGATGCGGCGCGCATGAAGACGCTTGCGGAGCGGCTGAAATTCTCGACCGCCGAGGCGGATCGCCTGCGCCATTGGTCCATGGCAACCGCCGTCGAACCGAAGACGACCGAGGGCGAATTGGCGAAACGGCTCTATCGCGGCGACCGCCAAGGATTTGTCGACCGCCTGCGGCTTTCGCTCGCCGCGGCGCGGGTGCGGGCCGTCGAAGACAATGAAGCGCTGCTCGAAGCCGGCGGCTTTTCGCGCCTGCTTTCCTTTGCGCTCAAATGGAAAAGGCCCGAATTTCCGCTACGAGGCGCCGATCTGACCGCGCTCGGCGCAACCCCGGGGCCGAAGCTCGGCGAGATCCTCAAGAACCTGGAAGCGGAATGGATCGATGCGAGTTTCACGCCCGATCGCGACGCACTGATCAAGCGCGCCGCGGAGGCACTTGAAGGCTGATGAGGATCAGGCCGCGTCGCGGACCTTCTCAATTCGGGAGCGGATAGCCTCGATCATCGTCTCGCGGATGGTCGTTTCGCCATGTGTCTCACGCATATGCTCGACGGCACGGCGCATCACTTCGGCCTCCTCGCCGGCACGAGTATGCCACTCACAGCCGGGAACCAGCGACCCGCAGTGAAATTCCTTCATCGGATTTCTCCTTTTCCTCCGTGGAGCCTGCGAGGCTCCGGTACTTTTTTGGCTCATGATCCGACTTTTCCGATCATGGGCGGGGGTGAGAACCATAACACAGATGGTGTGATATTGGTTGCGGTCAACGGTGAAAGGGCGGAGCAGCGCTGCTCCGCCCTCTTACGCTAGCCCGGCGGGCAGGCCGTCACTTCACGATCTTGACTGCCTCGGCAACTTTGTCCTTGCCGCTCATGTCCCACGAAATTCTGACCTTCTCGCCGACCTTCAGGCCAGGATCCTTGAAGGTTTGGGGAAGCGTAAAAGACGATCCATTGTCGAGAACCAGGCTCTTGGCCGTCGCATCGAAGCTCTTGACCGTTCCGGTGGTGTGCTTGACGGCGGCGAACGCCACCGAACCGGAAGCAAGAAAGGCAGCCGCGGCAGCGGAAACAATGATCTTTCTCATGCTGATATACTCCTGGGAAAGCGGCCATCCTTTGACGAAGATGATCCGCATCGTCTTCGGGCCGTCCGGTCGCGTCGAGTCGCGGTTCGCCTGTTCCGACGCAATTCCGAAGGGAAAACCGCATTTTCCTGGAATTGCCCTCAGGCAAACCACCGGCGCTTCCCGACCCGAATGCGATAAATAACCCAGCTTTTTCAGATGGATATTAGACGAAAAAGATATTCATTGCGTCACATTCCGCTCCCAGATTCGAACAATGGGACATCAATGCGGCCTCACATCGCGCTCACAATTTTTTTATGGCCAGCGCACCTCCGGCGGCAGGCTGGACAGGATCGAGGCGACATTGCCGCCGGTCTTCAGCCCGAAGATGGTGCCGCGATCGTGAAGAAGGTTGAATTCGACATAGCGGCCGCGGCGAACGAGCTGTTCGTCGCGGTCGCCATCGGTCCAGTTCTCGTTGAAGTTGGCGCGCACGAGGTGGCCGTAGACCACGAGAAAAGAGCGCCCGACATCCTGGACGAAGTTGAAATTGGCATTCCAGCCGCCCTTCTCTTCTTCCGGATGCAGGTAGTCGAAGAAGATGCCGCCGGTGCCGCGCGGCTCGTTGCGGTGCGGCAGGAAGAAGTACTCGTCGCACCAGGCCTTGAATTTCGGATAGTCGGCGACGGCGGCATTCTTCTCGCAAGCGAATTGCATGGCACGCTGGAAGGCTATCGTGTCGGGATCATCCTGGGTGCGGCGGCGGTCGAGCACCGGCGTCAGGTCGGCGCCGCCGCCGAACCACTGGCGTGAGGTCACCACCATGCGGGTGTTCATATGCACGGCCGGAACGTTGGGGTTCCATGGGTGCGCGATCAGTGAAATGCCCGATGCCCAGAAGCGCGGGTCTTCCTCGGCGCCGGGCATCTGCTTCCTGAACTCGGGCGAGAACTCGCCATGAACAGTCGAAGTGTGGACGCCGACCTTCTCGAAGACGCGGCCGTGCATCATCGACATGGTGCCGCCACCGCCCTTGCCGTGATCGCGCTCCCAGGGCGTCTTTTCGAAACGGCCCGGTGACCACGAAGCCAGCGGCCCGCCGAGATCCTGCTCGATCTGCTCGAAAGCGCCGCAGATGCGCTCGCGTAGCGCCTCGAACCAAAGCCGGGCCTTCATCTTCTTTTCTTCGATGTCGGCAGGCAGCCCCGCCGGTATTTCAGGTCGTTCCAAGTGCCGTCTCCGGTTGCGGGGCGGTGAGTCGACAAAAGACTCGTCTTTTCCGGGCGCGATCCCTAATCTCTTAAGGGATAGGGTCAAGTCACTTTGGTTTCGCGCATGATCCTTTCCGAACCCGATCCCGATTTCGGGGTCATGCGCCAGGTGCAAGGAGTTGTTTCGTGCGCACCCCGGCAAGACCGCCGCTGGATGGCCTGAAGAAAAGGCTCGATCAAAGCCGGGCCGAGCGCGCACGCATGCCGCGCGACGGTTTTTTGCGTGAAACCTTCGTGCTGCCGCGTTCGGACGCGCGCCTCAAGGCCAAGGAGTGGTTCGAGCGTTTCCCCAAGCAGGCCTACTGGACCGAGATCGAAAGCTGGTTCGAACGCCCGGGCGATCTGATCGAGTTCACGATAAGGCGGCTGCCAGCCGCGGATTAGCGCTCGGCCAGCAGGCGCCTCGCGCCCGTTCCCTCCCTTGCCAGCCGATCCCCCTTATTGCGAAGCGGGCATTTGTCGATCGACATGCAGCCGCAGCCTATGCAGTCGGTCAAGCCGTCGCGCAGCTTCCTTAGCTGGCTGATTTTCTGGTCGAGGCTATCGCGCCAAGCCGTTGAAAGCAGATTCCAATCCTCGCGCGTCGGCGTGCGGCCTTCAGGTAATGATTCAAGCGCGGCACCGATTTCCGCGAGCGAGATGCCGACCTCCTGGGCAATCCGGATTATGGCCACCCGGCGCAGCACGTCACGGCCGTAGCGCCGCTGGTTGCCTGCCGTGCGATGGCTGCGGATCAGACCGCGGGCCTCGTAGAAATGCAGTGCCGACACAGCCACGCCGCTGCGCGCGGCCACCTGGCCGACCGTCAATTCCGTTACCGGCGCCATTTTCGCACTTTCCGCTTGACCTCAAGTTAAGTTGAGCTTGTAGCCAAGAAAGCCTGACTGTGCAAGCCAAAGGAGAAGGCGGATGTGCGCCTGGGCAAAAATCACCGCTGACGGCGCTGCCGACGATCCCCTATCGGAGTTGCCGGACGGCTTCGCCCGCCACCATGGCCACGGAAAGGGCGACGTTGATGCTGCGCGCGCCGGGCTGCATCGGGATGGTCAGCCGCGCATCCGCCGCCTGATGGACTGGATCCGGCACGCCCGCGGATTCGCGACCGAACAGGAGGATGTCGCGGTCGGTGAAGCTGAAGTCGGTGTAGGTAGTCGTAGCCTTGGTCGACAGCAGCACCAGGCGATCCGCGCGGGCCTTGCGCCACTCCTCGAAGGCGTCCCAGTCGACATGCCGGGTCAGGGCAGCCATTTCAAGGTAGTCCATGCCGGCGCGCTTGAGCGCTTTGTCGGAGAGCGGAAAGCCGGCCGGCTCGATGATGTCGACGCCGAGGCCGAGGCAAGCGGCGAAGCGCAGGATTGTCCCGGTATTGCCGGCAATGTCAGGCTGGTAGAGCGCGATGCGGAGACCAGGGTTCACTTCCGCGTCCTTCTAATAAGTGGCAGATCGGCCACAGCAGCTTCCTGGTTTTGGAAATTCCTGGACCTGCGGGTGGCCATTTTTTTCGAAGTCGGGTATACGACCAGCATTGTCAACCCGAACCGATGGAGGGGTAATTCATGATGGCCATGTACATCCAGCGCCCCACCTGTGGGCTTATTTGCGCCCTGGCGGTTTCGGTACGACGTTTCTCCTGATCTTTTAGACACTTCCGCACCGATTTCCGCCGAAACCATACCCTGGTCTTCGAAGGAATCCCGCGATGTTTTTCAAGCTGCCGAAGGGGCCGATGGCCCCGTCCCAACGCGTTCCGACTGATCCGCTGCCGATCCCGCGGCACGACGTCGATCATCCTTTTTATCTCTATTTCAACACGGAGGACGGACCGATGTTCGATCCCTACAGAATACCGGGCTCGAGGAGCCTGCAACACCCGAAGGTGGTGGCTTGGGCGCTGTTGATCGGCGACACCTATTCGTCGGCGGTTCATGCCGAAGTACGCCGGCGTCCACATCGCGGCATGCTGCCGGATGTCGATTTCTCGCGCGCGGTACCCGATCCGAGCCGTCCGTCGCTGGTGCGCCGGATCATCCGGCTGATCCGGCCAGGCGCGAAAAACCGGACTGGTGGCGCCATGTCGTCAGGATCGACAAAGGTGGCTGTCGGCGAAAAGCCGGCGAACCCCTATATAGCGCGAAACAGGGCCGACGCTCCGGATGATTCCGGAGCGTCGGCCCTCGATGCCATGCGGTCCGAGGACTTCGTACGCCGCCAAGCCGCGTAAGCGGAAAACAGATCTCACAGGCGTGACCTATGTTGTTGTTTAGCTGGTTTGAAAGAAAGCTCGATCCCTTCCCGGCCGCGGAACCGGTCGAGCCGCCCAAGACGCTTGTTGCCTTCTGCCTGCATTATACGCGCGGGGCATGGCCCTATATTCTTGTCGATGCGGTGCTGGTCGCGGCCATCGCCATCGCGGAAGTGTGGATGTTCGGCTTCCTCGGCCGCATCGTCGACTGGCTGTCGGGGCAGAACCGCGAGACCTTCCTGCAGACGGAGGGCTGGAAGCTCGCCGGCATGGCCTTCATCGTATTGTTTGCGCTGCCCGGCACGGTCTGGCTGCATTCCCTGCTCAACCAGCAGACGCTGATGGGCAATTACCCGATGCGCATCCGCTGGCAGGTGCACCGCTACCTGCTCAAGCAATCGATGAGCTTCTACCAGGACGAGTTCGCCGGCCGCATCGCCACCAAGCTGATGCAGACCGCGCTTGCCGTGCGCGAATGCGTCATCAAGGTGATCGACGTCCTGAACTACGTCGTCGTCTATTTCCTCGGCATGCTGTTGATCGTGGGTTCGGCCGACTGGCGGCTGGCCGCGCCGCTCGGCGTCTGGATGGTCGGCTACATCCTGCTGCTGCGCTTTTTCATCCCGCGACTGGGCAAGGTCGGCGAAGAGCAGGCCAATGCGCGCTCGACCATGACCGGTCGCGTCGTCGACAGCTACACCAACATCCAGACGGTCAAGCTGTTTTCCCATTCACGCCGCGAGGCCGCCTTCGCCAGGGAAGGCATGATGGGCTTCCTCGACACGGTCTACCGGTCGATGCGGCTGGTGACACTGCTGTTCGGCTCGCTCTACATACTGAACGCGCTGCTGCTGTTCTCGGTCACCGCCATCTCGCTGTGGCTGTGGATGGGGCAAGTGGTGACGATCGGTGCGGTCGCCGTGGTCATCGGCCTGGTGCTCCGGATGTGGGGCATGTCGCAGTGGATCATGTGGGAAATGTCGAGCCTGTTCGAGAATATCGGCACGGTGCAGGACGGCATTGCCTCGATCTCGTTGCCGCGCCTTGTCGAGGACAGGCCGGATGCCAAGGAGATCATCGTTTCCAAAGGCGATATCCGCTTCGAGGATATCCGCTTCCATTACGGCAAGCAGAAGGGCGTCATCGAAAACCTGTCGCTGGCGGTGAAGCCGGGCGAGAAGGTCGGCATTGTCGGCCGCTCGGGCGCCGGCAAGTCGACGCTGGTCAATCTCCTCTTGCGCTTCTACGACTTGGAAAGCGGCCGGATCCTGATCGACGGCCAGGAGATCGCCGGCATGAAACAGGATTCGCTGCGCGCCCAGATCGGGATGGTCACGCAGGACACCTCGCTGCTGCATCGTTCGGTGCGCGAGAACATCCTCTATGGCCGGCCCGATGCCACCGACGAGATGCTGCTCGAGGCGGCGCGGCGGGCCGAGGCGATGGATTTCATATCAGGACTTTCGGATCATCATGGACGCAAGGGGTTCGATGCCTATGTGGGCGACCGCGGCGTCAAACTGTCCGGCGGTCAGCGGCAACGCATCGCCATTGCTCGCGTTATGTTGAAGGACGCGCCCATACTTATCCTTGACGAGGCGACGTCAGCGCTCGATTCCGAGGCGGAAGCCGCCATCCAGGAGAACCTCTACAAGCTCATGCAAGGCAAGACCGTCATCGCCATCGCGCACCGGCTGTCGACCATCGCGGCGATGGACAGGCTCGTCGTGATGGACCAGGGTCGCGTCATCGAGGAAGGCTCACACGAGGAACTGGTCGCCAGAGGCGGGCTCTACGCGCAGCTCTGGCAGCGCCAGTCGGGTGGGTTCCTGCTCGATGACGTCCCAGTCGAAGCCGCCAATGACGCAATAGCAAAGGGGCAAGCCGCAGAATGATGGCCGCCGCATGATGACAGCCGTCTACCGCTGGTTCGAGACCTGGGTCTACCCGTTCAGGGAGCCGGCGAATCTTCGGCCACCGGCCAGCGTTACGGGCTTCCTCTGGCACTATGTCGGGCAAGCGAAGTTCGCCTTCTTCGCCATGCTGGTCATCGGCGGCATCGCGCCGCTCGTCGAGGCCGGGCTGTTCTATTTCGTCGGACGGCTGGTCGATATTCTCGACCAATTGCCCGGCGAACGGAGCTGGCACGCGCTGTGGACCGCCGCCGGACCCGAACTGGTGTTCATGGTCGCGGTGGTGCTGATCATCCGCACCGTGGTCGTCGCCTTGTCGGCGCTGGTCGACGAACAGACGATCACGCCCGGCTTCTACAATCTGGTGCGTTGGCAGGCGCACCGGCACGTCTCGCGCCAGTCCTACGCCTTCTTCCAGAACGATTTTGCCGGCCGCATCGCGACGAAAGTCTGGCAAGCCGGACAGGCGACGGGCGACCTGATGGAAAGCTTCATCGAGGTCGTCTGGTTCATGGTCGTCTATACGGTGACGACGCTGGCGCTGGTCGCCGGGCTTGACCTCAGGCTGGCGGCACTCGTGGTGGTCTGGATCACCGCCTTCGGCTTTCTGGCGAAGCGCTATTTGCCGGCAATCCGCAAGCACGCCGAAGCGACGGCGGAGGCGGGCTCCATGATCAATGGCCGCATTGTCGATTCCTACTCCAACGTGCAGACGCTGAAACTGTTCGCGGCCGATGGCGACGATCGCTACATCAGGAACGGCTTCGACATCTATCTCGACGCATTGCGGCCCTTCACCCGCCGCTTGACCGGCGTGCGCATGGCGCTGACGACGCTGTCGGGCATCATGATCACGGCGATCGGCTGCTTTGCCGTTTATCTCTGGGTCGAGGGCTCGATCACGGTCGGGGCGGTCGCCTTCACGCTCAGCCTGGTGCTGCGGCTCAATATGCTGCTCGGCCGGTTGATGATGCAGATGAACGGCATCTTGCGGAATCTCGGCGTGCTGGAGAACTCCAAGGCGCTGATCTCGCAGCCGCTCGGCCTGACCGATGCACCGGACGCCGGGGAACTGGTCGTGGCGGGTGGGCGCATCGAAGTAAAAAATGTCGAGTTCCACTACGGCAAGGGGTTTGGGGTGCTGAACGGCATCAACCTTATCGTCAAGCCGGGTGAGAAGGTCGGGCTGGTCGGGCCTTCGGGCGCCGGCAAGACGACGCTGGCGAACCTTATCCTGCGCCTCTACGATCTCGAAAGCGGCCAGATCACCATCGATGGCCAGGACGTCTCTGGTGTAACGCAGGATTCGTTGCGCGCCAATATCGGCGTCGTCAGCCAGGATACGGCCCTGTTCCACCGTTCGCTGCGTGACAACATCAAGCTCGGCATGCCCGACGCAACCGACGCGCAGGTCATCGCGGCGGCGAAAAAAGCCGAGGCCCATGAATTCATCCTGACCTTGCGCGACAACAGGGACCGCCAGGGCTACGAAGCCTTTGTCGGCGAGCGCGGCGTGAAACTGTCGGGCGGCCAGCGCCAGCGCGTGGCGATCGCCCGCGTCTTCCTCAAGGACGCGCCGGTCCTGATCCTCGACGAGGCGACGTCGGCGCTCGATTCCGACATCGAGGCGGCGATCCAGGAGAATCTGACGCGGCTGATGGAGAACAAGACCGTGATCGCGATTGCCCACCGGCTGTCGACGATCGCGGCACTTGACCGCCTGGTGGTGCTCGACGGCGGCCGCATCGTCGAGCAAGGCACACATGACGAACTGGTGGCGCTCGACGGGCTTTATGCCCGGCTGTGGAAGCGCCAGTCCGGCGGGTTCCTCTATCACGAGGAAAGCGTGCTGGAAGAGACGCGGCCGGCGGAGTAGGCGCGTGGGTGGATCGGCAGAGCTCAGTCCGGAGATCGGCCCAGAGATCGGCTACACGCTCAAGCGTTTGCGGCCAACCGTGGCGGCCTTCGACATGCTGAAGGAAGAGAGCCGGCTGGAAGGCTACTGGATGCTGGTGCGTCTGGGCGATGGCTGGGCAAGCGGCCGCAACAAGTTCCTGAAGCGGGGCGAGGCGCTGTTCGGAGCCTGGCATGGCGCCGAACTCGCCGGTGTCTGCGGGCTGAACATCGATCCCTATTTCGAGGGCAGGGACCACGGCCGGGTCCGCCACCTGTTCGTCAGCGCGCGTCACCGTCGCGCCGGCCTTGGCCGAACGCTGGTCGAGATCGTGATCGACCGAGCCCGCCAGTATTTCACCGTGTTGAACACCCGCGCGCCGCCAGAAGCCTTCGCTTTCTATGAACGGCTTGGTTTTCAGCGCGTGGAGGGCGAAGAATTCGTTACCCATCGCATGGTGTTCAGGAAAGGGAACTGAAATGTCCTTGCGTCCGCCATCCCATCTTGCCGGCACGTCGGCCGCCGACGCGGCCTTCGACGCGCTTGGCCATGAAATCCTGGCAGAGAAGGCGGCGGCGCTCGGGCGGGCCGGCCAGCGCGTCGAAGAAACCTTGGTCAGGTTGCGCGATAACGGGGACGATGAGTTGCGCCCCCGTCTGCTCAAGGAGGCTGCCGTGGCCGTTCACGCCTATTTCATCCAGCGCGAACTGTGCGGCCTTCGCAAGCATGACGCCGTGATCCGCGAATACAATATCCCCAGGGCGGTTCTAGTGAGGCTGGGCGCCGCGTAAAATCAGTTTTTAGAAATCACTCCAGCCATTCGGTGATGAAGCTGCCGTTTTCGTGAATGTCGGTCGTTTCCAGCGGACCGGGACCGAGATTGGTGAACTTGTGCGGCGTGTTAGGCGGCACGATCAGGATCTGCCCCGCCGAAGCCTCGATTTCCTGGTCACCGACCGTGAAGAGGCCGGTTCCCTGGCGGATGATGAAGATCTCCGCATAGGGATGGGCGTGCAGCCGCGGGCCGCCGCCGACGTCGGGCAGGTGATTGAAGATCAGGCAGGAGTTTGAGCCGTAGGCACCGCACTGCAGTTCGCCCTTCCAGTGGTCGGAACGAACAGCCCATTGCTCGCGATCGATGACGTGCGCCATGCGAAGGAGGATAGATCACACCGGCGCCCTGTGTCGAGGCAAGCCGGAGCCTTGGATTTTGCTGATATTTCCCGGTTGTTTAGCCGCCCTTTGCAGCCATTCGCCGTCCCGCCGGACACGAGGGGATTTTGTCCCCGCGACAATCTGCCCTTGTGCCTTCACCCGTCTGGACAAAAACGGGCTTCACGCATAAACCGAAGTCCAAATGCCGGAGGAATTCGCTAGCCTGTTCGCCATGCGCTGTCGGGTTGGCGTGATTGAGCGGGGAACAAGGCTCGGCCACCGGCGCGGAAGAGGCGAAAGGATCAGGCACCCGTGAGCGCAACCGACATCCACGATCCCAATCGTCGAGATTTTCTCTACGTCGCCACCGGCATGGCCGCCGTGGTCGGCGCCGGTGCCGTGGCTTGGCCGTTCATCGACCAGATGCGCCCTGATGCCTCGACGCTGGCGCTCGCTTCGGTCGAGGTCGATGTCTCCTCGCTGGCGCCTGGCAGCTCGCTGATCGTCAAGTGGCGCGGCAAGCCGGTCGTGGTGCGCAACCGGACCGAGAAGGAAATGAAGGACGGAGAGGCCGTCAGCCTCTCCGATCTCAAGGATCCGATTGCCCGCAACGCCAATTTGCCGTCCGATGCGCCGGCGACCGACGCCAACCGCACCACGCCAGGCAAGGAAGCCTGGATGGTGATGGTTCAGGTCTGCACCCATCTGGGCTGCATCCCGCTCGGCCAGGAAGGCGATTTCGGCGGCTGGTTCTGCCCGTGCCACGGTTCGCAATACGACACGGCCGGCCGCATCCGCAAAGGCCCGGCGCCGGAGAACATGGCGATTCCGGTATTCAAATTCGTTTCCGACACCAAACTCCTTATCGGTTGAGGCAGGGGATATTTCGATGAGCGAGGGACACTCGACCTACACGCCGAAGACCGGTATCGAACGCTGGTTCGACGCCCGCATGCCGCTGCCCAGGATGGTCTATGACAGCTTCATCGCCTATCCGGTGCCGCGCAACCTGAACTATATGTGGACCTTCGGCGGCATCCTGGCGATCATGCTGGTGGCGCAGATCCTGACCGGCATCGTGCTGGCCATGCACTATACGGCCGACACCAATCTCGCCTTCGGTTCGGTCGAAAAGATCATGCGCGACGTGAATTCCGGATGGCTGCTGCGCTACATGCACGCCAACGGCGCCTCGTTCTTCTTTATCGCCGTCTATTTGCACATCTTCCGCGGCCTCTATTACGGCTCCTACAAGGCGCCGCGCGAGCTGCTGTGGATTCTCGGCTGCATCATCTACCTCCTGATGATGGCGACCGGTTTCATGGGATATGTGCTGCCATGGGGGCAGATGAGCTTCTGGGGCGCCACTGTCATCACCGGCTTCTTCAGCGCCATTCCTCTGGTTGGCGACTGGATCCAGCAGCTCCTGCTCGGCGGCTTCGCCGTCGACAATCCGACGCTGAACCGCTTCTTCGCCCTGCATTACCTGCTGCCGTTCATGATTGCCGGCGTCGTCGTTCTGCATGTCTGGGCGCTGCATGTCGTCGGCCAGTCGAACCCGACCGGCATCGAGGTCAAGTCGAAGACAGATACCGTGGCCTTCACGCCCTACGCGACCATCAAGGACGCGTTCGGCATGATCGTGTTCCTGTTCGTCTTCGCCTACTTCGTCTTCTACCTGCCGAACTATCTCGGCCATCCGGACAACTACACGGTCGCCAACCCGCTTAAGACGCCGGCCCATATCGTCCCGGAATGGTACTTCCTGCCGTTCTACGCAATCCTGCGCGCCATCACGTTCAACATCGGGCCGATCAATTCCAAGCTCGGCGGCGTGCTGTGCATGTTCGGCGCCATCGTCATGCTGTTCCTGGTGCCGTGGCTCGACACCTCCAAGGTGCGCTCGGCGGTCTACCGGCCCTGGTACAAGCTGTTTTTCTGGCTGTTCGTGGCCGATGCTATCCTGCTGGGCTGGCTGGGCTCGCAGCCGGCGGAAGGCAGCTATGTGTTCATGGCGCAGATGGCGACGCTGTTCTACTTCGCCTTCTTCCTGATCGCGCTGCCGGTGCTCGGCTTGATCGAGACACCCCGCAGGCTGCCGAACTCGATCACCGAGGCGGTGCTCGAAAAGAACAAGGGTGGCAGCGGGCATCCGGCGGGCGCCACGGCAGCGCCTGAGACCAAGGGCTGAGCGGTAGAGAATCTAAGGGGATTTGGCATGAAAAAGATTCTCACCTCGCTTGCGCTGGTCGGCCTCGTGGCCGCCGGCACCGGAGTTGCAGGCACTTGGGCGTTCGCGGCCGAAGAGGCGCACAACGCGGCGGCACCGACGCATTTCCCGATCAACGAGCCGAAGGAAATGAGCTGGAGCTTCACCGGCCCGTTCGGCACCTATGACAAGGCGCAGTTGCAGCGCGGGCTGAAGGTCTACAAGGAAGTCTGCTCGGCCTGCCATTCGATGAACCTGGTGGCGTTCCGCACGCTTTCGGACCTCGGTTACAGCGACGCGCAGATCAAGACGCTGTCAGCCGAATACACCATCCATGATGGCCCCAACGATGCCGGCGACATGTTCGACCGTCCCGGCAAGCCGTCCGACCATTTCCCGGCCCCATTCGCCAATGAGGAAGCCGCCGCTGCCTCCAATGGCGGTGCGGCGCCGCCGGATATGTCGTTGCTGGCCAAGGCGCGCGGCGTCGAGCGCGGCTTCCCGCAGTTCGTCTTGGATATCTTCACCCAGTATGATGCCGGTGGTCCCGACTACATCCATTCGCTCTTGACCGGCTACGACCAGACCCCGCCCGCCGGCATGGTCATCCCCGAAGGCACACACTACAACCCGTACTTCATGTCCGGCGTGTCGCTGAAGATGCCCAAGCCGCTCTCCGACGGCCAGGTCACCTATGACGACGGCTCGCCGCAGACCATCGACCAGTATTCCCGCGACGTGGCTGCCTTCCTGACATGGGCTGCCGAGCCGCACATGGAAGACCGCAAGAAGATGGGCTTCCGCGTGCTGGTGTTCCTGCTTCTGTTCGGCGCCCTGGTCTACCTGACCAAGCGCAAGGTGTGGGAAGCCGTCGCGCACTAGGCCTGTTGATCTTCAGGTGAGGCCGGTCTGCAAACGATGGCTTCCGGTGCTCACGTACTTCAAGTACGCTCCGCTCCGGTTCTCGGAAACCATCGTTTTCGATTCGGCCTGACCTGAATCTCAAAGGCCCTGGGCCGTTCAGTGTACAACATGGGGCGCCGCGAGGTGCCCTTTCTGCTTTTTGAGTGGATTGCGCCTCCACGTCTCGGCGGTGTCACATGGCCGTCACCACACATCGCGATCCTGCGGCGCTCTCATCAAAGGATCACGCCCATGAAAAGATACGCATCGCTTGCGGCAGGCCTGCTGCTGCTCGTCGTTGGTTCCGCGGCCCGCGCCGAAGACGCAAAACCATTTATCACCAACAAGGATGTCGACCTGACGATGATCCTGCCGCCGCCGCCGGCCAATGATTCGGCTGAGACCAAGGCCGAGCTTGGCGAAGTGCTGACCATGCAGGTCACGCGCACACCCGAGATGGAAGCCCGCGCCATCGCCGACGCCGAGGAAAACGTCTGGCGTTTCGCCGATGTCATGGGACCGAATTTCAACAAGGACAAGCTGCCGAAATTCAGCGCCTTCTTCGATCGCGTGGTGGAGACCGAAGGCGCCGTCGTCGATCCGGCCAAGGATGTCTGGAAGCGCCCGCGTCCGCACCAGCTCAGCGATCTCGTCAAGCCGGTGGTCAAGCTGTCGAGCTCCGGTTCCTGGCCGTCCGGCCATGCGACCGTCGGCACGATGATGGGCATCATCCTGTCCGACATGGTTCCGGAAAGGCGTGCTGAGATCATGGCGCGCGCGGCCGAGTTCGCCCACAACCGCATCGTCGGCGGCATCCACTATCCGTCCGACGTCGAGATGGGCAAGATTTCCGGCAGCGTCATCGCCGCCGTCCTGCTCAACCGGGATGACTTCAAGGCCGAGTACGATGTGGCCAGGGCGGAGCTTCGTTCCGATCTCGGCATGTAGGATTTGGCCGATAGCCATCCGTTCGAGCGGGGCGCCTTCGGGCGCCCCTTTTTCGTGGCTGCGCCCAACAGGAGGAAAATCGCCTGGTGGTTGCTCCCAGCCCGTAGTCAATTCCTTTGCCGGATGCGCTTGTCTCGGTCGCCACATCGCGCTAGCCGTTGTCGGTCGCGCCGGGTTACGATCGGCCCCGCGCCGTTTCACTTTGTCAGCCGGATCATTCGGAGCCGCTTCATGAAACCTTCTCTCGAAGACACGCTGCTGGCCTCGATCCGTACCATCCCGGACTATCCCAAGCCCGGCATCCTGTTTCGCGACATCACCACGCTGCTCGGCAATGCGCGCGCCTTCCGCCGCGCCATCGACGAGCTGGTGCATCCCTATGCCGGGCAGAAGATCGACAAGATCGCCGGCATCGAAGCGCGCGGCTTCATCCTGGGCGGCGCCGTTGCTCACCAGCTCTCGGCCGGCTTCGTGCCGATCCGCAAGAAGGGCAAGCTGCCTTATGAGACCGTGCGCGTCGCCTACAGCCTGGAATACGGGCTGGACGAGATGGAGATGCACAAGGACGGCGTCGCGCCCGGCGAGAAGGTGATCCTGGTCGACGATCTGATCGCCACCGGCGGCACGGCTGAAGCGGCGGTCAAGCTGCTGCGCCAGATCGGCGCCGACATTCTCGCCGCCTGTTTCGTCATCGACCTGCCGGATTTGGGCGGGCGCGCCAAGCTCGAAGCGCTCGGCGTGCCGGTGCGAACGCTGATCGGGTTCGAGGGGGTTTGAGACCGGTTTGCCGAAGGCAAATTGAAAGGTCCAGTGGACCTTTCAAAGATCTCGAACGCCCGGAGCGATAGCGAAGGGCAGGGAGGCAACACGATAACCAGCGCGGGTGCCGCCCTCATCCGCCTTCGGCCACGCCGTAAACGGGGCGAAGGAAGAGACTACTCCACCTTCACCAGCACCGCGCTTTCGAACTCCAGCACCTTGCCGCCGGTCGAATCAGTGGCCTCGCAGAGGAGCGCCAGCAACCGCCAGCCGGGGCGGGACGCGATGGGGCGGTGGGACAGCGCCGTGCGCGTGAAGGTGATGGTTTGCCCGGCAAAGACGGGCTTCAGCCACTTCAGGTTCTTGAATCCGGGCGAGGGGCCGAATTCGGGCACCGGGCCGTCCCAGCCTTCGGCGTCCAGGCGGCTCTCCAGGTTCAGCTTCATCCAGGTGGCGGCGGTATGCCAGCCGGAGGCGCAGAGGCCGCCGAGCACGCTCTTCTTCGCGGCCTCTTCGTCGATGTGAAAGATCTGCGGGTCGTATTTGCGGGCGAACGCCTTGATCGCCTCGGGCTCGAATCTGTGCGAGCCCAGCGTCACCGTGGTGCCGATGCGGAAGAATTCGTCGAGCGTCATGCCGCATTCCCCGCGTCGCGCGTCAGGAACATGACGGAGTTCTCGAGCTCGAAGACGCTTTCGCCGCGCTGGTTGACCAGTTCGCTGCGCATGGTCACGAAGCCGAGTTGCGGCTTCGATTTCGACAGGCGCCTGGCCAGAACCACCAGGCTGCCCCGCAGCGTATCGCCGGCGAGCACCGGCTTCTTCCATTTGACCTGATCGACTCCTGGTGCGCCCTGGCAGGTGGAGTCCAGCAGGAAGGCATCGCACAGCATGCGCATGAACATGGCGCAGGTGTGCCAGCCTGAAGCCGAGAGGCCGCCCAGGATACTCGCCTTGCCGGCCCCCTCGTCGAGATGCATCGGCTGGGCATCGAACTCGCTGGCGAACTCGATGATTTCGGCCGCGCTCACCTGTTTGGTGCCGAGATCGAACGAGATCCCCTCGACGAAGTCCTCATAGGCCCATGTCTTGCCGGTCATGGTCTGGCATCCCTGCAGAACGCGCGATCCGTATGGATCGGCAAACCCGGATGCAGGCCGCGGGCGATTTGGTCAAGCCCTTTCTGGTGAGCCAGCCGGCGCGATCGGGCCCGCGGCGGCAGTAGGGGCCAGCCGCGGCGCCTCCGATCGCCTAGCGGGCGTTCGGCAGGATCTGGTGCAGGACGATCGCCCAGACGGCGCCGAAGGCGATGGATGAGCCCAGAATGTACTGCACGATATCGGGCAGCGTCTTGACGAAATCCGGCGGTACCAGCGTGGCGAACAGCGCCATCAGGATGGGCAGGCCGATGACCAGCATGTTGCGTTCGGTCAGCGGCGTCCCGCGCACCACCCGAAAACCGTTCATGGCGATGACGACGCAAAGCACTCCGAAGACGCCGCCGATGACCGGCCCCGGGATTGAGGCGATGACCGCCGAAAGCTTGCCGATCAGCCCGAACAGCACCAGGAAGATGCCGGCCGCCCCGAAAGCGGCACGGCTGGCGATGCCGGTGATGGCGATGATGCCGGCGTTGGACGAATAGCCGGTGACCGGCGTGCTGCACAGCAGCGCGCTGATCAGACAGCCAAGGCCTTCGCCGGTGGCGCCCCGGTCGAGCTGCTCGTCCGAGAGCGGCTTGTCGATGACGGCACCGACCGCGAACCAGGTGCCGGTGGTTTCGGCCAGGACGACGATGTAGACGATCAGCATGGTCAGCGTCGCCGACCAGGAGAAGGTGACATCGAGATTGAGGAAGGCGATGCGCGGCATGGAAAACCAGGTCGCGGCGGAAACGCCCGTCATGTCGAGCTGGCCCATGAAGGCGGCGGCCACGCTGCCAGCCACAAGCGCGATGATCACGGACAGCAGGCGCAGCCATGCGCCTTTCGCGCCAAGCGCCATGCCGATCAGCATGCAGCCGACAAGGACCGCCGCGGCGACGAAGGCGAGGACGATGTTGCCGCCGACGGTGGCGGTGCCGTGGACAGCGAAGACGCTCTCCTTCAGTGCCACCGGCATCAGCGCGACGCCGACGACGATGATGATGGCGCCGCCGACGATGGACGGCACGAAGCGGTTGACGAGGCGGTGGAAGAGCTTTGTCGGCGATCCCAGAAGCATGACCAGTATGGCGCCCGGAATGAGTGCGCCGATCACGGCCGACAGGCCCGGCAGGCCGCCGCCGGCGCCAAAGGCAATCGCCAGCACCGCGCCGATCGGGACGAAGGACGGTCCCTGGACGACGGGCAGCCGCATCAGCAACTGCGACTGGATCAGGGTTGCGATGCCTGCCGCCACGAAGGCCGACTGGATGAAGGCGCCGGCGTCGCCGACGCTGAAGGCAAGCACCGACGCGATGATGAACGGCACGATATAGACGTCCATAGCCAGCACGTGCTGGAGGCCGAGCAGGGCGGCCTTGCCCAGGGGCAACGGATCGTCCGGCTGGGCGATCAAACTGATTTCTGGCGCAACGCGTTCCATGATGTCCCCTCTGGAAATCCCCGGCCGATCATGGGATCAGTCGGCGGCAAAGGACAGCGGCGGAAATGTTTGCCAACTGTTTTCTTCTAGGCCACGCATTGGCAGCCCCGCCCGCCAGCAGCACCGGAGCGACGATATGACGGCAGATCCTTTCGTGCTGCTCGGCACCGCCTTCCATACGCCTGAGCGCGGCAGGCTGGAGGTGCTGGAGGAGCACCTGTTCTGCGTCGATGCACAGGGGCGCATCGCCGAGATCCTGGCGCCCGGCCACCCGGAATACACGGCCACGATAAGCGATGCCCGCCGGGCGGGCAGGCTGGTGAAACTTGGCGAGGGGCAGTTCCTGCTGCCGGGGCTCGTCGACCTGCACATTCATGCGCCGCAATGGCCGCAGATGGGCAAGGCGCTGGACGTGCCGCTCGAAGTCTGGCTGTGGAAATACACTTTTCCGCTCGAGGCCCGCTATGCGGATTTGGACTATGCTCGCGCGGTCTATGCTGATCTGGTCGACAATCTGCTCGCCAACGGCACCACCACCGCGCTCTATTTCGCCACCGTCCATGTCGAGGCGAGCGTGGCGCTCGCCGAGACATGTCTTGAGAAAGGCCAGCGTGCCCTGGTCGGCAAGGTGGTGATGGACGACCCCGAACAGTGTCCGCCCTTCTATCGCGATGCCGATGCGGCAAGCGCTGTTTCGGATACCAGGCGCTTCATCGAGGCCGTCATGTCATTGGATCCGGGCGAGAGGCCGCTTGTCCAGCCGGTGATCACGCCGCGTTTCATTCCAAGCTGCACCGACGCGGCCTTGCAGGGGCTGGGCGAACTCGCGGAAGAGTTCGGTTGCCACGTGCAGACCCATTGCTCCGAAAGCGATTGGGCAAAGCAGTTCGTGGAAGCGCGCTTCGGCCAAACGGATGCGGCAAGCCTCGATGGTTTCGGCCTGCTCACCCGTCATACGATCCTGGCGCATTCGAACTTCATCGATGGGCAGGACATGGACCTGATCAAGGAGAAGGGCGCCGGCGTCGCTCATTGCCCGCTGTCCAACGTCTACTTCGCCAATGCAGTGTTTCCGCTTCGCGAGGCGCTCGACCGGCACATGCATGTCGGGCTCGGCACCGATATTTCAGGCGGCTACAGCCCATCGCTGTTCGACGGTTGCCGGAACGCGCTGTCGGCCTCGAGAACATTGCAGAGCGGCGTGCATGCCGGCCTGCCGGCAAAGGAGCGCGGCGCGCCCGGCGAGCCGATCACGCATCAGGAAGCGTTCTGGCTGGCGACCGCGGGAGGCGCGGAAGCGCTCGACCTGCCGACCGGCAGTTTTCGCGTCGGACACGAATTCGACGCGCTGCTGATCGACACCAAGGCGAGCGCCTCGAACATCCATGTCAACGGCGCCGACGATACGCTCGACGACGTCTTTCAGAAGATCGTGCTCAATGCGGCACGGGCCAATATTGCCACTGTTTGGGTCGGAGGCCGGCCGGTGGTCGGCTGTAGCTAAGCTACGCTCACTTGTAGTGGCCTCGCCTGCGCGAATAAACATGGCCCTGTGCCGACGTCGGCAGCGCCTGCGAGCATGGAATACGACAGCCCGTTTTCGTCTTTCGCAACGGGCGCTATACGAGATCGTCAACCGAGACATTGAGGGCGGCGGCGATGCGCTTGATCGTGTCGAAGCTACCGTCGCGGGTGCCTGTCTCGATCTGCGAGAGATAGCCTGCGCTGATCTCAGTCCTTTCAGCGAGGTCGCGAGCCGAAATCCCGCGATGCTCGCGCCAGACGCGGATCTTATTCTCGCCGTCCAGGATGCGGTTGACGACGGCGACCGGAATAAGCTCCTCCTCGCCGGCAGCGATCTTTTGCTTGATCTGATCGTAGGTTTGAATGTCGGCCACGTCCTCCGCCGCTTCAACAAGGCTCTCGTAATCAGCGAGTGGCAGAATAGCCATACGGTCGCCATTCGGCGTGGTAATGATGGTGGGCTTGTTCATGTCCTCAGTCCTCGTAGATGCTACCGCGCGGTCCGATCTCCACAATGTCCATTACCGTGCCTTCCTGATCGAAGATAATACGGTAGTCCCCGACCCTAAGCCTGAAGCCTGGCCGGCCTTTCAGCCGTTTGACATTTTTCGCCAAGCTGGCCGGTTCGGCTGCATATTGGCCGATTTTAGCAGTGATCAGCCGAGCCGTGTTGGCGGGCATCCGCGCGCAAGCTAGAAATTTGCGTTAGCAAATAATGGGACATGGCTTTCATCGGTCTCCACCGGGTGCTGATCGGGGTAAGGCGACTTATGGTCTTCAATACCCCCGCGAGAACTCTGCGGCAGGGATGGTGCTGTCCGACTGACGGTTGGGTCGCTCCGCCGCGACCTCCTCAGGTATTGAACTTGAACAGCATGATGTCGCCGTCCTGGACGACGTACTCCTTGCCTTCGTCGCGTGCCTTGCCGGCTTCCTTGGCCGCCACTTCGCCGCCCAGCGTGACGAAGTCGTTGTAGGCGATGGTCTGGGCGCGGATGAAGCCGCGCTCGAAATCGGTGTGGATGACGCCGGCCGCCTGCGGCGCCTTGGCGCCCTTGTGCACGGTCCAGGCGCGCGTCTCCTTCGGCCCAACGGTGAAATAGGTGATGAGCTGCAACAATTCGTAGCCGGCACGGATCACCTTGTTCAGGCCGGGCTCGTCGAGGCCGAGCGAGGACAGGAATTCCATCTCTTCCTCGTCGGAGAGCTGCGCAACCTCGGCTTCGATCGCGGCCGAAATGACGACAGTGCGGGCGCCTTGCGCTGCGGCCATCTGCTCCACGGCCCTGGTGTGCTCGTTGCCGGTGGCCGCGTCCGCCTCGGCGACGTTGCAGACGTAGAGCACGGGATGTGAGGTCAGAAGGTTCAAGCCCTGCAAGATGTGCAGATCTTCCGCCGAGATGCCGTCGAGCAGGATGCGGGTCGGCTTGCCTGCCTGCAGCAGCTCGAGCGCGGCCTCCATCATCGGCAGCACGGTCGTCGCTTCCTTGTCCTTGCTGCCGGCGCGCTTGCGGAACTGGACGATGCGGCGCTCGAGGCTGTCGAGGTCGGCGAGCATCAGCTCGGTCTCGACCGTCTCGGCGTCGGCGACGGGGTCGATGCGGCCCTCGACATGGGTGATGTCGTCATCCTCGAAGCAGCGCAGCACATGCACGATGGCGTCGACCTCGCGGATGTTGGCGAGGAACTGGTTGCCCAGGCCTTCGCCCTTGGAGGCGCCGCGGACCAGGCCGGCGATGTCGACAAAGGAGATGCGGGTCGGGATGATCTCCTTCGACTTGCCGATCGCCGCGATCTTCTGCAGGCGCGGATCGGGCACCGCCACCTCGCCGGTGTTCGGTTCGATGGTGCAGAACGGGTAGTTGGCGGCCTGCGCGGCGGCCGTCCTCGTCAGCGCGTTGAAAAGCGTCGACTTGCCGACGTTGGGCAAGCCAACGATGCCGCATTTGAAACCCATTTTATCCAGTCCTATCGGGAAAAGCGAAATTTGATGAGGCTATGGGCGATAGGGGTTGGGAACGTCAAGTCCCGTGACGCCGCATGCGCCTACGCCTCAGTCCTTGTTGCCGAAGAGTTTCTTCAGCATGGCGGCCATGGGGCCGCTTTCCGGCAGCTTGGCGACCGGCTGCTGAGGGCGGGCCTGGCGGACATGACTTTGCTGTTTCGGGCTTTGCTGTTTCGGGCTCGACTGCTTCCGCGCCGGGTTTTCCGGTTCGGCGCCGGTCTTGCCCTGGACGGCAAGGGCGGCCTTGTTCATGAAACCGGATTCGTCGCCCTTGACGATCATCGCCGCATTGTCGGCGATCGCGTCGAGCAGCGGGTCGAGCCAGTCGCGGTCGGCCTTGGCGAAATCACCGAGCACATGATGCTGGACCATTTCCTTGACGCCGGGATGGCCGACGCCGATGCGCACACGGCGGTACGCATTGCCGACATGGCCGTCGATCGAGCGGATGCCGTTGTGGCCGCCGGCGCCGCCGCCGGTCTTGATGCGCAGCTTGCCTTCGGCAAGGTCGATCTCGTCGTAGAAGACGGTGAGGGCGGAAAGGTCGAGCTTGTAGAAGCGCAGCGCTTCGCCGACCGACTGGCCGGACAGGTTCATGAAGGTCTGCGGCTTGATCAGGATGATCTTTTCGCCGCCGAGCGTGCCCTCGGAAATCAGGCCCTGGAACTTCTTCGACCAGGGTGAAAAGGAATGGCGGCGGGCGATAGCGTCCGCCGCCATGAAGCCGACATTGTGCCGGTTTTCAGCGTATTTCGCGCCCGGATTGCCGAGGCCGGCAAAGACAAGCGCTGTCTTTTCTGGCATCGTCGCCTCCGGGCGTGAAAAGAGTTACTTCTCTTCGGCGGCGGGAGCCGCTTCGGGAGCCGCGGCCTCAGCTGTCTCTTCGGTCTCCGGCTTCATCGCCGACGAACCGGCAACGGTCGCGATGGTGAAGTCGCGGTCGGAGATGACCGGCTTGACGCCGGCCGGCAGCTTAACCGACGAGATGTGGATCGAATCGCCAATGTCGGCGCCGGTGAGATCGACGGTGATGAATTCCGGGATCGCATTGGCCGGGCAGTGGAACTCGACTTCGTGACGCACGATGTTGAGCACGCCGCCCCGCTTGATGCCGGGTGACTTGTCTTCATTGATGAAGTGCACGGGAACATCGACGTTGACTTCGGTGTCCTTGCCGATGCGCAGGAAGTCGACATGGACAGGGAAATCCTTGACCGGGTCGAGCTGGAAGTCCTTCGGCAGGACCTGGATCTTCTTGCCGTCGACATCGATCGTGGCGATCGTGGTCAGGAACCCGCCGCCGTGGATCTTGTAGTAGATGTCCTTGTAGGTGAGCGCGATCGCCAGGGGAGGCTGTCTGTCACCATAGATTACTGCAGGCACTTTACCGTTGCGGCGAACTGCACGGGCGGACCCCTTACCGACCTGTTCGCGCGCTTCGGCCTTGAGCTCGTAAGTATCGTGGCTCATGGCTTTTCCTTTCGCGTGTTATGGAGCGCCTACGGTTGGCAATGTACCAGGCCGTAAACGTCGAAAGCCGCCAGACCTCGATGTCCGAATGCCGGAAACCGCAGCGAGCGGATCTTTGTTCGGGATCACAAGGGGAAGGCAGCCTTCCGCCGCGTTGCCTCCAAGGGTGTCTACGCGGGTGGCGGCTCTATAGCGGAAGGCGGGCAGGCGTGCAAGCGGCGGGTGGGAAGGCCGTTGCTACCGGTCGCCGCTCAACGCATCGCGCAACGCCTGGACCTGCCGGTTCAGCGTGTCGAGTTCGGCCAGCGTCATGCCCGAGCGTTCGACCAGGGTCTCGTTCAGGCAGTTGCACTGGACGAGCAGCTTGCGGCCGGCCGGTGTCAGGTCGACCTGTACCTGGCGCTCGTCGGTCTGGCTGCGCTGGCGGGTAACCAGGCCGGCCTGCTCCATCCGCTTCACCAACGGCGTGACCGTGCTCGATTCCAGGGCGAGCCTGTGCGCGATCGTGCCGACAGACATGCCGTCGGCCTCGCCCAGCGCGTTGAGCACGAGATATTGCGGATAGGTGATCCCCATCTCGTCCAACATCGGCTTGTAGGTGCGATTGATCGCCATGCTGGTGGCGTAGAGCGTGAAGCAGAGCTGATTGTCCAGCGGGAGAGGCACGGTGGATTCCTTTGCCGATTAAGCGCACGCATTATGTACCACGGAAAAAGATATCGCGATACATATTTCTATGGACAAGAACCCTGAGCTGGGTTAGCGATATTGCTATCGCGATATTTTTTATCGCGACAGCAATCAAACGGAGATAGAGATGACCTCGCAGACCAAACCAGGCTCAGGCAGCGGCACGATCACCACCAAGGACGGCACGGAGATCTATTACAAGGACTGGGGAACCGGTCAGCCCATCGTGTTCCATCACGGCTGGCCGCTGAGCAGCGACGATTGGGATGCACAGATGCTGTTCTTCCTGGGCCAAGGCTACCGGGTCATCGCCCACGACCGCCGCGGCCACGGCCGTTCGACGCAGACGGATATCGGCAACGAGATGGACACCTATGCCGCCGATGTGGCTGAACTTGTCGCGCATCTCGACCTCAAGGACGCCATCCATGTCGGCCATTCGACGGGTGGCGGCGAGGTGGCGCGCTATGTCGCCCAGTATGGAGCGGGCGGCCGTGTCGCCAAGGCAGCGTTGCTCGGCGCGGTGCCGCCGATCATGCTCAAGACCCCAGCCAATCCCGGCGGCCTGCCGATCGAGGTCTTCGACGGCTTCCGCTCCGGCGTCGCCGCCAACCGCGCGCAGCTATACGTGGATGTTCCCGCTGGCCCGTTCTACGGGTTCAACCGTCCGGGCGCCGTGGTCTCGCAGGGCATTATCGACAACTGGTACCGCCAGGGCATGATGGGCGGCACCAAGGCGCATTACGACTGCATCAAGGCCTTCTCGGAGACCGACTTCACCGAAGACCTCGAGAAGATCGACGTGCCGGTGCTGGTCATGCATGGCGACGACGACCAGATCGTGCCGATTGCCGACTCGGCGCTGCTGAGCATCAAGCTGCTCAAGAAGGGCGAGCTCAAGGTCTACAAGGGCTTTCCGCACGGCATGGCCACGACCCACGCCGACATCATCAACGCCGACCTGCTGGCCTTCTTCAAGGCCTGAAGCCCTCCTGCCGGAATGGCAAAAGGCATCCGCCATATGGCGGGTGCCTTTTGCCTGGACACAGATGATTCAAGCGGCCGCTTGCGCCTTCCGGGCTTCCTTCATGTTGGGCAGGAACACCGTCAGCAGCCCCAGGAACGGCAGGTACGAGCAGATCTGGAAGACGAAGTCGATGCCCTTCATGTCGGCGACGACGCCAAGCACCGCGGCCGCGATGCCGCCGACGCCGAAGGCGAAACCGAAGAAGATGCCGGCGATCGTGCCGACGCGACCCGGCACCAACTCCTGTGCGAAGACGACGATGTTGGAGAAGGCCGACGAGAGGATGAGGCCGATCAGCACGGTCAGCACCATCGTCCATTCCATGTTGGCGTAGGGCAGCGCCAGCGTGAAGGGCAGGACGCCGACGATCGAAAACCAGATCATCGCCTTTTGTCCATAGCGGTCGCCGAACGGACCGCCGAGTAGGATGCCCAGCGCCGAAGAGCCGAGGAAGAGGAACAGCATGACCTGCGACATCTGCACCGAAACGCCGAACTTATGGATGGAATAGAAGGTGTAGTAGCTGGCCAGGCTGGCGATGTAGGCGTTCTTGGTCAGCACCAGCAAGGTCAGCACCGCCAGGGCCCACATCACCTTGCGGCGCGGGAAGGGCGACACGAAGCTTGCCGCCTTGCGATTGCCTTGCGCTGCGCGCAGGCGGCTGTACCAGCCGCCGACCTGCCACAGGATGACGATGCCGATCAGCGAACCGACGGCGAACCAGGCGATGCTGGTCTGGCCGAAGGGCACGACGATGAAGGCGGCCAGCAAGGGACCCATGGACTGGCCGAAATTGCCGCCGACCTGGAACAGCGACTGCGCCAGGCCAAACCGGCCTCCGGATGCGAAGCGGGCGATGCGCGAGGATTCCGGATGGAAGATCGCCGAACCGATGCCGATCAGCGAGGCGCCGATCAGCAGCAGGTAGTAGTGCCCGGCATAGGCCAGCACGACCAGGCCGATCAGCGACGATGCCATGCCCCAGGGCAGCGAGTAAGGCATCGGCCGCTTGTCGGTGACCGCGCCGATGATCGGCTGCAGCAGGGATGCCGTTACCTGGAAGGTGAAGGTCAACAGCCCGATCTGCCAGAAGTCGAGGCCGTAATTGTCTTTCAGAAGCGGATAGATGGCCGATAACAGCGACTGCATGATGTCGTTGATGGAGTGGCAGAGGCTCACCGCCAGGATAACGGTGAAGGCCGTAGCCTGGGCTGACGCGTGACTGGCGGTCGCAGGCGGCGCGACGCTGGTGGCGGTCGTATCGGTCAAGATAGGCTCCGTAGTCTTTTTGGCGGGTTGTTACCGCAGGCGACGTGGCGGGCGCTTCCCGCAGGCAGCCTTATAGTCCGGTTGCCAGGCGACTTCTTTCGTGGTTTGGTCCAATAGTTTCGCAAGTGGGCCATATCGAATGCCAAAAACCAGGGAAGTTTTCGGCGCCGGCCACACCGACCTCGAGCAGTTGCACGGGCTGCGCTGGCAGTGGCTCGAGCAGGCGGTCGGGCCGGCGGTGGTGCTGCCGACCGAATATCCGGATGGCTACCACGTGCCGCACCACCACCACAGCCGCAGCCAGTTGCTGCATGCGCTGGTCGGCGTCGTGCTGGTGACGACGCGGCATGGGCGCTGGATGGTGCCGCCGGACCATGCGATGTGGATTCCAGCCGGCATCGAACATTCCGTCGAGATGCTCGGCGACGTCTCGATGCGCTCGGTCTATGTCATGCCGCAGGCGATCCCAGGCCTGCCGGAGGGCATGCGCGTCGTCGGCGTCACCGACCTGATGCACAGTCTTATCGTGGAATCCGAGAAGCTGCCGCAAGGCGGCGAACTGGAAGGGCGCGGTGGCCTGATCATGAGCCTGCTCCTGCATGAGATCCCGCAATTGCCGGAGCGGCCGCTCGGCCTGCCGTTCCCGTCGGATCCCAAACTGGCGGCGCTCTGCCGGCGTTTCGTCGCAGCACCCTCACCGCACGCGACGATCGACCAATGGGCCGATACCGTCGGCATGAGCCGGCGCTCCTTCACGCGCGCCTTCCAGCGGCAGACCGGCCTGTCGCTGTCGACATGGCGCCAGCAGGCCTGCCTGTTCGCGGCGCTGCCGAGGCTCGCCGATGGCGAGCCGATCACGCGGGTGGCGCTCGATCTCGGCTATGACAGCGTGCCGGCCTTCATCACCATGTTCAAGCGCATGCTTGGCTCCTCGCCGCGCGGCTATATGCGCGGCGCGCGTGATGCCGGCGAAGGCATGCGGCGAGCCCCGGCCCGGCTGGAGGCGCCGACGCCATCGGCCTTGCCGCAGGAACAATTTGGGCCGCAGGAGTAACTTGGGCCGCAGGGGTAACCTGGGCCGCAGGGATAACTGGTTTTCAGTCGAACAGGCTCGAGACCGACTCCTCAGTCGCCGTGCGCGAAATGGCTTCGCCCATCAGGTCGGCAATCGAGATGACGCGGATGTTGGGCGCGTCGAGCACGCCTTGCGTCGGCTGGATGGAATCGGTGATCACCAGTTCCTGCAGCTTCGAGCCGCTGATGCGAGCGACCGCGCCGCCCGACAGCACGCCGTGGGTGATATAGGCGGTAACGCTGGTGGCGCCGTTGGCTAGCAGTGCGTCGGCGGCATTGCACAGCGTGCCGCCGGAATCGACGATATCGTCGATCAAAAGGCAATCCTTGCCGGCGACCGCGCCGATGATGTTCATGACTTCCGATTCGCCGGGACGCTCACGGCGCTTATCGACGATGGCAAGTTGCGCGTCGAAACGCTTGGCAAGCGCACGCGCACGCACCACGCCGCCAATATCGGGCGACACGACGACGACATTGCCGAGTTGCTTGTACTTCGCCTTGACGTCGCGGGCCATCACCGGCACCGAGAACAGATTGTCGGTGGGGATGTCGAAAAAGCCCTGGATCTGGCCGGCATGGAGATCCAGCGTCAAAACCCGGTCGACACCTGCACGGGTGATCATGTTGGCGACCAGCTTGGCAGAGATCGGCGTGCGCCCGGAAGCGCGGCGATCCTGCCTGGCATAGCCGAAATAGGGAATAACCGCCGTGATGCGCTTGGCCGACGAGCGCATGAAGGCGTCGATCATGATGAGCAGTTCCATCAGGTGATCGTTGGTCGGAAACGAGGTCGACTGCAGGATGAAGACATCCTCGCCGCGCACGTTTTCCTGGATCTCGACGAAGATTTCCTGGTCGGCGAAGCGCCTGACACTGGCCTTGCCCAGCGGGACGTTGAGATAGCGGGCGACCGCTTCGGCCAGCACCCTGTTGGAATTGCCCGCGAAGAGTTTCATGCACCGTTCCTGGTGGAGGACGGAGAGGCCTGACGGACTCTCCTGCACCTTTTAACCGGGCTTTTAGCGGCCCGCGCGGCTATTGCAAGCGCCGAGATCGTGAATCCGCCGGCTAAGCCTAAGAAAGCTGTTCGGCATCACCGGCTGGCAACACCTCAGCTCGCCTTGCCGCTGAGAAAGGCCGCAAACTGGTCGATGGTCTGGTCGGCGATCGCCTGCATGGTGGCTGGCGAGACCGACTTCCAGCTGTCGGCGCCCGCGCTGTCGCCGGAACCGGTGGAAGGCGCCTTCATCTGGCCGTTGATACGGTGCAGCCGGTTGCCGGATGGGTCGTAGACATCCCAGACATAGATGACCGTGGTGTCCTTGCCCTCCGTCATCGCCGAGAAGTAGCCCTTGAGCACATGGGTCGCGGTCTGGTCCTGGCTGCCGGCCAGCGTAATGCCGCGCTGCCTGGCGCGTGTCTGCAGTTCCGCCGTCAGCGGCGTTGCGGCTTCCACCGAAGCGCCGACGATCGGTGCGATCTGCAGCCGGGTCTTCGCCAGGATGGCGGCGGCCTGGGCCGAAGTGATGGGCGCGGGCGCGCCCGCCGTCGTGGTGGCCGTCGCGGCCGTGGATGGCGCCGGGGCGGGAACGGAGGCGGCAGCGCTGCCTTGCGTGGCCGGTGCGGAGGCCGCCGGCGGGGTGATGGCGGAAGGTTCGAGGACGTCCTTTGCGTTGGTGCAGGCGGTCAAAGCCAATGCCACAAGCAATGACACGGTCGTCACATGCGATCGTCTCATTTGCCTTCTAACTCCTTGGCGAAGAACGCCTCCCATTATGGATTCACTGCACGATCAAGTCGAGATCATGGCGGGACAGCGGCTTCGGCTGGGATTCGGTGGTCAGGTAGGTGCGGCCAAGCGTCATCGCCGTCTCGGTCTCGGAGTCCATGATGATCATGTGGGCAAACAGCGTCATGTTCGGCGCGATCGGCTCGGGATTGCCCTGGTAGAACATCGGCATGTCCATCCAGGACGGCGTGAAGCGGGCGCCGACCGAATAGCCGCAGGCGTTCAGCCGGTGCTTGGTCAGCCCGTGCGCTTCCATGGTGCGGGCATGGGCGTCGAACACATCGCCGAAGCTGTTGCCCGGCGTCATCGCCTTTTCGACGGCCAGAAGTGCGGCGCGTGCGGCGTCGAACAGCTCCTGATGACGCTTGGAGACCTTCCCGGTCAGCACCGTTCGCATCATCGGCGCATGGTAGTGATGGAAGACGCCGGCCCATTCGAGCGTCAGCTGGTCGTTCTTGGTGAGCTTGCGGCGGCCGGCCTTGTAGCGGCACAGCAGCGCATCGACGCCGGAGCCGATGATGAACTCGTTGGCCGGATAGTCGCCGCCGCCGGCGAAGATCGCGCCCTGCATGGCGGCCAGGATCAGCGCCTCGTCGCCGCCCTGCTTGATCAGCGGCAGGGCCGCGTCCAGCGCGTCGTCGGAGAGATTGGCTGCCTTTTCCGCTTTGGCGACCTCGGCCGGGCTCTTGAACAGGCGCAGCCGCCCGACGATGCCGGAGGCGTCGGCGATCTGGCCGAAGGTCTGCAACTGCTCGTCCAGGCGGCGGCCATTGTAGGCGGTCAGGCCGTGAGTGTCGTATTCGACGCCGATGCGGGCGCCGAGCAGGTCGAGTTCGTTAAGCAGGTTGCGCAGGTCGACCGCGGGATTGGCGCCGTCGCGGTCGGTCCACAGTACGATGTTGTCGATGATCGAGGTTTGGCGCGCCTGGCGCAGATCGGCCGAGCGGGTCAGCAGCACCATCGAGCCGTCGGCCTTGACCACCAGGCACTGGAAGAAACAGAAGCCGAACGTGTCGTAGCCGGTGAGCCAGTACATGCTTTCCTGGGCGAACAGCAGGATGGCGTCGAGCTTTTTCTCGGCCATCTCTATCATCAGCCGGTCGCGCCGCGCGTCGAATTCGGATCGTTCAAAATGCAGCGCCATTATACCTTCTCCAAAACGATTGCCGAAATCTGCCGGCCATAATCGGGCTCCCTGCGGTGCGTGGTGCGCCGGTAGGAGTAAAACAGATCTTCCTCGGCATAGGTGCAGCGGCCAAGGCCATCGGCCGTCACGCCAGCCTTGGCCAGCCGGTCGATCGTGTAGCGGTTGAGGTCGAACATAGCGTGGCCGGCATGGGCCGAAGGCACAAAATACCGGGCATTTTCGCTGTCGGCCTCGACGAAGCGGGCGACGAATTCGGGCCCGACCTCGTAATTTGCGGGGCCGATGGAAGGGCCAAGCACGGCGATGATGTTTTCGCGCCGGGCGCCGAGGCGCTCCATGGCGGCAATGGTGTTTTCGAGCACGCCTGACAAAGCGCCTTTCCAGCCGGCATGCGCCGCGCCGATGATGCGCGCGCCGGCATCCGCGAACAGAACCGGGCCGCAATCGGCGGTCGAGGCGCCGATGGCGATGCCCAGCCGGTCGGTGACGATGGCATCGGCCTTTGGCCGCTCGCCGGCAAAGGGTTCCCTGGCGACGATGACGTCGGGCGAATGGACCTGCCAGGCGGTCAGCAGATGATTTGCGGGCACGCCCATCCAGGCGGCGACACGGGCGCGGTTCTCGGTCACCGGTGCCTGGTCGTCATCCGACCCGGTGCCGATGTTGAGGCCCCGGTAGATGCCCGTGGAGACACCGCCGATGCGGGTGAAATAGCCGTGGCGGATGCCTTGTGCCTGTGCCTTGTCCAGCAGCGGCGACCGAATGGGATCCGGTTTGGTCTGATTGAGCATGCGGGCGTTGTTGTCCGTGTGGGCGGTTTCGTCAAGGAAAAGCGGCCGGCAGTCCGGCGGCTCTTTTACCGGACGGGAGATTGGGAGGGGTAGCGACGAAAAGTCAATCCGCCGTGGCGAAGGGCCTGACGGGGATGTCGCGTGGAACAACGGCGAGGACCTTGAAGAGTTCGCCCATCGCTTGCGGCCCGGCGAGCCGTTCGACGGCATCCGATATGTTATCGCGTGCCGCCTGACCGGCATCGGCGCCCAGCTGGCCGGCGCGCTCCAGAATGCCCATGCCGAGCAGGAAATTGCCCTGCGTCGACAGATGGGCATCGAGACCATGCGCGCGCACGATCGCTGCAAGAGCGGCGAAATCGACATGGGAAGTGAGGTCTGCTTCGCCGGGATTGGCCAGCACATCTTCGTGGTTGTGCCGGCGCAAGGCCTGCAGCGTGTCGCCGACACCGGGCCGCAGATGGCCGTAGTCGAGGAATAGCCCGGCGCCGCCATGAGCGGCGATGCGCTCGGCGATCGCCGCCATCAGGGCGGTGCGGGCGGGCGCGATTTCGACGATCGCGCCTTGCGGCGCGTCGGCCGCATCCCTTGGCAGCAGCGTCGGGTCGACCGAGCCCGCGCCGGCGAAGAAGCAAAGATTGCCGGCATCGTCCAGGCCGACCATGCGCTCGCGCCACTCGGCGCCGGCGCGGACGAACTGGCGGATGGGCACGGCATCGAACAATTCGTTGCCGACGATCAACAGCGGTTGATGGGACAGGGTCTCGATCGTTTCATGCCAGCCTATCGCGAAGGGTATCGCTCCAAGCGTCTGCTTCTGGATCTCGGCCAAGCGCGGACTGGTCTCGATCATGGCGAAGGCGGCGCCATTGGCCAAGGCCGAATCGAGCCGCGACAGAGTGCGCAGCATGTCCTTCATCAGCGTGCCACGACCGGGGCCGATCTCGGCGACGGTGACCGGCATCGGCCGGCCGATCGCCGCCCAAGCTTGGTAAAGCCAGACGGCGACGAGTTCGCCGAACATCTGGCTGATCTCCGGTGCGGTGATGAAATCGCCGGCCGCGCCGAACGGCTCGCGTGTGGTGTAATAGCCATCGCGCGGATCGAACAGGCACAGCGCCATGTATTCGTTGACGGGCATCGGACCGACCGCCTCGATCAGGTCGACGATACGAGCCTTCAGCCGCGTCATGTCGCCTGCGGCTGCGCTTGCGTCACCGGCTTGGCCGTCGCCATCGCCCAGATGCCGGCCAGCACCATCGGCGTCGACAGGATCATGCCCATGGTCAGCCAGTTGGTGCCGAGGAGATAGCCGAGCTGCTGGTCGGGTTCGCGGAAGAATTCCACGAAGATTCGTGACAGGCCGTAGCCGCAGATGAAGGCGCCGCCGACAAAGCGCGGTGTCTTCAGCTTGAGGCGCGAATGGGTAAGAATGCGCAGCACGACAAACAGCACCAGCCCTTCGAGCAAGGCCTCGTAGAGCTGGCTCGGATGGCGGGTGAACGGACCGCCATTGGGGAATTCGATCGCCCAGGGCACATCGGTGGGCCGCCCCCAGAGCTCGGAATTAATGAAGTTGGCGACGCGCACGAGACCGAGACCGACCGGCACGCCAGCTGCCACGACATCGAACAGCGACCAGGTGCGGATGCCGCGCTTCATGGAAAACAGCGTCATGGCGAGGATGACCCCGAGCAGGCCGCCATGAAAGGACATGCCGCCTTGCCAGACAGCGAAGATGTCGAGCGGATGGGCGATGTAGCGCGCCAGGTCGTAGAACAGGACATAGCCGGTGCGGCCGCCCAGAACCACGCCAATGGCCGCCCAGACGATGAAATCGTCGAGATCCTCAGGCTTCATCGGCAAGACGCCGTCGGGCCAGAGTTTAGGATTGGCGGCGAGCCGCTTGGCATACCACCAGGCAAACAGGATGCCGACGATGTAACCGATGCCGTACCAGTGCACCGCCAGCGGCCCGATCTGGACAAGGATCGGATTGATATTGGGAAAAGGCAGCGAAGCCAGCGGCAGCAGGAAATATTCGTTCAACGGGGAGCTCTCGGTTGCGATCGGCGCGGACCATGCGGCAGGGTTTTGGCAGGGTCAAGGCAAGGTCACGGGGGGCAATGGTGCGGGAACAGATTCGGGTCCAGGAACAGATTCGTCGCCGGGGTGGGCGTGCTTACCCCCTGGACTTGGCGGCCACCACTTCGCGCAAGGCGTCGTTGATCCTGTCCTGCCAGCCGGGACCATCTTCCTGGAAATGATCAAGCACGGCCCGGTCGATCCTGATCGAGACAAGCTCGCGGACATTCGGTGCGGTGGAGGGTTCGCGAGGCGGGGCCGCTGCCGGTTTCTTGACCGGCTTGAAAACAGCTTCGGCGGCTTCCATCGGATTTGTCGGTCTGCGCGGGGGCGTTGCCATTGGTGATCCTGATTGAAACATGCCTGAAAGGAGACGAGGGCGTTACAATAGGCGACTTGCCACCATCAAGTACAGCTTCGGAGCCGTTCGAGAAGCTCCTGCAGGACCCCGTGTCCATCATGCGGGCCGTGCGCCATAGCAGCGCGGAGGCCGCATCGGGTCCCAACGTTCTTGCATTCCTGGCGCCACGTCACTAATTCAAATCAAGCAAGCGAGGATTTGCCATGTCGACCGGACCGAACCGCATTCTCGATGAATTCGCCAAGCTGATGACTGATGCCGCCGGTGCCGCTCAAGGTGTGCGGCGCGAGGTGGAGACGGCCTTCAAGGGCCAGGCGGAGCGCATCCTCAACTCCATGGATGTCGTGCAGCGCGAGGAGTTCGAGGCCACGCGCGAGATGGCCGCCAAGGCGAGGGAAGAAAACGGCAGGCTCGCCTCGCGCATCGAGACGCTCGAGGCCAGGATCGCCGAGCTGACCGGTCAGGCCACACCTGCGGCGCCGGCGAAGCCCAAGCCGAAAAAATAATTCGTTAAACTTTTCCACAAAGCACCAGCCTGAAAATCGCTTTGCCGTGAATCGCTTACCGGCATTGCGTGACTCTTTGTGACAGGCACCTTTCCACATGCGAATGACGCAGTGCGAAAAATTGGGCTGTTCACGCGACTCCCGATCAATAGACTGAATTTGTTGCATGATTCGGAGCAGGGTCATGCAACCGGGCGGTGGGGTTCGGTCTGGGGTCTTTGCGTTGATAAGTCCCGGCCGTCCGAGTTCTAGACAAGATTGTTCGTCGTGTGTGCCCCGCGGAGCGTGTGGCGCTCCCCCTGAACACAGGAAGCATTCCATGGAACTTCTCGAACTCGAATTTTCCCGCGAAATCCATCCGGTGGATGTGATCGAGCAGGTGGCCCACAACAATGACTGGTCCTTCGAACGGGCCGGCGATGACGAAATCTCGATCTCGGTTGCGGGCAGCTGGACCGACTATCACGTCTCCTTCTCGTGGATGGAGGATTTCGAGGCGCTGCACCTTGCCTGCGCCTTCGACATCAAGGTGCCGGAAGCCCGCACGCTGGAAGTGATGCGGCTGTTGTCGCTGATCAACGAACAGATGCTGTTCGGCCATTTCGACCTCTGGGAGCAGGAAGGCGCGATCATGTTCCGCCAGTCGCTGCTGCTCGCCGGCGGGGTCGAACCCTCGAGCCAGCAGGTCGAGGTGCTTTTGTCCTCGGCGCTGGAAGCCTGCGAATGCTATTTCCAGGCTTTCCAGTTCGTCGTCTGGTCGGGAACCTCGGCCAAGGACGCGCTGGCCGGCGTGCTGTTCGAGACCTTCGGCAACGCCTGAGCAGAAGCGTTCGACATGGGTTCAGACAACGAGCGCAAGCCTGAAATCAGCTTCGCCGATTTCGATCGTGTCGACATCCGTGCCGGCACGATCGTCGAGGCCGAACCGTTTCCGGAGGCGCGCAAGCCGGCCTTCAAGCTGAAGATCGATTTCGGACCCGAGATCGGAGTGAAGAAGTCCTCGGCGCAGATCACCAAATATTATACGCCCGAGACCTTGATCGGCCGCCAGGTCTTCGCGGTGGTCAATTTCCCGCCGCGCCAGATCGGCCCGTTCATGTCGGAAGTGCTGACGCTCGGCTTTCCCGATGAAGAGGGCGCCGTGGTGTTGGGCGCCATCGAGCGCAAGGTGCCGGATGGCGGCAGGCTGTTCTAGGCTTTCCGAGGTCAAACAGAATACCGCCTCGTTCCTTGGCGTCCCCGCCGGCCTGTCGGATCAGGCAGCCAGCTTGCGCGTCTTTCCCAGTGCTTCCTCGACCGCGTCGAGAAACATTTCCGCGCAGGCCTTCCAACTGTAGCGCATGGCGCGCTCGCGGGCCTGGTCGCGGCTGACGTCGAGCGCGGCCAGCGCGGCCTCGCGCAAATCGGTGGAAACAGCACCGCCGACACCATCACCAACGATGTCGATCGGCCCGGTCACCGGGTAGGCGGCGACCGGCGTGCCGCTGGCCAGCGCCTCGATGATGACGTTACCGAAAGTGTCGGTGCGGCTGGGAAAGACGAAGACGTCGGCGGAGGCGTAGATTTCGGCCAGTTCGTCATTGGGGCGATGGCCGAGGAAATGCGCCTTCGGATATTTCGCCTTCAGCTTGGCAAGCTCGGGCCCTTCACCGACGATCACCTTGCTGCCGGGCAGGTCTAGGTCGAGGAAGGCCGACAGGTTCTTTTCGATGGCGACGCGGCCGACACAGAGGAAGACCGGGCTGGGGAAGCCGAGGTTCTTGCGCTTGTCGGGCCGGAAATGCTCGGTGTCGACGCCACGCGTCCAGGGCCTCAGCTTGTTGAAGCCGCGCGCCGTGAGATCGTCGGCGAGCGACTGGGTGGCGACCAGCGTGCCTTGGCCCGAATTGTGGAAATCGCGCAGCCAGCGATAGGCCCAGCTCTCCGGCACCGGCAGGCGGGCGCTGAGATATTCGGGAAAGCGGGTGTGGTAGCTGGTGGTGAACGGCCGGCCGGCATTGCGGCAATGGCGCCGCGCCATGATGCCAAGCGGTCCTTCGGTGACGATGTGGATGTGATCGGCCTTGTAGCCGTCGATCAGGCGCGCGACATGGCCGGGCGTGGTCAGCGCCAGGCGGATGTCGGGGTAGGTCGGCAGGGGCAGGGTGCGAAAGATGTTCGGGGTCAGGAACTCGACCGCGACGTCGAAGGATTTCAGGGTCTCGGTGAGCCGCTCGAGCGTGTGGACGACGCCGTTGACCTGCGGGCGCCAGGCGTCGGTGACCATCACTATGCGCATGGCGGCCCTTTGCTCCGGAGGTCGGCGGTTGCCTTGAAACGATGCCGGAACGGCGACCATGCGGCCGCCCTCGCTTCGCTCCAGCGCACCCTGACGGGTACGGGGTCGAAGTGAGGCGGCAAGGACGAATCAAGTGCGGTCGCGCGCTTCATGCGCGCTCTTGACCATGGTTTCATGACGGGCGGATGAAGCAGACCGTGATCCCGAAAGGTCGAAAGCGGCTTTCAGGCAAGATCATGCCAGATAGAGATCAGGCCGGAACCTTGATCACCGCGCGCAGGCCACCCATCGGGCTGTCGTCGAGCGTGATGTCGCCGCCATGGCTGCGGGCGATGTCGCGGGCGATCGACAGGCCGAGCCCGGTGCCGCTGGCGTCGAGGTTACGGGCTTCGTCGAGCCGCACGAAGGGCTTGAACACGTCTTCGCGCCTGTCGGCCGGAATGCCTGGCCCATTATCGTCGACGGTGACGAGAAGCGAGCCGCGGCCGTGGTCGGCGGTGACCTCAACGGTGCGGGCATAGCGGAAGGCATTGCCGATGACGTTGGACAGCAGCCGCGCGAAGGCGTTCGGCCTGACATGCACGGTCGGATCGCCGGAAAGCGTCGTCGACAGTCTGCATTTGCGCAAGTTCGCTTCTTCGCCAAGCTTCTGGAAATAGGCTTCCAGATCGAAACGTCCCGGGTCCTCCGAGGCCTCGCCCTTGGCAAAGGCGAGATAGCCTTCCAGCATCGACTGCATGTCCTCGATGTCCTGGTCGAGCGCCGCCTTGGTCTCGGCCTTGCCGCCGGCCAACGCCAGCTGCAGCTTGAAGCGAGTAAGGATGGTCCTGAGATCATGGCTGACACCGGTCAGCATGGCCGTGCGCTGCTCGATCTGGCGCTCGATGCGCTCCCGCATCTGGATGAAGGCAAAGCCGGCGCGGCGCACCTCTTCGGCCCCGCGCGGGCGGAAATCGCGCGGCATCGGCCGGCCCTTGCCGAAGCTTTCGGCGGCCTCGGCAAGCGCCAGGATCGGCCGGATCTGGTTGCGCAGGAAGGGGATGGCGATCATCAGGAGCACCAGCGAGGTGCCGACCATCCAGATCAGGAAAATGTGGGTGTTGGAGGCATAGGCCTGGCTGCGGCGCACGAAGACGCGCAGCACCTTGTTCTCGAGCTGGACGCGCACTTCGATGATGTTGGAATTGCCGACAGTGTCGATCCAGAAGGGGCGGTTGATCTGCCGAGTGATTTCGGCGGAGAGAACATCGTCGAGGATAGAGAAGAACGGTTTTGGACCGGGCGGCGGCAGCGGATCGGGCGGCAGCAGATCGACCTTCAGCTGCATGCGATCCTGCGCGATGCGGATGATGTTGGCGTAGTCGGCGTCGTGCGGATAAGTCTCGATCAGGTCGATGATGGCGGCGATGTCGCGCACAGTGGCCTGCGACAGGCGTTGCGTCACGGTTGCCCAGTGGCGCTCCATGAAATCGAAAGCGACAACCGACTGCAAAAGGATCATCGGCGCGATGACGATGATCAGCGAGCGCGCATAGAGGCGCTTGGGCATGTAAAGCGAAACCAGGCGCCAGAACCGGTTCCAGATGCGCGGCACCGCCTTGAGCGACCGTGTGGCGCGTGCACTCAAACCGTCATTGTCCGGCTGTTCCAGTTCCGTGGTCGCCATTGGCTCTTTTCATCCGTCGGCGGTATTGGGTCGGGATGACGTTTGGCTGAATCGTCATCCTGATCCAACTCTTTGTTGGAGCATGATCTTTTCCGAAAACCGGTTCCCACTTTTCGGGACCATGCACTTGGGCCGCCGCCGGCATTCTATTCCACGCTGAGCCGATACCCAATACCGCGCACGGTCTGCAGCCAGACCGGATTGGACGGATCGCGCTCGATCTTGCGGCGCAGCCGGTTGATCTGGACGTCGATGGTGCGCTCGCCGACTTCCGAATCGTCGCCGACGAGTTCGTGGCGGGGGATGGTTTCGCCGGCGCGCGCGGCGAAGATCGCCAGGATCTCCTGTTCGCGGTCGGTCAGCTTCAGCGCCTCGCCGCCGCGCTTCAGTTCGCGCCTCGCGATCTGGAAGGTGTAGGGGCCGAACACCAGCTGCTCGACCTTGGGCGTCGCCGCCGGGCCGCCACGGCGCAGGATGTTGTTGATGCGCAGGATCAGCTCGCGCGGGTCGAAGGGTTTTGGCAGGTAGTCGTCGGCGCCGGCTTCGAGCCCCGAGATGCGGCTGTCGGTCTCCGACAAGGCCGTCAGCATCAGGATCGGCACGTTCTTCTCGGCGCGCAGCGCCTTGGTGAGATCGACGCCGCTTTCTCCCGGCATCATCACGTCGAGCACGAGCAGGTCGAAATCGAGGCCGGCGAGCTTGCGGCGGGCCTCGCCGGCATTGCCGGCGACGGTGACGCGAAAGCCGTTTTCGGTCAGATACTGCTTGAGAAGATTGCGAATGCGGGTGTCGTCGTCGACCACGAGCAGATGTGGTGCGTCGTCATCCGGTGCGGCCGCGGTGTCGACCCTCTCAGTGCTCTCCATGGCTTTTCCCTGACATTTTTGCGGACCCAACGTCGATCTGAGCTCTCAGTTCCGGATTGACCATTGCTTCGAGGAAGCGTTCCACCAAGGCCCGTTCGGTGGCGCCGGAATCTTCCAATGCAGCACGGATGCGGCGTGACTGTGGCCGCGCCAGCGCCAGCGCCAGCGCACGGCCCTTGGCCGTCGGATAGAGTTCGCGCTGGCGACGGTCGCGCGGGCCCTGCAACTGCACGACGTGATCGGTGTCGATCAATTGCTTCAGCACACGCGCCAGGCTCTGCTTGGTTATCTTCAGCACGTCGAGCAATTCGGCGACGGTCAGGCCCGGCCGGCGGTTGACGAAATGCAGCACGCGGTGGTGGGCGCGGCCGAAGCCGTAGTCGGCCAGGATCTGATCGGGATCGGAAGTGAAGTCGCGATAGGCGAAGAAGAAGAGTTCGATGATGGCGAAGTCGATGCCGTCCTCGCTGGTGATCGCGGTCCTGATCGGTTTTCCGGCAGCTGGGCTTTTGTCCGTCATCATTTCTCCATGGGAAGAGGAGATTATGTCAGTACTATTGACGTAATTTCCCTGCAATGGTAATTTTTGACAAGCTTTTGGGCGGATTGCGAACGAAAAGGCGAGGCAAGCCGGTTTTTCCGGAACTTCCTGAGTTTGCCAGGGCGCGATTATCCGCTTACGCTTCCAGACACCGGCCGGCGTCTCCAACCACATGGCGCTGCCAAAAGAACACGCAACAACACTAGGATATGCGGGTCGCGACCCGCGGGAGGTTACCATGGCATCCGTTCCCTTCGATCAACTGGACGGCTTCATCTGGATGAATGGCGCGTTCGTCCCGTGGGGGGACGCCAAGATTCATGTGCTGACCCACGGCCTGCATTACGCCAGCGCGGTCTTCGAGGGTGAGCGCGCCTATGGCGGCGAGATCTTCAAGCTCAACGAGCATACGGAACGCCTGCATGAATCGGCACGCCTGCTCGGCTTCAAGATTCCCTATTCGGTGGCCGAGCTCAACGACGCGTCGACCACGCTCCTGAAGAAGCAGGGCTTCCAGGACGCCTATGTCAGGCCGATCGCCTGGCGCGGCAGCGAGCAGATGGGTGTTTCGGCGCAAAACAACCGCATCAACGTCGCCATCGCCATTTGGCAATGGCCGAGCTATTTCGACCCGGCGCAGAAGCTGAAGGGCATCCGTCTCGATGTGGCGGAATGGCGCCGGCCCGATCCGCGCACGGCGCCGTCGCGGTCGAAGGCCGCCGGCCTCTACATGATCTGCACCATGTCCAAGCATGCCGCCGAGGCCAAGGGCTATGCCGACGCCATGATGCTCGACTGGCGGGGCCAGGTCGCCGAAGCGACGGGCGCCAACATCTTCTTCGTCAAGGACGGCAAGATCCACACGCCCAAGCCCGATTGCTTCCTCGACGGCATTACCCGCCGCACGGTCATTGGACTCGCCAAGGATCGCGGCCTGGAGATCATCGAACGCGCCATCCTGCCGGAAGAACTGGAAGGGTTCGAGCAGTGCTTCCTGACCGGAACGGCAGCGGAAGTAACCCCGGTTTCGGAGATCGGCCCTTACCGATTCGAAGTCGGCGAGATCGCCAAGAATCTCATGAACGACTATTCTATCGCCGTTCAACCCAAGCATGCTATCGCCGCAGAATAACGATAGTCACAGCTTTTCGCGCAAGCAGGGGCGGTTTTCGGGCCGCCCCTTTTATTTCAGCGTTTCTGCATTTGACTTTCCTCCAATTCGGCGTCTCATGATGGTGTCGGCCCGGGAGGCTGGCAGCTATGGAGGGACTAATCATATGGACATGAACACGCTTCTTCCGATCATCATTCAGATCATCACAGGCATCATTGGTGGTCAGGCGGTCGGCGCGGCGATCAAGACGGCGGCAATGGGTCAGCTTCCCAAAATCCTGGGCGGAGCCATCGGCGGTGTCGGCGGCGCGGCGATCCTCGGCAGCCTGCTTGGCGGCGGTGCGATCAGTCCTGACGCGGCCGCGGCGGCGACCAGCGGCCTGGGCAGCGCGCTCAACCTGCAGAACATCGTCGGTGGCGCCGGCGGTGGCGCGATCCTGACCGGCATTCTCGGCGCGGTCATGGGCGCCATGAAGAAATAAGCCTGCCGATCTCGGGCTTCGCAGAATGGGCGGCTTCGGCCGCCCATTCCTTTGGAGACGCACTGTTTGGCCTTCCGGCTGTGGACGGTTTTGAGCGATGCCTCTACATGATCGCTGACACAGCGAAAGGACGATCATGGGTCAGCTCAATGCCGGCATCGTGCCGGTCACACCGTTCCAGCAGAACTGCACCATCCTGTTCGACATGGAGGACAAGCATGGCGTCGTCGTGGATCCGGGCGGCGACATCGACAAGGTGCTGGCAACGTTGAAGGACAACGCGATCGCGGCCGAGGCGATCTGGATCACCCACGGTCATATCGATCATGCCGGCGGCGCCATGGAACTGAAGGAAGCACTCGGCGTCGAGATCATCGGCCCGCATGAAGCCGACAAGATGCTGCTCGACAATCTGGAAAACCAGGGCAGGCGCTACGGCATCGGCGGTGTGCGAAACTGCGTGCCCGATCGGTTCCTCGCCGAAGGCGAGACGGTGTCGTTCGGCGGCCATGTGTTCGAGGTGCTGCATTGTCCCGGCCACGCACCGGGCCATGTCGTCTATTATAACCGCGCCGCCAAATTCGCCCATGTCGGCGATGTTTTGTTTCGCGGTTCGGTCGGCCGCACAGACCTGCCCGGGGGCGACCATGCGGCCCTCATCGCCTCGATCAAAAACAAGCTGTTGCCGCTCGGCGACGACATCGGCTTCATCTGCGGCCATGGCCCCGGCGGGCGTTTTGGCGAGGAACGGCGAACCAACCCGTTTTTGACCTGAATGAGATCGCTGCCGGAAGCCCAACAAACCGACAACAAAAAAGCGCTGGCCTTGCGGTCAGCGCTTTTTTGTTTGGGGCAGGGAAGCCTCAGTTGGCGGTGCAGAAATGCTGTTCACCGTCGCTGCCGGTGAAGGTGCCGGTACGGGAATTGAAGGTGCGGTAGCGGTCCGAGCAGTACTCGTACCAGCCGCGCGTCCACGGTTCGGCGTAACGGTCGGCATAGACCACCTGCGGTTCCGCGTAGTAGCGGCGGACCGGGGCAGGGCGCACCCGCACGTCACGATCGTAGTAACCGTCATCGTAATAACGGTCGGAATCGGGCGGTGGCCGGTCATTGGCCAATGCGCCACCGATCAATGCGCCGGCGGCAAGGCCGAGAACGCCGGCTGCCACGGCATCGCCATGGCCATGGCCGTGATGGTGCCAACGGCGCCAGTCATCGGCATTGGCCGCCGAGAAGGTCCCCAGCGTGGTGGCGACCACGGCTGCGGACAGCACGGCTGTCTTGAAAATGCGGTTCATCTTGGTCTCCTTCGTACCGGACCGTGCAGTTTCTTGCAGGGGATGCAGTCCGGCTTTACGAATGACTAATATGGGACCGTGGCTGAACGGGGGCTGAACGAAAATTTGGCCGCACGCATTCTTTCACCGCCTCAAAACCGCACCTTTCGGCGCGGACCTAACTGCCGGAGCCGGTCCGAAGCCGGCTCAGCCGACCGACAGGTTGACGGCCTTGGGTCCCTTGCCGCGCTTGTCCGGCTCGGTGTCGAATGTCACTTTCTGCCCATCTTCGAGACCGGGGAGACCCGACGCCTGCACGGCCGAAATATGGACGAAGACATCCTTCGCGCCATCATCCGGTGTGATGAAGCCGAAGCCCTTGGCATGGTTGAAGAATTTGACGGTGCCGGTCTGCGGCATGGGAAGCTCCTTTGATCCCATAAACTCCAGTCTCGGGCCGGCAAATGCCCGAATGCAAATTTGTCCTTTATTTTAGCGCTATCGGCAAGAGAAAGTTTTGCTGGCACTTAAAGCACGTCGCTTTAAGTGCTTGTTTTGATGCGCGTCATTGGCCCGGACCCGGGATGAACTTCCGGATGAGATGAGTCTGCGCTGCGCGGCGGACATGAAAAAGGCGCGGCGAAAACCGCCGCGCCTTTCAAAAATCCGTCTGCCTGCCCAGGTGCTGGTCAAGCTCCTCGTTCGCCCATCCGCCTGGGATGCGCGCGCGCCGATCGCTCAGGCTGCGCGCAGGTTGACCGCCTTCGGGCCCTTGCCCATGCGGTCCGGCTCGACGTCGAAAGTGACCTTCTGGCCATCGACGAGCGTGCGCAGGCCCGAGGCCTCGATCGCTGAAATGTGGACGAACACGTCCTTGGCGCCGCCGTCGGGCGTGATGAAACCGAAGCCTTTGGTCGCATTGAAGAATTTAACGGTGCCGGTCTGGGCCATTGGGGAAACTCCTTCACCCGTTCAGTCTTGGTGGTCCTGCCCGCCACCTGGCGTCGAGGGCAGTTCCTGGTGGTTGCTTTCGGCAGTCATGCATTGGCGCATGGTCAAACCCCCCGCCGAAAAACGGGGCCGTCAGAGATTCACAGTATCGGGGAAAGGTCGTCCAAAACGTTCCGCTCTCCGGGTCGCAAATGCCCGAACACAGAATTTATCGCACGGAAACGTGAAGGTTGCAAGATAGCGCCGCGGGCCGCCGCCCTTGGCGCATCCCGACGCAAAAATCGACCGATCAAAGCGTCGACCGGCCGCAAATAGGCTTCGTTGGCGGAAGGGTCATCGGCCCACAGCACCGGTCATGGATGGGCCAGGAGCGACGATTGCCGGGGACGCGGCTGGGGCCTACCGGTTCGGGTGTCGTTCTCCTACAGAAGCCGCAAACAAGGGTTGCAATTGGCGGTGGAATGACAACGATCACGCCATTGGGTGACTGATCCAAATCTTGTTTTGATCGATATCATCATCAACGAACCGCCACGCAGTCTTGGGCGGTACGGACCGGGACGGGGATCGAGGGAGAGACGATCATGAGGTTTCTTGCGGCGATCTTTTCACGGCAGGTTTTTGCCGTCCTTTTCCTGTCGGCAATTCTTGCCGCCTGCACGGTCGTCGTCGATGACGGACCTGGGCCGCGACCGCGTCCGCCGCGCCCTGAACCGCAATTCTGCACCAAGCAATACGAACCGGTCTGCGCCCGGCGCGGCGGAGATCGCCAGACCTTCGCCAATGCCTGTCTGGCCGATCGGGCGGGTTACCGCATCGTGCGTGACGGCGCCTGTCACGGCGGTGATGGCGGTGGCGGCGGTGGCGAGCAGACGTTCTGCACCCGCGAATATGCTCCGGTGTGCGCCCGCCGGCATGGAGAGATGCGCACCTTCCCCAACGCCTGCGAGGCGCGGGCCTCGGACTACCGCATCGTCGGCGAGGGGCCGTGCTGAGATTCTGCCGTCTCCCGCATGAGGGGAAGGCCATTATTTGTCCACGCCAACATAAGCTTTGCTCTTGAGCAGGCCGGCCAGATGAGCAGCGTTTGAGGCCGCCATTTCGATGGCTTCGGTAACCTTGGCGGGGGTTTTCGGCAGGTCGACGTAATTGACGTCATGCATGGCTTCACCGACCCAGTAGACGCCGCCATTGGCGGGAATGGTGAAGCCGACATCGTTCAGCGCCTGGAAGCACTCCGCATGGCAATGATGCGCGCCGTCCTCGTTGCCGACGATCGCCACCAGGGCCACCTTGCCGGCGGCCGGCATGCGGCCCTTGTCGTCGGTCTCCTCGAGAAAGGCGTCCATCCGCTCCATGACGCGCTTGGCGACGCTCGATGGTTGGCCCAACCAGATCGGCAAGCCGAGAATGAAGATATCGGCGGCCAGGATCTTTTCGCGCAGGCCAGGCCAGTCGTCGCCCCTGCCCATGTCGGAGAGCACGCCAGGCTTGATGTCATGATCAAGCGTGCGCACGACCTCGCCTTCCACGCCATGCGGTTTGAGCGCCGCGAGCAGATCGGCGATGATCTTGTCGGTGGACGATTTTTCCTTGTCGCCGGATGCTTTCAGCGAACAGTTGAGGGCAAAGGCGGTGAGGGACATCGCAAAACTCCTGCATCTGGTGTGCAGGCTCAACGCCGCGAGGCGTTTGCGGTTGCGCGGTGTGTCGGCTGGCCTCCGCTCAGCTGGCCGGATTGTCGGCCAGTTCGAGATTGTCTTCCGTGGTGACCCGTTCGTGGGTCTCCTGGTCGCTGCGGATGCGGTATTGCGGGGAACCGTCCTTGACCGGCAGCCTGCTCTTGATCTCGAACAGTTCCGCGGCCTTGTTGACCAAGCCGGTCCGGCTTTTCATCCGCACGGTCTGGCCGATGGCGAAGAGATGCGAGGGGGTGTCGGTGCGCGGTCGCGCATTCTGTTGAAAACGGATCATGCTGCATTCTCCCGGTCGCGCACCAGCGCGGTTTCGAGGTCCAGGTGGTCGATGGCGACGAGCTGGCTGGTGAGCGGGTTGTTCACCGCCTTTGCCGGCAGATGGATGAAGGTGGCGACGCGGCGCCAGGCAAGCCGCGACATGCCCTCGATCAACTCCTCGTCGTGATCGATGTCGTAGTCGCCGGCCGGCAGTTGTCCTTCCAGGCCACCGAGCATGAATGGCGCGGTGAAATGGGCGATGGAACGGGTGGTGCGGTCGGGCATTGTCCTGGCCTTTTGGGATGAGATTGGCGGGTCGAGAACCTCTGACGCCGCGAGATGCCAATTCTGGCCCAAACCATATGTGATATATAACGGAAATCGGCGCTCTATTCAAGAATAATAACGGAATTCCTTGCTTCGATTTGAAAAATAGACGGATATTAATTTTGGAATAAATCTGCTATGGCTGCGGATATCTTCGAAAATTTCTTGGAGACGTTCCGAGTTTTTCCTCGGCGCTTATGTTTTTATTTTTTCAAAAAGGGATAAAGCCATGGATTCAATCAGAACTTCGAAAGGGAAGAGCATGGCGATCAATCCGATCGTCAGGTCAATCGCCACGTACCCCATTGGCGCTGCCGGAAAGCCGATGGCCGTCCAGTCGGCGCGGCTGACCATCAGAAGGGACGAGGCGGCAAGGCGAACGATCTCCGATACCGATGGAACTGTGAGGCGGGCCAGGCAGGTTGCAGAGACCAATCGCCTGATTTGATCGCTTTCGCCGCGACGTGAGGCGCAGAATCAAGCAAAGCCTTGAACCTGTAACGCCGATGGCCTAGATCGCGGCAGGCGCACGAACACGGTAGGTGTCCCATCAACAGAGATCAGAGAAGAGCGGCGGGTGCGGGGACCAAGCCTGGCGCGGCCAAGTCTGGCGGGGGAGGACAGCCGCCGCTGGGCCTCGACCAGTATGTGCAGCAGGCATTGCAACTGCACCAGGCCGGGCGCCGGCAGGAGGCCGAGGCGATCTACCGCCAGGTGCTGACGCGTCAGCCCAAACACGCGGCCGCGGCGCATTTCCTGGGGTTGCTGCTGCACCAGACGGGGCGCAGCGAAGAAGGCATGGATTTCCTCGAACAGTCGGTTCAGCTGCAGCCGACCAATCCCGACTTCCTCAACAATCTCGGCACGGTGATGCGCGATCTGGGCCGTGTCGCGGCGGCGATCGATTTCTTCCGCGGCGCGGTGGACCTGCGGCCGGAGCAGCTCGCGGCGCGCGACAATCTCGGCTCGTCGCTTAAGCAGATCGGCCGGTTCGACGAGGCCGAGGACATCTATCGCGGCACGGTGCAGCGCAATCCATTCCACGTGCGCGCCCGTATCGGGCTTGCCGAAACCCTGCAGGAAGCCGGACGCCTCGACGAGGCGCTGGCTGTCTTCCAGGAGGCACTGACCATCCGGCCTAGGGATGCCGACCTGCTGCACGGACTGGGCGTCGGGCTGATGGAAAAGGGCAAGCTCGACGAGGCGACCGGCCTGTTCCGGCAGGCGGTGGCGATCCAGCCCGGCATGGCCCGCGCGTGGCTGATGCTGACGCAGGTCAAGCGCCAGAAGGAGCGCGATGCCGAAATGGCTGGCATGGAGGCGCAGCACGCCAAGGCGCCTCAGGACAGCCTGGCACGCATGCAGCTGTCGTTTGGCCTCGGCAAGGCCAATGACGATCTCAAGGATTATGGCAGGGCCTTCGACTATTTCGCCGAGGGCAATGCCATCCGCCGCAAGGGCATCGACTACGACCCGGTGAAGACGCGCGCCGAATTCGAGGCAATGAAGACGGTGTTCGATGCCGGTTTCTTCGAAAAGCACAGACCGAGCCCGATTGCCGACGACGCGCCGATCTTCGTCGTCGGCATGCCGCGTTCGGGTACGACGCTGGTCGAACAGATCATCGCCAGTCACCCCCAGGTCTATGGCGCGGGTGAGCTCAGCATCCTGAAGACGGCGGTCGGCAAGCAGTTCCCGTCGAACATGCCAGGCGGCTTCCCCTGGGGCGTGGCCGACACGGACGATAGGGATTTCGCCGAGGCGGGGCAGGCCTATCTGGACATGCTGCATGCCCGATATCCGCATATGCGCCACGTCACCGACAAGATGCCGGGCAACTTCCTGCTTGTCGGCTTCATCCACATGATGCTGCCGAAGGCCAGGATCATCCATTGCGCCCGCGATGCGGCGGCGACATGCCTGTCGATCTACAAGGTGCATTTCCGCGGCGACAGCCACCGCTATGGCTATGACCTCGGTGAGCTCGCCGATTTCCACAATCTCTACACCGACATCATGGCGCATTGGCACAAGGTGCTGCCCGGCGTCGTGCACGATGTGCGCTACGAGGATTTCGTCGCCGACCAGGATGGGCAGAGCCGGGCGCTGATCGACTATCTCGGCCTGCCATGGGACGATGCCGTGCTGTCGTTCCACGAGACCGACAGGCCGGTGCGCACGGCGTCGGCCGCGCAGGTGCGCCAGCCCATGTACCAGGGCTCGGTCGATCTGTGGAAGCGCTATGGCGACAGGCTGAAACCACTGCTGGATAAGCTCGGATAGGCCGATAGCGCGGTAAGGCCGGCCTGCGAACGGCGGTCGAGCTGTCTCAAAGTTCCATGAAGGGCTGGAAGCCGCCGAAGATCATGCGCTTGCCGTCGAACGGCATCGTGGCCATATCGCGCTGCAGACGAGGGTCGGCCATCACCTTGGCCATCACCGCATCGCGATCCTGCCTGGATTTGTATACGGCCCAGGAGAAAACGACGATTTCATCATCCTTGGCCTGAACGGCACGCGGAACGAGGTGATTTCGCCATAGGGCACGTCGTCGCCGATGCATTCGACATAGGCGAGCGCGCCATGTTCCATCCATATGGGGCCTGCGAGGTTGGCGAGCTTTTTATAGTCATCGAGATTTGCCTTCGGCACGGCAAGCACGAAGCCATCAACATAGGACATGGTGGTCTCCTCTTTGCTGAATTCGAACGCCGGGTCGGCGGGGATACACCCGGCGCGATTGGGCGCATCCCCTCGGCGAGGGGCGCGCTCGCTAAAGCCTATTCCGTCGGTGCGTTCATTGCCCAGGCGACGCCGAAGGGGTCCTTCACCTGGCCCCAGCGGTCGCCCCAGAACATCACCTGCAGCGGCGTGACGGCCTCGCAGCCGGCGTCGACGGCGCGCTTCCACCAAGCGTCGATATCATCCTTGCCGAGATGGAGCTGCAGCGTATAGCCCTGCGCCACCTGGTGCGGATGGCCGTGTTCCGGATAGGCGTCGCCCAGCATCAGTGTCGAGCCGTTGATATAGAGATGGATATGCATGGTGCGGCCTTTTTCGTCCGCCGGGTAGGCAAAGACTTCCTCGGCCCCGAAAGCCTTCTTGTAGAACTCGGCCGCCTTGATGGCACCGTCGACCTGAAGATAGGGGGTCAATCCGCCAAGCACTTTTGGCCGGGGTGGGGTCTGGTCGGTCATTGCATGTTCCTCTTCACGTTTGTTTGGCCTTGCGGACCACAGGACGGATGAGATGACGGCAATCCTACAGGACGCCGAAAATTTTTGGCCGGGCGACAACCGATGGGTTGGGAAGGCGTGCAACGAACTTGCGTCGGCGGCTTCCAATCAGAGCGCAATTCTCTCGGCTCCCAAGCTAAAAGAGTTGGATTGCGCGCCGCCTACTCAGCCCGGAGACGACAATGATCCTCTATTATCAGACCCACTCACCTTTCGCGCGCAAGGCGCTGGTCTTCGCGCATGAGGCAGGCGTCGCCGATCAGCTCCAGGTCATTCATCACGAAACCAGCCCGACCTTGCACAACGCCAGTGTCCACGCCGAAAACCCGCTAGGCCAAGTGCCGGTGCTGCTGCGTCCGGGTGCGCCGGCGATCTTCGATTCCGACGTCATCTGCGCCTATCTCGATACGCTGCATGATGACCGGAAGTTGCTGCCGCAGGTCGGCGAGGCACGCTGGCAGGCGTTGCGGCTGCAATCGGCCGCCCAAGGCCTTGCGCAGACGGGCATCGCCTTGCGCTGGGAGACGGAAAGGAGACCCGAACAGCTGCGCTATGATGCTCTTGCCGAAGGATATCGGCAGAAGATCGAGGCGACCTACGACTGGGCCGAGGGCGCCCTTGACGACGAGGCGCCGCTCCATGTTGGACATATTGCGCTAGCCACCACGCTGTCCTGGATGGCGTTCCGTCATCTTCCGTCGTTTGGTTCGCGGGCGCGGCTGACGCGCTGGTTCGAGGCTTTCGAAAGGCGTGCGTCGATGCGTGCGACGCCGCTTTCGGGCGATACACATGATTGATTCGCGCTCGCCTGAGAGGCGGCGAGCGTCAACGGTTGTTCCGCGTGTCGAGGATTTCCGGAAAGCCGATATCCTTGCGCAGCGCGGCGGGCAGCGACAGCAGGATGCGTTCGCTGCGGTGACGGGCGCGCGCCGCGGCATACCGGGTTGCGATGCGGCCGATGGATGACAGGACGGACATGACGAATTCTCCCTGGTTTGGCGCCGGCATCATCGTGTCGGCATCCCAAGGACGGGGCCGCAACGGGCGATCCGACAGATTGCCCGGAAAATTTTTTGTCAGCATTTACATCTCGTTCAGGCGTCGCCGAGGAGAACCTATGCGACCTTGAGCGTGGGAATAGCCGAAACATCGACCTCACGCTCGGCGTGCCAGGCATCGAAAGCCGCCTGCATCCGAAGCCAGATCGCGGCGCCGTCGCCGAACAGCTTCCCAAGGCGAGCGGCCACCGCCGGCGAAACCGGCTTCCTTTCGCGGATAATGTCATAGAGCTGCTGCCGGGATATCCCGAGCAGATTTGCAATTTCCACCTTGGTCTTTCCAGTTGCCGGGATAATGTCCTCAAGCAGCGCTCCCGGGTGGGAGGGGCAACGCTCGATCGGACGCGTCGGCTCGTGCACGGTCATACGTCGAACTTCTCCAATCTGGCCGCCTCAGTGATATTGCTCGAAATCGACGCGGGCGGCGTCGTTACCGTCGAATTCAAATTTAATGCACCACGGACCATTGACGTGGACCGTGTAGCGGATGGGATCGAGGCCTTTCAGCGAATGGAAGTCGAAGCCGGGAAGGTTCATCTCCTCCGGCTTTTCCGATGCTTCCAGGCGGTCAAGCCGAACAAGGATGCGCTTGTGCATCTTGGCATCGATCTTGCCGGTTTTTCCGGTTTGAAAAAGGTCGGACAGCGCCTTGTTCTTGAACGATTTGATCATGACATATGTAAACAGATCGCTTACACAAATCAAGAACCTGTAAGCAAATAATTTACAGGCATGCCGATCTCCCGCCGCTCAGCCGGTTCCCTCAGCCACCTCGCGGAAGAAGCTCTCCGGATCCTCGACTTCGGTCAGCTTCCGCTTCTCGATCAGCCAGAAGCGGTTGCCGATGGCGCGGATGAAGGAGCGGTCGTGCGAGGCGAGCAGACAGCTTGCCTGGTGCTTCAGCAACTCCTCCTCCAGCGCTTCCTGGCCGTCTATGTCGAGATGGTTGGTGGGCTCGTCGAGCAGATAGAAATTGGGATTGGCGAGCCTGAGCGCCAGCATCATCAGCCGTGCCTTCTGGCCGCCCGACAGAACACCGATCTTTTTCTCCTGCATCTCGATGACCACGCCGGCGCCGGCAAGCAGCGAGCGGGCGCGCTGTTCGCCGACATCGTAACGGCGCGAGACCATCGCCAGCGGCGTGTCGTCGCCGCTGATGCCCGACAGCGCCTGGTCGCTGTAGCCGAGCACGGTGGACGGCGTCACCTTCACATTCCGCACCGTGTCCGGCTCGAGGATGGCGTTGCGGATCATGGTGACGAAGCGCGACTTGCCGACGCCGTTGCGGCCGAGCAGCACGATCCGGTCGCCCTGGCAGATGTGGCGCTTGCCGGTCCTGAACAGCAGCGTGCCGTCGGGCGTTTCGACCGCCGCGTCGTCAAGCGTGATCAGCACCTTGGCGTGGGTACCGCGATTGGCGAGTTTAATCGCGCCCGCCGATTTCTCGCGATGCGCCGGATTGGCGGCCTCTTCCAATTTTTCCGCGCGCTGGTTGAGTTGCTTGGTCTTGACCGTCAGCAGGTCGCTGCCGGAATTGATGCCGATATTGTTGAGCTTGGCCGCCTGCCGGCGCAATTGCTGCGCCACCTTCATGTCGCGCTGGAACTTTCGTTCGGTCGACGCGTCAACCTCGTCCAGCGCCTCCCTGGCGCGGGAATAGGGGAGGGAGAACACCGGCGACTGTTCCGGGCGCAGGAACAGCGTCCGGTTGGTGGTGGCGTCTAGGAAGGCGCGGTCATGGCTGGCGATGATGACGGGCACCTCGCGCGGCAGCGCGTTGAGCCAGGTTTCCAATTGGCTGATGCGCGCAAGGTCGAGATGGTTGGTCGGCTCGTCGAGCAAAAGCATGTCGGGATCGGTGACCCAGACGCGGGCGATCAGCGCCAGCCGCTGCCAGCCGCCGCTCAGTGCCTGCATTTCTCGCCCGCGCATCGGCTCGGGCACGTCAAGCGAATCGAGAACGACGTCGACACGCCACATCTCGCTGTCGGCCTGTTCGGGCGGTAGCGCGTCAGCCACAACCTCGTAGAAAGTGCGGCCAAGCAGGGCAGAGGCAATAGACTGCTCGACATGGCCGACACGCAGACCGCGCGTGCGGGTGATGTCGCCTGTCGTCGGCTCCAGTTCGCCGGTCAGGCATTTGAGCAAGGTCGACTTGCCGCGGCCGTTGGCGGCGACGATGCCGAGCCGGTCGCCGTTGCCGATGCTGAGGTCGAGATTGGAAAAGAGCGGCGCACTCATGGTGACGCCGAGGGATTTGAGGCTGATCAGGGCCATTTTGATTTCTCTGGTCTTGCCGGAATGCCGGCTCATGCACTTTGACGGTGCGCGTGCCGGCCATCAGGCCAGGCGTTGCGTACCACGAAGGGCAGACCAAAAAATCGAAGCGGGAGAAAACCCGGACCGTCCCTGGTCAGCCCTGCAAGCTGGCTCGCAGGGCGCAAATCGGGCCACGCTGACGATGGTGACGATAGAACGTAAACACGTGAGCCCTCCTTTCGAGACGTTCGAGTGTGACGACTGGCTACACCAAAGGCGAGGCTGATGGCAAGGCCGCCGCTTTCAAGCGGCGCGGGAAGGGGTCCAGCACCAGTATGCAGCCGCCGATGATTGCCACCGCGCCGAAGCCCTGGATCAGGGTCAGCGACTCGCCGAGCACAATCGTTCCAGCCAGCACCGCGATCGTGGTCACGGCGAATTCGACGCTGATGGTCCTGGTGGCTCCGATGCTGGCCACCAGCCGGAAATACACGACATAGGTCAATGCGCTCATCACGCAGGCCAGTATGGCCAGGTAGAGGAAGTCGACAGGGCGCGGCATGGCCGGCACCGGCACGGCGAGCAGCAGCGGCAGCGTCATCAGGCCGCCGAACAGGAAGGCGGCGCTGGTGAGTTCCAGCGAGCCGGCCGAGCGCAAATGGCGATTGGCGTAGTTGCTGCCGAATGCCGCCGAGAAGGAACTGAACAGCGAGGCGGCACAGCCGATCGCAAAGGATGCGGTGACCGGAACGGCGGGGAAACCGACCAGGACGATGATGCCGGCAGCGCCGAGCAGCAGTCCGGCCAGGCCGCGAACAGCGATGCGCTCAAGCCCCCAGAGCTGGCCGATGATCATCGAGAACAGCGGGATGGCGGCAACCAGGATGGCCGCCATCGCCGTGCCGATGCGCGGCGTGGCATAGGACAGGCCGATCAGCTGCGCCGCCACCGTCGTCGCGCCGACCATGGCGAAATGCCGCCAGCCGGCGCTGAAATCCAGCCGTCGCCGCGTCGCGGCGGCAAGCAGAAAGAGCGTGATGCCGGCGATCAGCGCCCGCAAGGTGACCGCGCCGACCCAGCCAAAGGCATGCACCACCTTGAGCAGCACCAGGAACGACAGTCCCCAGGTGACAGCCAGGAAGACGTAGGCGGCGATGTCTCTGGGTTTCATGGGGGAGTTGGCTGATGGTTTTCGGAGCGGAAGAGCAGAATTGAAAGGCCCGTATAGGTTCGTCCCACCACTGGCAAGGTGGCAGGAAAAGCTGATCTATATTGGAGGGACAGCGGGGGCGCGAAGAATTGCTACCGTCCGGGCCTGCCTGTCTTGCCCGGCCGGCGCTTTTCGCGGCGGGCGTCGCCTTGGTCTTCGTAGGAGCCGATGCCGGAGCGTTGACGGACGATAGGCTTGTCGGCATCGCCGCGATCCTTCGCGCCCCTCTCTGTCCTGCCGGACATCTCCTCCACGGGGGAGATTGGCTGTGGCTTCGCCGGGACTTTTCCCTCTACCGGTTTTTCGGTGCGACGCACCGTCATCTCGTCGAGCGAGTTCTTTTTGAACAGCGGCTTGGTCGCATCGCCGGGGATGCCGAAGTCGGAGCCATGCGCTTCTTCCGCCGACTGCTTCTTGAACAGCGACCGCGACACCGCGCCTGACGGCGTCGGCATGTCGGTACCAGGTCCCATATCGTCCAGTGACGGCTTGGCGAACAGTGGCTTCTTCACCGGCACGGCGCCGTCGGCGCCCATCTCGTCGAGATCGGGCTTGCGGAAGAGGTTGGGCCTGGCGGCCTTGGCTGCCTCTTCGGCGGCGCGTGCCTGATCGAGCTTGCGGAACCGTTCCTGTTCCTCCAATGTCCGATGCTTGGCCACGCCCTTGTTGTGCTTGCCCTTTTCGCGGCCAGAGGCCGGACTTTGGCCTTCCACCTCGCGCGCCAGCGGATCGTCGGAGATCGACAATTCCATCTCGTGCAGCCGCTTGATCTCGTCGCGGATGCGGGCCGCCTTTTCGAAGTCGAGATTGGCGGCGGCGTCGCGCATCTGCTTGTCCAGCGCGTCGAGATGGGCCTTGAAATTGTTGCCCATCATGGCGCCGGCGCTGTCGGTGAACTGCGAGATGTCGGCGCGAACATGGTCCTTCTCGTAGACCGAGTCCAGAATATCGGAGATGCGCGACTTGACCGATTCCGGCGTGATGCCGTTGGCGGCGTTCCACTCCATCTGCTTCTCGCGGCGCCGGTTGGTCTCGGCCATCGCCCGCTCCATCGAACCGGTGACCTGGTCCGCGTAGAGGATGACCTTGCCGTCGACATTGCGGGCGGCACGGCCGATGGTCTGGATCAGCGAGGTTTCCGAACGCAGGAAACCTTCCTTGTCAGCGTCGAGAATGGCGACGAAGCCGCATTCGGGAATATCGAGGCCTTCGCGCAAAAGGTTGATGCCGACCAGCACGTCGAAGGCGCCGAGGCGCAGGTCGCGCAGGATCTCGATGCGCTCCAGCGTGTCGATGTCGGAGTGCATGTAACGCACGCGCACGCCCTGCTCGTGCAGGTATTCGGTCAGGTCCTCCGCCATGCGCTTGGTCAGCACCGTCACCAGTGTGCGATATCCCGCCTTGGTGGTGTCGCGGATCTCACCGACGACGTCGTCGACCTGGCTCTTGGCCGGGCGCACCTCGACCGGCGGATCGATCAGGCCGGTCGGGCGGATAACCTGTTCGGCGAAGACGCCGCCGGCCTGTTCCATCTCCCAGCCGCCCGGTGTCGCCGAAACGGCAACCGAGAGCGGCCGCATTGCGTCCCATTCCTCGAAGCGCAGCGGTCGGTTGTCCATGCAGGAGGGCAGGCGGAAGCCATATTCGGCCAGCGTCGCCTTGCGCCTGAAGTCGCCGCGATACATGCCCCCGATCTGCGGCACGGTGACGTGGCTCTCGTCGATGAAGACCAGCGCGTTGTCGGGAATGTATTCGAACAAGGTGGGCGGCGGATCGCCGGGCTGGCGGCCGGTAAGGTAGCGCGAATAGTTCTCGATGCCGGCGCAGGAGCCGGTGGCTTCCAGCATTTCGAGGTCGAAGCGGCAGCGCTGCTCCAGCCGCTGCGCCTCGAGCAGACGGCCGGCGCGCTCGAGTTCCACCAGCCGGTGCTTGAGCTCTTCCTTGATCGACTTGATCGCCTGATTGAGCGTCGGGCGCGGCGTCACATAGTGCGAGTTGGCGTAGATCTTGACGCTCTTCAACTCGCCGGTCTTCTGGCCGGTCAGCGGATCGAACTCGGTGATCGCCTCGATCTCGTCGCCGAACATCGAGATGCGCCAGGCGCGGTCCTCAAGGTGGGCCGGGAAGATCTCGATCGTGTCGCCGCGCACGCGGAACGAGCCGCGCACGAAATTGATGTCCTGGCGCTTGTACTGCTGGGCAACGAGGTCGGCGAGCAGAGCGCGCTGGTCGAGCCGGTCGCCGATCTGCATCTGGAAGGTCATCGCCGTGTAGGTCTCGACCGAACCGATACCGTAGATGCAGGATACGGAGGCGACGATGATGACGTCGTCGCGCTCGAGCAGCGAACGCGTCGCCGAATGGCGCATGCGGTCGATCTGCTCGTTGATCGAGGATTCCTTCTCGATGAAGGTGTCGGTGCGCGGAACGTAGGCTTCCGGCTGGTAATAATCGTAATAGGAGACGAAATACTCCACCGCGTTGTCGGGGAAGAATTTCTTGAACTCGGAATAGAGCTGCGCGGCCAGCGTCTTGTTGGGCGCCAGGATCAGAGCGGGGCGCTGCGTCTCCTCGATCACCTTGGCCATGGTGAAGGTTTTTCCGGAGCCGGTGACGCCGAGCAGCACCTGGGTGCGGTCGTTGTTGTCGACGCCCTCGACCAGATCCTTGATGGCGGTCGGCTGGTCGCCGGCGGGCTCGAAATCCGACACCATCTTGATGGCGATGCCGCCTTCGGATTTTTCCGGCCGGGCAGGGCGGTGCGGCGTCCACAGCACGCCGTCCTTGTGCAGCGGATTGCCGGATTCGATTAGCGCCGAGAGCGCGGCCACCGTGGCGGTGACGCCACTGGACGACATCGTCTCGGCTTCTTCCAGCGAGATGTCGAGCCCGGCGACCGGATTGAGGCCGGCCGCCGTGCGTTCGCGGGCCGACGCGGCGCCGCCCATCGAGGTGCCGCGCGCGGTGCGGCCCGGCGCGGCGGAGCGCTCGGGTATTTTCTTCGGCGACTTGGCGCCGCCGCCTTTGCCCGCGGCGCGTCCTTCCCGTTCAGCCTCCTGCTCGATCTGCTCGGCCCAATCGGCGATCGAGCCGGTCAGCGGCGTGCCCGACAATTCGGCCTGCGGCATCTCGGCGAAGCCGCCTTTGTGCAGCGGTTCCGAGGCGTCGAGGAAATCGGTCAGCGGGCTGCGCCGCTTCGGCGCGGCGCGGTCCTCATTCGCCGTCGGCGGCGTTCTTTTATCGGGGGATTTGGCCATGTCCCGAATATGGGATTTCTCGGCCAAAATGGAAAGAGCGCGATGAGGACGGGCCGGCGGTCGCGTCAGGCTCCTGACAGAAGGCTGTCAGGAGGTGGCGGACGGTTTCGCCTTATCTCAAGCGCCGCTTCCGTTCGACGCGACCCGGGTCGCCGATCCGTTCAGGCGATCCACCACGACGAGGCGGGTGACCTTGCCCTTCTTGAAGGCGGCGAGGAAGCGGGAATAGTCCCTGAAGACGACGCAGCCATTGGATTCGGCGCGACCGCCCCGCAGCATGTAGGTATGCGCGAGCAGGCCGTTGCGGTTGTATTTGTTGCCGCCGCTCGTCGGGGTCAGGCGGATCGCCTCGACGCCGTGGAAGCGGGATTCGCGCAGCGACAGATTGTAGGTGTTGGGCGGCGTCGGGCCACGGTCCTTGACGTGGACATAGCGCGGCTGGTCGACCATTGCGCCGAGGCCGGAATGCGCCTCGAGCCGCTGGCCGTCGGGCATGTAGACGGTCTTGGCACTGATGTCGTAGACGGCGACGCCATGGCCGGCGCCGCTTCCGGCGCTCGGGCCGTTGAACAGGTTCCTGAACGCCTGGCCGAGGCCGCCCGAAGGCGTGTCCGGCTTGGCATAGGCCAGCACGTCGCCACCATCACGGGTCCGGCCTTGCCGGGCCGGCTGCCTGGCTTGCTGGACGGGCTTCGGCTGGGGCGCCGGCTTCTGCTCCAAGGTCCTGGGCTGTGCGGCCGGCTTGTCCTCTTCCACGACCCGGGGTTGCCGAGGCGCGTCATATTGCGGGCGACGGGTCGGCAGCGGCACGTCGTCGGTGAGCGCATTCGGCAGCGAAGCGGCGTCGCCCGGCTGTTCCTGCTGGGTTTCGACAGGCGCCACCGCGACATCGGGGGAGGATTCGGTCATCGGCAGCGGCGAGGCGAAAGCTTCGTCGTCGACCGGCATCGACTCGACGAGGGCAAGCGCCAGCTGCGCGTTGTCGGGCGTTTCCGACTGGGCAAAGCCCATCGGCGCCGGCGCGGTCTGCACGACGGAACCCGTTTCGGCGCGGGCGAAGCGTTCCGCCGCCGGAGCCGGCATGTCGTTGGACAGGCTGGCCATGACCTGGACGGACGGCACGAGGGACGCCTCGGTGATCCGTGGAGCGGCGCTGGAAATCACGGGATGGGTGCTGGCCGCGGTCGCCGGCTTTCCCGCGCCGGCGAAGGCAGCGGCAAGCTTTGTCGGCGACAGCGACGCTTCCATCAGTTCGAAGCGCTGCTGCGATTTCGACTTCGCCGGCGTTGGCTTGGCCTGCGCCACCAGGCGCCCGGATTTCTCCGCCTTGGAGGTTATCGCGGCCAGCTTGAAGCAACTGGCACCGCACTGTACGGCATGGTCGTGCAGCGCCTGCGCGCCGCCATGGGCATTGGCCGTCATGAAGGGCGCGGAAGAGCTGAGGAAATGCTGCTTCAGCGGATCGGCGAGAGCGAGCGTGCCCGGCATGGACAGCGTCTGCGGCAGGCCGACCGACGTGACCGAAAGCGAGGCACCGACAGAGCTAAGGCCGGCCATGGTGCCGATCAGCCATAGGCCGACGGCGGCGCTGACGCCCGGCACCGCAATCCAGCGGACAACCCGTTCAGGGGTGAAGGATGAGGCACGTGGCGCTTCGAAGGCGGTCTCGCCGCTGCAACGCCTGTCCCCGACAATTTTACGACTCAACAACGCCATGCAACCAATCTTGCTCCAATCGGCTCCCACGTCCGCGGCTGTGATAGCCGCGACGACCATTCTGTGAGTGATCCCAGGTGGTCCCCGACGCGTTTGCCGCGCCTGTCGTTAGTTGCCGATTGCTTCAAAATATGGACAAAGTTGGTTAACCAATCCCTCTCAAAACCAATCGAGAGACGTGGACTTTGTGCCGAAAAAGGCTCGTCCACGACCATGCACGCGGTATTGCAGCCCTTCCAAGGCTTTTTTGCTGCCTGTTTTTATCTGCCGAGTCAAGCAGAACAGTCTTTGCCAACCTCCGCAAAAAGGCGATTCGGCGCTTCCGGGACAGTGAGGCACGCCAAATGCCTGTCGGCCGAGCGCCCGCAAACATCACGGGTGCCAACAGATTTTGTTGCCGTGCTGCCACAAGTCTTCGGCCCAAAAGGGTCGGCTCTCGGGGCTCATAGCAGCGGTCGTGGTGGGCTCCTACGGCTCCAACGCCGCTGTCCAAGGGTTCCCTACTTTCGGATACGTCGGAGTTCGGCCGACGCGCAGCGTCCGCGCCGCTCAGTTGAACCACAGTGCGAACGTCAAAAACCCGCCACCTCCAAACTCGCGCTGGATCTGGTCGAAATCCTCGCTGGTCAGGATCTTGCCGCTCTCCAGATAAGGCGCGATGCCGGGACCGGTGATCGAGAGTACGAGGTCGAAGGGTTTAGGCTCGTCGAAGAAGCGCTTCATGTTGATCCCTTTGCCGGTGATGCGGAAGTGCGGCAGCAGCGCGCGGCCTTCGAGCAGGTCCTCGGCCATCGTCAGGGTCGCGAGCCAGGCCTGCACCTGCTCCTCGCCGACTTCGAGGCCGGTGAGCGGGTTCTCGCCCTTTTGCTGCGGGCCGGGCAGCCATTCGCGGTCATTGTCGGTCTCGGCGCGGATCGCCTTCCAGTCCTCGCGCGACAGCCGGATCATTTCGAGCAGCTCCTGGCGCGCCGCCTTGCGGCGTTCCGGTTCGACAACCGGCCAGTTGACGAGATGCACCATCGAGATGAAGTCGGCGATGCGCCATTCCGAGGAGAAGATGCTCGAGCCCATCTCGCTTGGCGGCGGCACGAGGATGTCCTGCAACGGCAGCTTGGCGCGCGGAAACAGCATGTGGAACGAGCCGTCGAACGTGCCCTTGAAATCATGCGCCAGCCAGAAATCGGCCTGCGCCATCAGGAATTCGGCATAGCCTTGCAGCCAATAGCCGTCGGCGCGGTCGAAGCGGAAGGTGAGCGCGGGGGCTGTATCGCCCTGGGAGATGCCGCCGCGCGACAGCGCCGCCATGATCGCCGCCATGCTTTCATCCGGTGCGATGGTGCCGTCCTCGTTGAGGTCGATGCCGACATGGGTGAGGTCGATGACCATGCCGATATCGGCATCGGCCGGCACCGAACCAAGCGTGGTGGCGGACTTTGCCAGCCGGTCACGGAAGGCCACCAGTATGGCGCGGAACTCTTCGTAGGTCAGCGGCTCGGGATTGGGGTTCGCCGGTACCGGCAGCTGCATCAGCGGCAGCATGAAGGATTGCGGGCTCTCAAACCCATGGCGATGCAGGCCGCTGGCCAGCAGTTCCAGCGCGGTGAAGAACTCGCCGGCGCCGGCGGCATAGGCTGACGCTGGATCTTTCGGCGCGGCCGCTTCCAGTGTCGACAGCGCGCCGTCGCGCGCGGCCACGGTCCTTGCCTCGAACAAAGCTGTTGCCGCTTCGGGCATGGCCGCCGATGCGGACGACAGCGGCACGAGCACAATGAAAGCCGATGCCAGCAGGCTTGCTATTCGTGTCATCTTTTCCCTCCCATTTGTCGGGCGACCATACACAGATTTACGACGCCGCGCCTGTCGATGCCGGCACGCTGTCCACATCGTTGCATGAATGTCGCCGGGCACGCTTCAACCGGTCCGTCGGACGGTCTACAGAAGGCCAACGATGAGGCGTGCCGTGTCGAACTATCCGCTCTCCTACAAACTGTCCTGGCTGCCGCGTTTCCTGAAACCGTCGCTCGGCGGTGGCGCCACTGGATTTGCGCCGGCATCGGGGACGCTGATGGACCCGCTACCGAGACAGACGGTGCGGCTGGCCGTCATCGGCGACATCTCGGCGGTATCCAACCGGAGCGCGCCGGACTGCGATCCGGCGATCAAGGCGCTGCTGGGCACGGCCGACCTGGTGATCGGCAATTGCGAAAGCCCTGTCGTCGACAGGCCGAGCGCCGTGCTGGGGACAAAGCTCGGTACGCATCATGCGATGAGCGAACGCTTTCTGGCCGAGGCACTCGCGGCGGTTGGCATCAGGCGCGAAAAACTGGTCCTGTCGCTGGCCAACAATCATGTGTTCGACCAGGGCGTCGCCGGTTTCGACGCGACGGTCGCGGCGTTGAAGCGGCTCGGTGTCGGCATCATCGGCCTCGCCGCCAAGGGTCCGGTCGAACGCTTCGCTGCCGGGCCGCTCGCTCTCGGCTTCGCCGCTTTCACGCTCTGGCGCAACGCCGATGAGAGACTGTTTGCCGACCGCGTCTCGATGGAAGGCGATCCGGCGCGCTGGCCGCGCGAGGCGAGCGCTGGGGTCGATCTCCTCTGTGCCGTGCCGCACTGGGATTGGGAATTCCGGCATTTTCCGCGCGCCGCAACACGGGCACTGGCGCGGCGGCTGGCCGGGCAGGGCGTCGGTCTGATCGCCGGCCATCACGCCCATGTCGTGCAGCCGGTGGAGCGGATCGGCGGGACGGTGATTGCCTATGGGCTCGGCGATTTCCTCGGCACGGCTTTTGCCCGGCAGCCATGGCCGGGGCGGATTGGCGGGATTTTCATCGTGGACGTCAGCGCCGATGCGGAGACGCGCGGCGCTGTCGCGTCCTACTGGTTTCATCCCTTTGTGCGCTTGCGTGCGGGAGACCACGAACGGCTGCTGCCGGTCGAGGCATTGGACGAGCCCATGCGGCAAAAAATCGAGGGCCGGCTGGACGCGATCTTTCCTGCTTCCCTTGTGGACGCGTCGCCCTGACCGCGTGACAGGTCCACGACAGGGCAGGGGTAAGCGCTGGCGACTTTCCCGCGAAAATGGCTATCATGCGGCAACACTGGCGGCGGGGATTGGCGATGGAGACGGCGGATTTCATGCCGGGCGCGGCTGCTATCGCAGCCATCAAGAAAGACATCGAGGTCTACGAAGCGAAAAGGGCCTCGGTGGCACGCGCGGCCAAGTGGCGCGCACCGTTGTTCGTTGGCCTGGTGGTCGTCTTCGTGGCGCTCATTGCGTGGCTGTTCAACAAGGTCGCCGATCCCAACGAGCAATGGTTCTCGACGCCGCACGTATTTCTCTACGTGGTCGGCTTCGTGGTGGCGATCGTGCTCTATTTCCGGGCGATCAGGCCGGCGGCGAGGCTGCAGCAATCATTTCGCCAGACGCTGATGCCGATCATCTTCGGCTTCATTGGGGATATGCGCTACCAGCATGACGTGACGCCGCATTCCTTTGACCGATTGCCGCGCGAGACCGTCGGCGGTTTCACCATGAGCCGCTTCGACGATATCATCTCCGGACGATATGACGGATTTGCGTTCGAACTGTACGAAGCCGACCTATGGGACGGGGGCGCCACCAAGAACAAGGCGACCACATTCAAGGGCGTCGTCGTCGCCTTCGAAACCATCGAGCCGTTTCCAGGAATACTGGTCGCGGCGCGACGTGCCAGTGGTGTGATCGGCTTTTTCCGCGGCATGTTCGCGCCCAGGATGCAGGAACTGCCTTCCGGCGTGCCGGAGCTCGACGCCGCATACGAGTTCCGCACCAACAATGTCGAGGCGGCGCGGCCGCTGGTGACCGGCCGGCTGGCGCAAGCGCTGAAATGGCTCGGCGAAACCTGGCCGGACGAGCCCGCGCGCGTCGCGCTCAACGGCAGCGATGGTTTTCTGCTCCTGCCGCAACCGAAGAACTTTTTCGAGCTACCTGATATTTCGGTGCCGCTCGACTACGCCAGTCATGTCGCACCGATGATTTCGGACCTGGGTGCCATGCTGGCGACCGCGGCACTGGTGCGCAAGATCGGCGCAAGCTAGTCCGGTTGGGCAAACGATCAACAATCGTAACCGGATTTGTCGCGCAGGTAGTCCGCTTCTTCCTTCGACATCCTCTTGAACATCACACACACGGTGAAGCTCCCTACTTGCCGCCCGTCGTGTCTGTATCCCCAGTCCGAAATATCGTCCCTGGTGAATTCTATCTCCTGGCCGAGGACGACATTGCGCACAGCTGCCGGTTCGTTTGCCAATATGCCGACGAACCCCGTTTCGGTGCGCTGGAACGGGATGACCCAGAAGTGCTCGCTGATATCCCCATCGCGCACCTCGACCTTCAATTTGAACCTGTCCGTCCCCGAGGGCGGCGTTCCAGCCAGGGCCAGGAACTCATCCAGGCTGGCAAGAGCCTTTGCAGTTGCCGTCGCCATCTCGGGGTCTTCCGTAGCAAAGATAAGCGCTTTGTCATCGTTCGGATTCGCGGCTTGCGCGCCGGCCGATCCCGGAGCACACGCCAACATCATCAAGGACATCATGGACCGGACTGCAAGCTTCATGGAAAGGCCCCCTCATGGTAACGGCGCACCATCCGGCATCCGTTCCAGATTTGCAACCGGAGCGCGAGTTTCGTCCATTTCAATTGGCGATCTGAACTGAACCATGACACAAAATGTGTATCGATAACCGCTCGGCGGTCTGTTTCGTGATGCTCCTCGAGACGGATTGCGGCGGCCGCGCCGTGATCGCAACCGCTCGCCACAATCCGTCTAAACGACTCTTTTCGCGAACAGAAATGCGCTCGCCGGGGGAACCGAAGCGGCCTGAAATGATGTCGGCCGCAGACAATATGTCGGAATTAAGCCTATGATATCCTTTGCGAAAATTCACCCAACGTGATTTGCCGACGATGGCTGTTTCGTTCCAGTCTCGGGCCGTCCGGTGCTGCCCTCTCCCAAGCGGTACCGGAAAACCGAAACAGCACGGAGTGCTATCCATGAAGAAGACCCTCGCAACCACCGCCGCTTTGCTCGCCTTCCTCGGCACGGCCTATGCCGCGACCGTTCAGGGCACCATCCAGGCCGTCGATCCGACAACCAAGTCGGTCACCCTCGACGACGGCAAGATCTACCAGCTGTCGCCCGATGCGTCGGTCGGGAAACTGAAGGTCGGCGCCAAGGTGGCGGTGACCGTCGACGACAAGACCGGCATGGTGACGTCGATCAAGAAGGCCTCATAGAGACTGCCGACCGGACTTTGAGACCCTGCTCCAATCTGGCCGGTTCCTTGGGGAACCGGCCATTTTCATTAGCTTGGACCGTCACCGCCAGGCGACGACGGCGGCGGAACGCCGTTGCGGCAGAGGCGCTATGGTTTTTGCCAAAAGGCCGCGCTATTCCTTGGCCGCCGGGGGATCCGCATGGCCGAGGAACAAAAGGGATTTCGCCTGTCGCGGCGGTTACTGCTGGGGGCGGCCGTCTTTGGCGGCGCCGTGCTGTGGGGCGGCACCACCGTGGCGCGGCTGGCGCGAGGCCCGTCAGGGCCGAAGAACACCGGACGCATCGCCGATGTAGACGGTATCGCGCTGCCGCTGAAGCCGATCGCGAGCCCGCCCGCCTTCGATCCGTCGCTGCCCTGGCTGGCCAAAGGCGGCGACATCAACGATGCCAGCGGTCTGTCGAGGACGCCGGTCTATGGCGTCGTCGAGATCAGCGAGGAAGAGCATATCGCCAAGGCGCTCGCCTTCGCGCGCGCCAACGGGCTGAAAGTGTCGCTGGCGGCCATCCGCCATTCGATGGGCGGGCATGCTTTCGACGACAATGCGCTGGTCCTGGATATGAGAAAGTTCAGCAAGGTTACGGTGGACGCCGCGGCCAAGACCATGACCTTGCAGCCGGGCGCGTGCTGGCACGATATCCAGACCATGCTGCATCCGCGCTTCGCGGTGAAGGCGATGCAGTCGACCGATATTTTTTCGGTCGGCGGCTCGCTGTCGGTGAACGCGCATGGCATGGACCATCAGGCGGGCTCGGTGGCCGGCTCCATCCGCTCGATGCGGGTGATGCTGGCGGACGGGTCGGTGACCACCTGCTCGCCAACCGAAAACATCGAGCTGTTCCGACATGTCGTCGGCGGCTACGGTCTGTTCGGCGTGGTGCTGGAGGCGACGCTCGATATCGTCGACAATGCCGTCTACCGCACCTCGCGCGAGATCATCAGATCCGACGATTTCCCGAAATTCTTCGCCGAGGTGCTGGAGCCGAACAAGGACATCGGCCTGTTCTACGGGCATCTGTCGACCGCGCCGGGCAATTTCCTAGAGGACATGATCGTCTACCGCTACGATAAGGTGGCGGAGCAGCCGCCGGCCGACCAGCCGGCGCTCGGCGAACCCGATGGCGTCGGCCTGAAGCGGGTGATCATGAACATGGCCAAATGGGGCAGCGCGTTCCAGGAACTGAAATGGTTCACTGAAAAGACGCTGGAGCCGAAATTCGAAAGCTGCACGGTGCCGCGTAGCTCGGCGCTTGCCCAGGGCGAGGCCTGTCTCGTCACCCGCAACAACCCGATGCACGATTCGGTGCCGTATCTGTTCAACGACCTCATGTACGAGACCGACATACTGCACGAATATTTTATTCCTCGCGCGAGCTATAATCCATTCGTCGCGGAAGCGCGCGAGATCCTGCGCAACCAGGATCTGCCGGTGCTCAACGCCTCGGTGCGCATCGTCCACAAGGAGGACGTGGCGCTGACCTACGCGCCGGAGCCGGCCTATTCGCTGGTGCTCTATATCAACCAGCCGGCCGATGCCGATGGCAATGCCAGGATGCGGGCGCTGACGCGGGCGCTGATCGACGTGACGATCAAGCATGGCGGGCGCTTCTTCCTGCCCTACCAGCTGCACTATACGGCCAAGGAATTGCTGGCGTCCTATCCCGAATTGCCGGCCTTCCTGACGGCAAAGCGGCACTATGACCCGGCGGAACTGTTTTCCTCGACCTTCTACCGTGCCATCAAGGCGCTGAGCGGGACGGTGTAGACGGCACGCGGGCCGTCCTACAGGCCCGTCGGCATCAGCCCAGCCAGCCAGTTCACGGAGCGCTTTGCCGCGTCGGCGGTTGCCGAGGCGGCGCGGCCGAGATCGGTCTTGACCACGGCGTAGCCGTTCTTCGTGCGATAGAGCACGCCGGTTCCGCCGTCGACCACCTGTTCATAGGCGACGGGTCGGGCAGCGGCCGCGTCCAGGGCCGTCGTGGGCGAACCGACCGGGACGCTCGGCCGATGGCTGAGCTCTGGCGGCAGCGGGCTTTCCGTCCCGACGACCCGGCTGGCGGGCTTCAGTTCCGGGCCCGACGCGATCGCGGCCAGGTGCGAGGAGGACGCCGAGCCCTTCGCGCGGCAGATGCCGGACACCAGCGGATAATTGAAATTGCGCTCGTGCAGGATCTGGCTCTTCATCGCCGCTTCGCAATCGGCGATGGTCGACCACTTGGCCGGCGTCTCGCCGATATATTCGCACAGCTTGGCGTCGCAGTCGCAGCCGACGATGGTCATGGCGACAAGGGCGGTCTTGATCACGGTCTCGTCCCTTCGAGATGCCCCCCGGCAGCCCAGTCAGGCATGTCGCGCCTTCAGGCCGACATGCGATCTTCCATTGCGCGCGAACAAGGCGGGATTTTGCCGCGATTGTGGAATGAGCATGACGGCTCGCCGATCCTGGCCAGGCGTGGCTGAAAAACCTCAGTAGTCGTAGACGTGTTCGAGCCTGGCGCCGGCCTTGATCAGCGACGGCAGCACCAGATGCAGCTTGCGCACGGCCACGACCATGCCGGTGCGGCGCGTCGAGGGCTCCGCCGGCAGCGGATAGCTGAAAAGGATGCGCATGCCTTCGGGAATGGCGATCGAATCGGTCGACAGCACCGTGACCATGATCTCGTCATTGCCGCCGATCTCGACAAAGGAGACACCCTTGTCGATCAGCCGCGGGATCATGTCGGTGAACACCTGGTAGCGCCTGGTGACGAAGACGGTGCCGTCCGCGCCGTAATCGCGTTCCAGCAAGGTGTCGGGCTCGTTGCGGGTGGCTTCGCCGACCGGCCCCCTGGCCCAGACATGGACATCGAGGAAGGCCGGGTCGGAGGTCGCGGCAAGCGCCTTGGTGATCAGGTCGGCATAGCCTTGCTTGATGGTGTCGGCGAGACCGAAGGCAAGCTTGCGTTCGCTGGTGCGGATGGAACTGTCACCAGGCGCCGGCTGCACCGCGAACAGCCCGGCGCGCTTCTCGGCATAAGGGAACTGGTACCACGGCACCTGATCGAGGAAAGAAGCATACTCCGCGGCCACCTTGGCCTGGTAGATGTCGGCCGCCGTGCGCTTGGCTGACGTCGCCTCGGTGATGCGACCGACCGTGTTCTCATAGGCCCATTGCAGGATATGCTCGATCGAATGGCTGGTGCCGATGATGACCAGCATCTGGTGGTTGGCGTAGTTGAACCTGTAGGGAGAACTGGCGCGGATCACCGTGGCATAGTCTTGCCAGAAGCGGCCGACATAGGACCAATAGGGAAAGCCGCTCGGCTGGTCCTTGGCGACGAAACCGGCATATTCGCGCGCGGCGTAGACGATCGCCCATTCCGGGTAGGTGAGGAAGGTCGACTCCTCCGGCCGCTGGTAGCCGAGGATTTCGGCGCGCACCTTGTCGGCCAGTGCCTTGGGCGGCGCGCCGTCGGCAATGCCTGGCAGCGGCGTCCTGTCGAGCGCCGGCGTCGTCAGGAAGCCATAGGCCAGCCCGGCGATCGGGATCAGGATGACGATGACGATCAGCCAGAGGATCGCCTTGACGATGCGCTTTATCAAGCGGAACAGGAACATGGCCCGTCAGGCCGTGGCGAAGTGGTCGTAGATGCGCTTCGACAGCCAGAAGCCGATATAGACGGCGATGCCGCCAATGACGATGTGCGGCAGGTTGGCGAAGAAGCGGGCAGGGAATTCGATGTCGTTGAGGGAGCGGAAGCCGTTGATGAAGATACCGGCATCGAGGCAGCCTGAGCCGGTGATCAGCCCGAGCACGCCGTCGAACAGGTAGACCGAGCCGAACAGCTTGAAATAGAACACCGCCTGGCGATGCGAGATGAAGGCGGCGGCCAACGCCCAGACGCCGGAGAAGGCGTGCAGCAGGTCGTCGTACCATTGCAATGAGAACAGGCCGAACAGATTGCCGTCTGCATCGTTGAAGGCCGGAATGTAGCCGATGGCCACGACGCCGAAGAACAAGAACGCGTAGGCGACTGCAAGCTTCTGGATCAGCGTCATGAAGTATCCCCCTTCTACGAGCCCATTTGTAAACGCTACTCTGCCAGCCGCCTGACGCGGTTTTCTGCGCTTCCGCGTTCTACTGCACCGCAGTAGAACTGTGCTCACGGACCCAAAGGTCCGCTGTGCTTCGGTTCTCGAAAACCACGCCATCCGACTCGGCAGAGCGCGTTTTCAAACGGGCTCTGACGACGTCGAACGTTAGCTGATTTTGCCGCCGGTTGCAGCCCCAACCGGAAACACCGTAAAAATTGCGTGGGAGAGCCAAAAGACAGTCGGCGCCGGGATTTCTCCCAGCGCCTCCCTGTCAGATCAGGACACGGTCGCGGCAGCAACTTCCGTAAAGTCGTCGCGCCATGCCGGCCTTGATTTTGACGGTCCTGCCAGAAGCCACCCGAGAGCAGCATCCGTTCCAGACCACGCCGGTCTTGGCCCTTGCGGGCTTTGCCCTGCGTGCCATCGAAGGTTTTTGCCGTCCTTCATGGCAGCATCGGTCCGCCGTCGGCGTTGGCACGCTTTCCGCGGCCCCGTAGGTCTCGGCTTCCGTCCCTTGAACAAGCAAGCCTGCTCTCGTTCCGGGCCGTACGGGCCTCAGGAAATCCGCCTTTCACTTCGCCTTTCGGCTTGATGATCGGTAGCCGCCTGAGATGGGTTCAACTTACGCCGGGTAAGGGGTTTGGGGAATGGCCGCGCCCCTGTGGATAGCGGGATTATCGGGGACCAAGGCCAGAAGCCAGGGAAGTTCAAGCGCGAAGGCCTTAGACAGCCTGCCCCGCGCTTTTTGGCGTCCATGGCCGAACGCGCCCTTGCTCCGCCGGCCGGTACGAGTTTGAATGCCGGCAAAGGATCGGGCATCCAGGTCCGGCGTCGGGGAGGGCGAAACTTGAAGGTCGGGGTGGTGCTCAATCCGATTGCCGGCGGCGGCCGGCTGAAACGGCATTGGCCTGACGTCGCCGCCGCGCTGAAAAAGCACTTCGGCGATTTCGAACTGCGCGAGACGCAGGCCGAAGGCGACGCCGAGCGGCTGGCGCTCGATCTCGCGGCAAACGGCTTCGACCTGGTGATCGCGGCCGGCGGCGACGGCACGGCGAGCGAGGTGGCCGACGGCTTGCTGCAGGCCCGCGAGGAGGGCGGCAGGACGACCGAGCTTGGCCTGCTGCCGTGCGGCACCGGCATCGACTTCGCGCGCGGGCTCGGCCTGCCGAAGGAGATCGGCGCGACGCTGGAACGGATTGCCGGGGCGAAGGCCAGGGCGGTCGATGCCGGCCGCATCTGCTATATCGACGACCATGGCGCGCTGGCCAGCCGCCACTTCATCAACATCGCCAGCCTTGGCCTGTCGGGCGCCACTGATCGCGCCGTCAATGCCGACAAGCGCAAGGGCAGGATGTCGGCCAAGGCGCTGTTCCTGTGGCGCACCGTGGTCGAGTTCATCCGCTACCGCTTCCAGGACGTGCGGATCACAGTCGACGACGGCACGCCGGTCGAGGCGCGCATGGCGCTGGTGGCGGTGGCCAATGGCAAATTCTTCGGCGGCGGCATGATGATCGCGCCCGATGCCGAACTGACCGATGGACGGTTCGACATCGTCATCCTGCGCGCGGCGGGCAAGCTGAAGCTGATCTGGGACATCCGCCTGCTCTATGGTGGGCGGCACCGCAACCATCCAGCGATCACCATCCTGCGCGGCAGGAAAGTGGTTGTCGAACCGCTCGGCGACGTCGAGAAGAATGGCGCGCTGGTCGACATAGACGGCGAGTCACCGGGGCGCATACCCGCCACCTTCGAGATCCTGCCTGGTGCGTTGCTGGTGAGATATTGAATCAAGGCACAGCCCGGCGGTGGAGCGTCTCAACGTCGTCATCCCAGGGCGAAGCAGGAGCGAAGCTCCGTCGCGGAGACACTGGGATCCATGCCGTGATATTGGCCGAAGAGTGCGGCGGAGCCGAAATCAGCACCGTTGCAGCGCCTTGATGTTACGGGATGGATCCTCGGGTCAAGCCCGAGGATGACGAAAGGAAGGGGTGTCTCCCGCCAATCGCCGAGCCATGCAGTCCGATCGAAACTCTCGCCCGAGAAACCGGTCGAGATGTTGCCGCTATGATTCTAGATGCTCGCCCAACATCTTGATTTTATTTGCTAGTTCATATTTCCAGCCTGGCCGGAAAGCCCGGCGCGCGCAGGTCGGTGCCGACGGTATCTTCAAGCAATTTGACGATCTGGGTCGACCAGGCATCGCCGCCATAAGCCGCCTTGCCTTGCTCGAAGATCGCGTTGACGCGCAACGCCAGATCGAGCGGCACGCCGGATTGTTCGGCCATGGTCAGCGCAAAGCCAAGGTCCTTCAGCGCAAGGTCCATGGTGAAGCCGATATCGTAGGAGCCGTTCAGCACCAACTGGCTTTCGGTCTCGTGGACGAAGCTGTTGCCTGAAGACGCGACGATGGCGTGGTAGGATTGCGCGAGGTCGAGCCCGCCTTGCTTGGCCAGCATCAGCGCCTCGCCGGCGGCGACCAGATGGATGAAGGCCAGCATGTTGGTGATAACCTTGATCACCGCCGCCGAGCCGATCGGGCCCATCAGGAACGACTTGGCGCACATCGCTTCGATGGCCGGGCGGTGACGCTCGTAGAGGGGGGCGTCGCCGCCGACCAGCGCGGTGATCTTGCCGGCCGCCGCCAGATGCACACCGCCGGTGACCGGGCATTCCAGCGTCTCGATCCCCTTGGCCGAGGCGAGGGCGGCCAGCCGCAAAATCTCGTCGCGGCCGTTGGTCGACATCTCGATCCAGGTGCCGCCCCTGGGCAGCCCTTCCAGCAATCCGCCCGGGCCGCCCAGCACCGCCTCGCTGACTTTTGGCGAAGGCAGGCACGTGATGGCATTGCCGGCCCGCGCCGCGGCTTCGGCCGGGCTATTGGCGGCCGTCGCGCCGAGCGCGACAAGGCGCTCGACGGCGGCGGGGTCGCGGTCGACGACGGTGACGTCAAAGCCGTTGCGGATCAGGCTGGCGGCAAGATTGCCGCCGAGATGGCCAAGGCCGATGAAGGCGTAGCTTTCGCTCACGGCATCAGCGGCGTCTGCATCATCTGCAGATGCAGGTCCTTGCCGGTGTAGGGATGGGCGTCGCAGACCGCCTCGTTCAGCTCGACGCCGAGGCCCGGCTCCTTCGACGGGATGACATTGCCGTCCTGCCATTCGATCTTCTTCTTCAACAGCGTGGCGTGGAAACCGTCCCACTGCTTCAGCGATTCCAGGATCAGGAAGTTGGGCAGCGTCACCGCGAGCTGGATGTTGGCGGCACCGACGATCGGCCCGCAATAGCAGTGCGGCGCGACCTGGATGTGATAGGCCTCGGCCATGGCCGCGATCTTCTTGGTTTCCAGAATGCCGCCGGAGCGGCCGAGGTCCGGCTGCAGGATGGTGGCGGCGCGGTTCTCGATGACACGGGCGAATTCGGATCTGGTCGTCAGCCGCTCGCCGGTGGCGATCGGGATCGAAGTCGCGCGGGCGACCTGCGCCATCACTTCGGGCATGTCGGGCGGCACCGGCTCCTCGAACCACAGCGGATCATAAGGCTCGATGGCGCGCGCCATGCGCAGCGCGCCCGATGCCGTGAACTGGCCGTGCGTGCCGAACAGGATATCGGCGCGGGTGCCGACCGCCTCGCGGATCGCCTTGATCATGCGGGTCGAGACATCGATGTCGACGAGGCGCGGCTGATGGCCGTCGAAGGCGGTGTAGGGGCCGGCCGGGTCGAGCTTGACGGCATTGAACCCCTGCTCGACATATTCGAGCGCGCAGGCCGCCGCCATCTCCGGGTCGTTATAGACATTCCTGCCATCCGGCGCGTCCTCGGAATGGACGCTGCCGGTGTGCGGATAGAGATAGGTGTAGGAGCGCAGCGTCTCGTGCACCTGGCCGCCAAGGAGCTTGTAGACCGGCTTGTTGGCTTCCTTGCCGACGATGTCCCAACAAGCCATTTCGAGTGCGGAAAAACAGCCCATGCCGGTCACGTCGGGGCGCTGGGTGAAGCCGGAGGAATAGGCGCGGCGGAAGAAGTTCTCGATGTCGTGCGGATCGTGGCCGATCAGATAGCGCTCGGCCATGTCCTCGACGAGCTTGGCCGTGACATGGGCGGAGAAGGTGGCGTTGTAGGCCTCGCCATAGCCGACCACGCCGCCATCGGTGGTGAGCTTGACGAAGATGAAATACTTGCCGCCGATGCCGGGTGGCGGGTTGCCGACAACCCAGGTCTTGACGTCGGTGATCTTCATGTGTGGTCCTCCAGAACCAGTTCGGCGCCCTTCCACCCGGTCATGACAGAGGCGGCGTTGGTGTTGCCGGTGATGTTGTCGGGAAAGATCGAGGCGTCGATGATGCGCAAGCTTTCGAGCCCGTGCACCTTGAGGCGCGGATCGACGACGGAGCGCGAGGGATCGGGTCCCATGCGGCAGGTCGAGACCGGGTGATAGACGGTGCCGGAGCGTTTCCTGAAATCGGTGATCAGGTCGGCGTCGGACCGGATCGACGGACCGGGCAGCACCTCTTCGGCGATGATCTCGGCCATGGCGGGCATCGAGGCGATCTTGCGCACGAATTTCACCGCCGACAGCATTTCGTCGACATCGGCATTGGTGGAATAGGCGTTGGCGACGATCTTGGGATAATCGAGCGGATTGCTGGAGCGGATCATGATCTCGCCGCGGCTCGATGGCCGGCAGTTGGACAGGCCGATGGAGAAGCCCGGCCACGGATCCGGCGTCAGGATCGGCCGCTCGCCGTTCTTCGGGATGAGGGTCGAGAAGGCCTGGAAATAGAGCTGCATGTTGGGGCGCGAGAAGGCCGGATCGGTGCGGAAGAAGCCGCCGCCATGGTTCATCGACAGCGACAGCGGCCCGGAGCGGGTCAGGATGTACTGCATGCCGACCAAAAGCTTGCCCCACCAGGGACGCAGGATCTGGTTCAGCGTCGGCAGCTTGCCCTTGAAGGTGTAGTTGATGCCGACATGGTCCTGCAGATTGGCGCCGACATTCTCGTTGGCATGCACGACCGGGATGCCCAAGCCTTCAAGCAGCGCCGCCGGACCCACCCCGGAGAGCTGCATGAGCTGCGGCGAGTTGATCGAACCCGCGGACAGGATGATTTCGCGGCCGGCGCGGGCCGTCCTGGTCTGACCGTTCTGCAAATACTCGACGCCGACGGCGCGCTTGCCTTCGAACAAGACGCGGCTTGCCAGCGCGTTGGTCTCCACGCGCACATTGGCGCGCTTCATCGCCGGGCGCAGGAAGGCACGGGCGGCCGACATGCGCCGGCCGTTCTTGGTCGAGATCTGGTAGATGCCGACGCCTTCCTGGGCAGCACCATTGAAATCGGGGTTGAGCGGCAGACCGGCCTGCTGGCCTGCGGTGAGATAGCGCTTCGTCAGCGGGTGGACGGCATCGGTGGTGTCGCTGATGTGCAGGGGACCGCCGCTGCCGCGCCATGCGTCGGCGCCGGCTTCATTGTCCTCGAGCGCCTTGAAGGCCGGCAACAGATCGTCATAGCCCCAGCCGGGATTGCCGGCGGCGCGCCAGTCATCGAAGTCTTCGCGGGCGCCTCTGATCCAGACCATGGCGTTGATCGAGCTCGACCCGCCAAGCAGCTTGCCGCGCGGCCAGTGGTCGACATTGCCGCCGAGGCCGGGATCCGGCTCGGTCTTGTAGTTCCAGTTCACCGTGGGATCGAAGAAGGTCTTGCCGTAGCCGAGCGGCATCTGCACGTAGAAGCGCCGGTCGCTGCCGCCGGCTTCCAGCACCAGCACCGAGAAGCGGCCCGAAGCCGACAGTTTGTCGGCCAGAACCGAGCCGGCCGAGCCGGAGCCGACGATGATGAAGTCATAGGTCTGCATGATGAAAATGGCGGCTCCGGAAATCTGGCGCAGCCTAGACGCCATGGGTTCGCCGCGTCGCCGCGCCTTCCGGCATCGGTTGTGAAAAAAGCGACTGGTATACCGGCCGGCTTTCGGGGAATGCCGACAATCGCGCTTGATATGCATGGGGTCGACGGACTATGCGGATAGCATCATTTCGGCATGATTTTTTCCGATAAGTCTGCAACTTTTCGGAATCATGCCCCTGGCCACTCCGCGCAAAGGCAGGAGAACCCATGCGTGTCCTGTCGGATGCTTTCATTCCCGAACTGCCGGGCTATTACAAAGGCAAGGTCCGCGAGAATTACGACCTGGCCGACGGCAGGCGTATCATCATCGCCACCGACCGTCTCAGCGCCTTCGACATCATTCTGACCTCGATCCCGTTCAAGGGAGAGATCCTCACCCGGACGGCGCGGTACTGGTTCGAGGAAACCGCCGACATCTGCCCGAACCATGTGCTGGAATATCCCGACCCCAACGTCGTCGTCGGCACAAGGCTCGACATACTGCCGGTCGAGATCGTCGTGCGCGGCTATCTGGCGGGGACCACCAGCACCTCGATCCTGACCCGCTACCGACGCGGCGAACGGGACATGTATGGAATGCGCCTGCCAGACGGCCTGCGCGACAATGAGAGGCTGGCCGAACCGGTCATCACGCCGACCAGCAAGGCGGCCGACGGCGGCCATGACGAGCCGCTGTCCAGGGCCGAGATCCTGGAGCAGGGCCTGCTCACGCAGGAGCAGTGGGACACGGTTTCGGATTATGCCTTGAAGCTGTTCGCCCGCGGCCAGGCGCGCGCAGCCGAACGCGGCCTGATCCTGGCCGACACGAAATACGAATTCGGGACAGACAAGGACGGGACGATCATTCTCGCCGACGAAATCCACACGCCCGACAGCAGCCGGTACTGGATCGCGGCGAGCTACCAACAGGCGCTGGCTGATGGCACGCGGCCGGAGAGCTTCGACAAGGATTTCATCCGCTCATGGGTGACGGCGCGCTGCGATCCCTACAAGGACCCGATCCCGAGGATTCCGGACGAGATCGTCGAACAGGCCTCTGGGGTGTATGCCCAGGCTTACGAGGCGATCACCGGCAAGGCATTCGTTCCCGACATTTCCGGGGATACGGTTCTCGACCGCATCCGCGCTAACCTTGCACGTTATTTCTGAGAGGTGCGATCTCCAGGAACCGCGTTCCTCGGCGATTGGAGGAAACCCTCCCTGACACCCGAAGCCGCTGAAAATCAGGCACAACCGGGCGAATGCAGGGTTAGCCTATGGCCTTGGGGCGAGGAAACAGCAGCCGCCGCGCGTTGACCTATTCCCGTAGCGGCGATACGGGATCGATGACCATCACTGCTTGAGGATTCTGCCCATGGTGCAGTACGCGGACGGACGGCCGATCGGAGACCTGACGCTGCGCACCCTGGCCATGCCTTCGGACGCCAATGCCGCAGGCGACATTTTCGGCGGCTGGGTGATGGCGCAGATGGATCTTGCCTGCGGCATCCGCGCCGCCGAGCGCGCCAGGGGCCGCGTGGTGACGGCGGCGGTCAAGGAAATGTCCTTCGCCAAGCCGATGAAGATCGGCGACACGCTGTGCATCTACACCCATGTCGAACGCGTCGGCCGCACCTCGATGACGCTCAAGGTCGAGGCCTGGGCGCAGCGCTACCTTTCCGACCTGATGGAAAAGGTGACGCACGCCGATTTCGTCATGGTGGCGCTCGACGGCGAGGGCAAGCCGAAGGCGGTTCCGGCCGAGAGCTGATTCGATACCCGCCAAGCCGGGGGCATTTGTAACATCGCCCGAGCGAAGCGATGCGTTCAGCGACATGCTGCCGTTGCCTTCCACGCGCAATTCTCCCGGGCACCGGAGGAAGACAATGCGTCAACACCTGTTGAACGGCTGGCTTGCGGCGGCTCTCGTGGCCCTTGTCTGCCTGCTCGGCATAACCGCTTACGCCGAAGTCAAACAGGACCTTGGGCGCACCGCCTGCCTGCATGACGCGACGGATGCGAAGCAGCGAACAGCGACGTGCACGATCTGCAGCCAGACGCCTTGCTTGGCGCGAAGGGCCTGACTGGCTGCCGTTGGGATATGGGTTACCGTCGAGAGAGGCCGGGCGCGTTGGGCCGGCATCGAGCGCCATGGAGTATTTCCAAGTCGCTTTCAGGGAACCGTGACTTCGCCTGGGCAGCTAGTGCCGCTCAGTGCAGGGTCCCGGATTCCTTGCCGCGCATGGGCTTCAGGCATGCATGTCGTCGAACCTGGCGCGTGCCGACTGGACACGCTGGGTGTTCTTGCGTGCCCATTCGCCGAGCGCGCCGACCGGCACCAGCAACTCGTGACCGAGCTCGGTCAGCTCGTAATCGACGCGCGGCGGAATGGTCGGAAATACCTTGCGCGTGACGAAGCCGTCGCGCTCCAGGCCGCGCAAGGTGGTGGTCAGCATCTTCTGGGAGATGCCGCCGACGGCGGCGCGCAATTCGTTGAAACGCAGCGGTCCGCCGCCCAGCTTGCCGACCACGAGCACGGTCCATTTGTCGCCGACGCGCTGCAGGATTTCCGACACGGCGCGGCAGTCCTCGGTGTTATGCGGGTGCCTCAGTAACAAAAACGTGCCTCCTTGCGCATCAAATTGTCAGTATCACATATAGCGCCGGTATCCAAACGATACCAAAAATTCCCGCAAGGAGAGCCCCTTATGTCCAAGCCCAAAATCGCCATTGTCATCGGTTCGACGCGCGCCGCCCGCTTCGCCGACGTGCCGACGCAGTGGATCGCCAAGATCGCCAAGGCACATGCCGACATTGATGTCGAAATTGTCGATCTGCGCGACTTTCCGCTGCCCTTCTTCGATGAGGTCGCGTCCTCCGCCTGGGCGCCGTCGCAGAACGAAGTCGCACAACGCTGGCAGAAGAAGGTCGCCGGATTCGATGGCTTCATCTTCACCGCCGCCGAATACAATCACGGCCCGACGGCCGTGCTGAAGAATGCGATCGACTACGCCGCCAACGAGTGGAACAAGAAGCCGGCCGGCTTTGTCGGCTATGGCAGCGTCGGTGGCGCCCGCGCCGTCGAACAGCTTCGTCTCCACGCCGTCGAATTGCAGATGGCGCCGGTCAAGTCCGCAGTCCATATCGCCTGGGGCGATTTCCTCGCCGTGCGCCAAGGCGAGAAGAAGCTCGAAGATCTCGAGCACCTGAACCAGGCCGCCACCGCGCTGGTCAACGACGTCGCCTGGTGGGCCAAGGTGCTGAAGGCCGCTCGCGCCGCCGATGCCGTCGCCGGAGAAGCCCAGGCGGCCTGATCCGCCGGATCGGATTGTCCTCCCAAGGGATATGGGGCGGCGCTTGCGTCGCCCTTTTTTCGCGTTCCTGCAAGGAGTTGCGGCTGCGCGAAAGATCTGCATGCAACGCCGCGCCGCCCCTCAGCGCCTCGCAAGCAGGTGAGAGTGCCGCAGACACAGCGCTCTTGCGAAGGCGCCCGTCCCGGGAGCCACGTGCTCGTCCTTTGCCCGAAGAGGGCGGCTCGACCGGCAAGGTCGTGCTGATGCCTCAGTTTCCGAAGGTGCTCGTCGGCAGACTGCCACCTCAAAGGGCGGTCGTCGGTCCAGGTCGGGTCGGCTCCGAATATCGAACGGCTCAAATACCCGCGATCGCGAAAAGCCAGGCCAGGATGTCGAACAACAGAAGGACCAGCGCAATCTGCAATGCCACCCGAAGCCGCTGGATAATGCGCCAGTTGCTGACCATGTCCGCCTTGATGCGAAGGGCGAGCGCGCGCTGCATGGCCGACATGTTTGCCGGCCGGTCGCCGTCGACATATTGATGGAGCAGCTCTTCTGGGTCGAAGCGGAACGTGTATTTGTGGTAGGGCCAAAGCAAGAAGACGATCAGCCCGCCGATGACGAACAGCAGAACCACCGCGATCCAGTCCCAAAGCCCAAGCCCGTCGGAAAGCGCCCTTCCGCCAAGCAGCGAGTTGGCGAACGCAGTGGCGAAGATGAGGCTGCCGGCGCGGGCGTTCATGTTCTCGACGAGGTTCTGCTGGTGATTGAGGCCTCTCACCGCCTCCTGATAAATGAAGGCAAGGCGGGGATCGCCGTGGGCAAGGTCGCTCGCGACTGCTGTGTTGCTGTCTGCTCTACTGGCAGATTCGTTCATAAGGGTGCTCTATAACGCGCCAGTGCTGCGTCATCCTAACTCAAATCTCTTGCCACCAAAACGTTGGCCGTACAGGACAGCTCCTCGACTCTTCCACCGGCCTCCATTTATGGGCCGACTGTTTTTGGCGGCACTCTGGCGGAGATCTTTGATCTCCAGGATCAGATCGCCTCAAACGTAGTCGGCGCAATCACGCCGAAGGTCGAGGAGGCTGAAATCGAAGGTGCCAAGCGTAAACCGAGATCTTTGCGCTCGCAGCCGAACTACGCGAGCGCGATGCGTGTCGCGATGGCAAGTCATGCCTTGGCGGGACAGCTTTCTGAAGCGGAGAAGATGCGCGCCTGCGCGAACTCGATCCCACATTGCGGCTTTCGGACCTCGCGGAGGTGCTGCCCCGTTTCAACGGGTGGAAGACCGCGACAACTATATCGAGGGCCTTCGGAAGGCGGACTTGCCAGAATAGCGCAAAAGCCGGTCCGTCATGCCATGGCCGAAACTCGATGCTCAGATATCCGCTTTCGCGGTCACGCGCCGCTAGACAAGCCGGCAATGGTTGGCGGGCTCGCTGCGAGCTTTCCCAGCCATTCCACAAGTCGCCATGGTTGGACCGCCATATCGGCGGGGCTGCCATCTGGCCCCGCCGGTCCGCCCTGATATATCCGGCTGCGATCCGTCACATGAGGGGCCTCGTGAAGTCATCCAGCCTGGCAGGCGCCGTTTCTCCCATGATCCCGGTGCTTGTCTGCGCGCTTGGCATCTTCCTGCTGTCGGGGATGGACGCGGCGATGAAGGTCCTGGTCCTTGCCGTCGGCGTCTACAACACGGTGCTGTGGCGCAGCATGCTCGCGACCGTGGCTGCCGGCGCCGGCTGGTCGGCGGGACCGCGCACGCTGCCCACGCCTTCCGTGCTCAGGCTGCATGCGCTGCGTGCCGCGGTCGTCGGCTTTGTCCTGCTGTCCTTCTTCTGGGGGCTTGCCCGGCTGCCGCTGGCGGAGGCGATCGGGCTCAGTTTCGTGGCGCCGCTGTTCGCCCTGCTGCTGGCGGCGTTGCTGCTCGGCGAACGCATACAGCGTCAGGCGATCTGGGCTTCGCTGGCCGGCATTGCGGGCGTCGCAATCATCGTCGGTGGACAGTTCGGGCAGACAAGCCATGCCAGGGATGCCTTGCTCGGCACGGCGGCGGTGCTGGTGTCGACGGTGTTCTATGCCTACAATCTGATCCTTGCGCGGCAGCAGGCGCTGGTGGCCAAGCCGATCGAGATCATGCTGTTCCAGAACCTTTGCGTGGCGGTCTTCCTTGGTCTCGCGTCACCCTGGCTGGCCATTACCCTGCCGCGCGAGCTCTGGCTTCCGCTCGCCGGCGTGACGGCGCTGTCGCTCGCCGGCCAATTCCTGATGAGCTGGGCCTATGCGCGGGCGGAAGCGCAGTATCTGATCCCGACGGAATACTCCGCCTTCATCTGGGCGATCGCACTTGGCTTCCTCTTCTTCGACGAGGCGGTGACCTGGACCACGCTGGCGGGAGCGGGTCTCATCGTCACCAGTTGCCTGATCGCGGCACGCTCAAATCCCAGGCTTGCCGAGCCGATCGAAGCCGCTCTCTGATGGCCTAAGCTTCCCGCCCACCATGCGCCGAGGAGGGAGGCTGATGGGCTCGGAGGGGTAGCCGTCATCTAAGTAGATCATTCATCTAAGTAGATCCTTTGCAATTTCTAGTTTATACACCATTTTACTAAATATCTTTGCTTAGGCGCCGCTCTTTTCCCGGACAATAAGTATATGTCTTCCGAAAGATCGATGTTATGGTGGGTTGTGTAATGATTCCCCGGAACGAAATCGTTCCTTTCAGCATTGATCCGACGTGGCCATCCGGAAGTCCGTAAGCGAACGGTTCGAGGCGGCCATGCCTCACGAGGAGGATGTATCCGATGAGCTTCTTCGTCAATGCCGTGGGTGTTCCTCTTCCCTATAGCGGTACGTCCAACCACTGGTTCTCGGCGCCTGGGGCCGGGCCCGACTTGTATGGCAGCGCGGGAAATGACTCGTTTTACGGAGCGGGCAATCTCAACGTCACCATGCATGGCGGCACGGGCGATGACATCTATTACCTCTATGGGGCGGGCAACAAGGTGGCCGAGGGCGCCGGGGCAGGCATCGACACGATCAGCACGTGGATGAGCTACAAGCTCCCCGCCAATGTCGAGAACCTCATCGTCACAAACCCCAACAACTACGCTTTCGGAAACGGCTTGGACAACATCATCACCGCCAAGGCTGGGCACCAGACGCTGGACGGCGGCGCGGGAAACGATGTTCTGATCGATGGCGGCGGTGGCTACGACACGTTCGTCATCTCGAAAGGCAACGGCAGCGACCTGATCGCCAATTTCGCCGCCACCGACACCGTCCGCCTCAATGGCTATGGTTTCACGTCGTTCGATGCCGTTCACTCGAACCTGATCCAGGCGGGATCGAACGTGCTGCTGAACCTCGGATCCGGCGAGATCCTCGAGTTCAAGGACACGACCATCGACAAGCTGCAGCCCAACCAGTTCGAATTGCCGATCGACATGTCCGGCATGAAGCTGTCCTTCAGCGACGATTTCAACGCGCTCAATCTTCACAACGCTCAGGGCGGCACGTGGGATACCAACTTCTCATGGGGAGCGCCGAACGGCAGCACATTGACCAGCAATGGCGAGCTGCAATGGTACATCGACGCCAATTACGGGCCGACGAGTTCCGTCCACCCGTTCAGCGTGAATAACGGCGTGCTCACCATCACCGCCGCGCAGGCACCGGCCGACATCAAGCCCCTGATCAACAACTACGAATACACGTCAGGTATCCTCAATACGCACGGCACCTTCTCACAAACCTACGGCTATTTCGAAATGCGCGCCGACCTGCCCGAGAACGCCGGCGCCTGGCCCGCCTTCTGGCTGCTGCCGGCAGACGGCTCGTGGCCGCCGGAACTGGATGTGGTGGAAACGCGCGGGCAGGACCCGAACTCGTTGATCATGACGGCGCATTCGAATGAAACGGGAACCCACACCAAGGTGACGTCGACGGTAAACACCATGGATACCGCCGGCTTCCACACCTATGGGCTGCTGTGGACGCCGGACAAGCTCGTCTGGACTTATGACGGTGTCCAGGTCGCGGAAGCGGCGACGCCATCCGATATGCACAAGCCCATGTACATGCTGGCCGATCTCGCGGTCGGCGGTCTTGCCGGCGCGCCTCCCGATCATCTGGCGACGCCTGCCGAGATGAAGATCGACTATATCCGCGCCTATACGCTGGACAACGCGCCGGCGAGCGCTTTGCACACCACCACCAGCACCGCCACGCATAGCATCGCCAGCAGCACGCTGCACGGCGGTTCCGAATTCGGGGGCCACGCGTAAGGGCCGGGATCATGCAGCGGCGGGAAATGCGGAAATGACTGGACCGTCCGGCCTGCGTCCGGTCTTCCTGCGCGCTATCGCCGATGTCGGCGTCTTCTCGCTGCTGATCAACATCCTGCTGTTGGTGATTCCGCTCTACCTGCTGCAGGTGTATGACCGCGTGCTGCCGTCCTCCAGCGCCGAGACGCTTGTCTATCTGTCAGCTATCGCGGTGCTCGCGCTCGCCTTCCTCGGGCTGCTGGACGCGATCCGCGCCGTCTACACGCAGCGCGTCGCGGCGACCGTCGACCGCAAGCTGGGTGCCAGCACCTTCGCCGTTTCGCTCGGCGCGAGATATGCCGGCGGCCTGTCGCCGCTGCGCGATCTCGCTTCGGTCTGCGCCTTCATCAGGTCACGCGGCGTGGCGGTGCTGTTCGACCTGCCTTTCGCCCCTGTCTTCCTCGCCTTGCTCTATCTCATCCATCCGGTGCTGTTCTGGGTGACGGTCGCCGGCGCGGTGCTTCTGCTATTCCTCGTCGTGGCCAACCAGCTTGCGATCGGCAGGAACGATGCCTTGTCCGCGGAGCGTTCGGCGTTGGCCAGCCAGGCGGAACAGGCCTTTGCCCGCAATGCCGAGACGCTGCGAGCCATGGGCATGGTGCGGAATGCCTCGCTGGTCTGGGGACGGCACGTGGCGGCGGCGCTCACTTTCCATGACCGTTCCTCGAGCGCCAACGCGATCTTCAGCGGCGCCTCGCGGGCGCTGCGCATGATGCTGCAGTTGGCGATCCTCGGCGCCGGCGCATGGCTGGTGCTGCAGGGGCAGATGACGGCCGGCATGATCTTCGCCTCCTCGCTGGTGTCGTCGCGCGCGCTGCAGCCGCTCGACCAGTTGATCGGCGCCTGGCGGCAGATCGCCGATGCGCGGCGGGCGTGGACGCGGCTGGAAAAAGCGCTCGCAATGGGTCCGGCGGAGCCGCGAAAACTGATCCTGCCCGATCCGGCCGGCGCGATTTCCGTGCAGGACGTCTTCTTCATGGCGCCGAACGCCCAGCCCGGCACGGAACCCATCCTCAAGCGGCTCAACTTTGCGATCGGCGCGGGCGAAGCGCTGGCCGTCGTCGGCCCGAGCGGGGCCGGCAAATCGACACTGGCGCGGTTGCTCGTAGGGGCCGCCCAACCGACCGGCGGCTCAATCAGGATCGACGGCGCCGACCTCAGGACCTGGGACGAAAGCCAGCTTGGAAAGCATGTCGGCTACCTCGCGCAGGAGGTTGAGCTCTTTCCTGGATCGATCGCGCAAAACGTCGCCCGCTTCGACCCGCAAGCGGACGACGCCGCGATCGTCGAGGCGGCAAGGCGCGCCCAGGTGCACGAGCTGATCCTGGCGCAGCGCGACGGCTACCAGACCATGATCGGCCCGTCGGACAGGGCGCTGTCGGGGGGCGAGCGCCAGCGAATCGGCCTGGCGCGCGCCTTCTACGGAAATCCGCGGCTCCTGGTACTCGACGAGCCCAGCTCCCATCTCGACGGCAGCGGCGAGGCCGCGCTCGAGGCGGTGCTTTCGGCCGCGCGAGCGGCGGGCGTCACGGTCATCGTGGTCACCCATCGCCCTTCGATCGCCGCCGCTTGCGCCCGCGTGATGCTTTTGCGCGGCGGCATGGTCGAAGCCTTCGGCCCTGGCGACGAGGTGCTGCGGCGTTCGGTCATCGGCAAGGCCCCCCAGCAGAGCACGGTGGTGACCGGGTCATTCGTCCCGACAATCCGCGCGGGTGGCAGTTTCGGATCGTGAGATGACGACACAGAGCCTCGCCTGGGACAGCCAGCCGCGCACCGACATAAGACGCGTGGCCCTGACCGGCTACGTCGCCATAGCGGTGCTGGCGGGCGGCTTCGGCTATTGGGCCGTCAGCGCTCCCTTGTCGGGAGCGGTGATCACGCAAGGCACGATCTCGGCGACCGGCGGAAACATCCGCATCCAGCATCGCGAGGGCGGGATCATCAGGGAATTACCGGTCCATGAAGGCGATCGCGTGCAACAGGGCCAGGACCTGGTCGTGCTGGACCCAACGGCCGCGCAGGCCGAGCTCAACCGGCTGGTGAGGCAGTCGATCGCGCTCAGGGCAAGTGCGGCGCGGCTGGAGGCGGAACGCGACGGATTGGACAGGATGGCGCCCATCACCGAAGCGGCGCCGGCACCTTTCCAGCACGATTTCGAGATCCTGGTTCGCGAACAGCAAAAGGAATTCGACGCCAGGCTGGCCCGGTTCCGGTCGGAAAAATCGATCCTGGCACAACGCGTCGCCATGCATCGGCAGTCGGTGGTGGGGTTGCAGGCCCAGCAACAGGCCATTCAGCAGCAAGCCGACGTCGTGAAGAACGAACTCGGCATCAAGACCGGCCTGCTGGACAAGGGCCTCACCAACCGCACCGAGTACTCCCAGCTATTGCGCAGCGAGGCCGATCTCGTCGGGCAGGCCGGGGCGCTGGAGGCCAATCTGGCGACGGCCAACACCCAGATCGTCGAGGCCCAGGAGCAGATCGAGCGCCAGACCACGCAACGCGTCGAGGAGGCGCTGACGAAGCTGGACGACGTTCGCTCCAATCTGGCCGATGTCGAGGAGCAGACCAGGGCGGCGGAGGCGGTGCTGCGGCGCACGACGATCAAGGCGCCGGCGGCAGGCATCGTGGTGTCGTCGGCCTATAATTCCAAGGGAAGCGTGATCGCCCCAGGCGAAAAGATCATGGAGATCCTGCCCACGGCATCGGGCCTCGTCGTCGATGCAAGGCTGCGGCCGAAAGACCTCGATCAGGTCCGTGTCGGCCAGCCGGCGAAGCTGCGGCTGTCGGCCTTGAATGCGCGGCTCACTCCCGAGGTCTCAGCCACGGTGGCGCAAATCTCAGCGGACCGGCTCGTCGACGAGGCAACGCATGAGCCCTATTTCCGAGCCAAGCTGAGGATCGCGGCCGACCTGCCGCCCGGCGTAAAGCCCGAGCAGCTTTATCCCGGAACGCCAGTCGAGGCGTTCATCAACACCGGTGATCGGACTTTCCTGGAGTATCTGGCACGGCCGATGCTCGATTCCTTCGCCCGCGCCTTTACCGAGCGGTAGAGCTCGCGGTCCGCGCAGTATATTGGCCGCCGTCGAGGGCCGCCGGACCGAAACCAGGCATATGCCGTCAGCGCACCATCTCGCGGTGACCGCTGGGCAGGCGGGTGGCGATCAGCTTATCGATGCGGCGGCCATCGAGGTCGACGACCTCGAAACGCCAGCCCTGCGCGTCGACACATTCGCCGGTCGCCGGCAGATGGTGCATGTGCGACAGCACATAGCCGGCGACGGTCTCGTAGTCGCGGTTCTCCGGCAGGTCGATGCCGAGCACCTCGGCCATCTCGTCGGCCTGCATGTAGCCGGCGAGAAGCCATGAGCCGTCGTCGCGCTGGACAGCGTTTTCTTCCTCGCCGGCCTCGAGATCCGAGCGGAAGACGCCGGTGATGGCTTCTAGGATGTCGGCGGGGGTGACGATGCCTTCGAAGTGGCCGTATTCGTCATGCACCAGCGCCATCGGCACGTCGCTCTCCTTCAGCTTCTGCAACACATCAAGCGCATCGGCCTGATCGTGCACGATCGGTGCCGCGCGCACATATTTGCGCGGGTCGAGCGCGCGGCCGCCGAGCAGTGCGGCCAGCACGTCGCGCGTCTGGATGACGCCGATCATGGCGTCCACCCCGCCGTCGCCGGCGGGCAGGCGCGAATGCTGGGTGTCCATCAGAAGCTTGCGGATCGTGGCGTCATCGGACTGCAGGTTGATCCAGTCGACATCGGTGCGGGGTGACATGACGGCGCGCACGGCGCGGTCGCCAAGCCGCATGACGCCGGCGATCATGCGCCGCTCGTCGGATTCGATAGTGCCGTGATGCTCGGCCTCAGCGACCAGCATCTTGATCTCCTCGTCGGTGACCTTTTCCTCGCTTTCGCCGCGCTGGCCGAGCAGCCAGAGCACGGCACGGCCCGAAATATCGAGCAGGAAGACCAGAGGGGCCGAGATGGTGGCCAGGATGGTCATTGCCGGCGCCGCCCGTGCCGCGACCCGCTCGGGATCGCGCAACGCGATCTGCTTGGGCACGAGTTCGCCGATAATCAGCGAGGCATAGGTGATGATGGCCACGACGATGCCGACGCCGAGCGGGTCTGCTATGTTCTCGCGGATGCCTGCCGTAGCCAGATATTGCGCCAGCCTCTGGCCGAGCGTGGCGCCGGAAAAGGCACCCGAGAGCACGCCGACCAGCGTGATGCCGATCTGCACGGAGGACAGGAATTTGCCGGGATTGGAGCCAAGCGCCAAAGCGCGGCCGGCACCCTTGACGTTGCGGTCGATCATCGCCTTCAGGCGAGCCGGCCGCGATGAGACGATGGCGAGTTCGGACATCGACAGAAGGCCGTTCACGCAGATGAGGACGACCACGGTGGCGATTTCAACGTATAGCATGAGGGCTCAATAGCATTGCCGCACGGCTTTCGAAAATAGTCGGCGGCCATTTTAGAAAGATGACAGCGGATGCGGGTGGATCAGACAGCATCCCAGGGCGGCGCGCCTTCGAGAAGGGGCCGTTCGGCAAGATCGTCATCGCGACGACCTGACCTGCCGTCACGGCAACTGCTTCAGCACGCCGACGACCGCCTTGCCGTCGGTGAAATAAGGGTCGCCGCCGCCATTGCGGCCGCTCCGGGTGGGGCCGATGCCCGCCAGGCCGCTGGTCGAGGCCAACAGGCCGGCGGCATTGAGATCGCCGATCATAAAGTCGCGCTCGGCATCGAGGTCGGGACCGATGTGATGGGTGATGGCGCCCGTGTCATGGCTCAGACCGACGCCGCGATCGAAGCTGGCGGCACCCAGCCAGAGCGGCCTGCCATCGTCGCCAACCATATCCGTTCGCCAAAAACGGACGTGATGGCGCCGGTCGGCACTGTCGCCGACCGGCTTTTCGAAAGCGAGTTCCTGGGCGCGGCCTTCGAACAGCAGACGGCTTATCGGTGCGTCGGGATAGGGGCGGGAAAACAGTACACTTTCGCCGATGTCGATGGCGGTTCTCAAGGTGACGGCGTCGGCGGTGTCCCAGCCGGCGACGGCGAAAGCGTGCACCAGCTCCTTCTCCGTGCCGATCAGGCCGACATTGATGGGGTCGCCGGGAATGCCTTGCGACGTGTGGGTGACCATCTCGAAATGCCGATCGCGAAAGCCGCGATCACGGAATGTCCAGAATTCCGGCGCCGCGACATAGGCGAGCGCCAGATAGCCGCCCAGCACGGCCACTACCCAGATCGCAATGCGTCGCTGGAGGCTTCGTTGGCTCATAAAGGCGGCTCGATCCGAGCGCTATCTGTTGCCTGACGGTTCCCTGGAAATCAATGGCCAGAGATGAGCAGACGGTTTATCGTAAGCCATCATTTTTTCGTGGGGGCGGGAATGAAACGGAAGCCGACGGGCCCGAGAACGATGGCGTTGACCGCGGATCTTGTCGCCCGGGTCGAGCGCGTCGAACTGGATCCCGGGCCTGAGCCTGGAACGGCCGAGCACACCAACGCGGAGTTCGATGAGTTGGTCGCTCGACTGCTCGCCGAATATCGGCCCGAAATGCTATGGGTCTTCGCCTATGGTTCGTTGATCTGGAATCCCGAATTCGTTCCTGTCGAGCAGCGCCCGGCGACGGCGCCTGGATGGCACCGTTCGTTCTGCCTGAAGCTGACGCGTTGGCGGGGCACGCGCGAATTGCCTGCCCTGATGCTGGCGCTGGACCGCGGCGGCAGCTGCAACGGGATCGTCTACCGGCTTCCCGATGAAGATCATTTCGGGCAGCTCGGCCAGCTGATGCGCCGGGAAATCGATGCCAACCCACCAACCAACGTGCCCTGCTGGATCAAGGTCAAGACCAAGCAGGGTCCGCTGCGCGCTCTGGCTTTCGTCGCCGCGCCGGGTGGCAAGGCCTATGCCGGACGGTTGCCGTTGGAGCAGGTTGCGGACACGCTGGCGCGAGCCGCCGGACACTGGGGGTCGTCGGCGCAGTATCTGTTCCGGACCGTCAGCAAGCTGGAAGAAAGCGGTATTCGCGACAAGAATCTCTGGCGCATCCAGGATCTCGTGGCTCGGCAAATTATCGCGTCCACCGGTGACGCATGATCTTTTCCTACCGGCAGGCGCGGTAACCGTTCCTGCGGTTCTTGATGTCGAAATGGAAATGGTTGCGGTGGTCGTAATTGTAGCCGGGGCCGAGCACGGTGGTGAAATACTGGCAGCCGTCGGCGCGCACATTGTTGAGGAAGCCGCGGGTGCGGAAGGCGAACAGGCCGGGTTTGCGCACGTCGATGTCGTCGCCATTGTTGAGTTCGATGCTCATGACATCGAGCGCGTTGCCCTTGCCGTGCTCCGACAGCACGCCTTCGCCGGCAATGTTGCGGCAGGAGTAGCTTGAGCCCTGGTGGATGGTCCTGACGCCGGAGAAATAGCGCCAGCGGGCGGAGGGAACGAGTTCGTTCTTGGTCCAGGCGGCGAAGGTGGCGGCCATGTCGCAGGTCAGGGTCGCGGCGGGTTTCATCTCGATGCTGCCGATAGCCGTGACCTTGACCGGATAGTCGATGCCGCACTGGCCCTCATGGATCGGTGCCAGATCGGTGTAGGCGACATCGAGGCGCTTCAGCTGCTGGCGGCAATCGGTTTCGCTGGCTGGAATCTGCTCCACCGGCGACATCGGCTCGTCCATGCGCGGATAGGCGGCCTGCGTCATGTAGGGATTGGACGGAACAAGCTTCTGCATGCCCTGATATTGCGGCACGGCCGCGGTCTGCGAGCCGACATCGACGGCAGGCTGCAGCGACAGCACGCTGCCGGTGTTGCAGGCGGAAACGGCGACGAGGGCAAGGCCAGCGGCCACCATCGCTGTACATTTTGCCATCACTGCGCATTTTGATTGGCGCGCGACCGTCTCGGCGGCGCGAAATAGCTCGGCCATGGGCGGAATTCCTATCCCTGATCGGTGGGATTTTAACGATCAAGGGTAAAGGAAAGCTCAGCGTCGGCGCTCACGCCTGCGGCCGAATTGCGGCTAACTCTGTGTAGCACAACGCAAGCGCCGAGTTGCTGAGGTTTGACCCAAGATTATCCGACGCAGATGTCTATCAGGTTGCCATTGTACATGCGCCAGCACAAATCCTTTCCCTTGAAGTGGCGATGCTGGATCTGCTGGTACAGGGGCATGGGCTTCGCCGGCTTTGCAGATTTCTCATGCCTGGGTTGAATTTTCTCATGCCTGTGCTGATCTACGCGTTTTTTGAAATGCGCCGAGGCTGAAGTTATGCCTGGTGCAAATAGCACAGCCATAGACAGGAAAATGAACGCCGCATATTTCATGCTATTTCCCTTCGAGGCCTGTTCACGTGGCAAATGGAATGACCGGCTCCGAGGAGCCTGCATAGCGAATATAGTTAGATCAACTTGCAGCTCTTGAACAGGCATGGAACGGCCAAGAGTTCGATAATTCAAGGCATCGAACTCGAGCCACATTGCGGCTAGCGATCGGCGATTTTATTGGCAGAACGTTCCGCCATGCCGGCGCGGCTCGAGATCGAGATGGAAATGCAAGGAATGGTCCGGGTCGGCGCCTGGGCCGAGCACGGTCTTGAAAGGTCCGCAGGCGGCCTTGCGTACGGCGTCGAGGAATTTGCCGTCTTTTTCCGGCGGCGCCGGCCCGACCTCGATCGTCCTGCCATCGGACAGCGTAAAGCTGGCAATGTCGAGCGCGTTGCCGAAAGCATGTTCCGACAGTTTGCGCGTGCCATTGCGCGGCCGGCAGACGAAGGCCGACGCCTGGCCGATCGATTTCAGGTCAGCGCCGAATTCGGCTTTAGCCGCCGGCTGGATGACGTCGGCGGCAAAACGCGCCGCCGCCTCGGCCATCGGGCAGTTGAGCTCGGTGCCCGGAGCAATCGCGACCGATTTGCCAAGCGACTTCAGCACGATGGGGTAGGGGATCGAGCAGCCGATTTCGGGGTTGCTTTCGGCCTTGTGCTCCTCGAATTCGACCCCGAGTGTCTTCAGGCGCTCGCGGCAGGCGACTTCCTCAGCCGGCATCTTGTCGGCGGGAAGATCGGCCGAGCGTGGATCGGGCAGCATCTTCTCCTCGTCACCTGCTTCCGCCGGCTTTGGCGTTGGCTGCGGGGCGACGGCCGGCGCTTGAGGTTCGGGCGTCGTGGTGGCGGGCTTTGGCGTCGGCGTCGGCGCCACGGCAGGCGGCTCCGGCTCGCTTTCGGTTTCGGCTGGTGGTTCCGGTGGTTTCGGGCTTTTCTGATGGGACTCTTCGTCGCTGGGTAGATCGGGGTCCTTGGGCGGGTTGGGCGCCGCGCCGCTCTTTGGATTTTCAGCGTTCTGATCTTGCGACTTTGGGGTGTCCACTTTCTGAGTGTCCACCGGGCGTGGCTCGGGCACCGGAACATCGGCGGACGGCCGAGCATCCTGCGTTGCCGGCGGTGCCGGATTGGGCGCGAGATGCTGCCTGGCTCGCGCTCTCGACTGCCGCTTGCCGCGCGGTTTCAGCGGCTGATCGGCCCGCTGTGTCAGCGGCTGCTCCACGCGCGGGCTCAGCGGCCCATGGTGTTTGTGACGATGTCTGGCGTCGGCCGGCATGACCAGCAGAGCCGTGACGGCCAAGGCCAATGCAATCCTGTACCCTCGAGAAAAGCTCAGCTTTGCCATCATCCACAAAACGGCGCCGGTCGGCTGAAGTTGCCTGGACAGGCGCTTAGACCCGATCACAATCGGTTACCTCCGCGTTACGCGCCGATCGCTTCCAGTCCCTCTTCCAGCCAGTCGGCGAGCAACGGCATGCCGAGCAGGTATTTTGCCGTGCGCTTGTTGGCGCGCTCGCGTGCCGCGGTTACGGCGTCGGCCCATTCCGAGGCGTCGTAGTCGCCGCGGCCGACCCAGGCCAGCGCGATCAGCTCGGCGGCCTCATCGATATTGAGGTCGTTGATCAGCTCGCGCAGCTCTTCCTCGGTGAGGTTCTCCGAGCTTTCCTCGGCAAGGCCGTCATGGTGGTGGTTGTCATGCGTGTCGCCGTCGAACTCGACCTCGTGTTCGGCGCCGTCGGCATAGTCCTCGTTAACGCCCGCGCTCAGCGCCTTGGCCTTGAGAATGAACAGCCGTACGGTATCGGGGCCGATCGTGAGATCCCAGTCCTTTTCGAGCCGTCGCTGCACGGGCCCTCTCCGTCAGTCGTTTGCCGGATGATACCGGATTTGCGGCATCCGTCACCTAATGTTCTCCAGGCGATCTTTTCCGGGATGAAACGCGGACCGCTCGGCGTTAGTGTTGCATTGTCACACCCTCAGGAGGTTTCCATGCATAAAAGAGTGCTGATCCAGGCGGCGAGCGCGCTTATCGCTCTGCAGTTCCTTGCCGTTCCGGCGTTCGCCGCCGGCAGCAGTGGTGGTAGCGACCAGACTGTCACCCAGTGCAAGAAAGGCGAGGTCTGGGACAAGAAGAAGCAGAAATGCGTACCGCCGAAGGAAGGCATGCTGGACGACGACAGCATCTACGATGCAGGCCATGCGCTGGCGATGGCCGGCCGCTATGACGAGGCGATCTCGGTTCTCGTTCTTGCCGCCAACAAGCAGGATCCGCGCATCCTCAACTATCTCGGCTATTCGCACCGCCATTCCGGCCGCGTCACCGTCGGCCTCGGCTATTACGAGGAAGCGCTGCGCATCGATCCCGATTACACGCTGGTGCGCGAATATCTCGGCGAGGCGCATCTGCAGATCGGCGATCTGGCCGGCGCCCAGCAGCAGCTGATGGAAATCGAAAAGCGCACCGGCAAGGGTTCGCGCGAATACGGCATGCTGTCCGAGCAGATCGACCATTTCATGAGGAGCTGATCGGGCCCTCCTGATGTCTCAAAGCGGCTGCGAGCGATCGCGGCCGTTTTTGTTCGGCTCCGTCCCACGGCCGCCCCTGCTACAAAAGAAGGGATGATTTTTACAAAACCGATTTTTGGGCGTGAAAAGCCCGCAAAGATTGCTATATTCAAGGAAATTGCGGTGAAACGGTTCCGTTAGCCCGAGGCTGCCGGACCGTTTTCTTTTTGTACCCCAACGACAAGGCTTCCCCCGAAATGCGGGGGCGGCAGCAGGAAAGGTCAGGCACTATGAACAAGGTCCCGATGACAGGCGAGGGGTTCGCGTCATTGAAGGAAGAACTGCGTTGGCGCCAGCAGGAAGAGCGGCCTCGCATCATCGAGGCGATCTCCGAGGCGCGCTCGCATGGCGACCTGTCCGAAAATGCCGAATACCATGCCGCCAAAGAGGCGCAGAGCCTCAATGAAGGCCGCATCAACGAGCTCGAGGATTATATCGCGCGCGCCGAAGTGATCGACGTGACCAAGCTTAGCGGCGAAAAGGTCAAGTTCGGCGCCACCGTGGTGCTGGTCGACGAGGACACCGAGGAGAAGAAGACCTACCAGATCGTCGGCGACCAGGAAGCCGACGTGAAATCCGGCCGCATCTCGATCTCCTCGCCCATCGCGCGCGCGCTCATCGGCAAGGAAGTCGGCGACGCCATCGAGGTGAATGCGCCGGGCGGCGCCAGGGGTTACGAGATCGTCCAGGTGCAGTTCATCTGAGGGCGTCGGCTGGGCGCAGCTCCGCGCTGACAGGTGCTATTCGCGCGAGGTTGGCGCCGCCCCTGCCGGCAGGCAGATGAGGGGCAGCGCCAACCCTGCCAATCGTTCGATCGAAAATTCAGTCTTTCCCGGTAGTTGTCCGCCTAAGCTCTAAAAGTCGTTCAGCCTCCGCCATCACGTCCGAGGGCGTCACGCGTCTGCCACCAGGCGCCAGCAACGTCGACGCATACGGCCCGCGCGGTCCGGTCAAACCCGGCTCCGTCGCCAGGAACACGGCGACCGTCGGCAGGCCGAAGGCGCTGGCGAGATGGGTCAGCCCGGTATCGGCGCCGATGACCAGCGTCGAGCGGCCGAGGATGGCGGCGATGGCGTCCAGCGGCGACTTTGGCATCACGACCGTGGCTGGCACGGCCTTGGCGATCGCTTCGGCCACCACCTTCTCCCGTTCGTTCGACCAGGTTGTGACCGGAATCATGCCGCGCTCGACCAGCAGGCGGGCGGTTCCGATCCAGTCCTCGACCGGCCATTTCTTGTCCTCGCGGCTGGTGCCGTGCAGCAGGAACGCGGTCCTGCCGTCGACGCCGGCGATCATGCCCGCTGGCGCCACGATGCCCGAGTCGAGCGTCAAAAGGTCCGGCCGATAGCCGAGCGCCAGCCCGAACAGCCGCCGTGTCCGCTCGATGGCGTGCAGGTCGCGCGGCACCGCATAGGTGATATCATAGAACAGCGTCGCCGAGGGCTCGCGCACGCTCGACCGGTCGAAGCCGGCGATCGGCGCGCGCGCCTGGCGTGCCACCAGGGCCGACTTCAGCAGGCCTTGCGCATCGATGACGAGGTCGTAGCGGCATTTGCGCAAGGTTCGGCGCAAGGCCGCCGCCTCGCGCCAGGTGTTCGTGTCGAAGAGGTTCTTTCGCCAGCGCCTTATCGCCACCGTGTGGATGGTGCCGATCGCCGGATGCAGCGCGAGGATGCCGGCAAACGCCTCCTCCACGCACCAGTCGAAAGCGATATCGGGCCGTGCGCGGCAGGCATCCTGAAGTGCCGGAAAAGTGTGGATGACATCGCCCATCGACGAAGTCTTGACGATCAGTACCTTCATGCCGCGGCCGACACTTCCAGCAGGCGGTCCGCTGCCGCGGCGACCTGCGCGACTTCCAATGTCTTCAGACAGTTGAGATGACCGAGCGGACAGATTTTCCGGTGGCAGGGCGAGCAGGACAGGCCGAGCCAGACCAGTTCGCGACGCTCCGCCAGCGGCGGCGTGTTTTCAGGCGAGGTCGAGCCATAGACGGCCACGATGGATGTACCGACGGCGGCCGCGACATGCATCAGCCCGCTGTCGTTGGAGACCGCGAGCCTTGCCGCCGCGATCAGGTCGATGGCGTCCTCCAGCCGCGTCTGGCCGGCGAGGTCGACGACGCCGGGGGCAAGGGCTGCGATCTCCGCCGTAACGTCGCGGTCGTTCTTCGAACCAAACAGCGCGACCTCCAGGCCCTTGGCCATGAATTCGCGGGCAAGGCCGGCATAGCTCTCGCTTGGCCAGCGCTTGGCCGGGCCGAACTCGGCCCCGGGCATCAGGGCTACGAATTTCCGTGGCGCCAGGCCGAAACGATCGAGCAGGGCGGCCTGGTTTTTCACGTCCACGGTCAGCCGGGGGGCGCGGAAGTTGCCACCCTGGGCGAGGCCGAAATAGGCCTGCGCGGTGCGTCGTTTCACGGCATCGGGCAGCGGCACGATGTCGGTCAAGAGGCCGTAGCGCATTTCACGCAGATGGCCAAAACGGCGCGGGATGCGGGCAAAGAACGGGATCAGCGCCGACTTCCAGCTGCCCGGCAGGACATAGGCCATGTCGTAGCGGCCGCGCAGCAGACGGCCGAAACGGCGGCGATGGCTGAATTCCAGCGCACCCGGCTTCAGCGGAAAGTCGATCTGCTGTCGGATTTCGGGCATGCGCTTGACCAGAGGTGCCGCCCAGGCGGGCGCCAGCACATCGATCGCGGCATCGGGATGGAGTTCCTTCAGCGCCGAGAACAGGCACTGCGCCATCACCATATCGCCCACCCAGCGTGGGCCGATCACGAGGATCGTTGGGCTTTCAGCCATTCGACATAGTCTCTGACGCCGGTTTCTACAGTGCGGAATTGCCCGTTATAGCCGGCCGCGCGCAAGCGGGACATATCAGCCTGGGTAAAACTCTGGTAGCTGCCCTTGAGGTGGTCGGGGAAGGGGATGAACTCGATCTCGCCCTTGCCCAGCGTGTCGATGACCGTTTCGGCGATCGCACGGAACGGCTGCGCGCGGCCGGTGCCGCAGTTGAAGATGCCGCTGGCGCCGCGCTTCCACAGCCACAAATTGACGTCGGCGACATCGCCGACATGGATGAAGTCGCGGCTCTGTTCGCCCGGCCCGAAGCCATCGTAAGCGCCGAACAGCTTTGGATTCTCGCCGCGCTCGACCTGGTTGAACAGATGGAAGGCGACCGAGGCCATGGCCCCTTTATGCGCCTCGCGCGGGCCATAGACATTGAAGTAGCGCAAGCCGGCGACCTGCGAATGATCGCTGTCGAAGACCGTGCGCCTGACATAATCGTCGAAGAGTTTCTTGGAATAGGCATAGACGTTGAGCGGCCGCTCCAGCGCCGGCTCCTCGCGAAATTCGGCGCCGCCGCCATAGACCGAAGCGGAGGAGGCATAGAGGAAGGGCACGCGCAGCGCCTGGCAGGCATGCAGCAGCCGTTTCGAATAGGCGTAATTCACCTCCATCATGAACTTGCCGTTCCACTCGGTGGTGGTCGAGCAGGCCCCCTGATGGAAGACGACCTCGACGCGGCCAAGCGAGCCGGCCTCCATGCCGGCCAGGAAATCATCCTTGTCGAGATAGTCGGCTATCGTCAAATCGGCCAGGTTGGCGATCTTGTGGCCGTCGGTGAGATCGTCGACGACCAGGATGTCGTCATGGCCTTCCGCATTGAGCGCGGCGACGATGTTGGAGCCGATCATGCCGGCGCCGCCCGTGACGATGATCATGAAGGCCTCTGGTTGCGTGCGATTCCGGTCCTTATAAGGGAGGCTGGCCGGGCTGTCGACAAAGCAGGCGGTCGCTCGGGGCTCGCCCGCTCAGGCTTGTCTGTTTTGTCCATTTTGTCTATTATAGGCAAAACGGAGTTTCCAATGAAACACTATCCATCCACTGATCTGAAACAGAATCTCGGCGATGTGCTCGCGGCTGCCAGCCAGCAGCCGGTCTCCATCACTCGTCACAACAAGCCGAGATACGTCCTGATGAGCATCGAGGCCTACGAAGCGCGCTTCGGCAACGATAGCCGTCGCGTCTACGCGGCCGAGGATGCACCGCTGCAACATGTCGAGATGCTGGAGGAGTACGCCGCGGAATTGGACCGTGATTAAGCCCGTGGCCGCGGACGTCTGGCGATATCCATATCTGTGGCATCGCCAACATGGAGACGGCGAGACCGAAGGCCGCAAGGCGAGGTCTGTCGCCTTCGTCGCCGTTCTTCCCGGAAAAGCCGAAGGGACGAACCTTTTCATCCTTGCAATCACCTCCACCCAGCCGGGCCGTGATCGCGTCGCGGTTGGCGTTCCTGAAATTGAACGCCGCCGCGCCGGCCTTGACGCTATCCCGCTTTGGATCATAGTCGACGAGTACAATCACGATATTCTGGAATCGTCGGCTTATTTCGAACCGGGTGCGCGTATCGGCGCATTCAGTCCGTCATTCCACAAAAAAGTCATGTCGGCTTTCATGGCAACTGTTCGCGCAGGCCAATCCAAAGCCATCCACGGGCTGACTGAAAGGCCTGCAATCGGGCAGGGCAGGATCATGAGGGACAAGAAATGCCGCCGACCGAACTGCTGATCGCGTTTTTCGCCACCACGGCGATCTTCGCCTACATTCCGGGCCCCGCCATGCTTTATGCCGCCGCGCAGACGATGGCGCGGGGGCGCTGGTCGGGGCTGACGGCGGCACTCGGCATTCATCTCGGCGGCTATGTCCATGTCTTTGCCGCCGCAGCCGGCTTGTCAGTGCTGTTCCACGCCGTGCCGCCGCTCTACATGGCCGTCAAGCTGGTCGGCGCGCTGTACCTGATCTGGTTGGGTATCTCGCTGTTTCGCAAGCGCGTGGAGGGCGACGTGGCGCTGCCGGCGATCACCCGCAAATCGGCCCGCCGGGCGTTTTTCGAGAGCATCACCGTCGAGGTACTCAATCCCAAGACCGCGATCTTCTTCATGGCGTTCCTGCCGCAGTTCATCGATGCCTCGGCGGGGTTGCCGGTCTGGGTGCAATTCGTGGTGCTGGGCACCATCGTCAACCTGATGTTCTCGTCGGCCGATGTCGTGTGCGTGTTCCTGGCCGGCCTCGTGATCGGCCGGCTGCGGAGTTCGAGCCGTGCGCAGCGGCTGATGCAGAAGGCCGGCGGCGCGGTGCTGGTCGGGCTGGGCGTCCACGTCGCCTTGCAGAAGGCCTGACCTGTCCGGGTTTGCCTCCGCCCCGGCGTTGCGCTGGTGCCCAATTGCGGTATATCGACAGGCATGACCGGCCGGCCTCGCAAATCTGGTGTTTCGACCTATCCGAGATCGGCGTTTCCCGCGCGTGGCAGATGACATGATCAAGCACAATCCGCCTTCACCCGAGCCCCTGCATCGCGCCATTGCGCGCTTCGGCGACGTCGCCGTGCTGGTGGTCGGCGATATCATCCTCGACCGCTTCGTCAATGGCGTCATCGAGCGGATCTCGCCGGAAGCGCCGATCCCGGTGCTGCATGGGCGTGGCGAAAGCTCGGCGATGGGCGGCGCCGGCAACGTCGTGGCCAACATCGTCTCGCTTGGCGCGCGCGCCATTCCGGTCTCGGTGATCGGCACTGATCCCGCCGGTGACAGTCTGGTGCGGATGCTGGGCGAGCTTGGCGCCGAGACAGTGGGCCTTTCACAGCAGCGCGGCCGCATGACCTCGTCAAAGAGCCGCTTCAGCGCGCTCAACCAGCAGGTGCTGCGTTTCGACGAGGAAGAGATCAAGCCGCTCGGCGAAGCGGAACGGGCGGAGCTGATCCGCCGTTTCCGGAACGCATTGCAGCAGGCCGACATCGTTATCCTGTCCGACTACGGCAAGGGCATATTGCTGGACGGCGTCGCCGCCGAATTGATCGCCATCTGCCGCGAGGCGGGCAAGCCGGTGCTGGTCGACCCGAAGGGCCGCGACTACGCGCGCTACGCCGGGGCGACCGCCGTCACCCCCAACCGCAAGGAGCTTGGCGAGGCCGTCGGCCATGCGGTGTTCGCCGATGACGAGATCGTTGCCGCGGCACGGGAACTGATTGCGGCGCATGGCTTCGACTTCGTCGTCGCCACGCGCAGCGAGAAGGGCATGAGTGTGGTCGGTCCCGACGAGGCGAGCCACATCGCCACCCAGGCACGTGAGGTGTTCGATGTCTCGGGCGCTGGCGATACGGTGATCGCGAGCTTCGCGCTGGCACTTGCCGCCGGTGCCGATCCTGTCGCCGCTGCCTCCATCGCCAACGCCGCCGGCGGCGTCGTGGTCGGGAAACGCGGCACCGCGCGACTGAGCGTCGAGGAACTCACCGGCGCGCTGTTCCGCTCGCACGGACCGACCGCGCACAAGGACGCTATCCTGGACGCCACTTCGGCCGCGCGCATGGTGGCGGGATGGAAGGCGGAGGGCCTGAGCGTCGGCTTCACCAATGGCTGCTTCGATATCCTGCATGCCGGCCATGTTAGCCTGCTGCACGCAGCGCGCAGCCAGTGCGACCGGCTGGTGCTCGGGCTCAACAGCGATGCCTCGGTGCGGCGGCTGAAAGGGCCGGGCCGCCCGGTCAACGACCAGCATGACCGCGCCTGCGTGCTTGCCGCGCTCGCTTCGGTCGATGCCGTCATTGTCTTCGATGAGGATACGCCGCTGGCTCTGATCGAGGCGCTTCTGCCCGACATACTGGTCAAGGGCGCGGACTACACGATCGACACCGTGATCGGCGCCGATGTGGTGCAAAAGGCGGGCGGGCGCGTCGTTCTGGTCGATCTCGTCGCCGGCAAGAGCACCACTGGCACCATCGGCAAACTGCGCGCCGGCGGCGCCACCAACTGAGGGAATTCATGTCCGAATTGAACGACTACCTGGTCCGCTCGGCGGCCGCCATCACCGCCACGGTAGAGCGAGATCTGACCGGCGAAATGGACCTTGCGGTGAATGCTGTCGTGGCGGCGCTTTCCCAGGGAAAGGCCTTGCTGGTCTGCGGCAATGGCGGCTCGGCCAGCGACGCCATCCATATCGCCACCGAACTGGTCGGTCGCTTCCTGAAGGAACGCAAGGCCTACAATGTGATCGCTCTGCCGGCCAACGCCGGGATGCTGACCGCCTGGGGCAATGATTACGGCTTCGACACGGTGTTTTCGCGCCAGGTCGAAGCGCATGGCGCCGCGGGCGGCGTGCTTTTGGCAATCTCGACCAGCGGCAATTCGCCGAGCATTCTCGCCGCGGCCGAACAGGCGCGCATGATGGACATGACGGTGATCAGCCTGACCGGCGATACCGGCGGCAAGCTCAAGCCGCTCACCGACATCCTGCTCAACGTCCCCTCGACCTCGACGCCGATCATCCAGCAGGGGCATCTGTGCCTCTATCACTATCTGTGCGAGGTGGTCGAAGCGCGCCTGTCGAATGGCTGACGAAACAGCGCCGTTTCCGCTGGCCGAGCCGGGCCTGTGGGTGGAGCAGGTCGGCGGGCGGGTTTTTCCCGCACGCTCGCCGGCGCTGTTCCTGGACCGTGACGGCACCATCAATGTCGACACCGACTATCCCAGCGACCCGGACGAGATAGAACTCAGGCCGCAGATGCTGCCGGCGATCGCCGCCGCCAACCGGATCGGCATTCCGGTGGTCGTGGTCACCAATCAGTCCGGCATCGCGCGGGGCTATTTCGACTGGGGCGTCTTTGCCGCGGTAAACGACCGCGTGCTCCATTTGCTGGACAGGCAGGGCGCGTTCGTCGACATGGTGCTGGCCTGCGCCTATCACGAGGCGGGCGTCGGGCCGCTCGCCATAACGGACCATCCGATGCGCAAGCCCAATCCGGGCATGCTGATCGAGGCGGGCAGGCGCCTTGATCTTGACCTCCAGCGCTCCCTGATGGTCGGCGACAAGCTGGCCGACATGCAGGCGGCCCAACGCGCAGGGCTGGCACAGGGCTGGCTGGTCGACGGTGAGGCGGCGCTTCAGCCTGGCTTCGCCATCAGGCGCTTGCATGACGACCACGATCTCGGCGGCCTGCTCGCCGCTATCGACGCGCTCGGATCGTAGGGCCTAAGCCTGGTCGTTTTGCTGCGAGGCTTCGTAGAGCTTGGCTTCGGTGGCGAAGGAATAGATCATCACCGACATCGAGTAGACGAAGCCGTGCCGGCCGCACAGGAAGTAGCGCTTGGCCAGGTAGAATTTGAGGAAGTTGCCGAACGGCGACAGCACCAGCCGCACCAGGCCGGGCTTCTTGCCTCTCTCGACCAGCGTCACCGCCTTGAGGCTGGAATAGGTGTTGGCCCGGGCAAGATCCTCCTCGACCGATATTTCACGGCGATGCAGCAAGAGACCCTCTTCGATCGTGTCGGTCTCGCCCGGCACGTGAACGGATTCATGCACCCGTGCCGTTAGATCCATGCTGGCACCTTCCCTGCGGAAAAGCCTGAGCAGCCTGTTGTGCAGCACCCAGCGATGGGCATAACCGTAGCCCTTCAGCCAGTCGCGGCGGCGCATGTACCATCCGCTGGCCTTGCCGCCGGCCGCCTGGGTGATGGCCACGATCGACTGCCGCAATCGGTCGTCGACGCGCTCGTCCGGGTCGATCGAAAGGCACCAAGGCTGGTTGGCGTGGTCGAGCGCGAATTGCCGCTGGCGGGGGAAGCCCGGCCAGTCATTGTGCAGCAGCGTTATCGGATAGCCCCTGGCGATATAGCTTTCAACGCATTCGACGGTGCCGTCCGTCGAGCCGGAATCGACGATGATGATCTCGGCACAGAAATCGATGCTTTCCAGGCACGGGCCGATCATATCGGCCTCGTTCACGCAGATGATCAGCGCCGAGACCGGGCTTGCAAAACGGGTCATGGTCCCCTTCCCATGGCGGATTCTTCCCGGAATATACGCTGCTGGCGCCATCTGTTCTCAAGCAATTCCGGGCGGAAAACCGTTACACATTTTTGCTGGAATTGCTCGGGAAACCAATGAAGCGTCAGTCGAGCGGCGAATCCGGCAGAGCCGTCCAGCCTTGTACATCAGCGTCTTTCGAATACCAACGCGGCACCGGTGTGGCGAATGTCGGGAATTTGCCCATCGCGCAGACGTTCGCCTGGCTCAGGAGCGTTCGAACGACACCAAGCCCTCATCCTTGACGCGGCGGATGGTGAGCGCGGTGCGCACCGTGTCGACGTTCGGTGTCGAGGTCAGTTCCTCGATGACGAAGGTCTGGAAGGCGCCGAGGTCGCTCGCCACGCAATGCAGCAGAAAATCGGATTCGCCCGACACCATCCAGGCATCGCGCACGACCGGCCAGCCGCGCGTACGCTCGGCGAAGATGCGCAGTTCGGCATCGGCCTGGTGATGCAGCCCGACCAGGCAGAAGGCAACGACATCGAGGCCCAGCGCCGGGGCGTTGAGGAGCGCGCGGTAACCGCGGATGATGCCGGCTTCTTCCAGCCGCTTGACCCGGCGCAGGCAGGGCGGTGCCGAAATGCCGACGCGGTTCGAGAGCTCGACATTGGTCATGCGCCCGTCCGACTGAAGCTCGCGCAGGATCTTCCAGTCGATGGCGTCAAGATCGGCCTTGAGGGGCATCAGGGTTCTCGATGATCAGTGTGGCGCAAGAATCTTTCGCTATTTTGTAATTAAACGACTTTTGCGTCGAAGCCAGCCCTCGTCGACGCGATTGTGGACAGGTAACGAAAGCGGCCATCGCGCGAATATCCATAGGGGCCGAAGCTTTCCGGGGACGACGGTCCGTTCGTCTTGCTGGCGTGGTTTGCAGCCCTTACATTAAGAGCGATATTCCACGTCTTTTTCCAAGGCACACTCGCTGTCCGCCCCCGCAGAGGCTCCAAATGACCACCAAGCACGCGCCCGTTCTCATCATCGGTTCCGGTCCGGCCGGCTATACGGCGGCGGTCTATGCCGCGCGGGCCATGCTGAAGCCGATGCTGGTCGCCGGTCTGCAGCAGGGCGGCCAATTGATGATCACCACGGATGTCGAGAACTACCCCGGCTTCGCCGATCCGATCCAGGGACCGTGGCTGATGGAGCAGATGCTCAAGCAGGCCGAGCATGTCGGCACCGACATCATCAACGACATCATCACCGAGGTTGACCTCAACGTGCGGCCGTTCCGCGCCAAGGGCGATTCCGGCACGACCTACACGGCCGATGCGCTGATCATCGCCACCGGCGCGCAAGCCAAGTGGCTGGGCATTCCGACCGAGCAGGACTTCATGGGCTTCGGCGTTTCCGCCTGCGCCACCTGCGACGGCTTCTTCTATCGCGGCAAGGATGTCGCGGTGGTCGGCGGCGGCAATTCGGCGGTGGAGGAGGCGCTCTATCTGTCCAACCTCGCCAAGAGCGTCACCGTCATCCACAGGCGCTCGGATTTCCGTGCCGAACGCATCCTGCGCGAACGGTTGTTGAAAAAGGACAATGTCCGCGTCATCTGGGACACGATCGTCGATGAGATCACCGGCCGCCCCGGCAAGGCACCGCTGCCGCCTTCGGTCGAAGGGCTGAAGCTCAGGCATGCCGTGACCGGAGCCGAGAGCCACCTCAAGATCGACGGTGTCTTCGTGGCCATCGGCCATGCGCCCGCGGTCGAGCTGTTCGCGGGCAAGCTGAAGCAGAAGCCGAACGGCTATCTGTGGACAGCGCCGGATTCGACGCGCACCGACGTGCCCGGCGTGTTCGCCGCCGGCGACGTGACCGACGATATCTATCGGCAGGCCGTGACAGCGGCGGGGCTGGGCTGCATGGCCGCGCTCGAAGCGGAAAAGTATCTGGCCGGCATCGAGGTACATCGCGAAGCAGCGGAATAAGAGCCGCCGCAGACTGTATAAAACGGCTTAGAAACGCCGTGTAAAAGCCTGATTTTTCATTCAGACGCCAACCGGAACGAGGGGAAATCATGGCGTTGGACTGGGACAAGCTACGCGTGTTTCACGCTGCGGCGGAAGCCGGATCGTTCACGCATGCGGCCGAGACGCTGCATCTGTCGCAATCGGCGATCTCGAGGCAGGTCAGCGCGCTCGAACATGATGTCGGCGTGCCGCTGTTCAACCGCCATGCGCGGGGCCTGGTGCTGACCGAACAGGGCGAGATGCTGTTCCGCACGGCGCATGACGTGCTGATGAAGCTCGAGACGATCAAGTCGCGGCTGACCGAGACCAAGGACCGCCCGTCCGGCGTGCTCAGGGTAACGACGACCGTTGGCCTCGGCGCCGGCTGGCTGACCGAGCGGGTGCAGGAGTTCATCGAACTCTATCCCGAAATCAGCCTGCAGCTGATCCTCGCCAACGAGGAACTCGACCTCACCATGCGCCAGGCGGATTGCGCCATCCGGCTGCGCCAGCCGCAACAGCCGGACCTGATCCAGCGCCGCCTGTTCACCGTGCATTTCCACCTTTACGCAGCCCCATCCTATGTCGCCAAGCACGGCAAGCCGGGCTCGGTCGCGGAGCTGAGAACCCATCGCATCGTCACCTTCGGCCTGCCCGTGCCGTCGCATCTGTCGGAGTTGAACTGGCTGGAGACGGTCGGCGATTTCGAGAGCGGCCAGCGCGTGCCGTCGCTGCAGATCAACGACATCCTGTCGATCAAGCGCGCCGTGCAGGGCGGCGCCGGCATCGCCATGCTGCCGGACTATGTGATCAGCAAGGATTCCGGCCTGGTGCAGCTGCTGCCGGAGACCGAGGTGCCGTCCTTCGACACCTATTTCGCCTACCCCGACGCGATGAAAAACCAGGCCAAGCTGCACGTGTTTCGCGACTTCATCATCGCCAAGGCCAGAAGCTGGTCGTTCTAGCCTATCCTCTCCAAGGCGTAATCCGCGGCAGCCAGCCCGGTACGTTGCGGCGGTAGGCCTCGTATTCGGCGCCATAACGGCCGGCGAGCGTCGGCTCCTCGTAGAGCTTGACGAAGGTGACCATGGCAGCCGCCGCGACTGCCGCGTAGGCAGCGATCGACCAGCTCGAGAACAGCAACGCCTGGCCCAGAATGATCGACAGCACGGCGACATACATGGGGTTGCGGACATGGCGGTAGACGCCGCCGACCACCAGCCTTTCGGTCGGTGCGACGGGGGCGGGCGTGCCCAGCCCCTCCAGCGCGAAGCGGACGAAGGCATGCAGCAGGACCGCAGCCGCGGCAATGACGAGCATGCCGCCGGTGAGCGCAAACAAGGGCAGGGGCGACCATGGCAGGCCCCAGCGATCGCTAAGCAGCCAGGGAACCAGCCCGGCGACAACGCCGGGAGCCGCAATCAGGAAAATGCCGCTGCCGACGAGCGCCGAAAACCTGCGCAATGGTCGATCCTCGCTTGACTGCCTTGGAATTGAACCGCCGCTGCCTCATTCCACATCATCAGTGCTTTTTTGACATTCGGGAGCAAAATCGGTCGGGATCGGCGTTTTCGAGACGGCAATGACCCGAAATCGCGCCTCATTTTCACGATTCTGCTGGTCCTATTGGCTTCTGGAATGGGTTGGACCACAGCCTGTGCCTTTTTGCATGTGTGTGTTGCAAAATAGATGCTTGTTTCTTGGGCATGAAGAGCACATATAGAGATCATCTCCTGGACGCGTTCTCCTCCCATTAGCGTCCTCGAGTGTTCCCCTCTGGAGGTTAGCCTTAACAGGCACTTCCAATCAAACTCAGCCGGATCTTCGTTGATCCGGCTTTTTTGTTGCCTGCATGCCACTGGGATGGCTGAAAAATTCACCAGAATTGCCGCGTAACAGTGTCATGTAACCTCTGGTAACATGACAAGGACACCCTCCATCTGCTAAGTGGATGATAGGACGCGGTGTGGTTCGGACGGGAGATGGGGGCATCACTCGTACGGCCCGGGCTCAGGCGGCTACCGCGTCCGAACCTTTTGCGCCGAAGCGCGGTGACCTCGACATGCGGCGGACCTGCCGTTTTTCCTCCCGAGAAAACGGTCCGCAAACAAAACGACGTCCGGCCCCCCCGGGCGTCGTTTTTGGTTTTCGCCCCCTCGATCGTTCGAGGGGGGCTCCACACGATTCGAAATCGGGCACCGGACGAAATCAGGCAGCCTTGCCGTTGGCGTTCATCGCTTCGTCGGCGAGACGACCAGTCAGCTCGGCCATGTGATCGAAAACGGCGCGGTAGCTGGCAACGCCTGACGTGGCCGAGCGCAGCTCGATAATCAGATCGCCGATCTCGGCCTGCGGCATGGTCGCCTCGACGACGTCCCATCCCGGCCAGTCGGGCCGCGCGTCATAGCCGAGGATCTGGCCGCGCCGCTGCGGGATCAGCGCGATGATCTTCGATGTCGCGTCCGACGGCGTGACGATCTCTACCTTCATCACCGGTTCCAGAAGCACCGGCGAGCAGGCGGCCATGCCTTCCTTCATGGCGAGCTTGGCCGCCATCTGGAAGGCCATGTCGGAGGAATCGACCGCATGGTACGAGCCGTCCGACAGGTTGACCGCGACATCGACCACGGGGAAGCCGAGCGGGCCGGATTTCAGGTAGTCACGTATGCCTGTCTCGACCGACTGGATGTAGGTCTTGGGCACGACGCCGCCGGTGATGGTGTCGGTGAACTGGAAGCCGGAGCCGCGCGGCAGCGGCTTGATCTCGATGACGACATCGCCGAACTGGCCATGGCCGCCCGACTGTTTCTTGTGGCGGCCGCGCTGCTGCACCGGCTTTCGGATCGTCTCGCGATAGGGCACCGCCGGCGCATGGCCTTCCACCGGTATCTGGTTCTTGCCCTCCAGCCGCTCGCGCACGACGCGCAGATGCATCTCGCCATGCCCTGACAGCACGGTCTCGGCCGAATCCTGGTTGTGGCGCAGGCTGAGCGAGGGATCCTCCTCTGCCAGGCGCTGGATGGCGGCCGACATCTTGACCTCGTCCTTGCGCTCCCTGGGGCGCAGCGCGAAGGCGAAGACCGGCTGCGGCGGCTCGACATCGAAGAGCTGTTTGGCACCGCCCTTGGCCGAGGTGAGCGTCTGGCCGGTCTTGACCGCGTCCAGTTTGCCGAGCGCCACGGTGTCGCCGGTCCTGGCGGCGGTCAGCTTGACCTGTTCTTTGCCCAGCATCCGGTAGATTCCGGAAACCTTGGCGGTGTCGCCGCCGGGCAGCCACAGTTCCGAGCCGTCGGCGACCTGGCCGGACAGGATGCGCGACACCGACAGCTTGCCGCCATGCGGCGTGTGGATGGTCTTCATCACCTGGACCACCGTCGCATTGCCGTCCGGGGCGCCGAGCCGCTTGCGGGTCGCCTCGATGTCGGGCGCGTCATGGCGGATCGTCTTCAAGAGGCGCAGCACGCCATTGCCTTTCTCGGCGGTGCCGATCAGCACCGGCGTCACCGCGCCTTCGCGCAGATCGGCGGCGAGATCGTCGAAGATCGCGTCCTTCGGCGGCTCTATCTCTTCCAGCAGCTGCTCCATCAACTCATCGTCGTGATCGGCCAGCGTCTCCAGCATGGAGAAGCGCGCCTCCAGTTCGCGCGCCTTGTCGTCGCCCGGTATCTCGGCCACCTCGCTTTCGGCATATTCGCGGTAGATGTAGGCGCGCTCCAGCGCCAGATCGATCGAGCCGATCACGACCCCGTCCTTCCGCAGCGGGATCTGGCGCAGAAGCAGCGGCGCCGCGCTTGTCGGCTGCAGCATCTTCAGCGTATCGCGCACGCCCGCGATCGCCTTGTCGACCTTGTTGAGGAACAGGATGCGCGGCACGCCCAGATCGTCGAGCTTGCGCATGATGAGCTGCAAGGCGGGGATTTTCTTTTCGTCGGCCTCGGCCACGACCACCGCGACGTCGCAGGCGGCCAGCACCGGTTCGGCCTCGAAGGAGAATTCGATCGATCCGGGGCAGTCGATGAAGGTGAACTGCTCGCCCATGAACTCGGTGGTGGCGATCGACGCCTCGACGCTCATGGCGTGGGCGCGGGCCTCGGGCGAATGATCTGAAACGGTATTGCCTGAGGAAACCGGGTTCTGGCGGGGAATGGCGCCGGTACGGGCCAATATGGCTTCGAGAAGTGTCGTCTTACCGCTTGCGAAGGGACCGACTATGGCAACGCATTTCGGTCCCGTGCGTCGTCCTCCGGCGCGAGTACCCATGACTGACCTCCACTCAGGCGTTTCCTGGGGACCGACTGGCATTCATGGTTCAGGCCAGGGTCAATCGGTCCTGAGCGGCGGCCGGCCTGTTCGACCGTCGCGGGCGGTCTGTTTCGACCTGCCCGCGATTATCGTCCCACTTGTTTGCCGGCAGGGCAAGAAAAATAGGGAGCAGGCACGGCCGGTCGTCTCAGGCGCTGAGCGCGAGCGGTTCGGCCGAGCGCCCGTCAAGCAGCGCGAGCTTGCCGCGAGGCACCGGCCTGCCGAAGAAATAACCTTGGAAGCGATTGCACCCGGCCGCCTTGGCGAGAGCGAATTCTTCTGCCGTCTCCACGCCTTCCGCCACTATGGTGACCTCCTGGATGCGCGCGATCTGCGCCAGCGCCGAGACGAATATCTGTGCCACCTGATCGTGAGCGAGGGCGCGGATGTAGGAGCGATCGATCTTGATGATATCGACGGGCAAGGTCTTCAGATAGTTGAAGCCGCAATGGCCGGTGCCGAAATCGTCGAGGGCGATGTGAAAGCCGAGGCCACGCAATGCTTCGAGGCGCCGCAGGATCTCGGGCGTGGCGGCGGTCGCCACCGTCTCGGTGATCTCGATGATGAACTGTGATGCCGACCGGCCAGTGTCCTTCAGCACGCGGTCGCACATGGTCACGATCTCGTCACGCTTGAGCTGCTCGCCGGAGACGTTGATGGAAATGCGGCGGCCGGCGAACTGGCCGATGTCGGCACAAGCCCGCTTGAACACCCATTCGCCGAGCATGTCGATCAACGTCGATCGCTCGGCGATCGCAATGAACTCGGCCGGCGCGATCAGCCCGCGAACCGGGTGGCGCCAGCGGATCAGCCCCTCGAACGCCTCGGTGGAACCGTCCGGGCCGACGATCGGCTGATAATGCAGTTCGAGTTCGCCCAGATAGACCGCGGCGCGCAATTCCCGTTCGACCAGCCGCCGGTAGCGCTTGTCGGACAGCATCTCCTCGTCGAAGACGGTGACGCGGCCACGGCCCGCCGCCTTGCTTTCATAAAGCGCCAGATCGGCAACCAGCATCAATTCCGTCGTGTTCGAGGCATGGGCCGGCGCCAGGGCGACGCCGATCGAAATGGAGAGCGGAATGGTCTTGCCTTCATGCGATTTGCCGGCGCGCATGGCATCCAGCAATCGTCTGACATCCTTGTTGATGGCCGCCAGGTCGCCATGGGGAATGATAACACCGAATTCGTCGCCGCCGAGGCGTCCTACCATGGCGCCGGCAAAGATGCGCTCCGCGGTCTTGACCAGATGCGCCAAGGTGAGGTCGCCGAACTGGTGTCCGAACGTGTCGTTCAACTGCTTGAAATGGTCGAGGTCGATCAAGAGCAAGGCTGCCTCGCGCCTGTCGCGCCTGGTGCCCAGGCTTTCGCGCAGCGCTTCGAGGAAATAGCGTCTCGTCGTGGCGCCGGTCATCGCATCCCTGGTGAGGAAATGATGTTTCTCGGCTTCCGCAGCGGCGGCCGACTGGAGACGATGGACGACGCTGCTGCGCATGTACATCAATGCCAGCAAGGCCAGGCTCGTGGCCAGGATCGAGATGGCGAAGGCACCGCCGGCTGACAGGTTTTGCGAGACGTCGAAAGCGCCAAGCACCGCCGCGCCGGTGCTGATCACGAGCAGCGACTGGATACCGCGATAGATCCGGCCGCTATGGTCCTTGATCGTCGCCAGTATGCTCATCCGCCAGCCCCCGCAATGCAGGCCAACGGCTAGTGCGCAGCCGTTAAGAAGACATTGAATTCCCGGGCATTTCGCTTGGCGGTCCCGTACCGGCAAGTGTCATGGTTAAGAAATCAGGCCTTCGTCCGAGCGAGGTGACAAGGGCGGTTGCATCAGAGCCGATCCAGACCGAGAATGCGGCTCAGTTTCGCGGGCCGGCGTCTCACCGGCAACCACCAGTTCCAGGGAACAGACGATGAAGATCATTGCTTGCGGCAGCGTGCCGACCGTTATAGCGCCGGAAAAATACTTCACCGGCCGGGTTCTGCAGACGCCAATCATCGAGAAGGAGCCGCCAGCGCGGCTCAGGGCCACGCTGGTCAGTTTCGAGCCCGGCGCGCGCACTCACTGGCATACGCATCCGCTTGGCCAGACACTTTATGTCACCGCAGGCGCCGGCCTGGTCCAGACATGGGACGGGCCGATCCAGGAAATCAGGGCCGGTGACGTCATCTCCTTCGCGCCTGGCGAGAAGCATTGGCATGGCGCGGCGCCGAAATCGGCAATGACGCACATCGCCATGCAGGAGGCGCTCGACGGCGTCCATGCCGACTGGCTGGAAGAAGTGACCGCGGCGCAATATGGCGGCTGATTGCTGTATCCACAAAACCCGGCGATAACGCCTGACAGCGGTGACGCCGGGTTTGTTTCGGATCTACCAGATCAGGTCAGCGATGCCGTGAAGCGCTGGATGCGCGTGCAGGCTTCCTCCAGCAGCGTCTCCGAGGTGGCGTAGGAGATGCGGAAGTTGGGACCAAGGCCGAAAGCCGAGCCGAACACCACCGCGACGCCCTCGGCCTCGAGCAGTTCCGAGCAGAAGGCCTCGTCGGTGTCGATCACCTTGCCGGCCCTGGTTTTCTTTCCGATCAGCTGGGCGCAGGACGGATAGACATAGAAGGCGCCTTCCGGCGACGGGCAGGTGATGCCGCGCGCCTGGTTGAGCATCGAGACGACGAGGTCCCGCCTGCCTTGAAAGATCGCCTTGTTCTTGGCGATGAAATCCTGCGGGCCATTCAACGCCTCGACCGAAGCCCATTGCGCGATGGTGCAGGCGCCGGAGGTCTGCTGGCCCTGAATCATGTCCATCGCCTTGATCAGCTGGACGGGACCGGCGGCGTAGCCGATGCGCCAGCCGGTCATGGCATAGGCTTTCGAGACGCCGTTCATGGTCAGCGTGCGCTCGTAAAGCTTGGGCTCGACCTCGGCGATGGTCTTGAAGACGAAGTCGCCATAGGTCAGGTGTTCGTACATGTCGTCGGTCAGCGTCCAGACCTTCGGGTGCTTCAGCAGCACGTCGGCGAGCGCCCGCAGTTCGGCCTCGCTATAGGCCGCGCCCGACGGGTTCGACGGCGAGTTCATCAGCAGCCATTTGGTCTTCGGCGTGATTGCCTTTTCCAGCACCGCCGGCGTCAGCCTGAAGCCATTGTCGATCGAGGTGTCGGCAAATACCGACGTGCCGCCGCAGATCGCCACCATTTCGGGATAGCTGACCCAGTAGGGGCGGGGGATGATGACCTCGTCGCCGGGGTTCAGCGTCGCCATGAAGGCGTTGAACAGGATCTGCTTGCCGCCGGTGCCGACGATGGTCTGCTCGGGCTTGTAGTCGAGATTGTTCTCGCGCTTGAATTTTTTCGCGATCGCCTCGCGCAGCGGCACGATGCCCGAAACCGGCGGGTATTTGGTCTCGCCACGGCGAATGGCCTCGATCGCCGCATTCTTGATGTTGTCGGGCGTGTCGAAATCGGGCTCGCCGGCGCCAAGGCCAATGATGTCCCGGCCGGCATTTTTCAGCTCGCGCGCTTTCTGCGTCACCGCGATGGTGGCGGAAGGCTTAACGCGGGAAAGGGTGTCGGCAAGAAAGGCCATGACCTTTTGTCTCTCCAAAGGATCGGCGCGGCCAGGAGCGGCCGCGGCGCTTCTCATGTCGCAACATTCCCGTCAGCGCAAGCCTTGTCGGCTGGGCCAGGTGGGGCAGCGCGGTCAATGAGGCGTGATCGGCAAAAGAAAGTTCATTAACGGGCGGTAGAGGCTTGCATGGCAGGATCGCGGTTCAATTCCGCCAGGTCGCGGAGCGAGGAACCTTTGTCGCGCAGCATCGGACTTGCCCATATCACCCGTCATGATGACGGCACCTCGAGTGGTGTCTGGGGCATTTATACGCTGCAAAGCGCTTTTCAACCGATCTTTGCCTTCAACGAGGGCAAGCTTTCGGTTGCCGCCTTCGAAGGGCTGATCCGTCCGTTTCGCGACGGCGAGCCGCAATCGCCGATGAGCTTTTTTTCGACCTGTCCGGCGGCCGACCGTCTGCATGTCGAGGCGCTGACCAGGACGCTGCATCTGCTCAATGCCGGCGCCTGCCTGCCGCAAGAGGCGTCGATCTTCATCAATTTCGACCCGTCGGTGTTCACCGAGCGCGCTGTCGCCGACAATGCCTTGCGTGACATGCGGCTGGTGCTGCAGGAAGCCGGCATCGATCCGGGCCGCGTCGTTTGCGAGGTGACGGAGCAGAGATCGGCATCGCAGGAAACCCTGCACGGCTTCGTCGCCGCGCTCAGGGCCAACGGCTTCCGGATTGCCGTCGACGACTATGGCGCCGACGATTCCGACATCACCCGCGTCAAGGAATTGCGCCCCGACATCGTCAAGTTCGATGCGCACTGGATCACGCAACTGATGGAATCGGGCGCCGGTTTCGCGCTGCTGACATCCATGGTGAGGAGCTTCGAGGACCAGGGCATCCGCACGGTGTTCGAAGGCATCGAGGAAGGCTGGCAACTGGAGCTGGCGGAACGATCGGGCGCTTCGATGGTCCAGGGCTATGTGCTGGCCCGCCCAGAACTGGCGCCGACGAGTTTCCGCGCTTTCGGCCAGGGCAGTCCCGAGCCGGTTCCTCCCCTGAGCCATGCGTCCGCTCCCGCCACCGTCGCGCCGCGCGCCGGGAGGCCCGCAAAAGCCTTCGGGCGCAAGGTGGCGCCATGAGCGTCGAGCGGCGGCGCACCGTCGGCGATGCGATCTTCGTCGACGAGATCGGCATCGAATGTGGCATCCATGGCGACTTCCGCCTGCGCAGCGCCTACCAGCCGATCTACGCCCCGCGCGGCGGCAGCTTGCATCCCGTGGCCGTCGAGGGCCTGATCGAACCGCACCGCGCCGGCCGGCCAGTGTCGCCGCGGGTGTTCTTCGACAGCGTCGCGGCTCCGGAGCGGCTGTACGTCGAAACAATGTGCCGGGTGCTGCATCTGAGGAATTTCCACAATATCGGGGTCGACGGGCTCGACCTGTTCTTCAATTACAATCCCCTGGTCAACGACCATGCTGGACGGGCGCTGGCCGAGATCCGGCTGATGAGCCGGCACCTCGACGAACTTGGCCTGGCTCCGGCAATGCTCGTGTGTGAAATCACCGAGCAGGCGGCGGACGATGCGCTGCTGGCCAGACTGGTGCGTGAAATGCGGCGCGACGGCATCCGCATCGCCATTGACGATTTCGGCACCGGCCACTCGACCGTGGAGCGGGTGAGCCTGCTTCAGCCCGACATCGTCAAGATCGATGGCGGCTGGTTCGCGGAATTCTGCCGCCACGCCGCCGCGGAACGCTTCTTCCGCCCGCTGGTGTCCAGCCTCCACGATCGCGGTGCCAAGGTGCTGGTCGAGGGCATCGAGCAGCCCACCCATCTGCGTGTCGCGCTCGAAGGCGGGGTCGATTTGCTGCAGGGCTTTCTGCTTGGGCGTCCGGCGCTGGCCGGCACCATCTTCAACGAAGAGCCGCTTGCCGTCGATGCGCTGCTGGGCTTCGACAACAAGGTCGTGCCATTGCATAAGCGGCGCTGATGGTCGCGCCAAAACAAATCATTGGTTGAGGATGGCGCCGCTGCGATAATCGGCTCGCAGAAGCAGCGCTCCGGGGAACCATGATGATACTTTACAGCATGATCGATAGCGGCAATTGCTACAAGCCGCGTTTGCTGATGGCCAAGCTCGGCCTGGCCTTCACCACCGTCGAGGTGAGTTCGCATACCGGCGATACGCGCAAGGCCGATTTCGTCGCCAAGAACCCGAACGCCATGGTGCCACTGCTGGAACTGGACGACGGCCGGCGGCTGGCAGAATCCAACGCCATCCTGCTCTATCTCGCCGAAGGCACGCGCTTGCTGCCCGCGGACAAATATGAGCGCGGGCTCGCTTATCAGTGGCTGTTCTTCGAACAATACAGCCACGAGCCCTACATCGCCGTGCGCAAGGCACTGCTGACCTTTCCGGAACGCGCAGCGGATGCCACGCCGGAGCGGCTGGCTGTGACGCTGGAGCGCGGCAACAAGGCGCTCGGCGTCATGAACACATATCTCGAAAACAACGCCTTCTTCGCCGGCCGCACATTCAGCATCGCCGACATCGCGCTCTATGCCTATACCCACACGGCGGAGCAGGGCGGCTTCCAGCTCGACGCCTATCCGGCGGTGGTCGCCTGGCTCGGCCGCGTGGAGGCGGACCCGGGGCATGTGCCGATCGAATGGGTGGGGTAGGGCGGCCGGTAGTTGGCGAAAGCGGTGCCGCAGCGTCCTTCTCCCCGTCTCCATACGGGGAGAGATGGCGGCAGCCAGATGAGGGGCGGCGGCCAGCCTTTCGGGGTAAGTTCAAAAAGGGGCAATTCCGAAACGTTGGCGGTGCCCCTCATCGCCCTGCCGGGCACTTCTCCCCGTATGGAGAGGGGGAGAAGGACAGCAGCTTCGCCGCCTTCGCCAAACCCCAGACAAATAAAAAGGCGGGATAAATCCCGCCTTCCCATTTCGGTAGCCTGATTGGGAGCGTCCGGTCCGGGGCTGGCAGCTATCTGCTGTTCCAGCTTGTCGGCTCTTTCCGCTCCGGCGCGCTTCTCGCGCGACCGTCAGTACATCCGTGACTTGCCGCGCGCCCCGAACTCTCGTCCGGCGCGCGCCATTTTCAAAATCAGGCTGCCTTGCTCAGAGAACCAGCGGACGACTTGCCAGTGCGGCGGTCCTGCTCGATCTCGAAGTTGATCTTCTGGCCTTCGACCAGGGTCGACAGTCCAGCGCGCTCGACAGCCGAGATGTGGACGAAAACGTCCGCGCCGCCGCTGTCAGGCTGGATGAAGCCGAAACCCTTGGTGGCGTTGAACCACTTGACCGTTCCAGTTGCCATAAAAATAGTCCTTCACATTTGCTTTGGTATGACCGGACCGAAGTCCAGCCGGTGTGCATCGAGATTTTGGAGATAGACGTCAGCAAACGCGAAGATCGCGAGGCCCGGATCGATCGGCCGAAATATCAATGGGGCTGATATAGGCTGCTTTCGCACAAAAAACAAGACTGCGTGAAAACGTCGTGATCCGGGGCCGCCCAACGGCCGCCCCAATCTGGTGAAACCGTGGCGCAAGATCGTGCCGTCCCGGGCGGCGGATCGAGGGGAGAGCGACCATGAAAACCATCCTGCTTGCCGCCTGCCTCACGCTGGTGGCCGTCCAGGCGCAGGCGATCTCGCGCTACGACCCGACACATCTGAGCTGCGGCAAGGTCCAGTCGACGATCGCGCGCCAAGGTGCGGTTATCCTTCGCTATCAGTCGAAGCGGGTGCCGGGGCTGCCGCTCTATGACCGCTATGTGCAGAGCCAGCAGTTCTGCACCATGGGCGAGGTGCGGACACGCGCCTATGTGCCGAGCGCCGACACCAAGTCCTGCCCGGTGTACAACTGCAAGCGGCCGGACAATGAGCATTTCAGGCATCGATTCATCCGGCGCCATTAGCACCCGGGAGCGGCTTACTGCTGTCAGAAGCCGAAGGACACCTGCGCCGGCGGCGGCGGGCCGACATGCACGCCTTCCATGGCCAGCATTTTTTCCTTGGTGGTCGAGCCGCCGGGCGCCGAGAAGCCGCCGATCTTGCTGCCGGCGGCAAGGATGCGATGGCACGGGATGACCAGCGGCACCGGATTGGCGCCAAGGGCCGCCCCGGTTTCGCGCGGCAGGCCGGCATGGCCGGCGCGCTTGGCGAGTTCGCCATAGGTGGTGGTTTCGCCGTAGCCGAGTTTTCGTGCCGCGTCGTAGATGGCGAGGCGGAAATCGTCGATGCCGTCGAGGTCGACGGGAAAGCCGGTGAAATCGACGTCCTCGCCAGCGGCGTAAGCCTTGATCGAGGCGATCAGTTCGACCACCCATGATGGCTGGGCCGTGGAGGCGGAAATCCCGGCATGGCGCATCAGCCGCCGCTCCACCGCTTCGCGGCTGCGTTCGGGCAGGCAAAGCCGGATCAGGCCCTTTTCGCTCCAGGCGATGCCCATGAAACCGATCACTGTTTCTAACACTGCGTGGCCCGCCGTGATCGAAGATGTCGTTTCCATGCTGCGCTCCTTTCCGCAAAGCGGCGAAATCCGGGATTCCTGCCGGTACATATCAGGAACAATATGGCATCGCTGCCTGCATCCCGCCACCCGAAAACCACCAGATGGCCCCGATTGCTACCCAGGAATCGCTGGTGTAAGGAAAATCTTAACACCCGACAAACCGGACACCGAACGCGGCTTGCCAGCAAAACAAACCCTTATCGCCATCGGCATGATCGTGGCGGCTGCCGGCATCAGCGGCTGCACCTCGACCTCGCAAATGAAGGCCGCGCCGTCGCTGACCGAAACCGCGACCGTTGCCGGCAGCGATGCCGGCTTCACCATCCCCTTGCCGGAAACGGTTTCGGTGCTGCCGCAATCCTCCGGAATCAGCCCCGTCCAGACCACCGAGTCGACTCCAAGCGCGGGTGCACCGGCCCTCGATGCCGTCGCGCAGCCGGCCGCGGCGACCGCGGCCTTTGCCGGGGCGACCCCAACCGCGCCTGCCGTGCCCGCCGTGATGGCCGCCAATGCCTGGCAGGCGCCGGCCCCGGCGAAAGCCGGCCGACCGATCCAGTCGGCGGAGACCTATACGACCGCCGGGCTCATCGTGCCGGCGGTTGCCAAGGGCGGCCAGAAACTGCCTGGCGTGCAGCAGGTGGCCTATGTCGTGCCGCAGAACCCGGCTGCCCTGGTGCAGTTCCCGTCGGAGCCGGTCGAGCCGGAGCAGCATGCGACCGGCATGCGCGGCGACGTCGACCGGCTGATCGTCAAATACGCCGCCTTCTACCAGGTGCCGGTCGATCTGGTGCGCCATGTCGTCAACCGCGAAAGCACCTACAATCCCAAGGCCTACAATAACGGCCATTGGGGGCTGATGCAGATCAAGCACGCGACGGCGCGCGGCATGGGCTATGATGGGCCGGCCAAGGGCCTGTTCGACGCCGAGACCAACCTCAAATACGCGGTCAAATATCTGCGCGGCGCCTGGCTGGTGTCCAACGGCAACGCCAAGAAGGCCGACTGGCTCTACCAGACCGGCTATTATTTCGACGCCAAGCGCAAGGGCCTGCTCGAGGCGACCGGCCTCGGCGTCGACCGCAAGCGCGGGCGCCTTCAGCCCGACGCCTGAGCGCGATGCCCGAACCGCGCCCGCCGGCTCCGAACGACATCCGGCTGCGCAAGATCCTCGACGAGACACTTGTTCCACCGCATTGGCCGGACGGCTTCGTCATGCGCTCGTTCGAGCGCGGCGACGCGCTGCCCCTGCATGCGTTGCTGGGCGAAGTGTTCGACGACGGCACGGACGGCCCCTTCGACGAATGGTGGCCACGCATATCCGAAGATCCCCAATTCGACCCGGCGCTGTGTTTCCTCGTTATCGACGCCAAGGGCAGGCTGGCGGCGGCTGCACTGTGCTGGAGCTCGGCGTTCGTCAAGGATCTGGCCGTTCATCCCGAGGCGCGCGGCAAGGGTGTCGGCGAAGCGCTGATGTGGCACGCCTTCGCCATTTTTCGCGACCGGGGCGCGGCCCATGTCGACCTCAAGACCAATACGCTCGAGAACCCCGCCGCCGTGCGGCTTTACGAGCGGCTGGGCATGAGGCCCGTCGCCTGGGAAGGCTGACTGGCGGCGATCGCTGTTCGGGAACCCAAGGCGCTGCTCCGCATTCAATGAACGGTGGGGTCCTGACCGGCTGCCGGTGCCGTGCGCCGCCGGCTGCCAAGGGAGATCCACCGCGATGAAGCTTTTCCACGCATGGCTGGCGTTGAGCGTCGTTGTCGTGCTCGCGGCGGGTCCGGCGCGCGCGGTCGAGCTGTCGATCGTGTCGGGCGACACCGGCAACGGCCTCAAGGTGCTGCGCGAGATCCTCGACCGCTATGAGAAGGAGAGCGGCGACACGGTCACCATCGTCGCCATGCCGTCGTCGGGGACCGACCAGTTCGGCCAGTACAGGCTGTGGCTCGCCGCCGGCAACAGCGACGTCGACGTCTACCAGACCGATGTCATCTGGGCGCCGCAGCTCGCCAGCCAGTTCGTCGACCTGACCCAGGCGACCAGGGATGTCGTGGCCAGGCATTTCCCGTCGATCATCCAGTCGCAGACCGTCGACGGCAGGCTGGTGGCGCTGCCGATCTTCACCGATGCGCCGGCGCTCTACTACCGCAAGGACCTGCTCGACAAATACGGCGCCAAGGTGCCGGCCACCTGGAAGGAGCTGGGCGACACCGCCAGGCTGGTGATGGACAGGGAACGGGCGTCGGGCAACAGGGATATCTGGGGTTTCGTCTTCCAGGGCAATGCCTATGAGGGGCTGACCTGCGACGCGTTCGAATGGGTGGTGTCGAATGGCGGCGGCCATATCGTCGAGCCGGACGGCGCCATTTCCATCAACAACCCCCAGGCGGCGGCCGCGCTCGATATGGCGAAGGCCTGGATCGGCACCATCGCGCCGCCGGGCGTGCTCGCCTACCAGGAAGAGGAGGCGCGCGGCGTGTGGCAGACCGGCAATGCGGTCTTCATGCGCAACTGGCCCTATGCCTATGCGCTGGGCAACAGCCAGGGGTCGCCGATCAAGGGCAAGTTCGATGTCGCACCGCTGCCGGCGGGCACGGGCGAGGGCGCCCGGCCGGCGGCGACGCTCGGCGGCTGGAACCTCGCGGTCTCGAAATATTCCAAGCACCCGGATGCGGCGATCAAGCTGGTCAAGTTCATCGCCTCGCCGGCAATGCAGAAATACCGCACGCTCAAGACCGCCAACCTGCCGACCATCCAGGCGCTCTATGACGATGCCGACATCGCCCGGCAACAGCCGATCATTCCACACTGGAAGGAGGTCTTCCTCAATGCCGGGCCACGGCCCTCGGCGGTGACCAGGAACAAGTACAACGAGGCGTCGAGCCAGTTCTGGAACGCCGTCCACAAGACCTTGTCCGGCGAGGGCAGCGCCGCCGACAATCTGGCCGACCTCGAAGCGACGCTGACCCGGCTGAAAGGCAAGGGCTGGTGAGCGCGCACCCGGCCGATGCGCGCTCTGGTTCGAGCCTGACGCGCCAGCGTGCGCGCTCGGCATGGCTGTTCCTGGCGCCGATGCTTGTGGTGCTCGCCGCCGCTGCCGGCTGGCCGCTGGCGCGCACGGTCTATTTCAGCTTCACCGACGCCTCGCTGTCAGACCTCGACGCCCGGCAATGGGTCGGCTTGGCCAATTACGTCTCGGTGCTGCGCATGCCGAGCGGGCGGGTCATCTACGACGGGCTGCTTCTCGACCCGGTCTGGTGGGGCGCCGTGTGGAACACCGTGCGGTTCGCGGTGGTTTCGGTGACATGCGAGACGATCCTCGGCATGGTCGTCGCCCTGGTGCTCAACGCCGAATTTCCCGGCCGCGGCATCGTCAGAGCGGCGATCCTCATCCCCTGGGCGATCCCGACCATCGTCTCGGCGAAGATGTGGCAGTGGATGCTGAACGACCAGTTCGGCATCATCAATGTCATGCTCGTCAACCTCGGGCTGATCGACCACAAGATCGCCTGGACCGCCAGCGCCGACACGGCGATGGCGGCGGTGCTGATCGTCGACATCTGGAAGACGACGCCCTTCATGGCGCTGCTGATCCTGGCGGCCTTGCAGATGCTGCCGCGCGAGATCATCGAGGTCGCCAGGCTCGACGGCGCCAATCCCTGGCAGATCTTCTGGCGGGTGACCTTGCCGCTGATCCGCCCGGCGGTGATGGTGGCGGTGATCTTCCGGGCGCTCGATGCGCTGCGCATCTTCGACCTGATCTATGTGCTGACGCCCAACAATGCGCACACCAAGTCGATGTCGGTGTTCGCCCGCGAGAACCTGTTCGAGTTCGACAAGTTCGCCTATGGCTCGGCCGCCTCGACCTTGCTCTTCCTCATTCTCGCTCTGCTCACCATGCTCACCATCCGCATCGGCCGGCTAAGCCTGGACGGAGGCCGCTGAGATGTGGCTGCTGAAGCGCATGGGTTTTTATCTGCTGGTCGGAGCAATCGTGCTGATCGCCGTGTTCCCGTTCTATTACGCCATCGTCACCAGCCTGAAATCGGGGACCGAGCTGTTCCAGGCCGACCTGTGGCCGAAGGTGCCCAACCACGGCAATTATCGCAACGTGCTGTCCGAAGGCGCCTTCCTGCGCAACCTGCTGAACTCGCTGGTGGTTTCAGGCGCGGTGGTGGCGCTATCGCTGTTCCTCGGCGTCACCGCGGCCTACGCGCTGGCGCGTATCCGTTTTCGCGGCCGCTCGGCATTGCTGTTCGCCATCCTGTCGGTCTCGATGTTTCCGCAGGTGGCGGTGCTGGCCGGGCTGTTCGAGCTGGTGCGGCTGTTCGGCCTCTACAATTCGCTCCTCGCGCTGATCTTCTCCTACATGATCTTCACGCTGCCGTTCACCGTCTGGGTGCTCACCGCTTTCGTGCGCGACCTGCCGGTGGAGGTCGAGGAGGCGGCGATCCTCGATGGCGCGACGCCGTGGATCATCATCACGCGCATCTTCCTGCCGCTGATGTGGCCGGCGCTGGCGACCACCGGGCTGCTGGCCTTCATCGGTGCCTGGAACGAGTTCCTGTTTGCGCTGACCTTCACCTCCAACGACGCGCGGCGGACCGTGCCGGTGGCGATCGCGCTGCTTTCGGGCAATTCGCAGTTCGAGATACCCTGGGGCAACATCATGGCCGCCTCGGTGATCGTCACGGTGCCGCTGGTGGTGCTGGTGCTGATCTTCCAGCGCAAGATCGTCTCCGGCCTCACAGCCGGCGGGGTCAAGGGGTGAGGAGCGGTCGGCGTTCAGATATCGGGCGCGTTGCCGATTTTCTGCTTGATCTCCAGCGCCCAGGCGCGGCCCTCGTCGCCACCCCATAAGAGCCAGGCGATGGTGCCGGCCGAAGGTTTTTCCTCATTGCCGTAATTCTTGCCGCGCTTGTCGACCTCGTGGCGGGCGAAGTAGCTGACGATGCGGCGGATGGTGGAAGGCGCCAGCTTCTCGCGGTTCTTCAGCTCCGTCGCCCGCGCGACACCGATCTCGGTGCCGCCACGGCCGAACTGCTTGCGCAGCCGCAGGCCCTTGGCGGCATTGTCGGCCACCACTTGCGGGCAGCGCAGGTCGATCTCGTCGGCTTCGTGCATACTTCTCTCCACTCCTCAGCTGTAGCCGATAACGGGGATGTGGCAAGGCCGGGCCTGTCCCGATGCGAAATGTCGGGACCGGTTCCGGCCAAACGTCCTTGGGTCGCAGAGCAACCGCGCCGGGACGCGGCGCGCGGAACCAAGGAGCCGACATGATCACCTTTCCCAACGAATCCGCCAGATACCGCACCGCACGCGAAAAGCTGCTGAAGAAGGAAATCGAGCTGCGCCGCGCCATGGAAGCCGTGGCCGAGGCGCGCCGCGCGCTGCCGCCGGGCGGGCTGGCGCCGCAGGATTATGTATTCGACGGCCTCGATGAAGCCGGCAAGCCCGCCAGGATAAAACTGTCGGAGCTGTTCGCGGCCGGCAAGAACACGCTGATCCTCTACAACATGATGTTCCCGCGCCATCCGCGGGAGACGCGCGACGTCGCGACCAGCGGCGGCACGGCAAAGCTCGCCCGGCCCGACCAGCCATGCCCGTCCTGCACCGCCCTGCTCGACCAGTTCGACGGCGCGGTCGGCCATCTCGAAGCGGCCGGCTTCAACTTCGCCGTGGTGGCCAGGACGGCGCTGGAAAACCTCGTCACGCTCGGCCGCGATCGCGGCTGGCGTAACATGCGGCTGGTGTCGTCGGCCAACAACAGCTTCAAGCGCGACTACAATGCCGAGGATGCGGACGGTGCGCAGATCCCGCTGCTGTCGGTGTTCCACCGCGACGCTGACGGCATCAGGCATTTCTGGTCGTCGGAACTCGGCTTCGCACCGACCGAGCCCGGCCAGGACCCGCGCGCCATCGGCACCTGCGAGATCCTGTGGAACCTGATGGATTTCACGCCGGAAGGCCGGCCGAATTTCGGCGAGCAACTGCAATATGGCGAGGCGTGCTGCCACTGAGGACGTTCAGTCCGCACGCTTCAGTTCGGCGTGGCTCTTCAGCACATGGTCGCCGTTGGCCTGTTCGATGCGGCAGGCGGGCTCGTCGGGCGATGCCTTGCGTTTGATCCGTGTCCTTGATCCGCGCTTCACGTGGCTGCTGGAACATCGGAAGATCCGCTGCATTGATAGGAGACGGTTTGCGACCCCTTTCACGGATTAGACGTGCGCCCCGCGATCAAAGACGTATGGGACTTGATGCGAGAAAGCGTGGTTGGCTTTGTCAACGACAATGCCCTTAGCCATGGCGCGGCAATGGCGTTTTATGCCGCCACGTCGCTGGCCCCGGTCCTGATAATCGTCGTCGCGATAGCCGGCATCGCTTTTGGTCATGACGCGGCACAGTTGGCCTTGTCTGCTCAGATATCGGGGCTGATGGGCCGGGAAAGCGCGGCGCTGCTTCAGACGGCGCTCGAAGGGGCATCCAGCAAATCATCGGGGACCCTGGCGGCCCTCATCGGCGTGGCCACGCTGCTCGTCACCGCCTCCGCGGTGTTTGGCGAGATGCAGCAGGCCCTGAATGCAATATGGAAGGTTGAAGCGAAAGGGGATTCGCTGTCGCGTCTGTTGCGCGCGCGTGCGGCAAGTCTGGGCCTGGTCGCCGCCCTCGGCTTTATGTTGCTGATATCCCTGGCGGCGAGCGCGGCGATCTCGGCTCTGGGCAGCGTGATCAGCGCTTATCTGCCGTTCGGCCAATTTGTTCTGAGCGCCATCAACACCCTGATTTCCTTTTCCCTGATCTCCGTGATGTTTGCCGCGATCTACAAAGTGCTGCCGGACCGTGCCTTGCAATGGCGGGATGTCGGGATCGGTGCCGTGGTGACCGCCGCTCTGTTCACGTTGGGAAAGTCGCTTATCGGCTGGTATATCGGCACGAGTGCGATCGCGTCGTCCTATGGTGCGGCCGGAGGGCTGCTCGTCATACTGCTCTGGGTCTATTATTCATCGGAAATCTTTCTGCTCGGTGCGGAGTTGACGCGCGCCTATTCCGTTCGACGGGGGAGCAGGTCCGACCTGGACGGGTTGGTTCAAAATGCTCCGGCTCCGGAAAGCCTTGTTCCAATGCACCGAAGCCCCGGCTCTTCGGGCTTCGTCCCCTTGTTGGCGGTGGCGTGCGTGAGCGCGACGATGACAGCCTTTCTGCTGGGGCCTCGCCGCCCTTAGGGAGAGATCCTGCCGCGGTCGCAAGGCTGCTTTCCCTTCTACGGCGCGACGAGAAGGATGCGGCTGGCAACCTCGCCGCATCTGCGGCGTTGGAATCCTCGAGGGAACCATTCCGATCGGAGACGCCAGATGAAAATGCTCCTGACCATGGTCGCCGTCGCGCTGACCGCCGTCGCGCTGACCGCCGTCGCGCCCGCCGCCCTTGCCCAGACGAACGGCACCAATTCGAACGCCGTCGCGCCCATGTTGCCCGACAGCAAGGTCGACACCCCGACCTTTGTCGCCACAGTGCCCAGTGCCAATGAATTCGAGATCCAGTCGAGCAAGCTGGCCGAACAGAAATCCGCCTCGGCCGACGTCAAGGCCTTCGCCGGCCAGATGATCAAGGACCACACCAAGGCCGGCGAGGACTTCAAGCAGGCGCTGAGCAAGGGGCAGACCACCGCCTCGATCAAGCCCGCCGGACCCGCGCTGCAGCCCAAGGACCAGCAGATGCTGGACCAGCTGAAAGCCGCCAGCGGCAAGGCGTTCGATGAGAAATACGTCATGATGCAGACTGAGGCCCACAAGCAGGCGGTCGCCCTGTTCAGCACCTATGCGAAATCGGGCGACGACCCCGCGCTGAAGGAATTCGCCAAGAAGACGCTGCCAACGCTGAAGATGCACGAGAAGCACGTGAAGGAGCTCGGCGCGGCGCATTAGGGGGCGGTGGCCAGGGCGAGAACGGTTCGAGATCCGCGCTCTACGGCGCCCCCCTCTGTCCTGCCGGACATCTCCCCCTCAAGTGGGGAGATTGGCGGCTTCGGCGCCGGCTCTCTTCCTGGCGCTGTTGAAAATTGGCGAAAGCAGCGACAACAGCCAATCTCCCCCCAAAGAGGGGGAGATGTCCGGCAGGACAGAGGGGGGCGCCGTAGGGCGCTACGTCGGATACGCCCAGGCAAAACGCGCAACTTGGCCCTGTGCCTCCACCGGCCATGCGCTACACTGCCCGCCATCACCCTCGGGAGCACCCCATGCCCAAGATCGACCTCGCATCCGTGCCCGTGCGCAAGGGCTCGGGCTACCCCGCACCCTTCGACGCCCCTTGCGCCGACCGCACGCGCCGGCGCCTTGGCGATGCCGGCGGGCTTACCGATTTCGGCGTCAACCTGACGACATTGCCACCCGGCGGCTGGTCGAGCCAGCGTCACTGGCACAGCCACGAGGACGAGTTCGTCTATGTGCTGGAAGGCGAACTGGTGCTGGTCGAGGATGGCGCGGAGACGCTGCTCAAGGCCGGTGACAGTGCTGCCTTCGCCAAGAACAGCGGCAACGGCCATCACATGATCAACCGCGCGTCGGTCACGGCGCGCTTACCTGGAAGTCGGCTCGCGCTCTCCGGACGATGTCATCACCTGCTCCGACATCGACATGATGAGCCCGAGTTCGGACGGGCGCTTCCTGCACAAGGACGGCATGCCGTATCCGGGGCAGGGATAGGGCTAGACCATGCGTCGGCGCTGGCATTCCGCCCGTGCCGGGATAAGCTGCCAATAACCGCGGGAGTCGGCGCCAGCCCCCTCATCCGGCCGCTTCGCGTCCACCTTCTCCCCGCTGGGGAGAAGAGATTGGCGCTGGCGCTCGTGATCTCCTCTCCCCTCTGGGGAGAGGTCAGCCGAGCGAAGCGGAGGCTGGGTGAGGGGGGTTGGCGCCAGCCCTGCCAACCCAGGGAGGACACCCATGAAAAAAGAAGTCATCGAAGTGCCCGTCATGTCGGACAAGGTGCGGGCGCTCGGCCTGCCCTGCTCGACGGCGGTGAGGGCCAATGGCTTCGTGTTCATCTCGGCGACGCCGCCGGTGGACATGGTGACCGGCGAGATGGTGCGCGGCGACATCGAGGTCCAGACCGAGGCGTCGCTGAAGGCGCTGAAACACTGCCTGGAAGCGGCCGGCACCTCGCTGGAAAACGTGGTGATGGTGCGCATCTACGCGGTCAATTCCGGCTTCTACAACGCGATAAACAGGGTGTATGCCCGGTATTTCAGCGTGAACCCGCCGGCACGCAGTTTCGTGCCAGTGGCTTCGTGGCCGATGGAGTTTGATATCGAGATTGAGTGTGTGGCGGTGGGGTGAGGGCAGGCCGCATAGCGGACGAAAAAGCCAATTGCTTGGCCTTTCGCGCCTCGGATGCCCTGAACCTGAGCACATAGCGTAATTTTTCACTTGTCTTTCAAGTAAACTCGTCCTCAATTCCCGTCGGGGATAGGGAGGGTGAGTCATTGAATAAATTACCAAAGAAATTTGTCGAACGCGTTGCGTCTAATCTGAAGAAGTACCAGCGGATTGCGTTGGCTCAGCAAAAATCCGATGTCGCAGAGGCTGATACGGTTACCTTGGTCAAGGACATTCTCGCTGATGTTTTTGGCTATGACAAATATGACGAACTGACGTCGGAACACCAGATCAAGGCAACATACTGCGATCTTGCCATCAAGATCGCAGGAAAATTGCGATTGCTTGTCGAAGTGAAATCAGCAGGCAGCAGCTTGGCCGATAACCACCTGAGGCAGGTTATTGACTACGGGGCTCACCAAGGCATTCACTGGGTAATCCTGACCAACGCGGTCGAATGGCGGCTGGTCCGTATCTATGTGGCAAACCAGATCAGCCATGAAGAAGTTTGCCGTATAGTACTGGCGGATGTAAGTCCGAAGAACGAGGATCATTTGCAGTGCCTTTTCCTATACGCCAAGGAAGGGCTGACGACCGACGCGATGGACGCATTTCACCAGCAGGCCCGGTTGTTCAATAAGTTTACTGTATCTGCGATCATACGGTCGGATGCGGTCATCTCAGTGGTGCGTCGGGAAATCCGGAGACTGTTTCCTGACATCAAAGTCGGCAACGAGAACCTCTCGCTGATGGTTGAAAATGAAGTGATCAAGCGGGACACGATCGAAGGAGACAAAGCCAAGGAAGCGGTCGCCAGAATGCGAAAGGCGCTGAACAAACTGGAACGAGCTAAGAACAAGGCTACGAAAGTTGTTGTCGCCGATGTCGCGAGCTAGGCTCCAAAAAGCACCTGAGACCTCTGTGGGTTGCCCGCATGGGTGGAGTGGCGATGTTCGCCGTCTTTGCCGCGTTGCCCCGACTGGCAGCCGCCGAATGCCCGGATATTCCCATGGCTGTGGCCGGTCCTATGACCGGGGATTGGGCACTCATGGGCGACGAAATGCGGCGGGGTACTTCGCGAAAGGCGATCGGCGCGAGCCTGACGTCGCGATGTACGTCTGGACGAAACAGGCGAACGGTGGCCTGTCGCTGGAGTCGATAAAATAGGGCCGCTTGGCAGTCTAATTTGAGATGTAAGCGCTGCCCCTCATCCGCCTGCCGGCACCTTCTCCCCGTTGAACGGGGAGAAGAGAGCTAATTGCTCAGCCAAAATACTCCTGTAGCGGCCTCACTTCCAAACTCCCTGCCTTCAGCGCCGCAATCGCCTCGGCCACGGCCGCAGCACCCGACAGCGTCGTGTAATACGGCACCTTCTGCATCAGCGTCGCCCGCCGCAGCGACTTCGAGTCCGACACCGCCTTCTGGCCGTCGGTCGTGTTGAAGACGATCTGGACCTGGCGGTTGCGGATGGCGTCTTCGATGTGGGGGCGGCCTTCGAGGACCTTGTTGATCTTCTGGGCGTCGACGCCGTTTTCGGCGAGGAAGCGCTGCGTGCCCGAGGTGGCCAGCACCTTGAAGCCGAGGCCGGCGAGGCGCTTGACCGCCGGCAGGATGCCTTTCTTGTCCTCGTCGCGCACCGAGACGAACAGCGTGCCGGAGCGCGGCAGGTCGACGCCGGCGCCGAGCTGGCTCTTGGCGAAGGCCAGCGCGAAATCGCGGTCAAGGCCCATGACCTCGCCCGTGGAGCGCATTTCCGGGCCGAGCAAGATGTCGACGCCGGGGAAGCGGGCGAAGGGGAAGACGGCTTCCTTGACCGCGATGTGGCCGGGGTTCCTGGGGTCGGGCATGGCGCCGTAATGGGCGAAGGCGTCTTCCAGCGCCTCGCCGGCCATGATGCGGGCGGCGATTTTGGCGATCGGGCGGCCGATGGTCTTGGCGACGAAGGGCACGGTGCGCGACGCCCGCGGGTTGACCTCCAGCACATAGACCGTGCCGTCCTTGATCGCGTATTGCACGTTCATCAGCCCGCCGACATTGAGCGCGCGGGCGAGGGCGGCCGTCTGGCGTTCCAGCTCGTCGACCAATTCCGAGGGCAGCGAGTGCACCGGCAGCGAGCAGGCACTGTCGCCCGAATGGATGCCGGCCTCCTCGATGTGTTCGAGAATGCCCGACACGAAGGTCGCCTTGCCGTCGCAGAGGCAGTCGACATCGACCTCGATGGCGCCGGAGAGATAGGTGTCGAACAAAAGCGGGTTCTTGCCCAGCAGCGTGTTGATCTGGCCGGTCTTGTCGTTGGGGTATTTCTGCTTGATGTCCTCCGGCACCAGGCCGGGCACGGTGTCGAGCAAATAGGATTGCAGCATGCCCTCGTCATGGATGATCTGCATGGCGCGGCCGCCCAGCACATAGGAGGGGCGTACCACCAGCGGAAAGCCGAGCTCGCCGGCGACGAGGCGGGCCTGCTCGACCGAATAGGCGATGCCGTTCTTCGGCTGGCTGAGGTTCAGCTTGTGCAGGAGTTTCTGGAAGCGGTCGCGGTCTTCGGCGAGATCGATCATGTCGGGCGAGGTGCCGAGGATCGGTATACCTGCCTTCTCCAGCGCGTCGGCCAGCTTCAGCGGCGTCTGGCCGCCGAACTGGACGATGACGCCGACCAACTCGCCCGAGGCCTGCTCGGCGCGCAGGATCTCCAGCACGTCCTCCGCCGTCAGCGGCTCGAAATAGAGCCGGTCCGACGTGTCGTAATCGGTCGACACGGTTTCGGGGTTGCAGTTGATCATGATCGCTTCATAGCCGGCGTCGCGCAGCGCGAACGCGGCATGGCAGCAGCAATAGTCGAACTCGATGCCTTGGCCGATGCGGTTCGGGCCGCCGCCGAGGATGACGACCTTCTTGCGTGCCGAGACCTGCGCCTCGTTGGCGAGCGCGCCAGCGAAGGGCACTTCATAGGTCGAGTACATGTAGGCGGTGGGCGAGGCGAATTCGGCGGCGCAGGTGTCGATGCGCTTGTAAACCGGATGAACGTCGAGCTTTTCGCGAGTCTTCTGAACGACTTCGGCGTCGCTCTTCGTCAGTGAGGCGAGGCGGGCGTCGGAGAAGCCCATCGCCTTCAGCATGCGCAGATTGACGGCGTCGCCTGGAATGCCGTGCTCGCGGATGCGGGCTTCCATGGCGACGATGCCGGCGATCTGTTCGAGGAACCACGGGTCGATCTTGCACATGGCGTGCACGTCTTCCAGCGAGGTGCCCATGCGGATCGCCTGCGCCACCATGCGCAGCCGGTCGGGCGTCGGCGTGCCCAAGGCGGCGCGGATGGCGTTGCGGTCGTCGGCGCTGTTGGTCGCGCCAAGGCCGGGGATTTCGATCTCGTCGAGGCCGGTGAGGCCGGTCTCGAGACCGCGCAGCGCCTTCTGCAAAGACTCCTGAAAGGTGCGGCCGATGGCCATGACTTCGCCGACCGACTTCATGGCCGTGGTCAGCACCGGCTCGGCGCCGGGGAACTTTTCAAACGCAAAGCGCGGGATCTTGGTCACGACATAGTCGATGCTCGGCTCGAACGAGGCGGGCGTGGCGCCGCCGGTGATGTCGTTCTCCAGCTCGTCCAGCGTGTAGCCGACGGCAAGCTTGGCGGCGATCTTGGCGATCGGGAAGCCGGTCGCCTTGGAGGCGAGCGCGGACGAGCGCGAGACGCGCGGGTTCATCTCGATGACGACGAGACGGCCATCGGCCGGGTTGACGGCGAACTGCACGTTGGAGCCGCCGGTCTCGACGCCGATCTCGCGCAGCACCGCGATCGAGGCGTTGCGCATCATCTGGTATTCCTTGTCGGTCAAGGTCAGCGCCGGGGCGACGGTGATGCTGTCGCCCGTGTGCACGCCCATCGGGTCGATGTTCTCGATCGAGCAGACGATGATGCAATTGTCCGCTCTGTCGCGGACGACCTCCATCTCATACTCCTTCCAGCCGAGCACGCTCTCCTCGATCAGCACTTCGGTGGTCGGCGAGGCGTCGAGGCCGGACTGGACGATGTCGTAGAATTCGGCCCTGTTGTAGGCGATGCCACCGCCGGTGCCGCCCATGGTGAAGGACGGGCGGATGATGGCCGGCAGACCGACATGGTCGAGGGCCTGGGCGGCGATCGCCATGCCATGGCTGATGTAGCGCTGCTTGCGGTCGCCTTCGCCGAGGTTCCAGCGGGTTTCCAGCGCATCGAGTTCGGCGTCGAGATTGTCGGGCTTCTCGGCCTTCAGCGCGGCGCGCTCGGCCTCATGCGTCTTGCGGTCGGCGTTCTTGACGTCGGTGGCGTTGGCCAGCATCGACTTCGGCGTCTCCAACCCGATCGTCTTCATCGCCTCGCGAAACAGCGCGCGGTCCTCGGCCTTGTCGATGGCATGGGCGTCGGCGCCGATCATCTCGACATTGTAGCGATCGAGCACGCCCATGCGGCGCAGCGACAAAGCAGTGTTGAGCGCGGTCTGGCCGCCCATGGTCGGCAAGAGCGCGTCGGGCCGCTCCTTGGCGATGATCTTGGCCACCACTTCGGGGGTGATCGGCTCGATATAGGTGGCGTCGGCCAGTTCCGGGTCGGTCATGATGGTGGCCGGGTTGGAATTGACCAGGATGACGCGAAAGCCCTCTTCCTTCAGCGCCTTGCAGGCCTGGGTGCCGGAATAGTCGAATTCGCAGGCCTGGCCGATGACGATGGGGCCGGCCCCGATGATCAGGATCGACTTGATGTCGGTGCGTCTGGGCATGTCTATGAATTCCGTTCGGCAGCGGGCTTGCACAAAAAACCGGGACGGGAAGACCCGGCCGGTTGTGCTCGCGATTCTGGTATCAGGCTAGGAGGGCCTTATAGGGAAGAGTTTTGCCCGATGTAACCCCGAAAATGCGGGATTGGGCGGGGCTGCACAGGCTGGGCGCGCGCGTTGGGTTTGAATAGGTATCTTGCAGTGCGTTGGCGCTGCCCCTCACCTGCCTGCCGGCATCCTCTCCCCGTATAGCGACGGGGAGAGGGGGTGCTGCCGTCGCCGGTGTCGCCAATCACCGCTGTTGCAAGAAGAGCGCAAGGTTGCGGCCAGCATCTTTCTCCCCGTCATATACGGAGAGAAATGCCCGGCAGGGCTATGAGGGCGGCGCAAACCCCAGCAATCAGGCAGCCACGGCAAAAGTCGCCGAACTCTAATCCCCCAGCACCACCGTGTCCGTGATCTCGAACCGCTCCGACACGCCGATGCGGATCATGTTGAGTTTGCCTTCCCGGGTGAAGCGGAAGTCGCTGCCGGCGTCCGAGCTTGCCGGCAGGCCGGCAGTGAAGGAGATGACGCGGCTGCCGCCATCGGGCCAGGTCACGGTGACGTCGGCCTTGTCCGTGCCCTTGTGCGTCACGCTCGCCGCGCAAGGCGCCATGGGCTGTCCAACGTAGCGGGCGCAGGGAATTTGCAGGCCGGCATCGCCGGCCGTGGCCCCGGTTGGCTCTTCGGCCGCGGGTCCGTTTTCAGCCGCAGCCAGCGCCAGGCCATAGGCATCCTGCATGGCGATCTCCGCCGCGGATTTCGGCGGGGCTTCGGGGCTGGCTGGTTGGTTCGCATCACCCAGCCGAGCGGTCAGGTCGGGTGCATCGGGCGTCGCGGCGGCGTCGGTGGCCATGGCGGGCGTATCCGCGGCCTCGTCGGGCACGGTCGCCGGATTGACGGGAACGAGGTAGCGCGCGGGAGCCCAGCCGGTGGCTTTGGGATTGTCAGACTCGATCTTGCACCAGGGATGACCGTCAATGTCGTTGCAGCCGAGGTTCCGTACGCTCGCACCGGCCGCCAGGCGGGCCTCGGTCTTGCCGATCGCCGACGGCTTGGCGCGCACATTGAGCAGGTCGTCGGGGGCGAGCCCGGTGACAACGGAGATAAAGGGACCTTCTTCCGCATGGGCCGGGACAACAGCCGGCCACGCCACCATCAGCAGCGGAACCGCAACCAGCGCATGCAAACCTGTTCGGAGCGTAACTGTGCGCCTCATCATCTGGCCGTGCGCCGATACTCGAAATTCCATGCCGCGGCCATCTTGCCGCACGTTAGGCCGATTCTATAAGGGACGACGCGCCGCCATGTAAGCCGGAAATTGAGGCTAATCATGACGGCGGACCGGCCCGCCGCCTCGTGGTGTACTCGACGGCGATCGTCTCGAAGCGATCCGGCTGGCCGGCGCCGCCCAAGGTAACGATGTCGTAGCGGGCTAAGCGCATTTTCGAGGGGGCTCCACAGGCTGGCGAAGGACTGGTCGAAAGGGCGACCCTGACAGGGACATGATTTCCTCCCGCTTAGCGAGGGAAAGAAAATGCGTCAGGCCGACACTTCGATGTCGTGGCCGCCGACGGCCGGCAGGGCGGCGTCGCCCGCGGCCGCGGCGATGACGCTGTCGAGCAGGCCGGGGAAGCGGGCGTCGAGATCGGCGCGGCGCAGCGTGATCATGCGGTTGGTGCCGACCACTTCGGCGCGGGTGACACCGGCCTCACGCAGCTTGGCGAGGTGGTAGCTCAGATTGGTCTTGGAGCCGAGATCGAGGAAGCGGCTGCAGTTCAGCGGCACGCCTTCCTTGCTGGCGAGATAGCGCACGATCGCAAGCCGCGTCGGGTCGCCGAGCACGCCGAGCACAATGGGCAGGCTGATCTGGTCCGTATTGGGGTGTGGCAAGGTCATGGCTGGAACCTAAGCACAGTTCGGGCCGATTTCAACGCGTCGATCCTGCCCGGTCCATACACACTGTTTCTCCAGTTCATGGCCGTCCTGACACAGGGCTGTCAGCATGGTTATGCTATTTTTGTCTGGCTTCATTGACATGATGCCCTTTTATGTCCAATTGTTCAATAACTTTTGAACTAAGGACGCTTTCCCATGGACAAGAGAATTTTCTGGCTTGCGCTCGGATCGTTTGCGATCTCGACCGAAGGCTTCGTCATCTCCAGCCTCCTGCCCGATATCGCCAGGGATGCCGGCATCTCGGTACCGCTCGCCGGCTCGCTGATCACCGCTTTCGCGCTCGCCTATGCCGTGGGCACGCCGATCCTGGCGACGCTGACCGGCGAATGGGACCGGCGCCGCGTGATCCTGTGGACGCTGGTGTTCTTCGTCGTCGGCAATGTCGTCGCCGCCTTGAGCTCATCCTTCGAAGTGCTGCTCGTCGCACGCATCATCATGGCGCTGTCGTCGGGCCTGTTCGCGGCGACCGCGCAAGGCACGGCGGTGGCGCTGGTGGATGACCATCACCGCGCCCGCGCCATCGCCGTCGTCGTCGGCGGCACCACGGTGGCCGTCGCTGTCGGGGCGCCGCTTGGCGCGCTTGTCGCGGCCATCGCCGGCTGGCGCGGCACCTTCTATGCCATTGCCGGCCTTGGCGCGCTGTCCGGCGCCATCCTGTGGTACCGCCTGCCGCGCGGCATCATCGGCACCAGGCTGCCGCTGAAGCGCCGGCTGGCGGCCGCCATGCGTCCCGGCGTGATGCCGATCCTGGTGACGACATTGCTGGCGCTGGTCGGTGCCTTCACCGTCTTTGCCTATGTCGCGCCGCTTGCCATCGAGGGCGGCGGGCTGAGCGAGATCGCGCTGCCCGGCATGCTGCTCGCCTTCGGCGTCGGCGCCGTCATCGGCAACATTGCCGGCGGCCAGGCGGCCGACCGTTTCGGCGCCACGCGCACCGTCGGCTGGTCGCTGGCGTTGAGTGCCGCCATGCTGATCATGCTGTCGGTCATCCCGACCTTCCTGCCGCAGCACATTGCCGGACCGGCGCTGATGGCGATGATGGTGCCGTGGGGCATCGTCGGCTGGGCGTTCCCGCCGGCGCAGGCCAGCCGCATCATCAAGCTGGCGCCGGACGCCGCTCCAATCGTGCTGTCGCTCAATGGTTCGGCGCTCTATCTGGGCGTGGCGGTGGGCGCGGTAGTCGGTGGTGGCGTGCTGCGCTACGGCGCGCCCGCCGATCTCGGTCTGGTCGCGGCGGTATTTCCGATCGTCGGGCTCGGCATCGTGCTGGCGGGGCGGGTGTTTGCCCGGGCCGTCACCATGCCGGCGGAATAAGGCCGGCTCCGAGGCTTGCATCCTTGTTTTTTCGCGGCCGCTTCTTCAGCTGGAAGGAGTGGCCGCGGGCAATTCCAGCTTCAACGCAGCCACTTCATCGAGCGTGGCCCGCAGTTTCGCGGCCTGCTCCGCGCCGATCATGGCCTCGAATTGCCGCTGGGCGACACTCCATAGCTTGATCGCCTCGTCGAGCTTGGCCTGGCCAGATGGCGTCAGCCGTACGCGCTTGACGCGGCGATCGTCCTTGTCGGGGAAGGTTTCGACATAGCCGTCGCGGACCAGGGGCTTCAGCGTGTGGCCGAGCGCCGAAAGGTCCATGATCAGCGCCTCGGCAATGGCTCCCATCGCCGGCTCGCTGCCGACACTGATCTGGAACAGCAGGCCGAACTGCGTGCCCTTCAGGCCGGAAGGCGCCAGCGCGTCGTCGTAGAACCGGCCGAGCCTGCGTGCGGTGCGCCGCAAGGTGGCATTGTTGCAACGGCTAAATCCGTCAGCTTCACTCATGGTCGCTCCTTGTGGAGCATCTCCGGCGAAACGCATCGCCTCCAATGCTCTCTCTTGTCACGCAATTCCGGACGCAAAACCGCTGGGCACTTGCTGGAATTATCCTGGCAGGTGCGCCAGCCTGCCGCAGAAATAGTTTTCGCCGCCGCCGTTGACAAGATGGTGGCATATACCTACTTCGCAAAAAGTGGCATATACCACTAATTCGAAAAACAGCCTTGCCGGCCGATATTTATCCACCGGGGCCGAGCCAGCGAACACAAGGAACGTGACAATGAGCAAGAATGACAACAAGGGCACGGCGGTCGTCACCGGCGCTTCATCGGGGATCGGCGCCGTCTATGCGGATCGACTGGCGGGGCAGGGCTACGACCTGGTGCTGGTGGCGCGCCGTGCCGACCGGCTGCAGGCGCTGGCCGGGAAGTTGCGCCATGACCACGGCCGCAACGTGAGCGTGATCAGCGCCGATCTGTCCGACGACGGCGATGTGCGCCGTGTCGAGCAGTCGATATCAGCCGACGAAACCGTGACGCTGCTGGTCAACAATGCCGGCCTTGGCGGTCAGGCAGTGGTGGCAACCGCCGATGCCGACGCGGCCGAGCGCATGATCAAGGTCAATGTCGTGGCTCTGACCCGGCTGACGCGTGCCGTGCTGCCTGGGCTCCTGGCGCGCAACCGGGGCGGGATCGTCAACATCGCCTCGGTCCTGGCCTTCGACACCTCGTTCGGCGGCATCTACAGCGGCACCAAGGCCTATGTCGTCAACTTCACCGAAGCCCTGCATCGCGAGGTCGCGGGCACCGGAGTGACGGTGCAGGTGGTGCTGCCGGGCGCGACCCGGACCGATTTCTGGGAGCTTTCCGGCGGTGATATCGACCAGCTGCCGAAGGAGATCGTCATGACCGCCGACGATATGGTCGACGCTGCCCTTGTCGGCCTGGCCAGGGGCGAGGCCGTCACCGTGCCGGCGCTTGCCGACACGGGAAAGCTGGACACATTCCTAGGCGCCCGCCAGGCCTTCTATGGCAGCCTGCACGCCGACAAGCCGGCCCGGCGCTACGCGGCTTAGGCTGACGTGGCGGCCGGCCGTCAGGCCGTCCGCCACATCGGGATGATCGAGGCGGCGAGCACCAGCGCCAGCACGATGTTGAGCGCGCGCCATTGCCACTCGGTTTTGAGCAGCCTGGCCAGCACCATGCCGGCGATGCACCAGACGGACAGCGAGATGGCAGCGGTGAGGCCAAAGGTCGAGCCGAGCAGCAGTGCGAGTTGTCCGGGTCCGTCGGCGAGGGCGGCGAACGAAGCCGCCGCGCCCAGGCCCATCGCCCAGCCCTTGGGATTCATCCACTGGATGCCGGCGCCGCCCAGGAAGCTGTTCGGTTTGGCCATGGTGACGTCAAGGTTGGGTGGCCCTGCGCGACCGATCTTGATCGCCAGCCACAGAAGATAAAGCGAGCCGATCACCTTCATCGCCAGTTGCAGCGAAGGCACCGCAAGCAGCAGGCTGGCGAGGCCGGCGGCGGCCGCCCCCGTCACGGTAGCGAGGCCGGCGGCGCTGCCGATCATCAGCGGTACCGAACGGCGAAAACCGAACTGCGCTCCGGAAGCGGTCGACAAGGTCGTGGCGATGCCGGGCGTGGCGGTAGCCACGAAGGCAAACAGGATGAGCGGCAGGATCGGCTGGAGCATGGAGCGTCCTTTGTCGGAGGCTTCATGGTAGACTGAGCGTGACATCAGTAAATGCAATGTTTGCGATGATCGTCATTAGTACTTATAATGCCGGTCATGATCCGCAATCTCGATACCAGTCTCATGCGCACCTTCGTCACCGTCGCCGACAAGGCCAGCATGACGGCGGCGGCCAACGCGCTCCACCTGACGCAGGGCGCGGTCAGCCAGCAGGTCAAGCGGCTGGAAGACACGCTCGGCTGCGGGCTGTTCGAGCGCGACCGGCGCGGTCTGCGGCTGACCCATTCCGGCGAGCGACTGTTCGACAAGGCAAGGCGCCTGCTCAGCCTCAATGACGAGATATGGACCGAGATGGTGGGGAGCGCTGTCGCCGGACAGGTGCGGCTCGGCGTTCCCTACGACCTTGTCGGCACCTTGCTGGCTCCCGTCCTGAAGGCCTATGCCGAGGCCTATCCGAAGGTCGAGATATCGCTGGTCTGCGCCTCCTCGCCGGAACTGGCGGCGGCACTGGCGGCCGGAACCATCGACCTCGCGGTAATCGAGGAGCGGGTCGGCCCGACCTCTGGCGAATGCCTGGCCATCGATCGGTTGGTCTGGGTCGGCGCAAGGGGTGGGGTGGCTCGCGCCAAGCGGCCATTGCCCGTCTCGATCGTTGCCGACACCTGCGCCTTCCGGCCGGTGGTGCTGGCGGCACTTAACGAGTATGGGCTGGAATGGCGCAGCGTGTTCGAGAACGGCAACATCGACGCGACGACGGCGACGGTGCGTTCCGACCTCGCCGTCACCACATGGCTCGCTGCCACCGTGCCAGCCGATCTCGACATATTGCCGTTCGACAGCGGCCTGCCGCCGCTGCCGAATTTTGCCATCAACCTGCACCTGCCGAGGCATGGCGTGAGCACGGCGGCGCAGGAATTCGCACGCCATATACGCGATGGGCTGGCGCGGCGATCGCAGGCTGCCTGATGTCCGAATTTACTTCCAGTTCTTGCGCCGCTCGAGTTCGGCCGGGGATGGCTCGCCCGTGACAAAGGAGCCGACCTTGATTTCGCCCGCGCGCTCATAGGTCGCGATGATGACGCCGGTGGTCGAAGTCTGCGATTTGACAAGCTTGAAAGCGGCCGGCATCGCGGCCTCGCCGAACAGCCGCTTGCCCTTGCCCAGCAACAGCGGGAAGATCATCAGCCGGATCTCGTCGATCAGCCCGTTGGCGAGCAGGGTCTGAATGAGATCGCCAGATCCCTGGATGAGCAGGTCAGGTCCATCTTCCTGCTTGAGGCGACGCAAAGCCGTGATGATATCGGGCCCAAGCGCGTGCGTGTTCTGCCAGGTCAAAGTATCCGGCCGATGGGTCGCCACATACTTGGTCGCGGGGTTGAACGCATCCGCGATCGGATCTTTCTGGTAGGGCCAGTACGCGGCGAAGATGTCGTAGGTTCTGCGGCCGAGCAGCAGGGCGAAGGGTTTGGAGAACAATTCCTCCATTGCCGCGCCTCCCACCTCGTCAAAATAGTGGAACGTCCAGCCGCCGAATTCGAAGCCACCGACCGGATCCTCTTCCGGCCCTCCCGGCGCCTGCATGACGCCATCGAGGCTGACGAAGGTCGCGGCGATGATCTTTCTCATTGTGCTCTCCCTTGCTTGCGGCCACGCCATCGCGGCCGGACTTCAACCCAAGGACGGAGCAACCGCGCCCGTCCCGACAAAGGCCGCGAGATTTGGTCCGCCCTCGATAGGTCAGCCGCGGACGCTCACGGCTTTCGACGAGAACCAGACATGCTCGAAGATCGCCGTGGCGGTGCGGTCCGGCTGCCTGTCCTCGACCAGCCAGATCGAGCGGCTGCGCGTGGCCTGCTCGCGTGTCGGGATCTTCGCCGCAAGATCCGCGAGCGAGGCGCCGAAGCATGGGATGAACCAGGCACGCATGAACGGATCGCAGGCAAAGCCCTTTTCGGTGCGGGTCACCAGCATCGCCAGCGGGACGCGCTCGGCGGGACGCCAGGGGAAGATCATGCGGCCGCCGGGGCGCAACGCTTTCAGCCATCCGGCGGGAGGGGCGACGACACCGGCATTGACATAAATGATGTCGGACGGCGGCAGCGGCGACGTCACGGCATCGCCATGGACAATGGTCGCATTGCCGTAGGTTTCGAGATTCTTGCGCGCCAACCCGGCCAGGTTTTCGTCGATCTCAAAGGCGGTGACGGTGCCGCCTGGCGAAACCAGTTTGGCCAGCAAAGCCGTGTAGTAACCGCTGCCGGCGCCGATATGCGTGATGGCCTCACCAGGCTTTGGTGCGAGTTTTCCGATCCACATGGCGTGCAGAAAGGGCTCGCCATTGTTGATGCCCTTGTCGGTATCGAGCGCTACCAGGACGTTCTGGCAGATGTGGGCCGGATCGGCGCTTGGCGTGGCGACCGTGCCGTTGCCGGTGATGACCGTCCATGGGCCGGGGCCGAGGAAGGCCTCGCGCGGTACGCTGGCGAACACCTCTTCCAGGCGCGGGTCCGATGAGGCGGCGTTGACCGCCATCAGCCGCGCGTAGAATGTCCGGATATCTTCGAGGTCGCTCATGGCATCGGGAAGATAGCGCGATCCGGCGGTTTGTCCCGTGATTAAACGGAACTTCAGCCAACCCCGAACATGGTGTCGTAGAGCAGCTTGAAATTGAGCACCAGGATGATTGCCGCGACCACCCAGGCCAGTGCGGCGACGCCGCGCGGGATGGCGAGATTGCCCATCTTCTTCTTGTCGGACACGAACTGCACCAGCGGGACGACCGCAAAAGGCAGTTGCATGGACAACACCACCTGGCTGAAGACCAGTAGCTGGCCAGTGCCCTTCTCGCCATAGAGCGCGGTGACCACCACCACCGGGATGATGGCGAGGCCGCGCGTCAGCAGGCGCCGCGCCCAGTTGGGGATGCGCAGGCGCAGAAAACCTTCCATGATGATCTGGCCGGCGAGCGTTGCCGTCACCGTCGAATTCAAGCCCGACGCCAGCAGTGCCACGGCAAACAGGATCGAGGCGATGCCGAGGCCAAGCAGCGGCGACAGCAGCTTGAAAGCCTGGTCGATCTCGGCGACATCCTGGTGGCCGGTTTCGTGGAAGGCGACGGCCGCGACGATCAGGATGGCGGCGTTGACGAACAGCGCCAGCATCAGGGCGATGGTGGAGTCCGTCGTCGCCCATTTGATGGCATCGCGTTTTCCGGCCTCCGTGCGCTCATAGGCGCGGGTCTGCACGATCGAGGAATGCAGGTAGAGATTGTGCGGCATCACCGTTGCGCCGATGATGCCGATGGCGATGTAGAGCATCGCTGGATCGGTGACGATTTCGGAGGACGGCACGAACATCGAATGCAGGATCGTGCCGGCCGGCGGAGCGGCAACGAAGATCTGGATGGCAAAGCAGCTGAAGATGATGACCAAAAGCGCGACGACGAAGGCTTCGAGATAGCGGAACCCCTTGTTCATCAGGAGCAGAACCAGGAAAGCGTCGAGCGCGGTGAGCATGGCGCCGCCGATCAGCGGGATGCCGAACAAAAGCTGCAGCGCGATCGCGGTGCCGATCACCTCGGCGAGGTCGCAGGCGATGATGGCGAGTTCGCAGGCGATCCACAGCACGAGATTGACGGGGCGCGGATAGTAGGCGCGGCAGGCCTGGGCGAGGTCGCGGCCGGTGGCGATGCCAAGGCGCGCGGCCAGCGCCTGCAGCAGGATCGCCATCAGGTTGGACAGCATGATGATGAACAAAAGCGTGTAGCCGAACTGCGCGCCGCCGGCGAGGTCGGTCGCCCAGTTGCCCGGGTCCATATAGCCGACCGAGACCATGTAGCCGGGACCCATGAAGGCGAACAAGCGGCGGAACCAGACGCCTGATGTCGGCACCGCGATGGAGGAGTTGACCTCGCGCAGGCTGGGCTGATCGTCTTCATCCCGTCTGGCGAACCGCCATGCGGACCGGGAGGTTGTGACGTCTGCTTCTGACATGAAAAGGCTTTCCGCGACTTCCGGAGGATGCCCTCAAGGTATGCCATGGCTCAACATTATGCAATAGGCTATATTTCATTGTCGGTGCTTTTTAGCATGTCGCGCTGTGCGTGCGAGGATGACGCCCCCGGAGACGCCGGTTGCGCCTCTCTCGGAATGCAAATAAACGGCCTGAAGAATCAGAGCCCGTGCTATAAAAGCAGGGACGGCAAACTCCCGAGGAGGAGCGCGCATTGGCGCTGAAGAACAGACCGGTCCCGCGTGAGCCGTTGCTCGATGCCGATGTCCATTCGGAAGGGTTCCGGCAGACGCGCGAAGCGCGCCGCAGCGCGCTGGTCGAGGATTATGTCGAACTGATCGCCGACCTGATCGAGGACGGCAACGAGGCGCGCCAGGTCGACATCGCCGCGCGCCTCGGCGTCGCCCAACCGACGGTGGCCAAGATGCTGACGCGGCTATGCGCCGACGGGCTGGTGTCGCGAAAGCCCTATCGCGGCGTGTTCCTGACCGATGCCGGCCGCAAGGTCGCAGAGGAAAGCCGCATCCGCCACCAGACGGTCGAGGCCTTTCTGCGCTCGCTCGGCGTCAGCGCCGAGACGGCGCGCATCGATGCCGAGGGCATCGAACACCATGTCAGCGCCGAGACGCTGGAAGCGTTCCGCAAGGCGATGACGGCGCGCTGAAGCGCTTCATTGCCGCGTTTTCGACCATGTTAGCCGCTGGAACCGCCGGCGCTTATGCGCGTTCCCCTCTCATTGCGCGCCTATCGCGCGCCAGGGAGGAAGCAATGGGCATCGAGCAGGCACCGACCGCAAAAGGCAAGCAGGCAGCCACAGGATTGGAACAGGCGGCCGCCAGGGACGAGCGCAAGACCGAGGCCGAAACGGGACATCCGCTGAAGAAAGGCGCCGATCGTTTCGAGGAACGCTCGAAAAGCTCCGACGGCAAGAGCGCCGGCGCCAAGCAGAAAGAGTAAGCGGCAGCAGTTCTGGACCGATGCGGATGACCATCGAGTGGCGCCCGCCTGAACGCTTTGTCTTTCAGGGACATTCGATTGCCTGGGGCGTCATGGGGGAAGGACCGCCCGCCGTCGTTCTCCACGGCACGCCATTCTCCTCGGTCGAGTGGCGCCGCATCGCGCCATGGCTGGCGAAGCAGCGACGCGTCCACTATTTCGACATGCTTGGCTATGGCTGGTCGGACAAGCCGGACGGCGATGTGTCGCGTGGCATGCAGAAAGAGCTGTTCGCGGCGCTCTATGCCCACTGGAAGCTGGAACGGCCCGACGTGGTCGCGCATGATTTCGGCGGATCGACCGCTCTGCGCGGTCATCTGCTCAACGGTTGGAGTTCCGCTCGATGGTGCTGATCGATCCAGTGGCGATCAGCCCGCAAGGTTCGCCGCTGGTCCAGGCAGCCAGGCAGAACGAGAAGGTTTTTGCCGGGCTGCCCGCATATGTCCACGAAGCGATCTTGCGGGCCTACATCGATGGCGCGACGGACAATTCGTTGCGCACAGACGAGATGCAGGCCTATCTGCGTCCTTGGCTTGGCGACGAGGGCCAGAAGGCGTTCTGGAGGCAAGTCGCGCAGGTGGACGACAAGTACACGGAGGAAGTGGAGTGGCGATATGGCGAGATTCGCTGTCCGGTCACCATCCTGTGGGGCGAAAATGACGATTGGATCCCGATAAAGGACGGCCGGGAGCTGGCGCGGCGCATTCCCGGTGCGACGTTTCAGACAGTCGCCGGCGCCAAGCATCTCGTCCAGGAAGACGCGCCGGAGGCGATCGCCGCAACGGTCCTCCAGTTCTGGCGGAGCCTGGAAGGCGGCTAGGGCGGTTCAGCGTTTGATAGAACCGCCGGACCGGCCCAATTTCCTTCGCTGGTCTTCGGCTCGTCTGATATCTCGCGCTTGACCGTGTCGCGCACGCTGGCCAGCGCCGGCACCGAAAACTGGCTGCTATTGTCGACGTCGCGGGTGAGGCCGAGCGTGGGACCGAGCAAATGGCTGATCGACAGGCCGCCGCGCTCCAGCGCCTGCAGGGTGACCGGATCGGTGACGGCGACGCTGGGATCGAGCGTCACCGCGCCGGCATTCGCAAGCCCGAGGCACGCAACGCCACCGGCATCGACAGGAAACACCTGATCGTCCTCAGGCCTGGAACCCCCTTCCAATGCCGGCGATGCGACAGGCCTTGCGGCGCTCCCGGCCAGTGTGGTGGAGCGGCCATGCGGCGCTGCCTGGCCACAAAAATGCTGTGACTTGGAGCAACCATTGCGATACTTGTTTGTTGGATTGAGCCGGCCCTGCCGGAGCAATGGGGAAGTTTGCAGCACGAGGAGTTGCCATGCTCTGGAGAGGCCGTCGTCAGAGTGACAATATCGAGGACGACCGCAGCGATGGCGGCGGCGGCGGGATCGGTGGTGGTGGCGGCCAGTTCCGCATTCCGATCGGTGGCCGCGCCGGTGGCGGCGGTAGCATATTCCTCGTCATCCTGGTGGTGCTGGCAGGATGGTATTTCGGCTTTGATCCCTCAACGATCCTGGGCGGTGGCGACGGCGGCCTGCTGCCGGGCGGCGGTGGCCAGATATCGGACAACAGCGGCGGCCAGGACAGCGCCGCAACGCCAGCCAATGACGAGATGAAGCAGTTCGTGGCGACCGTGCTCGCCGAGACGGAAGACACCTGGACCGGCATCTTCAAGTCGCAAGGCCTGACCTACGAGGACCCGAAGCTGGTGCTGTTTTCCGGCCAGGTCCGCTCCGCCTGCGGCTTTGCCTCGGCGGCGGCGGGACCGTTCTATTGTCCGGGCGACCACAAGGTCTATCTCGACATGACCTTCTTCCAGCAGCTCGACCAGCAGTTCGGCGCTTCCGGCGAGTTCGCCCGCGCCTATGTCATCGCGCATGAGGTCGGCCACCACGTGCAGAACCTCACCGGCATCATGGGGAAGTTCAACCAGATGCGGCAAGGCATGAGCGAAGCCGATGCCAACCAGCTGTCGGTGCGCATCGAGTTGCAGGCCGACTGCTTCGCCGGCGTGTGGGCGCATTACACCGGGCAGAAGGGCATATTGGAGCAAGGCGACTTCGAAAGCGCGCTGAACGCGGCCAAGCAGATTGGCGACGATACGCTGCAGAAGAAGATGCAGGGCTATGTCGTGCCGGAAAGCTTCAACCACGGCACCTCGCAGCAGCGGCAGACCTGGCTGACACGCGGATACAAGAGCGGCAAGCTTTCGGACTGCAACACGATGAGCGGCCCGCTCTAAGCAGCCGTTTTCGGACATGGACCTGGCGGCCAACGCGCCGTCAGGGAGTGTCAGGATCAAAGCTTCCTGCCTGTTCCCGCACTGTTCCTTTCCGCGGGCTCGCCTATAAGGTGCGTCCGCCCGCGCCCCCTAGGCGGCCAGAGGAGCTTGACCCATCATGATCGACCCCAAAACCGCCAAGCGGGGCCTTGCGCTGGTTTTCACCACGCTGCTGCTCGATATCATCGGCTTCGGCATGATCATGCCGGTGCTGCCGGCCTTTCTCAGGGAATTGACCGGCGTCGGCATCAGCGAAGCGGCGATCGAGGGCGGCTGGCTGTTCTTCGTCTATGCGGCCATGCAGTTCTTCTTCGCGCCCATCATGGGCGGCCTGAGCGACCGATTCGGGCGGCGGCCGATCCTGCTCGCCTCGGTGTTGACCTTCTCCATCGACAATTTGATCTGTGCCATCGCCTGGTCTTATCCGATGCTGTTCATCGGCCGCGTCCTGGCCGGCATTTCGGGCGCCAGCTATTCGACGACGTCGGCCTTCATCGCCGATATTTCGAACGACGAGAACCGGGCGAAGAATTTCGGCCTGCTCGGCATTGCCTTCGGCGTCGGCTTCGTCATCGGGCCGGTGCTTGGCGGATTGCTCGGTACGTTCGGGCCGCGCGTGCCGTTCTTTTTCGCCGCCGGGCTCGCCTTCGTGAACTTCCTCATCGCAATGTTCTTCCTGCCCGAAACGCTCGATGAAAAGCACCGCCGCCGCTTCGAGTGGAAACGTGCCAACCCGGTCGGCACGCTTCTGCAGATGCGCCAATATCAGGGCATCGGCTGGATTGGGCTGGTCTTCTTCCTGATGACGCTCGGCCACATGATGTATCCGGCGGTGTGGTCGTTCGTCTCCAACTACCGCTACGGCTGGAGCGAGCAGCAGATCGGCTTCTCGCTCGGCGCTTTCGGCCTGTGCGGCGCCATCATCATGGGCACGGTGCTGCCGCGCGTCATCCCCAGGCTCGGCGAGTGGAGGACGGCGGTCATCGGCCTGACGTTCACCGCGGCCAGCGCCTTCGGCTATGCCTTCGCCTCGCAAGGCTGGATGGTCTACGCGGTGATCGTCGTCGGCTGCCTGGAAGCGCTGGCCGATCCCCCGCTGAGAAGCCTCGCCGCAGCCAAGGTTCCCCCTTCGGCACAAGGCGAATTGCAAGGCGCGATGACCTCGATCTTCTCGATCACCTCGATCGTCACGCCGCTGCTCTATACCGCGATCTTTTCCTGGTTCACCGGCCCCAGCGCGCCCGTAACCTTCGGCGGCGCGCCCTATCTGGTCGGTGCATGCTTCCTGGTGCTGGCGGTCATCGTCTTCGTCACCAAGGTGACTAGGCCGGCGACGGTCGCAAACATCACCACCGGCGTGGCCAATGACCGAGCGCAGGCATGAGCCATGACAGCCGCATCGCGTTGACCAGGGACGGGATGTCGCTGTCGCGGCTGGTCTTCGGTGCCCGGCGCCTGCTCGACGGCCCAGTGCGCCCCGATGCCGACCAGGTCGCCCGGCTGATCGGCAACGCCGTCGATCTCGGCCTGACCAGTTTCGATCATGCCGACATCTACGGCAGCTACGAAGTCGAGGCGGCCTTCGGCGCCGGGCTGGCGCGTTGGCAAGGCAGGCGCGAGGCGATCGAGCTGATTTCGAAATGCGACATCGTGCTGGCTACCAACCAGATCGAGATGCCGATGTTCAATACATCGGCGCGTACTATGAGGAACAAGCAAAAAAACATATTGGCGAGCTAATTTAAAGTGCCGTGGGGTGACACGCCTCGCTCGCTGAGAAGCTGAAGGAGCGCGGTGCCACGACACAGAGCGCAATCTTGCGAATAATTCGTGGCAGCTTCACCGCTTCCTTTTTATGATGCTTGATGTCATCGGCGCGCGTCAAGTAAGTCTTGAAATTTAAGACAGTAATGTGCCGATGACACCTCCGATAGTGAAGGCGGCAACAGCCATAATAAATATCACACGATTTCGGAGCGAACCGGGTTCATCAGGGAAGTAAAATGCCTCGAAGTGGATGTTTTCGATTTCAGACGAACGCAGGAATATGTGACCTTGGCTAAACGCTTGGGTGGACATAGGTCGCGCTTTGCCGAATGTGGTTGTCGGAATTTCTTTGTTCAAGCGCAGATAGAACTTGACTGGATCTTCAAGGATCAAATGATCGATGTTGTTCCCATCCCCAAGGCTGATCTCCTTCGGCAGTCCGGCATACATAAGGCGTTGATTGCCGTTAATTACCTTTGTCAGCACGAAGCATGTTAGCAGGGGCTCTTGAATTTTGGATATAAACGGGGCGAGCGAGCCGTACATTAAGCGCCCTACAATTTTGGACCTCCGGGATAGCCACTGTACGCAATAGGCGGATAGCAAGGCGGTTGCGCTAACGCCCAGAAACACAAGTGCCGAACAGATGGGGTAGCTGAAAAGGAAGTTTGTTAGTTCGAAACGCCTACTATGAGGGGGTAGAATGGAGTGGTCGAAGACGTACATATCACCGTTAAATTCGACAATTCCAAAGGGTATTTGGTAAGTGTGAAAGAGATTTAGGAAACCAACAGCCAGTGCGATTACGGACCAAAAAACTATAAAAACGAGTATGGAGTACAGCAGCACGGCAATGGAGGAATAGAGCGTGCCGCCCGCGAAAAAGGGCCTCCGAACCGGAGACCCTTCGTAAACCGCGTACCGGAATATCAGTCCCGGCACCAACAATATGAAAAGCGCAAGTGTCGATGCGCTAAGCGACACAGATCAACCGGCTTCCTTAGCGGCCGAGGTGCGCTCTTTGACAATCGCTCGAATGCGGCTCTTGACCACATCTTCGCTTAGAGTCGTGCCGCCGTTACGCTTGGCGGAGGGGTCTCCCGCCGCCTCCACCAGCGCGCGATAAAGGGTGACGAATGAACCCTTGGATTCTCGCCTCAATTCATCGACGATTTTATCGCGACGAATGAACGTGTTCATTTCGCGAATCTCCTATGAATGACGCATGCGACTAACAGCCTGCACACGAAATCGTTCCAAATTGGTTATCGCTGCTTTGTATGCGAATCATCGTACGCGGACGCCGTAAGGACGTCAATTCGACGTTTTGAATATATGGACGCGCGTAACGCATCGCAAATTCATCGCCAATTCTCCCCTTATGGTGGCGGAGAGAAAGACGCTGTCATCGGCCGTTTCGCCAATTGCCTATATTCCAAAAAAGGGCAGGCGGATGAGGGGCAGCGCTGACGGATCGAGTCAAGCCCTTTCCACCAGCAATTCCTCGCCGCGCTTTTCGCGGATGAGGTTGACGAAGCGGCGGAACAGGTAGTGCGAATCCTGTGGGCCGGGCGAAGCCTCGGGGTGATGCTGGACCGAGAATACCGGGCGGCCGGTCAACGCGATGCCGCAATTCGAGCCGTCGAACAGCGAGACATGGGTTTCCTCGACACCCGCGGGCAGCGAGTCGGCATCGACGGCAAAGCCGTGGTTCATCGAAACGATTTCGACCTTGCCGGTGGTGTGATCCTTGACCGGATGGTTGGCGCCGTGATGGCCCTGGTGCATCTTGGCGGTCTTGCCGCCCAGCGCCAACGCCAGCATCTGGTGGCCGAGGCAAATGCCGAACACCGGAATGTCGGTCTTGAGCAGGTCCTGGATGACCGGCACGGCATAGTCGCCGGTGGCTTCCGGGTCGCCGGGGCCGTTGGAGAGGAAAATGCCGTCGGGCCGCATGGCGAGGATTTCTTCCGAACCGGTGCTGGCCGGAACCACCGTCACCTTGGCGCCCAGACCGGCGAGCAGCCGCAATATGTTGCGCTTGACGCCGTAGTCGATGGCGACGACGTGCAGCGAAGGCTCGGCCTGTTCGCCAAAGCCTTCGTTCCACACCCAAGGCGTCTCGCGCCAGACAGAAGACTGGCCCGACGTGACCTCCTTGGCGAGATCGAGCCCGATCAGGCCCGACCAAGCGGCGGCACGCCGCTTCAGGTCGTCGAGGTCGAAGACGCCGTCGGGCGCGTGCGCGATGACGGCATTGGGCATGCCCTTTTCGCGGATCAGCGCGGTGAGCGCGCGAGTGTCGATGCCCGAGAGCGCGACGATGCCGCGCTTCTTCAGCCACTGGTCGAGATGGCCGGCGGCGCGGTAATTGGATGGGTTGGTGACATCGGCCTTGAACACGGCACCGACGGCGCCGGCACGAGCGGCCGGATTGAGGTCTTCGATGTCCTCGCCATTGGTGCCGATATTGCCGACATGCGGGAAGGTAAAGGTGACGATCTGGCCGGCATAGGACGGGTCGGTGAGGATTTCCTGGTAGCCGGTAAGTGCCGTGTTGAAGCAGACCTCGGCAACCGCCGAGCCGGTGGCGCCGAGGCCGCGACCCTCGATGACGGTGCCGTCGGCCAGCACCAGAAGGGCGGTCGGCTTTTCAGTGGCCCAGGCGGGCGTCATCTCGGCCATGGCGGCACTCCTATCAAGCCGCGCGCTTCCGTAGCCCGGCGGGCGTTGGCGCGGCAAACGGCGCGAAGCGGCGAATTCGCGGCCTCCACGCACCCAAGCTTCAGTTCATGCAAGGCCCAGTACATAGGGGAAGGGGACAGGGCGGTCAATGATCATGCGAAAGAGGGTCGCGATTTATTTCATTGAGGAATATCATAGGCTTGCCCAGGCATATCAGAGTTTGCGTTGGCCTGTCCCCGGCGCTATTGTCCGCGCCGACCGAAGGAGAGAGAGCAATGCGCGCGAAAATCGCCGAATCCCTGAAGACCGCGATGAAGGCGCAGGACAAGCATCGGCTGCCGACATTGCGACTGATCCAGGCAGCCATCCACGACCGCGACATCGCCAATCGCGGTGCCGGCAAGGAACCCGCCAGCGATGAGGAAATCCTGCAGATCCTGGCCAAGATGGTGAAGCAGCGCGAGGAATCGGCCAAGGCATTCGAGGACGGCAAGCGCCCGGAACTGGCCGCGCAGGAACGCGGCGAGATGGAGATCATCCGCGGCTTCCTGCCGACGCAGCTTGACGATGCCGCGGTCACGGCGGCGGCGCGCGAGGCGATAGCGGCGACCGGTGCGGCCAGCCAGAAGGACATGGGCAAGGTGATCGCGGCGCTGAAGCAGAAATATGCCGGCCAGATGGATTTCGGCAAGGCGAGCGGCATCGTCAAGGCGCTGCTGCAGTAGGGCTTTCTACTCTCGCGTCGTCGGCTTCCAACACGGCCACTCGACGCCAAGCTGCGCTGTTAGCCCCGAGGCTCCAATGCGCGGCGCAATGCAGGTGCTTCCCGCTGGATATGGTCCCACAAGCGATTGGCGATCGGGCCGTGCGGCCGGTCGCGGCGGCGCGCCACCACCAATTCGTCGGTGCGGCCCGGCAGATGACTGCCGGCTATGGATAACAGCTGGGCGTCGCGCAGCTCTTCCGCGATCAGGAAGTGAGGCAGGTGGCCCCAGCCGAGCCCTTGCAGGATGAGTTCCTTCTTCATGGCCTGATCGGGGACCAGGCATCGCGGCGCGCCCTGGGCCACGAAATAGTCCTGTCGTGGCGAATGCAGGGCGGTGTCGCGCATCACGCACTGGGTGAATGCCTGCATCTTCTCCAGTGTGACCGGTTGTTCGACGCGCTCCGGCAGAAAGCCCGGCGCCACGACGGGAATGAACGACACCTTGCTGAGATCGATCCATTCCACCCGTACGTCGCCCTTGTCGATCCAGTGCAGGATGAGATCGGCTTTGTCGTCAAAAAGGCGTTCCCACGGGCCGCCGACGGCTTCGAAATGGAGATGCAGCCGCGTGCCGGGGCACTGGGCGAAGAACCGCCCAAGCATGCCCAGCACCTGCGGGCGCGGGCAGAGGTCGCCGATCACGACGTGGATATCGCTTTCCTCGCCCATCGAGAGCTGGGCGGCGTGGATGCTCAGGCCTTCCAGTTCGCGCAGCAGCGATTGCGCCCGTCGATGGAACGACAGCCCCGCTTCCGTCGCCCGCACGCGATAGCCGCCGCGATCCAGGAGGACGAGGTCGAGCTGTCGTTCGAGCCTGGCGACGGCGGCGAACACCGCCGGATGCGAGCGATGGAGCAGGGCCGCGGCCGGCTGAAAGCCGCCGCAGCGGATCACCGCGTCGAAGCACTGGAGGTCGTGCAAGGTGAATTCGGCCATGTCAGCTTTGATTACAGAGATCGTCCTATCTTTGTAATATCACCAAATCCCGGCCACAGCTACGCTTTGCCTCATTCAACGTTCCAAAAGGATTTTAATCATGAGTGAGCTGAATTTCGTGACTGTCGGCGACGGCACGCGCATCGCCTACCGGCTCGACGGTGACGCTGGGCAACCGGTGCTGGTGCTGTCCAACTCCATCGCCACGACGCTGCACATGTGGGATGGCCAGATCGGCGAACTGTCCAGGCATTTCCGCGTTCTGCGCTACGATTTTCGCGGCCATGGCGGATCGAGCGTGCCGATCGGCGCCTATTCGCTCGACCGGCTTGGCCGCGACGTGATCGAACTCATCGACGCGCTCGGCCTTGGCCGGGTGCATTTCCTCGGCCTGTCGCTGGGCGGTTTCGTTGGGCAGTGGCTTGGCATCCACGCGCCCGAGCGGGTCGACCGGCTGATCCTGAGCAACACTTCATCTCACCTCTCGCCGGCAAGTTATTTCGACGAGCGGATCGCCGTCGTGCGGCAGGCGCCGGACATGTCGGAAACCGCCGAAGTGTTCCTCAACAACTGGTTCCCGGCCGGCATGGTAGCGGCCAACGAGCCCGTCATCGAGAAATTCCGCGCCATGTTGCTTGAGATCGACCGTCTGGGCCTGGCGGGTCTGTTCGCCGCGGTTCGCGACGCCGACCTTCGCCGCACGGTGGCCCTGATCGACCGGCCGACATTGGTAATCGCCGGCCAGCACGACACGGTGACGGCGGCCAGCCACAGCGAACTGATCGCGGCAGCCGTGCCCGGGGCGAAGCTTGTCGTGCTGCCCGCGGTTCACCTGTCGAACGTGGAATACCCCACCGAGTTCATGCAGGCCGTGCTCGATTTCCTGCACTGAGCCGGAGCAGGGTGCCGTGGCTCCATCTCACGGCTCCTTGCACATCGGCAGTGGCTGCGGGGGCGCCGCCGGGTGGTCCTTCTTGTACTGGGCAATGACCGGCTCGAGGGTTTTTCGCGGCCAGAATTTCGGCGTACCGATCTCTTTCAGGCAGGATGCGTTCCAGTAGGTGCCTGAACCGGAATGGCCGTTTGCCACGGCGGCGATGTCGCGCGATTCCGGATAGATATAGAGCGTGGTGGGGTTGTCCTTCACCATCGAGATGAGCTGCCTGGCATCGGCCGGCGACCAGCTGGTGCAGCCATTGCTGCGGCCGCCGGCATAGTCCACCAGCTTGCCGAACGGCACGAAGCCGTCATGGTCGGCATAGGAACTGCTCGGGCTCTTGCGCAGGCACATGCCGCGCAGCACCTGCGCCGCGTGGCCGCCGATCACGCGCTGCCTTGCGTTGGCGGCTTCGCCTTCGCCGTCGAACTGGATGAAAGTGCGCTGGAAGGCCACGTCCTGTTTGGCGCCGATGCGATAATAGCCCTTGAACGAGGTTTTCGCCTCGCGGGTCATGTAGGGACCGCCGGCGGTCAGTTCCGAATCCATGGCATTGCCGAAATTCCTGGCGCAGCGCCTGCCATTGGAGAAATCCACCGTGCCTTTCAGGTTGCGGCCGCCGCCGTGACCCGACGAAATCGCGCGAAACGACTGGCTGGCCTCGCATACGACATAGTAGCGGCGCCCGAGCACGCCATTGCCCAAATCGCCGGGACGGGTGGCGTCCATGGCGAAGTAGCAGGGGTTCCGGACGACGCCCTGGGCGACTTTTTTCAGGTAAAGCGCGCGCGCCCGCTCCAGCACCACTTGTGAAATCTGGCCATCGCCATCTCCGACATGGGCCTGCAGCCAGGCCGGAATGGCCGATGGCGCGGCAAAGGACCGGGCCGATGCCATCAAGGCCATGACGACGACGAGGAGACCGAGGAACGTAACGACACCCAACGGGACAGATCTCAACCGCACCGGACCCATTCTCCTGTCGAAGCCGTTTGTGATCCCCGCGGAATCACCCGAGGCGATCATAAAACGCGGCGCGCCGTCAGGCGAAACACATCTTGTTTAGCGCACCGGCAAGTAGGCGCGAAAAGACCAGGCCGACGCGCAACCCTCCATAAACGGACATGCTGGGTCAAGGCTTGCGGCTACGAACGCCCGATTTTCGAGCCGGCTCGATTGGGCTATGATCTGATTCTGGCGCGGCCCACGCCTCCTCCCTCCGCCGGGAAAGCATCGTTCATGCGGGGCCATCCAATCACCGCACCGACTGTTCGAGCACCAGGCATAAGGAGGGGTTGCAAAAACTGCTCGCACCAGGAGGTTTTGCGATGAGGCTGTTTTGGCCCGTCTATCATCTGAAGCGTCAAGCCAGGCTGTTGTCCCGCGAGGTGAAAATACCGCTCCACCAGGCGCTCGACCGTATCGCGGCACAAGAAGGTTTTGCGAGCTGGAGCCTGCTTGCGGCGAAGGCCGCGGAAACTGAGCCCGCAGGCAGATTGTTTGCACAACTGGCGCCCGGCGACCTCTTGCTGGTCGGCGCGCGGCCGGGCCACGGCAAGACGCTGATGAGCCTGGAACTGGCGGTCGAAGCCATGAGGCGCGGCCGGCGCAGCGTGTTCTTCACGCTGGAATATACGCAGCCGGACATTCTCGACCGCTTCCGCGCGATCGGGGTCGAGCCACGGCAATTCGAGGGTCGGTTCGAATTCGACAGTTCCGATGCCATCTCGGCCGACTACATGGTGGCGCGGCTGGCCTCGGCCGGGGCCGGCACGCTGGTGGTGATCGACTACCTGCAATTGCTCGACCAGAAGCGGGAAAATCCGGATCTGACGATCCAGATACGCAGGCTGCGATCATTCGCGCGCGACAGGGGACTTATCCTGGTCTTCATCGCGCAGATCGACCGTTCGTACGAATTGTCGAAAAAACCGGTCCCCGATATCGGCGATATCAGGCTGCCCAATCCGCTCGACCTTTCGCTGTTCAGCAAGACCTGCTTCCTGAACAAGGGTGAGATCCATTTCTAGGCGGCTTGAGCACACTGCTGTCCAAGGCTATGCCTGCCGCGTTTTCAGGAGGCATCTATCATGGTCGAGATCGTCAAACCGGCGCTTGAACATCTGCCGAGCTACAAGGCGGCGCTCGAACGCGGCTGGTCGCCGGACAATGTGCGACTCCTGGACGCGACGCGCGAGCGGCTTGCGGCAGTAGAGGAAGACCCGGTGGCGTTCCTGGCCAGCCTCGATGATCCCGAGGCAAAGGGGCCGCCCATCGCCTTGCCCGACGGGACACAGGTGCCACGCCTGCCGGGCTTCCGCCGCTGGATCTGGGACGGCGAGGCGGCGGGCTCGATCGGCTTTCGCTGGCAGAAGGGCACGGCGGAACTGCCTTCGCACGTGCTTGGTCATATCGGCTACGCCGTCGTGCCCTGGAAGCGGCAGCGCGGCTACGCCACCGAAGCGTTGCGGCTGATGCTGGACGAGGCGAGGGCGGTAGGCCTTCCCCATATCGAGATCACCGCCAAGCCGGGCAATCCGGCCTCGCACAAGGTGATCCTGGCCAATGGCGGCAAACTCGTCGAGCGCTTCTTCGAGGACGCCGCCTATGGCGGGGTGCAGAGCCTGCGGTTCCGGATCGATTTGTAAGAGGCGGTTTGGAAACTCCACGCCGGCGGCCATCTGATGGCGTTCTGCGCCTATTGCCTTTCGGGCTGGTCGCGCAGCCAGTCGGCGAGCGATGCGCGATGCGTGCCGGCCCTGCCGGTGAATGCCTCGGCGGACAGCATGGAGTTCAGCACCGCCTCTTGCGTCGCCTCCGCCGCCGCCCGGAAGAGAATGTCGATGCGTGCTTCGTTGAGCGCGAGCAGCGGCACCAGATCTCGGTTTTCATCGTGGTCGACCGGGTTGCCGGTGCTGAAGGCGATGGCGATGTCCCCGCTGCCATTGCCCCAGAAGGAGCCGAGCCTGGCGATGCCGGCGCCCGCACGGCGCGCCAGGCGCTCGAGCTGGCGGTGTTCGAGCGGCACATCGGTCGCCAGAACGACGATGATCGAGCCGCGTTCGGCCTCGGCCTGCCGCCTGGGGTCGGGCCGGCGCCCATCGGGCAGGACGAGGTCGCCGGCCCTGCCGAAATTCGACAGGACGAGAACGCCAAGATGATGTCCGCCGGCGAGCGCGATTTTCCTGGAGGCCGAGCCGACGCCGCCCTTGAAGCCGAAGCAGCTCATTCCCGTTCCGGCGCCGACATTGCCCTGTTCGAACGCGCCTTCTCGGGCATCCGCCAGCGCGGCAAGGGCATGCTGCTCTGATATCGCCATGGCCTGGATGTCGTTCAAGGGACCGTCATTGCATTCACCGACCACCGGATTGACCGTTCCGGTGGTGCGGCCGATATCGGGGTTCTGGCGGATGGCGTCACGGATCAGCGCCGTGGCGCAGGTGCCGACCGAAAGCGTGTTGGTCAAGAGAATAGGCGTCTCGATGGTGCCGAGTTCCTTGACCTGCATCAGCCCGACGGTCTTGCCGAAGCCGTTGATGACATGGCTTGCCGCCATCACCTTGGTGCGGAACAGGTTTCCGCCATGCGGGAGGATCGCGGTCACGCCGGTGTTGATGTCGCCGTCGCGCAGCGTGCGGTGACCGACGCGCACGCCAGGCACATCGGTGATTGCGTTTTGCCTGCCCGCCGGCAAGGTGCCGCAGGTCAGGCCGAAATCGGCGACAGCCCTTGCCATCTTATTCGGCGGCCGCCGGTACCGGCGGGCCGATGTCGCTGCGCCGTTCCCAAAGATGGGAGATGACAGCCACAATGACGGCGACGAGCATCGCAAAGGCGCCAACAAGCGACAGGCTGCGATAGCCGTAGCCGGCATTGAGCATGGCGGCGCCCAGCGATGCGGCCAGCGCGATGCCGATGTTGAAGCCGGACGGGATGAGCGAGGCGGCGAGGTTCGAGGCGTCCGCCGTCCAAGCCAGGATCCGGGTCTGGATTGGCGTGCCGATGGCGAAGTTGAGGCCGCCCCAGACGATGATCGCGACGACCATCGGCACGGGATAGGGGCTGACGGCATAGATAATGGCCAGCGTCACCGCCTGCAGGGCAAGCATGGTGATCAGCGACGGCATCAGTTTCCAGTCGGACAGTTTGCCGCCCAGGAAGACGCCAAGCGTGGCGCCGACGCCGTTGAGCAGCAGCACCCAGGGCACCAGGTTTTCATCGAGCCCGGTGACCTCCAGCAGCGTTGGGGTGATGTAGGTGAACAGGCAGAACTGGCCGAGCATCAGCATCAGCATCAGGATCAGCGAAGTCCAGACCTGCTGGCGCGCCAGGACGCGGACCTCGCTGGCAAGGCTCGCCGACCTGGCCTGATATCCGGTGGTACGCGGCAGCAAGGCGGCCATGGCGAGCGTTGCCGCCACGCCCAGCGCGCACATCACCCAGAAGGTCGCGCGCCATCCCCAGATGTTGCCGATGGCGGTGCCGGCCGGCACGCCGATGACGTTGGAGACGGTGAGACCCGACAGGATGACGGCGACCGCCATGCCGCGCTGATCCTCGCGCACAAGGCCGACGGCGACCACCATGGCGACGCCGAAATAGGCGCCATGCGCGACAGCCACGGCAATGCGCAGCAACAGCATCGAGGTGAAGTCGGGTGCCAGCGCGCAGGCCGCCTGACCGAGGGTGAAGACGACGGCGAGGCCAAGCAGCAAGGTCTTGCGCGATAGGCTCTTGGTGGCAAGCGCCAGCAGCGGCCCGCCGATGGCGATGCCGCAGGCATAGCCGGAGACGAGGTAGCCGGCGGAAGGAACCGAAACGCCTAGCCCCTGCGCCACCTGCGGCAGCACGCCGGCGATGACGAATTCGGTGGTGCCGAAAGCGAAGGCGGCGATGAACAGGGCGATGAGCGGCAGCGACATGAAAAGGAACCCCCGAATGCAGGGCTCAAACCATGGATGGCCTTAGCAGGCAATCCAGAAATTTTTGTCGCCGGTTTAGGTTTTCTTGACGGGACCGATCGATCGCAAGCCCTTCAAGTCACGGACTTGCGTCCGTAAGGAATCTTCAGCCATGCCCGCTCATGAAAATAATAGAGCAGCGACTTGGTGAAGACCTCCGTCACCCCGATGGCGGCCGCAAGCTTGATGCTTCCGGTCACCACCAGCGAGATGATCATCGTATCGATGGTGCCGGTCACGCGCCAGGAAAGCGCCTTGGCGAAACTGCGCGAATGGGTATCCATCGATTTCCTCCCGGTGGAAACGGATGCTTAGCCGACGGATGGCTGGATAAGCAAAGGCTAAATTTGGCGTTCTTTCCCGAATGATGGAAGCGTGTTCCAAATCGGTGCGATTGCAGGAAGCTTCCGCCGGTCAGCTCGCCTTCAGCCGCGATCCCGTGAGCAGGCCGCGCTCTTCCAGAACCGGGTAGGCCATCGAGGCCAGCAGCGAGTTGATCTGCTTCAGGTCGCGGATGGTGTCGAGGTGGATCGAGCTGGTTTCGACGCTTTTGGCGGTGCCTTCGCGCAGGCGCATAAAATGGCTGGCGCTGGTTTCCTTCTCGCGGTCGCGCAGCCGGTCCTTTTCCAGCACGAGCTGGCGCGCGGTTTCGGGATCGCGCGAGACCAGGACGTTGAAGGCGAGCCGGGCATTGGCCAACACCGAGCCATGGAAGGCGCACAATTCGCTCCAGCCTTCGTCGGTGAATTCCAGCCCGCGGTCGAATTTCTTCTTCACATGCACCAGCATGTTGCGCACGATGATGTCGCCGACCTGCTCGAGCTTGACGCAGGCGCCGATCAGCTCCTGGCAGCGCAGCGCCTCGTCTTCGGTCATCGGATTCCTGGTGACCTTGGCGAGGTAGAGCTTTATGGCCGCGTGCCTGCGGTCGACACGGTCGTCGAGGGCCGCCAGCGCCTTGATCTTGTCCGAGTCTGCGTCCTCGTAGAGTTCGATGATGCGCTTGAGCATGATCTCGACCGTCTCGCAGACACGCACCACCTCGCGTGTGGCGTTGGCCAGGGCCTGGCTCGGCACATCGATCGCGCTTTCGTTGAGCGCCGACAGTTCGACGACGTCGAGCGCAGCGGCCGGCGCCGGCTTGGCGCCGAGCGCCACGATCCTTTCGGAGGCTCGGTAGACCAGACCGGCCAGCGGCAGGCCGGCGAGCAGGATGACCACGTTGAACAGGATATGAGCGTTGACGATCTGATCGGCCGCCGTCGGGCCGAGGAAGGCAACATGCGGCCGGAAGATCATGAATAGGATCAGCATGACCAGCGAACCCAGCCCGCGCATCAAAAGGTTGCCGACCGGCACGACGCGCACTTCGGGACTGGCCGAGCGTGTTAGCATCGGCGCGATCAGCGACGAACCGAGATTGACGCCGAGGATGAGGACAAGGCCGAGTTCAGGGCTGATCAGCCCACGGCCGGCCAGCGTCGCCATCAACAGCACCGCCGCGATGCTCGACTGGAACAGCCAGGTGATCATTGCCGCCAGCAGGTACGCGGTGATGGAATCGGTGGAGAAGTAATTGAGGATGACCGGCAGCAGCTGGCTGTTGCGCAGCGGCTCGGACGCTTGGCCGATCATTTCGAGGGACAGGATCAGGAGGCCGATGCCGACCAGGATGCGGCCGGTCTGGCGCCAGTCGCGCCGCTCCGTGGCCATGAACATCACCGTGCCGGCAATCAGGCAGAGCGGCACCAACAGCGTGAGGTCGAAGGTCAGAAGCTTGACCACCAGAGCCGAGCCGATCTCGGCGCCACGCACGGCCAACTGACCGGCGGCGCCCGAGACGATGCCTGAACCGGCGAAGGAGCCGACCAGCAAGGTGACGGCGGTGGAGCTTTGCAGCGCGATCGCAAGACCGGTGCCGGCCAGCACCGCCATGATCGGATTGCGCATGGTGGCGCGCAGGCGATGACGCAGCACGTCGCCATAGGCCCGCTCGACGCCGGTCTTGACCATGCGGGTGGCAAACAGCATCAGCGCCACCGCGCCGGCCAGATGCAGGAGGACGACCGAGCCGCTCATCGCGGCGCCTGCATGCCGGCATGGCGCGTGCGGCGGGCAGCATGGCGACCGGTGGTTAAAGCGAGGGTACGAATCATGGTCATGGCAGCCTTGGAATATAGTCGGAATATTTTAGCCGGATAATAAAAATTTGTCGATTTCAAGGGCTCGCCGCGAGGCGACGGCCGGTGTCGGAAAATGGACGGGCCCCCAAATGGTTGCACGGGCTTGAGCCGTGGATCGGGCGGACCTGGGAGGGTGTTGGCGCCGCTGCTTGCGCTTATGTTCAAATCTTTGGACTAAACAGCGAGATTCATTACACAATTGTAATGCTGGCGTTCAGTTTTGGTTCATCCCCTGGCCGCTATTCCTCTGGCATCGACAACCAAGGAGACTTCCCATGAAACGCGTTGTTCTTTCCGCTCTGGCTTTCTCGATGCTGGCCGCCACCTCACTCACCGGCCAGGCAGCGCCGATGAATGCTCCGGTCGCGCCACAGTCGAACTACACCAAGGTCGACTGGCAGAGGCCCGGCGACCACCGGGATATGAAAAAGCGTGTGTTCAAGAAGAAGGTCGTGGTGAAGCGGAACAACTGGCGCAATGGCCAGAAATATTCCGGCTGGAGGCAGCACCGGCCGATCCGCGACTATGGCCGCTACGGCTTGCACCGTCCCGGCCGCGGCCAGGAATGGATCCGCGTCGGCAACGACTATGTGCTGGTCGGCATCCTCTCCGGCGTCATCTTCGGCGCGCTTGCCGCGCAGTAAGTTCCGACTGGTGCCGGACTGAAAAAGAAAGGCGGTCCGCAATGGCCGCCTTTCTACTGGCCTGTGGAAACCGGGCATCGTCCGCATTAGGGGTCGTCTGAAATCGCGGGCATGATTATATGGTGGGGAAACGAGTTCCCTCAATGCGCTTTCCGCCCGCCTTTCTCGACGAGATCCGCGACCGCGTGCCGATTTCATCGGTTATCGGCCAGCGCGTCGCGTGGGATCGCAAGAAGACCAATGCCTCGCGTGGCGATTATTGGGCGTGCTGCCCGTTTCATGGCGAAAAGAGCCCGTCTTTCCACTGCGAGGACAAGAAGGGGCGTTACCACTGTTTCGGCTGCTCGGTCTCGGGCGACCATTTCAAGTTCCTCACCGAACTCGAGGGACTGAGCTTTCCCGAGGCGGTCGAGAAGATCGCCGACATGGCCGGCGTGCCGATGCCGGTTCGCGATGCGCAGGAAGAACGGCGCGAGAAGGAACGCGCCAGCCTGACCGACGTCATGGAAATGGCGACCGTCTTCTTCCAGGAGCGCCTGCAAGGGCCTGAAGGCGCCAAAGCCCGCGCCTATCTGCGCGACCGTGGGCTGACGCCCGCGACGCAGCAGTCGTTCCGGCTCGGCTTCGCGCCCGACAGCCGCAATGCGCTGAAGGAACATCTGGCGGCCAAGGGCGTGCCGAAGGCCGATATCGAAGCCTGCGGGCTGGTGCGCCATGGCGACGATATCCCGGTCTCCTATGACTGGTTCCGCGACCGCATCATGTTTCCGATCCCGGATTCGCGCGGCAAGATCATCGCCTTCGGTGGCCGCGCGCTGGCGCCCGACGCGCTCGCCAAATACATGAACTCGCCCGACACCGAGCTCTTCCACAAGGGCAATGTCCTCTACAATTTCGCCCGCGCCCGCAAGGCATTGGCGAAAGGCGGTACGGTCATCGCCGTCGAGGGCTACATGGACGTGATCGCGTTGGCGCAGGCCGGCTTCGAGAATGTCGTGGCGCCGCTCGGCACCGCGCTTACCGAAAACCAGCTCGAATTGTTGTGGCGCATGGCGCCGGAGCCGATGCTGTGCTTCGACGGCGACAAGGCCGGGCTGAAGGCGGCGTGGCGGGCCGCCGACATGGCGCTTCCGTCGGTACAGGCCGGACGCTCGGCGCGCTTCGCGCTGCTGCCGGAAGGCAAGGATCCCGACGACCTGGTCAAGGCCGAGGGGCCGGATGCCTTCCGCGCCGTGCTGGCCGATGCGCGGCCGCTGGTCGACCTCCTGTGGATGCGGGAGACGGCGGGCGGCGTCTTCGACACGCCGGAGCGGCGGGCGGAATTGGGACAGACGCTGCGGGAACTCAGCAGCCGCATCCGCGACGAAAGCACGCGCTACCACTACCAGCAGGAAATGCGCGAACGGGTGCAGAGCTTCTTCGGCTCCCAGCGCAATGCGCGCCAAGGCCGCCAGGACTGGAAACCGGGGCAGGGCAAGGCAGCCGCACCCGGTGGCCAATTCGCCAAGCCTGGCGGCGGCCGCATGGCGATCACCGAAAGCCTCGGCCAGTCGGCGCTGGTCAAGCGCGGCAGCGAAGGGATGTCGGTGCGCGAGGCGACGATCATCGTCGCCTTGATCAACCATCCGGCGCTGATCGACGAGAACTTCGCTCATGTCGAGTTCCTCGATCTCGCCAATTCCGATCTGACCCGGCTGCATGCCGCCATCCTCGATGCGATGGCGCATGACATGGCCAACGACCGCCACGCCGTGGTGGCGACGATCGAGCGGGCCGGCTGCGCCGAGATCTGGGAGCGCGCCGTCGGCCTGATCAAGCGGGCGCGGCAATGGCCGGCGCTGGAGACGGCGGCGCTCGAGGATGCCCGCGACGCCCTGAACCAGGCGTTGCACTTGCAGCGCAGCGCGCGCACCTTACATAAGGAACTGAAACAGGCGGAAGCGGCGCTCGAGGCGGACCCTTCGGACGAAAATTTCCGCCATCTGATCGAAATTCAGGCGCAGTTTCAGGATGTACAAGCGACGGAAGCGCTGATCGAAGGATTTGGCGTTTCGTCGGGCAGGGCTGGGCGAGCCTAAGTGCAGCTGAGTGCAGGAATGAAGGCGCGGCCGCGCTTCCCTTGGGGGCGCGGTGCGCTAAGTCGGGTAATTGATTCGCTTTTTTCATGCGAATCATGCCAGAGGCGCTTGACCTTCGGACAGAATGACGGAATCAGGACGATTCGAAACGTTAACCCGCACCCGCGTCGACGGGAAACAAGCGATGCAAGGTACTTGGTCACTGGACAGGCGGCCCGCCTGCCACAGATATCAGGGTTAATCTGGACTTAATGTATGCCGCCCAAGAGTGAAACCCGGTTTTGGGGCAACGGCATGCACCAAACAAAAGAGTGGATGCAGTTTGTGGGCCGGGTAAGGCGCGTTTAGAAAAACGGGCGTATCCGATTTGACTGGTCCGACAGCTTACGCGGCCCCGATGGCCGGCCGCTAGGAGAAGATAAAGACTATGGCGACAAAGGAAAAGGAAGAGGTCGAGACCGAACGCGAAGGCGCCACCGATGGGCCTCTGCTCGACCTTTCCGATGATGCTGTCAAGAAGATGATCAAGGCCGCCAAGAAGCGCGGCTATGTCACCATGGACGAGCTGAATTCGGTGCTGCCTTCCGAGGAAGTGACCTCCGAGCAGATCGAGGACACGATGGCGATGCTGTCCGACATGGGCATCAACGTCGTCGAGGATGACGAACAGGGCGAAGAGGCCGAGGCCGGCGACACCGCCGCCGATGCCGAGGAAGACGCCAACGAGCTGGCCGAGCAGACCGGCACCGCGGTCGCCGCCACCACCACCAAGAAAGAGCCGACCGACCGCACCGACGATCCGGTGCGCATGTATTTGCGCGAGATGGGCTCGGTCGAGCTTCTGTCGCGCGAAGGCGAAATCGCCATCGCCAAGCGCATCGAGGCCGGGCGCGAGACGATGATTGCGGGCCTGTGCGAAAGCCCGCTGACCTTCCAGGCCATCATCATCTGGCGCGACGAGCTCAACGAATCCAAGATCCTGCTGCGCGAGATCATCGACCTCGAAGCCACCTATGCCGGCCCCGAAGCCAAGCAGGCGCCGGTGGTCGAACGCGTCGAGGAAGCACCCAAGGTCGAGGAAAAGTCGCGTCGCGGACGCGATGACGAAGACGACATCACCAATGTCGGCGCCGACACGCGCGGCATCGGCGATGATGACGAGGAAGACGAGGACGAGGCGAGCCTGTCGCTGGCGGCGATGGAAGCGGAACTCCGCCCTCAGGTGATGGAGACGCTCGACGTCATCGCCGACACTTACAAGAAGCTCAGGAAGCTGCAGGACCAGCAGGTCGAGAACCGTCTGGCCGCCGCCGGCACGCTGTCGCCCAGCCAGGACCGCCGGCTGAAGGAGCTGAAGGACCAGCTGATCAAGGCGGTGAAGTCGCTGTCGCTCAACACGGCGCGTATCGAGGCGCTGGTCGAGCAGCTCTACGACATCAACAAGCGGCTGGTGCAGAACGAGGGCAAGCTGTTGCGCCTGGCCGAAAGCTATGGCGTGCGCCGCGAGGAATTCCTGAAGGAATATCAGGGCTCCGAACTCGACCCCAACTGGACGCGCTCGATCGCCAACCTGACCTCGCGCGGCTGGAAGGAATTCACCAAGAACGAGAAGGACGCGATCAAGGATTTGCGCGCCGAGATCCAGAATCTGGCCACGGAAACGGCCATTTCGATCCTGGAATTCCGAAAGATCGTCAACCAGGTGCAGAAGGGCGAGCGCGAAGCCGCGATCGCCAAGAAGGAAATGGTCGAGGCCAATCTGCGCCTCGTCATCTCCATCGCCAAGAAATACACCAATCGTGGCCTGCAGTTCCTCGACCTGATCCAGGAAGGCAATATCGGCCTGATGAAGGCCGTCGACAAATTCGAGTACCGCCGCGGCTACAAGTTCTCGACCTACGCGACATGGTGGATCAGGCAGGCGATCACGCGTTCGATCGCCGACCAGGCGCGCACCATCCGCATTCCGGTGCACATGATCGAGACGATCAACAAGATCGTGCGCACCTCGCGCCAGATGTTGCACGAGATCGGCCGCGAGCCGACGCCGGAGGAACTGGCCGAGAAGCTCGCCATGCCGCTCGAAAAAGTGCGCAAGGTCTTGAAGATCGCCAAGGAGCCGATCTCGCTCGAAACGCCTGTGGGCGACGAGGAGGATTCGCATCTGGGCGATTTCATCGAGGACAAGATGGCGATCCTGCCGATCGACGCGGCGATCCAGGCCAATCTGCGCGAGACCACCACGCGCGTTCTGGCTTCGCTCACCCCGCGCGAGGAGCGCGTGTTGCGCATGCGCTTCGGCATCGGCATGAACACCGACCACACGCTGGAAGAGGTCGGCCAGCAGTTCTCGGTCACCCGCGAGCGTATCCGCCAGATCGAAGCCAAGGCGCTGCGCAAGCTCAAGCACCCGAGCCGCTCGCGCAAGCTGCGCAGCTTCCTCGATAGCTGAGTTCATTTTTGTCGCGAACAGTTAAGGGCGCCGATCGGCGCCCTTTTTCGTTTCGGGCGTCAAAGCAACGGCACGTTCAGCCGCGCGCCCTTGACGGTGATGCCGCCCCGGTTGCCGATCTCTATCGAGCCATAGCGCTGCCGGAAGCAGTCCGGCAGCGGACGGTCGCCGGGGACCGACAGCCACAGGCGCAGCATATGGCGCTGCTTGTCGGGATCCGGCCAATCGCGAAAGCCCATGCGGTCGTGAAGCAGCGAATGATTGTAGACGAACTGCATGTCGCCAGGCCGGAGCCGCATCGACAGGTTCAGCCTGACATCATTGGCAAGGCTGTCGAAAAGATCCAGCGCCTCGACATGGGCTGGAGTGAGGCGCATGGCATCGGGGAAGCGCTGCGCGCTGTCGATGTACTGACGCTGATAGATGCCGGTCAGCAGTCCGGCATGCCAGTTGAGCACCGGGATTTCGAAGTAGGGCTTTTCGCCTTCCGGGATCTCGCCGCGCCGGTCGGTGGCAATCGGATCGAACAGCAGGCGGACCAGATCGGGCCGTCTCTTGCGCATCTCGTTGTAGATCGTCACCGTGCTCACCAGCAGGGACTCGCCGCCCTGCATGGCATCGCGCAGGCAGAGCAGGCCGACGACATCGGCGGAATCGGTGTGAAATGTCTGGCGTTCCGACGTCTGGTAGATGCGTGTCCTGGGGTCCCTGGCGTCGGCGCCGATGTCGCGGACATGGCCGAGTATATGGCCCTGGGCATTCTGGGACCGAGCGCTTCCCAGATGGGCGCCAACCCCGCGGAAGATCGTTGCCGTCATCTCGGCGGAATATCTCTCGACCGGGAGACCGCGCAGCACCTCGAAGCCAATTCCGGCAATCAGTTTTTCGCGAAGCGCGGCAAGGTGGCCGGCAAGCCGGGGCAAGGGGAAATGAGCCTTGGTCAGACTGCCGATATCGTGCGAGCCGGCGAGAAAGCCGGTTGCGGCAGCTTCCAACTCCGCGACGTCCTCCGGCTCCAGTTCGACCAGCCATTTTTCAGGATGCTTCGCCATGTCCTCGCCGACCCAGGCGGCGGGAATTTCGATCTGTTCCGGCGGCAGCTCTGATGTCTCGCGCATGAAGCTCTCCTGCGGCTGGGTTGGCCCGGATGAGGTATTGCCGGCCTGGGGGCCACGACGGAGATTGCCGCACTCAGGCGGGTTTTTAAACCGGCTTTACCTGACCGCCGCCGGCTGATTTGCGGTTGATGCCTGCGAGCGCCTTTGTTGCGTCGGCTGGCGTGAGGTCGCACTCACACGGCATTGGTCCCGCGCAGTAGCGCTTGCAGGACGTCGGCAGCGGGAGGATACTCCTGCGTCGGATGCATTTTCGGGCGACAACCCCCGGAAGCCAGCCCCGGCCGAGGCCGTGTCGACAAGCCCATGGCCTGAGTGCCGTGCTCCGTGGCCCCGGAGAGAGGCCTACCATGACGACCTACATCATGCTGATGAACTGGACCGAGCACGGCGCTAAGAACGTGCGCGACTCGCCCAAGCGCCTCGACGCCGCCAGGAAGCAACTGGGCGAGATGGGAGGATCGTTCAAGTCGTTCTACCTGACCATGGGCGAATTCGATATGGTGGCGGTGGTCGAGGCGCCCGACGATGCGGTGCTGGCGCGTTTCGCGCTGATGCTGGCCGCGGGCGGCAATATCAGGTCGCAGACGATGAAGGCTTTCCCGGAGCTCGCTTACCGCGAGATCATCTCGTCGCTTGGATGATAGTATCCGCCTTGCGCAAACAGGTCGGCACGGCCAATCCCGCATCGGTCCATTGCGCGGCGATTGACGGACGCCTGACAATCAAGAAGGACAAGGCCGGCAACGGGTTTTGCCACCTGCCCAACGGGCGCCTCTGTGAAGAGTGGGCGCTGTTTCGCGACAACAGACGCGTCGGGCCGTCATGCATCGGAACTGAGGCGCGGACTTCCGTTGGGCGATCTCGCAAACCGTGCCTGGCGGTGTGGTCGATGACATGGCGTGCCACCATGATAGGGTAAGCCATGACGCATTCCCATTCGCATCTTTGGCCTGGCATACCGCTTGCCCTCGGCTCTGCCGTCTTGTTCGGCGCGACGCCGCCCCTGTCCAAGCTGCTGCTCGACAGCGTCAATCCGTTCATGCTTGCGGGCCTGCTATATCTCGGCGCGGGCCTTGGCCTTGCCCTCTATCGCCTGTTGCGCGACCGGCAAGCCAATGCCGGCGAGGCGCGACTGGCCGCCGAGGATATTCCATGGCTTGCACTGGCCATCGGCATGGGCGGCATTGTTGGACCGGTCCTGCTGATGTTCGGCCTCATCCTCAACACGGCATCCAGTTCGGCATTGCTGCTCAACCTCGAAGGGCTGGCAACGATGGCGATCGCCTGGCTCGTCTATCGCGAAAATGTCGACCGGCACCTGCTTTTCGGTGCCTTTGCCATTCTCACTGGCGCTGTTTTGCTTTCGTGGCAAGGTAATGGCGTCACTTTCAACCTTGGCGCGTTGCTGGTCGCGGGGGCGTGCCTGGCATGGGGACTGGACAACAATTTCACGCGCCGGATATCGGCCACAGACCCGGTGGTGATCGCCATGCTGAAGGGGCTCGTGGCCGGTACCGTCAATGTCGGCCTGGCATTGATCGGCGGCGCCTCGCTTCCCGCCGCGCCGATTGTCGCCTCGGCGGCGGCTGTCGGTTTCTTCGGCATCGGCGTCAGCCTGGTGATGTTCATCCTTGCGTTGCGCCATCTCGGAACGGCGCGCACCGGAGCCTATTATTCGCTGGCGCCGTTCATCGGTGCCTTGCTGGCCATCGTCATGCTCGGCGATGCCGTGACGCTGAAGCTGGCGATTGCAGGGTTGCTGATGGGCGTCGGGCTCTGGTTGCATCTGTCGGAACGCCACGATCACGAGCATGAGCACCAGGCGCTGGAGCATGAGCACAGCCATGTGCATGACGAGCACCACCAGCATCATCATGACGGGCCGGTGACGGAGCCGCATTCGCACTTGCACCGGCATGCGCCGCTGCGCCACAAGCATCCGCATTACCCCGATCTGCACCACCGGCACGATCACGGCTGACACATGTCCAGGCCCGTGCTGACCGTCTGGTACAACACGCGCTGCCCCGTCTGCGATGCCGGCATCGGTCGGCAGAAGCGGCGGCTGGTCGAGGCGGTCAAGGCCGGTCGGATCGAATTCCGCGACATCAACCTGGAGCCAGATGCGCTGTCGTCGCGTGGCATCGCGCTGGAGGACATCCGCCGCCGGTTGCATGCGACCGACGCCCAGGGCAGGCTGCTGGTCGGTGCAGACGTGGCGATCGCGGTCTGGCTGACAACGCCTGGCGAGGGATGGCTGGCGCGCCTGTTCGGCAATCGGCTCATGCTGCCGCCGACCCGCATTGCCTACGATCGCTTCGCCGATCTGCTCTACGGCTGGAATCGGCGCAAGGGCCGCTGGTAGCCCCCTCACACACCATCCATTCCTGCCGCTGACGCGTGGACGCCACCGTTGGCTAAGATACATCGTAAGATATATCTTGACTCATCGATAGGGTGTGCCTAATTAAGATATATCGTGAGATAGAACTCAAGGAGCAATCAATGCACAAGCACAATTTTGGGCACAATCATTCCGACCGTCATCATTTCGGCGAGCGCATGTTCATGCATATGGCCGGCAAGTTCGGTGGCAGGGGGGGCGGCGGCTTCGGCCCGTTCGGGGGC